>NZ_NFJZ01000004.1 GCF_002160135.1 Lachnoclostridium sp. An196 | reverse complement strand
GCCGTCTGTTCGTTCTTATCTTTAGCATAAGGGAATTCCCGGAACACGTCAAGGCATACCAGGCAATATTCCTGAAGAAGGGACAGTTCCAGGCCCGTATCAAACTTCGTGCTTCCCCTGTGTATATAGTGTTGTGGTACCCGGCGGAATATCTGCGTGCTTCTCTCAAAGATGATGATCGTATATACTTTCTTCATATCCCTGTAAGTAAAATGCTTTCCCCGTTCTCCCCTCACCCTGGCATACTGACGCATGACCAGGTCTGAGGAATAACAGGACATACGTCCCTCCGGAAATGCATAGGGTACCTTCTGTATTTCCACGTTTGTAAGGCTTCCGTCCTCCAGTTCCACCAGCACATCCATGATCAGGAGGGAATCCCCGTCCGAAAGGCGGTCTTCCGAGGGCAGGATGGCTTTGACTTTCACCTGAATTCCCAACAGACTGGAAATAAACGAGGATAATCGTTCCGGGTGGACGTCCGGATGAAAGACCGCTTTAAAGAACGGATCATAAGTGACCGGAAGGGTTTTCGTGCCCTGGAGAAATTCCAGGAAGCGCTCCCGGCACTCCTGGTTGAGTTTCCAGAACGGGATCCTCAGTTTGGGGTCACTCACCACCTCTGCCAATACATCCTCTCTGGACATGGGGAAAGGCTTCCAGTTTTCTTTTTTAATCCGGGAAATATTGGCGGGAACCCGCCGGAACGTTTCCGAAATTATCTGATGGGCTTAATGTAACATATCACCATGCCGGATGCAAGGCCCGAAAATCAAAAACCCCGATACAAGCATGCGGGGCATCAAGTTCACTCGATCAGGACGCACCCTACATAGGTCAACGTACCGGGACCATAATAATAAGAGATTCCATTATCAGCGCAAACTTCGCTTACCACCATTCCAAGAGCTTCCATGGATGAGGATTTTTTATCAGGAAAACGGCAGGGAGCATCCGGATAAGTACAGATTTTGCACCGCCTGCACTGGCCGTCGCCGATAACCATGGCATCGGGAAACAACTCATGGATTTTATCGCTGAACTGATCCATATGTTTTCCATGATGATCTGCCAGTTCCATCATAGCTTCATAATCCAGCGAGTCTTCCAAGAGACCGGTAGTCTGAAGGATCAGCCCTCTTTTATATTTGTGGATCTTTTCACTGCATTCTTCCAATGTCCCGCATGCGGGCGGACAGACCCAGTTTTTATTGTAAGACCGGCATTTATTTTCAGCGCAGGATTCCCGCACCTCCGGGCGCACCACGATGGTATCCACATCCAGATCCCCCACATGAGAAAAGCCGCAGGACAATGCGAGTTCTTTCAGCGCGTTATAATCTGCCATACCATATACCCCTCTTTCCATTTCCTTACTGTCAGCTTCTGCCCGGAATCATCCTGCAGATCTGCACGGCAAGATTTTCCGCATCCACATGATCTTTCCTGCAGCACTGAAGCAGCAAGCCGCATATTCCGAATGCCCAGAAGTCCAGCGCCACTTCCATATCAGAATATCGCATAGAGAGTTCCTGCGTCTTGCTGCGTATCATCTCCTGCAGGTATTTCCTGACAGCTCTGACAAACAGCGCCTCGATCTGTTCCCGTTTCTGGGAATCCATGAGACGCAGGATCAACTCCCGGTTATTTAATGTGGAAGAAATCAAGATACCCAATGCTTCTTCCGGCGTGTCCGCCCTCAGGCTTTGTTCAAGCATCGCCCGGGCCGCCTGTTCCATGGACCATTCAATCACTTCCATAATATCCTGAAAATGATAGTAAAAAGTCTGCCTGGAAATATTGCATTCATCAATCAATGCCTTTACTGTTATCTTATCAATTCCTTTTTGTTTCACCATGGATACAAACGTGCTGGAAATGATATTCTTCATGTCTACTGGCACAGCTTCATCACCCTGTTTTGTAACATAGCACGGATTTCTTCATTTTGTCAAGTAAAGCTGTTTTGTCCGGTATAGCAGACCATCCCCCGCTCCTTCATCTTTCCGATCAGCGTCAGCCGGTATTTCCGGGCCAGTTCCACCGCCTCCTTTGTGGGTACGGATCTGCCTGCCAGTACCGGAATTCCTGCGAGTACCGTTTTCATCACCATATCTGTGGGAATCCACCCGCTGGTAAACAGGACTGCATTCTTCAGATCCAGACCATTCCGGATTCCGTAGCCGATGGCCTTATCCAGCGCGTTATGCCTTCCGATATCCTCACACCGGAACAGGATCACCCCGTCCGCCATCAAAAAGCTGCTGTGCGTAGCGCCGGTCTGCCTATGCAGAGGCATGCCCTGCAAAAAAGCGTCTGCCAGAGTATAGATCCATTCCCGCTTACAGAAAAACGGAGGAACAGCCTCCGTTTTTCTGGCAGGAATAATACAGACGCCTTTTTTCGGAGCGGGTTCCTGGCTCCCGCGTAGTGAAACGTGTCATACTCGAATCCTACGACTTTTCCTTGTTTTTCCGCAGGCTCAAAGTATCCTTCCGGTATTTTTTTCATATTATCTGCCCCCTGTTTTAAAAGAATTGCCGGTTCGGGACGGCGTCCTGAACTGTTATAAAAATTCTAACAAAGAACAGACAAACATAAAATTTTATTTTTTTAATGTTCTCATAACAAAAATTAATGTATAACATGGCAAAACGCCCTGTACGGTTCACAAAATTCCATCCGTACAGGGCGTTCTTTATTTATGTTTTATTATTTCTCTTCTTTTATCTCTTCATTCTTCCGCAACTGTTTTTCGCGTCTGCGTTCCGCACGTTTGAAAATCCTCCGAATGATCAGCACGATCACCGCGATCACTGCCGCCCATACCGCCAGGATCGGAAGCGATCCTAGGAATCCTACCGCGAATCCCCTCAGGCCCCGGCCTACGGCATAGGCGCTGTCCCCGAAACGGTCCGCCACTTCCTGGAAGAAGGTCCTCTCGCCGGTCTCCGTGATCCGTTCCACTTCCGTCAGGTTAATATAAACTGTACTGTAATCCACCTGATTGTCCAGAAGACGCAGCTGGCTTTCGTAAGAACCGAGCTCATAACGCACTTCCGACAGCCGGCTCTCGATAGTGATGATATCCTCCATCGTTTCCGCGTTCTCCAGAAGTTCCAGAAGCCGGGTCTGCTCCGTCTCCAATGCCTCTTTATGACTCTCCGTGTCCACGTACTGCAGGGTCACATCTTCCACCGATTCATTTTTGTATGTGACATTGCCCACTTCGTCTACGATATTTATAAATTCATCCAGACGGTCCGCGGGTATCCGCACCGTATAACTGGCAGAACGGGTACTCTCATAATAATAATCGCTGCCGTAGACAGAAGACGACTCCACATATCCGCCCAGTTCGTTTACCTTTGCCGTCAGTTCTTCCGTCGCCGCGTCAAATTCCAGAGTCTGCACATCCAGATTCACTGTCTTGATCAGCTTGCGCTCCGTATCCGCCACCGCCTCGATGCCGTTCCCCGAAGAAATCCCTCCTCCGTCACTTACGGATTCCTCTGCGCTCTCCTCCATCGGAGCCATATCCATCGCTGCTGATTCTGTCGTCGACGATGCCGTACTGTCCGCGGAAGCTCCGCAGCCGGTTGACAGAAGAGCCGTCAGCAGTACGCCTGTCAATAGTCTTTTCCACACTTTCTGTTTCATCCTTCCCTCCCTTTCTCCGGGCCCCCTCTCCCGGTCAGCTGTTCATACTCTCGGAAAATTCCTCCGAAAACGTAAACTCCGCGCCGATCTTATCACCGTTTACACGGGTAACCAGGCGGAATCTCTGTGCGCTGTAATCGATCTCGTAACTGCTCAGGTCCACGATCTCGTCCACCGCCATCCCTGCTTCCAGTTCTCCGGTACGGATTTCTTTTTCCTCATATACCGGAAGCGCGTACCATCCATCGTCCAGCCACACTTCCAGAGCGCACCTGTCTTCATACTCCACCGTATCCTCCCCTGTATTCCCGATGGTCAGATACAGTACCGGGGTTTCTTCATCCTGTACCGGACTGTTGACTTTTACCGTCACGCCGCCCAGCGTCTCCGGCACCTCCTGCTGATCAGCCGGATAAACGGTCTGCCCGCAGTATTCCTTCGCGGCAGGAGTCCCTCCGTCGGCCGCCGCTGCCGCTTCTTCCGGCTCTGCAGCCTCGGATTGTGCCGTGACCCCGTAATCTTCAGAAACGCCACCGGAAACCGCGCCTTCCGCGGAAGCTGCGGCGTCTTCCACAGCCTCTTCCGGCATATCCGCCGTCGACTCCTCAGTCTGCGTTTCATCCGCCGTACTGCCGGTTCTGCTCCATTCCGGATAGAGCACCCCCAGGAACAGGCCCCCGCATACGCAGAACACCAGCATGCATGCCGCCAGATATCCGTAACGCGGCATAAAGTGTCTGCGTATCTCTTTCTCTCTGACCTCTTTTCCCAGGAACCTGTCCATAGATTCCGCAAACCGCTCCGAAAAACGGTGTGTTCTGGCGATCTCCCTTTCCGGCGGGACAAAGCTCAGGTCTTCATCCAGACATTCTTCCAGTGCCTGGGCCAGCAGTTCTTCTCCCCTGGTCAGCTTTTCAGGCTTTTTCATACCGTCCCCCCTCCTTTCGGATCATCTCCTGCAGTTTCTTCCTGGCCCTGAAATACCTTACATTGACATTTTTCGCCGAGATTCCCAGAATATCGCCGATCTCGGCATCCGTCATCTGATACAGATACTTGTACTCAAATACGGTCCGGTACCGGTCGTCCAGCTCCAGGATGCAGCTGACCAGCTGATTATATTGTTCTTTCCGCAAATACTGTTCCAGGATATCGGTTCCTCCTCTGCCATCTTCCATGCAGTCCTCAAATTCCTGCTCCGGCTCCCTTTTTCGCAGAATATCCACCGCTTTGCTCCTGACAATCGTGGAAAGAAAACGTTTTGTCCTGGGACTGTACACGTCTTCTACCTTGTCCAGATGCCTGGTAAGAGCCAGAAACGCCTCCTGTACCGCATCCTCCGCCAGATGCTCATCCTGCAGTCTCTGGTTGGCCAGATACCACATAAAGTGGCGGTAATGCTCATAGATTTCTCTGAATTTTTCCTGCTCCCCGGGGCTGTCCAGGAGCGCCAGAAACAGAAACATATTTTTATCCTCCCGGTAAATGCATTTACATCTTTATAAACGTGTTTTTTCTTTATTTTACTACAGGCAGGGTACGAAATGTTCTTAAATCTTCTTAAATCTTTCTAAAGAAGCAAAAGTATGGTAAGATATGTCTGAATCTACAAGGGAGATAACTGTTATGAATAAGAAAAATCATGTAAATAAAAACCGGGACCTGTGGACTTCCAAGTGGGGGTTCATCCTGTCCTGTATCGGATCCGCGGTAGGCATGGGAAATATCTGGCTGTTTCCCAGCCGTATCGCGGCATACGGCGGCGCGTTTCTTGTGGCCTACCTGTTTTTTGACGTAGTGATCGGTTTTTCCGGTGTGATCGGGGAAATGAGTTTCGGCAGAAAGGCGCGCTCAGGCCCCATCGGCGCCTTCGGCGCGGCATGCGCCTCCAAGGGAGAAGAAAAACGCCGTCTGGGATCCGCCATAGGCGCGATTCCCATGCTGGGGGCTTTGGCTCTTGCCATCGGCTATTCTGTCGTCATGGGCTGGATCTTCAAATATCTGGCAGGTTCCTTTACCGGTTCCACGCTCTCTTACGGCTCCGATATCCATGACGTCTCCGGCTATGAAGCCGCTTTCGGGAGCACTGCTTCCGCTTTTGGAAACAATGTCTGGCTGCTCGTGGCGCTGGTATGCACTTTCCTGGTGATGGCGCTGGGAGTGGCTGCCGGGATCGAAAAAGCGAACAAGATCATGATTCCCCTGTTCTATGTGCTTTTTATCAGCCTTGTGGTCTACGTGGCCATGCAGCCGGGCGCGGGAGCCGGATACGCCCACATCTTTACCATCCAGACGGAGTATTTCAAAGATCCCATGCTCTGGGCCTATGCTCTGGGACAGTCCTTCTTCTCTCTGTCTCTGGCGGGGAACGGGACCATTATCTACGGATCTTATCTGTCAGATAAAGAGGATATTGTAAGTTCCGCCTGGAAAGTGGCGCTTTTCGATACGCTGGCAGCCTTCCTGGCAGCGCTGGTCATCGTTCCCGCCATGGCGGCGTCCGGCATCCGGGATTTTTCCGGAGGTCCGGGGCTGATGTTTATCTATCTGCCCAATCTTTTCGCTTCCATGCCGGGCAGCCGGATCATCGCGGTCATCTTCTTCCTGGCGGTGCTCTTTGCAGGGTTCACTTCTCTGGTGAATCTTTTTGAAGCGCCGGTAGCCACCCTGCAGGATCATCTGAGGTTCAGCCGTTCCAGGGCGGTGGCGGTTATCGCCGTCATAGGCACTGCAGTGGCTCTGTGTATCCAGGGCATCGTCAGCCAGTGGATGGACTTCGTCTCCATCTATGTGTGTCCTCTGGGAGCAGGGCTGGCAGGGATCATGTTTGCCTGGGTCTGGGGAAAGAAAGCCGTAGAAGAAGCCGTCTCCCTGGGAAGGAAACGGCCTGTGGGAAGATGGTTTTATCCGCTGTATAAATATGGTTTCTGTATTCTGACTATGGTCGTGCTGGTGGCAGGCGCCGTATTCGGCGGGATCGGCTGAAAAAGAGTCTTCTGCCGCCTTACCTTCCCCGCGCCGACGACGACCGGACAGCATGAAATATGGATCTGTATTTTGCTTTTTCAGAATCCAGACATGCAAGATAATATGTGGCGTGTGCCGCCTCATCGGTTAAGGGGATCGTGACCCGTTCCTGCGATTCATAGCCGCCTTCCATTGCCCTGTCAGAATTAAACGCAGGCAGAGAAGAAAAGTCCAGGAGCTCATACAGCATGTCTATGCTGTCCTGGATCAATAATTTCGCTCCCTTCAGGTTCTGTCTGCATCTGTCAAGCCAGAATCCCGAACTGCCCGACCATTATCATTCACCCCGCTCAGAAGATATGACTTTCATTTATACGATTATATCCGATCGGCAATTCACAATCAACAGGATTCCAACTATAATTGCACATAAGTCCTGATGCTGTCAGGTATAAATGAAATTCAAAGGAATAACAGGAGGCATCAAATGCAGTACGTCGAAAATAAGGTCATTATCATCACAGGAGCTTCATCAGGCATCGGAGCGGAAACAGCGTAGGTTCTCGCGAAAAATGGCGCAAAGGTCGTCCTTTCCGCAAGACGTGAGGACAGGTTGAAAAAACTTGCCGAAGAAATCGGCCCAAACACGGCTTTATACGCAGTCTCTCAGCCCGGCAGCGTGGACGTTTCCGATCTGGTGGTGCGTTCCGGAAAAGAGGCATAGCGGGCAACCGGTTTTTCGCTCTTTCACGCACAGAAAAAGGCCGCGGCAGATGAATCCGCGGCCTTTTGTCAATCACATATTATTCTGTTACGTCATTCAGCACAAACTCTACGCATCCCATATATCCCGGAGCCACTTCATATTCATTGAAACAGATCACCACATGTCCGTCAGCATTCACGTAGAAGTCCTGGTTTTCCGCAATCTGCTGGAAATTTTCGTCTCCCATATCGGGATCGTTCACCCAGTAGATGATATTTTCATCCGCCGCCATCTGGGCGCGCATCTGGGTTTTTACTTCTTCGCTGATCTCACTCACATAATCATCTCCGTAGAAATCGGCCAGAGCCGGCTGCTTTCCGGTAGTCTTGTCGATGGTGTAATGACGGTGTCTCTCATATCCGCTTCCTGACGCCTCGAACATGACGAGTTCCAGTGAGAACCACCGATCATTATCTGTCAGCACTGTACTTTTAATATCCAGACTCCTGTACCCTTCTTCTGAAGATTCCATTTCTTCCTGGAACTGCTGAATCAGCTCGTCCGTAGCTTTCTGGATATCAAAGTTGATGGCGTCCACGCTCTGCTGCGCCTCCTGCGTCACTTCCTCCGAACTGCCTTCCGGCGTTTCAGAGACCACTTCCGGCACCTGTACATCCGCGGTGTAATGATCTTCTTCCACCTGATACTCCCGTACCGTGATCACTTTAAAGAAATTGCCCAGTACCGGAATCTGCTGCATAGCGGCGGCGGCCTCCCGGCTGGTATTGGGCAGGATCAGGACAACCGCCAGTACGGCGGCCATACTTCCAAACGTTTTATATATACTTCTTTTCCGTCTCCTCTTTTCTCTCTGTGCCCGATGCACGGAGAATTCGATTCTATCCTTTAACTCTTCCGGCACTTTAATCTCCTCATACTCCTTTTTCCATTTTTCCATAATTCGCCCCTCCTGTCTCCATGTATTTTTTCAACTTGTCCATCGCCCGGTACAGGCGGCTTTTTACCGTGTTCACATTCAGATCCAGCATCCGTCCGATCGTCTCCAGCTTTTCCTCTTCAAAAAACCGGAGCACTACGATGGCGCGGTCTTTTTCATCCAACGAAGACAACGCCTCTTTCAGATCCGGATCCGCCATCTGGTCCATCCGGCCTTCTTCCGGTATCTCCGCCAGATCTACCGTCTTTCCCCGGTTTTTTTCCAGGAAACGAATCGCTTCACGGATCATAATCCGGCAGATCCAGGTATCCGCGTATTCCGGCTGTTTCAGAGAATCGCTCTTCAGGATCGCCCGGTAGGCACCCTCCTGCACCACGTCCATGGCATCCTGTTCGTGAAATGTATAACTGTACGCGATCTTATAATATTTTCCATAGTTTTTCACCAGACACTCGTGTACGAGCGCTTCCTTTTCCGAAGATTTCATCCTTGTTTTCCTCCTTTCTTCTGTCCTTTCACTTATTAGACCTGTGACAGTCCAGAAAAGTTTCAAGTCAAATACCCCGCGGCAAGCATCCGGGTATTTGATCCCGCGGCAGTCGCCAAATGGACATGCAAGCATGTCCGCTTGGCTCGTTGCTCGCGGAAAAAAGCCGCAGGACAAATTATTATCGGCTGACACCGGCTTCGTCCCGCGGCAAATGTATTTATACATATTACGTTTCCAGATATCCGGGGCGTATCTCTCCCAGATTATTTACAAACTGATGGCAAAAGCTGCGCGCCAGATCCGCATCCTGCATCTCTGGCTCATAGACGCCGATAGTCCAGAATCCTGCCTCCCTGGCCGTACGGATCGCGTAGGCAGAATCTTCGATCACCACGCAGTCTCCCGGGCGCGCCCGGAACCGCTCCGCCGCCATCAGATAGATATTGGGACTGGTCTTCTCGGCTCCCGCTATATGGCAGTCCAGCAGGAAATCGAAATAATGCAGGATCCCGTTGCGTTCCAGCGCCGGCCTGGCCAGTTTCAGAGAGGTAGCAGTAGCCACGCACATGAGTATCCCCTGCTCCTTCATCCGCTCCAGTGCCTCAGCCGCCCCCGGACACAGCCCGATCTCGTTCTGATAACGCGCTTCCACTCTCGCGTTCATCTCCCGGGTGATCTCTTCCGGAGATTCACTCAGGCCGAAATGCTCGATCAGGTATTCCGAAGCCTGCGTCACGGACAGCGTCATAATCCTCCGGTTCAGATCCTCCGGTCCTTTTACGCCTTTCTCCGCCAGATAGTCCAGAGCCAGGCGGTTCCACCAGGGGATAGAGTCCAGCAGCGTTCCATCCATATCAAAAATCGCATAACGGTAGTCCATAAGGTTCCTCCTCTCTATACGCGGATCTTCGTTCCTTTCTGGTCACGTCCCGCCGTCTTCAGTCTCAGCAGAGAAAGCTCTTTTTCCTTATACAGGATCATCTTTTCTTCTCCGCTGCGGATCAGATACACAGCTTCCAGGCTGTCCTTCGCCCCCAGTTTCATGGCGCGGACGCCGATGGCCGCTTTCTTTTTCTCCGGGATTTCCTCCGCCGGGAACCGCAGGAAATATCCTTCTTCCGACTGCAGCACTACCTGCGTGCCTTCTTCTGTCAATCCCGCAAAAATTACCTGATCCCCTTCATTTAATTTCGTGGCGGCGCTGGTCTTCGTCCTCACATCATATTCGGAACCGTTCACCTGCTTCGCCATTCCGTATTTTGTCACAAACAGCAGTTTCCCTCTCAGCAGTTCTTCCATGCTGCACACAAACACTGCCTGTTCCACAGAACTGTCATAATTTGAATAGTTATCCACAGGAAACGCCTTATCCCGGAATTTTCCGTAAGGCAGATCCGGTACTTTAATCGTATGCATCCTGCCCGTATCTGTAAAAAGGCAGATCCGGTCCGTATTCATGCACTGGATCACACACCGGCTTTCCGTATCTGCCGCCTCTTTATTCCTTTCATAAGTAGGAACATCCACAGTCCGGCAGTATCCGAAGCGGTCCATAAGGAACACTACCGGCATCTCTTCCAGCTTCTTCTCCACGAATATGGCTTCTTCCGCATTCTCGATCACAGTCTTTCTGGGAACCGCGTAAGATTTCTTAAACTGCTGAAGCTCTGATATGATCACATTCGCCATCTCGTCGTAATTGTTCAGGATCTCCGAATACCTGGCAATATTTTTCATGGTAGCCTCATGCTCTTTCATCAGAGCCTCGATTTCCAGACCGATCAGGCGGTACAGACGCATCTCCAGGATCGCCGTCGCCTGGCGCTCCGTAAACCGCAGTTTCTCCGCCTGTTTTCTGGAAGCCTCGGATTTGAAACGGATCCCATCCGTCTGACCGCTCATCAGACATGCCTTTGCCGTCTTCACATCCCGGCTGCCCCGGAGCACTTCAATGATCAGGTCGATCACATCGCATGCCTTGATCAGTCCTTCCTGGATCTCTTTCTTGTCCAGTTCCCGGTTCAGAAGCGTCCTGTACTTTCTGGTATTCAATTCAAACTGAAAATCAATCACATGATCGAAGATCTGCTTAAGACTCAGCGTCTCCGGACGGCCGTCCGCCACCGCCAGCATATTGACGCCGAAGGTGTCTTCCAGACGGGTCTTCTTATAAAGCATATTGATAATCTGCCGGGTATCGGCTCCTTTTTTCAGTTCCAGCACGATCCGGATGCCCTCTTTGGAAGACTGGTTTGTAATATCCACAATATCCGTAGTTTTTTTTGTCTCTACCAGAGTACCGATATCATTGAGGAATTTCCCGATATTGGCGCCTATCATGGTGTAGGGGATTTCCGTGATAACGATCTGTTCTTTTCCCCCTTTGACCTTTTCCACTTCCACCTTGCCGCGGATCTTGATCTTGCCGGATCCAGTCTTGTAGATCTGTGCAAGTTCATCTTTATTGGTCACGATTCCTCCGGTGGGGAAGTCCGGTCCCGGCATGATCTCCAGTAGGTCCTCCACGGTCATATCCGGATTTTTCATATAAGCCGACATGGCGTCGATGGTCTCTCCAAGATTGTGGGGCGGAATACTGGTGGACATACCCACCGCGATCCCTTCCGCGCCATTGATCAGCAGATGGGGAATCCTGGCCGGAAGCACGCCGGGCTCTTTTTCCGTCTCATCAAAATTGGGCACAAAGTCCACCACATCTTTGTCCAGATCTGCCAGCAGCGCTTCCTCGCTGACTTTCTGCAGGCGCGCCTCGGTGTAACGCATGGCTGCCGCCCCGTCTCCTTCAATGGAGCCGAAATTGCCGTGTCCGTCCACCAGCGGAAGTCCCTTTTTGAAGTCCTGGCTCATGACTACCAGAGCTTCATAGATCGAGCTGTCGCCATGAGGATGATATTTACCCATGGTATCGCCTACGATACGGGCGCATTTCCGGTACGGGCGGTCGTGGCGGATCCCCAGCTCATGCATATCGTACAGCGTTCTTCTCTGCACCGGCTTCAGCCCGTCCCGCACATCCGGCAGGGCGCGGGCCACAATGACACTCATGGCATAGTCGATATAGGACTTCTGCATGATGTCCGAATATTCTGTTTTGATAATTGTATCGCTCATGCCTTCCCTCCTAGATATCCAGCTGTGCCTCTACGGCATTTTCATAGATAAACTGTCTCCTGGGCGGTACCTCGCTGCCCATCAGAAGCTCTGTGACCGACGACGCCATACGGGCGTCCTCGATCTCCACCAGCCTGAGCCTGCGGGTCTCCGGATTCATGGTCGTATCCCAGAGCTGTCCGGCGTCCATCTCTCCCAGGCCTTTATAGCGCTGCAGCGTGAACGGTCCGGCGTGTTTCTTCCGGTATTTTTCCAGCGCTTTGTCATCGTAAAGATATTCTTCCTTTCCGCGGGAAGGAATCGCTTTATACAGCGGCGGCATGGCGATATACACATGTCCTTCATAAATCAGTTCCGGCATGAACCGGTAAAACAGAGTCAGAAGCAGCGTGCTGATATGCGCGCCGTCCACATCCGCATCGGCCATGATGATGATTTTGTCATAACGCAATTTTGTAATATCAAAATCATTCCCGTATCCTTCCGAGAATCCGCATTCGAACGCATTAATCATAGTCTTGATCTCCGCGTTGCCAAGCACTTTGTCAATGCTTGCCTTCTCGACGTTCAGGATCTTCCCCCGGATGGGCAGGATGGCCTGATAGTTCCGGTCTCTCGCCGTCTTGGCCGAACCGCCTGCGGAATCTCCCTCCACAATGAAAATCTCGCATCTGGAGGCGTCCCTGCTCTCGCAGTTGGCCAGTTTCCCGTTAGAATCAAAAGAGAATTTCTGTTTCGTCAGAAGATTTGTCTTCGCCCGTTCCTCCGTCCGGCGGATCTTGGCCGCTTTCTCCGCGCAGCCGATCACCGCCTTCAGAGTCTCCAGATTCCGGTCAAAATACCTCTGGATCTCATCGCCGGTCACCTTGGACGTGGCTTTCGCCGCATCCTGATTGTCCAGCTTGGTCTTGGTCTGGCCTTCGAAGCGGGGCGACGGGTGTTTGATGGAGATGACTGCCGTCATGCCGTTGCGCACATCCGCGCCGGTAAAGTTGGCGTCCTTCTCTTTCAGGATCCCCAGTTCCCGGGCATAGGAGTTGATCACCGACGTGAAGATCGTCTTGAACCCGGTGATATGGGTGCCCCCCTCCGCGTTATAAATATTGTTGCAGAATCCCAGCACATTCTCATGGAATTCATTGATATACTGGAACGCGCACTCCACCGTGATCCCTTCGCTCTCACCTTTGAAATAGACCACGTCGTGCACCGCTTCCTGAGAATGATTCAAATCTTTGACAAATCCCACCAGGCCGTCCGGCTCATGGAATACCACCCGCTCCGTTTCCGCTCCGCGGCGGTCCTCGAAGATGATCGTAAGCTCCGGATTGAGATAGGCGGTCTCGTGCATACGGCTCTTAACCTCTTCTGCCCTGAAACGGGTCTTCTCAAAGATCTCCGGATCCGGCAGGAAATTGATCTTCGTCCCGGTCTTCCGGGTCTTGCCGATCACCGGCAGGAGCCCGTTCTCCAGTTCGATGGTAGGATTTCCCCTCTCATAGTGATCATGATGAATATATCCATCCCTGGACACCTCGATATCCAGATAAGTTGACAGCGCGTTCACCACCGAAGAGCCCACGCCGTGCAGACCTCCGCTGGTCTTGTATACAGAATCGTCGAACTTTCCTCCCGCGTGCAGCGTGGTAAAGACCAGACGCTCCGCGGACATCCCTTTGGCGTGCATCCCGACCGGAATCCCCCGCCCGTTATCGATGACCGTACAGGAACCATCCTTTTCCAGATAAACCTCGATCTGACTGCAGTAGCCCGCCAGATGTTCATCCACGGAATTGTCCACGATCTCATAGATCAGATGATTCAGGCCTTTGGTAGAAACACTTCCGATGTACATACCGGGCCTTTTGCGGACTGCCTCCAGACCCTCCAGGACAGAGATGCTGTCCGCATCATAAGTGTTGTTTTTTGCCATAGTCTTCTGCTCCTTCTATCAAAATCTCAAATCCTATTTTTCGCATACTCGTCTAATATAACACAAATATTTGTTTTTTTCCAGAGTTACTGTTCACAGCCGAGTGCGCATGTGGATGGAGCGAGCTGTGAATAGTAACTTTTTCCGACGCAATTTGCTTGACTCTTATTTTCCTTCTGTTATAATGAATATGCCTGTCTTTCAGACAGATTATTCGACTGTTAAGAGAGCCGGATAAGGCGCGGGCTGAAATGTCCGCCCTTATCCGGCTTGTATCGTGTAAGGAGAGATTGTGTTATGGATTTCGTAAAAGATAAGATCCGTCCTCTGTATTTCCGTTACCTGGGAGCTGCGTTCGGAAGCGCTCTGATCACTTCGATTTATTCCATCGTTGACATGGCGATGGTCGGACAGTACCAGGGGCCGGACGGCACCGCCGCCCTGGCGGTCGTGGCTCCGGTCTGGAACATTATCTACAGCCTGGGACTTCTGACCGGCATCGGAGGCTCTGTCCTTTTTGGCACTACACGGGGAAAATCCAAAGTTCCGACCGGCAGGGAAAACGAATATTTCACCGTATCGGTCATCGGTTCTGTCATCCTGGCTGCGGCGTCATGGATCGCGATCCTGCTTTTTGAGCAGGAACTTCTGACCTTCTTCGGCGCTACCGAAGACCTTCTGCCTCTGGCGCAGAATTATCTGCGTCCGATCCGCGCGGTGCTCCCTGTCTTCCTGCTGAACCAGATGCTCGCCGCGTTTCTGCGGAGCGACGGCAACCCCGCGCTCGCCACCGCGGGCGTGCTGGCAGGAGGCATCTTCAATATATTCGGAGACTACATTTTTGTATTCCCCATGAATATGGGAATCTACGGCGCAGGCCTCGCCACTGCCATCGGTTCCTGCATCAGTCTGATCGTCCAGCTATCGCACTTTTTCTCAAAGAAAAATACGCTGAGGCTGGTGCGTCCGTCCCGCTTTCTGCATAAAGCGCGCAAAGTCTTCGTCACAGGATTTTCCACGTTCTTTATCGATGTGGCCATGGGCATCCTGACGATCCTGTTCAACCGTCAGATCGTGACCTATCTGGGCTCCGGCGCCTTGTCCGTCTACGGCGTCATCATCAACATCAGCACCTTTGTCCAGTGCTGCGCCTACAGTGTAGGGCAGGCTTCACAGCCCATTATTTCAGTCAACTTCGGCGCGCATCTGGGCGGGCGGATCCGGGAAACACTGCGCTGTGCGCTGGGCACCGTCGCCTTTTTCGCCCTTCTCTGGACTGGGCTCAGCTTTGCCGCTCCGCTCCTTTTCATACAGATCTTCATGGAGCCTACCGCCGAGATTCTTGCCATCGCGCCGGGGATTATCCGTACTTACGGGCTTTCGTTTTTGCTGCTGCCGCTGAATATTTTCTCGACCTATTATTTCCAGGCGATCATGAAACCCTCTGCCGCCTTCGTCGTGTCTGTATCCAGAGGCTTCGTGATCAGCGGCATCCTGATCCTTCTGCTGCCCGCGGTTTTCAGTCCGGATTCCTTGTGGTTTGCCATGCCGGTCACAGAACTGCTCACCGCCGTCTATGTGCTTGTGACCATGTACAAAGATACGCGGGCACTTCCGGATACCGGGAATGCGCAGTGATAAAGAACTGCAGAACCGATTTTTACGCTGCTCGCCTGTCTATGAAAAAAATTTTTCTTTATGTTGTAACGAATGCCCTTAAAATGGGATATAAAGATTGAATGAGAAAATATCCGGATTAAATACCTATTTTAGCAGGCAAGGAGGTAACACGGTGCAAGAATCTCACGAAAATGTTGATTTGAATACCATTTACCAGGAGTACGCGGCTTTCGTTTACCGATTCTTGTATTCTCATATCCATGATGCGGAATGGGCTCAGGAACTTATGCAGGAAACTTTTCTACGGGCTATCAATTCCATCTCCCGCTACGACGGGTCATGTAAACTGTCTACCTGGTTGTGTCAAATCGCAAAATATGTTCTCTATCAAGACCTTCGTAAAAAGAAGCGAACGGAAATGCTGGAGTTGAGAGAGAATCTATCGGATCAGACCGCTCTTGACGGAGAGGCCAGTGTTATTCGTCAGGAAAGTAAACTGGAACTTTATCAAGCGATTCACCATTTGCCGGAACTGGAACGGGAAGTGGTTTTATACAGAATCACAGCTGAACTCTCTTTTCGGGAAATTGGTGCCATTCTGGGGAAAAGCGAGAATTGGAGCAGGACAACTTTTTACCGAGCCAAACAAAAAATCAAAAAGGAGTTGATTGCGCATGACGAAACTGGATTCCTGTGATATTATCCGTGATTTACTTCCGGGCTATATCGACGGTGTATTAAGCAAGGCTGGAACAAATGCGGTGAAAGAACATCTGGAAAAATGTGGAGAGTGTAATCGCGTATACAGGGAAATGACGGAAGAAATGGAAATCGCACCGTTAGTTGAAGAACAGGTGGCTCTGGATGGATTTAAAAAAATCCGCCGGCGCACACAACGGCTGAAATTAATCGCCGGTGGAGCCTGCAGCCTTTTGATTCTCCTCATAGTTTACGCTTTTCTGAAGGTTTACGTGATCGGAGAGCCGCTGGCAACTCACGAAGTAAGTACAACAGAAGTTTTTTATGATGAAGAAGCAGAAACTCTTACGGTAAATGGAACCATAGCTTTAGCAGGCAGACGAATCAGCCGTGTAACATGGGAACCGGATGAAGAAGACGATAATGCGGTAAATATTCTGATTTACGCAGCCGAGACAATGCCTGGTCAAAAAGACAAACGAGAGTTTACTATTACAATTCCGAATATGAAAGGAAAAACCGCCTCTCTTGTTTGTCCCAATTACGATCTGCTGGAAATTTATGACTGGGGATCTAGTCATTATGAAGAACTATCCGTATTGGAAGATGAAATCTACAATCATTTTCCACAACTTGACAAAACAAAAGACGTATTAAACTATGTCAGCGGAATCGAAATTGTAGACGGAGCAGAGGGAATCCGATATTCTGTCCACACAATTGCAGGCGAAAACGCCACCTTCTGGTGGTCTAACGGATTGTTGACGACGGACGGAGATTTACAATCCAGGGATTTTGATATTTGGATTTCATTAGACACACCTTACCAGATTTTGCTCTTTGACTATGAGACAGGTGAATTTACGGAAAATGCAGATATTATAAAATAGACCTTCATTGTCAGTCCAACCTTGAAGATCTCAATATTATCGAACCGGTATCGTCCGGGGCAGCGATGCACGTCGGACGCAAATACATGATCTCTTTCCCTGAGAAGAAGGGCGATGTATAAAAATGTGTGCGGTCTTGCCGCAGCAGTTGCAGACAACGCCCTTCCGGGGTTCCTCAAAGACCCCGGCTGATCAAGGACGGAACCCCAGCGCCGTCATGACAGCAAAGGCCACCAGAACCGGGATGATGTATATCAGGATTTTCAATGGATTTTTCCCCACATCATACTCGGAAAACACATGCTTCGGAGTAGAGGTATAATAGAAATAAAGTGTGCGGGGCGGCTTTCTGCCGGAAAGAATCAGCTGTTTTTTCCGTGTAACTCCGTCTACAGTATACTCGTAAATTCCGGTATACAGCCGATTTGCCGTCTTCTTCTCCGGTTCCCGCTCCTTATACCAGGAATCTTTCAGCGTTCCCAGTACAAATTTTCCGTCTTTTTTCGCTCGTTTCAGTTTCTGTTCTCCGCCGGCAAACAGGATTCCTTTTGTACACAGCACGACCTCAATGATAAAAGTCGCAATTGCCGCCAGCACTCCCAGCCAGACGGCCGGACCATAGCCGGCCAAAATTTCAAACGCCTCCGATAAAGTGACTCTCTCATTCATGAATCTGCTCCTTCTTTCTTAATCTCATCAGAAGTACCGGATGGTGGACTGCCACAGGACATCAACCAGATTGCCAGCGCTCTCGTTTCCGCATCAACCCTGTTCCAGATAAAATCCCCATACACAGTTAGAAAACTCCCCGGCGGCAAAGCGCCGAAGCTGGCCGTCGATTTCCACCTCATAGACATGGAACATTTTTTCCACGCCATAATGGGGATCGGTCACCGCTGCTGTCTCCCGGCAGTCACGCCAGCGGTACTTAAAAATGTTTACTCCAAACAACTCGCACTGTCCGTCTAAACCGGATGTTTCAAATTTCCAGGCCATATTGCCAATCCCTTTTCGCCAATTTCTGTTTTGTTGATTTTATTGTACTTCAAAAAAACGCGCAATACAACCATACAAAGTGAAGTATCAGCCATGCTAAAAAATATTCTTTCCGCCGCCAGGCAGATTTGGAATTTTCTCCCTTGAGAAACGTCTGCCCGCCGGGCGCGTTATAAAAATCAGCCGGCCGCTATTTACAGCGACCGGCTGATTTTTATACTTACTTCATAAAACGATCGATGGCTTCCGTCAGATCTTTGATGGACTCCATGTCTCCGCACTCCACAGCGTCTACCAGACAGTGTTCGATGTGATCCTTCAGGATCACTTTCCCGGTATTGTTGATGGCGGACTTCACTGCCGAAAGCTGGATCAGCACTTCGCTGCAGTCCCTTCCATCCTCCACCATCCGGCGGATGGATTCCAGATGCCCGATGGCCCGGGACAACCGGTTCAGCACCGCCTTTGTGTTGGCATGGGTGTGAGTATGTGCATGTCCGTGCTCATGCTCCCCGTTTCCGTCATGTGAATGTTCATGCTCATGTATATGCCCGTGTTCCTGCGCATACTCATGCTCATGCGTATGTTCATATACGGTTCCATCCGGAGCCGTATGTGTGTGTCTTTCTGCTGCCACTGGCGTCATCCTCTCTTACAGATCACAGTTCTTGACGGTTCTGGGGAACGGAACTACGTCGCGGATGTTGCCCATACCGGTCAGATACATGATGCAGCGCTCGAATCCCAGTCCGAATCCGGAATGGCGCACCGTACCGTATTTGCGCAGATCCAGATAGAACCCATAGTCCTCCCGGTTCAGTCCCATTTCATCCATACGTGCCGCAAGCTTCTCATAGTCATCCTCTCGCTGGCTTCCTCCGATGATCTCTCCGATCCCCGGAACCAGGCAGTCCATAGCCGCCACCGTTTTGCCGTCTTCATTCTGCTTCATATAGAATGCTTTGATCTCTTTTGGATAATCAGTTACGAATACCGGACGCTTATACACCTGCTCGGTCAGATAACGCTCATGCTCCGTCTGCAGATCACAGCCCCAGGATACTTTATAGTCAAATTTGTCGTTATTTTTCTCCAGAATCTCGATGGCTTCCGTATAAGTCACATGGCCAAACTCTGAATTCAGAACATGATTCAGGCGGTCAAGCAGTCCTTTATCCACAAAGGAGTTGAAGAAATTCATCTCTTCCGGAGCATGCTCCAGCACATAGCGGATCACATATTTCAGCATATCCTCAGCCACCCGCATGTCGTCGTTCAGATCCGCGAACGCCATTTCCGGCTCAATCATCCAGAACTCCGCAGCATGGCGTGTCGTATTGGAGTTCTCCGCGCGGAACGTAGGTCCAAACGTGTAAACGTCGCGGAATGCCATTGCAAAGGTCTCCACGTTCAGCTGGCCGCTGACCGTCAGATTGGTCTCTTTCCCGAAAAAGTCCTTGGAATAATCCACATTTCCATCCGGCGTCCTTGGTACGTTTTCCAAATCCAGCGTCGTCACCCGGAACATCTCTCCCGCACCTTCACAGTCGCTTCCGGTAATCAGAGGCGTGTGCACATAAACAAAACCTCTCTCCTGGAAGAACTGATGGATCGCGTAAGCGGTCAGAGAACGCACGCGGAACACTGCCTGAAAGGTATTGGTCCTCGGACGCAGATGTGTCATCGTACGCAGGTACTCCAGTGTATGGCGTTTTTTCTGCAGCGGATAATCCGGCGTAGAAGCGCCTTCCACAATCACTTCCTCCGCCTGGATCTCAAACGGCTGCTTTGCCTGCGGCGTAGCCACCAGCGTACCTCTCACCGTCACGGCAGATCCCACGTTCAGCTTGCTGATCTGAGTAAAATTGTCCATGGTGTCATGGTACACTACCTGCAGAGTCTCAAAAAAAGTACCGTCATGCAGTACCAGAAACCCAAAGCTTTTGGAATCCCGGATGCTGCGCACCCAGCCTCCTACTGTCACTTCCTTGTCCAGGAACGCGTCCGTATTCCTGTATAACTCACGTATGGTTGTCAGTTCCATAATCACATATCCCCTTGTTCATCTGTATTTATGAAAATTACACAGCGCATACTTATTTCCGCACTGTTCATTGCCAATGCGAACATTATAGCATGTCTGTGTGAGTTAGGCAAACAATTAATTCTATCAGACTCCATATTTCCGGAAAAAGCCAGAAACCAGCCATAACCGATTTATTTTCCAATGTTTTTTTGCTATAATGAATATACTGTTACATCTGATGAGAAAGGCTATGATATCCGTGAAAGACAATTATGGAAGAACCATTGACTATATGAGGATCTCCGTCACCGACCGCTGCAATTTAAGATGCCGGTACTGTATGCCGGAGGACATTCCGTCCATCTCCCATGACAAGATCCTGCGTTTCGAGGAGATCCTTAAGATCTGCCGCTGCGCCGTCTCCCTGGGCGTGCGCAAGTTCAAAGTGACCGGAGGCGAGCCGCTGGTGCGGAAGGAATGCCTCTCCTTCCTGCGGGAGCTGAAAGCGCTCCCCGGCGTGGAGCAGGTCACGCTGACGACCAACGGCGTACTTCTTGCGTCCCGGATTCCGGAATTGAAAGCCATCGGTATCGACGGCATCAATATCAGCCTGGATACGCTGGATCCGGACACTTTCCGGCAGATCACCGGATTTGACGATTTTGGCAAAGTATGGGAAGGACTCATGGCCGCCCAGGAGTCCGGTATCCGGACCAAAGTAAATTCCGTACTGCTGCAGGGGATCAATGACAAAGATTTTGAGAAACTGACAGAACTTGCAAAAGACTATCCCGTTGATGTGAGATTTATCGAGATCATGCCCATCGGTTACGGACAGAATTATCGCGGTTATGACCGGAATGCTCTGCTCTCCCTGCTTGTGGCGCGCTATCCGGATTATCACACCGTCACGATCCCCCGGGGCAACGGTCCGGCCTCCTATATCGCGATTCCCGGATTCCGGGGCTGTATCGGCTTCATCGACGCGATACACGGCAAGTTCTGCGATTCCTGCAACCGAATCCGCCTGACGTCCGACGGATTTCTGAAACCGTGTCTCTACTATGGGGAATCGATTGATCTGAAGACACCTCTGAGAAGCGGCGCGTCGGACGAGCAGCTCTGCGGGCTGATCCGCGAGGGCATTCTGGAAAAACCTGCCTGTCATCAGTTCTGGTCTCCGGATACCGAAGCAGACCGGGAGCAGCGTCAGATGTCTCAGATCGGAGGATAAAAAACAGCGCTCATGAAGATCTGTCTCGCAGATCTCATGAACGCCTTTTTTTTATTCTTCATTTCCTATTCTTCAAAGCGAAAATCTCCGCTCTTTCCGCCGGTCTTTTCCACCAGATGAATATCCCGGATCACCATCCGTTTATCTACTGCCTTGCACATATCATAGATCGTCAGCAGGGAAGCGCTTACACCGTGCAGGGCTTCCATCTCCACGCCGGTGCGCCCTTCCGTCCGCACTGTGCAGACCGCCCGGATCTCCTGTTCTTCCGGGCAGACATCAAAATCCACAGAACATTTGCTGATCAGCAGAGGATGGCACATGGGGATGATGGACGAAGTCTGTTTCACGGCCATGATTCCGGCGACTCTGGCCACCCCCAGCACATCGCCTTTCTTCATGGTCCGGTTCAGCACCGCGTCCATGATTTCCGGCGACACATGAATGCTTCCCCGGGCAGTCGCCGTCCGGTAAGTCACATCCTTGCCGGAGATATCCACCATCACCGCGTTGCCCTTCTCATCAAAATGATTGAATCCCATGATCTGATTCCTTCCTCTCTGTACAGCCGTCCGGCGACCATATCAATTGCCGCTGTATACGGTTCCCTGTTCCGCGTCAACCGTGATAAACGCGCCGGATTTCAGGATCCTGGTGGCGTTTCTAGCAGAAGTGATCACCGGAATATCCAGAGCCATGCCCACGATGGCCGCATGGGAATAGCGATCTCCGGTCTCTGTGATAATACCGCCCGCGTCTTTCAGCTTCGGCATCATCTCATTGGTAGTCTGCGACACTACCACAATATCTCCCGGACGGAAATTCTGCTCCAGGTCATCCAGGCCCTGGCAGACGCAGACATTTCCTGAAGCTTTCAGGTTATTGACGCCTTTCCCCGAGATCAGGATACGTCCTGCCACGTGTACTTTGATCATATTCGTGGTGCCGGACATTCCCAGAGGAAGTCCTGCCGTGATCACGACCAGTTCTCCTCTGGATACCAGTCCGCGGTGCTCTGCGGCTCCCACCGCATGATCGAACAGATCGTCTGCCGTCTTCTCTTCATCCAGCTGCAGCGGGATCACGCCCCAGCTCAGATTCAGCTGACGGCACACTCTCTCGTCCATGGCGCATCCGATGATCGGACAGCTGGGACGGTATTTGGATATCATCCCTACCGTTCTTCCGGACTTGGACACTGCCACGATCGCCGCCGCGTGAAGGTCCATGGCCGTCGTACAGGTAGCGTGGGAAATAGCGCTGGTCACGTCCGGACGCTCCGCCAGACGTCTCGGTTTAAATTCTTTTGTATAATCAATATCTCTTTCGGTACGCTCCGCGATCCTCGCCATAGTACGGACTGCTTCCACCGGATATGCACCTGCGGCCGTCTCTCCGGAAAGCATGATCGCGCTGGTTCCCTGGTAGATCGCGTTCGCCACGTCTGAAGTCTCCGCTCTGGTAGGACGCGGATTCTTCATCATGGAATCCAGCATCTGTGTCGCCGTGATCACCGGTTTGCCCATACGGATCGTCAGGCGGATCAGTTTCTTCTGGATCACAGGAACTTCCTCCAGCGGGATCTCCACGCCCATATCTCCGCGGGCGATCATCATGCCGTCGGCCACTCTCAGGATCGCTTCCGCATTCTCCACGCCCTGCATATTTTCGATTTTCGCGATGATATGGATGCCTTCGCCGCCGTTCTCGTCCAGGATCTTGCGGATCTCCAGAATGTCTTCCGCGGTACGGGTGAAAGATGCGGCCACAAAATCATATCCCTGCTCCGCGGCGAAAAGAATATCCGAATAATCTTTCTCGCTGACAAACGGCATCTTCAGCTCCACGCCGGGAACATTGACTCCCTTATGATTGGAGATAAAACCTCCGTTGACTACCTTGCAGATAATATCCTGGCCGTCGATCCTTCTTACTTCCATGCCGATCAGCCCGTCGTCGATCAGGATAGAATCGCCGGGACACACGTCCTTATACAGCTCCTTATAAGTAATCGTAACTTTTCCTGCCGTACCCAGCATCTCTTCTGTGGTAAGGATAAAATCCTGGCCTGCCTTCAGTTCCAGTTTGCCTCCTTCCACATCGCCAATGCGGATTTCCGGGCCTTTCGTGTCCAGAAGCGCCGCCACCGGAAGATGAAGCTCTTCGCGGAGTTTCTTCACCATATCCAGACGTTTTTTCTGCTCCTCATGGCTTCCATGGGAGAAGTTCATCCTGGCGACAGCCATGCCTTCCAGCATCAGCTGACGCATCACCTCTTCACTTTCTGTGGAAGGTCCGAGCGTACATACGATTTTTGTCTTTCTCATAACTCAATATATTCCTTTCATAATTTAAGATTTTAACTCGTCATCTGCTGACGGCGCGTAAAAACCGCCGCATACCTTTAATTTAACATTTCCCGCTCCCATTTGCAACAGAAAAGGGAAATGCCGCATAAAAGTCTGCAGCGGTTCTTATGATAACTGTTTTAAATTATTACGTTCTTTATTCGTCTACGCTGTAATTCGGCGCTTCCTTTGTGATATGAATGTCATGAGGATGGCTCTCTTTCAGGGATGCCGAGGTGATCTTGACGAACCTTCCGGTTTCCTTCAAGGTTTCAATATCCTGGGCTCCGCAATAGCCCATACCGGAACGCAGGCCTCCCATCAGCTGGAAGATGGTATCTTCCACAAATCCCTTGTATGCCACACGGCCTTCCACGCCTTCCGGTACCAGTTTCTTCGCGTCCGTCTGGAAATAACGGTCTTTGGATCCATTCTCCATAGCCGCGATGGAACCCATGCCGCGGTATACCTTGTATTTTCTTCCCTGGTACAGTTCAAAAGCTCCCGGGCTCTCGTCGCAGCCTGCGAAAATGCTTCCCAGCATGCAGACATTCGCGCCGGCTGCAATAGCTTTCGTGATATCTCCGGAGTATTTGATGCCGCCGTCCGCAATGATCGGAATCCCATACTCTTTCGCCACCGCGTAGCTGTCCATAACCGCGCTGATCTGAGGCACGCCCACGCCGGAAACCACACGGGTCGTACAGATAGAACCCGGTCCGATGCCTACTTTGACCGCGTCGACTCCCGCTTCAATCAGCGCCCGCGTACCTTCTCCCGTCGCCACATTTCCGGCGATAACCGGCAGATCCGGATATGCGTCCTTGATCATCTTCAGGCAGCGGATTACATTGGCTGAATGCCCGTGAGCGGAATCCAGCACCACCACGTCCACATGCGCGTGTATCAGGGCTTCCACACGATCCAGCACGTTGGCCGTGATGCCAACGCCCGCGCCGCACAGCAGCCGTCCCTGGCTGTCTTTCGCCGCCAGCGGATACTTGATCTGTTTTTCAATATCTTTGATCGTGATCAGGCCCTTCAGATTAAAGTCCTTGTCCACGATAGGAAGCTTTTCTTTTCTGGCCTTTCCAAGAATCTTCTTCGCTTCCTCCAGGGTGATGCCTTCCTGAGCGGTCACCAGATTTTCGGAGGTCATAGACTCTTTGATCTTCTTTGTAAAATCAGTCTCAAACTTCAGGTCACGGTTGGTAATAATACCCACCAGCTTCTTGCCTTCCGTAATCGGCACACCTGAGATCCGGTATTTTGCCATCAGAGCATCCGCATCTGCCAGCGTATGTTCCGGAGACAAAGAAAATGGATCTGTGATTACACCATTTTCCGACCTTTTCACCTTATCCACTTCGTCCGCCTGCGCTTCGATCGACATGTTCTTGTGGATAATGCCAATACCTCCCTGTCTCGCCATGGCGATCGCCATCCGGTGTTCCGTAACCGTATCCATACCCGCGCTCATCAGCGGGATATTCAGCCGGATAGTCCTGGTAAGGTCCGTTTCCAGACTTACCTGGTTGGGAATCACTTCGGAATAAGACGGTACCAGAAGGACGTCGTCAAATGTAATGCTTTCACCGATAATTTTGCCCATTTCTCTTCCTCTCTTTCTTTTGTCTGCATATTTTCCATAGTCTAGCAGATCGTTCCACAGATGTCAATGCATTTCTGCTTTCCTGCATGACTTTATACACCAAATTCAAGCCGGCATCTTCTTGTCCCCGTTTCCCGCCGTCCTGAACTGTTACACATATATTATACAAAAAGAGCGCTGCTCTTTGCAACGCTCTTTTTACTTATAATATATATGAGAATTACATCATTCCCATTCCGCCGCCTGCCGGAACCTGCGGAGTCTCTTCTTTAATATTCGCCACACATGCCTCTGTGGTCAGGAATGTGGATGCCACGCTGGTCGCGTTCTGCAGCGCGCTTCTGGTCACTTTCGCCGGATCCAGAATACCTGCCTCTACCATGTTCACATATTCTTCTTTGTATGCGTCAAAGCCCACACCCGGATCAGACTCACGCACTTTATTGATGATCACAGAGCCTTCCAGGCCTGCATTGGCAGCGATATGATACAGCGGAGCTTCCAGTGCTTTCAGAACAACTTTCGCACCGGTCTTCTCGTCTCCGTCCAGAGTATCAACCAGTTTCTCAACTTCTTTGGATGCATGGATATATGCAGCGCCGCCGCCGCAGATGATACCTTCTTCTACAGCTGCTCTGGTAGCTGCCAGCGCGTCTTCCATACGAAGTTTTGCTTCTTTCATCTCGGTTTCGGTAGCCGCGCCTACGCGGATTACCGCTACGCCGCCTGCCAGCTTCGCATAACGCTCCTGCAGTTTTTCTTTATCAAAATCAGATTTGGTTACCTCGATCTCTGCCTTGATCGTCTTGATTCTGTTCTCAATGTCCTCTTTCTTTCCAAGGCCGTCTACGATCACGGTATTCTCTTTCTGAACTTTCACGGATTTCGCGCGTCCGAGCATATCCAGCGTAGCGTCTTTCAGTTCCAGACCTACTTCTTCAGAGATCACGGTACCGCCGGTCAGGATCGCGATATCCTGCAGCATTGCCTTTCTTCTGTCGCCGTATCCCGGAGCTTTCACACCAACAGCGGTAAAGGTTCCGCGCAGTTTGTTCAGCACCAGAGTGGTCAGGGCTTCTCCTTCGATATCCTCAGCGATGATCAGAAGCTTCTTGCCCGCCTGTACCAGCTGCTCCAGCAGCGGAAGGATCTCCTGGATATTGCTGATCTTCTTGTCAGTGATCAGGATGTACGGATCATCCAGAACGGCTTCCATCTTCTCTGTATCGGTAGCCATGTAAGCGGAGATGTAGCCGCGGTCAAACTGCATACCTTCTACCACATCCAGCTCGGTAAGCATGGTCTTGGATTCCTCGATGGTGATCACGCCGTCGTTGGAAACTTTCTCCATAGCGTCTGCCACCATGTTTCCTACTTCGTCGTCTCCTGCGGAGATCGCGGCTACTCTTGCCATCTGGTGTTTTCCGGTTACTTTGCTGCTCATATCGGCAATCGCCTCTACGGCACGCTCAGTAGCTTTCTTCATACCCTTTCTCAGAATAATCGGGTTAGCGCCTGCCGCCAGGTTCTTCATACCTTCGTTGATCATAGCCTGTGCCAGAACTGTAGCGGTGGTAGTACCGTCGCCTGCCACATCGTTGGTCTTGGTAGCCACTTCCTTCACCAGCTGAGCACCCATGTTCTCAAACGGATCCGCCAGCTCAATCTCTTTCGCGATGGTCACGCCGTCGTTGGTAATCAGCGGAGCGCCGAACTGTTTGTCAAGAACCACGTTTCTTCCTTTCGGTCCAAGCGTTACTCTGACCGTATCTGCAAGTTTATTGACACCTGCTTCCAGTGCCACTCTGGCGTCTACGCCATGTTTGATTTCTTTTGCCATGATAATCAATCCTCCTGTCAATTATTCTACGATCGCAAGAATATCATTCTGTCTTACGATCACATACTCTACGTCATCCAGTTTTACTTCGTTGCCTGCATATTTAGAATAAATTACCTTGTCGCCGACCTTTACCTGCATGGTAACTTCTTTTCCATCAACCATGCCGCCCGGTCCTACTGCCACTACTTCTGCAGTTACCGGTTTCTCCTGTGCTTTCGGAGTAAGGATGATTCCGGATTTGGTGGTTTCTTCCGTCTCACACTGCTTTAACACAACTCTGTCGCCCAAAGGTACTAATTTCATGATTAAGCCTCCTTTAATCTTTCAGTCTCTTTCATATGTTTTTATTTGTTAGCACTCACCTCTTATGAGTGCTAAACCTTGATTATTATATTAGTATGATTGAGGAAAAATGTCAATGGGGTATTTTATATTTTTTTTAATTTATTCTTCCGAACCTGATCCAGTTCTTCGAACGCGCAGTCGTTCAGCACTTTAATATTGGTTCCGCGCATACCGGAAGATCTGGATTCAATCACGCCGGCGCTTTCAAACTTCCGGAGCGCGTTCACGATTACAGAACGGGTAATGCCTGCCTTATCCGCGATCCGGCTGGCTACCAGCGTGCATTCATCTCCCTTCATCTCCTGAAAGATCAGAAGAATCGCTTCCAGTTCTGTGGCAGAGAGCGTACCTATGGCAGACTGCACGATCTGTCTCTTGCGGATCTCTTCCGCGTTCTCTTCATGCACCGAACGCATCATCTCCAGGCCGACCACTGTGGTCCCGTATTCGCTCAGAATGATGTCGTCAATATCATAGTCATCCTCATATTTATAGAGAAACAGTGTCCCCAGGCGTTCACCCGCAATATTGATCGGCGTCACCAGCGCCTGGTATTTCCGGATGTTTTCCACTACGAACCCGAGGGTCTGCAGATTCACATTTTCTTTTGTAGACAGAATACCCAGAAGACGTTCGTTCAGCAGCGGGTCGATCAGGCTGCCCACCTGGTCCACGATCAGCTCATGAATCTCTTCTACACCGTCATACAAACCGACTCCCAGCACCTTTCCTTTCTTGCTGATGACCAGCACATTGGATTTCAAAATATCTGACAATACCCTGCAGATGTCGTTGAAGACCACTTTGCTGGAATTGTTGTTATGCAGAAGTTTATTGATTTTCCTTGTTTTGTCTAACAGTTGTACGCTCATTTTTTCCTCCTCACAGCGCTGATAATACTCAAAAAGTGCAGCTGCATCTGCAACTGCACTTTGCATATTAGCACAACCGTGCATAAAATTCAATTAATTTTTTGAATTTTCTGTCATTTCTGCCGTTTTCGGAATCTCGGGCTTTTTCCAGGAGATAAAATCACATTCCGGATAACCTTCACAGCTGTAAAATTTTCTTCCCTTGGAGGAGCGCCTCAGAACAATATCTTTTCCGCATTTAGGACAGGGCACACCGATCTTTTCCAGATACGGTTTCGTATTCCGGCACTCCGGAAATCCCGGACATGCCAGGAACTTTCCATGAGGTCCGTATTTGATCACCATATGGCGTCCGCACTGCTCGCAGACTACATCGGTCACTTCGTCCTCTATCTTTACCTTTTCCAGTTCTGATTCGGCCTTTTTCACCGCGTCGTCCAGATCCGGATAAAAGTTGCTGACCACTGTCTTCCAGCCGACTTTTCCCTCTTCTACCATATCCAGAAGAGATTCCATGTTCGCAGTAAAATCTGCCTCCACAATACTTGGGAAAGATTTCTTCATGATGTTGTTAACTACTTCTCCCAGCTCTGTCAGGTACAGGTTTCGGCCTTCCTTCGCCACATAACGCCGGGCAAGAATAGTGCTGATGGTCGGCGCGTAGGTACTGGGCCTCCCGATTCCCAGTTCTTCCAGTGTCTTTACCAGAGATGCCTCCGTAAAATGCGCCGGCGGCTGCGTAAAATGCTGTTTATCTTCCAGAGACTGAAGAGTCAGTTCCGAATCTTTGCCAATGGCATTCACCATCTGATTTTCCGTATCCTTCTCGTCCTCTTCCTGCGTGTAAACAGACATAAATCCGTCGAACACCACAGAAGCAGCGGATACGGTAAAACGGTACCCGTTTCCGTCAATTTTCACGGAAGTCGTACGATATCTGGCATCCGCCATACAGCTTGCCGCAAACCGTTTCCAGATCAGCTGATAAAGCCGGTACTGGTCTCTGGAAAGAGAATCCTTGATCGCGGCCGGCAGCCGGCGGATATCCGTGGGACGGATCGCCTCATGAGCGTCCTGGATTTTTTTATCCTGATTCTTTTTTGCTTTTCTCAAACCCAGGTATTCTTCCCCGTAAGCTTCCCCGATGTAAGAGACCGCCATCTGTTCCGCCTCTTCCGAGATACGGGTCGAATCCGTACGCAGATATGTGATGATACCTACCGTTCCCTGTCCTTCCACATCGATGCCCTCATAGAGCTGCTGCGCCAGACGCATAGTCTTAGACGTGGAAAAGTTCAATACTTTGGATGCCTCCTGCTGAAGCGTACTGGTGGTGAACGGAAGCGGCGCCTTCTTGGCACGCTCTCCGTTTTTCACATCCGTCACCTGAAATCTGGCTCCCTGTACCGCTTTCAGGATCCGATCCATCTCTTCCCTGGAATGTATCTCTATTTTTTCTTTTTCTGTACCGTAAAATCTGGCGGTCAGAGACTTTTTTTCGCCTTTCACCGCGAACTGCGCGTCCAGACTCCAGTATTCTTCCGGTACGAAAGAGTTGATCTCTTCTTCCCGGTCGGCAATAATCCGAAGCGCCACAGACTGGACGCGGCCGGCGCTTAAGCCCCGTTTCACCTTCGCCCATAAAAGAGGGCTGATCCGGTATCCCACCATGCGGTCCAGCATTCTTCTGGCCTGCTGGGCGTCAACCAGATCCTGGTCGATCTGCCGCGCATGCTTCAAAGACTCCTTGACCGCGCTCTTGGTGATCTCGTTAAACGTGATCCGGTACATCTTCTTCGGATCCAGATTCAGCGCTTTGGACAGATGCCAGGAGATCGCCTCTCCCTCACGGTCCGGGTCGGTCGCCAGATAAACTTTGTCCGCTTTTTTTGCTTCTTTACGAAGCTTTGCCAGTATCTCGCCTTTTCCCCGGATGGTGATATACTTTGGCTCATAGTCATGCTCTACGTCTATTCCCAGCTGACTCTTCGGCATATCCCGCACATGGCCGTTGGATGCCATTACCTCATAATTACTTCCCAGAAATTTTTTAATGGTCTTTACCTTCGCAGGTGACTCCACAATCACTAAATACTTCGCCATCGATTATCCTCGAATTTGTTCTCACATAATAATTCTTCTGAACTTCCCTGATACAGCCCTTTAACTGCAGCCCTACCAGAACAGTCATCATCTTCTGCACGGAAAATCCGGTATTTTCAGTCAGTTCTTCCAGGCGCACCGGCTGTAAACGTATCAAACTATACACGATATTTTCATCCTTGGCAAGTAAAATTTTTTTCTCATTTACTTCTTCTGCCTTTAATTCAGGGCATATTCCGAGACATTCCAGTATCGTCTCCGGCCGGTCCGCCAGGCCTGCCCCCTGCTTCAGCAGATTCAGGCAGCCCCGGCTCAGTTCGTCATCAAGCCTTCCCGGCACAGCGAACACATCTTTCCCCTGTTCCAGAGCCAGATCCGCTGTGATCAGAGAACCGCTCCGTTCCCGGGCCTCCACTACCAGCACCAGATCAGCAAGGCCGCTGATGATCCGGTTCCTTGCCGGGAAATGTCCCGGTTTTGGCGGCATTCCGGGAGGCTGCTCCGACAGGACTCCGCCGTTCTTCGGTATTTTTTCATAGAGACGGCGGTGTCCGGCCGGATAACACACGTCCACGCCGCTTCCCAATACCGCGTAAGTGTCTCCGCCTCTTTCCAGCGCGCCTTCATGTGCTTTTCCGTCTATTCCCCACGCCATTCCGCTGATAATCTGCACGCCTGCCTTCGCCAGTTCTCCCGCGAAGAGTCTGGCGGTCCCGTCCCCATAGGCGCTGGAACTGCGCGCCCCCACAATGGCCACAGAGGGACGGTTGTCATCCGGAAGCCTCCCCAGTACATAAATCCCTTTCGGCATGCCCGGCAGGACGCGGAGGCGGGCAGGATACCGGACATCCTCCTGTGGAATATATTGTATGCGGCTCTCTCCATTTACAGTCGTATTTCTTCTATTATTATATGTATCTTCCATATCTTCACTCCGGGTTCCAGAATTTCTGATCCGCGCCGCGGAATCCCAGCGCTTCCAGCAAATGTTCTTCCCGGATCCTTTCCTCCCCTTCCAGATCCGCGATAGTACGCGCGGTTTTTATAATCCGGTGATATGCGCGGACACTCAGTTCCAGTTTTTCAAATGCGATTTCCATTACGCGTGATTCCCGGTTCCCCAGCGGGCAGAACTCCCCGACAGAAGCGGCATTCAACTGTGAATTAAACTGCCACGGGCAGTTTTGATATCTTGCCTGCTGCATCTTCCAGGCACTCTCCACTTTCGTCCTCATACTTCGGGAATCTTCATTTTTTCTCTCCAATACCAAATTCTGATAATCTACTCTGGATACCTCTGTGCACAGATCCATGCGGTCCAGCAAGGGCCGGGAGACTCTGCCAAGGTACCTGTGTATCTCCCCTGGAAGACAACGGCAGCGGCTGCGGTCCGGATAGTACCCGCACTTGCACGGATTCATGGCCGCCACCAGCTGGAAATGCGCCGGAAAAACATATTTGCCGTCTGTACGGCTGATCTGTATTACTCCCTCTTCCATAGGCTGTCGCAGAGTCTCCAGTGCCCGGCGGGAAAATTCAGGCAGCTCGTCCAGGAAAAGGATTCCCCTTGTGGCAAGACTCACCTCTCCCGGCTGAATATATCTTCCTCCTCCTGCCAGGGCATTGGCGGAAATAGTATGATGAGGGGCCCGAAAAGGACGGTTTTTCACCAGTCCTTCTTCTTCCAGCAGGCCGCATGCGCTGTATACCCGGGTAATCTCCAGACTTTCCTGCATGGTAAGACCGGGAAGGATCGTAGGCATACGTCTGGCGATCATGGTTTTCCCCGCTCCCGGGCTTCCGATCATCAGCAGGTTGTGCATGCCTGCCGCCGCGATCTGAGCTGCCCTTTTTGCTCCTTCCTGACCGTTTATCTCCCTGAAATCCACCGGATATATTTTTTCTCCTTCTTTCCAGTCCGGAACGGACTGTGCCCGCTTTCTGCCCTTTTCCGGATAGGTTAAATATTCCAGCAACTCCTTCAAGGTACCCACGCCGGTCACAGCCACTTCCGGAACGGCCGCTCCTTCCCTGGCGTTTTCCTCCGGCACCAGGCACCAGGTACATCCCTGATCTCTTGCCAGCATCACGGTCTGAAGGATTCCGTTCACCGGCCTTACCTTCCCGTTAAGTCCCACTTCTCCTGCTATCAGGATCCCTCCTGTATGCTCCGGAGGAATTATACCCATAGCAGTCAGCAGCGACGCTGCTATGGGCAGGTCAAACCTGGTTCCTATTTTCCGGATATGTGCCGGCGACAGATTCACGGTTACTCTCCGGGGCGGAAGCGGAATCCTGATATTGCGCAGCGCCGTCCGTACCCGGTCGGCGGCTTCCCGCACTTCCGGAGCCAGGTCTCCCACCATGCAGAACATGGGCAGGCCGTCGCTGATATCGGCCTCCACCTGTACCGGATATGCCTCCATCCCCAGTACAGCCGCCGACATGACTGAACTAAACATCATTCGCCTTTCTGTGGATTTGTATTTGGAAAATTCTGCGATATGCATTTCAGATCTTAGACAGGATACAGTATAACATAATTTCGCCCAAGACTCAATCCTGAAAGTATTCCCGAAGGTGATGCAGCGCGTTTTTTTCAATACGGCTGATATAAGAGCGGGAAATCCCCAGCTTCCCGGCGATTTCCCGCTGTGTGTACTCTTTACCCTGATAGAGGCCGTACCGCATGACAAGCACCTGTCTCTCCCTTTCCGGAAGAATCTGTTCCAGCAGTCGATACAGCTTCTTCGTATCATCTTTCAGCTCGATCTGCTCCAGTGCCGGAGGCTCTCCGCTTTCCATGATATCCAGAAGGCGTATTTCATTTCCTTCTTTATCCGTACCGATAGGCTCATAATAAGAGGATTCTCGCTGCAGTTTCTTTTTTACCCGCATGTACATGAGGATCTCATTCTCCACGCACCGCGCCGCATAAGTGGCCAGTTTACTGGCTTTTTCATGGTCAAAAGTGTCCACAGCCTTGATCAGGCCCACCGTGCCGATGGATATCAGTTCCTCCATATCGTCCTCCGTGGTCTGATACTTTTTGGCAATATGGGCGACCAGACGCAGATTATACTCAATGAGAATCTGACGTGCCTTTTTGTCGCCTTCCTCATGCCTCTGCAAATAGTACTTCTCATCTTCCGCCGTAAGAGGTTTCGGAAAAGTTTTCAAAAAAAGACACCTCAGTGCAGATTTAATACATCTTATGTAAAAAATCCCGCGAAGGTGCCTTTCCATTTTATGATTCTTCCCGGCGCCGCAGCAAATCCATCTGATCCGGCTGTCCGCTCAGCCTGACCCAGAGACTCTGCTTCGGGTGCGGCGCGCTCTCCTGAGGCACGCCGTCCTCATCCCAGATCCCCTCGACCACCGCTTCTACGTCCCGGCCGTCCGGCTTCATGATCTCGATCTTGTCTCCCACCGAGAATTTGTTTCTCTGTTCAATCCGGCATCTGCCGTCCTGATCCACTTCCTGGACAATTCCAAGATAAGTGTATTCCTTGATATAAGTATTGCTGTCATAGATCTGAGCCGCATCATCCGGTTTTCCATAAAAGAAACCTGTGGTAAACCGCCTGTAAGTACAGCCGGCGATCTGTTCCAGATACCATGGCATATTATTCTGATACAACACCGGATCCTGCGCGTAATCGTCCAGCGCCTTCCGGTAGGTACGCGCCGCTACCGCCACATACAGCGCCGTCTTCATGCGGCCCTCGATCTTCAGGCTGTCAACCCCCGCGCTGATCAGGTCCGGCAGATGGCCGATCATACACAGATCCTTGGAATTAAAAATATAAGTTCCGCGCTCGTTCTCATAAACCGGCATATATTCTCCCGGTCTCGTCTCCTCCACCACCGCGTATTTCCAACGGCATGGGTGGGTACACGCTCCGCGGTTCGCATCCCGCCCGGTGAGAAAATTGCTCAGCAGGCATCTGCCGGAATAGGAGATGCACATGGCGCCGTGGACAAAAGTCTCTATCTCCAGTTCTTCCGGAATTCTGTCTCGGATTTCCCGGATCTCTGCCAGAGACAGCTCCCGTCCGGTCACTACCCGGGTCGCGCCCTGGTCATGCCAGAAACGGAACGTCATATAATTTACATTGTTTGCCTGTGTGGAGATATGAATATCGATCTCCGGACAGACTTCTTTCGCCGTCAGGAACATGCCCGGGTCCGAGATAATCAGCGCGTCCGGGCCGATCTCCTTCAGTTCCCGGAAATACTCCGACGCGCCGTCAATATCCTCGTTGTGGGCCAGAATATTGGCAGTCACATAGACCTTCACACCGCGTTCATGGGCATAGCGGATCCCCTCCGCCATATCTTCCATGGAGAAGTTTTTAGCCTTTGCGCGGAGCCCATAGGCCTCGCCTCCGATATAGACCGCGTCCGCGCCGAACGTCACGGCAGTCTTCAGCACTTCCAGGCTGCTCGCCGGGAGCAGCAGTTCCGGATGTCTCTTCATGTTATTCCTCTTTCTGCGTACGCACACTGACAGTAATACCGTCTCCCAGCGGCAGCACCGATGTCCGAAGCTCCCCGCAGTGAGTCAGTTCATACAAATATTCTCTCATCCGTGCATGAATGGTACGGTTTCTGCGTTCCACCGCAAAGCGGGACTCAATCACATCCCCGTCCTGCAGTACATTATCCGATACCAGTATGCCGTCCCGGGGCAGCAGGCGCAGGATCTCAGGCAGATAACTGATATACTGCCCTTTGGCAGCGTCCATGAATATGAAATCATACGGACCATCCAGCTCCTTCAGCACCTCCATCGCATCTCCCGGCATCAGGGTAATCCTGTCCTCCAGACCGGCCCTTCGGAAATTCTCCCGCGCAATGGGGATTCTTTTTTCATACTTTTCTATCGTCGTAACGGTACATCCTTCCGGAGCATATCTGCACATCAGAATAGCAGAAAAACCCACTGCAGTTCCCACTTCCAGAATCCGCCGGGGCTTCTGCGCTGCCAGAAGGAATCTCAGAAAGTTCTGGGTTTCCCGGCGGATAATCGGCACGTACGCTTTTATGGCCTCTCTCTCGATCTCGTCCAGAATCCCCCGGTTTCCAGAATCCAGAGAATTGATAAACGCTGTTATTCTCTCATCTACAATCATGTCCCGTCCTCGGCCTCTCCGGCCATCACTTCCAGCATCTGCCTTGGCGACATGGAAGTATTCAGTACATAAGTTCCTTCCTGCAGCTTGTCCTCATAGCCTGACAGGATGATCTGAATGCGGAAAATGCCCGCATCTTCGACCAGTCCTTTCCGCTCCATGAGCCGGGCCATCTCGCCGGTGTCCATGCCCTGGCTCAGAGTTACGCTCACATCTCTTCCCGGCTCATCATCCACCGGAGTGTCCAGAACGACCTGATAGCAAAAATTATACGTAAATTCCCCCACCCGGCAGACACCTGCTATCACCAGCAGAAAGACTGCCAGGCGAAACATGAATAGCCCTGCCGAAAGCATCGCTTTCTGCCCGTTCATACCGTATCTCCTATATCATCAGCTCGACCACATTGGTAATCCTTGCATTGATCTCCTGGATCATGCGGCATATCCTGAGTTCGCTTTCCAGATACTCTGCCACCACCGGATTCTTCCGGAATTCTCTGTATTCATCCTCAAAAGCTTCCATACGCTCATACAAGTCTTCCACATCGCTGGTCTGAAGTTCGTAATTCTTCCAGCAGTATTCCCGGATCCGTTCCACCAGCCCGGGCACATCCGCCACTCTCTCTTCTGCTTCTTTAAAGTTCTGATATTCGTCGCTTGCTCTGATGGCATTCACCAGGTCTTCCATGCAGTCTCTTACATTATCCATCGTTATCTCCTATCGTTTATCAGCACTCAGACGCTCAGACCTCCATAATGATCGGAAGAATCATGGGATTTCTCTTCGTCTTTTTCCGAATATAGTCTCCCAGCGCGTCTTTCATTATATTTTTCATCTTTCCCCAGTCTGTAATATGGCGGTCCAGACAATTTTCCACCGCCTCATAGACCACTGCGCGTGCGTGCTCCATCAGATCCTCCGATTCCCGCACATACACAAAGCCGCGGGATACGATATCCGGACCGGACAGCAGCACATTGCTCCCTTTCTCCAGAGTCAGTACAATGATCATAATACCGTCCTCTGCCAGGTGCTGACGGTCACGCATGACGATATTGCCCACATCGCCCACGCCAAGGCCGTCCACAAAGATCGCTCCGGTATGCACTTTATCCACCACTTTCGCGGAACCGGAATCCAGCTCAATCACGTCGCCCGATCGCAGTACAAAAACATTTTCTTTCGGAATCCCCAGCTGCATTGCCAGCGAAGCGTTCGCCTTCAGATGACGGTACTCGCCATGAGCCGGGATCGCATACTTGGGCCGCACCAGAGAATATATCAGCTTGATCTCTTCCTGACAGGCATGTCCGGATACATGCGCGTCCTGGAATATTACGTTGGCGCCTTTGGCCGAAAGTTCATTGATCACTTTAGACACTGCTTTTTCATTGCCCGGAATCGGATTGGAACTGAATATCACCGTATCTCCCGGCATAATATGCACTTTCCGGTGCAGATTCTGAGCCATACGGGACAGCGCGGCCATAGACTCTCCCTGACTTCCGGTTGTAATCAGCACCGTAGCCTCCGGCGGATAGTTCCCGAGACGCTCAATATCGATCAGCGTATTATCCGGAATCCTGATATATCCCAGCTCAGCGGCCGTAGTGATGACATTGACCATGCTGCGGCCTTCGATCACTACTTTTTTATTGTACTTGTATGCGGAATTGATGATCTGCTGTACACGGTCCACATTAGAAGCGAACGTTGCCACAATGATACGGGAATTGCAGTGTTCCGCGAACAAGGTGTCCATCGTGTGTCCCACCGTTCGCTCAGACATGGTGATTCCCGGGCGCTCCGCGTTGGTACTGTCGCACATGAGAGCCAGCACCCCTTTTTTCCCGATCTCCGCGAACCGCTGCAGATCGATACTGTCTCCGTATACCGGCGTATAATCCACTTTGAAGTCTCCCGTGTGCACTACCGTGCCGGCCGGCGAATAGATGGCCAGCGCGGACGCGTCGGCGATACTGTGATTTGTCTTGATAAATTCCACACGGAACTGCCCCAGATTGATGGACTGACCGTGTTTTACCACCTTGCGTTTGGTGGTTTTCAGCATGTTGTGTTCCTTTAATTTCCCTTCGATCAGCGCAATGGTCAGTTTCGTGGAATATACCGGCACATTGATCTTCTTCAGGATATACGGCAGCGCGCCGATATGATCCTCGTGTCCATGAGTGATCACAAATCCCTTGACTTTGCTCAGATTCTGCTCCAGGTAGCTTACATCCGGAATCACAAGGTCGATCCCCAGCATATCATCTTCCGGGAACGCGAGGCCGCAGTCCACCACAACAATACTGTCTTCGAATTCGAAGGCAGTAATGTTCATACCGATCTGCTCCAGTCCGCCCAGCGGAATGATACGCAGTTTTGAATTGTTCACGTTTTTCAAATAAATACCTCCTGTTGTCTTATTTTTCGATCTCTACATCTTCCAGGAGTTGTTCAAAAATGGTCAGAAGCGCATCCTGCTCCCGCTCGTCTTCCACGATCTCATAGCGGCTCTCGGCCTCTTCATCCTTCGAGCAGTCTTTTAAAATCAAGCATTCTGCGTCTTCCTCCTCAGAATCAGCTACCAGCAGATAATTTTTCCCGTTGAAACGGGTCTGTTCCAGCACATAAAAATCCACTGCGCCGTCCTCTGTCTGAAAAGTCAGCTTCTCCATCTATCTATTCACTCCTGTTTTTCTTTGCGTCCAGATATCCCTGCAGAATAAACACTGCAGCGATCTTATCCAGATATTCTTTACGGTGTTCTCTTCTTACACCGCTTTCCATCAGCGTACGGTTCGCCTCTACAGTCGTCAGGCGTTCGTCCCACATGACAACAGGCAGACCTGTCCGCTTTTTCAGCATTTCTGCAAATGCCAGCGATTTTTCAGCCCTGTCGCCAATGGTATTATTCATATGTTTCGGAAAACCCACTACGATCTCGCCCACTTCATATTCCGTGCAGAGTTCCTGGATCCGTGCAAGCGTTCTGCGCAGCTTGTTCTCTTCTTTCCGGAAAATCGTCTCTACACCCTGGGCAGTCAGAAGAAGCGCATCGCTGACTGCGACTCCCACCGTCACGGAACCGTAGTCCAGCCCCATAATCCTCATCTTCTGATCATTCCTTCACTGTTTTGTCCACATATACACGAAGCAGTTCTTCCACCAGCTCGTCGCGCTCCACCTTCATGATCAGGCTTCTGGCTCCCTTGTGACTGGTGATATACGTCGGATCTCCCGACATGATATAACCCACAATCTGGTTCACCGGATCATACCCCTTCTCGGTCATGGCCTGGTAGACCAGCTGCAGGACATCTCCAACTTTTAATTCCTGGTCGGACTGAATTTTGAAATACTGAGTGTTTTCCAATTTTTTCATAGTCCCACGTCCTCAACTGTAGTATAACACTAGTTTACTATAATCCATGCACAAATTCAATGGAAATTTTCCGACAAAAGTCAGCCCCGGGCCTGTGTTTCCATGATCTTTCCGTACAAAACATCCGGTTCCAGGAACCCTTCCACCTGTATCCGCACCATCCGGTTGGCCAGAGATTCCGTCCCGGGAACCGCGATCCGTACGTACTGCGCCGTGTGGCCGGTCTGCCAGTTTTTGCCCTGAAATACGCATTCTTCTTCCATCAACACTTCCACCGTGCTCCCGATAAGAAGTTCCCGGTATCTCCTGCTGTTCTCTTCCGTCATCTTAAGCAGCACATCGCTGCGTTCATTTTTTACCCGCTCCGGAATCTGATCCGGCATCCGGTCCGCTCTGGTCCCTCTCCTTCTGGAAAATTTGAACACATGCGTCTCATAAAAACAAATCTCTTCTAAAAATTTCACCGTAGTCCGGAATTCTTCTTCTGTTTCCCCCGGAAATCCCACAATCACGTCTGTTGTAAGCGCCGGATGATCAAAATATCTGCGCAGCCGGCCGCAGCAGTCGCGGAATTCGTCCGCCGTATATCTCCGGTTCATCCGTTTCAGGGTCTCGTCACAGCCGCTCTGAAGGGACAGATGAAAATGCGGGCAGAGCTTTTCCTCGGACGCCAGGCCTCTGACAAATTCCTCCGTCATGATCCGGGGCTCCAGTGAACCCAGGCGAATCCTCCGGATCCCTTCAATCTTCGCCACCTCCTGTACTACGGCCAGCAGGCTTGTGCCTTCCAGATCTGTTCCGTAAGAATCCAGATGGATCCCGGTCAGCACCACTTCCTGATAGCCGTTGGCCGCCAGATCACGCACTTCCTGCAGAATATCCTCCATGGATCTGCTCCGCACTCTTCCTCTGGTGTAGGGAATAATACAATAACTGCAGAACTGATTGCATCCGTCCTGAATCTTTACATATGCCCTGGTATGTCCGGCGGTGCGGCTCAGATGCAGTCTCTCATATTCCTTTTCATGCGTCAGATCATGGATATAGGAAGAGATATGCTCCTCCTCCCAGGCGCGCAGAATCTCCGGCAGATTTTCTTTCTCATTATTTCCTATCAGGATATCCACCGCTTTGTCCTGCAGCAGTTCCTGCCCTGCGGCCTGTACGTAGCAGCCTGCGGCCACCACCACCGCATCCGGGTTCCTCTTTCTGGCCCGGTGCAGCATCTGCCGCGATTTACGGTCCGCGATATTGGTCACGCTGCAGGTATTAACGATGTAGATATCTGCCTTTTCCTCAAACGGAACGATCTCGTATCCGTTCCGCTCCAGGATCTCCTGCATAGCTTCTGTTTCATATGCGTTTACCTTGCATCCAAGGTTGTGCAGCGCTGCTTTTTTCATATTTCTCCTCCATTTGGAACCTGCGGTCTCCACATGCCATTTTCTGATCCGGAATCGCATTTTCCCATTGACTTTCTTCCCCCAAATCTTATAATATGGTATAGATGAAACAAGCAGGAGGAGGAACGTTCCAATGAAAACCGTTCATATTTCTTTAAATTCCATTGACAAAGTGAAAGCTTTCGTGAATGAAATCACAAAATTTGACAATGACTTTGACCTGGTATCCGGCCGCTATGTAATCGATGCCAAATCTATCATGGGTATTTTCAGCCTGGATCTTTCAAAACCCATCGAGCTGAACATCCATTCTGAAAACAACGCGGACGAGATCCTGGAGGTTCTTGCTCCGTACATTGTCGACTGATCTGGCGTACGACATCTGCCGCCCGCGGCGGACAGAGAATCCTGCAACAGAAAGCAGGATTCTTTTTTATGCCGTGATTCCATACAAAATGTCCCGTCTTCCGGAGAACCGGTATTACCGGATCTCCAGCACCTCATCCCCGGCCAGCGCTTCCGCCACCATCTCATCGATCTTCTCCGCCAGGGCCTTTTCAGATCTGCGGATCTGCTCCACCTTCGGTTTCGTCACCGGATGTTTTGCCACGAACGTGGTACAGCAGTCCTCATAAGGCAGGATCGAGGTCTCGTAAGTCCCGATCTGTTTCGCCACGGTGACAATATCTTCTTTATCAAAAGCAATTAAAGGACGGAATACCGGAAGCGTACACACGTCATTGGTCGCCGCCAGGCTCGCCACCGTCTGGCTCGCCACCTGTCCGATACTCTCCCCGGTAATCAGGGCCAGACATCCCGTATCTTTCGCGATCTGCTCCGCGATCCGCATCATGTAGCGGCGCATGATGATCGTCAGTTCGTCGTGGGGACACTGGTCGTAAATATACATCTGAATGTCTGTAAAATTGATCACATGGAGACGGATGGGCCCGGTGTACATGGCCACGCGCATGGCCAGATCCACCACCTTCTGTTTCGCCCTCTCGCTGGTATAAGGCGGCGCATGGAAATATACGGCGTCGATACAGACACCTCTTTTGGCCACCATATATCCTGCCACCGGGCTGTCAATCCCGCCGGACAGCAAAAGCATAGAACGTCCGTTGGTTCCCAGCGGCATCCCGCCCGGTCCCGGGATCACTTCCGAATAGATATAAATCTGGCTTCTCAGTTCGATATACAGCATAATATCCGGATGGTGCACATCCACCGTCAGTCCCGGATAAGCCTCCAGGATGCGGCCCCCTATCTCGGCATTTACTTCCATAGACTCTACAGGGAACTTTTTATTGGCCCTGCGGGTATGGACTTTAAATGTTTTTTCCTGCCCCGCATACATCTCTCCCACATAATGAAGCACATCCTGCGTAAGCGCCTCCAGCCCGTGATCTTCCACGATCACCACCGGACAGATGCTGACGATGCCGAAGACTCTGCGAAGCGCTTCTACAGCTTCTTCATAGTCAAACGCTCCTTCTGCCTCCACATAGATGCGGCCCTGGTCTTTTGTTACCTGGAAATGCCCTTCCACCGGCCGCAATACTTCTTTTATTCTTTTCACCAGCGCGTCTTCAAAAACATATCTGTTCTTTCCCTTCACGCCGATCTCGCCATATTTAATCAAAAAAGCCTGAAACATATATTCCCTCTCCTGTCTATCTGCGCACATAGCGCCGAAGCACCGGCAGAAGTTCCGCAAGCTCCTGCAGGCAGTAATCAATCTCTTCTTCCGTAGTATCAAAGCAAAAGCTGAAGCGCAGCGCGCTCTCCACCCGATCTTTTTCCAGCCCCATGCAGAGCAGCGTGTGACTGGGCGCCGGTTTATTGGAGGAACACGCGCTTCCCGCGGACACATAGATGCCTTTGTCCTCCAGCGCGTGGAGAAGTACCTCGCTGCGGATCCCCGGAAAACTCGCATTCACAATATGCGGCGCCGTCTCACGTCCCGTTCTTCCATTGATAAAAGCATCCGGCAGTTTCCGGATTCCTTCCGCAAACCGTTCCTTCAGGGTATAGAGCCGTTCCACCTTCTCATCCAGATTCTCATAGCAGGCAGCCGCAGCTTCCGCGATACCGGCGATGCCCGGCACGTTCTCGGTGCCGGAGCGGAGTCCTTTCTGCTGTTCCCCTCCGAACAAGATCGGCTGAATCTTTACCTTTTCGTCCACATACAAAAGTCCGCTTCCCTTGGGACCGTGAATCTTGTGCCCGCTGGCGGACAGGAGATCAATCCCCTCTCTCTTGGGGAAAATCCGGTATTTCCCATAGGCCTGGATTGCGTCCACATGGAAAAAAATCTTTCTTCTCTGTTCTTTCAGAAGCTTTCCGATCTCATCCACCGGCTGCACCGCCCCGGTCTCATTATTTACATACATCACCGATACCAGAATCGTATCATCGCAAAGCGCATTTTTCAGATCCTCCATCCGGATCACGCCGTCCTCCCCTGCCGGAAGATATGTGACGCGAAATCCCTGGCTCTCCAGGTATTTCATGGGGTTGGATACAGAAGCATGCTCCAGGCAGGTGGTGATCAGGTGGCTTCCGTTCCGGCGGTTCGCCATAGCCGTGCCGATCAGGGCCAGATTATTGGACTCGGTCCCTCCGGAAGTAAAATAGATCTCCTTTTCCTGCACCTTCAGGTTCCGGGCAAAAAAAGTCTTTGCTTCCCGGATATATTTTTCGGCCTCCACACCTTTTGTATGCATGGAAGACGGATTCCCAAAATCCGTCCTCATGACTTCCACCATCTTGTCCGTCACCCGCTCCAGGCACCGGGTGGTGGCGGAATTATCCAGATATGCCTGCATGATTAATCCTCCAAATGAAACATCAACACGGAAAGGATACAGATCCCAGCCGTCTCTGTCCGCAAAATTCTTCTTCCAAGAGAAATAGGATGAGCGCCGGCCTCCACGGCGGCCTCCACTTCTGATTTTTCAAAGCCGCCTTCCGGACCGATAAATACGCCTGTCGACCGGCCTTTCTGAATCTTCCCCAATACACTGCGCGCCTCTTCCATCCCTCTGGCGCACTCATACGGGATCAGTCGGAAATCCAGGGCTTTGGCGTCTCTCAGAGCCTCCTCCAGCGTCATGACCGGATCGACCTGAGGAATCACCGACCGTCCGGACTGCTTGGCCGCGCTTTCTGCCACCGCCTGCCATCTCCTGCGCTTCGCCTCCGCTTTTTTTGCGTCCAGCTTCACCACACACCGTTTCAGAGAAACCGGTACGATCCGGGACACTCCCAGCTCTACGGCTTTCTGCACGATCAGTTCCATCTTGTCCCCTTTGGGGAGTCCCTGATACAGTATCAGGCGGGAAGACAGTTCCACATCAAAGGGTTTTCTCTCCAGGATACGTCCCCTGACACATCCTGCTTCCAGCTGCTCCAGTTCACAGATATAGTCCGTCCCCAGCCCGTCGCTGACCGAGATCCTGTCTCCCGGGGACATCCGGAGCACATTGCGGATATGGTTCACATCTCCGCCCAGAATTTCAACATATTCCGGAAAGATCTGTTCCGGCTCTACAAAAAAACGATGCATACTTATCTCCTGTCCCGGCCTTTGCGCGCGGTTACGGCTGCCCACTCGCCCTGATATGTGGTTTCCAGGACTTCAAATCCCGCCTGTTCCAGCGCCTGGGCCACTATTCTTTCTTTGCCTGAGATAATGCCGGAAGTGATATACATGCCGCCGTCTTTCAGAGCCGCGGCGGCAGCCGGCGCCAGAGGGACCAGTATTTCTGCCAGAATATTTGCAACAGCCATATCATATTTTCCGTATCCGACCTTTTCCTGTACTTCCCGGTCGTCGATCAGGTTTCCCAGAAGGACTTCATAACTCTCAGAAGAGATCCCGTTGACTTCCATATTTTCTTCCGTAGCCGTGATAGCACAGGGGTCCAGATCTGTTCCCACCGCGTGTTTCGCTCCCAGTTTCAGGGCCGCGATAGACAGGATGCCGCTGCCGGTGCCGATATCCAGGAGCTCGGTATCTCCCGTCAGATATTTTCGGATCTGGCGGATACACAGCTGCGTCGTCTCGTGCATGCCGGTGCCGAAAGCAGTGCCCGGATCAATCTGAATCAAAAGCTTGTCCTGATCCTCAGGCTTTGTCTCTTCCCATGACGGTTTGATCAGAATATCATCCACGTAAAACTGGTGGAAATATTCCTTCCAGTTATTAATCCAGTCTTTATCCTCGGTCTGGGAAGCTTCGATCGTACCGGCCCCCACATCAACGCCCCAGCTGCGGATCTCATCCAGTCCCTGCTGAACCGCAGCAAGCACCGCCGCGTTATCCTGATCCGGCTCCAGATAGAAACTGATCCTTGCCACTCCATCGTCCGCCGGGGCATCCGGAAGAATATCCACAAACATCTGCGCTTTCTCACTGTCAGATAAGGGCACCTTGTCTTCTATCTCGATCCCCTCGATCCCTGCATCCATCATCATGCTGCTGATCAGATCCTCGGCTTCCGACGTGGTCGTCAGCGTATATTTGTTCCATTTCATCGCATATTCCTCCTTTTCTGCCGTCATTACAATACCCGATATCATAACATAAAAAGCGGAGGATTTCAACTGTCCCCCGCTTTTCTGACATTCACGATTTTTCAGCCGCGCAGCCTTCCTGTCCCAGAATAAACCGTACTACTTCCTCCAACGTATCCACTACGGCGATGGCGCCGGCATTTTGAAGTTCTCCTTCCGGAGCAAATCCCATGGACAGACCCAGACATGGAATTCCGTGCACTGCCGCGCCCTCCACGTCATGCTTCCGGTCTCCTACCATCAGCACTTTCTTCTTCTCTTCTTCTGACAGGCTCATCTGACGCAGAACTTTGGCGATCACCTGATCTTTCGTACGGCAGGATTCGTCCAGGGATCCTCCGCAGATATAATCAAAATATTCCGTCAGCCCGAACATTTTCAGCGTTTCCATCAGATACGGCTCCGCCTTGCAGGTCGCCGTGGCCAGCACTTTCCCCGCCGCCTTCAACTGCTCCAACATCCGAGGCACGCCGTCGAACATACGATTCTGGTGAATACCGTACTTGCTGAAATACTCTCTGTAATAAATGACCCCCTGCCTGGCCTCTTCCAGAGACAGCCCCGCGATCTCTGTAAAAGAATCAATCAGCGGCGGTCCCACATACAGTTCCAGCCTTTTCGGATCCGTTTCCTCCACTCCCAGTTTAGAGAGCGCATACTGCACACTCTTGGTGATCCCTTCCCGGGAATCCGAAAGAGTGCCATCCACATCAAATAAAATATACTGGTACATCGTTTTATCCTCCTGTCAAAAGGATACCTTCTCCGGTTTCCATGTGTCAATGGTCCGTTGAACGAACTTTGTCCGGGTGTTCTGTGTCTTTTTGCGCGCGAAGTCGCGTCACGATATAGTCCCTCATTTTCTGCACAGCCGGCGCCTGCACCGCCGCATGGAGGCTTGCCAGCACGATCGTCCGTTTCTCGTCCACATCCAGCGGATAAACGTCCACCGGAAAATTCAGGCTGCGGATCACAAGCTCCGGCACCAGGCACAGTCCGTATCCGCCCATCACCAGCGCGATGGACGACATATCGTCAATGATATAGCTGTTCCCTCGCACCGGCAGCCCGTATTTTTTCATAAAACTGCTGACGTCCGCGTCACAGCCTTCCATCTGCGTCACGAACTTCTGCGTCCTGAGCTCTTCGATGGTGATATAGCCGGGATTTTTTGTCCTGAACCCCCTCGGAGTCACACAGACAATCCGGTCTTCATATACCGGCTCATATTTTAAGTCTCCCACGCTCAGCGAAGACAAAAATCCCAGATCCACAATCCCGTCTCTCAGCCAGCGGTTCACATCGTCGTAAGTTCCCTGATAGATTTCCACCCGCATATTAGGATATTCCCTCTGAAAATCTTTCAGAAGGCCGGGCATCCATTCCACACAGGCGCTGTTGAAAGTACCCAGACGCACAGAACCCTTCTGAAGTCCGTTAAACTGGGCCACTGCCTGCCGCAGATACTCGTCGCTGTTCAGAACATTTTTAATGTACGGGAACAATTCTTTCCCATAATTTGTCAGGCTCACGCCCCGTCTGCTCCTCACAAACAAAGGCGACCCCAGCTCTTCTTCCATGGAAGCCACCGCATGGCTGACCGCTGACGGCGTCAGCTGCAAAGTCTGTGCGGCTTTCTGAAAGCTGCCCTGGTCGGCCACAGCCATAAATACCTGGTAAGATAACAATGTCATACAATCACCTGAATATCTTTCATCTTAAACATGAAAATAATGAATTTTACTTATGTATAAAACTATATTAGAATGACATTATAAAGTCAACACCAGATGTTATTTCTTTTGTTGTATAAATGTGTTTGCGATGAAGAACGGAGAGCCCTGGCTCTCCGTTCTTCATATTTTTATGATAATTATATACTGCAGTCACTGCAGAATCAAATTCCTGCCGTCTCCCATAATCCAGTCATAGGCCTGATCCAGCCCCTCCTCTGAAAACGGGAACTCCCTGCTTTTCTTTTTTTCATCCTCTGTATGTTTCAGTGCGAACGGTTCCGGCCAGACAATCACACGAAGCACTGTCTCCGCAGGGGCCTCTTCGGCCCCTCCCGGAATCTCTGCCCTTCCGATCCAGAACCGAAGCCCCCGATCCGAACCGGTAAACACCTCTTTTTTATAAAACGGAAGATGAAACAAATCTATGCGTTCTACCATAAAGACCTCTCCTCTTTCTCTACAAAATCGTATCCTTTATGGTAACCGTTACCCATCCGCCGTCATAATTGAATCCGATCTCCAGGCCTACGGGCGTGTAAAACATGACTCTGGTATCCGGATCGCTCAGGCACTGAAGCAGCTCCTCATCCGAAGCGTTCTCCACAAAATCCACGCTTCCGTTCTGATAAGAATCCCGTGCCCGGAACTGTCTTACCAGCTCTTCGTCCACCGTGGTCATCTCTTCCGGCGGCATCACCTCTCCCGTATCCATCCGGAATGTAATCGCCCTCACTTCCGGAATCGTCGTTCCTTGATCGTACAGGCTGTGTTGGACAACCACGCTCAGCGTATCTTCATCCATATAGGTCACATAACTATAACTGGACACCCCGCCATAATAATCCTGATAGGAATCCCGATACTTGCATGCCAGATCCCGAATCCCTGCATTCACCGCATCATATTTTCCGGTATCGTCTCCTGACACCACCGGATATACGCAGTCATAGGTACATCCGTTGTCCGGGTCATCCGGATACAGGGACTCCGACTGCCAGATTACCTGATAGCTGCAGTCCAGGGAAGTGGCGTCTGTGATCTCCTGATAGAATTCGTCGTCTGCATCAGGCACATACGGTTCATAACTGCCATATCCGTCATAATAGTCTTCACCGCCATTATAATAATCATAATACCGGTCAAAACCATCGGTAACGCTCCTGTCCACGCTGTCCGTCATAATATTTCCGAATGCAAGCGCTCCCACAAAAACCAAAATCATCACTATAGCCAGGATACCCGCTATAATACCGATACAGGCAAGCACCTTTCCTGCCGACCCGCTCCTCCTGTCTCTGGGAGGCTTTCTATCCGCTCTTTTTCCGGAAATGTCTTTCGCGCCTCTCTTAGTATACCCACAGCTCTGACACACCCCATTATGCATCACTGCACCGCACTTGGGACAAAAGCCGAACTCTCCCTGTTCCTCCATACCTGTCTCCTCCTGAATAGCCGGTCTATGTATTTCGTCAATGATACTTATTTAGCGTACCACAAAAAGGCTTTTTCTTCAACCGTCAGCTTGAGCCGAATAGAATCCGCGGATTTTCTTTCCTTGACTGCACAAAATATTTTTGCTACGCTGACCGTATCAAAAACTTACAAACGCCCTAAAAACACAAACATTAACAGGAGGAGGAATTATACATATGAAATGTTTTCTCACCAGCAGCCCCATGCTCTCAGATACAGAAGAGCTCAATCCGGCAAACGGCTTTATCGACAAACTTAAAAGCAGTCTGCCGGACCGCTGCAATGCACTCTTTGTCAGCTCCGATCCGGACGATTATATACATATGGACCGGTTTGCAGGATCTGTAAAAGCAGCTTTTGAAACAGCCGGTTTTCCATTCAGCGGTTTTACCGTTCTTGACCGCCGGAATCAGGGATCTGCCAAAAACCTGGTAGATCATGCCGATTTTATCATCCTTGCGGGCGGCCATGTCCCGACACAGAACAAGTTTTTTGCACAGATTTCCTTACGTGATCTTCTGCGCTCTTATGACAAAATCGTCATGGGCATCAGCGCCGGATCCATGAACAGCGCCGATGTGGTCTACGCGCAGCCGGAACTGGAAGGGGAAGCGATCGACGCCGGTTATCAGAGATTTCTCACCGGCCTTGATCTGACCAAAACGATGATCCTTCCTCATTATCAGATGATAAAAGACAACATTCTTGACGGAATGCGGATAATAGAAGATATCACATATCCGGACAGCCAGGGCAGGAAATTCTACGCGCTGACAGACGGCAGTTATCTTTATATTGATAACGGGCAGGAAGAGATCTGCGGGGAGGCATATCTGATCGCTGATGGAAAGACCACCCAAATATCCGCTTTGGGCGAGACTGCTGCAATCTGATACTTCTTATTCATCGTTGAGGGAAACACTGTCCGCATTGTAAATTCCGCTGTCTACGCTATGCAGATGCTTCAGCAGGAGATGACCGGAGAAGCAGAGCGCACTGGCCTGACCTCAGAAGATGATGTTATGGAACTTGTCAAAGAATTAAGAAATTTTAAATACATGACCTGCACAAAGACAGCAGACCGAGAGTAAAAAGCTCCCGAATTGCTGTCTTTGACCTCCAGTGCTGACCGGCTCTCTTCCTGGGGATAGATCTCCGCCATATACGGATTCTGCTCAAATACCTCCTTAAGCTTTCCCTTTTGCGGTGATAAAATACAGGCTTCTGTCATCTGCCAGCATAATGTCGATCACACGTGCGGCAGGCCTTCCTTCTCCGTCAACGGTGGCGATCACCGCCGAATGGATTTCGTCTTTCAGTCACCGCATTAGTTCGCAGTCTCATACTGGCTTTTTACGATGGGGTTATTCATAGCTCCTTCTTTTACAGCCATATTATCCTCAAATACGGCGGTTCCATGGATGCGGATCCATGCATAGGAAGGATCCGATACACACACCTCGATCTCCGGATTTGCCTGTAAAAGTTCAACTGCTTTACTCATGTGATGCTCTCTCCTTTTCCCGTTGTAACATTTACAGTTTCATCTTTCATTCTTAAATCATCACATTTTCATTGTAATATCAATAGTTACATTAATTATTTTTAAAACCGGCTGATTCTGCATTGCAGAGCCAACCGGCTATATATTTTTAATTATCTTTTTGATTTTTGAAAGCATAGCGTATCATGCTGACTCCCAGCGCCAGTATGAGAACACAGACGACCATTCCTGTGACCGCGTTCATCCGGTTCGCGTCCAGACCGCCCTTTCCCTGAAATGACGCCAGCATGGTCGCCTGAAGTGTAAGCATGGAAGCCAGCGCATCCGCCGTTCCGATATTTCGGATCGTGATCAGAACCGGAGACTACGTCTTTCTGACTTTCACCATATTGACCACAGCCATTATGATCTTATAAAAAGTGTATGTAGCTATGGATATCACCACGATCTCTGAATATCTTCTGGCTGTATCCTGGGCGATCGTCAGTAAGATCACCCCGGTCAGGGCAAAATTCAGCGCCAGGAGCAGGATCCCGGCTGCCATAGGCAGTATTCTTTTTTCAGCCTGTACGATGGATAATATGGCGACAATTATGGTCCCCATATAGGCAACCGGACGATTCGGGTCTATTTTTTTCATTTTTTAGGCCTTTCCTGTTTTTAAGTCTCTCTGCCTCACCGGCGCGGATTCACTCGCTGGCGGAATCTGCGGCTTTTACCTTCTGTACGGCCGCCTCCACGGCTGCCACGTCTCCCAGGATACCCAGGCAGGTCATATGCTGCGGACAGCTCCCCATGATCTCAAAGACTTCCACGTCCGACGCTTTCTGCGCCACGTCGCTGGCAAAAATCATATCGCATACGCTGCCCTGCACAAGAGCCAGCGCCGCATTCTGGCGGAACAGTTCTTCCAGATTGTCTTTCCGCGCCCTCCTGCCTATGATTTCCTTTGTCCCCGGCGATACGGTTTTCATAATTCTGATCTTTACTGCCACTGCCTATACCCCCTCTGTTTCTTTTTCATTCTTTAAAATTCTGATTTACAGGAATACCCTGCAAGCATCTCAGTCCTGCAGGGCACTAACTGTATATAATAATAAATGTTTTATATTTTTTTGTCAACGAATGACCGATTTCCTTTTTTTATAAAATAAGATATAATGATTACACCATTCCACCGATCTTAAAGGAGAAATTTATGATGACGGAAAGAGAAAAAATGCTGGCGGGACAGCTTTACGACTGCGGCGACGAAGAACTTTTAACGCAATGGCATAAGGCAAAAGATCTGGTCAGGGATTTTAACCGGACAGATTCCGCCGATTCCCGGGAAAAGGAACGTATTTTAAATGAATTATTAGGCGGAAAGGGAAAAAATCTCTGGATTACCGCTCCTTTCTATGTAGACTACGGAAATAATATTTATTTCGGCAATAATTGCGAAGTAAACATGAACTGCACTTTTTTGGACGACAATCTCATCCAAATCGGCGACAACGCTCTGATTGCTCCTAACGTCCAAATTTATACCGCCTTTCACCCGACAAACGCGATTGACCGCTTCGGCGAACCGAAGGCAGATGGATCCTTTGAATTTTGCAAAACACAGACAGCGCCCGTTATAATCGGCAACAACGTATGGATAGGAGGAGGGGCTATTATTATGCCCGGCGTCACTATCGGAAACAATGTGGTGATCGGCGCCGGCAGCATTGTGACAAAGGACATCCCAAACGATGTGGTTGCTTATGGAAATCCCTGCCGGGTAATGCGGAAAAATCTGTAAATTGCATCATCTTCCGTAACTGCCCATATTTCGCTCCCAGAAGCTGATCGCGCGGTCAATCCATCCTTCCGCCACAGTCCCTTGCCCCAGACCGAAACCATGCCGCAGACCGTTAAACACTTCCACTTCCGCATCCGTACCGTCCTGCTGTATCTGGCTGATATAATTTTCCACGGTGCGGTAATAGGCGATCCCGTCACTGGTGCCCACACACGCGTATGTCGGCGGTTCGTAACCTGTCACTTCCGAAAGCCCCGTATACTGCATGATGACTGCGGCCGGGCGGGGATATGCCTCTTCTCCGAAGGCGGCGGTTCCGTAAGAACCCAGCCACGCGGCCATACGCGCTCCGGCGGAGCCTCCCCATAAGGAATAATCCGTCATATTGATCCTCAACTCTTCCGCGTTCTCATGGAGAAACGCGATCGCTCTTGCCAGATCCTCACATGCGGTCTGCGCGCCGGGACGATAGATCAGCGCGAACGCATTATAACCATTTTGAGACAGTTCCAGCGCCTGCGGAAAGCTGTCGTGCATGGCCGCCACATAGACGAAACCTCCGCCCGCATTCAGGACAGCCGTCCTGGCTCCCGGATCGCCCCGGAAAAGGAACAGCCCTGTATCTTCTTTGTCCGGATCCGCTTCCTTTTCTTCTTCCGTATAGATGTCATAAAATATCTGCTCTCCGGAAGCAGCCTGTTCTCTTAGATAATTGGCTATCTCCACCGTCTTTTCCGGATTCACATTGTTGTACCACATCAGAACAGAATCCAGATCCCGAAGCTCCAGACCTCCGCTGATCCTCAGATCCACAGGAAAGATCAGTCTTCCATAGTCGTCAAAGACGGGATCATTGATCACGTCCGCCACTTTCGTATTTAGTGTATATACACTTTCTCCAGCCACAGTTTCATCTCCCAAATGATTCTGACCGCCGTTCTCCGCAAATATCTGTGATAACCACGCGTCATATCCGTCGATCCATCCGCCCTCTGCGCCGAAGCCGTGAGGCATGTCTTCCAGTTCATGAGCTTCCACCGGGATGCCCGCTTCCTGAAGCGCCCGGACACATTCTTCAAATTCTCCCACAAAAGGATCTCTGGAGCCGTATACAAAATAAGTGGGCGGCAGATCAGCTTCCCTGAAGCTCTCCACATCTGCAGACGCTACGCTGAGTCTTCCATAAAACGCATAGATCATCCCGCAGGCAGCGGCATCGGCAGAAACCTGATCCAGCTCATCCGGCACATAACCGGCATCCAGGAACGTACCGTCTGTGATCCCGTCAAAATGCAGAAGCATTTCACCGCTCAGGATTCCTCCTGCCGAGAATCCCATGACAGCGATGTCTTTCTCGTCGATTCCGTATTCTTCCGCATGGCTGCGGACAAAGCGGACCGCCCGTGCCAGGTCGAGGGCTCCTTCTTCCTGCGTATAAGGACGGAGGCGGTAATCCACCACAAAACTCTGATATCCCAGACTGCTTAAGAGTTCCGCCACCGGAGTCCCTTCATTCTCGTCACTTCGGTACTGGAACGCCCCTCCCGCGCAGATGAGCACTGCCCCTTTTTTCTCTGTCCCTTCCGGAACGGGAAATGTCCGCACAGCCGGGCGAAAGTCCGGATCGTCCGCATAGCGTCCTTCATTTTCCGTATATTCTGTCTGCGAAGGCATATCCCCCTCTTCCCAGAGATAAAACGTCTGTCTGCTGTGAGCGTCCACAGCGGCGCCCGCAACCGTATCTGAAGCGGCGGCGGTTCCGGCTGCTTCCGATTCCGCCGTACTGCTCCACGCATCATCCGCCGTATCTTCTCCGGCATCGTCCGCCGCGCCTTCTCCGGCGTCGTAACTGTCTTCCGACTCCCCGTTCAGGGTATCACGGTCTGCACCGCATGCCGCCAGCCAAACAGTCAGTATCATAATGATCAATAATATCCCGTTTTTTCTCATAATCCTGTACCGCATTCTTATGTCCGACGCATATCAGACCGCTTTTCCGGCTTCATATGCTTCCCTGTATGCAGGGGTACTTTCTACTTCCCCCCTCTGATAGACGCCCTCTCCATAGATTTCCCGTCTTACTTTTGCTCCCGGCAGACAGTCTGTAAAACCTTTCAATGCATCCATCGTCCTGGCCATCGCGCGTCTTCCTGCCGCGGCCGTGGCGATCAGATAGACATCCTTGTCCCGCATCTCTGTGTAACGGGACAGTGTCCGGTCGATCATAGTCTTCATCTGTCCGTCCATGGAATAGAAATATACCGGAGTTGCCAGCACCAGAACATCTGCCGCCACCATTTTCTCCAGAAGGCTTTCCATATCATCCTTCTGCACACACGCGCCCGTTCCCCTGCATCCATAACAGGCTTTGCAGTACCCGATCTTCAGTTCCCGCAGATTAACCTTTTCCACTGTATTGCCGGCTTCCCTGGCGCCTTTTTCAAACTGTCCGCATAAAATGTCCGAGTTCCCGTTTTTCCGGGGACTTCCTGAAATAATTAAAACTTTTTTACTCATGTTTTTCCTCCCGTAAAATAAGTCTTCTTTGCTGAAAGGGGCGGATCTCCAACCCTTGTGTTTATTATAGAAAAAATAGAACTGTCGCAGAAGTTTCTTTTAGTTGTCTTGTTTATACCTTTAGGTTTGGATCGATTTAACGTTAAAAATTACAGCGAAAATGGCTGCCGATGCGCAGGGAAATGAAAGAAAGCCCTTGTGGGACATTTGGGAACTCACTTTGACATTATGGACAAGGATTTTCTGCTGGATTACACAGAACGAAAGGGGATTGTCTTTGACGTGGGCGAGGTAAAAAATCGGGATATCGATCATCGGCACCGATTTCGCCGGAGTCAGACGCGGAAAAGAACACACGCAGAAAGACCAGTACTGCGCGGACAAAGGCGTTTTTATCATTGAAAATATGTGTAATTTAAAAGCGCTGACCGGTCCGGAAGACTATATTGTAAATACATACCCTATGAATTACGCAGGTTTGACAGGCCTGCCGTGCAGAGTCATCGCCAAACTGTGATTCTGCGTCTCCGCACCGGCAGGCGCGTTTTCTATCAGACGGTTATCTCGATCTGGTTCCCTTCCAGATCCACGATACAGCTCTCATAATATCCGTCGCCTGTCGTGCGCGGCCCGCTGACAACTTCAAATCCATCCGCTTTCAGCGTCTTCGTCAGTTCGTCGACCAGTTCCCTGCTGCCTACGCTGAAAGCAACGTGTGCGAATCCGGTCCTTGCCAATGCCTTTTCCGCATCATCCATACCGGGTTTATTCATGATCTCCAGCCGGGCGCCGTCATCAAAGGACAGAAAATAAGAGCGGAAATCCGTGTTCCGGTTGTGATATCCGGCGCCGGAAACGGCTCCAAAATATTTTTCAAAGAAATCTCTGGTCTTTTCCAGGTCCTTCACATACATCGCGACATGTTCTATCCTCATAAAATATCCTCCTGCAATCTTGGAAAATCAATATGGTTCTTTTCCTTCGTTGACAACATGAATCTGACAGGATTTCATCGCCTTCAGCGCAGTTCTGTGGCTCTCCGGCGTCACCCCGGCGCAGCACGCCGCATCTACCGCAATCACCATCTCCGGCGCAAAAGCTTTCATTGTCATGGCATTGCTGATCACGCAGATATCCGTACACACACCGACCAGTTCCGCTTCTTCATAACCCGCTTCACTCAGATACCGTCCCAGCTCCATGCTGCCGAACGTATCCTTTTCCACTTTTTTACCCGACTGATCCGCCGCGTCCTTAAGTTCCGGAATAATCTGCCATCCTTCCGTTCCCCTGATACAGTGGGGAACGGGCAGGTTCTTCCCCTCCTGGGTATCCAGATAATCTTCCCCATGCGTGTCCATGGTGAAGATCAGATCCGTTCCGCTCTCCTGCGCGGACTTTACTTTTGCCGCCACATTCGGCACAATCGCACGGCACTGTTCATTTCCCAGCGCCCCGGTTATGAAATCTACCTGCATGTCGACTACGACCAATGCTTTTTTCATGTATTTCCCCGACCTTTCATGTAATAATACAATTCGCGCTCTGCGCTCATTATAACATGTCCGCTTCGCAGACATGTTGCCTCCGGCGGATGCGCCCGGCTTTCTGCGGCGGGCGCAGAAACCGGTATGCGCGGTGGTATAATGAGCGCTCTGCGCTCATTATAACATGTCCGCTTCGCAGACATGTTGCCTCCGGCGGATGCGCCCGGCTTTCTGCGGCGGGCGCAGAAACCGATATGCGCGGTGGTATAATGAGCGCTCTGCGCTCATTATACCACAGAGCGGCCGGTGCGGCGAAGATGTTTTTTGGTTCATTTTGACCGGGGAAATATCAGGGAAGCGACAGCGCCCGCCGCCGTGCCGAAGGATCCTCCCACCTGCTGAAATGCACGTATGATCACCGTAGCGCGCGAAACATCGGCATCAGGCAGACCGCGAAACGCAGATGTGGTGATCGGCACAATCAGCATACCTATAGCAAGACCGCGGATAAAAAGAAATACATAAAGCAGAATCGAACCCGTTTGATCCCCCAGGAACAGAAATGGAGCCGTGCTGATTACACATGCGAAGAAACCGCCGGTCGCCACCACGTGGCCGCCATACGCGTCTGTCAGGCGGCCTGCGGCAGTGCGGGTAAGCAGGGCTCCAGCCCCCTGGGGAAGAAGCATCAGCGCCGCCTCCAATGCGGTCGCTCCGATCGTGCGCTGCCAGAACAGCGGAAATAAGAACTGAGCCGCATACAGGGTGCCTCCCGCGAAAAACATGGCCGCCGACGCCGCAGTGACCGAACGGCGCCTGAACAGACTGATATCCACGACAGCCCGCTCCGGATCTCTTGCAGACGGCAGAGCCACAAATACGGCGAGCAGCACGATCCCCAGAATTAACGGCACTGCCACAGACGGAGCCGTAAGGCTGTCTCCTTGAGAGACTGCAGTGAATCCAAGCAGCAGCGCGGATATTGCCCCGGCCACAAACAGAAATCCCGGAAGGTCAAAGCGGCGTTTTTTCTCCGTGCGTGCTCCATCCGCGTCCGCGCCGAGCCAACGCGCAGAGAACAGGATTGCAAGAATCCCCACCGGAATATTGATCAGAAACAGCCAGTGCCAGCTGGCTGCAGACAGCACGATACCGCCCAGAACAGGTCCAAGGATCGGTCCCAGCAAAAGAGGAAGCATGACTGTGGACATAATGCCTCCCACCTCCGTGATCCCCCTGTTGCGGGCAATCTCCACCGGCAGCGAAGTAAGCAGCGTTATAAACGCGCCCGCTCCAAAGCCCTGCAGCACACGGCATACCACCAATGCCGGCAGCCCCGGAGAAACAGCGCACAAAAAAGAACCGATCAGGAAGATCACAAGACCCGTCATCCAGCAGCGCCGTCCTCCAAAACGTTCTTCTGCCCATCCCACAACAGGTATCGCCACAGCAAGAGCCAGCAGATAAGCAGTGGAAACCCACTGTACCGCGGCTTCGCTGACCTGAAATGCTTCCATCAGAGAAGCGATCCCGATAGAAACAATCGGTTATCCTGTAAAAACCCTGCCGTTTGGTCTGTTGAAAAAAGACGAAAAAACCGCAGCGAAAAATCTCCGCTGCGGCTCTTTCCTTATTTATCATCTTCCCAGATATAAGGCGTAAGCTGATATACATAATAGTTCAGCCAGTTCGTATACAAAGTGTTGGCATGCGCCCTCCACATGAGATCCGGCCGTTTTGTATCGTCTCCGTCCGGAAAATAGTCTCTCGGCATCTGGATATCCAGTCCCTTGCCCAGATCTCTTTTGTATTCGTTCTCCAGCGTCATCCGGTCATACTCCGGATGCCCCATGACGAAAATCTTTTTGCCGCCTTCCGCCATACAGAGAAATACGCCTGCTTCTTCGGACTCTGCCATGATCTTCAGATCGAGGCAATTCGCGATGGCATCCCTCGGAACCGTCGTATGACGGGAATGGGGCGCCACAAAATAATCGTCAAATCCTCGCACCAACGGCTCCTTCCTGTTCATGACCCGGTGACGGTACAGGCCGAACAGTTTCTGCGGGAGCTGTACCTTCGGAAGACCATAATAATAGTACAGCGCGGCCTGCGCTCCCCAGCAGATATAGAAGGTGGAAGTCACATGAGACTCACACCACGCGAAAATCTCCCTTAATTCGGTCCAGTAGTCCACCTCTTCGAATTCCATCTGTTCCACCGGCGCTCCGGTGATGATCAGTCCGTCAAAACGTTTCTTTCTTATTTCTTCAAAAGTCTGGTAAAATTTATTGAGATGACTCTTGTCTGTATGTTTGGACTCATGATTCGTTACCGTGATAAAGGTCACGTCCACCTGCAGCGGCGTATTGGACAGGCTGCGCAGAAGCTGCAGTTCCGTATCTTCCTTCAGCGGCATGAGATTCAGAATACCTACCTTCAGAGGACGGATCTCCTGGCTCAGCGCCCGGCTTTCGTCCATGACAAAAATATTCTCTTTCTCCAGTATCTCTTTCGCCGGCAAATCATTCTGAATTCTAATCGGCATTATCTTCACCTCGTCTCACTTTTTATTCCCGCGAGCAACGAACCAAGCGGACATGCAGGCATGTCCATTTGGCGACTGCCGCGAGGGTCAAATACCCCGATGCTTGCATCGCCGCTAATTTGATGCCCCGCATGCTTGCATCGGGGTTTTTGACTCTCCCTCATGGATAGATACCGTGACCGTCCAGTATCCTTCTTCCTCACGGATCTCTTTCACAGTGCCTTCCAGATTTGTCAGGCGCTTTTTTGTATTGTTGGACATGGCGACCGCGTCCCGGATCGTATAATAATACATCAGACCGGCCATAGTGGAGGCAGTGTCTTCTTTCAGACGGACCGGATCACCTTCCTGTATTAGCCCAGCCCGCTCCATACGAAATTCCATCTCTCTGTCCATCATAAGCCACCCCTAAAAATTCTTCCAGGCACAACTCCTGTTCCCACATAAGTTTTGCCGCCGGTATCCCCACATACCTCAGATGCCACGGTTCGGAAATGATACCGGTGATGTCTGATTTGCCGGAAGGATAACGGATCACATACCCATACTCCCAGGCATGCTGCTCTACCCATTTATATTCTTTAGTACTGCGGATCCCTTCGTCCAGATTCTTATACCGGTTGGTCACGAAATCCACGGAAAGGCCCAGCTGATGTTCGCTGGTGCCCGGAACCGCCACTACGGTACCGGCCTCTTTTACTGCCGCAGTATGAGTATAGCCGTCATCTTCCAGACGTTCAATCTTATTCTGAAACAGCGATACCTGATAATTATATGTACGATAGGAAGAAGTGACATTGATGTACAGGCCTTCCTCCCTGGCGTCTTTGACCATCTGGGTAAGCGCTTCCGCCGCCTGAGGATCCAGCTCGTGTCCATTTCCAATATCTGTAAGTTCCAGCTCCAGCTCGTCTTCCAGGATATATTCTTTGTTTAGCAGACTCAGATAACCGTTTAAAATTGCCTCTTTGGTATCCCCTTCCAGTGAATTCTTAATATCCTGTTTCACCTGTTCTGCAGCCCTGGCCTCTTCCTCTTCCCTTTCCTTGGCGGCTGCAGCCTGTGCCGCTGCCTGCGCTTCTGCTGCCGCCTGCGCCTCTGCCGCTGCCTGCGGGTCAACCGCCGCATTGGGATCAGCTGCTTGTGCCGCCGCGGCTTCTGCCGCTGCCTGCGCCTCTGCCGCTGCCTGGGCTTCCGCCGCTGCCTGCGCCTCTGCTGCTGCCTGCGCTTCCGCTGCCGCCTGCGCTTCCGCTGCTGCCTGCGCTTCCGCTGCCGCCTGCGCTTCTATCGCCGCCTGATCGGCGGCAAATGTATGTAAAGGAGCCGCGCCGAGCATGGATACCATACCCAGCATCAGCCACATTTTCATCGATCTTTTGTCTTTCCTCATTTTATCCTCTCTATATTTTTCTTCCTTGTCCTGCCATCTGCTGTATCAACAGTAGAAAATACCTCCCCGCCCTCCGCAGCAGCACACATTGCAGATCAGATTTGCAAGGCAAAGTTTACAGCAGATATCATTGCCCATCACGCTCATGCCACCGTAAGGAGAACTCATCTCGTCATACCAGCTTCCCCGTCCCTGGAGCTGCTGCAGCAGAGCCTGATATTCCATCCTGTTCGGCTCCAGTTCTACCGCTCTCTTCGCGTGTTCCAGCGCCACCACATTATTGCCCAGACCGTTGTTTGCTATGGCGCTCAGATAATACCACTGTGCGCCTTTCCGGTCCATGCCGGAGAGCACATTCAGCGCTTCATTATAACGGCCTGCCCGGATATAGCTCATCGCCGCGTTAAGGTGGCTGGTATACTCATCGTTCTGTCCGGCGCCGCTTCTCTGATATCCGCCGTAGCCGCCGGCGCTTCCATAACCGCCGTAGCCATTGGTACTGCCATAACCGCTGTACCCCGATTCTTTCTCCTTCATGATCTGGTCATAGGCTGCCTGGACCTGCTTGAATTTCTCCTCCGCTTCCGCCGCGTTTGGGTTATTTACATTGGCATCCGGATGATATTTCCGGCTAAGTCTTCGATATGCTTTTTTTATCTCCTCGTCCGAAGCGCCTCTTTTCAGCCCCAGAACTTCATATGGATCCGTCATCATGACTCTTTCTCAGTTTCCTTTCTGCGGCATCGTATCTGTCCATATCTGGTCCACACACCCGCATATAAAATATTGCGCAGGATCTCCGCATCTGTCAGGATAGGCAGCATCTCGAACACCCGGGAAGTCTCCGCCATCATCATTTTCAGGATCTGCTGGCAGTCCTCCTCAAAACTATCTTTTTTATATAACTCTGTAAGCGGATTATAACATCCCTTTTTCAGATCGTCCTCGATATCCTCGTAAGCATCCATCAGGTAAATAAATTTTCCAAAGAAAAATCCCATACGGCGAAGCTTCTCTTCCCACTCGTCGCCGCGGTACACGAACAATTCTGCCATAATCTCTCCGAAAAATCCAGCAGTTTTATCAATATCGTAAACTTTTTTACGTTCCAGTCCGCTCAGTTCTTCCAGCAGCCGCCCGATTTTTTCTGTTTTCTGCCCGTACAGACGCCGTATCTTCGGCATCTTCAGCTCCAGAAGCTTTGCGAAAATCAGTCGGGTAAACTTACGCTCATCCTGCCAGTCATCCAGACATTTATAATATGTAAGAAGCAGATTCATGTCTGCCGCGTAATCATAACAGGGGTTAGACAGATAGTGATGCTTCTGCATAGGATGTGCCAGACATCTGCCGCAGCCGGATACTGTCTCCGGCTCATAGAGTCCGCTCAGAAGCAGTGCCAGAAACGTCATATCAAAACTCAGAGTCATCTGTCCCAGTCTGCCGTGACGGTTTTTCAGACTGCGGCAAAGCCCGCAGTATGCCGCGCGGTATGTCTCATACTCGCGCACCTTTAATTCCGGCTGATGTACGACGATATATCCAAACATCGGTCAGCTCCTTCTCTGAAATTCATGATGGCACTTGGGACATCTTACCATGATCTTTCCCTTTCCCTTGGGAATCCGGATCTTCTGTTTACATTTGGGGCAAACATAGATACGATGGTATTTCCGCTCGTTAGCCAGTTTTTTCTGCTGGTCAAGCCAGTAGCGGAATCTGGCAGTGGCATTCAGATAACGCTGATTTTCCGCGTATCTTGCCGCATGGTTTCTGGAAAACATGCGGAAATAGATAAAAATAATGACGATCAGAATGATTGCCGAAAGGATGCTGCTCCTCAAAAAGATATTTGCGATCAGAAATATCAGATCCAGGATCAACAAAAAACGGGAGAGCTGGTCCTGGCCGTATCTCCCCTGCATGAAACGGTAAAATTTCTCTCTCATTATTAAAAATACTCCTTCTGTGAACTTTCAGAGTAATTTAACCCTCGAATATGAACTTATTATAAACGATACTTGTGAAGATATCATGAAATTTTTATGAATTCCGGCGCCCGGGAAGAGATTATCTCTCTTCCTGGAACAGAGGAGTAGAATAATACCGGTCGCCGCTGTCCGGCAGAACGGCCACGATCGTCTTTCCTTCATACTCCGGCTTCTTCGCATAGGAGATTGCGGCAGATAATGCCGCTCCCGATGTGATCCCCACCAGCATTCCTTCTTTCCTGGCCAGCAGTTTCGCTGCAGAGAACGCCTCTTCTGCTTCAGCCAGATAGATCTCGTCATAGACCGTACGGTCCAGTACCTTCGGGACAAATCCGCCGCCGATTCCCTGAAGTCTATGAGGTCCCGGCTTTCCTCCGGAAAGCACCGGTGAATCTTTCGGCTCCAGCGCTACAATATGTATCTCCGGGTTCTGCTCTTTCAGATAGCGTCCCACGCCCGTCAGCGTTCCTCCGGTCCCTACTCCCGCAATAAAAAGATCCAGCTTTCCTTCTGTGTCTTTCCAGATCTCCGGTCCGGTCGTCCGATAGTGGGCCATCGCATTGGCAGGATTCTCAAACTGTCCGGGAATAAAGCTTCCGGGTGTCCGCGCCGCCAGTTCTTCCGCTTTCTCAATAGCTCCTGCCATCCCTTTACCGCCGTCGGTCAGCACAAGTTCCGCGCCATAAGCTTTCAGAAGATTTCTTCGCTCCTCGCTCATGGTTTCCGGCATGGTCAGAATCAAACGGTAGCCTCTGGACGCGGCCAGAGAAGCAAGGCCGATACCGGTATTTCCGGAAGTCGGTTCAATGATCACTGCGCCGGGAGTCAGTTTTCCTTCCGCTTCCGCCGCATCCAGCATAGATCTTGCAGCCCGGTCTTTAACACTGCCCGCAGGATTCAGATATTCCATCTTGCAGAGCACGCGCGCCTTGAGTCCCAGCTCTTTTTCCAGCCGGCATACCTCCACAAGCGGAGTTCCTCCGATCAGTTCTTCCACACTTTTATATACTGCCATTCCGGTCTCTCCTTCCTTCTCTCAAAAATCTTTGCACTTGCTTTATCTTTGCTTCCGCGTCCTCTCTGCCCAGATTATACAGGGATCTCACCTTATCCGGACGCTTCTCCATCCTGCCGATACCCAGATCCCGGCTCGGACGCAGGATCAGAATCTGCCCCTGCTTTTCCAGTTCTTCCAGCTCTTCCAGCGTCTGATTATATCTGCGGTACCGGCTCTGCATCGCCCGTACAAACGCCGGATATTCTTTATATACGATCTTCACAGCATTCATCCGGGACGTTTTTTTGCGGTATCCTTCCGGCCGGGTCAGCACTACGATGTTTTTCTCATACCCCATCTTCCGGAATGCCTGGACCGGGATACTGTCCGCCACTCCGCCGTCCAGATAGCTTTTCCCGCCGATCTGCACCGGATGGGATACCAGCGGCATAGACGCGGAAGCCTGCATCCAGGAAATATCTTTCATATTATCCAAACGGACATATTCCGCCCTCCCTGTGAGAAGATTGGTCGCAACCACATAAAACTTTGTTTTCGACTTTTCGAACGCATCGTAATCAAATACATCCAGTTTTTCAGGAATGTCATGGTAGCAAAACTGCGTGCCCACCAGATCTCCCGTTGTAAGAAGGGAACGGAAACTCATAAATCTGGGGTCACGCATATATTTCAGATAATACCGGATACTGCGCCCATGCTGTCCGGACACAAAGGAGCATCCGTGGATGGCTCCCGCGGACACTCCGATCACTCCGTCAAATGTCAGATCATGCTCCATAAATACGTCCAGTACGCCGGCTGTGTAGATGCCTCTCATGGCTCCGCCTTCCAGTACAAGACCTTTTTTCATATCATCCACCGTCCTTAGATTCTGTCAATCTCCATGTTCTTTAGATGATACACCAAAATCGTTCCTTTTTCCACTGTAATTTTCAGGGGAAGACATTCTTTCTCCGGATAGAAACGGGTGGACAGCACCGTCTCCCCGTCGTTTATATAGATCTCCGCCGCGGAACTGTCCAGGAAGATCCGGATGTTGCACAGTTTTCCGATCTTCGCTCTTCTCAGCTTTCTGCCCCTGCCGGATTCATCCTTAAAGGACAGCAGGATAACCCCGCTTTCCTTTTCATAGTTCAGGCACAGACCACCCGCTTCCAGACGCAGATCTGCAGCGGTATCCCTCATGGCAATAATCATTTCCAGGCCTTCCGATCTGTTCCATTCCAGGTTCGCGCGCTCCCGGTACAGTTCTTCTTCTGCACGCAGCTTTTCCATCTCGCAGACCGGTCGCTGCAGTATGGTCTTTCGTTCTTTATCCCAGATCAGTTCTCTGGGAATCGTCAGACAGTGCTGCCATCCTCTCCTGACTGTGGGCAGATTGTCATAATCACATTCAATCATGCCCATCCAGCCGATCAGGATCCTCCGGCCCCGGTCATCCTCAAAAGTCTGGGGGGCATAGAAATCGAATCCCATATCCCACTCATGAAAATCTTCCAGCACATACCCGTCTGTTTTCCTGAAATCTCCGTTCAGGACGCACCATCCCGACTGATACCGGTTCTGAAAACGGTATGTCTCCGCCTCCAGCCCCTGCGGGGAGAAAGACAGGATTCTCTGTCTACCCAGTGAAAACAGATCCGGACATTCCCACATGTATGCCTTCAGGGACTCTTTTCGAAGGACATTGATACGGGTCCAGGAGCGCCCGTTCTCTGAGGAAAATACCAGAACGCAGCCCCTGTCGCTGCCGTCCCGCGCGCCCTGCACCATATAACAGACGCCGTCTTCTTTCCAGACTTTCGGATCTCTCACATGGCAGCTCATGTCACTCCCGTAATCCTCATTTGTCATGAGAAGCTCTTTTCCCTCCGGGGTACGGCCGTCTTCTGTCACCGTAAGAATAGTGTTGGCTTCTCTTCCTGCATGGATATAATCGTAGTCGCCGTCCTTCTTTACGTTTCCGGTATAATAGATATAAAGCTTCCCGTCTTCCGCCAGAGCGCAGCCGGAGTAGACGCCGCATCTGTCCCATGCCGTATCCGGTGCCAGAAACGCGCCTGTATAACGCCAGCGGATCAGATCCGGGCTTTCATAATGTCCCCAGAACTTTTCCCCTCCCTCCGGATCAAACGGAGAATACTGAAAATATACGTGATAGATGCCGTCTTTCTGGCTCAGTCCGTTGGGATCGTTCAGCCAGCCGGCCGGAGGCATCAGATGATGCCCGAGCCTCCAGCCGTCCTGACGGCTCTCTTCCTGCGCGCGGTCCTCAGCTGCCTTTACCCGTTCCTGCCATCCGTGCATTTTGTCCGTCATAGATACCTCCTCCTGCTATGATATCCTGATGACCGGTTCTCCGTAACCGATCTCCCCGGTCTTCTCACATGCCACGTTCTCATAGTCAGCAGAATTTGTCACAAGCACCGGAGTGGTCAGATCGTACCCTTTTTCCCGGATAGACTCCATATCAAATTCCATCAGCGGCGTGCCTCTGGACACATGCTGGCCTTCCTTCACAAGGGCTTTATAGGGCTCGCCCTTCAGCTCTACCGTGTTGATGCCGATATGGATCAGCACTTCCACTCCGTCGTCGGAGGTCAGGGCCAGCGCGTGAAGCGTGTCAAATACCATCGTGACCGTGCCGTCAAACGGCGCTTTTACGAGACCTTCCGACGGGATCACCGCCATGCCTTTTCCCAGTGCTCCGGATGCGAAGGTCGGATCCTTTACCTCTTCCAGAGAGATTGCGGTTCCTTTCAGCGGACTGTATATTTCCGACGCCTCTTCTTTCTGCGCCTGTTCCTCCTTTGCCGGTCTTTGCGCGGAAGCTGTTTTTTCCTTTGCCGGCTCTTCCTTGAAAAGAGTCCAGGAGAATGCGAACGCTACCGCCGTAGCTACGACCATCACCAGCGCGTACTGCAAGGTATAGTTTGTAGTGATCAGAAATCCGAAGATTCCGGTGATTCCATAAGCGGATGCTCCGATATGGAACAGTCCGGCCACCAGGCCGCCGCACGCGCCGCCGATACAGCCTGCGATAAACGGTTTCATGTAACGCACATTAACGCCGAAGATCGCCGGTTCTGTGATTCCCATATAAGAGGACAGCGCAGCCGGAAGCGCCACTGATTTGGTCTTTGCATTATGACTCTTCAAAGCCACCGCCAGGCAGGCAGCTCCCTGCGCCACATTGGCAGCCGTCGCGATCGGCATCCAGGTATTGGACCCGATGGAGCTTAAAAGACCTGCTTCAATGGCGTTATACATATGGTGTACGCCTGCCACCACAGTCGGCGCGTAAAGCGCGCCCACAATCGCGCCGCCGATACCGAAGGGAAGCGTAATCAGCGCCTGGGCACCGTTCAGAACCCAGTTTTCGATGGTCGAGAAGATCGGCCCGATGATCGTCAGCGTCACATACCCGGTCACCATCACCGTCACCAGAGGGGTTACAAACAGGTCGATAATCTCCGGCACAATCTTGTGCAGTTTTTTCTCGATCACAGACATAAGCCATACAGCGATTACTACCGGAATCACATGTCCCTGGTATCCTACCAGATTTACGTCATAAAGGCCGAACCAGACGGATGCCTTTGGGATATCCGCCGCATTCATGCCGGCTACAGACCAGGCGTTCAGAAGATCAGTATGAATCATAATCATACCGATGACCGCGCCCAGGAACTGGTTCCCTCCGAATACCTTCGCCGCGCTGATGGCGATCAGGATCGGCAGGAATGTAAACGCCGCGTTGCTGAACAGATGGAAGATCACATAGGTTCCGGACTCTGCCATCTGGGGCCAGACATTGCAGAGGCCCTCCAGAAGCCCCATCAGAAGACCGCTGGCCACAATTGCCGGTATGATCGGCACAAAAATATCTCCCAGCGTCTTGATCGCGCGTTTGAAGACATTCTGTTTCGCGTTGGCCGCCTGTTTTACCTCTTCTTTTGACGAACCTTCAATGCCCGCGATTTTGATGAACTCGTCGTAAACCTTATTGACCGTACCGGTTCCCAGGATAATCTGCATCTGACCGGAGGCGAAAAAGACCCCCTGTACGCCGTCGATCTCTTCCACCTTTTCCTTGTCGCATTTGTCGTTGTCGCCAATCACCAGACGAAGTCTGGTCGCGCAGTGCGCGGCGGAAACCAGGTTCGACTTCCCTCCGATCCCGTCGTAAATTTCCCGCGCCGTCTTTTGGTAATCCATAATACTTCCCCTCCTTGCGTTTTTATGAAAACGATATCATTGATTAAACGTATTAATTTCAATAATATTTTGTTTTGATAATTTAATTTTATGATATCGTTTTCAGTTTCTGAAAACATTATAGATCGAAAATTACCGACTGTAAATCGGAAAAAGGACTAAATATCCTCTTGTGTTTTTGTGGAAATATCACAAGAAATTATCTTCCTCAAAGCAGGATAGAGCCTCTCTGGACGATTTCATAACCCAGCATCATCTTTTTATCCGGCAGATCCGGATTTTTCAGTTTTTCCAGAAGGATCTTCGCGCCCTCTCTTCCTGAGGTCTGATAATAATAATGCGCGGTCGTGAGAGGCGGATTCATCATCTCGGACATGCGGGTGTCTCCGATGCCCGCGATTGACACATCCTCCGGAATGCGCTTCCCGATCTCTCTCAGATATTTCATCGCCCCGATAGCGATGGTATCTGTGACGCAGAACAGAGCGTCCGTATCCGGAGCCTGCTCCATTAATGTCCTGGCGTTTTCATATCCTGATTCCAGTGTAAATTCTCCCTGGAGAACCCTTTTATCCTCCACCGGCAGGCCCGCTTCCGAAAGAGCATCGCAGAATCCCCGATACCTCTCCTTTCCCACTGCCTTGTCCCTGGCCGGCACACCGAGGAAACCGATTTTCTTATGTTTACCCGCCGCAAGGATCGCAGCCATCTCTCTGGCGGCATGATAGTCGTCATGATAAACGCAGGAGATATAAGACTCCTGCTGCCCCAGCAGCACCACCGGCACCTGCAGAGACTTCAGGAGTTTTTCATGTTCTTTATTCATCATAGTACCGATAAAGATGATCCCGTCCACCCGGTTCTGGTCAAAAATTTTCAGATAACGCAGCTCCTGCTCCTGATTGTTTCCGGTATTACCCAGCAGAAGCTCATATCCGGCTTCCGAAAGCTCTTCGCTGATGCCGGCCACCACCCGGCTGATGGACTCCGAATTGATCTTCGGAATCACCACGCCGACCACCTTCGTCCTCTTTGTCCGCATGGTCTGCGCATGGGCGGAGGGGACATACCCGGTCTCCTGGATCGCTTTTTTGATCCGTTCCTTTTTTTCTTCGCTTACATATCCGCCATTCATATAGCGGGAAACCGCGGACACAGACACATCCGCCATTTTTGCCACATCACTGATCGTCATTGCGAGATCCTCCGATAACATTCCGGCCTGCGATCCCTGAAAAGTCCCCAGGACATCCGGTTTTCTGCCATTTCATCCAAATCAAAAGAAGCGGTAAGCACTTCCTCCCGGTCTCTGGACGCGCTGCATACCAGTTCTCCGGTCCCGTCCGTGATAAAAGAAGAACCGTAAAAAGTCAGGGAAGAACTCTGTCCTCCATTTTGTTCGCATGGCAGCACTTCTTCCGCGCCGATCCGGTTGGCCGCCGCCACCGGCATGAGATTTGCCGCCGCATGTCCCTGCATGCAGCGTCTCCAGTGTGGCATGCTGTCGCATTCCAGGATCGGCTCGCTGCCGATGGCCGTAGGATACAGCAGTATCTCCGCCCCGTTCACCGCCAGGCACCGCGCCGTCTCCGGAAACCACTGATCCCAGCAGATCCCCACGCCAATCTTTCCAAATCGGGTATCCCACACGCGGAATCCGCTGTCTCCCGGTGAAAAATAGAATTTTTCCTGGTAAAAATGGTCGTCCGGAATATGGGTCTTTCGGTAGACTCCCAGAATCTCTCCGTCCGCGTCGATCACCGCGGCACTGTTATACAGGCGGGTGTTATCCTGCTCATAAAAACTGACCGGGATCACCGCCTCCAGTTCTTTCGCCACCCGGCGGAAATGACGCACCGCGTCATTTTCCTCCACAGGCTTCGCGTAATGATAATACTCATAGCGTCTTTCCTGACAGAAATACGGACGCTCGAACAATTCCGGCAGAAGAATCACTCCCGCCCCCGCTTCTGCCGCCTGACGGACAAGCGCGTCTGCTTTTTCTATATTCTCTGCCGCATCAGGCACGCAGCGCATCTGCACTGCTCCGATGGTCACCTTTCTCATATGCTCCGCCTCCTGTATGGTATTTGCTGGGTAATGCAGTGAATGTTTCCTCCTCCCATCAGCACCGCCCGGGCCGGGACCGGATATACTGTCCGCCCCGGGAAAAGGCCTTTCAAAATATCAACGGCCTTTCTGTCGTTTGCGTCCCCGAACTGGGGAACAACCACTCCATGGTTGGATATATAGAAATTCACATAGCTGGCGGCAAGTCTCTCGCCCGCCTCCCGCATATCTTCCCCTTCTTCAAAAGAAAAACCTGCAAGCTCCTGTTCCGTGATGCGCACCGGGTTTTCCGGAATCGGCAGAAGATGCACCTTCAGTTCCCTGCCTGCCGCGTCTCTCTGGCTTCTCAGCGCCTCCAGAGACGCCCGGCTCAGCCCGTACTGAGGATCTTCTTTATCCTCCGTCCATGCCAGAACCACTTCCCCCGGACGGACGAACGCGCAGATGTTATCCACATGCTCGTTGGTTTCATCCTGATAAATCCCCCGGGGAATCCACAAGATTTTCTTCGCTCCCAGGTATGCCTTCAGTTCTTCTTCAATCTGTTCCTTCGACATCCGCGGATTGCGGCCGGCGCTCAAAAGACATGCTTCCGTGACAAGCACCGTTCCCTCTCCGTCCGAATGGATCGATCCTCCCTCCAGCACAAAATGCTGCGCATCGTAGCAGTCCAGGTCCAGCGCGCGGCAGATCTCTCCTGCCGCCCGGTTATCCTGTTCCCACCGGGCATACAGACCGTCGTACGTTCCTCCCCAGGCGTTGAACTGCCAGTCCACGCCCCGGACGTCTCCCGCCGCGTTCACCACGCAGGTCGGTCCCACATCCCGGGCCCACGCGTCGTCTGTAGGGATCTCCAGCACTTCTATCCTGTCATCTTCTGCAAAGCATGCTCTCACCGCGTCCGCATGTTCCCGGCCCGCCAGCATCCACACTTTCTCACTCTTCGCTATGATCCGGGCGATCCGGGCAAACACCGCCTGTGCTTCTTTCGCCCCGTCGGGCCAGGAACCGGGTCTCACCGGCCAGATCATCACGCATCCCTCATGAGGCTCCCACTCTGCCGGCATCCGGTATCCGTCTGCGGCGGGTGTCCCTGTCAGTCTGTTCATCGATTGCTCCTCCCTGTCAGGAAAGTCTGCATTTAAAATCGTCATATCCGAAGGACCGGATCACCCGGCAGTCTCCGCCGGCTGAAAGCACCGCTATGTGCGGCAGCCCGATCCCGTTGAATGTATTGTTCTTGACCATGGAATAGATCGCCATATCTTCAAAACAGAGGCGGTCTCCCGGCCCGATCTCCCGGTCAAAAGAGTAATCGCCGATCACATCCCCCGCCAGGCAGGTGCAGGAAGACAGGCGGTAGGTATATGCCTTCTCCCCCGGCTTTCCGCTGTCTTTCAAAGGCGGGCGGTAGGGCATTTCCAGCACATCCGGCATATGGCAGGCCGCCGACGCGTCCAGAATCAGCGTCCGGATTCCATTGTCCACCACATCCAGCACTTCCGTCACCAGATATCCTGCGTTCAGCGCCACCGCCTCTCCGGGTTCCAGATACACTTCTACGCCATAGGTATCCTTCACACGGCGGACACAGCGGATCAGCAGCTCCACATCATAATCTTCTCTTGTGATATGATGCCCTCCGCCCATGTTCAGCCATTTCATCTGTCCGATATAATCTCCGAATTTTTCTTCTGCCGCACGCAGGGTACGCTCCAGATCATCGGAATTCTGTTCGCACAGAGTATGGAAGTGCAGTCCTTCCACTCCCTCCAGCGCATCCGGGTCTTCCAGAAGCGCCTTCTTAAAATTCTCCAGAGTCACGCCCAGACGGGAGCCCGGCGCGCAGGGATCATAGATGGCATGATCGCCCTGCGTGGAGCACTCCGGATTGATCCGAAGCCCGATACTGGTCCTGCCCAGGCACCGGTCCCGGTATTTTTTCAACTGGGAAAAGGAATTGAAGATCACATGATCGCAGACAGAGACAATCTCGTCCATCTCCTGCTCCCGGTAGCCGGGCGAAAATACATGATTCTCCTTTCCCATCTCTTCCCTGCCAAGTCTTGCCTCGTAAAGGCCGCTGGCCGTCGTCCCCGCCAGGTACTGTCCGATCAGCGGGTACTCATAAAACATGGAAAAAGCTTTCTGCGCCAGCAGGATCCGGCACCCCGCCTCCTCCTGCACTTTCTTCAGCAGTTCCAGATTCCGGATCAGCTTCGCCTCATCCACCACATAGCAGGGCGTCGGTACATCCTGAATCCTCATATCAGTCCACCAGAACCGGGTTCTCTTCCACAACCCACGGCAGTCCCCAGCGGTTCAGCGCTTCCATATAAGGATCCGGATCAAATTCGTCTGTGGTGAAAACGCCCGGCTTCTGCCATTGTCCGTTCACCACCAGCATGGCGCCGATCATGGCGGGCACGCCCGTCGTATAGGAAATCGCCTGGGATCCCACTTCTTTGTAGCACTCCTGATGATCACATACGTTATAAATATAAAGGCTCTTTTCCTTTCCGTCCTTCACTCCGGTGAAGATGCAGCCGATATTGGTCTTACCCACCGTTCTGGGCCCCAGAGAAGCCGGATCCGGCAGAAGGGCCTTCAGGAACTGGATCGGTACGATCTCCTGCCCCTGAAACTCGATCGGGGTCGTGGAGAGCATTCCTACGTTTTCCAGGCATTTCATATGGGTCAGATAACTCTGTCCGAAAGTCATGAAGAAACGGATCCTCTTTACACCCGGGATATTCTTCGCCAGCGCCTCGATCTCCTCATGATGAAGCAGATACATATCCTTTTTGCCCACGCCTTTGAAATCATATTCTCTCTTGATGCTCATGGGTTCGATCTCCACCCATTTTCCATCTTCCCAGTAAGATCCCGGAGCGGACACCTCGCGCAGGTTGATCTCCGGATTAAAGTTGGTGGCAAACGGATAACCATGATCTCCTCCGTTGCAGTCCAGAATATCGATGGTATGAATCTCGTCAAAATAGTGTTTCTGCGCATACGCAGCAAAGACACTGGTCACGCCCGGATCAAAACCGCTGCCCAGAAGCGCCGTAAGCCCGGCATCTTTAAAGCGGTCCTCATAAGCCCACTGCCAGGAATAATCAAAGAGTGCCGTGAAGCCCAGGCGTTTGCACCTCTCTTCATACACCTTGCGCCATTCCGGATCATCCGTATTCTCTGCTTCATAGTTTGCCGTATCGATATAATGTACTCCTGCCGCCAGACATGCATCCATGATCGTCAGATCCTGATAAGGCAGCGCCACATTCAGCACTGCATCCGGCGCATAGGAACGAATCAGCGCCGTAAGTTCCTCCACATGATCCGCGTCCACCTGCGCCGTGGTAATCTTCGTCTTCGTTGTGGGCTGCAGTTTTTCCTTCAGAGCATCGCACTTGGAAACCGTGCGGCTCGCAATCATAATCTCATCAAACACCTCGCTGTTCTGACAGCATTTGTGGATCGCCACGGAAGCCACGCCTCCGCATCCGATAATCATCAGTCTGCTCATATTTTATCTTCCTCCTCTTCCAGTAAATCTTCTACATATTTCGGCAGCATAAACGCGCCCGTATGCAGATTTGTTGTGTAATACCATGTCCTGATTCCCCGTTTATTCCAACGCTCTGGATCAAAATCCGTCAGCGGATGGTATTTTTTGGACGCAAAGCCAAACATCCAGTATCCGGCCGGGCAGGTGGGAATACTCGCCTGATATACGCGGCTGATCGGAAAACTCCGGTACACTTTCCGGTGCATAGCCCGGAAAGCGATCTCATCCTCATCATAAAACGGACTGCCGTGCTGATAAACCATGATTCCGTCTTCCTTCAGCGCGCGGTAGCAGCTGCCGTAAAACTCTTTGGTAAACAATCCTTCTGTATGTCCGAAAGGATCCGTAGAATCGTTGATGATCAGATCATATTCATTCCGGCGGTTGCGCAGGAACCGCAGCCCGTCCGCATTGGTGATCTTTACCCTGGGGTCGTCAAATCCTTTAGCCGTCTCCGGGAAAAATTCCCGGCTGACCTGGATGAACATCTCGTCGGGTTCTACCACATCGATCGAAACGATCTCAGGATACTCAATGCAGGTTCTGGCCACGCCGCCGTCTCCTCCGCCGATGATCAATACCTTTTTCACATCCGGATGCACTGCCATGGGCACATGCACCACCATTTCGTTGTAGATAAATTCATCCGCTTCCGAAAAGATAATCTCGCCGTCCAGTACGATCATCTTCCCGAACTCCTGGGACTGAAACACATCGATCCGCTGATATTCGCTCTGTGCGCTGAAAAGCTGCTTATCCACCCGGATACTCGTCTTCACATTGTCCGTGTCCATCTGAGAAAACCAGATATCCATTTCCGTCACCTCCCTTATCCTATACAATCACATTTAATAACTGTACCGAAGGATCCTGCGTTCCCTGAAGAGAACATCCTTTTTCCTTCGCGTACAATATGTATTCAATAATCTCGCCGGTGATCCGTTCTCCCGGCGTCAGGATCGGAATACCCGGCGGATAGCACATGACCAGCTCCGCGCAGATCGCGCCGGCTGTCTCCCGGATCGGTATCTGCCTCTTATCCGCGTAAAATGCTTCCTGGGGAGTGCAGACCACTTCCGGCTGGATAAAATCCCCGCAGTACAAAGTACTGGAATCTTTCTCATAGGAACGTCCGATATCTTCCAGCGCCCCTACCAGGCGCTCAATATCCTGGATACGGTCTCCGATGGAAATATATGCCAGAATGTTGCCGATATCCCCAAATTCGATCTGGATATCATATTCGTCTCTCAGGATATCGTATACTTCGATGCCGGTCAGGCCGATCCCCTGGGTATAGACGGACAGCTTCGTCACATCATAGTCATAAACGCTGTCCCCGTCCACCAGATCCTTTCCGTACGCATAGTACCCGCCGATCTCATTGATTTCATTTCTGGCGTACTCCGCCATCCGCACTACTTTCGCAAAGGATTCCTTTCCGCGCAGCGCCAGATTTCTCCTGGAAATATCCAGGCTGGACAGCAGCAGATACGACGCGCTGGTAGTCTGGGTCAGGTTGATGATCTGACGTACATACCCCGCGTCCATATCCGGACCGCACAGGAGGATCGAACTCTGGGTCAGGCTTCCGCCAGATTTATGCATGGAGACCGCCGCCAGATCCGCCCCTGCCGCCATGCCGGAAACAGGCAGGTTTTCTCCAAAATACAGATGGGTGCCGTGCGCTTCGTCCACCAGCACCTTCATCCCCCGTTCATGGGCCATCTCCGTGATCTTTTTCAGATTGGAACAGATCCCGTAATAGGTTGGATTATTGATGAACACCGCCTTCGCGTCCGGATTTGCATCCATCACCCTGCGCATCTCTTCTACCTCTACCCCCAGAGCAATGCCGATCCTGGGATTCACCTTCGCCTCCACATAGACCGGAACCGCGCCGCACAGCACCAGAGCGTTGATCACGCTTTTATGTATATTTCTGGGCAGGATGATCTTATCCCCCGCCTTGCACACGGACAGAATCATGCTCTGCACCGAACTGGTAGTCCCATTCACCATCAGGAACGCATGGGCCGCGCCGAACGCGTCTGCGGTCAGTTCCTCCGCCCTGCGAATCACCGACACCGGATGTCCCAGATTGTCCAGAGGTTTCATGGAATTCACATCCAGGCTGACACATTTCTCTCCAAGAAGCTCTGCCAGTTCCGGATTCCCCCTGCCTCTTTTATGTCCCGGCACGTCGAAGGGCACTACCCTTCTTCTCCGGAATTTTTCCAGCGCCTCGTAGATCGGGGCGGATTTCTGATCATTCAAATTCATCTGCATTCCCTCTGTCTTTTTCGTACAAAAAAAGGAAACCTGCGGACAACAGTCCACTTGCTTCCCCTGTCAAAGATCTCTTATATCTTCCGTTTTTAATCTTTCCAGAGTATCTACATGCTACTCTTATTGACCGTTTCACAAGATGACGTGCCATCGCACTGATTATAAAGTAATCAACTTATAAAATTTGAGCTTTTAACTCCATCAATAATGCGGCTTGCAAAACATACTCTGTTTTACTCACTGTCTGTGATCATAACACAAAATGTGCGGAACTGTCAATACAGCCCGCACATTCCTTTTCCGTATCAGCAACAGTTCAGGACAGTATATCTTCTTGCCCGGCCAGAGCCGGACAAGAAGATACGACAATCATCTCAGGCTTTCAGCCTGCGGTATTTGCTTTCCAGCACAGACGCCAGAGTTTCTCCCGGCTCAAAACATACGATCAAAGATCCTTTTTCTGTATCCGTCTTCAAACCGCAGCAGAGAGCTCCCGGCTCTCCTGAGGAGAAGTCCCTGTCGATTTTTCCAAAGCGCCGGAATATCTCGTCCCGGGTCCCCAGCCGGTATCCCTGTACCTGTTTCATATCGCAGAGGAACCTTCTTTTCCGGCTGCTCTTTCCGTAGATTACAGAGATCTCCAGCGTACCGTCCATATAAATCGTCTCATATTCTACCAGGCCTCTGCCGAACAACACTCCTGCGATACGGTCTCTCAGACTGTTCTTCGCAGTTTTTCCGGCCTGTACCGCGTACTCAGTATAATTCTCGTCCATACCTTATCCCTTACAGTTATAGTCGCTTCATAAGCACCCATTCGTCGATCCCCTCTCGGATCAGATCCGGGATCAGGACGACAGGTTTAAAGCCTTTGCGCTGATAAAGCGCTTTCGCTCTCGGGTTGAAGTGAGATACGCAGATGAAACATTTGTCAAAACCCGTCTGCTCGCAAATCTTCTGAAAGACATCGATCAGACGGCTTCCAATCGCCTGTTTTCGGTAACCGTCCTTCACACCCAGCAGGGCAAGATAAGGGAATTCGCCAAACATTCCTTTCAGTTCATAGACCATGACGCCCACGATCTCACCCGAACCGATCCTGGCAGCGATCACGCGGCCCGCATCCAAAGACTCGTACAGCATCTCTTTGAGGAACTCCGTACCTTTAAAATACCGGTCGTAAAGAGTACTGTTTTCAAACACCTTTGCACATTCATCCCGCATGTCCGGCGTGGCCTGCACAAAACGGACATTTCGTTCGTATTTCAGCGACATTCCCATTTCCTCCACAGATGATTACAGAATCTCCTTAATCCATCCTTCCGGTGCTTCGATGCGGCCCATCTGGATACCGGTCAGGGTATCGTACAGTTTCTTGGTAACCGGTCCCATATCCTCCATGCCGCTGGGCAGGCAGATCTCTTCGTCATGATCCACAATCTTTCCTACCGGAGAGATCACGGCAGCGGTTCCGCACAGACCGCATTCCGCGAAATCTTTCAGCTCTTCTTTCGCGATCGGGCGTTCTTCCACTTCCAGACCCAGGTAATCTTTTGCCACCACCATCAGAGAGCGGCGGGTAATAGATGGAAGGATGCTGTTGGACTTAGGCGTCACGACTTTTCCGTCCTTCGTGACAAAGATAAAGTTCGCTCCTCCGGTCTCCTCCACATATTTTCTGGACGCCGGATCCAGGTACATATTCTCATCATAGCCCTTGTTATGCGCGTCTACAATATTATGAAGGCTCATAGCATAGTTCAGGCCGGCTTTAATATCTCCGGTTCCATGAGGAGCCGCGCGGTCCACATCCGACACACGGATCGTGATCGGTTTTACTCCGCCCTTGAAGTACGGCCCCACCGGAGTCGTAAACACGCGGAACTGATATTCGTTCGCCGGTTTCACGCCGATGATCGAATCAATTCCGAACATGAACGGGCGGATATACAGCGTCGCCCCGCTTCCGTAAGGAGGAACATACGCCGCGTTTGCCTTTACGGTCTGCACGACAGCGTCTACAAATTTATCCTGCGGATATACCGGCATCTCCAGCCGTCTGCAGGAATCTTCCATACGCTGCGCGTTCAGATCCGGACGGAATGTAACAATCCTGCCGTCTTCCGTCGTATAAGCTTTCATTCCTTCAAAACAGGTCTGCGCGTACTGAAGCACGCACGCGCACTCGCTCATGGTGATCATCGGGTCGTCGACCAGCGCGCCCTCGTCCCATGCTCCGTTTTTGTAATTGGCGACAAATCTCTTATCTGTATCTACATAATTAAAACCGAGACTGCCCCAGTCAATGTTCTTTTTTTCCATCCTGACTGCTTCCTTTCCCATTGCATTTTTGTGTCTGCGATGACTTATTTTGTTTCATCATACGCCTTTCCCAAAAATGTGTCAAGATCTCCTGGTTTTCTCGTAATCTTTCAAGGAAGCGACCGCTTCGGACGCAAGGGGCAGGATCGCCGTCATGTTAAAAATCGTCATCAGCCCCACGCCTACATCTCCAAGATCCCATACAAACGTATAAGCGGCCAGGCCTCCCACAAACAGCATCACCAACGCAAACACCTTATAAACGATCTGAGCGTTCCATCGGTCTCCGAACAGGTAGGCCACATTAGATCTCGCGTAAAACAGAATACCGATAAATGTGGAAAAACTGAACAGCCACAGGATCAGCGCGACGAATATGACTCCCGCTTCTCCCAGATGATGATTCATGGCCGCCTGGAGAAGATCCATTCCGGAAAGTCCGCTTGTCAGCTCTTCGGGAGCCAGCAGCATAATCATGGCCGTACAGCTGCAGATCAGAATCGTATCAATGAACACGCCCAAAGCCTGCAGAAGTCCTTCTTTTGCCGGATGGCTGATATCCGCAGCAGCAGCCGCGCAGGGCGCGGATCCTGATCCCGCCTCATTGGAAAAAAGTCCCCTTTTCGCACCGTTCATGATCACGGCTCCCAGACCGCCGGCCGCAGCCTGACGGATTCCGAACGCTTCCGCAAAGATTCTCTGGAAAACAGAGGGGAGCAGCCCTGCATTCTTTACGATGATGAATACTGTGACCAGCAGATATAGAAGAGCCATAACCGGGACCATAATATCCAGGACCTTTACCGTGGCATTTTTTCTCAGTACAATCACTGCGGCCACAACCACCAGAGCTACCGTCGTGTAAAGCGGCGGAATCCGAAAGGCGTTTTCAAAGGCGGAGGAGACAGAATTCCCGATCACCTGGCTGATTCCTCCCCAGCAGATGAGTCCCGACAGCGCGAACAATACGGCAATCACCGGTTTCCTTCCCTTTCCGTTCTTTCTTTCGTAAAATCGGCCAATATAATAAGCGGGGCCGCCCCGCCAGCCTCCATACAGCGGATCCTTTTCCTTATAAATCTGTGCCAGAGTAGCTTCCACAAAAGCTGTCGACGACCCCACCAGAGCTGTGATCCACATCCAGAACACGGCTCCAGCGCCGCCGGCAGAGATTGCCGCCACCACTCCTACCAGATTCCCCATCCCCACGCGGGTGGCAGTGGAGACAATCAGCGCCTGAACTCCCGAGATCGCCCCTTCCTGAGATACGTTTTTCTTCTCGGCTGTAATTCTCAGCATTTCCGGAAACAGCCGGACCGGAAGAACTCTGGTCCGCACGGTAAAATAGATACCGGCGGGGATCAGAATCATCACCAGCAAGGATAATCCCAGCGTACTTCCTCCCGGCAGAGGAATCGTGATCAGATCTCCCCATAAAAGATTATACACCGTCCGTATCACTGCCACAGACAAATGTCCCAATGATTCTATAATATTCATTTTTATGGCCCTCTCTTCCCCACAAAGCCATTCTCCGGATCTGTCTCCGGAAAACTGCTTGTATTCTATCTTTCTGTAGTATATAGTAGAAAATACAATCTGTAAAATCAATAAACAAAATGAATAGAATTGATTTTTTCGATATCAAGGAGATATTTATGGACACAAAAAATTTGTCTACCTTTATTCAGGTGGCTGAATTGAGCAGCTTTACCAAAGCCGCGGAAAAACTGGGTTTTTCCCAGTCCACAGTATCCTTTCAGATCAAACAGCTGGAGTCGGAGCTTGACACCCGTCTGTTCGACCGTTTCAACCACACCGTCGTCCTGACAGAAAAAGGAAAGGAAGTGCTGCAGTACGCTCACCAGATTCTTCAGTTTACGCAGAAAATGACCGCCGATACGCAGATGCCGAAAATCATATCCGGACACGTACGCCTTGCCATGGCCGACTCTCTGTGCCATTCACTTTTATCAGATAATTTTTGCCGCTTCAGAAAACAGTACCCCGGCATTACATTAAAAATTACCGCAGCAGAAACAGAAGAGATGTTTCGTCTCCTCAAACAGAACGAAACCGATCTGGTGCTGACACTGGACAGCCATATTTATAACACGGAATACATAATCGCAAAAGAGGAGAGAATCCCTATGCATTTTGTGGCATCCCCGAGATTTCCCGCGGCTATGCAATCTCCCTGTTCTGTCCGGGAACTGGCAGGCCAGCCGTTCATTCTGACAGAAAAGGGGATGAGCTATCGAAGATTATTGGATGAGAAACTGGCAGAACGCTCTCTGGAAATCCGTCCCATATTAGAAATCGGCAGTACAGATCTCATCTGTTACCTGGTAGAACAGGGAACCGGCATCTCCTTTCTCCCAGATTTTGTAACCGCCAAAAGAATTAAAGAAGGCAGACTTGTCTATGTTCAGACAGAAGATCTGGATATAGATGTATGGAAACAACTGTTGTATCATCGTGATAAATGGGTTTCGGCGCAGATGAAATCTGTGCTGGAATACTGCATAAATAAAGAATTTTAAAAAACAGGAGGCGGCATCTGCCGCCTCCGTGTTTTATATGTCAGAATAATTATTCTGCTCCATAGAGAGATTTCAACTTGTTCAGATAGCTGTATCTTGCTTTTGCTTCGCTCTCGTTCTTCGCAAAGAGTTTTGCAGCTCTTTCCGGATTTGCACGTTTCAGAGAATTGTAACGCACCTCTCCGTCCAGGAACTCCTGATAATCGCCGGTCGGTTCCTTGGAATCCAGGGAGAACGCATCCTTGCCTTCTGCCGCCAGTGCCGGGTTGAAGCGGAAGCAATGCCAGTAACCAGCCTTAACTGCCAGCTCTTCCTCTGTCTGAGCTTTCGCCATACCCTTCTTGATACCATGGTTGATACACGGAGCATAAGCGATGATCAGGGACGGTCCCGGATATGCCTCTGCCTCTGCGATCGCCTTCACGCACTGATTGAAGTCAGCGCCCATGGAGATCTGTGCCACATATACGTAACCATAGCTCATAGCGATGGAAGCCAGGTCTTTCTTCTTCACATCCTTACCGCCTGCAGCGAACTGAGCGACTGCGCCGGTCGGCGTTGCCTTGGAAGCCTGTCCGCCCGTATTGGAGTAAACCTCGGTATCAAATACCATTACATTGATATCTTTACCGGATGCCAGAACATGGTCCACGCCGCCGAATCCGATATCGTATGCCCATCCGTCGCCGCCGAATACCCACTGGGACTTCTTAGCGAGGAATTCTTTCTGTTTCAGGATCTCCTGAGCTTTTTCACAGCCGCATGCTTCCAGAGCAGCTACCAGCTTGTCCGTAGCCGTTCCGTTGGTAGCGCCTACTCCGTAGGTGTCCAGCCATTCCTGACCAGCTGCCGCCACATCAGCGTTGCCGGAATTTGCAACCAAGTCTTCTACTTTCGCTTTCAGACCGCCGCGGACTGCATCCTGTGCCAGCAGCATACCGTAACCAAACTCAGCCGCATCCTCGAACAGAGAATTGGACCATGCCGGGCCCTGTCCCTTCTGGTTCACAGTGTACGGAGTGGACGGTGAAGAGTTGCCCCAGATGGAAGAGCATCCGGTTGCGTTTGCGATATACATTCTGTCACCAAACAGCTGGGTGATCAGTTTTGCGTAAGGAGTCTCGCCGCAGCCCGCGCATGCGCCTGAGAACTCAAGCAGCGGGGTCTTGAACTGAGATCCTTTGACTGTCGTCTCTTTGAATTTTGCAATTACATCTGCTTTCTCCGGCAGGGTAACGGCATAGTCGAATCCAACCTGAACGCCCTGGTTTGCTTCCATGTTGGCCATCTCGATTGCCTTCGCGCCCTTCTTGCCCGGGCAGACGTTCACGCAGGAACCGCATCCGGTACAATCCAGCGCGGATACCACGATTGCAAACTTCTTGTCCGGCATTCCGGTCATATCCATCATCTGCATTCCTTCCGGAGCTGCAGCCGCTTCTTCTGCGGTCATAGCAACCGGGCGAATAACAGCGTGCGGGCAGACATAAGAACATCTGTTACACTGGATACAGTTCTCCGGATTCCAGATCGGGATATTGACTGCAATACCGCGTTTCTCATATGCGGATGTTCCGGACGGAGTCGTACCGTCTACATAATCCATGAACGCGGATACCGGCAGGCTGTTGCCTTCCTGAGCGGATACTTTTGCCTGGATGTTGTTTACAAAATCCACTGCATCTTTTCTTCCGCCCTCTGCATGGGTCATATCCAGTCCTTCGTCAGCTGCATTCTTCCAGCTTTCCGGAACCTGAACCTCTACTACTTCTTTTGCACCGGCATCGATTGCAGCCCAGTTCTTCTGAACCACATCGTCACCCTTACGTCCGTAAGTTGCTTTTGCAGCGGCTTTCATCAGTTCGATCGCTTTATCCTCCGGGATAATGCCGGTCAGTTTGAAGAACGCGGACTGCAGGATGGTGTTGATACGGGTCGGGCCCATGCCGGTTTCAATACCGATCTTCACACCGTCAATCGTATAGAATTTGATATTGTGGTTTGCAATAAATGCTTTCACCTGTCCCGGAAGGTGCTTCTCCAGTCCTTCCATATCCCACGGGCAGTTCAGAAGGAAGGTTCCTCCGTCTACCAGTTCCTGCACCATGTTGTACTTGCGGATGTAGGACGGATTGTGGCATGCCACAAAGTCTGCCTTGTGGATCAGGTATGTAGATTTGATCGGCTTCTTACCGAAACGAAGGTGGGACATGGTCACACCGCCGGACTTCTTGGAGTCATAATCGAAGTAAGCCTGTGCATACATGTCGGTATTGTCGCCGATGATCTTGATGGAGTTCTTGTTTGCTCCAACCGTACCGTCTGCTCCCAGACCCCAGAACTTGCAGTTGGTAGTTCCTTCCGGAGTCGTAACCAGCGGAGCGCCGGTCTCCAGAGACAGGTTGGTTACATCGTCCACGATACCGATCGTGAATTTCTGTTTCGTTGTATTATTATATACGGCCACGATCTGTGCAGGAGTCGTATCCTTGGAACCCAGTCCGTAACGTCCGGTGAATACCGGCGTGTCATGGAACTTCGTTCCTTTCAGCGCAGCTACCACATCCAGGTACAGCGGCTCGCCAAGAGCGCCCGGCTCTTTCGTCCTGTCAAGAACCGTAATCTGCTTTACAGTCTCCGGAATGGCTGCAACCAGAGCCTCTGCGCAGAACGGTCTGTAAAGACGTACTTTTACAACGCCGACCTTTTCGCCTGCTGCCATCAAGTAGTCAATGGTTTCTTCAATCGTATCGCATACAGAACCCATGGCGATGATCACTCTGTCAGCGTCAGCGGCTCCGTAATAGTTGAACAGCTTATAATCCGTACCGATCTTCGCATTTACCTTGTCCATGTATTCCTGAACAATCGCCGGCATAGCGTCGTAATACTGGTTGCATGCCTCGCGTGCCTGGAAGAAGATATCCGGGTTCTGAGCAGATCCTCTCTCTACCGGATGGTTCGGATTCAGCGCGTCTTTTCTGAACGCGTCGATGGCATCCATATCCACCATATCTTTCAGGTCTTCGTAATCCCAGGTCTCGATCTTCTGGATCTCATGGGAAGTACGGAATCCATCGAAGAAGTTGATGAACGGAAGGCGTCCTTTGATTGCCGCACAGTGTGCAACCGGGGTCAGGTCCATAACTTCCTGAACACTGGATTCGCAGAGCATTGCAGCTCCGGTCTGACGACAGGCATACACATCGGAGTGATCGCCGAAAATCGACAGAGCATGGCTTGCAAGCGCACGTGCAGATACGTTGAATACGCCCGGAAGTCTCTCACCAGCAACCTTGTACAGGTTCGGGATCATCAGAAGAAGACCCTGGGAAGCTGTGAACGTGGTCGTAAGAGCCCCTGCTGCCAGAGAACCGTGCACGGCTCCTGCTGCGCCCGCCTCGGACTGCATCTCAGTTACATGAACCGTCTGTCCGAAGATATTGGTTCTTCCCTGAGTCGCCCATTCATCAGTTGCTTCTGCCATAACGGATGAAGGTGTGATAGGATAGATTGCTGCCACGTCAGAATACGCATATGACGCATGAGCGGCTGCATGATTACCATCCATGGTTTTCATTTTTCTAGCCATTTTTGTAATTCCTCCTTGTACAAATCAATAAGACCCTTTTATATTAATTTAGTTCTTATCATTCGGATTCATTCTATCACATCTTATGGAGAATGTCCATTTTGTATTTGACTTTTTTGTAGTCATTTTACCTGAATTTTACAAAAATTTTTCACAAGTATTGACTCTGCGCCAAATAGATGATAGCATGATGGCGCTGGGATAAGTGGTGGAGTCTGTCATAGGAAGAATATATCTTCCTATTTATTCGCAGTAAACAGGTGCTTTCGGGAATGTTTTGTGATTTCCCTTGATTGCAGGGCGGAACCTACCGGAGGTCCCGCCTTTTTTCTGTCTTTTGGGGAATAATAAAGACAAAATCTAAAGTAAAAGGATTATACACAGGTAAAAATTATGGACGTATCATTTTCGTACTTTATTCACGGCATGGCGGCTAATCCCATGCTTCTCATCACAGTCCTTCTCACGTTGGGAGTCATCTTTGTCAACGGATGGACCGACGCTCCCAACGCCATCGCCACCTGCGTCACAACCCGCTGCATGAAGCCGCGTTCGGCAATTCTCATGAGCGCGGTGTTCAATTTTCTCGGCGTACTGGTCATGACTCACATCAACAGTTCCGTAGCCTCTACGATCAGCAACATGGTAGATTTCGGCGGGAACACCGGAAATGCGCTGATCGCCTTATGTGCGGCACTTTTTTCTATTGTTGTATACAGTGTGGGCGCTTCTTACTTCGGTATTCCCACCAGTGAAAGCCACAGCCTGATTGCCGGTCTGACAGGAGCCGCAATCGCCGTACAGAACAGCATCAGCGGCGTCAATATGAACGAATGGGTAAAGGTGCTCTATGGTCTGGTGCTCAGTCTTGCTCTGGGCTTTATAAGCGGCTGGGTGATCTGCAAATTGCTCTCTCTGATCTGCTCCGGGCTGGACAGACGCAAAACAAACGGCTTCTTTACCGGTGCTCAGATTTTCGGAGCGGCGGCCATGAGCTTTATGCATGGTGCTCAGGATGGCCAGAAATTCATTGGAGTCCTTTTTCTGGGAGTAGCCTTCTGCAATGGGCAGAACAGTGTGGCTGGAGCCACTATTCCTGTCTGGCTTATGCTGCTGTGCAGTACGGTCATGGGTATCGGAACCAGCGTAGGCGGCGAAAAAATAATTAAATCTGTGGGAATGGATATGGTAAAACTGGAAAAATACCAGGGATTCTCTGCAGACTTGTCGGCAGCCTTCTGCCTCCTGCTTTCCAGCCTCTTTGGTATTCCGGTATCTACTACCCACACCAAGACCAGCGCAATCATGGGCGTTGGAGCGGTAAAAAGGATTTCTGCCATCAATTTCGGAGTAGTAAAAGATATGATGCTTACCTGGATCTTTACTTTTCCCGGATGCGGTCTGATCAGTTTCCTGATGGCAAAATTGTTCATGTTTATTTTCTGATTTCCGCAATGGGATCAGAGATTATTTACAATATGAAAAGGAGATTTCTATGTCAAAGAAACAAGATTCTTTCTATTTTGAAAATTTCAAATCCTGCACAGAGCATGCCTGCAGAGCCGCTCATCTTCTGGACGAGACCATGCGCAGATTCGATCCGGACTCCATGGAGCAGTGCATTGAAGAAATGCACCGGATAGAACACGGCGCAGACGAAAAAAAACATGAGATCCTGAATGTGCTGGCAAAAGCCTTTATCACTCCTATCGACCGGGAAGACATCCTTCTGCTCAGCCAGAGTATCGACGATATGGTTGACAAAATAGAGGATGTACTTCTCAGGATCTACTGCAACAACGTACAGAGCATCCGGCCGGAGGCACTGGCAGTTATGGATGTCATCGTTCGCTGCTGTGAAGAAGTTCAGCGCCTGATCGAAGAATTTCCGAACTTCCGGAGGTCCAAGGCCCTCCGTGAACATATCATCCACGTCAACACCATGGAAGAAGAAGCCGATCAGCTGTTCATTACCAATCTGCATCAGCTCCACACCACCTGCACTGATCCGATCGAGATCATCAGCTGGCGTGAAATCTATATCTACCTGGAGCATTGCGCAGACGCCTGCGAACAGGTGGCCGGAGTAGTCGAGAGCGTCGTGATAAAAAATACGTAAAACAAACCGGTACAAGGATTAACGGAACCCCTTATCCTTGTACCGGTTTAATATTTATCCCATCCAGAGATTTTTATAAATCCTCCAGATTTTCTTTCAGTTTATCCATAAAGCCTTTTTTCTTCGGCTTTCCTCCCCCGCTCTTCTGATTCAGGGAATTATCATTCGCCATATCATAGTTTCTCAGGGCTTCCTTAGCAGCGTGGCTCAGGTTTGTGGGCACTTCCACCACCAGCGTGACATAATGATCGCCGCGCACACTCTTATTGCGCAGAGACGGCATGCCTTTGCCCTTCAGGCGAACACGGGTATCTGTCTGCGTACCGGCCTTTACGTCGTACTCCACTTCTCCGTCTACCGTCCTGATTCGGATCGTGCCGCCCAAAGCTGCTACCGGGAAACTGATCGGCACTGTGGAATAGATATCCATATCCTGTCTCTGGAAAATCGGATGACGGGAAACCAGGACTTCCACCAGAAGATCTCCTCTCGGGCCTCCGTTGATGCCCGGCTCTCCTTTCCCGCGGATCCGGATACTCTGCCCATTGTCGATACCTGCCGGAATCGTAACGGCAATCTTCTTTTTACTGGAAACATATCCCGTACCATAGCAATCCGGGCACTTATCCTTGATAATCTTTCCTGTACCATTACAGTCCGGACATGTGCGCACATTCTGCACCATTCCGAAAAGAGACTGCTGGGTATAAACCACCTGGCCCTTTCCGCCGCATTTAGGACATGTCTGAGGAGAAGTTCCCGGCTTCGCGCCGGTACCATGACAAGTGCCGCACTCATCTTTCAGCACCAGTTCCAGTTCTTTATCGCAGCCTTTCACCGCTTCCTCAAATGTAATCCTTACGCTGGCGCGCAAATTTGCGCCCTGCATAGGACCGTTGTTTGATCTGCGGCTTCTTCCGCCGCCAAAAATATCTCCGAAGATATCTCCGAAAATATCTCCCATATCCGCACCGTTAAAATCAAAGCCTCCAAAACCGCCTCCTCCGGCGCCCTGATCAAATGCCGCATGACCAAACTGATCATATTTACGCCTTTTTTCCGGATCGCTCAGTACCGCATAGGCTTCCGATGCCTCTTTGAACTTCTGTTCCGCTTCTTTATCTCCCGGATTCACATCCGGATGGTATTTTTTTGCCAGTTTTCTGTATGCACTCTTGATGGCGGCTTCATCGGCGTTTCGGTCCACACCGAGGACCTCATAATAATCTCTTTTCGTCTCTGCCATAATCTTCTACCCTTCCACGCAGGAATGCAGGCATGCCGCGCATGCCTGCCTCCCGCAATTCCACCTGTCTCTTTTTATACTTCTCTGTAGTCGCCGTCAACCACATCATCCGCAGGACCGCTCTGACTCTGTCCTGCACCGCCCATATCCGGGCCTGCTCCCTGAGCGCCTCCCTGAGTCTGCTCGTACATTTTCTGGAACAGTTTCTGCGCCGCGTTCATCAGATCTTCTCTGCCGGATTTCAGCGCATCCAGATCCGCATCGGAGATATCTGTCTGATTAGCCGTACGCTCTACTACTGCTTTCAATGAATTCAGTTTCTCTTCTACTGCAGATTTGTCTGCGGGATCCAACTTATCGCCGGCCTCTTCCAGCGCTTTCTCCGTCTGGAATACCATAGCGTCCGCGTCGTTTCTCGCGTCGATCGCCTCTTTACGTTTCTTATCCTGCGCTTCATATTCGGCAGCTTCTTTCACCGCCTTATCAATATCCGCCTCAGACATATTAGATCCTGCGGTAATCGTAATATGCTGTTCTTTTCCGGTCCCCAGATCTTTTGCGGATACATTCACGATGCCGTTTGCATCGATATCAAAAGTAACCTCGATCTGCGGAACGCCTCTTCTTGCAGGCGGGATACCGTCCAGACGGAACTGTCCGAGAGATTTATTATCTTTCGCAAACTGTCTCTCGCCCTGTACCACGTTAATATCCACCGCCGTCTGATTATCGGCCGCAGTAGAGAATATCTGGCTCTTTCTGGTCGGAATCGTAGTATTTCTCTCGATCAGACGGGTCGCGATGCCGCCCATGGTCTCGATAGACAGAGACAGCGGAGTTACATCCAGCAGAAGGATGTCGCCGGCACCGGCGTCTCCTGCCAGTTTACCGCCCTGGATAGCCGCTCCGATTGCCACGCACTCATCCGGATTCAGAGTCTTGCTGGGTTCATGTCCTGTCAGCTGTTTTACTTTGTCCTGTACTGCCGGCACACGGGTAGATCCGCCTACCAGAAGCACTTTGCCGAGCTCAGACGGAGTAATGCCTGCGTCGCGAAGCGCCGCCTGCACCGGATTCGCGGTGCGTTCTACCAGATCATGAGTCAGCTCGTCAAATTTTGCCCTTGTAAGATTCATGTCAAAATGCAGCGGTCCGTCAGCATTCATACTGATGAAAGGCAGGTTAATATTGGTGCTGGTCGCTGTGGAAAGCTCTTTCTTTGCTTTCTCAGCCGCCTCTTTCAGACGCTGCAGAGCCATCTTGTCATTGGAAAGATCTACACCGTTCAGTTTCTTGAATTCGGAAATCATCCAATCCGTAACTTTCTGGTCGAAATCGTCACCTCCCAGATGGTTGTCACCTGCTGTCGCAAGCACTTCGATCACGCCGTCGCCGATCTCTATGATAGATACATCAAATGTACCGCCGCCCAGGTCGTATACCATAATCTTCTGCTCTTTCTCATTATCCAGACCATATGCCAGAGCTGCTGCCGTCGGCTCGTTGATAATACGTTTTACATCCAGACCGGCGATCTTTCCTGCATCTTTGGTAGCCTGTCTCTGGGCATCGTTGAAATATGCCGGAACTGTGATAACCGCCTCCGTCACTTTTTCTCCCAGATAGTTTTCTGCATCCGCTTTCAGCTTCTGCAGAATCATTGCGGAAATCTCCTGAGGAGAGTATTTTTTGCCTTCAATCTCCACTTTATAGTCAGTTCCCATATGTCTCTTGATGGAAGAAATTGTCTTTTCCGCATTGGTCACTGCCTGACGCTTTGCCGGTTCGCCTACCAGCCGCTCGCCGGTCTTGGTAAACGCCACGATAGACGGTGTTGTTCTCGCACCTTCCGTATTGGTGATAACCGTCGGTTTTCCGCCTTCCATAACAGCTACACATGAGTTCGTAGTTCCTAAGTCAATACCAATAATCTTGCTCATTTCATTTTCCTCCTGTATCTGAATTGTTAATTTGCAACTTTTACCATGCTGTGCCGCAGCACTGCATCTTTATATTTATAACCCTTCTGGAATTCCTCGACGATCATATTCTCGCCTGTTTCTTCATCTTCCACATGCATCACTGCGTTGTGGAGCTGGGGATCAAATTCCTGGCCTACCGTTTCGATAGGGGTTACGCCCAAATCTGTCAGAACCGCAACAAGCTGCTTGTAGATCTTATCCATGCCGCTTGCAACAGGTCCGTCTTTTTCTTCCTCCGGAATACTCTTGAGACCTCTCTCAAAATTATCAACCACCGGAAGTATCTTTTCGATCACGTCCCTGGCTCCTACCGTATACATCTGCGTCTTTTCACGCTCCGTGCGGTTCCGGAAATTTTCAAACTCCGCCAGCTGGCGCTTCAGCTTGTCAGTCAGCTCCGCGATCTGTTCATCTTTTTTATCCTTTTTTTCTTTTTTCTTAAAGAAGCCTTTTTTCTCATTCTGCGCGCCGTTCTCCGGCTCATCCCCGGACTCTGACGCCTCTTCTTCTGAAACCTGCGTTTCTTCTGCCTTTTCCGTCTCCGCCTCTTCCGCGGAGGCCTCCGGTACGGTTTCTCCCGCCATATCTTCTGCTTTCTCTTCCGGATTCATTTCCTGTTTCTTATCTTTTTCTTCCACGTCTATCCACCTTTCTATTTATGGAACACCTCATCCAATTGTTCCATCATGGTTTTTAGTGCGTTCATGACATTTTCGTAATCCATCCGCTTCGGCCCTATGATGCCTACGGTTCCCTGCAGGCCCTGACCGATCTCATATGTGGCGGTCACCACGCTGCAGTCTTTCATGCTCTGAACCGGGGTCTCATTTCCAATATATACATGAATCCCCTTATCTTCACTGTTCAATGTCTCGTTGACCAGTTCCACCAGATTCTGCTTCTCCTCCAGTGTCTTGATCAGTTCGCTGGCTTTTCCATTGTCACTCAGTTCCGGATAACGGAAAATGTTGGTGGCGCCCCCGGTGTAGATTTCCATGCCTTCATCCGCATGGATAACTTCCGCTACAGCGTCTACCACGTCGCTGATCAGATTGCTGTGAATACCTGCCTGCTCCTTCATGGCGGAAATCATCTGAAGGTTGATCTCTTCAACTGTCTTGCCATTCATCACCGTATTTAAAAGGATATTCAGCTTCAACAGCGTTTCCTCGTCCAGTGCCTCATCCGCCGGCAGCAGTTTATTTCGGATCACATTTCCTTCCGCCACAATCACCGCCAGTATCTGGTTCTCATCCACTCTGGAAAGCTGAATGAACTTCAGCTTATTGCGATGATACTGAGGAGTAGAAATCATTGTCGCGTAATTCGTGTTGGTGGCAAGCACTTTTACGATCTGCTTCAGCACCTGCTCCATCCGGTCCGTTCTCTGGATCATCAGTTCCTTGAACTCAGTGACTTCCTGGTCTTTTTCCTGGATAAGCCGGTCCACATACAGACGGTATCCTTTATCGGAAGGGATACGTCCGGCTGACGTATGCGGCTGGATAATATATCCCATTTCCTCCAGATCGGACATCTCGTTACGGATCGTAGCCGAACTCAGCTTCAGATCTGAGTATTTGGAAATGGTCCTGGAACCGACCGGTTCCCCGGTCTCCATATAATTCTGAATGATCGCCTGAAGGATCTTGATCTTTCTCTCATCCAGTTCCATGTCCTCACCCCTTCTTCAGTACTGTTAGCACTCGTCATTCAAGAGTGCTAACATTTACTGTATTTAAAATAGCACCCCGTAGGGTGCTTTGTCAAGATGTTTTTCAAATAATTTTACCGGGTTTTCAAAAATACATATTCCCGTGCCGCGCCCTCATCATCCGGGTAGCTTTCCAGATAACTTTCCATCTTTACCTTCGCGGTGGCAAAATCACCCATCTGTTCATATACCGCGATTTCATAGCTTAACAGTTCCTGCAGGCTTTCAGAGTCTCCCAGCGCGATTCCATCCTGTATCACAGACAATGCGCTCTCATAATCTCCCTGATCCATCTGATAGGAAGCCACCTTTGCATAGATATCCGGATGATCCGTATGTTCTTCCAGATAACTCTGGTACAGGGTTACCGCATAATCTTTATTGCCCATCTGCCAGTAAAGTTCACCCTGCCAGTAAAGAGACTCCTGCTCTCCATTCTCATACGCCTGTTCCAAATAATCCTTCGCACCGTTATAGTCTTCCATGTAATAGGAAAGCCGTCCCAGCGTAATCAGATCCTTTGAGGAGGTCATATCTTTTGCCGCCTGAAAATCTGCGTTTGCGGCTTCCGTGTCGCCGGCCGCTTTGTATATCAACCCGCGGGTCAGATACATCTCCGCGCTTTTCTTCAGATCCAGTACCGCCGTACATGTGTCTGCAGCTCCCTGCAGATCCCCCGCATGATACTGGGCTGCCGCTTTATAGGACGCAATGTCCAGTTCCAGATTCCCCGCGCGCATGCCCGCCAGCGACAGCGCTTCATTATAGGATGCAATCGCGCTCTCGTAGTCTCCGGACAGTGCCTGATCCATACCCTGGCTCCGAAGCGTCATCTGCTGTTCCAGTGTTTCCTGATCTTTTCCGCATCCGCCGATCCCCAATACACATACACATGCCAGCGCTGCCGCGTATCTTTTTCTCATCTTCGTTCCTCCTGCCAGAATGTGGGGTTCATCGTACACCACAGAATCATCTTTCTCGGAAGCTGCCCGTATCTCTGTCCCAGCTTATAACCCAGATATTTTCCCGCGCTCTGGGATAATACCTGAAAGCAAAGCCAGGGCTTTCCTATCTGCAGACAATGTTTCATACTCATTTTCACCAGGCGAATCCCCTCTGATTCTGACCGGATTCCTCCAAATATCTCCGGATGCATGGTCTGCGACACCGCCAGGTCAAAATTTCTGTGAAACTGCTGCAGCGCGCTGTAATTATGGGAATGAATCACTTTTGCGTCTGCGCAGTAAGCGATCAGACCTCCTTTACGAATCAGATGTCCCGCCAGGATCATGTCCTCATTAAAAATCGTTTTTTTCTCAAAACCGCCCAGTTCCAGATATCGGTCCCTTCGCCACGCGGCGCACACGTTAGAGCAGAAAAACGTCTTGATACCCAGAGTTCCCAGATCAGCGGCGCCTTTTATCCTGCTTTCTTCCGGATAGTTAAAACTCCTGGTATAACGTTCCACTTCCCGGCAGTCTTTCGCAGGAAGCTGTCTCCCGTACGTGGCCCACACCTGCGGATCCGAAAAAGGCTTCAGAAGATTCTCTATCAGATGAGCATCCGCCGGCAAAGCGTCCTGGGTCATACATATTACCACATCCGCCTTAGACAGCCGGATTCCGCGATCTCTGGTTCCACCGTGATCAAATTCCTCTTTGCGGAGATGATGAATCTCAACGTCTTCATATTTTCCTTCCAGTCCTGGCGGAAAATACTGCTTTCCGGTATTCATCAGAATTATCTTCCGTGCCGGACAGGTCTGAGTATGCAGCTGTTCCAGAAGTATCTCCAGACGATTTCCCGGACGATATACGGGAATCAGCACATCTGCTTCCAATCTCATAATCTCTTCCTTTTTACAAAAGGCGAGGGGAGTCTCCCCTCGCCACATTTTTATTCTTCAGCAGCGCTTCCGCCTGCATCCGCGCTCGTGTCTTCTTCTACATCATATCCTGTATCCGAAACAATCTGATCGGAAATATCCTGTACCTGCTGAGACGGAGTATATCCGTCGTTTCCGAACAGGTACTCATGGAGCTGGATCACATTGCTCTCCAGATTTACCGGAATTACACAGGATCCCTTTCCGCTGATAGTACCGGTCTCACGGTCGAAGGGGAATCCTACTGTATCCACGATGTCATATTCCAGAAGCTGAGGAGCCATCTCCAGAAGCTGACCATTGGTATAGTTGGTTGCCACCATCGGGAAAACTGCGTTGATAATATCATTAATCTCGGTAATATCCGCTTCTTTCGCCTTATTGGCAATTTCAAGGATTACCTCACGCTGACGCTCTGTTCTCTTGAAGTCATCACCCGCGGTATAACGGATACGGCAGTAAGAAGTCGCCTGTACTCCATCCAGCAGCTGATATCCTGTCTCCGTCAGCTTCTCGGTCTCTACGCCCGTAACCTCGGAAGTTTCTACTGTGTAATTATTCAGATGCTCAATCTCAGATTCGTCTACGTCAATCATGATGCCGCCCAGCAGATCCACAGTCTCTGTCAGTGCCGCAAAATCTACGCTCACATAATACTGGATGTCCAGATCCAGATTGCGGTTCAGCATGTTGACAGCCTGATCCGGACCTCCTGCGGAATATGCGCCGTTTGCCTTATTATATCTGCCATTGGTCAAATCCAGATAAGTATCTCTGTACACAGATACCAGCTTCACTTCTTTGGTATCATTATTGATACTTGCGATAATCATCGTATCACTTCGGTTTCCTTTGCCCAGCTGTCCTGCTTCTCTGGTATCCAAACCGAACAGGGCGATATTGGTATAGCCAGACATGGTCTGCTGCGCTTCTTCGCTGAGTCCCTCATTTACCTCTATGCCGCCTTCCGCCTGCTGAGGTTCCTGCAGCTTATCCATCTGCCATACCACATAAAATCCGATCAGCAATGCGAGTAAAGCTACAATCTCCACGCCAAAAATGATCATGCGTTTTTTCTTCTGAGCCGCTTTTTTCCTGGAAACCTTTCTTCTCTTCCCGGAAGCTGCAGGTGCCGCCGATTCGCTTCGTTTGGACGCGCTCTTCCTTGAGCTTGGTCTTTTCATCGTTTCTTTTGCCATAATTCATCCTTTCTACGCCTGTTAATAAGCATTCTTATTTACAAAGCCTTTGAAGAACGTCAGGAACAGGATTTTGATATCCAGGCCCAGTGTCCAGTTCTCAATATAATACAGGTCGTACTCAATGCGTTTTTTAATCGATGTATCTCCCCGGTAACCGTTTACCTGAGCCCATCCAGTAAGCCCCGGACGAACCTGATGTTTTACCATATACCGAGGGATTTCCTCCCGGAATTTTTCCACGAAGAACGGGCGTTCCGGACGCGGCCCCACCAGACTCATATCCCCTTTCAGGATATTAAACAGCTGGGGCAGCTCGTCAATACTGGTGCGCCGGATAATCTTCCCGACTTTGGTCACACGGGGATCATTCCGGACCGTCCATGCCTTTCGCTCGGCCTTCGGAGACTGTACTTCCATGGAACGAAACTTATACATCTGAAAAATCTGGTTATGGAGCCCTACACGCTCCTGTTTATATATCAGCGGCCCTTTCGAGGTAGTCTTTACCAGGATGGCCGTAACCAGCATAACCGGTGAAAAAATAATAATCGCGATGATCGCGCCGATGATATCCATCGTGCGCTTGCAGATCATATTGAACGTGTTCGTCAGAGGAACATGCCGGATATTGACAACCGGAAGCCCGAGAAGGTCTTCCGTATAAGGTCTGGTCGGTATAATATCATTATAATCCGGAACAAATTTTGTATGCACGCCTGACTTTTCACAGATGGCCACAATTCGCTTCAGCTTATAATACTCCTGAAGGCTCAGCGTCAGAGCGATCTCATCCAGACGGTTGTTCTCCAGGATTTCCTCCAACCCGTCAGTCGTCCCCAGCACCGGAACTCCTTTATATTTATAACCGATCTCTTTATTATCGTCCAAAATCCCCTGTATCCGGTATCCCCACTGTGGATTGGCGAAGATCCGGTCAATGAAGCCCTCGGCAGCGCTGCTGTATCCCACAAAGATAATATGCCGAAGATTGAATCCGCTTCGGCGCATCTTGCGCAGCAGCATACGGATCAGCCATCGGACCTCCACTTCCAGCAGAATATTAATTCCGTAGAAATAAAACAGCATGGTTCTGGAGTAATCTTTTCCATAATAATGATCTCTGCCCAGAAACAGCAGGCCCATGATCACCAGCAGGCCGAATGTATTCGCCTTGATGATATTTCCTGCTTCCAGACGCCGTCCCTGCACCCGTTTGGGCGTATACAGATTGAATGCAAGATACAGCACCAGATACAGCGGTACGATCCCGATCAAAGCATAACAATATTGGACAAAGGTAAGTCCAAGAGGGTCTCTCAGCAAGATAAACTTACACACCCATGCCAGCAGATATGAGATGGTAATCACTGCCGCATCGATGATCACATGAAGCCGGTTAAAATATTTTTGATTATCTTTAATCAAAATCCTCACCCTAAAAGCAGCATATTCTTCCAGAGATCCAGTTGGATTCTGACATAATGAGGAAGGTTTTCCGTACGGAATCTTATCTTTCTGTCCGGATGCTCCCGGCACAGAGCAATTCCGCGTTTCAGCCCCTCTCTGTAATCCTTCCCGAATCCCTTCTTAACAAAGTACAAATACTTCACAAGAAATCCGGCGCACAAGAACGGCAGATTCAGAATCACCTGTAAAATAGGCATATTCTTATAAATCAAATAGACGTTGTTGCCCGCCGAATGAATCACTTTAAAGCGATTATGCCGGGAACCGCTGGTCGCGCTCCCCACATGATACACTTCCGCCTCCGGAACATACCAGTGATAAAAACCATGGATCCTCGCCCTGTATGACAGATCCATATCTTCCAGATACGCAAAATGTGCATCGTCAAAGCCTCCCAGGCGTTCCAGATCTTCCTTCCGGTAGATCGCCGCTCCGGCGCAGGAAGAAAAAATACGCTGCCCCGCCGTATAACGGGAGGAAGGCTTTCCTTTCCCCCGGGCATATGCCCAGCCAAGCGCACAGTAAAAATCACCCGCGTTGTCCAGGAGCTCCCGGTTCTGATACTGAAGCATCCTGGCCGCACAGGAAAACCTCCTGCGGTCTGCCCGGATCGCCTTCAGAAGATGCAGGGCAAAATCCGGCTTCACTTCCGTATCGTTATTTAATAATATGACATAAGGGCTCTTTGCCGCAGCGATTCCTTCATTAACCGCCCGGCAGAATCCGTAATTCTGTTCCAGACAGATCAATCTTACATCCGGATAATGATTTCGGATAAAATCCTGACTGCCGTCTGAAGAGCCATTGTCTACCACTATAATTTCCGGGGATATCCCCGTCTGCCCAGATACCGTACGCAGACAGGCATCCAGATATGAGATCCCGTTAAAATTGGGGATCACAACTGTCACGTCCCACATGCGCCGACCTCTCTTCACTCTGTCTCCCGGATCCGGTAATCCGGGCTCTCCAGAGACAGATTACAGTTATAAAACCGGTCCGGCTCCAGCAGCAAATCTTTCCACTTTTTTTCAAAGACCGCAGCAGAACGGCTGCCTTTCTTTTTTCTGGCCCGGTAATTCTGTTCCACCAGAAATACACCGGGTTCGTAAATATTATGAAATCCCAGCGTCTCCAGTTTCAGGCACAGATCCACATCCTTCAGGCGGTCTTCCACATCCTGGGAAAATCCTCCTGCTTCCAGAAAACATTCTTTCTTCACCATCATCGCCTTGGATGATACCGCATGACAGTTCTGCTGAAGCACCGCTTTATGAAAATATCCGGTGTAGCCGAATTTAAGGCCTTCAAAAGCGTCTCCCACCAGTCCTCCAAGTCCCAGAATTCTGGCTCCGCACTTAAGCCTGTAACTGCTGTCATAGACCCTGCCTCCCACAGCCCCTGTCCCGGGCCGCTGCGCATCCCCAAGGAATGTTTCCAGAAATCCTCTGGATATCCGGTCGATCCTGCCTTCCAGAAACAACAGAAACTCACTGTCCAGCTTCTCTGCGAGTCTGGAAAATGTTACAAATTTATTACAGGCACTAGTACAATATACTACTTTTATCGCGGTTTGTCTATGTTCTTTTATAAAATTCAGAATAATTTTATTTTTTTCCGGATTATCCAGCAGCAAAAGGATCTCGTAATTTGTATAGGTGCGGCTTTTGGACAAAGCTTTCATAAACTGTTTCAGTCCGGCAACCGCGGGTACATCCATCACTATGATACTGACCTTCGGCACAGCATCCAACGCGTAATTGATCCGGTAAAATCCCGGATCAGACAGAGCCTCCACTTCTCCCTGAAGTCCCATACGGCTCAAATGACTCTCCAGAGCTCTTTTCCCGGCTTCATAGGCATACAGCTTACTTTCCGGATTCACAGCCGTGGAAGAGGGATGGCACCGCCAATGATAAAGTATTTTGGAAATATGCCCTATTTTCTCTGTCTTTTCACAGCACCGCAGGATAAAATCATAATCCTGCGCTCCGTCATACTCTTCCAGATACAAGCCCGCCGCTTCGGCCAGCTGCTTCCGGACTATCAGGAAATGACAGATATAATTATTGGTGCGCAGCAGCTCAAAATTGAAGTCCGGTTTAAAATGCGGCTGAAAATAGGTGCCGGAATCCGGGCTCACTTTATCTTCATCCGTATAAACCATATCCGCATCCGGATGATCCTGCAGCCATCTGACCACTTCAAACAAGGCATGCTCTTCCAGGATATCGTCATGATCCAAAAACGCAATATACTCTCCGGACGCCATCGCTGCCGCCGCATTGGTGTTTCCGGCTATTCCTTTATTCTCCGGAAGCCTTTCATAGCGGATTCTGGAATCCTGCTTCAGATATCCCCGGATGACACGCTCCGCGCCGTCGTCTCCAACGCTTCCATCCGCCAGACAGAGTTCCAGATTGCTGTAGGTCTGAGACAATACAGACTCTATCATTTCACGCAAAAACGCCTCCGGTGTGCAGTATACCGGAACCACAATACTGATCAGAGGATTCCACGAAAAAAGGTGTTCTCTCTGGAGTTCCTTTTCACTGTCCGCGGGACGTTTGTCCAGCATCCACTGCTGATATCCCCTCTCCATCCGGTTCCTTTCCAGACGTTCCCTGGCTTTCAGGTACAGTTTTGCCATACCATATTTCTTCACATACTGATAACCACGTTTTGTGTTTACCAAACTGACTTTTTTCATAAATGACCGTGTCTTTCTGTAAAATTAGAAGGTAACTTCTCCGTCATGCGCGATCAGCGACGCGGATATCATTCCTTCCATAGACGCCACTTCTGATACCAGTCCGCTTTCGTCCTTCACCCGAAGCTCCACCACCATATCCAGACGGCCTTTGGATAAATTTCTGGACTTCACTTTATAAGATTTGGCATACCTGCCGACCACATCCAGGATTTCCTTCTCTCCGTCTGTCTTTTCACTGTTCAACACCAGAATCATGGGAGCTTTCGCCACCGGCAGGAGATCCAGAACCAGGATAAAAATTGTCACCGCCACAGATGTAACCAGGGCGACTTCATAAAGCCCGGCGCCGCAGATAATGCCGATGCTGATCGCCCAGAACAGAAATACCAGATCCATGGGATCTTTTACCGCAGTACGGAAACGGATAATGGACAGCGCGCCGACCATACCAAGAGAGATTACCAGGTTGGACTGCATGGCCAGAATAATGGCGGCAGTAATCAACGCCATGGCTGACAGAGAAATATTAAAGCTTTTTGAATAGAACACCTTCCTCGTCACCAGACGGTAGATGAAAAAGATGTACAGGGCCAGAAGCCCTGTGACGACCAGCGTCGCCATGATCTTCCCGGTTGTGATATCCATGCTTGTGAACCCTTCCAGGAACGAATTTTTAAATACGTCTTGAAATCCCATCTTATGTATTCTCCTTTATAAATTATATTTTCTGCAAAGATAATATTTGGAAAAGGCAGTCTGCCTCAGATTCTCCATCTGTATGGTACGGTAAATATAATCCGGAAGGAACTCATCATATTTCACTTCCAGGATATGCTGTCCTGCCGGCAGAATCGGCCTGCAGGGAACATTTTCATCCAGAAAAAGGTCTGCCCGTCCGGAAGCGCGGATATTCTCATCCAAGGTAATCCTCACATTTCCCAGAGCATAGACATAAGGTGTTCTGTCATACTCAACGATCACTTTCGGCCGCATCAGTCTGGTTTTCATCAGAAGGCACAGCTTCTGAAATACTGCCGGAGCGTCTTTTCCCGGTTCCGGGATCTCTCCCGCCATCATGGTCCTGCACTGCTCTTCTGTGATCCTGCAGGAAATCTTCTGTGTCTTTCCTCTTACTTTTTTTTTCAGTTCCAGCGAAATCCGGTCTGCGCTGTGATTATAGATCCGGATGCGAAACTTCTCTCTCGGATCTGTCCCGGCTTCATTCTCCATCATATACCGGTCCTCAAAATCATCAAAATACAGACTTCGTATATTATAGACACCGTCCTTTCCCACATGCGGATCCAGCGGAATCAGCCCCGCAATCCTCCCCTGAATGATCTTCAGCTGTCCCAGAGAACACAGATATTTAAATTCATGCCGGTATTGATTTTCCTTTTTGGAAGGGTCAAATATACTCGGCTCCATCCTATCACTCCCATTCTGTTTTTATTAGTGTTTCACTCCTGCATCCATTTATCCAGAAAATCCAGCCTTTTTTCCATATATGCTTCCATGGATTCGTAATCTCCGTCATGGCGGCTGTCCGGCCATCTGGCCGCATCTCTGGCAAAAGCTCCGGAATCCTGCACCTGATGAATACATTCATCCATCCATGCCTTCATATTCTCTTCCGCCAGGACCCCGGAACGCAGCTCTTCCCACCGCGCGGCAATCTTTTCTCTCAGGCCTCCCACATTCAGGGCAAGCAGCCGGTCTACCAGCGGCCATTCCAGATATTCCTCCGCTGTCTCCGGTGCCGATACTACATATAAATCTTCCGCGCTGTCCTTGTAAATATTTCCCCAGCTAAGATCCGTGTCCCAGGGTACCAGATACAGCCGATACCCATCGCTTTCTTTTTTAAACGCAAAAAACATATTTTTATATATATTGTCTTCTCCGTACAGCAGCTGCAGATAAATCCAGATATCCGCGACATTATCCATATCCAGAAGAGCTTCGGCCTCCTCCTCAAATGTCTCGTCATCCGCCTCACACATTTCTATAAAACGGCGCAGGCACTGCCAGTCTTCACTGGTCCCGGCTCCGTCCTTTCCTTTGATCTCCATGCCGAGTACCGTCAGATACTCTTCCGGTTCGGCGCTGTCCAAAGCCTCTGTAGTCAGTTCTCTTCCGAATGTCCTTTTATAAAGGTATTCCTGATCCGAGATATCCAGCTGGGAACTGTCGATCGGTTCCAGAATCCCGTACAGCCCTCTGTACTCACCATTGACTACCAGCTCCGCATATTCCATATGCGTGCCGAAGTGAGCGTCATACGGCGTGTTCTCCGCGCCGAACTGATTCCAAAGTTCTGTATTAAACTTGTCGCGTATCTTGGTCCCATCGCTGTATATCGCATAAAAAATCCACGAATCTGAATTTCGCATTCCCAGAACCGGCTGTTCATTCTCATTTATCACACCGGTGGAAGTAACAGAGATCAGATTTACCCGATATCCCTTCTTGGGATAAGCTCTGGTCGTCTGCCCCCGCTCATGCGCCTGGAACACAGAATACAGCGTCCAGTCCTCTTGCCCGCAGGCCTCATAAAAAGTAATACCACCTGCGAACACCGTGTCCACATCCAGATCCGCGTCCGTATCGATCTTCACTACCGGCAGTCCGGTGAAGACTACATAGACTACGCTTCCCGCATTTTCTGATTCCTTCCACGCAAGAAACGGGACGACACAACCGTCCGCCACCGTTGTTTTCTTGTCCAATGTAGTATAGTCCTGAAGAGGAAAGATTTTGATTTCTCCTCCGGCATCCGAAAAAGCCCCCGCCTCCCAGCGTTCATCATCCATGTCCACCGGAAGATACCAGGTCAGGCTCTCCCGGTCACATGCCAGTTCCTGTCCCCGAAAACAGAGCCTGATCTGCGATGTATCCAGTGCTCCCTTTACCGTTTCCTGCAGCTTGAGCCCCTGACGCACCTCGCCTGCCAGCGCCCCGGCCTCCAGCGTCTCCGGCTCATATGCCGGAGCGGAATAAAATACGAAAAAAAAGAAGAAGCCGATGAATAATAAAATGCTGCCCAGCAATGCCATCTTTTTTTTCATTCTGTTTCTCCTGTCATGATTTAGGTTACATTATAACAGTTTTCCCGCCAATACGCAAACAATATCCCGTGCGGATTCTGCCCATATCATAAATTTTGTATAAATTTTTCCGTTTTTTCTATTAAATCCGCCTGTTTTCCTGTATACTAAGGCCACAGACTTTAGAGGAGGAAATAAAACGCATGAAAAAACGCCTGTTTTTACTAAGTTTATTACTCTTGCTGTCGGCCGTTCCCGGCTGCGGAAACCGGCAGCAGGACTCGGAAAATACTGACGCTGCGGCAGAGGAAGAAGAAACACCCCCTGCTCCGGGAGAAGAGACCTGGGGGACTGCGCCTGACTATTCTGCCGCTTTAATCAGCACCACTCCTGTCCGCTATCTCTCCGTCACCGTAGGCAGCACAGAAGAAGAAGTAAACCTGACCTGGTTCTCCCCTTCCGAATCAGCCGGATCCGTCTACTGGACTTCTCCGGATGATACAGAATTTGCAAACGCATCCGTATTCACCGCCGAAGTTACTCCTTCGGAGACCATATCCGGCTACTATATCAACCGGGCGACCGTCACCGGTCTTACCCCGGAGAGCGAGTATCTCTATCAGGTAGGCAATGAAGAGGGGATGTCTCCTTCTTACAGCTATACGACGCCGGCATTTTCGGATACCTTCCGCTTCACAGCCGTAGGAGACGCCCAGATTGGCAAACCGGTGGAAGAAGTGGATAATCAGAAGACCAACTGGAAACGAGTCCTGAATAAAATCAAATATCATTTTCCCGACACCAGTTTCCTGGTATCATTAGGCGACCAGGTCAATGACTATAACGATACGGAACAATACAACGCATTTATGAATCAGGGAGTGCTCTACAGCCTGTCTCTGGCTCCATTGAAAGGAAATCATGAGATCGGAGGCTCCCAGTTTTCTGAGCATTATACCTTTCCCAATCTGTCGTCCTATGGCACCTGCGATGACGAAGGAGACGGCGATTACTGGTTTACCAGAGGGAATGCGCTCTTTCTGGTTCTTGATATGATGGATCCTGCCAAGCTGGGCGAGCACAAAGAATTTATCGCTTCTGCCGTCGAGGCCAATCCGGATACCCGCTGGAGAATTGTATTCTCTCATTACTCGCCATATAACGGATATGAGGATTATCTGGAAAACGCTCAGCTCATACGGCCGTATTTTCTGGATTTTACCAGTGAATATGACATCGATCTGGTCCTGTGCGGCCATGACCACGCTTATATGCGTTCCTACTTTATCCAGGCGGACGGCAGCTATGTGGAATACGACAGCCCCGCAGTAGATCCGGAAGGAACGATGTATATGACTCTGAGCTCTTCCAGCGGAAGCATGTACCGGAGGCTTACCGACCAGGCAGAGGCAGCCGTCTCCAGGAAATGCGATACGCCGGAGGTAACGGATATACAGATTACTCCTGATACACTGACCGTCAGCACCTACAATGCCGAAACCTGGGAGCTCAACGATACCTTTGAGATTCAGAAAACTTCAGAACAGGCAGCGCCCTGACATATGTCAGGGCGCTTTCTTTTCAATGATCAGCTTCCGGCTGATAAAATTATAAACCATAACCACCGCGGTGGCGCCGATCTTTACGATCAGATAACTGATGTGCAGCAGCTCCACTCCGAACCACATGCACAGCTGGTTGATCCCCAGACCGATGATGCTCAGGAAAACAAACACGATAAATTCTTTAATCCGGCTTTTCTCTTTGTCCGTTTCAAATACAAACGTAACGCTGAGTATATAGTTGACAATCACGGATACCGTAAAGGAACAGGCGCTGGAGACCAGATACACGATCCCTGCCACTTCCGTCAGCAGAACCATAATACCGTAATCAATAAAAAAGCACAGAAAGCCCACAAATCCGAATTTAATCATCTGTTCTATCAATTTTCTCATATTCTATTCGCTCCATTCTGCTTTGGTCCCGCAGATCACGCTGTACAGACAGTCCGCAATCTGCTCGTATCCGGCTCTTCCCGGGTGAACCGCATCCGACGGCACCTCTTCCGTCTCATCGGAATGAGGATTTACCGGGACTTCCACCGTATCGAAATTATTGGCGCTGTCATTGCACATGCCGGCAGGGACAAAATAGAGGTTCGGCTCATCCGACAATGTCGCTTCCAGATAGGTCATCAGATGGAAGACCTTCTGATCTTCTTCATATTTATAACGGTCCGCGTATAAAGCATATCCGTTATTATTCCAGGACCCGATTCCGTCCTGGTTGGCCGGATACAGTGTATGCACCAGATAAACAGGAAGATCCGGATCATCTTCATGAATCTCTTTTACAATTCGGACAATATTATCTCCGTTCTCTGCAGGATCTACATCCAGGCCGTTGGTCCCCAGAAAAAGCTGTATCATATCCGGATCGAAACCGGTCGTTTCTTTGTAATAGTCCCAGTCAAAACTTCCGGTTTCCTCATTATAAAACGGATGCACATCCTCGTACGGCTCTTCCATCTCATACCCGGTGGCTGTCAGATAATTGGCCGCTGAGAATCCCCTGCGCGCTTCCGTCAATGATCCTCCTACTCCGCGGGTTCCCATATAGATAATTTCCCCGCCGGTCAGTTCATTGAGTCTTTCATAGGTGGCTGTATTGCAGGAAAGGCTGTCGCCGATCGTCAGCATGGAAAATGATTCCTGAAGAGCCGGCACAATATTCAGTTCCGTGGAAGCTGTCGCCACCTGGGCGCCGTTATCATCAAAAATCGTAAAAATCAATGGATGCGTTCCAATCAGATCCTCTGTCCCGGTGACGGAAAACTTGCGCTGCATATTCTTACCTACCGCGCAGGTCCATTTTACGTTATAATTTTCCATCCGGTCGCCCAGAGAGGAAATCTGGTTATTATATATTTCAATGGTCACACCGGTCGCCACATAGATCTTTTCAGGGAGGAAAAGTTCTACGCTGCTGTATAACCCTTCGTCATTCCGGACTACGCCTTTGGCCTCCAGATCCCGCTCCAGCGCGCTTACTTCCGCCTCTCTCGCCATTTCATGCACCACCAGAAGCACGCCCAGGAAGATGCAGCAGGCAGTCAGTACCAGAACTGTGGTCCGATAGGCATTTCTTATTACTTTTTCCCGTTCGATTCTCTTCATGTCTCTCCTTTAAAAGCGCAGGGTAAAGTCCGAATAATCCAGTGAAAAATTCGGATTGTAGTAGGGATCGCCTGCATCCAGCTGTGCTTTCCATCTTTCCCGGAAATGTTCACATTCTCTTTCATAACGGCGGAGCTTCTCTCCTTCTTCCATTCCCCGGGTCTTGGACTCATAGTGATACAGTTCCGCGAACGGCGTGAAAATGTTCAAATATCCTTTTTCGCGAATTTTCAGGCAAAAATCCACGTCATTTAAAGAAATGGTAAAGGTCTCATCCAGTCCTCCCACTTCCTCATAGACGGATCTTTTCACCATCAGGCAGGCTCCCGTCACCGCCGTCACATCCTGAGCGTAACACAGCCTGCCCATATATCCCAGATGTTCTCTGGGCATTTTATAATGCGTATGACCGGCAGACCGATGCGCGCCCAGCCCGATCACCACTCCGGCATGCTGAATCGTATTATCTCCATAATAGAGCTTGGCGCCTACCGCGCCCACATCCTGCCTCTGGGCATACATCAGCATCTGTTCCATCCAATCCGGTGAGATTACTTCCGTATCATTGTTTAAAAACAGAAGATATTCTCCACCCGTAAAGGTCACACCGTAATTATTGATTCTGGAATAATTGAACTCACCTGTATAAGCGGTCACTTTTACCTGCGGCTTTTGTTCCAGTTCTTTGTAATAATCAAAGATGCTCTGCTCCGTACTGTTATTCTCCACTACCACAATCTCATAATTATTCCAGGTAGACTTGCTTTCAATAGAAGAAATACATCTGCGAAGATCTTCCGCATGGTCCTTATTGGGAATCACAATGCTGATCTTCGGGCTGCCTTCTATGGGGTACCGGATCTGAAAGATTGTCGGAAACGCGCGGGTACTTTCGACCTCCACTTCGATCCCGTAATAATCCCTCATATGATCGTGTACCGCGCGTTTAGCTGCGTCTATCGCATAGGTTTTGGCGCCGATATCCGCCGCCACCGACTGGGGATGGGATCTCCAGTAATAAAGAATCTTTGGAATGTGCTGCACATTCTTGGCCACCTCGGTCAGGCGCAGTATCATATCATGATCCTGGCTTCCGTCGTACTCCGGCCGGAAAAGTCCCGTCTTTTCCAGCAGTTTCGCATCAAATACAGAAAAATGGCAGATATAGTTGTTGGCCCTCAGGTTATCCGGAGAATAATCCGGTTTAAAATGAAGAACAATCAGGTCGTCCAGGTTCGGAGATGTAAAGGTAGCCTCATCGGTATACACATAGTCTGCGTCCTTTTCACAGATTGTCTTCATGCATTCATACAGCAGACTGGGATGCATCACATCATCATGGTCAAAAAGCCCGATATAGTCTCCCGTCGCCATGGAGAAACATACATTGGTATTTCCGGAGATTCCCAGATTCTTCTCAATTTTCTTATAAACGATGCGGCTGTCTTTCTCTGCGTATTCCCGGCAGATTCTTCCCACATCCTCATGTTTTCCGTCGCTTCCGTCTGCCAGGCAGAGTTCCCAGCTGACGTATGTCTGCGCTTCCACCGAACCGATCATCTCTCTTAAGAATTTTTCGGGTGTATTATACAGCGGCACCAGAATGCTGAATTTGATCTTTCGCGGAAACACCGTCTCTTCTTCCAGTTTTCTGCGGGCTGCGTCCGGAAAACTTTTTGTCCCGAAATCCACCCGTTTCGTCGCCTCTCCCCGTTTCTGCTTATAGCGGCGGTACATTCCTTTAACCCCGCCATAGTGAATATATGCGTTTCTTATGCGTTGAAAAAAGTGTATTATGACACGTAAAGGTTTCGAAGCTTTCCAATACCAGGTATCCCGGAATCTGTCAAACCGTTTGTCTCTGTATTCAGGCAGATCTGCCTGCTGCTTTTCTTTGCTCATTTCACCGACCTCAATCTCGTGATTCGGAACCCGTTATCTGCCCAGGGCCCGTTTAATTTTCTTCAGTATGCGGTACGGTCCGCTCTGGCTGATCCGTTCTGCCGCGCGCATCCGGTTCAGAAGATTCATGCAGGCATATGCCGTATCCGGATTCATATGCTCCACCGACAATTCTGCATGGATTAACCGCGTACCCTCCACCAGGTTCGTCACTGTAATCTGGGGATCGTCCGTTGTGTACAGGATCCCCTGCGCCTCCAGCTCCCGTCCGTTGTGGATGTATTCCAGCTCGTAGGAACCGCCCAGTTCTCCTGCCAGCCTGCGCACCTTCACCAGGGAGCACCCTTCCGCCGGATCCAGCCGGAGTGCCTTTGTCCCCTGCGGAAGCGGAATTTCCAGATGTATCACGCCCTGCTTATCCGGCTGTGTAAGGATCCACATACTGTCTTCTTCTGAGAACCCTTTCCCTGTATCTGCGTAAACCTGTATCCTGTTTGAACGGTCTGTCCGCAGCAGCGTTTCCAGCCGAAGCGTCCTTCCCGCCGTAGCCAGATACTGCTCTCCAATCGTCACTGTTCCGCCCAGAAGCCAGCGCTGAAAATGATGTTCCATCTCCTCAAACTGCCGCTCTTCCTCTGAACTGATCCCCATCTGGGTCATCAGTCCCAGGGACGCCAGATCGTTCCTTCCGTACTGATAGAGAGAGACCGCCCGCCAGATCAGATATTCTATCGGAACCTGCACCGGAAAAGTCCATTCGTAATCGATGATCCAGATACCGTCCGCCGTTTTCATCAGATTGCCGAAGATCCAGTCCAGATTATTCACCGGGGCTCCCCGATACGCCTTTGTGAACTCCGGATTCCCGAACATCTCCACAAACAAATCGCTCCTGGCAAAGGGCTTTAATTCCGGTCCCAGCGTATCGGCCAGCAGTTTTTTATACTCCTGAAGTTCCGCCTGGAGTCCGGCATAATCTTTTCGCGCCCGCAGGATATCCAGTTCTTCCTCCAGGGTCTTCCCCCGCAGGAATTCAAAGCAGGCCTTCCCGCCGCGCAGTTCGCACCGGTTGGCATGCACGCCGTTTTTTTGATACAGCTGCTCCAGTTCCTGCTCCCAGCGCTTCATTTCCCGCACATGTTCCGCGGCTTCCGGATGCGCCGGGACTTTGCACACCAGAGATGATCCATGGTCCTGTACGATCTCTGTCCGGATCATAAACCGCTCCGCGCGGTCGTTGGAATACTTCACATAATCCGGAAGATCCCTCCGATCTTCTCCTACAATAATCAGGAAAGCGTTGGAAAAATCCGGGAAGCGCCCGTCCGCGATCAGCTGGTCGTAAACCTTCTCTTCCTCAAACAGAACCAGCCGCTCACCTTCAAAATTTCTCAGATTCTGATTCAGTTCCCCTGTCTTCGGAAGCCATCGGTCCGAATAAAGACTCATAGGAAACCATCTCTCCGGATATGGATAATAAAAACGATACGGTCCGCATCCGGCAGCTTCCAGTATCTGTTCCAGCCTGTTTCTGGAAAAGGTATGTCCTGTGCCTTCCAGGCTGTCAAAATACCGTCCCGTATGAGGTTCCGCGGCTCCCGCCCAGTATTTCAGTCCGAACCGGTTGTCCGCCGCCAGCACCAGATGCCCTCCGGGCTTTACATAGGATAAAATCTTCTGAAGCGCCTGCTGCTCCGGTGCATCACCGTCAAAATAACGCTCTGCTTCCGCCAGAAGCCCGCAGGCAATGACCCAGTCATATCTGCGGCCCAGATCTTCCAGACATTTCCATGGATCTCCCGCATGGACTTCCAGATTCTCCGCATCCCGGTAGCGTTCCGACAGGATACGGCTCCGGCTGACACTTTTATCCACGCATACCACATGACCTGCCTTTTTCAGAAAGCCGCCGGTCAATTGTCCGCTGTCAGAGCCGAATTCCAGAAGGGTGTCCTCTTTTCCCACCGGCAGCCACTCGGTCAGATTGGCGCGCAGATGCGATAAATGATAAAGTACCGGCCAGCTCTGTTCGCAGCCCCGGCGGCAGTCATAACCTTCCTTTACCAGACTGTGGATCTGCCTGTCCTCAGAAGGGATCTGCTCCAGGCGGTCTGCTCCGTCCTCGTATGTCAGTATTACGTTCCCTGTTTTTTCCTGCATAACGTCACGCCTTTTCCACCGTAATTTTCGAGTTCATATCATAAAATCCCACGGTATCTTTATCGGAAAGAACCGTCATTCCCACCAGATCATATAACCGGTGATAAACTTTAAATTCATCTCCCACATAACCGGTGCAGCCAAGAGAGATCAGATAATCTCCTCCCTGCAGGTCAATCCGCTGACGGTATGTGACGACACGCTCTTCGCCCGCCTCAACGGTTCCGGTCTCCACACGTTCAAACATTGTATTCGTTCCCGTGATGTCAGTTCCCTGTTTATTCCGAATTGTAATGGTAAAAATCGGATTTGCCACACGGCTGTGAAAATGGACTTTTGCCTTTACCTGGCAGACAGAACCTTTTTCGATAATACTGGAGAACTGCCCGTACTGGTCTACGATGGCAAAATCCACAATCTCCGCCTGCTTTTCCCCGTAGTCCAGAATCGTCGGATTCACTTCGAAATGATCTTTCCAGGCCTTTCCGCTTTCCGTATGCTCTCCTATGGCGCTTTTTCCGCTCACATCCTCCAGGGTCTCTTCATCCAGCTGATGAACCAGAAGCTTCTTATACATATTGACCATGTCTTTGGGAGATCCTTCCGCCAGTTTGACCCCTTTATTTAACAGAATCACGCGGTCACAGTATTTGGCGATACTGGTCAGATCATGGCTTACAAAAAGGATCGTCTTTCCCATCTTTTTGAATTCTTCAAACTTATGATAACATTTGGCCTGGAAAAAAACATCTCCCACGGCCAGAGCCTCATCCACGATCAGGATCTCCGGATCGATGTTAATCGCCACGGCAAAAGCCAGGCGCACAAACATTCCGCTGGAATAGGTTTTCACCGGCTGATGGATGAATTCTCCGATATCGGCAAATTCCAGGATTTCCGGCAGCCGGGCTTCGATCTCTTCTTCCGAAAAGCCCATCATCGTACCGTTCAGATAAACATTCTCCAGACCGGTATATTCCATATTGAACCCGGCGCCCAGCTCCAGAAGGGCAGAGATACGTCCGTTGATCTGCATGGTTCCGCCGCTGGGACTTAAGACACCGGTTATGATCTTCAGAATGGTAGATTTCCCGGATCCGTTGACTCCGATAATCCCCACCATCTCACCTTCCTGGACTTCCATGCTCACGTCCCGCAGCGCATAATGCTCCGTATAACACTTTTTTCTGGTAAGCCCCAGAGAATCCTTCAGACGGTCCCTGTTCCGGTTATATAATTTATAAACTTTTGTAATATGCTCTAATTTTATCGCTTCGCCGCCCATAATTCTCCTTCTACATCACGTCCGCAAAATGTACTTTCAGCTTCTGGAACACGTGATAACCCAGTACCCATACCACCGCCGTCACGCACCAAAAATACACATGCATCCACCCCAGTCCTGCTACCGAACCGGATCCGAATAAAACCTCCCGATAGCCATAAACAATGTAGCAGAGAGGATTGAGTTTCAGGATCGCAAGGACAGGGTATTTAGCCAGCAAATCTTCCAGAGACCACATAATCGGCGTCATCCATATGCCTACCTGAAGAAAAATATTGATAATCTGACTCAGATCCCGGAAAAACACCACTAAAGAACTGGTCAGCATGCAGAGGCCGGTAACGAAGATCATAAGGCTGGCGCTGAAGTATACGATCCACAGCGTGTGCAGTCCCGGATAATAGCCGTATAACGCAAACAAAAGCAGCATAAACAGTACGAAGAAGGCGTGGATAAACAGCGCTGCTATGGTCTTCACCAGCGGCAGAATATCGATGTTAAACACTACCTTCTTCACCAGATAATTGTATTCCAGCAGAGCGTTGGTTCCGTTGCTCAGGCTCTCTGAAAAGTAGAACCAGGGCACAATACCGCTGACCAGCCAGAGGACAAACGGCACGTTAATCCCTTCTTTCAGTTCTGCTGTAGCGTTGTTCAGTCCGATCTGAAATACAAACCAGTATACCAGTACGATAACCACCGGCTGTACCATCGCCCAGACCACGCCAAAATAGGAACCCGCATACCGGGTCTTGAAATCGTTTTTTGCCAATTTCCAGATCAGTCTGCGGTTTCCCAAAAATTCCTTTATCATTCGGACCATTGGTCTCTCCTTTATCTGTTCCAGTCTTTGATACCGCCCCATTTCTGATCCTTCTCAGAAATAGTGAGTTCCATTCCCTCCGGAATCGGCCATTTCACTCCGATATCCGGATCATTCCAGAACAGTCCTCCTTCATCATTAGGATGATAGAAATCAGTACACTTATATGCGAATTCCGCATAGTCGGACAATACCAGGAAACCATGCGCGAAATTTTTCGGAATGAAAAACTGCTTTTTGTTTTCCGCGGACAGAATCACGCCATGCCACTTTCCATATGTGGAAGAACCTGGTCTTAAATCTACTGCCACATCAAACACTTCGCCGCTGACTACGCGCACCAGCTTGTCCTGCGGATAATTGATCTGGAAATGCAGGCCTCGCAGCACGCCTTTCTTGGACGCCGACTGGTTGTCCTGGACAAATTCCATGTCGATGCCGGCTGCCGCATAATCTTTATAATTGTATGTCTCCATAAAATATCCGCGTTCATCACCGAATACGGTAGGAGTAATGATCTTGAGTCCCTCAATCCCGCAGGTTTCTACTGTAATCTTTCCCATTTTCTCTTCCTCTTTTTCCTGTTTTTTACAATCCGTTGGCAACATCTACCAGATACTGTCCATACGCCGTCTTCATCAGGGGCTCCGCCAGTTTCAAAAGCTGCTCCCGGTCGATAAAACCGCGGCGGTAAGCGATCTCTTCTATACAGGACACATACAGGCCCTGGCGTTTCTGCATGGCCGCCACAAAATCAGCCGCATCCAGAAGCGCATCATGATTGCCCGTATCCAGCCATGCGAACCCGCGCCCCAGCGTCTCCACCCGGAGCGTGCCTCTGCGCAGATACTCGTTGTTGATACTGGTAATCTCGATCTCTCCGCGGGCAGAAGGCTTTACATTTTTCGCGATTTCCACCACGTCATTGTCGTAGAAATAGAGTCCCGGCACTGCATAATTGGACTTGGGGTGTTCCGGTTTCTCCTCAATGGAGACTGCCATGCCGTTCTCATCGAACTCCACCACACCATACTCTCTCGGATCTCTTACGTAGTATCCGAAAATAGTAGCTCCGCTCTCATGGGATACCACCCGTTTCAGCACCTGACTGAAACTCTGGCCGTAAAAGATATTATCCCCAAGGATCAGCGCCACACTGTCTTTCCCGATGAAATCCGCGCCAATGATAAAAGCATCCGCCAGTCCGCGGGGCTGTTCCTGCACCGCATATTCAAAACGCATGCCCAGCTGGCTGCCGTCACCCAGCAGTTCTTTAAACACCGGCAGGTCTCTGGGAGTTGAGATAATCAGCACCTCACGAATGCTTGCCAGCATCAGGATGGAAAGCGGATAGTAGATCATAGGCTTGTCATATACCGGCATGATCTGTTTGGACACCGCTTTGGTCAGCGGATACAGCCTGGTGCCGGAACCGCCTGCTAAGATAATTCCCTTCATAATAAATGTTCTCCTTGCATATTTATTCTTCTTCTGTTACCCGAAGCAGCAGATCGCAGTCTGTCAGGAAATTCCTTGCAAACAGGAAATACAGCTGCCCGTTCATCTCTTTCACATCATAAAGCCGGACCGCCCTGTTCTCCGGCATCCCGGACCGCTTATAGGTCTGCACCTCATTCAGCTCCGGTGTGTAATCCGCGTAATAAACTGACGCCCCCTGGTAGCTTTCTCCCACACAGGCATAGTCACTGCTCACATAAAGCCTCCATCCTGTGTCTGTGGGATCGCAGCTGGCCATCTCATTATCAGCCACGGCCGGCAGCAGTTCTTTCATCCCGCTCCAGGTCCTGCCTCCGTCTTCAGATGTCATAACGCAGATCGCAGACGGACCTTTGTCATAATTTTCCATCTCAAAGAAATAATAAAGTGTACCATCCACATAGCGGATGTCGCCGTCTTCCAGGTTCTGATTTTTCCGGATCACATCTGTCACGAACTCCCAATGTTCCAGATCCTCGGAATAGTACAGTTTCACTGTATAGATGCCGTTTTCCCCATCCGGTTCCGGATTGTTGACGGTTCCTTCAATCGTAGTATGCGTCAGAAGCCATCCGTCGTCCACCCGCACCAGGATCGGGTCGATTGCAAGCGTATCCGTTGTCAGCACACACTGGTCTTCCAGCATCTCATACTCCGGGGAAAGGCGCAGGATATGCGTCTCATTGGCATGATTGCTGTATGCCACGTTCCATTCCCCGGAATCTTCTTCCTGCACATAAAGCCAGGACGCTGAAAGCTCCTCATAACTTTGGATTTCACGGCCTTTCAGGTCCAGAATACGGATGCTCTCGTCTACGCTTGTGATAATCCCGTCACCGATAAATTTCGCATCCGCGTTGTGATACTGTTCCAGCGTAAATCCGTTTTCAGCCGCGCCTGTCACATCTGCAATCCAGGCCAGTATACAGATACAAAGCCCGGCAAAGGGGATCAGAAGCCGTCCCTTCATATCATATCCTCTTTTCCATGCATTTGGATTGATTATATCATCATTGAAGCATTATGACAAGTCGATCAGGCCACACCCTCCTTTTGCCTCCTTTTATGTTTTCCTGTTCCGTCATTTTTATATCCGGCAGCAGTTGCGATAGCTTTTTCCATCCGTCCATGATATGATAATAAAATAAATATGTACAATATATTCTGGAGGGATTATGAGAAGCTTCTATGACCGCATCCTGAAAATCATAAACAAATATTACTGGATATTTTTTATATTGGCATCCGCCGCGGTAGCTTTTTTATGTTTCCGCTGCCTTCATATCGCTCAGATTGATTCCTGGGACGAAGCACGGCACGGCATATCCGCCTACGAAATGATGCAGAGCGGCAATTACCTGGTCAATACTTTCCAGGGACAGGCTGATTACTGGAATGTCAAGCCGCCTCTTTCTTTTTTGACTATTGCCGCCGGTTTCGCTATTTTTGGTTATAATGCGGTAGGACTCCGCTTTTTTTCAGCGCTTGCATATCTGACAGCGTCCGTGTGTACCGGCCTTTTCGCGCGCCGCTACAGCAGACTGGCGTCTCTGCTGGTCATGGTATTCTGCGCCGCAAATTATTTTCCCTTTAAAGCGCATCTGGTTCGGGCCGGCGATGCTGACAGCCTGTATCTTCTGCTGTTTACACTGGCTATGCTTTCAATGCTTAAGATCCGGGATCAACAGCGGTGGCTCTATTTCTGCGGTCTTTGTTTTTCTCTGGCATTCCTGACCAAGAGTTTCCATTCTCTGATGATCGCTGCTATAGGAGGCCTTTTCCTGCTGTTCACAGGTGAAATCAAAAAAATGCGCCTGAAAACCTGGATCGGCTTTCTGGCGTCCGCTTTGCTGCCTGCAATGATCTGGGCTGTTCTCAGATACCAGTATGATGGCATGACTTTTTTTCAGAATATGTTCGAAGCAGATATCATCGGAAGAACTGCAGCAGGCGGAACCGAAGGACATGGAGCCCCCTTTCTATACTATGTCACTTCCATTTTCTGGAATTTTGACTATATCTACGGATGGCTGAGCCTGATCGTATTGCTGGGTATTGCCTATCTGTTCTTCCGCCCGCTGCGGAAGGAAGGGCATCCTCTGCCTCTGTCAGACCAGACCGGTATTCTGCTGTGGCTCTTTATACCGCTGTTGGGGTTTTCACTGGTATCTACCAAACTTATGTGGTACGTATATCCTTGTACAATACCCTTATTTCTTCTGGCGGCGGTATTTCTGGCAGAATTTTTGCAGGCTCCGCATATCCCCGCCTGGCTTCTTACCGTTTTCTCTCTGGTGCTTCTGGCGGGAAGCGCTTACTTTGTATGGGGAAATTATCTGGATAACGTGCGCGGTGCCCATTCCAACGCGCTGCAGACCTTCATCATCGAACAGTTCTCCAGAGATGGTCTGCGTACAGGAGCAACCGTCTATCTGGACGCCTATGATCCGTTTCTCTACGCCAACACCACAGAATGGGAACAGAACAATCTGCTGCTCGCTCTTATGGAAGGAGATCTTGAATGTCTGAACGGCGGAGCAAAGGCATTCCTGAGCGATGAGGAAGATTGTTTCCTGATCCTCTCTATTCCATTTCTTCAGAACTATCCTGAGCTGACCAACTGCCGGATATTGGCAGATAACGGACAGTATCTGCTGCTTGGCAGATAAACTGTCCGTCATTGCTAAAATTTGTCATCCTTTAAACAATTCTTTGCTGCATTGGTCAATTTCATCATAGATTATCGGATCCAGGTGCGGGAACATAGCTCCCGGCAGACCGTAGGTCAGACTGGGAATAAAATGTCCTCCCGGTCCGTAAGTCATGCATGCCCTGCGGACTTCCTCACGAATCTCTTTTTCCCCGGCGTCTGCCCTGTCAATCACAGAATCAATTCCACCCATCAAAGTCATACGTCCGTCCAGTTCTTTCTGGATCTTTACAATATCATTGGTAGGAAGAACCCCCTGCCATATGTCGATTCCCAGCTCTACCATGTCTTCCACAATAGGTTCGCAATAAGAATCTGCATGATGAAGAATAAGTACCCCATGATCCTTCATGTATTTGTACATTTTCACATACTGAGGCTTGATCAGCTCCCTCCAGGATTCCGGACTCATGAAAAGAGAGGTTTTGCTCCCCCAGTCATCATGGGAAATAATCGCATCCGGATGCAGATAATCAACCAACAGTTTTGTGTACTGAAAACGGTACTCGCCGATTGCCTCTGCAAGTTCCAGCATGGCTTCCGGTTCCAGCAGTACATTCATCAAAGTATCTTCAAAGCCCATCAGATGATGCATCTCTTCAAATACACCGGTTCCCATGAAGGCCATGACCATCTTATCCTTTTTGTCTACTTTTGCGGCAGCCTCCAAAACAGGTTCCCAGTCATCCGGATTTGAACAGTTCGCCACCAGATCCGGTACCACCACTGTTTTTTTCCACTCTGTCACATCCGGGCACACTTTATTATCCGGAGTGATATGCGGCATCGCAAAAAGCTGGTCTTCCGGCCATGCTATCTCAGTCCCCCACCGGTCCTTTGTTGTCATACCTTTTTTTCGATTACCTCTTGTGAACTTCTGTACCGGATCGATCATAACCGGGACCAGCGGCTCATAGCCGTTTACCAGCCGATCTGGTTTTCCTCCCGTCTTTTTCAGAGTTTCCAAGAAATTCTCCTTTGGCGTCAACATAATTACCTCACCTCTCCTTTTCTGATTTCAACTTAATTTTAACGGAATCCCAGAAAAAAACATATCCGCAATAAGTTCAAGAATCCATTCCTTTGATTGTACAGTCTGTATTGACCGGAATCGTAAAAGAGCCGGGATTGACCTTGAACAATCCCGGCTCTTTATCCTGACTTATTTACAATTAAATGTGGAGCATTCTGTCTGCTCGCAGTGACAGGCATTCGCACCGCTCACCTGAATCTGGTCCGCGTGGCATTTACAGGACTGATTATAGGTGCAGGCAGTCGCGTCGCAGGAAACCTCGGTCGGCTTGTGCGGCGTGCTGCAGCTGCTTGTCATTCCGTCGTTTTTGCGCTCCTGAAAACTTTCACAGCATGTCTGGTCTGTGACCTTGGCGCCCTGGCCTCCTACATGGATGTTGTCCTTGCAGCAGGAATTTTCCTTGTTAAAGGTGCAGTTTACAACAGAACAATCTAATTTTGTCATAATCTCTTCCTCCTTCCGGTTTTACAAAGATAGTATCCGGATTTCGCAAAGAAATTATACCTTCATGCTTTTCAATCCCATATTTTTCCAATTCTGAACCATTATTTAAAATATGCTACGCCTGATTCAAAAATCTTCATATCCTGTTCTCCGTAGATATTGACCGCCACGGAATCTCCCCGGCGTTCAGAATGCGCCATCTTGCCCAGCACACGGCCGTCCGGACTTGTAATACCTTCAATGGAAGCATAGGATCCATTCACATTCCATTCCTCGTCCATGGTCGGGCTGCCGTCCAAATCTACGTACTGAGTCGCCACCTGTCCGTTGGCGAAAAGACGGTCGATCCATTCTTTCGGAGCCACGAAACGGCCTTCTCCATGGGAAGCCGGGTTTACATAGACGCCGCCCAGCTGCGCGCCTGCAAGCCACGGAGACTTATTGGTCACGACTTTGGTATACACCATACGGGATATATGCCTGCCAATGGTATTGAACGTCAGGGTCGGAGAATCTTCTTTCTGACCCACAATCTCTCCATAGGGAACCAGTCCCAGTTTGATCAGCGCCTGGAATCCATTGCAGATGCCCAGGGCAAGTCCATCGCGCTCATTTAAGAGTTTCGTGACTGCCTCGCGGATCTTCTCATTCTGGAACGCCGTAGCAAAGAACTTGGCGGAACCATCCGGTTCATCACCGGCCGAAAAACCTCCCGGGAACATAATAATCTGCGCCTGATCGATCGTTCTTGCAAATTCGTCCACAGATTCGCGGATATCGCTTTCACTCAGATTCCGGAAAATCTTTGTCACCACATCTGCTCCCGCACGCTCAAACGCCTTTGCACTGTCATATTCACAGTTTGTACCCGGGAACACCGGAATAAACACTGTGGGTTTCGCCACTTTATGTTTGCATACATAAATGCTGTCTGTCTTATAGACCGGCGTATCCAGTTTTTCTTTTCCTTTGACCGCCACAGTGGGGAATACTTTTTCCAGAGTGCCCGTCCATGCTTCCAGCGCCTCATCCATGCTGATCGACACATTTCCATAAGAGAAGCCGCTCTCGGTCACCTCTCCGATCAAAGTATACGTAATAGAAAGTTCTCCTACTTTCCCATCCGGCACCTCTGCCACGATGCATCCAAATCCCGGCGCAAATGCGTCCCGAGGATCCAGATTGTGTTCCAGCTTCACGCCCAGCTTATTGCCGAACGCCATCTTGCTGACTGCCGCGATAATGCCTTTACCATCCAGCGTATAAGCAGATATGATCCGTCCGGCTTTGATATCCTCAAAGAATTTGCCGTACAGATCCATCGCCTGTCCATAATCCGGCAGATCGTACGCATCCCTGTCAATCTTCAGCAGGATTAATTTATTGCCCGCTTTCTTTAGCTCAGGCGTAATGATCGTCTTATCGCTGGCGATATCCACCGCGAAAGAGACCAGTGTCGGGGGTACGTCAATGTCATTAAATGTACCGGACATACTGTCTTTCCCGCCGATCGAAGGCAGTCCGAAGCCCATCTGCGCGCTGTACGCGCCAAGGAGAGCGGCAAACGGCTGACTCCAACGATGCGGGTCCTCTGTCATTCTGCGGAAATATTCCTGGAAAGTAAAACGGATTCTGCTGTAGTCTCCGCCGGAAGCTACAATCCTGGCCACAGACTCCAGCACCGCGTAGACAGCGCCATGATAAGGAGACCAGCTGGACAGGTACGGGTCAAATCCGTAGCTCATCATGGTCACAGTGTCCGTTTTGCCCTTCAATACCGGAAGTTTAGCCACCATGGTCTGCGTTTCCGTAAGCTGATACTTGCCGCCATAAGGCATGAACACGCTTCCCGCGCCAATGGAACCGTCAAACATCTCTACCAGGCCTTTCTGGGAGCATACATTCAGGTCTTTCAGGGTATTCAGCCATGCTTCTCTTACATCGCCGACTTCTTTTCGTTCAAAATATTTCTCTGTCTCGGAGGGCATATCCACCGCGACTGCCGTCTCCTGATGCGCGCCGTTGGTATTCAGAAATGCGCGGGAAATATTAACGATCTCTTTGCCTCTCCATTTCAGCACCAGTCTCGGAGATTCTGTAACTTCCGCTACACACACGGCCTCCAGATTTTCCTCCGCCGCGTATTTCATAAACTCATCCACGTCTCCCGCGTCCACGACTACTGCCATACGCTCCTGAGACTCGGAAATAGCGATCTCTGTACCGTCAAGGCCCGCATATTTTTTCGGCACCTTATCCAGATCGACTACCAACCCGTCTGCCAGCTCGCCAATAGCCACAGATACGCCGCCCGCGCCGAAATCGTTGCATTTGCGGATCAGACGCGTTACTTCCGGGCGGCGGAACAGTCTCTGGATCTTACGCTCCGTAGGAGCGTTTCCTTTCTGCACTTCAGCGCCGCAGGTTTCGATGGAAGCTTCTGTGTGTACCTTGGAGGAGCCGGTGGCGCCGCCGCAGCCGTCTCGTCCCGTGCGTCCGCCCAGCAAAATGATAATGTTGCCCGGATCGGAAGTCTCACGGATCACGTCTTTTCTCGGAGCGGCTCCCATGACTGCTCCGATCTCCATACGTTTCGCCACATAATCCGGATGATAAATCTCTTTTACATAACCGGTGGCAAGACCGATCTGGTTGCCATAAGAGCTGTAACCGCTCGCCGCCCCGCGCACCAGTTTTTTCTGAGGCAGTTTGCCCTTCAGAGTCTCGGATACCGGCACGGTGGGATTCGCAGCTCCGGTTACGCGCATTGCCTGATAGACATAAGTACGTCCGGATAAGGGATCGCGGATAGCTCCTCCCAGGCAGGTGGCCGCCCCGCCGAACGGCTCGATCTCAGTAGGATGATTATGCGTCTCATTTTTGAAGTTCACAAGCCATTCTTCCGTTTTTCCGTCAATCTCCACCGGAACAACGATAGAGCAGGCATTGATCTCGTCCGACTCTTCCTGGTCCTGAAGTTTTCCTTCTTTTTTCAATTTCTTCATTGCCATCAGGGCCAGATCCATCAGGCACGGAAATTTATCTTTTCTTCCCTGATATACGTCTTCCCTGTCTGAAAGATACCGGCGGTACGTCTCTTCGATGGGTTTGCGATAGTACCCGTCCTCAAACGCAACATCTGTCAATTCCGTAGAAAAAGTCGTATGACGGCAGTGGTCTGACCAATATGTATCCAGCACGCGTATCTCTGTCATGGACGGGTCCCGTTTTTCCTCGCCCCGGAAATAATTCTGAATATGCAGGAAATCCTTAAACGTCATGGCGAGACTCAAAGAATCGTACAATGCTTTCAGCGTATCTTCGTCCATCCCGCAAAATCCATCAAAGATCTTCACTTCCTCAGGCTCTTCAAACACTGTCACTAATGTTTCCGGTTTCTCCATATCTGTCTCCCTGGAATCCACCGGGTTAATACAGAATGCCTTAATGGCCGCCAGTTCCTCCTCAGTCACACTGCCTTCCACCACATATACTGTCGCCGTACGGATCACCGGTTCCTCGGAAGAATTCAGAAACTGCACGCACTGTACCGCGGAATCCGCTCTCTGGTCAAACTGCCCCGGAAGATACTCAACTCCAAATACCGCATCTGTTTCTTCCTGCGGAAATTCTTCCAGATACAGGATATCCACCGGCGGTTCGCTGAACACGGTATGGCAGGCTTTTTCGAATGTATCGTCAGAGATATTCTCCACGTCATAACGGATCAGTACCCGCACCCCCGTCACAGTCTGGATGCCCAGATAGCTCTGAATCTCTTCCTGCAGCTCTTTCGCTTTGACCGCATAAGCTTCTTTTTTTTCAACAAAGACGCGTCTTACCATGCTGTTTACCTCCACTTATCATTTCACACCGGGTCTTCTGACATGAGAAATCAGAAAATCCTTTACTTTTTGGATTATCATATCACATTTCATATAATAAGTAAATTTAATATATATAATTTATATTATTAAATTTACTTATTAATATCATCTTTGTTTTATCAGCACAGAAAAAGACGCCCTGCGTACGCAAAGCGCCATTTTCCGTTTTCTTATGGAATTACAGTCTATCAGCCTGTGCCTTCATATTTTTATATTCCGCTACAGAGCGGTCAAATCCTTTGATATGACGATACAGCCAGTCGATTACGTTTTTATTCACAGCGGCAACAAACGCATCAGACGGTCCTTCCTCCTCTTCCAGCATCTCGTGCAGTTCAGAAACAGCCTGTTTAAAATCCGCGTGCTGTTTCCTGTGTTCTTCAATGCCCGGATAGGAAATCTCTTCCTGGAGCTTCTCCTCTGCGCTGAAATGAAATTCTGTATAATCGGACAGATAGTCAAGCATCTTGATGGCTTCCAGCTTGCCTCCGCCCTGTTCACAACAGGCCACCAGTTTATTGATCTTGTCGATCAGTTCTTTGTGCTGTCCGTCGATCATCTCATTCCCGGTTACCAGGCTCTCATCAAATTCCGCATACATCGTAGGTTCCTCCTTTGATCTTTTCTGACTGCATTTATCATAACACATATTTTCCCGGTCCGCTACCCCTGCGGCGATGAAATCAGGATTACCCATACGGCATAATTCCCGGTCTTCTTCCGGGTGTTTTTCCGCCCATCTCTCCATTTCAATTTCCCATTCATCCGCCATATCCATAAGCTCTTTACAGATATGTTCTTTTAATTTTCTGTCATCCATTTTTCCCTTCCGGCCGTTTGACACCCATTAATTATGGTGTATATATTTAATGTAATTTTGGTGTATATTTTCTTAATCTAATTACAATTATAATACTTCCGAGAGGTGATGTACAGTGGAACAGTTTCGGGTAGAAAAAACAGAATATGTAAACAAAACATTTCGGCTGCCCAAAGACCTGGTTACCGAGCTGAGCGTACTTGCCCAACAGAAAAATGTCTCTCTAAATCAGTTGGTCATCCAGTGCTGCCGCTACTCTCTGAATAATCTAGAGGACAGCGACACCTGATCATCACTGATCTCCCTGTTTCTTCTTGCTTAAAGCTGACAGCTATGGTAAACTAAACATAGTTTTTATTTGGGAGGAACCCATGGAAAAATTCAGGGTAGAGAAGAACGAGTATGTGAGCAAGACCATCCGTGTTCCGTCCGGATTGTTTTCTGAGATGGATCACTTAAGCCGGCAGAAGGGCATTCCCTTCAATCAATTGGTTATCCAGTGTTGCCGTTATGCCATGAGTCATCTGGCAGACGACGAAGGAGGCAGGGCCTGACCGGGTTCCCCCGGAAGGCCCCGGCCATTCGTCGGCTATCTGTTAATCTTTCCGCAAATTTCTTTTCTCTTTTGCAAAATCCAGTAGAAATCCATATTAAAAAAGTGTAAAATAAAAGAAAAATTCGACGACAAAAGAAGGAGTATCCATGAATTCTATCATTATCGGCATCGCAGGCGGTACTGGTTCTGGAAAATCGACTTTTACAAACCGCCTGAAAGAAGCCTTCAAAGATGACGTAGCAGTTATTTACCACGACAATTACTACAAGCGGCAGGACGACGTTCCTTTTGAGGACCGCAAGAAAGTAAATTACGATCATCCGGATTCCCTGGAGACCGATCTGATGCTCCAACATCTGGAACTGTTAAAATCCGGGCATGCCATTGACTGTCCCGTCTATGATTATTCCCAGCACAACCGTTCCGACAAGATTCTTCACATCGAGCCGAAAAAGATCATTCTGGCAGAAGGTATCCTGCTGCTCTCCGATCCCCGTATCCGGAACATGATCGATATTAAGATCTATGTGGAAGCAGACGCGGATGAACGTATCCTGCGGAGAATCGTCCGCGATGTGAAAGAACGGGGGCGCGATCTGGACAATATAGTGGAACAGTATCTGACTACCGTAAAACCCATGCATTACCTGTATGTAGAACCGACCCGCGCACTGGCCGATATCGTCATCAACAGCGGTATGAACGATGTGGCTTTCGATGTTGTACAATCAAAGATACGGCTCCTTCTGAATAAACAGTAAATTTGCTGCATATGCTGTTCATGGTGATATCATGAACTCATTAAAGCGCGACCTGCTCAAAGGCATATTCTTTGTCCTGGCTGCCGGTTCCCTTGCCCACTTTATCTATGAGTGGTCCGGATACAGCACGGCAGCCGGACTTTTCTTCCCGGTAAACGAATCCACCTGGGAACACATGAAACTCTGTTTTTTTCCCATGCTGGGCTATTCTTTTTATTTGTATTTTAAATTCCATGATGCAAAAGACTGTGTGCTTTTCTCCATGCTTTCCGGCACTCTTGCCGGGACTTTTGCGATTCCCGTCATATTTTACACATATACCGGCGTTCTCGGATACCATACACTGTTTCTGGATCTGCTGACTTTTTTCTTCAGTGTACTTACCGGCTTCTGTATCGCTTATCGGACAGCACTCTCTTGCCCTCCAAGAACCAAGACCTTGTGGATCCTGATCGCCGTGATTTTAATAGTCGTCTGCTTTATGGCATTCACTTATTCGCCCCCTTCTCTGGGGATCTTCGAAGTGCCTGAATAGGCCCAAAAAAATATGCCATAAACATATTTTACCCCCTTGCGCTAAAAGAAAAGTATGCTATGATATAATTACTTTTACAAATGATAACCATTGCCGGCGCAGGCTGCTTCACAATTTTAAGCCATCAAAAGAACGGAGGGGTTACATAGTGTCTGAAGAATTAAAAAATATCCTGACACAACTGGAGCAAGTGAATTCCAAAATGGAACAAATAGATTCCAAAATAGGACAGATGGGTTCCAAAATGGAACAAATGGATTCCAAGATAGAACAGATGGATTCCAAGATAGAACAAATGGATTCCAAGATAGAACAAATGGATTCCAAAATAGAACAAATGGATTCCAAAATAGAACAAATGGATTCCAAAATAGAACAAATGGATTCCAAGATAGAACAAATGGATTCCAGAGTGGATCGTATAGAATCCAGAGTGGATCGTATAGAATCTAGAATGGACCAGATGGATTGCAAAATAGAACAGATAACAGAAAGAACAGACAGCATCCAGCTTAAATTGGAAAATGAAGTGATTCGTGACATTAAAATCATCGCCGAAGGCCATATCGACCTGAGCCGAAAACTCGATGAGGCATTAAAGGGCAAAGAAGAACGAGAATTAATCCTGATACGGCTGAACCATCTGGAATACGAAGTCGGCGAGATCAAAAAAGCTCTCAACGAAACCGCATAGAATATCCAATGAATCAAAACTGCAGAAAAAGCGTTCTCTAATCCATTGCAGCGAAAAGGGAACGCTTTTTGTGTGCGGGAAGTGGGTACAGCTGGTACAAATATTTTGCCTGATTTCAAAGGCATTATAAAGTGGGTACAGCTGGGTACAAATTTATCAGACACAAAAAATAAGGGAAAAGCCTGAATTTTCAAGCTTTTCCCACTTTGTCGATAGAGCACGAGACGGGATTCGAACCCGCGACCCTCGCCTTGGCAAGGCGATACTCCACCACTGAGCCACTCGTGCACATGCGTCTCTGTATCAGAGACAATAACTATAATACAAGAGATCGCAGCTTTTGTCAACCGATAATTCAAATTTTTTCACTTTCATCCAGAATCAGCAGACTTCCCACGTAAAAATAATTCTGAAAATCTTTTTCCAGGATCCGGTCCAGTTTTTGATATTCTATATCAAACCACAATTCTTCCGCCGTGACCATCATATGCGCCAATACAATTCCTGCGTCGAATAATTTCAGATTCTTTTGAAACTGATACCCGATCCGCGCCGGTTTACTCACAAACAAATGTACCCTGTTTTCCGTCACCACAAAACGCCATGGCTGTAAATTCATGGCCGATGGAGCCAGTCTGGCAGCTTCCAGCAGTTTTCTCTGAACTTTCCCGAATGTACCGTGAAGACGGATCATCTTTTTCAGCTCCATCCGGCGAAAATCTTCCCGGTTCCTCTCCAGCGGCTCCGCAGGACGGCCAAAAGCCATGATCATCACCGGTGTCAGATCCGTCTCTTCATTATGGCGAAGCACAGAGCCTCCCTGGTAGCAGCTCCCGATTCCTTTCGTATGAAGATACAGGCACAACTGCTCCATCAGACAGCCGGCATTCACCAGATAATCAGACTTTACTTCCGAATATAATACCACGTAATAGGGCGCTTTCACCTGAAATAATCCTCTGATATTCCGGTCACCATCCCGAAATATCTTCCATTTCACACGGATATCCGGACATATACAGTCCTCGTCACTGCCAAAATGCTCAATAATTTCCAAAATACGCGGGTCCAGATCATCCCATCTGTATTTCCGAACAGATTTTCTTCTGAAAATCGCCTCATAGCGCGTCATGTTCCATCAACCTCTCCATCTCATCTAAATACTGACCAAATACCTGAAGTGCATCAGTTACCGGCTGTTTCTGTTCCATATCTACCCCAGCCGCGCGCAGCAAATCAAGCGGATATGCAGAACTTCCTCCCTTTAAAAATTTTTTGTAATCCTCCACCGCTTTTTCTCCTTCTTTCAGAATTTTTCTGGATAAAGCGATTGCCGCCGAAAAACCGGTCGCGTATTGATACACATAAAACGGCGTGTAGAAATGAGGGATACGCGCCCATTCCATCTCTATCTCTCTGTCAATGCAAATATCTTCTCCAAAGTATTCCCGGTTCAGATCATAATAAACCTGGCAGAGACGATCCGCGGTCAAAGTCTCCCCGCGTTCCTCCATGCCGTGAGTAATTTTCTCGAATTCAGCAAACATAGTCTGGCGATAAAGCGTCGTCCGGAACTGTTCCAGGAAATAGTTAATCAGATAGGCTTTCTTTCTGGTATCATCCGTTTTTTCAATCATGTGATGAATCAACAAGGCTTCATTACATGTAGAAGCAACTTCTGCCACAAAAATGCGATATCCCGCATAAATATACGGCTGGTTCCCGTCTGAATACCAGGAATGAAGCGCATGGCCCATCTCATGCGCCAGCGTAAATACGCTGTTTAAATCTTCCTGATAATTCATAAGCACATACGGATGCGTCCCGTAAGTCCCCCATGAATACGCTCCGCTTCGTTTTCCCTGATTTTCATAGACATCAATCCATCGATGTTCAAACCCTTCCCTCAAAAGAGAAAGATATTCTTCTCCCATGGGGCGCAGGCCTTCCAAAACCATCTCTTTTGCCTGTTCATAGGGTATTCTTTCCCCCGCATCCGGTACTACCGGCACATAGAGATCATACATATACAGCTTATCTGTCTTCAAAAGTCTGCGGCGCAGCCTTACGTAACGATGCAAAAAGGGCAGTGCCTCGTGTACCGCTTCGATCAGATTTTCATAAACTGACACCGGAATATGACTGCCGTCCAGCGCCGCTTCCAGATCAGATCCATACTTTCTGACACGAGCCCGGAATACTTCCTGCTTTACATTGGCGCGATAAACTGCGGCAAGCGTATTCCGGTATTGATGATACATTCCATATAAAGACCGAAACGCATCCCGACGCACCCGCCTGTCCTGACTTTGCAGAAGCGTGATAAAACGTCCATGCGTCACTTCGATATCCTCTCCGTTTTCTCCCGTGATCTTCGGGAACCGAAGATCTGCATTGTTGAACATGGAGAAAATATCTTTCGGACTTTCTGTCACTTCACTGGCGGCTGCCATCAATGTTTCCATCTCCGGACTCAGGACATGATTCCTCTGTCTTATAATATTTTCAAAATACTGACGGTATACCCGCAATTCCGGATTTTCTTCCATAAAATGCTCCAAGGTCCCTTCCGGCAGCGCCAAAAGTTCCGGTTCTACATAAGAGCATGCTTCTCCCAACCGTACCAGAAGCCCCTGCGCCCTGTTTGCCAGATTCTGAAAATGACCGTTATCTGTATCTTCATGCAGCCTCTGGTTCGCATACACATATATTCTTTCCGCAAGCATATTCAGGCTGTCCGATGTTTTCTGCATATGGAGCAGCGTCTGCGCGTCCGTTCCCAGATGTCCCCGAAAACTTTCCATTTCCGGAATCCTGGAACTCAGGAGCGCATACTCCGCCTCCCAGTCTGCTTCTTTTTTATATAAATCTTCTACGGCCCAGGTATAAGCCGGGTCTGTCTCTTCACGTTTTATTACTTTCTGATCAGTCATATCTTTCCCCTCATTTCTACCTTATTTTAACGCATACTTTTCAGAAGTCAATGTAGTGTTTTCCTATTTTCTCTGCTATACTGAAAGAAAGATTCAGCAAAGGAGGATCATCTATGTCATTTGTCAAGCAATCAAATGCCAACGCAGCTGCCACCATCATCAGCCGGCTGCAGAAACGGAACATGGAAGGTTATTTCTGCGAGACGTCTGAAGAAGCGGTGAAAAAAGCATTGAGCCTGATGCCGGAAGGTTCCGTCATCTCCTGGGGCGGCTCCATGAGTATCAGCGAATGCGGCCTGATGGACGCGATCCGGGAAAAAAATTATATCCTGGTTGACCGGGACACCGCAAAAACCCCTCAGGAAAAACGTGAAATCTACTCCCGGACCGTCATGGCAGACTACTATCTCATGAGCACCAACGCCATCACCATGAACGGCGAACTCGTCAACATCGACGGTTTCTGCAACCGGGTCGCCTGTCTTTGCGCCGGTCCGGAGCACGTAATTGTCATTGCCGGAATGAACAAAGTCGTCCGCACCGTAGAAGACGGGATCGATCGGATCCGAACCAAAGCGGCTCCGGCCAACACGGTACGTCTGAATAAAAATACCCCCTGCGCGAAGACCGGAGAATGCCAAGACTGCTATTCTCCCGACTGTATCTGCAGCCAGACCGTCATCACCCGGCGCAGCGGCATACCCGGACGCATTAAGATCATCCTGGTAAACGAAGACCTGGGATTCTGATCTTATGAACGCAGTTTTACGAAAGATCGGTGAAGCCGTCTTTTTTCTGCTGGACACGGCAGTCGTGAGCATATTCTGCTGCAGCGTGGCATTCGTTCAACCGGACTATGGAGGGATTCCCCTTTGGTGTTTTCTTCTCCTTCTGGCCGGTTATATGCTCATCCATCTGTTTCCGGGGATTCCAAGGCCCGGCGTTCCCGGAAGACGGCTGCGCATCTGCTACCGGGGCGCAGTCTGCCTGAAAGTGTTTTTGACAACTTCAGCGGTCTCGGTCCTGTTTCATATCTGGTTGTGGACCGAACTCATGACTGCCCACTGGCAGCTCTGGTGCGGAAGCGTTTTTTTCTGTTTTTTATGGAAGCAATGCTCTTCTGGAACGGCATCCTGCGCGTATATGCCGCATCTGTCCAGCTGGGCGTCCGGGACCGTGCCGTCGGCATGGCCTGCGGCATGATTCCTGTCGTCAATCTGATCGTTCTGCATTCCATCATCCGTACGGTATCCAATGAAGTGGTTTTTGAAACAGAAAAAGACCGTATTGACCGGGAGCGGGAATCCCTGCAGATCTGCCGCACCAAATATCCTCTCCTGCTTGTCCACGGCGTTTTTTTCCGGGACTCCAATCTGCTTAACTACTGGGGCCGAATTCCCCGGGAGCTGGAGCGCAACGGCGCAGTCATCTATTATGGCAATCACCAGTCGGCCGCATCGGTACCCGACAGCGCTTCGGAGCTGAGTGCCCGGATCCGCCAGATTGTAGCGGAAACCGGATACGAAAAGGTAAACATTATCGCCCATTCCAAAGGCGGGCTGGACTGCCGCTATGCGGTTTCCCTGGGCGGCGCGGCTCCTCTGGTCGCGTCCATCACTACCATCAATACACCTCATCTGGGGTGTGGATTTGCGGATTATCTGTTGGAAAAGATTCCGGACGGCGTTCAGAAACAGATCGCTTCCACTTATAATGCCGCGCTCGGCAAACTGGGCGACGAACACCCGGATTTCATGGCAGCCGTCCATGACCTGACTGCCAGCCGCTGCCGGGAACTCTCCCGCGCCATGGAAGACGCCGCACCGGATCACATTTACTGCCAGAGCGTGGGATCCCGGCTGAACCGCGCCGCAGATGGAAAATTCCCCCTCAATTTCACTTATTCGCTGGTCAGGTATTTTGACGGTCCCAATGACGGACTGGTGGCTGAACCATCTTTTCACTGGGGAGAACATTATCAGTTTCTGACCACAAACGGAAAACGGGGAATATCCCACGGCGATATGGTGGATCTGAACAGGGAAAATATCCCCGGATTCGATGTACGTGAATTTTACGTACAGCTTGTGGCAGACCTGAAACAGCGGGGGCTGTAATCTCACATCTATAAAAGGGTATGCATCTTTCCGTGATACATACCCTTTTATCCATTATTCGTTTCGAATCGCCGCCAACGGGCTCAGCTTCATCGCGCGCAATGCAGGGAAGAACCCCGCCACCATCCCCACCAGAACCGCAAATATCATAGAAACCAGAACCAGCCAGGCGGGAATGTAAGAGATTCCCTGATAGTATTCCCCGGCTACCAGATTGATAACCGCCGAGATAATAAAACTGAGAATCAAACCTATCAATCCGCCAAAAAATCCAATAAATCCGGCCTCCATCAAAAACATGGTCCGAATATTTCCAAGGTCGCAGCCCAGAACTTTTATTATACCGATTTCCTTGGTCCGTTCATAAATGGACATCATCATGGTATTGGCAATACCGATGGCCGCCACAAACAAAGAAACCGCGCCGATACCGCCCAGCACCAGCTGGATCGTGGCCATCTGGTTCTGCGTCTGCTCCATCCATTCCGCGTTACTGTACGTCTCATATCCCATATCGCGGATCGTCTGCTGTACCTCGCTCACATGATCCATACTGTCCACCTGAATGTATACTTCTGTATAATACAATTCCTTATAAGGTTTTCCCGAACTGGTCGTAGGCTGTCCCGGAATCGCTTTGTTTTTAAACGCTTTCTTTAACTGTGCTTTCAGCGCGTCAATTTCCGCGAGAACATTATAGCAGTTTTCCCTGTACTCGTCCACGCCTCCCGCCATGATGCCGGAAGTAGGCACAATGTATTTCTTCGGCGGCGCTACTTTCTGTCCATTCGTGTCCGTACCGCCGTTCTGGGACTGATAGTAGGCATCCGTATCAAAGATCACAAAGACCGGGTCGTTCATCAGATCTACATCGGGAACTTCCATTGTGTCCCAATAATACTGGTTTGTTCTGGCATTATAAAACTGAGTGATTACCTGGTTGCCGTAAAAAAGCTGCAGCGTACCGTCATCCGGCGGCAGTTCTCCCTCGCCCACCTCAATATTCATGCTCTGCAAAGCTTCATAAGACATCCCTCTGATAGAGAAATCCCCCTCATAAGATCCCTGTTTCGCCTTCACATAAATATCCAGCACAGGAGAAGCGACCTCCACGTGGGGAATGTTCCCCATCTGTTCCACTATTTCATCGTTGATCCGTTCCACCTGCCCCGTTTCACCGGAACCGGAACTGTCAACCGAAACCGCATAGGAACCGTTATTATAGTTGTAGACATTGATCGTTGTCAGGCCGCCGGACTCTTCAATCTGATCCATCGTCGTCTTTCTTAGTCCTAATCCCAAAGATACCATGACTACGATGGACGCTGTCCCGATGACCACTCCCAAAACCGTCAGGACGGTGCGCAGTTTTCTTCTCAGAAGATTGGAACTGCTCATACGGAGTAAATCAAGAAATCTCATCGTCCTCCCCTTCTTCCTCCTGATCCAGATCCAGGATATCATCCTCCAGGCTCTTCTGCTCCTTCTTCTTTCTGCGGCGCAGGATAACGACCACTGCTATGACTGCGATCAGAAGCAAAATGCCGACCACGATCAGGATCGTGCGCATCGTACTGCCTCCCTGATTCTGATTCATATCATCCATCATCATACTGTCGTCATATATCATATCGTCGTAAGAAGTTTCGCTTACAAACAGGCTGATCTCCCGTTCAATCGTAGTTGTCTCACCGGTCTCATCTTCATAGGAGATCTGCAGCGTCACCATACCATCGTCGGTAGTCGCCGCCTGTCCCATCAGATAAATATCCACCGCTCCCGTTGCGCCGGAATCCAGATTACCGATAAACGCATCGCCGCCGCTGAGGAAATCGCTCACAGTCTTCACCTGTACGTTGTACAGCTTCGTTTTGCCCATGTTGTAGATGTTGAACATCACATTGGATTCTCCGCCCACTTCAATGCTGGCCGGCATCACCTCCGGCTCGCTCACTTCCACGCGGGCTTCCTGTTTCACCGGAATCGACACACTGGTCTTATTGGTGTAAGAGTTGACCTTTTCATCCTCGTAACTCATGTTTACATCCACCGCGTATGGTTTCTGGGAAAGGTCCGCTTTTGCCTCCAGTTCCAGAGAAATATCCTTCGTACCGTTTTTCTCAATCTTGTCCACGAAAATCGTGCTGGAGCCTGCGGTCGGCAGGAATGCCGCATAAGTAGTCTCTTCATCCTTTCCTTCCACCGCAGCCACGATCTCGCAGATCATATTGTTGACGCTTGTCGCCGTAGATGTGTTTTTCAGATGAAGTGTCAGCGTAAAGCTTTCTCCCGCATGCACCTCTGCCGGATTGGTATCAAAACCGGTCACGATCACTCTCGGCACTGATGCCTGTCCATCCGCACCCACGCCTGCAGTCCCGTTCACCTGAATATAGGTATCCAGAGTCGTGCTCTGGCTGTTGCCCTGAGAATCCCGGTAGCGCACATCAAAAGAAATCTTCTGGTATCCGGTTCCCACATCCGTCCTGGTCTGCAGATTCCAGGTGAGTTCCCGGCGCCGGTCCATATCGGATGCGCCCGTATCCGTTCCCGGCAGATCCGAGATCGTCTGAGAATAGCTGGAACTGGTGATCTCAAACGGCCACACGGCGGTATCCGTGCTCAGTACCGGCGTCACCACCGCATCAGTCACCATGGTCTTTCCCATGTTGACCACCGGAAGTACAATGCTCACTGTCTGCCCGGCATTGGCCACCGGCGTCACCCAGTTTCCGCCCACCATCAGGAAGTGGTCGGCATTAGCCGGAGCGGGTTCTTCCTCTTCTTCCTCATCGGTGTTGTCGGAAGGAGGATTTACAACATTGTCCATCTGGTCTTTTGCTTTTGCAATATAATCATTTACGCCGGCAACCGTCGTCATGGCATTGATCTGGTTCATTGCTTTCGTAATTACATCATTCAGCTGTGCGGATTTTTTTCCATCCGGATCGATCAGCCGCTGATAATCCTGAAGCGTTCCCATAGCACTGTTTTTTGCATTTTCAAGGTCCTGTTCCGGATTCGTTGTGGTCGTATTCCCATCATCATCTTCGTTTTGAGACTGATTATTACCGTTCTCCTGTGCCGCATACACTTCCTGCATCGGAGCCATCGACACACCCGTTCCCAGAATCATCGCGGCGCATACCACCGCCAGTATCCCACTCATCACACGCTTTCTCATTGTTCCTCCTCCTTATAGTCCTTTCGGTCTTCTATCTTTACAATCTTTCCGTCAATAATATGAAATACACGGTCCGCAAATCCTGCCAGATGGTTGTCATGAGTCACCATAACCAGCGTCTGGTTTTTCTCCTGCACTACTTTTCGCATCAGCTTTAACACATCCTCGGAAGTATGGGAATCCAGATTTCCGGTGGGTTCGTCCGCAAAAATAATCTCCGGGTCAAGTACCAGCGCCCTGGCCACGCCGACCCTCTGCTGCTGCCCTCCGGACATCTCGTTCGGCCGGTGCTTTTTATGTTTGGAAAGTCCTACCAGATCCAGCATCTTTGACGCTTTTTCCTCTCTGGTTTTTTTATCAACTCCGCGGAATGTCAGCGGCAATGCCACATTTTCCACCGCATTCATGGTCCCCAACAGGTTAAACGACTGAAAAATAAAGCCTATTTTTTCTCTGCGGAATCTCACCAGTTGATTCTCGGTCATATTTTCCAGATGTTCTCCCGCTACTATTACCTCACCCTTCGTCGGCTTTTCCAGACCTGCAAGCATATTCAGCATGGTTGATTTACCTGATCCGGAAGTACCCACGATCGCACAGAATTCTCCCCGGTAAATAGTCAGATCCACGCCATTCAGCGCACGCACTTTCGAGTTCCCCACACGAAATATTTTATAGAGGTTTTTCACCTGAATAACCGGCTCTCTTGCCTTACCCATCAAAGTCCTCCCTGTTTTTTATCTGTTTTGCGCCTGAAAATACACATACTTATGAGAACAGTATATCATATTCCTTTAAAAATGTTTCTTAAGTTATCTTAAGAATTTTATTTTTCAGAAAAAAAGAACGCGTCTGCTCCTCTCGAAACAAATGCGTTCTTAAATATATCCGTCTATCTCTGCTGCTTCTTCAGCAGTTCTTCCAATTCACGGACTCTCTCTTCCAATTTTTCCAGTTTTTGATCATTCTCACTCTTTTCTCTCATTAAAATCTTATATTCCTGTTCCTTCTTTGATAATGCTTCCTGCTGCTCGTCAATGATTTTTTGTTTTTCCCCCAGTTCCTGTTGCTGCTCGTTCATTTTCTGTCGCTGCTCGTCCAAAATCTGCCGTTGCTCATCCATTTTCTGTTGCTGCTCATCCATTTTCTGTCGCTGCTCATCCAGAATCTGTCGCTGCTCATCCAGAATCTGCCGCTGCTCGTCCATAACCTGCTGCTGTTCGTCAATCATATACTTCACTGTATTCTGATCCATGATCTTCAACGCGTCTGAAAACATCCCCAATACCTCCTCCGGCTTCCGACGCAGCATGGCCAGCTCCCGGTAAATCTCCTCCAGCCACGGATATTCGTTTACCAGCTTCTCCGCCTCTTCCACTGTCTCTGTCAGCAGAAAACTCAGCCACGCCGTCTGTTCGTTCTTATCTTTAGCATAAGGGAATTCCCGGAACACGTCAAGGCATACCAGGCAATATTCCTGAAGAAGGGAAAGTTCCAGACCTGTATCGAATTTCGTCTTTCCGCGGTGGATATAGGACTGCGGAATCTGATGAAAGACCTGCGTACTTTTTTCAAAAATAATGATGGTGTAAACTTTCTTCATATCCCGGTAAATAAACTGCTTTCCCCGTTCTCCCCTCACCCTGGCATACTGGCGCATGACCAGGTCTGAAGAATAGCAAGACATACGTCCCTCCGGAAATGCATAAGGTACTTTCTGTATTTCCACGTTTGTAAGGCTTCCGTCCTCCAGTTCCACCAGCACATCCATGATCAGGAGGGAGTCCCCGTCTGACAGACGGTCTTCCGAGGGCAGGATGGCTTTGACTTTCACCTGAATTCCCAGTAAGCTGGAGATGAACGAGGACAGGCGTTCCGGATGGACGTCCGGGTGAAAGACCGCTTTAAAGAACGGATCATAAGTGACCGGAAGGGTTTTCGTACCCTGGAGAAATTCCAGGAAGCGCTCCCGGCACTCCTGGTTGAGTTTCCAGAACGGGATCCTCAGTTTGGGATCCCTCACCACCTCTTCCAATGCATCCTCTCTGGACATGGAGAAAGGCTTCCAGTCCCCCCGCGTATTCATTGTTTCGTTTTGTTTCAATTCTCCTCCTTTTCCGCATCCGTGGACAAAAAGGCGCCGCAGACGGCAGGACATGCTGGTAGATATCTGTCCACTTTCTGCAATTTTATTTTCTTTTTTAATCCGGGAAATATTGGCGGGAACCCGCCGGAACGTTTCCGAAATAATCTGACGAAGGGATTATAGCATGTCATCCAGGCACATGCAAGGCCCCCGGCAGCAAAATCTGTTTTCCAAAAATCTCTTTCCACCACATGAAAGGGCCGCCCGCAAAGGCAGCCCTCTTCATTCTGCTTACGCTTCTTCTGTTGTCTCTTCTTCTGTCTTCACCACAGCGATCCCCAGTTCTTCCAGCTGTACCGGATCTACCACATCGGGAGCGTTGGTCATCAGGTCCGAAGCATCCTTTACCTTCGGGAATGCGATTACCTCACGGATGCTGTCCGCACCGGTCATCAGCATCATCAGACGGTCAAAGCCGTATGCCAGCCCTGCGTGAGGCGGCACACCGTATTTGAAAGCATCCAGAAGGAACCCGAAACGTTCCTGCGCCTGCTCTTTCGTGAAGCCCAGCACCTCGAACATCTTTTCCTGGATATCCGCCTGATGGATACGCACACTTCCGCCGCCCAGCTCCGTACCGTTGAGCACGATATCGTAGGCTTTCGCACGGACTGCGCCCGGATCTGTATCAATCTTATCCAGGTCCTCATCCATAGGCATGGTAAATGGATGATGCATGGCCACGAAACGGTTCTGCTCCTCCGACCACTCCAGAAGCGGGAATTCCGTTACCCAGAGGAAGTTAAACTGGTTTTTGTCCAGCAGGCCCAGATTTCTCGCCAGTTCCAGACGGAGATTGCCCAGCACATCCCATACCACTTTATTCTTATCCGCCGCAAAGAGAAGCAGATCTCCCGGCTTTCCGCCCATGGCGTCCACCAGAGCTTTCAGCTGCTCTTCCGTCATAAATTTGGCAAACGAAGATTTATAGGTACCGTCTTCATTCACAGACAGGTATGCCAGTCCCTTGGCACCGAAGCCTTTGGCAAACTCTACCAGGGCATCGATCTTTTTCCGGGGCATATGTCCCTGTCCCTCGGCATTGATACCGCGCACGCTTCCGCCATTTTCCAACGCGCCGGTAAACACGCCGAAACCGCAGTCTTTCACAATCTCCGATACATCCTTCAGCTCCATGCCGAAACGGGTATCCGGCTTATCGGAACCGAAACGGTCCATGGCTTCCTGCCAGGTCATACGCGGGATCGGCAGCGGCACATCCACGCCGATGGCGTCTTTGAATACCTTCGCGATCAGCTTCTCATTGACTGCGATCACATCGTCCACATCCACAAAAGACATCTCCATATCGATCTGGGTGAACTCCGGCTGGCGATCCGCGCGCAGATCCTCATCGCGGAAACATTTTGCGATCTGATAATAGCGGTCATAACCGGAGCACATCAGCAGCTGCTTGAACAGCTGCGGAGACTGGGGAAGAGCATAGAACTTGCCCTGATGTACGCGGCTGGGCACCAGATAGTCTCTGGCTCCCTCCGGCGTGCTCTTGATCAGGATCGGAGTCTCGATCTCCAGGAATCCCTCTTCCGTGAGCACGGAACGCACCTTCGCTGCCACCTGGCTTCTGAGCATCAGCTTGTTCTGAATATCAGGTCTCCTGAGATCCAGGAAACGGTACTTCAGGCGGATCTCTTCCTTGGTCTTGGAGTCGGCCTCCACCGGGAAGGGCGGCGTCTGCGCCTCGGAAAGAATCCGGAGTTCCTTCACGCGGATCTCGATGGCTCCGGTAGCCAGATTCTCATTCACCGCGCCGGAACGGGCTTCCACTTTGCCCACGGCTGCAATGACAAATTCACTTCTTAATTTCTCCGCCTTTGCGAAATTCTCCGCCCCGCAGTCCGCCTCCTCAAAGATCAGCTGCAGAAGGCCGGAACGGTCTCTTAAATCCACAAAGATAATGCCGCCTTTGTTTCTGCTCTTCTGCACCCATCCCATGACGGTGACGGTTTCGCCGATATTGGCGGTGCTTACTTCTGTACATCTATGGCTCCTGTGAAGCCCTTTCATTGATTCTGCCATAAACTCACTCCTCCTGCCGGTCAACGGTTGAAATATTCCTTGAACTCGGTATATCCTTCCTTTGCCAGCTGCTCTTTCTGGAATTTTTTATTTTTATTCATCAGCGCCACCAGTACCTGCGCGCCGGTCTCTCTCTCCGCTTTTGCCTCTTTCAGCACCTCGCACAATTTCTCCGCGGGCATATTTTTCTCCACCAGGAACGCTTTCTTCACCGCCGCGCCCGGGATCCGGAATCCCTGCTCCATCAGGATCGTAACGATTCTTTCAAATCCGATGGAGAATCCGCACGCCGGGGTGTCCTTTCCGGTGAATTTTCCGATCATCTTGTCATAGCGTCCTCCGCCTGCCACAGAGCTTCCAAACTCTGCCATCTCGATCTCAAAAATCGTTCCGGTATAATAGGACATGCCGCGGACCAGCGTAGGATCAAATATCAGCCGGAACTGTGCGGCCGCCGTCGCTTCCACACTTTCCCGGATCATGCGCAGATTATCAATCACGCCGTCTTCCAGAACTCCGGAAAGTTTTTCTTCCAGATATACCAGGCTGTCTTTTGCATTCTCCATCTCCCCGAACATGGATACGTAGGTTTCCACATTCTTCTCCGGATATCCTGCCTCCAGAAGCTCCGCCTTCACGCCATCCCAGCCGATCTTGTCCATTTTATCCAGGATAATGAAGACCTGGTCATACTGGTCTTCTGTAAATCCGCTGTATGCCGCCATCGCTTTCAGGATCCGGCGCTCATTGATCCGCACCTTGAAATCTTTGAAATTCAGTTTTCCCAGCAGCGTGGTGGTGGCAAGGATCAGCTCGATCTCTGCCAGACAGCTTGCCTCTCCCAGAATATCGATATCGCACTGGACAAACTGACGGAAACGCCCTCTCTGAGGACGGTCCGCGCGCCATACGCTGCCGATCTGCAGCGCCTTGAACGGAGCCGGCAGATCATTTGCATTGTTCGCGTAAAATCTGGACAGCGGAACCGTCAGATCGTAGCGAAGCCCGCTGTCGGTCAGATCAGCCTCTTCTTTCGCCTGCTCAAGATTCAGCTTCTCTCCCCGCTTCATGATCTTGAAGATCAGTTTCTCATTGTCTCCGCCCTGTTTGCTGCACAGGTTCTCAATATGCTCCACGCAGGGTGTTTCAATCGGAGAAAAACCAAAACTCTTATACGTCTCTTTGATCAGCCCGGTCACATAATCCCTCAGCTGCATCTCTGCAGGAAGGATATCTTTCATGCCGGTCACCGGCTTTTTCTTCAATGTCATAGATTCTCTCTCTTTCTTTTATTCTGTCAGACTGCATCCGCGCTTTCGGGCCCCATATGCTCCGTAAAGAAGCGTTCCTTGCGCTCGATCATCTCGTCGATGCGGCTGATATACTGCCCCACATCCTTGACGTTCTCCACGCGCTCAATCTTTACGCCGCCAAAGTCCCCCGGCCGGCCGGGCGACACGAATTTCGTCATAGCCCCCGCGCCGGCCGCCAGAATCGTCTGTTTTTCTTCCATAATCAGTATATTGTAAATCCCGGCTTTGTCAACCTTTGCATAGCCCACATTTTCAAAATTCCCGGCCATATTTTTCTGACGGTACAGGTAATACGGGGATAATCCCATCTCCGCACAGCATCTGGCCGTCAGATCCATGATCTGCATGTTGTTCTCCATGCCCATCTCTTCATATTTTTCCTTGAAAAGATTCAGCCTGGCCGCCCGTTTGATGGCCAGGGAATGAACTGTCACACTGTCCGGATCCAATGCACGGATCTCTTCCATCGTATGGGCCACATCTTCATACCCTTCTCCGGGCAGTCCCACGATCAGGTCCATATTAATATGATGGAATCCCATTTCCCGCGCCAGATGAAACGCGTCTTTCACCTGCTGCACCGTATGGTGCCGCCCGATCACCTTCAGCGTTTCGTCGTTCATGGTCTGCGGATTAATAGAGATACGGTCAATATGATGATCCAGCAGAACCTGAAGTTTCTCTCTGGTGATACTGTCCGGGCGGCCTGCCTCTACGGTAAACTCCTGCAGATATGAGGTGTCGAAACTCCCCTGAATCTTGGCAAGCAGCCGGTCCATTCTCTCCGGGCTCAGGGTCGTAGGCGTCCCTCCGCCGATATAGACCGTATTCAGTTTCTTCTTCCGGAACCGGCGCGCCAGATAATCCAGCTCCTTGCACAGCGCGTCCATATATTCATCCATCCGCTTTTCCCATTTGGAAAGGGGATAGGACGTAAAAGAACAGTACAGGCAGGTGCTCGGGCAGAACGGGATGCCCACATACAGGCTGTATCCATGCTGATAATCAATATCCCTCAGCACATACCGCTCCCGGTTGGCAATCATGACGCTCAAGACCGCCTTTTCCTTGCTGGCAAAATACTTCTCCCGCATATTCTGTGCCGCTTCCACATTGCTCATGCCTTCCTCCAGCATCAGCATGGCAAGCCGCGTAGGGCGGATCCCTGTCAAAGTCCCCCAGGGCAGCGACTGACCCGTATATGCCTGCAGGATCCGGTATAACAGCCTCTTCATACGGTCCTTGGTCTCTTTCCGGTCCCCGTAGCAGATCTCATCGGAGCCGGACTGTTTTTCCTCTCCCTGCTCCAGAAGCGCGATATAGATTTTATCATCCGTAAAATGCAGGCTGATGCGGAGCTTTGTCTCCTCTGTGAAGGCCTCCTGTACCCGCACGGATACATCTTCTCTGGGAAAAAACGCTTTCACCAGGGAGTGAATATCATATTCAAAACTGGGTCTGTTTACAATAACTTCTATCATATGTCTCCTTTAAGCCCTGTCCGGCGTTTTTTGCCGGACACACAAGACGCGGCATGCAAAATTCCTCATGCCGCGTGCCGCCGCTTTATCTCACAAACGGATTATACTGCTTTTCATACCGGATCGTGGTTTCCTGACCATGCCCCGGATATACCCTTGTTTCGTCGGGAAGAAGAAACAGCTTTTCTTTTACCGACTGTACCAGCGCGGACATGCTTCCTCCCGGGAAATCGCTCCGCCCTACAGAGCCGCAGAACAGCGTATCTCCGGTGAATACGCACCCCGCTTCCTGACAATAGAACGAGCCGCCTCCCGGCGTATGTCCAGGCGTCAGATATGCCTTCAGGCAGACACCGGCGATCTCCAGCTCCTCCCCGTCTTCCAGCAGCCGGTCAGCCTTCACGGTCACCACCTTATGGGCAATAAAAGCTGACAGGTTTTTTTTGGCATCCCGAAGCAGCGGTTCCTCTGCTCTCATGGCATAAACAGGCGCTCCCGTCTGTTTTTTCAGTTCTTCCGCCGCTCCCATATGATCCAGATGTCCATGAGTAAGGATCAGCGCTTTCACAGTCCATCCCATCTTTTCCGTATATACCCCGATCCGATCCGCTTCATCTCCGGGGTCAAAGACCAATGTCTCCTTCGTCTCTTCATTCGTCAGGAACCAGCAGTTCGCCGCCAGTTCCCCCACTGTTATGGAAGAAACACTTAATCTTGCCATCGTTCTCTCCTAACTTGCAGACCTCTCGATATCCAGTACGCTTTCCACCTGGCGCAGGCGGTCGATGATCCTGTTCAGTTCATCCACACTGGAAATATCAAAACTCATGGTAATCGTTGCCGTACCCTGTTTGCTGGTACGCACATTCATGGATGTCACGTCGATGCCGCGTTCCGTCAGAATCTTTGAAATGTCCACCAGAAGGCCTGTGCGGTTATTTCCATAAATCTTGATCTCTGTGGTATATTTCTCTCCCGCCGATGTCTGCGCGCCACTCTGCCATTCCGCGTCGATCAGCCGCTCCCGTTCTGATTCCGCCAGATGGAGTACGTTTACACAGTCCGTGCGGTGAATCGTCACGCCGCGCCCTCTGGTGACGAACCCCACGATCTCGTCCCCGGGCACCGGATTGCAGCATTTAGAGAAACGAACCGCCACATCGTCGATCCCCTTGACGACAATCCCTTTTCCGGCTTTGGCGATCCGGATCTTCTGCTCCTTTGCGTCGCCGACACTCTCCATGATTTTGGCGTCCGTGACATTTTTTTTCTTTGCTTTCTCGGACTCCTCCACCATCTTGTTGACCACCTGGCCTTCTTTCAGGCCTCCATGGCCCACCGCCGCCAGGACGGAATCCCAGTCCCGGAATCCGTATTTGCGCAGGACGCTTTCCTGATACTCCGGCTTCATGATCTGCGTCAGCACGATTCCTTTCATTTTGCAGTACTGCGCGATCATGTCCTTGCCTTTTATAATATTATCTTCTTTAAATTCTGTCTTAAACCATTGATTGATCTTATTTTTAGCCTGTGTGCTCTTGACAATATTCAGCCAGTCGCGGCTGGGGCCTTTGGAATTCTGGGATGTAATGATCTCGATCCGGTCCCCGTTTTTGATCACATAATCAATAGGCACCAGCTTTCCGTTGACCCTGGCTCCGATCATCTTGTTGCCCACTGCGCTGTGGATACTGTATGCAAAATCAATAGGATTGGAACCGTTAGGCAGCGTCTTTACATCGCCTCCGGGAGTAAAGCAGTATACGCTCTCCGAAAACAGATCCAGGTCGCTCTTCAAAAGACTCATGAACTCCCTGTTGTCCGTCTCGTCTCTCTGCCATTCCAGGATCTGACGCAGCCAGGTCAGCTTGGCTTCGGCGCTGTCTTTTCCTTCAATATTCTGCTGGGTGCTTCCCCCTGTCTCTTTATATTTCCAGTGTGCCGCAATACCATATTCCGCCGTCCTGTGCATCTCATAAGTCCGGATCTGGATCTCAAAAGGCTGTCCTTTCGGACCGATCACCGTCGTATGAAGCGACTGGTACATATTCGGCTTCGGCATGGCGATATAGTCTTTGAAACGTCCGGGGATCGGCTTATACATCTCATGGATCACTCCGAGGGCCGCATAACAATCCTTCACGGAATCCACCAGAATCCGCACGGCGAACAGATCATAGATCTGGTCCAACGTCTTGTCCTGGTTCACCATCTTCTTGTAAATACTGAAGAAATGTTTGACACGTCCCTGTACGTCCGCTTCGATGTTGGCGTTTTCCATATGCCGCTTTACTTCCGCCACGATCTCCCGGACAAATTTCTCGCGGACGCTCTTCTTATCCGCGATCTGCGCCACCAGATCATAGTAGACCTCCGGCTCCAGATATTTGAGCGCCAGGTCATCCAGCTCGATCTTTACCTTGGAAATACCCAGACGCTGGGCGATCGGCGCGTAGATGTCCATGGTCTCTCTGGCTTTTTCCTTCTGTTTCTCCGGCTTCATATATTTCAGCGTACGCATGTTGTGAAGCCGGTCCGCCAGCTTGATCAGGATCACACGGATATCTTTGGCCATGGCAAGAAACATCTTCCGGAGGTTCTCCGCCTGCTCATCTACCTTATCTGCAGAATAACTGAGCTGACCCAGTTTGGTAACTCCGTCTACCAGAAGAGCCACCTCGTCCCCGAACAGTTTCGCCAGATCCTCCGTCGTCATGGGAGTATCTTCCACCACATCGTGCAGCAGCCCTGCCACAATACTTTCCTTATCCAGCTCCAGGTCCGCAAGAATAATGGCAACACAAATAGGGTGAATGATATAAGGTTCACCCGATTTGCGCACCTGTCCCTCATGGGCCTTGCTGGCCACCTGATACGCTTTCTCTATCATGGAAATATCTGTGGATGGATGGTATTTCAGTACACTCCGGATCAGCTCCTGATAGAGTTCATCGGGACTGGTGAAATCTTCCATCTTCCGGACGCTTCTGTCGTCCTCCGCCACTTCTTTTGCCCGTGCTTCCGTCGTCATAAATGATCACCGCTTTATATAAAGACTGATTTACTTTCCATCATAACAGATTACGCTTCTCACATCGTAATCTTTCAATTTTTCCCTTCCATGCAGTCCTGCCAGTTCCATCAGGAAAACGATGCGCACAACTTCGCCTCCCAGTTCTTCCACCAGCTTTGCTGCCGCCTGCATGGTGCCGCCCGTGGCGATCAGGTCGTCGATCAGGACCACCTTCTGCCCCGGTTTAATCGCATCCTTATGGATCTCCACCGTCGCGGTACCGTATTCCAGTTCATATTCCATGGAAACGGTCTCACGGGGAAGTTTTCCCGCCTTACGGACAGGCACAAAGGATTTGTGCAGGTTATAGGCGACCGGCATTCCGAAGATGAAGCCCCTGGACTCCGTGCCTCCTACTACGTCAAATTCCACATCCTCCAGCAGTTTCTGGATCTCCTCAATCGCCAGATGCAGACCGTCCGCATCCTGCAGAATCGACGTTACATCGCGGAATATCACTCCCTCTTCCGGAAAATCCGGAATGCTTACCACATAATCTTCCAGTTTCTTCATCCGTATCGCTCTCCTTTACCGCACTTTCGGGCGCTTCTCGTGCCCGCACTGATTCTAATATAGCACAAAACAAGGGGTTAGGCAATTGCTTTAACAATAATCCAGGATCCGTATCTGCAGCTTCTTTCTCCCCCTGTACTCATTCATTTCCGGATAATACAGAAAATGCAACCGATCTTTTTTCTGAAAATCCGACAGGACCTGCTGCATGTCCTCCCGGAAAAAGACCCCGTCCATGGCAGTTCCCTCTTCGTCCATCAGCTTAAGCCGCAGCATATTCTGGTGCTTCCCCAGCACCCGGCTTTCCAGTATCCGTACATTCCGTACCGCAAAAACGGGACGGGTATTGCCTTTTCCGAACGGCTCCAAAAGTTCCAGTTCTTCTGTCAGTCTCTCTGTCACCCATCTGAACGGAAGCACCATATCGATGCGTTCCACCTCTGTCAGGTCTTCTTCGGTCAGAGTGCAGGACTCGTTGATTCTTCTGCGGAATTCTTCCACATTCTCTTCCGCAAGGGACAAACCCGCCGCCATAGGATGGCCTCCGTATTTCAGGAACAGGTCCCTGCATTTGCTCATCTCTTCAAACATAGAATATGTCTCGATGGATCTTCCGGAACCTTTTACCGCCTCTTCTCCTCTGGTCAGGACAAAAACCGGCCGGTAATAACGTTCCCGGATCCGTCCGGCAATGATTCCCGCCAGACTTTCATGACAATCCGGAAGGTAAACTACCAGCACCCGGTCATCTCTCAGAGGACCGTTTTCAATCTGCCGAATCCCTGCTTTTACCCCCTGCTCTGTCATCGTCTTCCGTTCGTCATTCAGATCTTTTAGTTCCTTCGCGCGTCGAAGCGCCAGTTCATAATCCTGTGTGTCCAGAAGCTCCAGCGCACGTTTTGCAGTATCCAGCCTGCCCCCGGCATTGATGCAGGGACCCAAAACAAAGCCGATATGAAATGCCGACAGCCGTTCCCGGGGCAATTCATTGACTTCGATCAGCGCAGACATGCCCGGATGCGCAGTCTCCCGCAGCATTTTCAAACCTTCCCGCACCAGGATGCGGTTCTCATCTTCCAGGTCCATCACGTCCCCTACCGTGGCAAACGCGGCGAACATCATCAGTTCCCTGTATAAGCCATCGTCCCGATACGGAAACGCTTTCCAAAGTTCCCCTGTCAGCTTCCAGGCCACCGCCGCCCCGCATAACTTTTTAAAAGAATACAGACAGTCCTCCTGTCTGGGATCGATCACCGCATCCGCCGGCGGAATTTCCCGCTGAACCTCATGATGGTCTGTCACCAGTACAGTCATGCCTTTTTCTTTCGCATAGGCGATCTCTTTCACCGCCGCGATTCCATTATCGCAGGTCAGTACTGTATCGATTCCGTCCAGGAACGCCCGGTCTACCAGTTCCTGATTCAAACCATAACCGTCTTTGATTCGGTCCGGAATATCCGTATCCACATTGGCTCCCAGAACGGAGAGACCTTTCAGAAGAATATAAGCGGCGCAGACTCCGTCGATATCATAGTCTCCGATAATACGGATCCGCTTCCCCTGCCTGATTTTCTCCGACAGAATCTCCACGGTATCCTTCATTCCTTTCATGGAAGACGCCGGATACAGATCCTTTACCGTGCCGTGCAGATATTTCCGGATCTCCGCTTCTCCCCGGATCTCCCGGTTGCGGATCAGGCGTGCCGCCAGCGGAGTAATGTGAAACTGCTGCCCTATCTTCTGAAAATCCGCGCCTTTCCTGATTTCTACCCATTTTGACATGCGGCTGTCCCTTATTCCCCGTCTTCTCCCGCGGCGTCCATCTCCGCTTCCGCCGCCTTAATCATGATCGCGCACTCCACACGTTTGCGTTCCAGCTCGCAGCTGATATCATAAGCCTCATTGATCGATCCGTGGAATTTCCAGGCATTTGCCGCGCAGCCGCCGCTGCAGTAGAATTTCGCAAAGCAGTTTCTGCATTTTTCCTTAGAATATACGTTGCACTGCTTAAATTCTTCCCGAATATCCGGACGCACGATGCCGTCGTCCACATTTCCCATCAGGTACTGTTCGTCCCCCACAAACTGGTGACAGGGATACAAATCTCCCCAGGGAGTCACAGCCAGGTATTCCGTGCCGGAACCGCATCCGGACAGGCGCTTGGCCACACAGGGTCCTCCCGTCAGATCCAGCATAAAGTGAAAGAAATTAAATTCCCTGTCTGTTCCGTGACGTTTCACCATCTCCGCGGCCAGACGGTCATATTCCTCCATGATCTGCGGCAGATCTTCTTCCCGCAGCGCATATTCTTCCTCTTCCGAGCCGACCACCGGTTCCACAGAAATCTGTTTGAATCCCAGGTCCGCCAGATGAAGCACATCTTTGGAAAAATCTTTATTATGTCTGGTAAACGTTCCCCGCACATAATATTTTTCCTGATTCCTGCTCTCGGCCAGCTTCTGGAATTTAGGAAGGATCAGGTCATAACTCCCTTTGCCTCCGCGGAACGGACGCATGTAGTCATGGACTTCCTTTCTTCCGTCGATGCTGAGCACCACATTTGCCATTTCCTTATTTACAAATTCCTGAACTTCATCGTTCAGAAGCACACCGTTCGTCGTCAGCGTAAAACGGAAATTCTTGTTGTGAATCTTTTCCTGCTCCCGGCCGTATGCCACTAGGTCTTTCACCACCTGCCAGTTCATCAGCGGCTCGCCGCCGAAGAAATCCACTTCCAGATTCTTACGGTTTCCGGAATTGGCAATCAGGAAATCCAGCGCTTTCCTACCCACTTCATAACTCATCAGAGCGCGTCTGCCGTGATACTCTCCCTCTTCGGCGAAGCAATACCGACAGGCCAGATTGCAGTCGTGGGCAATATGGAGACAAAGCGCCTTTACCACCGGTTTCTTCGCGTCCACGATCTCCTGGATATAATTTTCGTAGATATCTTCTGTGTACAGTTTTCCGGCCTGAATCAATTCTTCCAGATCCTCCGCCGCTTCCCGGATCTCTTCCTCCGGATATTTAGCCTTCAGGAGGCGGACCGTCTCCTCCAATCCCTTTTCCTTATAATAGGGAACCATATCGTAAACCAGATCGTCTACCACATGGACCGACCCGCTGTTCACATCCAGCAGAATATTGTATCCGTTGTTTTTGTACTGGTGTACCATGTTTTCTTTCCTCTCTATAGAAATATTATCTCATGCACGAAAAAAGCAGCGACAAAATCGCTGCTTTCCTGTCAAGCTAGGCCTGTCTTATTTATTGTTCTCGCAGCTCTGGTTTCCTACCGTACAGGAAGTCTTGCATGCAGACTGGCAGGAAGTCTGGCACTCGCCGCAGCCGCCCTTCTTCATGGTATTCTGCAGGGTCTGCGTATTTAAAGTCTTGATATGTTTCATCTCATCGTCCTCCTAAAATGTACTGAATTACATGATTATTTATAACTATATCATAAGAGATGAAAAATGAAAAGAGTTTTTTATCACGCGCACATCCCGCCAAGCATGCCTCCTCCCATACACAGAAGGAATGTTGTAAAATAACTGGTGGTCCCGTCCTGCAATCCCCGGTTGACAGCCAGCGATACCAGGGTCATTATCAGAAAATACAACAGGCCCAGCAGCACGCCCCAAAGAAATTTTCTGCTTTTCATCATTTTCCCTGCCAGAAAACCTCCTGCAAAACAGGACACTATATAGATCAATATAATACCGATCTGTATTTTCCCTTCATCCAGGCGGAAACGGTACAGAAGTCCCGCCAGCAAAAGAAGAAGTCCGCCGGTCAACAGGTAAGATACCAGCAGAGCTTTAACAACCCTCACTCCCTGATTCAAAGAGATTCCCGGTTGATTCATAAACAAGTCCCTCCCCTCGTGTACTCCTGCTTCTATTTATATGCCGAACGCCCTTGATTATGCTGCGGCACTTGCATTTTGTTTCAAAATATCGTATAGTTATTTTTGTCTATACCTAACAGAATTAAAGGAGTGAACTACATTGGATTCCAGTGACGCCATACAGGTACTGATCCTGCTTATCTTGATCGGGCTCTCCGCGTTTTTTTCTTCATCGGAGACCGCTATGGTAACTGTCAACAAGATCCGAGTCAGAAATCTGGTCGAAGAAGGCGATAATCGTGCAGTGATTCTCTCTAAAATCATCGAGGATCAGGGCAAAATGCTCAGCGCTCTTCTGATCGGGAACAATATTGTCAATCTTTCCGCATCCTCTCTGGCTACAGTTATGGCTACCGACTGGTTTGGAAGCATCGGTCCTGGTATCGCTACCGGCGTATTGACATTGGTAATATTAATCTTTGGAGAAATTACTCCTAAAACATGCGCGACAATACAGTCAGAGAAACTCGCGTTGAATTTCGCCAGATTCGTATATGCATGGATGACGATAGCCACTCCTCTGATTTTCATCATGAACAACCTTTCCAGAGGAATCCTCTTCCTCCTGCGGGTAAATCCCGACACCAAACAGGAATCCTATACCGAAGAAGAGATCCGGACGATCGTAGACGTAAGCCATGAAGACGGCGTCATCGAGCAGGAAGAACGCGAGATGATCAACAATGTATTTGATTTCGGTGACGCTACGGCCAAAGACATCATGGTTCCCAAAGTAGATATCAGTTTTTTAAAGGCGGATGCGTCTTATCAGGATATTCTGAATGTATTCAATGAAAACAAATATACCCGTTATCCCGTCTATGAAGAATCTACGGACAATGTGATCGGCATGCTCAATGTAAAAGATCTCCTGACCTACGAAGACAAAGAACATTTCGATGCCCACAACATTCTTCGGAGCGTGCTCTTTACACATGAGCATAAACGCACTTCGGATCTGCTGGTTGAGATGCGGAAAAGTTCTACCAATCTCGCGATTGTGCTGGACGAATATGGCGTAACCTCCGGACTGGTTACTGTAGAAGATCTTCTGGAAGAAATCGTCGGCGATATCCGTGATGAGTATGACGAAGATGAAGAAGAACTGGTCCGCCAGCTCACCGATACAGAATACATCGTAGCCGGAGCCATGAGCCTGGATGATCTGAATGACAGTCTGGAGCTGGAAGACAAAGGGCTGGCCCTGGAGTCGGAAGATTATGATTCTGTGGGAGGTATTATCATCGAGCTCCTGGATCATCTTCCGCATGTGGGCGAAGAAGTCACGACGGAAAACGGCATTCGGCTTGCAGTGGATTCTATGGAAAAGAACCGGATCGACCAGGTTCACATTTATCTGCCAGAACCGGCGTCCGAAGAGATTCCAAAGGAAGATAAATAGCAGATTACAGGCAGCCGGAAGATTCCGGCTGCCTGTTTTTATAATACGCCTGTTTTTACAGGTCAAACACCATGAATTTTAAGAAGAGGAGGTTCCCCTATGGGAAAAATATTCAAATTCCATACAGATGTGGATACGGACCAGATCATCGCGTCCCAGTATCTGCTTTTTCCAACCATTGAAGAAATGAAAGTACATACCTTCGAATCCCTGGATCCGGACTTTGCGTCCAAAGTAAAACCGGGTGATTTTATCGTGGCTTGCGAGAACTTCGGCTGCGGTTCCTCCAGAGAGCAGGCGCCGGGGGTATTGAAGGCGCTGGGAATCCAGGCTGTGATCGCCAAATCTTTTGCCCGGATCTTCTACCGCAACGCCATCAATATCGGACTTCCCGTTATCGTCTGCAAAGACCTCTATGATCACGTGTCTGACGGAGATGAGATGGAACTCTCCATGAACGAAGGCATCGTCCGGTGCGGCGGCAAAGAATTCACCTGCACCAAACTCCCGCCCTATATGCAGAACATCCTGGACCAGGGCGGACTGATCGCATCACTGAACAAGGAGGAGGCATAATCATGGGAATGACTATCGCAGAAAAAATCATCGCCCGCGCGGCCGGTGTGGATACCGTAAAAGCCGGAGATATCCACACAGTGGAAGTTGACCGTCTCATGAGCAATGACGGAACCACTCATCTTACTATCGATATGTACAACAACCAGCTGAAGCACCCGCACATTGCCGATGTGAATAAACTGGTCTGGATCGTGGACCATAATGTTCCGTCAGACAGTCCCAAGACTGCCGCATCCCAGAAGAAAATGCGCGACTTTGCCAGAGAACATGGCATCGCGTTTTATGAGGGCCAGGGCGTCTGCCACCAGATCATGATGGAAAAATATGTATGTCCCGGCGAACTGATCTTCGGCGCGGACAGCCATACCTGCGCCTACGGAGCGCTGGGAGCATTCGGTACCGGCGTAGGATGCACGGATTATCTGTATGCCATGGTCACAGGAAAATCCTGGGTACTGGTACCGGAAACGATCCGCTTCAATCTGACCGGCAGACTTCCGGAGGGAGTCTATGCCCGAGACCTGATCCTGACCATCATCGGAAAAATCGGCGCAAACGGCGCAAATTACAAGGCTATGGAATTCGTCGGTGAAGGAATGAAAACCCTCTCCATGAGCGACCGCATCTCCATCTGCAATCTTTGTGTGGAAGCAGGCGCGAAGACCGCGCTGATGGAGGTGGACGACATCGCTCTTGATTATCTGCGCGCACACGGCAGAGAACCAAAAGCATGTTTCTCCAGCGATCCGGACGCCGTATTCTCCGCGGTCTATGACATAGATTTGGGCTCCATCGTGCCGATCGTGGCAAAGCCTCATTTTGTAGACAATGTATGCCCGGCCGGAGAAGCGGCCGGAACCAGAATCGATGAAGCCTTCCTTGGTTCCTGCAACAACGGACGCATCGAAGATCTCCGTGTCGGAGCCGCGCTGTTAAAGGGCCGGAAAGTCCATCCCCTGGTCCGTTTTCTGGTCGTACCGGCCAGCCAAGCAGTCTACCAGGAAGCCATAAAGGAAGGATTGATCCAGACCTTCATGGAAGCAGGCGCCATCGTCATGAATCCCAACTGCAGCGTCTGCTGGGGAAGCTGCCAGGGTGTCATCGGCGAGGGAGAGACTCTGATCAGCACCGGCACCAGAAATTTCAAGGGCCGTGCAGGACACCGGGATTCTTTCGTCTACCTGGCAAGCGCGGCGACGGTGACCGCTTCCGCCATCAAAGGCGAAATCGCCACCGCCGACATGCTGTAAATCACAGGCAGTTCTGCGGCCGGAAAGAGGCCGTAATCTGCGCTTTTCTTAAAGGAGTTTTTAGATATGAAAGAGACATTTAGCGGCAGGGTCTGGCTGCTGGGAGACGACATCGACACCGATATCATCATCCCCACTGAATACCTTGCATTAAAAACCGTACAGGATATGGCGCCGTATGCCTTTTCTCCTCTGCGCCCGGAACTGGCCTCCCAGATCCGGCCCGGCGACATCATTGTGGCCGGAAAGAACTTCGGCTGCGGCTCTTCTCGTGAACAGGCGCCGGAGATCATCAAAGCGCTGGGCGTCCGGTGTGTCGTTGCAAAGTCTTTCGCCCGGATCTTTTTCCGCAACGCGATCAACAACGGTCTGCTGCTCATTGAAAACGCAGACCTCCGGGATGCGGCAGCCGAAGGCGATACCATCACGGTAGAAATGAACCGGCAGATCATCCATCAGGGAAAAGCATATCCGATCGCTTCTCTTCCCCAAAACCTGATGGATATTATCGAAGCGGGCGGACTGGTCAAAGCCATGCGCCGGCTGAACGGACTGGAGGATTAAGAGATGGGACAGACAATCATAGAAAAAATCGTCAGCCGCAATGTGGGGCATGATGTGAAGCCGGGCGACATCGTAACGGTTCATGTGGACAAAGTCATGATCCACGACATTTTTATTCCGTTTGTGGCGGAAAAATTTGAAGAAATGGGATTTCAGAAACTCTGGGATCCGGACAAAGTCGTACTAATCTATGATCATCTGGTTCCGGCCAGCCAGGTGGACGACACCCGCCATTTCCGGATCGGCAACGCATTTGTGGAAAAATACGGTATGAAAAACATCCACCGAAGCGACGGCATCTGCCATCAGCTTATGACCGAAGCCCTGTATGTGAAACCCGGCGATATCGTCTTTGGAACCGACAGCCACACCACCACTTACGGATGTGTAGGCGCATTTTCTTCGGGCATCGGATACACAGAAATGGCCAGTATTCTGGGGACCGGAACCATGTGGATCAAGGTTCCGGAAACCATTAAAGTAGAGATCGAAGGAACACTTCCTAAAGGCGTGATGTCCAAAGACATTATTCTCCGGTTGATCGGCGACCTTCGCGCAGACGGGGCCACCTATCAGGCGCTGGAATTTTGCGGCAGTACTGTGGAACAGATGTCCGTCGCCAGCCGTATGACAATGGCAAATATGGCGATTGAAGCCGGTGCAAAATGCGCGCTGTTTACGCCGGATGAAAAAACAGCAGAATACTGCAGGATGGAACTGACCGACAAAGAACGCTCCCTGACCGGAGATGCGGACGCAAACTACATCCGTACCATCCACTACCGGGCTGAAGATTTTGTCCCGGTACTGGCCTGCCCTTCGCAGGTGGACAATATCCGCCCGGTCAGCGAATTTTCCGGTACGCCTGTCGATCAGGTCTTTATCGGCTCCTGTACGAACGGACGTCTGGAAGATCTGCAGACGGCAGCCTCCATCCTGAAAGGAAAGAAAGTCGCTCCATTTGTGAAACTGATCGTGACTCCCGCCAGCCGGAAAATCTATGAACAGGCGCTTGCCGACGGGACCATGGCCATCCTGGCAGAGGCAGGCGCGATCATCACCCATCCCGGCTGCGGCCTTTGCTGCGGACGCACCGGCGGCATCCTGACTGACGGCGAACGCGTTGTCGCCACTAACAACCGGAATTTCCTGGGCCGTATGGGAACTTCCAAAGTAGAAATCTTCCTGGCTTCCCCTGCCACAGCGGCGGCCACTGCAGCCGCAGGGAAAATCACGTTGCCGGAAGTATAGATCTGAACACCGCGGGAATACCCCGGAAATATATTACATCAAAGGAGGACTGGACTTATGCCCATGAACATCGGAATCATCGGAGCCGGAAACATTGCGGCCTGGATGGCGAAAACCATCGGTCCCATGCCGGAAGCGGCAAGCTTCGCCGTCGCTTCCAGAGATCTGAAAAAAGCTTCGGCATTCGCCGAAGAATACGGTTTCCAAAAAGCCTACGGTTCCTATGAAGAACTGGTAAACGACCCGGATGTGGACATCGTCTATATCGCGACGCCCCACTCCCACCATTTTGAGCATGCAAAACTCTGTATCGAGCACGGCAAGCATGTACTCTGTGAGAAAGCCTTCACCATGAATGCCGCACAGGCCGAAGAACTGTTTGCTCTTGCCGAAAAGAAAAGCGTCCTGATTACAGAAGCCATCTGGACGCGCTACATGCCCTCCCGAAAAGTCATCAACGACCTGCTGGCGGAAGGCATTATCGGCGAAGTCCGCACACTGACCGCCAATCTCTGCTACCGCATCTGCCAGAACGAACGTCTGATCCGGCCGGAGCTGGCGGGAGGCGCACTCCTGGATGTGGGAATCTACCCTCTTAATTTCGCGCTGATGCATTTTGGAGATGATTTCCAGAACATTTCTTCCACCGTGCTCATGACAGAAACCGGTGTGGACGGTCAGGAATGCATCACCCTGACCTACCCGGACGGCCGCTTCGCTGTCCTGACTGCAGGCATGTACGGAGAATCTGACCGTCACGGAGTCTTTTACGGTTCCAAAGGATATATGGTCGTGGACAATATCAACAACCCGCTGGCCATCGACATCTGCGGACCCGATCATCAGGTCATGCGCCACATCGACCTGCCGGAACAGATCACCGGTTATGAATACGAAGTTCTGGAAATGATCGACTGCATCCAAAAAGAGGAAAAAGAATGCCCATCCATGCCTCACGAAGAGACTCTGAGAGTCCTCCGGATCATGGACGGTCTCCGGGAAGACTGGGGGCTGGTTTATCCGCAGGAAAAACATACGGTATAAGTTTTATAATATCTCCAAAAAACCGGAAGAAATTCCTCGCATTCCGAGATTTCTTCCGGTTTTTCTATGGCTATCGTCCAATCACCGATTTTTCAGCCTCACCATATTTCCATCCACGCTCAGCCCATGAATACTTCGCAGGAATCCGGAAATACGGCTGTACCCATAATCCTTCAGGTCAAACCCATTATATTTATTCTTCAGCTCGTCATTGATCACCGCCAGGTTATCCACTACGCCGCCATTTCTGCGAATAATGCCGAGAATCTCACTTTCAATCTTTTCCCGTTCGATTGCCTGCCCTTTCCGTATGCCATAGTGATTATTGGACCGGACGATCCGGAAATGCGGAATCTCCTCCGACAAAAAAACGCTCAGTTTGGAATAACCATAGTTGCGCACGTCAAAATCCGGAAAACGCATACTCAGTCTTTGTCCTACAAACCCCAGGTCCAGCGTATCCTCCCCGGTCTCACTGAGCAGCTGCAGGATCGCGTTTTCTATCGTTTCAATACTTGTCACATTATCCATACCATTGTCTTCCTGGCTTGTATGGACTGTCGTCTCCGCACTGTCCTCCTTGTTGGATTCTCCGATCAGATTCAGGTGGATAAACCGGTTGCATGCTCTGGTCAGTGCCAGCGGCGTCTTGGATTCTCCCATACCCAGCACATATTTTTTTTCTTCTCTCAGACGCATGGCAAGCCTGGTAAAATCGCTGTCGCTGGTTACCAGACAGAAACCGTCCACTTTGTTCTGATACAGCAGATCCATGGCGTCGATCACCATGGCCATATCCGTACTGTTTTTTCCTGACGTATAAGAAAACTGCTGAATCGGAGTAATGGAATGTTCCAGCAGAGTCCCTTCCTTCCATCCATTCTCCTTTGACCAGTTTCCATAGATTCTCCTGCAGGATGCAAATCCGTATTTCTCCAGCTCATCAAAGATAACCTGCGCATACTTGGAGCTGATATTCTCCGCGTCGATCAGCACCGCAAATTGTATTTTCTCTTCCATCTCATACCCCACTGTCTGCCGGGACACCGTTTCCCCGGCTGTACTCAAGTCCTCAGACGAACTTTTCTACAAAAATGATACCTGATTTCCGTTGGAAAATCAAGGATATAGGCGCTGACGCCGCGCCTTTTTCCCGAAATAATCGTATTTTTTTGTGCATCTTTTTGATCTCCCCCAATAATGAATCCGGAGATAAAAACAACAACCAGCCAAGCGAAAACCCCGGAGATGGAGCCTCCGGGGTTTTCATTTGGTGCCGCATGGACACTGCTTTCAGTTTTGCCTAACGGCACTATATCATATGTTCGTCGTTGTTACAATATTCATTCCCATAAGACATCTTGTAATTTTATCAGGATTCGATATACTTATATGTATAAGCAGTATTTTAAAAGAAAGCAGGATGAAATATGGCAAGCAAATACGTACAAGTATATACCGACCTGAAAAACATGATAGAATCTGAAGCCCTGAAAACAGGACAGGCTTTGCCCGCGGAAGGGGAGCTGATGGAGCTCTATCAGGTATCCAGGGATACCATCCGGAAAGCGCTGGGAATCCTGGAAAATCAGGGATATATTCAAAAATCCCGGGGAAAAGTCGCCACCGTAGCCGGGAAGAAAGAGTATGTCTTTCCTTTTGAAAAGCTTGCCAGTTTCAAGGAACTTAACGCCCACCTGAACCGGCAGACCAGAACCGATGTGGAAAATCTGGAGATTCTTTCGGATGCAGGCCGCATCAAGGAACTGTTCGGAGATCACGCGGAGTCCGAAGTCTATGACCTTCTCAGGGTCAGGGTGATCGACGAGGGGCGGGTCATCATGGACCACGATTTTTTTAAACGGAGCATTGTCCCCAACCTTCCGCTGAGAGCCTGCAGGGATTCTGTCTATGAATATCTGGAAAAGGAACAGGGGCTGAGAATCGGATATGCCACCAAAGAAATATTTGTCTGCGACGCCACGGAGCAGGATCGAAAATATCTGGACATGGGGCGCTATGACCTTGTGGTCGTTGTCAAAAGTTATACGTATACGTTTGATGGTATCTTGTTTCAATATACAGAATCCAGGCATCGGCCTGATCACTTTAATTTTGTAGGAGTTGCACAAAGATAGGCTTTTTAATTTATACATTGCGCCGGTTTTGTTGAGCGGCGCAAATTTTTTACCTAAAATCGTTGACCATCAAATACGTATATGCTATTGTATCAGTATGCAAGTACGTACATGTTATAAGTTAAGGGTGAGAGGTGGATAAAATGTCCGAATTTACAAACGACGCAAAAAAGATGCTCGAATTAGTGGGCGGAAGAGATAATATTGTATCGTTCACGCACTGCGCAACACGCATGAGATTTGTCCTGGCTGACGACAAGAAAGCGGACGTGAAGGGAATCGAAGAACTTTCCTGTGTAAAAGGAAGCTTTACACAGGGCGGACAGTTCCAGGTCATCATTGGGAACAAGGTCTCCCAGTTCTTCGATGAATTTTCTGCAGTCAGCAATATGGACGGCGTAGACAAGCAGGAAGCGAAGAAAGCCGCGAAAGGAAATATGAATCTGCTCCAGCGGGCGGTGGCAAACCTGGCCGAGATCTTCGCGCCGATTATTCCCGCGATCATCGTCGGCGGTCTGATCCTGGGCTTCAGAAACGTAATCGGAGACATTAAACTGCTGGAAAACGGAACCAAGGCGATCACGGAAGTCTATCCATTCTGGGCGGGCGCCTATAATTTTCTCTGGCTGGCAGGCGAGGCAATCTTTACATTCCTCCCCGTGGGCATTACCTGGTCCGTATGCAAAAAGATGAATGTAGACCAGATGCTGGGTATCGTACTGGGCATCACGCTGGTATCTCCGCAGCTTATGTCCGCATCCGACTATGTGGCCGCCATTGAAGCGGGAGATCCGATTAAATACTGGGATTTCGGTTCCTTCCATATCAACATGGTAGGCTATCAGTCGCAGGTTATCCCGGCGATTCTGGTAGGACTGGTATTTGCAGTGATTTACAGATTTTTGAAGAAACATGTACCGGAGGTCATCTCCATGATTGTGGTTCCGTTCTTTTCCCTGATCCCGGCGATCATACTGGCCCATACCATCATCGGACCCTTCGGGCGTATGATCGGCGACGGACTGGCAGGCATCATCATGGCAGGCTTTAATTCCTCCTTTGCCTGGCTGTTCAGCGGTATCTACGGGCTTCTCTATCCGCTGCTGGTCATCACGGGACTGCACCATTCCATGCTTCCTATCGACCTGCAGACAGTAGCTACCATGGGCGGTATCTACACCTTCCCGGTAGTAGCCCTCAGCAACATCGCCCAGGCGTCCGCAGTCATGGCCTTCGTATTCATCAACCGGAAAGACGCGAAAGCCAGGGAAGTCGGTATCCCGTCCTTCATCTCCGGCTATCTGGGCGTCACGGAACCGGCCATGTTCGGCGTCAACCTGAAATACCTGTATCCGTTCGTGGGCGCCATGCTTACCAGCGGTATCATGGGCATCGTCTCCAGGTTCTTCGGCATCATCGCCAACAGCGTAGGCGTAGGCGGCCTTCCGGCTTTCCTTTCCATGCGCGGAGACAAGATACCGGCATACATACTGTGCATCGTCATCGACATCATACTGGCTTTCCTTATCACCGTCGTACTTTCCAAGACGAAATTAAAAGATATGGGAACCAAATAATCGATAAACCGACAGCAAAGAGGAGAACATCATGAATCTGGGAAATAAAGTAGTATATCAGATCTATCCGAAGTCATTCCAGGACACCAACAGCGACGGCATCGGAGATCTGAAAGGTATCATTAAACATCTGGATTACCTGGAAGAACTGGGCGTGGATTATATCTGGATTACTCCTTTCTATGTGTCGCCTCAGAACGACAACGGGTACGATATTGCGGACTACCGCAATATCGATCCCATGTACGGAACAATGGAAGATTTTGACCTTCTTGTAAAAGAGGCGGCGAAAAGGAACATTTATCTGATGATGGACATGGTATTCAACCACTGCTCAACCAGGCATGAATGGTTTCAGAAAGCCCTGAAAGGCGATCCTTATTACCGGGACTTTTTTATCTTCAAAAAAGGGAAAAACGGCCTTCCTCCTACCAACTGGGAGTCTAACTTCGGAGGAGACGCCTGGAGCTATCTCCCGGAAACAGATGAATATTATCTGCACCTTTTCCATGTGACGCAGGCAGACCTGAACTGGGACAATCCGAATGTCCGCCAGGCATGTTACGATATCGTAAACTTCTGGATCGATAAAGGCGTGAAAGGCTTCCGTTTTGATGTCATCAATCTGATATCCAAAACCGGGATCTATGAAGACGACCTGACCGGAAACGGAAAGAAATATTATACGGACGGTCCCAGGATCCACGAATATCTTCAGGAGCTGAACCGGAATACCTTCGGCAGATATGACGACATCATTACCGTCGGCGAAATGTCTTCCACCACTCTGGAAAACAGTATCCGTTACTCCAACCCGGCTTCCCATGAGCTGTCCATGATCTTCAGCTTCCACCATCTCCGGATCGACTACCCCTCCGGCAACAAATGGCAGATCCAGCCGTTCCGTTTCCATGATCTGAAGAAAAATCTCTTCACATGGCAGCGGGAGATGGAGAAAGGAGGCGGCTGGAACGCGCTGTTCTGGTACAACCACGACCAGCCCCGCATCGTCTCCAGGATCGGAGACGATGGGAAATACCGGCTGGAATCCGCCAAGATGCTGGCAACCACCATCCACGGTCTGAAGGGGACTCCTTATATCTATCAGGGCGAAGAGATCGGCATGACCAACGCGGGATTTACGGATATCAGCCAGTACCGGGATATTGAATCCCTGAACTATTATAATCTGATGAAACGGAAGGGGAAACCGGAAGAAGAAATCTACGAAAGTCTCCGCAGAAAATCCAGGGACAACTCCCGCACTCCCATGCAGTGGGACGACTCCGAAAACGCCGGTTTCTCTGATGTGCAGCCCTGGATCTCCGTGATCCCGAATTACAAGGAGATCAACACCCTGGACCGGGAATCGGATAATTCCATATTTAATTACTACCGGAAGCTGATCCGGCTGAGAAAAACAGTCCCCGTCATCGCTGACGGAATCTTTGAGGCACTTCTGGAAGAAGATGACCGGATCCTTGCCTACAAGAGAACAGACAGCACGCAGGAACTCTATGTCTTCTGCAATTATTTTCCGGAAGAAACACAGGTTTCCCTGAACATCCCGACGGACTGCAGGTGTATCCTGTCCAACTACAACGAGGATATCCGACCTGAGAATCTTACGCTCCGGCCCTACGAAGCAGTCATGTTCCTGCGCGATATCTGATATTTATAAAATTGCCCCTCCCAAAGACAGCCGCAGAATAACACATTCCACGGCTGTCTTTTTTCATTGTTTACTTGCACTGTACAGCATAATCGCCATTTATAAAATGCTCAATCTTCGCTCTTTTCCGCCGTCTCAATCGTCTCTCCCGCGATCCGGAGCAGATCTTCAATCTCTTCTAACGGCATATCCAAATACATGGAAAGCTCGTCCGGCGTCACTTCTCTTCCCAGATCCTCGGTCAGTTTCGTAACGGAGTCCGCCAGCTTATTCAGCTTCTCTGTGATCTGCGCACCGGTATCCCGGGCGTCCTCCTGTTCCCGAATCGCCTCCTGCAGAGCTCTGCGTATCTCGTGCTCCAGATGCGCTTCCACCGTCAGCGCCTCATCCATCAATCCCAGGGTATCAATACCTACCATCAGTCCCAGACTGCCTTCCTGTACCAGGTCCTGTATAGGAAGACTTCCATGCGCATAGTCCTCTGCAAGTTCCAACACATAATCCATGTAGTGTTCTGTCAGAAGCCGCTTTGCCTCCGCTTCTCCGTCAGCCGCCCTGGCATACAGATCCGTCAGCCGGTCTGCGGGCTGTTTCTTTAGTCTCTTCAGATCCTTCCGGTACTGCTTCAAAAATTCCTGTTCCCCGTCGGTATACGGAGGCTTTTCCACCTCCGGAATCACCGCCCCTTCCACATGGATCCCTTTTCCCGCCAAGTATGCGTACACCATCTGATACTGTGTTTCATCCAGACCCATACCGGAAAGGGCATCCTGAACTTCCTGTACCGACAGCTTTCGGTCCTTCGTCTCGGCCGCCGCTTTCAAAGCAGCTAACGCTGTCCGAAATTTTATTTGTTCATCCATCTGTGTTCCTCCTTTCTATTTCCGGCATCATCAGCCGCTCTTCTCTTGCCTGGTTTACTGAAATAATCAGCACAGCAGACAATACCAGGGCAAATCCCATCAAATCCACCGGCTGAAATACCACTTTAAGCCACACTACCGACATAACTGTAGCCGCCACCGGTTCTACACAGGATAACACGCTGGCGTTTCCCGCTCCCACCAGCTTCACTCCCGATAAATAGAAATAAAACCCGCAGACAGTCCCGAAAAGGACGATAAAGCACATGGCAAGCAGGGTCTCTCCATCCATCACCGGATGTATCCTCCAGGGACGGCGCAGCAGCATCAGCACAATCCCTCCGATCAGCATCCCCCATCCCAGCGTAAGCAGCGTAGAATACCTGCTCATCAGCCACGCCGGCTGAAGATTATAGATCACGACGGTAACTGCCGCCGCCAGTCCCCAGAACAGCGCCTGCGCCGGGATCGCCAGTTCCGCCGGATTTCCATGAGTTGCCAGTACGAAGGTTCCTGCCATGGAGCAGAACAAAGCCGCCAGTTCGTATGCTTTCGGCATCCTCCGGTTTTTCAGGCAAAGAAAAACCAGTATCATGGCCGGTCCGGTATACTGGAGCACTGTCGCCGTCCCCGCGTTGGAATACTGGATCGTGGTAAAATAGGAATACTGGCAGAGCATCATTCCGAAAATCGAAAAAATCAGAATGTCCCTTCTCCCTCTGGGTTCTTTCCAGACCTCCAGTACCTGCGTCTTCCGGGTAACCGCCAGGAAGAGCAGGATCACGCTTCCTGCCAGAGTAAGGCGCCATGGCACCAGCCAGTCAGAAGTCACCGACTTATACTGCATCAGAAATTGTCCGCAGCTCCCGCAGAGTCCCCACAGCGTTCCTCCCAACAGTGTAAGCAGGATCCCCTTCCTTTTTCTGTCTCTCGTGTTTGTCATCAAAACACTCTCCTCTCGTAAGCCTTTTCCATCATACTCTATCTTGCAGGAAAAATCCAGTTCCACTTCACAATGCAAAGCCGTTCCGCATATATTGTTTAAAAAAGGTATGGGGATATTCTATGGCAGAAAAAATAGTGATCGATGCCGGACATGACGGCATCGGCGATCCCGGAGCTGTCTGCAATGGTCGGAGAGAAAGCGACGATAATCTGGATATGGCTCTTGCCATCGGCGATATCCTGTCCAGAAACGGATATGATGTGGAATACACACGAACCGGAAACACCAATCAGACTGTGCAGCAAAAAGCGCAGTTCGCCAACGACGGAAACGCCGATCTGTTTATTTCTATTCATCGGAACAGCTCTCCCTATCCGGGACAATATAATGGGGTTCAGACATTGATCTACGACCGCAGCGACATCAAAGTTCCCATGGCGGAGAATATCAACCGCCGGCTGGAAGAGGTCGGATACCGAAACATCAACGTGGAAACCCGTCCGAATCTGGCTGTGCTCCGCCGGACACAGATGCCCGCCCTGCTGGTGGAAGTAGGATTTCTGAACAGCGAAAAAGACAACCAGCTTTTTGACGCCCGTTTCCGGGAAACCGCCCAGGCTATCGCCGACGGTATCATGGAAACTCTGAACGCGTCTTCCGGAGAAACAGAAAACGGCTCCGCGCAGAATCCCGGCGGACAGCGGCCATTATACCGGGTTCAGGTCGGAGCCTTCTATAATCTTCAAAACGCGGTGGCGCTGGAACAGGAACTGAAACGACTGGGATACAACACCTGGATCGTAACTGTGTGATTTACTCCATTTCCCGTCCATGCAGATGGGAGAGCCATTCCGAGATCCGCTTCTCCTCTCCCATCTGCGTGGGATAGTAGAAGCGGCTTCCCCTGATCTCATCCGGCAGATACTGCTGCTGTACATAATGTTCCGGATAATCATGGGCATACTTGTACCCGATTCCATGTCCAAGCTTTTCCGCCCCTCCATAATGTCTATCCTGCAGATGTACGGGCACGGTTGTGGTGGTCGTCTTTACCGTTTCCATGGCGTCAAATACTGCGTTGCACGCCGCGTTGCTCTTTGGAGCCGCCGCCACATAACACACCGCCTGAGACAGGATGATCTGAGCTTCCGGCATCCCTACCCTTTCCACTGCCTGGGCAGCGGCCACCGCCACACATAATGCCTGCGGATCCGCGTTTCCCACATCTTCGGATGCGCAGATCATGATCCTTCGGGCAATAAATTTGATATCTTCTCCCGCGTAGAGCATTTTCGCCAGATAAAAGACCGCCGCGTCCGGATCCGATCCGCGCATGCTCTTGATAAAAGCAGAAATAGTATCGTAATGGTTGTCTCCTTCTTTATCATAACGGACGACTTTTTTCTGAATACATTCAGCCGCCACGTCCAGGGTGATATGGATCTTCCCGTCCTCTGTCCGGTCCGTGGTCAGGATCCCCAGTTCCAGGGCATTCAGCGCGTTTCTCGCATCTCCTCCTGCCATATCCGCCAGAAAATCCAGCGCTTCTTCATCCGCTGCCGCGTCATAGGCTCCCATCCCCTTCTCCACATCAGTCAGGGCACGCCGGAGCAGGGTCTTGATATCTTCCTTTTCCAATGCCTTCAATTCGAAAATAATCGATCTGGAGATCAGCGCCCCGTTCACTTCAAAATAAGGATTTTCCGTGGTGGCCCCGATCAGAATCAGAGTGCCGTCTTCCACAAAAGGCAGCAGATAATCCTGCTGGCTCTTATTGAACCGGTGTATCTCATCCACAAAGAGAATCGTCCGCCGCCCGTACATTCCCAGAGCGTCCTTCGCCTGGCGCACCACTTCTTCCATATCTTTTTTTCCTGCCACAGTGGCATTGATCTGGGTAAACTCCGCGCTGGTAGTATGGGCGATGACTTTCGCGATCGTCGTTTTCCCCGTCCCGGGCGGTCCGTAAAAAATCACGGAACGCAGCTTGTCCGCCCGGATCGCCCGGTATAGCAGCTTGTCCTTTCCCAGAATATGCTGCTGCCCCACTATCTCTTCCAGCCTCGTGGGACGCATGCGGGACGCCAGCGGCGATTCCGATTTCATCGTATTGCTTCTCATATAATCAAACAAATCCATATCTGTTTTCCGATCCCTTCTGTTTTTTACATCTTATCACGAATCCCTGCATTTTTCATCTCTTTCAGTCCATAATAACCTGATCCACCGTCACAAATTCATAGCCCTCCGCCTCCAGAAGGGGAATGAATCTCTCCAGCGCCTGAACAGTGCTCTCATAACCGTCATGCATGAGAATAATCCCGTTTTCTTCCGCCTGCTCTGTCACGCGGCATACGATCTCATCCACATTCTCCGTAGTCCAGTCCAGCGTATCTATGGTCCACATAACAGGGATCAGATTCAGGCGGTCTTCCAGTCCTTCGCTCCATGTCCCGAACGGCGGACGCACGTATTCGGTTCCTTTCCCGGTCAGGCTCTCGATCAGGTCGCTGGTCTTTTGGATTTCTTCACATGCCTGATCCAGGGGCAGACTGGTAACCTGTACATGATGGTATGTATGGTTTCCGATCAGATGCCCTTTTGCGTCAATCTCTTTCACCAGATCCTGATGTTCCTCTATATTCTGTCCGAGCAGAAAAAAGGTCGCCGGAATATTCCCCTGATCCAGTACCTGCAGCACCTGCTCCGTATAGACCGGATGCGGCCCGTCATCAAAGGTCAGGGCAATTTTCTTTTTCTCTGATTCCCAAGCCCCTGTCATTTCCGCGGAAGAGGTACCGGCAGGGAGTACCGGCCCCGGCTCTTCTTCTGTTCCGGACAGAGCTCCGGCTGCCAGCAGCACAAGACATGCCGCCCCTATCCAGTTTCCGTATCTGCGGCTCCATCCCATCTTTACCCCATCCCCGCGCAGTCTTCTGATACAGTATATGACACTGCCGCATTTTTAAGCTCTCATACATTCTCTTTTGTTTTCTTTCAGGGTTTCTTTATTTATTTTAGAATTCTTTTAGACGAGTGACATATTTTAGACATATTTACTTGATAATATAATGACTGTAAGGAAGACATATCCGTATTTCATTCATAACACTTGGGGGCTCTCCCATAAGCCCCCACTCCCTCGAAACTTTAAGGTTCTCACGAAAGTGAGAGCCTTTTTTAAATCTCTGAGAAGGTATAACGCTGGGAAAGCCCGCCGGCATTCACATGAAAGATCACCGTTCCGTCTTCCAGATCCTCCCGGTTCAGTTCCACATCTTTGTCCTTATGCCTGGAACGCACATATTCTTCCAGATCGTCGATCTGCGCCTCTTCAAAGAACACATCCCGCATCTGGTTGTTCGCGCACTCATTGAAAATCTCATGTACTACTTCATACTCTTTTTTCATGAACTTTCCTCCTTTAATCCATCTCGTCCACCTGTTTTTTCAGATATCTCCCCACCACATGGGCAAACGTGGAAATATCCCGGATATAAGCAAAATCTTTTCCAAATATACGTCTCTCTGCCATAAGATCCTGTTCTTCTCCCGCGAACACGCCCAGTACGGAAATACCCTGTCCGCGGATCCTGCGCACTTCCGACGCAGTATCCTTGACCGCATATTCACCGGTATAGACTGCCGGGTTCCTGGTGTTGGGACGGTTGACCACCAGATCATTGGGCCTGCCGTCGCTGAGCACGATCAAAATCTTATTTTCTTCCTGACGGTCTTTCAGCCCGTCTGCCGCGGCCCGCAGCGCCAGTCCGTCCCGGTTATTGGAAGAGGAATAGAACTCCATCAGCCGCCAGTCCGCTTCTCTCCCTTCATCATATTCCCGGAAACGGTGCAGAACCGTATAATCCCAGAACGTACAAAAACCCATGACCCGGTGAGGAATACCCGCCCTGGACAGCGCCGACGAAAGAATATATCCCTGCAGGGCAATCAGGTGCTGCCGGTTCCGCTGGGAACCGCTGGCGTCCATGAGTACGTCCACCACAAAATCTGTATTCAGTTTCTTCATGGTCCGCTGAAACAGGCGCACATCCTCCGTACGGCCCGCTTTCCAGAGCTTTCTGGGGATGATGGCGCCGTAGGCCGCCTCTGTGCGCTCTTCCTCACTCCGGGCCTGAAGAGAACGTCTCAGGATATTGCCCAGCGCTTCTATATTATGTCTTGCCACCCTCTGGTTCTGACGGTAAAATCTCTTATTCGCCTCCAGGACCCGGCCCGCGATCACATAAGCGCTGTTCTCCTTTACATAATCGTGCAGAATCCCGTCTGTAAAATATAACTTACAGTCTGCATGGACGCCCCTGCAGATCCTACGGTTCAGGCGCTGCTGCTCCGCGTCGCTCAGATAAGAGCGTCCATAGTTCAGCTCGATATAACTGTACATTTTCTGAGCGGCTTCTTCGGTAATCAGGATCTTGCCCGCCTTCCGCCGCTCTGTCTCGTCCTCGTCCGCATGCACGGCATTCTCGGCCTGATTCATGACCTGCGCCGCGGCTTCCAGGGCGTCCTCATTGAGAAAATCCTGCCAGTTAAACTTTCTCAGATCTTCCGCGCTGACAGCCAGTACCTGTTCCAGCGTACCATGTTCTTTTTCAAACTCCGGATCTACCAGCCGGTTGTAAAAAGCGTCTACTTCCCGGATTACATCCATCGTATCTGCCGCATCTTTGACAGACAACAGTTCATCCACCTGCTCCCGGACGCGTTTCTCCGCCACATAGGAGCCGTCGATTCCTTCCTGCAGCATGGCGATCTTCACGCGCCCTACCATCTTCATACGTACCAGCTTGTCAAAATCCCGGTCCAGGATTGCTTCAAACGCTTTCCGCCTGAGAGAAACGACTCCTTTGCGCTCCGCCGTGATCTTATCCGCCACCGCCTGATCCACGCACATCTGCGCCAGCGCGGCGAGCGGAGCTTCCTCCGCGCCCAGGTACAGCTTTTTCACCAGATACATACCGAAATCATCCTTGGAGAAAAAGCGCGCAAAAGCTCCCTGCTTCACCGCGTCATACAGAGAAATATATTTGGAGTCACGAAATGATTCTACATCCGGCAGGACATCCAGCTCATAATCCCCGCTCACTGTCCAGAGCAGATTCCGCATCCGGTTCTCCAGCTCATACCGGTATTCCTCTTCTGCGTAGGTCTCATCCGTCCTGCTCATCCAAACACCTGCTCCTTCGTCCATTCTTCCGGAATCCGTGTCATCACCATATCCGCTACAATCTCTCTTTCAAAAATATCAAACGCTTTATTGGTCACTCCCATCTGAGCGGCCTGCCAGGGTTTGAGCCCGATCCGCACCGTTCCGAGCGCTGACAGAATACCTCTTAAATCTACCGCTTTCGTAGAGATCTCGCTGTTCTGCGCTTTCAGCTGCAGATCCAGGAACAGCCCCGCAAATGCCTGCAGAGCCTCCTGGCTGATATCCGGATAATCGTGGCGGATGATACGCACCAGATTTTCTTCCGACAAAGCCGGCATGTCAATGACCAGGAATCTGGACACCAGCGCTTCATTCAGTTCCTTTGTCCCTGCATATCCGTAATTCATAGTACCGATGAACCGGGCCGCCGGGTGCAGCCCGATCCTCTCATACCCCGGCACGTCGATCATCCTGCGGTGATCCAGAGTCGCGTGCAGCACACTTGCCGCGTCGTTCTTTGCCATATTGATCTCGTCGAATATTCCGAATCCGCCTTCTTCCGCGCAGCGATAGACGCTTCCTTTCCGCAGCTGCACCTCATTATTCCGGAATGTATCTGTCCCGATCAGGGAACTACTGTCCGTATTCACATTAAAAGAGATGTTATAGGATGGCCTCCCAAACATCCACGCCAGATTTTCCGCCAGAATATTCTTTCCTGTCGCCTTTGCCCCGGACAGCAGCAGATTGGATCCCTGCAGCAGCGCCGCGATCGCCATCTCCAGAATCTCTTTCCCATAAAACGGAATAGAAGGCTTTGTCACGCGCTCTTTTGCATTCTCCGAAACCATATATTCTTTCCGGAAATCTTCTACCTTCCTGATCAGATTATTATCTACTTTCTGTTCCTCCAAAAAAAGCAATTCTTCCTGCATTTGTTCTCCTCTTTCCTTTGGTTCTCAATCATCCAGGAACTGTGCCAGCACATAATTGCTCACATCGATTCCCCGGTTCGTCAGGCATATCCTGCCATTTTTTTCTTCTATCAGATGCTGCTCCTGCAGCCTGTCCAGCAATTCTCTGTAATGGGCCCTGTACGGTTCCGGATCCACGCCCTCCATCTTGCGCAGTCCCAGGAAAAAATACTCCTCGCGGACCGCCTGTTCTGACAGTTCCTCCCGCTCTCCGGCATAATTCCCCGCCAGATATTCTTTCAGATCACTCTGGTTCGCCGTCCGTACTCTCCCGAGCAGCGAGGCCGCTCCCAGGCCGAATCCCTTGTATTCCGTCCGGCTCCAGTACCCCAGATTGTGCCTGCACTCATATCCGGGTCTGGCGTAATTGGATATCTCATACCGCTCATATCCATGTTCATGGAGAATCCTGCGCGTATCCTCATACATCCGGCGGTCCGCGTCTTCTGCGGGCAGAAGCTCCGGATGTTCCTCATAACGGCTGTAAAAAGGCGTCCCCTCCTCTATGATCAGACTGTATGCCGAAATATGCTCCGGATGCAGTTCCAGTACCTTTTCCAGAGTATTGATCCAGCCCCCGCAGGTCTGTTCGGGAAGGGCGGACATGAGATCCACGTTTATGTTCCGGAACCCCGCTTCCCGGGCAAGACGGAAATTATCCAGAAATTCTTCCCAGGTATGGATCCTTCCCAGCAGCCGCAGTTCCCGGTTGTCCGCCGACTGCAGGCCGATACTCAGACGGTTTACGCCCGCCTCTCTCCAGGCATGCAGCTTTTCCGCGTCCATCGTACCCGGATTGGCTTCTATGGTGATCTCCGCGTCTTTCCGCAGGGGAAAAATCTCCCGGATTTTTCCCAAAATCCGCGGTATCTGACATGTCGGCAGAATACTCGGCGTACCGCCTCCGATAAAAACCGTGGATGCTTCATACGCCTCGGCAAGCGCGGACGCCCCCTCTGTTTCCCGGATCAGCTGTTCCACATATGCGCTCTGCACGTCTTCTCCTGCCGGTGCAGATAAAAAATCACAGTAATCACATTTCTTTGCGCAAAAGGGAATGTGAACGTATATTTCCAGTTCTCTTTTCATATAAAGAAGTATAAAGCATTTGGAGAAAGTGCGCAAGAAGAGGCAGAAAATAAGCCTGCCCCGACCATCAGGTACGGAGCAGGCCTGTATTTCGCCTGTTCTTTTATTTATCGTCCAGCTTCAGTACGCTCATAAAAGCCTTCTGCGGAATTTCCACGTTGCCGATCTGACGCATACGTTTCTTTCCTTCTTTCTGCTTTTCCAGAAGTTTCCGTTTCCGCGTAATATCGCCGCCGTAACATTTCGCAAGCACATCCTTGCGCATGGCTTTCACGGTCTCGCGGGCTATGATCTTCCCGCCCACCGCGGCCTGAATTGGGATCTCGAACAGATGACGCGGAATTTCTTCTTTCAGTTTCTCGCACATCTTCCGCCCCCTCTCGTACGCGGAATCACCATGTACAATAAACGAAAGCGCGTCCACTTCCTCCTTATTAATCAGGATGTCCAGCTTGACCAGATTGGACTGGACATAGCCTTTAAATTCATAATCAAAGGAAGCATAACCCCTGGATCTGGATTTCAGGGCGTCGAAGAAATCATAAATGATTTCATTCAGCGGCAGGTCATATTTTAAAAGCGCACGGGTCGCTTCGATATATTCCATCCCCAGGTATACACCGCGCCGTTCCTGGCAGAGTTCCATAATCGGCCCGATAAATTCGGTGGTCACCATGATCTCCGCGCTGACTACCGGTTCTTCCATATAGTCGATCTCCGATGGATCCGGAAGATTGGACGGATTGGTCAGTTCAATCATCTCTCCGCTGGTCTTGTGCACGCGGTAGATAACTCCTGGAGCTGTCGTCACCAGATCCAGATTATACTCCCGTTCCAAACGTTCCTGTATAATTTCCAGATGCAGAAGCCCCAGGAAACCGCAGCGGAAGCCAAATCCCAGCGCAGCGGAAGTCTCCGGCTCGAACTGCAGCGCCGCGTCGTTGAGCTGCAGTTTTTCCAGCGCGTCGCGCAGATCCGGGTATTTGGCTCCATCAGCCGGGTAGAGACCGCAGTATACCATCGACTGTACTTTCTTATATCCCGGCAAAGGTTCCGCGCACGGATTGGACCGGTCCGTCACCGTATCTCCCACCCGCGTATCCTTCACATTTTTAATGCTTCCGGTAATATATCCCACCATACCGGCGCTCAGCTCATCACAGGGAATAAACTGGCCCGCGCCAAAATATCCGACTTCCACCACTTCTGCTTCGGCGCCGGTAGCCATCATGCGGATCGGCGTCCCTTTGCGGACGGTGCCCTCCTTGACCCGGCAGAAAATAATAACCCCTTTGTAAGAGTCATACAGAGAGTCAAAGATCAGGGCCTGCAGCGGCGCCTCCGGATCTCCCTGGGGAGCCGGGATTTTCTTAATAATCTGCTCCAGCACCTCGTCCACATTTTCCCCGGTCTTTGCCGAGATCCGGGGGGCGTCCTGCGCCTCAATGCCGATCACATCCTCGATCTCTTCGATAACCCGTTCCGGTTCCGCGCTGGGCAGATCGATCTTGTTGATCACCGGCATGACCTCCAGGTCATGATCCAGCGCCAGATACACATTGGCAAGAGTCTGCGCCTCGATACCCTGGGCCGCGTCTACCACCAGGACCGCCCCTTCGCAGGCTGCCAGGCTCCTGGACACTTCATAGTTAAAGTCCACATGCCCGGGAGTATCGATCAGGTTGAAGATATACTCTTCCCCATCCTTCGCCCTATATATAGTACGGACTGCCTGCGCCTTGATAGTGATGCCTCTCTCCCGCTCCAGATCCATATTGTCCAGAACCTGCGACTGCATCTCCCGGCTGGTCAGAAGTCCGGTTTTCTCAATAATCCGATCGGCCAGGGTAGATTTCCCATGGTCGATATGCGCAACAATGCAAAAATTGCGGATCTTACTCTGGTCTACTGTCGCCATTCATTTTCCTCCGTTCAATCATACACGTACTCATCATAATAATATATCACGGATTAAAAACCTTATCAAGCACATCTGCCAGCGGTTCCATGGCATTCAGCATTTCCTGCAGCGTATTGGTCTGGGCGCCCGCCTCGATCAGCAGCGCCTTGTCGCTCAGATGCAGATTGTAGCGGAGACTTTTCAGATATATGTTCCTGGTAAAGCCGGGATAATACTGCTCGCAGAACAGTTTCAGCTGAAGAGTCAGAGCCAGGTTGTCTTCTATATAAGGATTATACAGATAATCAATCGGGCCATTCTTTTTGCTCATGCTCAGGCCGTTGAAAAACATCAGCCGGGCGGTGGGCTTTCCGTTGATCTCTGTCACCAGGTGCGTCCCCTCGGCCACGCCGTCCCGGTGGAGATCAATCACCGCCTGAACAGAAGGATTCTCTGCCAGGATCGCACTGATCTCGTCTTCCGCTTTGCTGTACGCTTCATTTCGATCCAGCTTTCCATCCACCAGATCATAAACACTGGTCACATGCATCACATTATATCCCTTTTCCCGCAGAAGCTCCGCCAGATATTCGCCCACCCCCACGATCGTGGTACTGTTATCCCCCGGAACAGAATCCACAAATCCTTCCTGGGAATGTGTATGATAGATCAGGATCTGCGGGCCGTCCGCATCCATATTGATGCTCATATCTTTCCCCAGCAGTTTTTCCGCGTTCAGCTGATCCGGCGTCACGGTCGTGTTGCTTTCCATAGTGTAAAAATGGCTGAACAAAAAGTCAAAATCCGCCAGTTCTTCCAGATTATAGATCGTCCCGGCTGCCACCGGCTCCGCCGCGGCCGCCTGCGTCTCCTGGGCGGCCAGTTCAGCCTGCTGCTGCAGCTCTTCCTGCTGTCTTGCCGCTTCCTCTTCCACTGCCTGCTCGTTTTCCGCCTCGGCCAGCGCTTCCACATCGTAAGCCTGGCCGTTCTCATCAGTCTCATTTTCGTCATGAACGCCTCCGGTTACCAGCATCTCGTAAGTAGCCGTACTCTCCAGAGCGTCCATTGGTACCGCGCCGTTCTGCAAACGGTATAAAGGATGCATCGCCAGCACTCTTTCTATGTACCATTCGTACCATGTATCTGCTTCTTCCTGTTCTTCCTCCAGAAACATACCGGGATACAGGCAGCGGACAACGTTCTCCAGAAACGCATCCCTCACTGTATCCCCTCCGTTTTTTATTATGACGGCCATATCAGCTGTCCAGAATCTTTGTCCGCCCACAAATACAATATAAAATCCCAAACAGAAAAAAACAAACCAGAGCGCCCGGTTCAATAATTTCGCCCAAACATTCATATAAGCATCCCCACCATTTTATTATATGGAAGAGATCCTTTTTCTATGACTGAACTTCCGTCTGAAAAGCCATATTCATGGCTTCCGAAAGCGTAAAACTTAACTGTTTAATCGTCTCGTCAATATTTTTCGGTGTTACAAACATCCCGTTCAGATGCGGAGGCATCTGTTCGCAATTTCCGCTCGCGTCATATATGATCGCCGCCGCTTCCACTACCGTAGGAACCCCGATGGCAATCACCGGAATCCCCAGACTCTCTCTGGTCAGGCTGCTGCGGTGATTTCCCACGCCGGATCCCGGCTGAATCCCGGTATCCGTCAGTTGGATCGTCCGGCTCAGCCTGCGGGTACTTCTTGCCGCCAGCGCATCCACCACGATCAGCAGATCCGGCTCTGTCTGAGCCACGATTCCTTGGATGATCTCCGAGGTCTCCATACCGGTCTGCGCCATCACTCCCGGCACGATCCCGCTTATCTGATTGACTCTTTCCGTACCCATAACCTGTTTTCCATATTCCCGGATCAGATGCCGGGTGATCAGAAGATTCGAGACTGCTTCCGGCCCCAGGGCATCCGGCGTCACATCCCGGTTTCCCAGACCGGCCACCAGGATCGAGCGCTCTTTTTCCTCTCCCATCAGTTCCCGCAGGCATTTCGCCAGCACCTCCGAGATTTCCCGGTGGTAGTCTTCATCCGGGGTAGCCATACCCGGCGCCTCCAGAGTCAGATAAGTCCCTATGGGTTTCCCCATCTCCTTCGCGCCCCTCTCGGTCAGTATCCGGACCCTGGTCAGGCGAATATCTCTTTTTTCATCATACTCCTCCTCCACCTCTACGCCATGAACCTCGGTATCACTTCCTTCAAAGCTCTCCCGTGCTTCCAGCGCCAGATCTGTCCTTATCCGAAAACGTTCCATGTGCCCATTCTCCTTTTGTCCTGTACTATTAACATTTTCCCTAAAAAAATGGAATTTATGTATTGACACCCGGAATCCTTTCGTCTAGAATATACTCGTGTGTTTCCATGCAAAGCTTTACCGTGTCTCGCTTTCATGACGCACGTGATTGATATAAAAATTAGAGAGTATATAATTGGAGGTGCACAAATTGGCTAACATTAAATCCGCAAAGAAAAGAATCTTAGTTACCGAGACCAGAACTGCCCGGAATAAGGCGATCAAATCCGAAGTGAAGACGATGGTGAAGAAAGTATACGCCGCTATCGATTCCAAAGATCAGGAAGCTGCAAAAGCTGCTCTGAAAGCTGCTGTTTCTACCATGAACAAAGCAACTTCCAAAGGCGTTTACCACAAAAACACCACTTCCAGAAAGATTTCCCGTTTACAGAAAGCCGTAAACGAGATGGCTTAATCCTGACTATAGAACAAAAACGGCTGGTACCGTCATGCCAGCCGTTTTTTTATCCTCTTTTATCTCTGCCGACAGCACGCTGGACTGGTTTATCCGCTGTATTTCATAATCAGGAGTTCCACGCCGATCTGGTCTCCCAGTCTCCCTGTTTTCACCAGTTCCTCCGTCTCTATACAGTCTTCCACTGCTTTTTTCAGTATCGGAGATGTAAACTTCCTGCATTGAGCCAGGTATTTTCCCAGCGCAAAAGGCGGCACTCCTGCTTTTTTCGCCATTTCTCCCTTTTCCATCCCCTGCGCGGACAGACTTTTCAGCTGCAGAAGCTGGTTAAACTGTCTGGCAATCAAAAACAGGATCCGCATGGGAGGTTCTTTCATCTCCAGAAGATCCGCATACAGATTAAGCGCCTTTTTCTGGTTTTTCTCCGTGATCGCCTGTATCATTTCAAAAATACGATTTTCCGTCTGCTCCGTACAGATCTCCTCCACATCCTTTGTGGTGATCACTTCCCGTCCCAGCGTATAACAAAGAAGTTTTTCCAGTTCCCGTTCAATATTTTCCATATCGGAACCGGTACGCCCCAAGAAGGCATGCATGGTCTCTTCCGTAATATTTTTCCCTTCTTTTTTTAAGATTCCCAGTACCCATCTGGCAAGCGTCCGCTCATCCTGCCTCTTGAACTCCACCACCCGACCGGTATTTTTGATCGCTTTGTAGACTTTTCCTCTCTTGTCCACTTCTGTTTCAGAAAAGATGATACAGGCGCTCTCCGGAATATCCGGGATATACTCCGCCATCTCCGGGCACGCGTTCTTGACAAATCCGCTGTCCTCTATCAGAATCACCCTGCGTTCCGCAAAAAACGGCATCGTTTCCGCCAGATCAATGATCTCTTTCGGGTTTATCCCTTTCCCCTCATAGACCGACACATTCATCGTATCCTCCGGATCAATCAAAGCCTCCCGGAGACGTTTCCGGTACTGATTGCGCAAATATATTTCCTCTCCGGTCAGGAGATACACTCTTTTAAACTGTCTGTTTTTGATATCTTCCATCAGCATTTTCATAATCTGATCTCATACCTCGCAGCCAAATATCTTTGATTATCACATTATATCATGTCCCTTGCCGTCCAACAATCAAAGTTTTTACGGGTCTGTTCTCCGGGTGTTTATATAATTCCGGATTCTTACTGTCCGCCCGTCCGTCCATATCCGTACCGCCCCGCTGTCTTTTGTGATAAATACCCGGCATCCTGCGTCTGCCAGCCTATGAAGCGTCTCTTCTCCCGGATGCCCGTATGTATTCGAGGCACTGCAGGAGATCAGCCCTGCCTCCGGTCGGATATACTGCAGAAACTCATCGCAAGACGAGTACCGGGAACCATGGTGCGCCACTTTCAAGATCTCCACATCCAGGAGCGCCTCAGTACGGATAATACGCCGCTCCGCATATTCTCCGATATCTCCGGTAAAAAGCATCTGAAATTCTCCATATTCCAGCAGCAGCACCATGGACAATTCATTGCGGTCGCCCAAAGACAGAGTCCGTTCCGGCCAGAGACAGGTCAGAGAAACTTTTTCTCCCGAAAGACGGTCCCCTGCTCCCATATACTGCAGCGGGATCCCGGCCTCCTGAAAAACTTGTTCCAGCTCCAGATAGTTGTCATCTTTCTCAGCGATCGCAGGCAGCACGGCACAGCCGATCCGAACGTCTCCTTCTACCCCGCTTTCCTCCGCCAGCTCTTTCAGACCGCTCACATGATCCTGGTCCGCGTGGGAAATCATCACATAGTCCACATTTCGGATTCCCCGCGCTTTCAGGAACGGTAGAATCCTGTAATTTCCCACTTCTGACTCGCTGGTGCTTCCTCCGTCCAGCAGGAACGTAGTCCCGTCCGGGCTCTGTATAACGAAAGAATCTCCCTGCCCCACATCCAGCATGGTGATTTCCAGACCGGTTCTGATTCTCACGCACATCAGCGCCGTGCAGAGCCCGAAAGCCGCCAGGCTGATAACGAGAGGAGTTTTCTTCGGCCGGAACGGGTCTTTTTTCATCCAGTATTTCTTTCGTCTTTTTTCTTTGTACAACAGCCCGATTGCCGCGGCCGCCGCCGTATAATAGAGCAGTATCTTTCCACTGCCCGGATCTCCCACCGACAGGACCGATCCCGGCAGGGACAGGCAGACTCCGCCTGCGCGGTCATAGATTTCCAGGATCAGATGACAGGGAATCCCGAATATACCTGCCGCCTTCAGCGAAAAAAGGCCCGTAATGCCGCATAAAATACCGCAGATCATCAATCCGCTCATAAGCGGGATCACCAGCAGATTCAAAAAAGTAGAATAAAGGGGATAAGTAAAGAAAAAATGAAGCAGAAACGGCAGCGTCAGAAACATCACCGACAGACTGACGCTCATCGACTGCCCCGGACCGGTCATTTTGGGGCAGTACAGATTCCAGAGGGGCTGAAACAAGGCGATCGCCAGCACCGCTCCGAAGGAAAGCAGAAAGGCGCTCTGCCTGGCGTTCAACGGATCCGTCACCATCAGAACCAACGCGGCCGCACCGATCGCCGTCAGCATATCATAGGTCCTGCCCGCCATGTCCGCCAGGACCGACAGGCTGCACATCAGCACTGCCCTGAGAGCGGATACGGACCCTCCGGTCATCCATCCATACGCGCAGAGAAATAAAAACGTGGGTATTCCGGCCAGGATGCAGGAGCCGCACAGTCTTTTCAGCATCCGATAGGTTCCCATCCCGATCAGAGATACATGAAGTCCGGAAATAGCCAGCAGATGGGATATGCCGTTTTTCTGATAAAACTCTTTTACTTCCGTGTCCAGCCCCTGCTTATCTCCCAATACCATCGCGCTTACCAGACCGCTGTCCCGTTCCGAAAGCACAGCCCGATAGACACTGCCGATGCGGCTTTTCACTGACAGCAAACATGTCTGTACCGGCAGCGCCTTCGTCTCTATGACAGATACTTTCTCCGCAAAAACTGTATAGGAAATCCCCTGGCCCCGATAGTAGAGCCTGGCGTCAAACTGTCCCGGATTGGTTGGTTCTTCCGTTGGATAAAGAGTTCCTGAAAGGGAAAGACTGGTACCCGGAGGATATACCTCCGTTCCATCCAGATATATCAATAATGTGTCCTCCCGGAAGTCTGTCTGTCCGGTCCGGACTTCACAGTTCTGCAGTTCCAGCTGCATACCGTCTTCTTTTTCTGTATAGCGTCCGACCCGCCCGGTAATCTGCGCCTCACACTTATCCGCCGCCTGCCGGGGTTCATAAAAGAACCCCGCAGGAATCACATTGAGAATCAGAAACACGAACAGGGCCAGACACGCTATCGGCCGTTGTTTCATTCGATCAAGTCCTCATTCATTTCAAAAGGCGTGTTGAAGCTGATGCCTTCCCGATAAACCATATTGGTCTCTCCGTTGATGCTGAACTGCACTTTCTGACAGGTCGTATTTTCTATCAGCGAATTTACAATCGAATATACGGGTATGCTCTCCGCCACATTGTATCCGCTCTCCAGGAAACCGTTATCCAGATTCACATAGCAGATGCCGTCTCTTACCGCGATGCTGACCAGCTTGGTCTCTGCGGGTATGGTCGGATATGCGCCTTCAAAAGGAGGCCCGGCAATCAGCTGCTCCACAATCAGTTTCTCCAGCGTAATATTGCTGTCATACTCCATCGTAACATAAAGAGGAACCAGTTTGTCTCCGGTCTCGTTGGCATAATACAGCGTCAGATCCGCGGTCTGGTACGCGGCAGGCTGTTCTCCTGCGGTCTCAATAAACTGATCCGCCGTCATCAGTCCCACTGCGCTCCCATCCGAGTTCATCAGCGGCTGGTCTGCCACCCGGAATCCCACATATTCCACCTCCGGCACCTGACACAGGGTTTTCACGACCGCGGCCCTGCATAAAACTTCATAGATCTTGGGAAGTTCCAGATATTCCATGGACAGATCCAGATAAAGCTGATTCTGATCCAGTTCCCATCCTTCCACTTTGACGCTTTCCGGAAGAGATGCCTTTAAGTTTTCATCCGAAGGAGGAGTCTTAAGCAGTTCCAGAAACGCTCCCGTCATGCCTTCCGCATCTGTCTCTGCCACTTCGATTCTCTCATAATCCAGACCTGTCTCATCCTGCTCCACATACCAGATCTGATAACCGCTTCCCTCTTCCTCCTCGTTCTGGCCGGCACATCCCGTCAGCATACAGATCAGACTCAGCACAAAGAGAAGCAGCGTCCATTTTTTCATGTATTCATTTCACCTCTGTCTATACAATATACCGGAGCGGAATCCTGACGGTAAACGTGGTCCCTTCTCCCACTACGCTCTGCACTTTGATGGCGCCCCCATGAGCGACCACCGCGTTCTTGGTAATGGCCAGCCCCAGACCTGTGCCGCCGATCTCTCTGGAATGGGATTTATCACAGCGATAAAACCGCTCGAAAATATTATCAAGCGATTCCTGGGGGATACCGATTCCGGAGTCGCTGACTTTCACATAAAAATATTTATGGTCCGCATCCAGAGTCACCCTCACCCATCCGTTTTCTTTATTGTATTTGATGGCATTTTCCACCAGATTCGTAAAGGCAAGAGACAGTTTTGTAGCGTCTATCTCCGCGCTCACGCTCCGATTGCTCTCAAAAACCACCTCTACTTTTTCCTTCTCGGCAATAGGACGAAGTCTCTTCAGAATCTGTTCCAGAAACTCATTGATATCCGTAACCGCCACATTCACCTCAGCAGCTTTCCGGTCCATTTTCACAAGCGTCAGCAGATCGGAGATGATCGTATTCTCCCGGTCAATCTCCTCCGCGATATCTTTCATAAACTCCTGATAGAGTTCCACCGGGGCTCCCTCCTGCACCAACAGAGAATCCGCCAGCACTTTCATAGACGCCAGCGGCGTCTTCAGCTCGTGGGACACGTTGGAGACAAATTCCTGGCGGGATTCCTCGATGCGGCGCAGTTTCGCCAGCATCAGGTTGAACGTATCGGAAATCTTTTCTGTCTCCGTACAGTCATGGATATCCAGGTCGTCCGCCAGCGCGCCTTCCACCAGCCCGCCGATGGACTGATTCATATGTCTGAGCGGTTTAACCAGCCAGCCGGACAGAAGAATCGCCAGCGCCAGTATACAGATTCCAATAGCCGCCAGCCATGTCTCCATAGACTGACGAAGTGTTTCCAGATTCGCGGTCTGCGTATCTGTGGACGCTGTCACCAGAATCACTCCGATGATCGTCTGGTCTTCTTCTCCCCCGGTGGTAATCGGAACTGTCAGTTCGATAAACCGGCCCCCATGTCTGTAATCCACTGTCTCGCCGCGGAAACACCGGATCACGCTTTCCGCTATGATAGTCTTGCCGTCCTCCAGATCATAAGTATCTTCGACAATCTTAAGATCCTGGTCTATGATAATGATCCTGCCGTCATAAAGCGTCGCCAGCTGGGTCATCTCACCTTCCAGCGTCTGATTGTCCATATTTTCAAAATAACTCGCGCTGCTGAGCTGAGTTGCCAGAATCTGGCACTGATTCCTCACATCATTTCCCAGCTGGGTTATAGAAAGCCGGTCATAAGCGGCCAGAAAACCGCCGGCCACCAGCAGGGCCGGAATAATCCCGATCAGGATCAGAAAAACCATGATCCTGAAGTTCAGGCTCCGGAGAAATTTTCTCACATTCATCTTAAGCATTGAAATAATACCCTACTCCCCACTTCGTATGTACATATTTGGGTTCGCTGGGATTCTGCTCGATCTTCTCGCGCAGACGCCGGATATGGACGTCCACTGTCCGCACGTCTCCCGGATAATCATAGCCCCATACCGCGTTGAGCAGATGATCCCGGCTGTAGACTTTGTTCGGATTCAGAGCCATCAGTTCCAGCAGATCAAACTCCTTCGCAGTCAGATTGATCTCCTTTCCTCCGATGGTCAGACGGCGGCTGTCACAGTCCATATGCAGGTCGCCTTTTTCTATCACCCGGTTTGCCTCCTTCTCCGGCGCTTTTTTCTTTGTACGGCGGATAATGGCCTTGATCCTGGCTTTCACTTCCAGAATATTGAACGGCTTTGTAATATAATCATCCGCTCCGTACTCCAGTCCTAATATCTTGTCCATATCGTCCCCTTTTGCCGTCAGCATCACCACCGGAACGTTAGAGAACTCCCTGATCTGCTGGCATACCTCAAAACCGGTCAGCTTGGGAAGCATCACATCCAGCAGAATAATGTCATACTCCTTTGCGCGCACCATTTCCAGAGCCTCTTCCCCGTCATATGCGCAGTCTACTTCCATCCCGTCCTGCTCCAGGCTGAACCGGATACCTTTTACAATTAATTTTTCATCATCCACTACCAATACTTTCTGTGCCATCTTTCACCTCAACGAACTACGATCTGATCCTGTATCTTTGAAAAAATGCCTTCTTTGATACCGGGGATCAACATGATCTCCTCGATGCTGACAAAAGGCCCGTTCTGTTCCCGGAATTCAATGATCGCAGCAGCCCGCGTCTCTCCGATCCCGTTCAGCGTCATCAGCTCCTCCGCTCCGGCGGCATTAATATCTATCAGCTCCTCCGCCCGGCTTTCTTTTTCCGGCTGCGTATCCGTGCCTGCGCCAGACAGATTCCCTTCATCCTGCTCCTGAGATGATAAGGTTCCATCTGCATCACCGTCCGATAACTCCGGCCGTGTACTGTCGTATTCCTCACAGGCAAAAACCATCTCGTCTTTATCCTGCAGAGAAAATCCGCAGAAAGACATCCCGCATCCGGCAAGAGCCGCGCACACGGCGCCTGTCAGTATACCAAAGAATACATTTTTCCCAAACTTTATTTTCATGCCTTTCTCCTTTCGAAGAAAAGCTTTCTGTGTCCAGTTTTTATTGTAACGGAGTTGGACAGGAAACACAAGGGCTATCTTAGGTTTCCCATTCAAATAATATAACGCCGCCCACTGCCACCAGAAGCCCGATCAGTTTCCGCCAGGAAAACATTCCCTTATCCAGGCCGAACAGACCCAGAAGCTCTACCGCCCAGGAAACCGTAAGCTGGGCGATCACAATCAGCATGGTCGCCCTGGCCGGTCCCAGGGCAGACATACTCTGGATCACCGTATATGTGATAAAAGCTCCGAAGACACCTCCCAGAAGCATATATTTCGGCGTCACTTTAGCGATGGCCATCAGACTTTCCCGGTCAAACATTGCCCAGATCGCCAGACACGCCAGAAGCGCGCTGAACTGCACCCATGTGGCGGACACCCATACGCTGCTCTGTTTCGTCACCTCCGTATTGAATACTCCCTGCAGGCTCATCAGCGCCCCCGAAAGTAAAGCGATAAAAAATCCGATCATAGAGAGAACCTCCTTTTTACGAACATTTTCTCCCCACGATCGGATTCTTATACACACGGTCAGAAAGACCGTTCCAGTTTTTCCGCCATTTCATCCACGTCCGCTTCCGTGATCACCAGCGGCGGCAGAAAACGCAGCACATTCGTCCCTGCTGTGATGATAATCAGCCCCTGCTCCAGAGCACGGTTTACGATCTCGCCCACAGGTCTGCCGGTTACTTCCAGTCCCTGGATCATGCCTTTTCCACGACGCTCCGCAAGAAAATCGTACTTATCCACCAGATCATCCAGTTTCCGGGTAAGGTATGCCCCCACCTTCTGTACGTGTTCCGTAATATGCTCTTTCTCATAGATGTCCAGCACCTTGCTCACCGCCGCGCATACCAGGGGATTCCCTCCGTAGGTGGTGCCGTGGTCCCCCGGAACCAGCGACGTTTCCGCGGCTTTCTTTCCAACCGCGAACGCTCCCACCGGGACGCCGCATCCAAGGGCCTTCGCCACAGTCATCACATCCGGTTCCACACCGTATTCCTGCCATGCGAACATGTAGCCCGTACGGCCCATACCGCACTGGATCTCATCCAGGATCAGCAGAAGATCATGTTCATCGCAGATCGCCCTGACGCCGCGCAGGAATTCTTCCGAAGCCACATAGATGCCGCCCTCGCCCTGTATGGTTTCCAGAATAATCGCGCAGGTTTTATCGGTGATCTGCGCTTTCACGCTCTCCAGATCATTGTAGTCCGCGAAACGCACGCCGCCTACCAGCGGTTCAAAGGGCGTCCGGTAAGCTTCCTTCCCGGTAACGGACAGCGCTCCCATACTCCGTCCGTGGAAAGAATGGTTCATGGCGATGATCTCATACCTTTCCGGCCCGTACTTCGTATAAGAATATTTTCTTGCCACCTTCAGCGCCCCTTCGATGGCCTCCGTACCGCTGTTGGTAAAAAACACCTTTTCCAGACCGCTGGCTCTGCGCGCCTTTTCCGCTGCTTCCATCATGGGAACAGAATAATACAGGTTTGAAATATGGGTCAGCTTATCCGCCTGGGTCTTCAGCGCTTCCGTATATTCCGGATTACCGTATCCCAGAGACTGTACCCCAATGCCTGCGGCGAAATCCAGATACTCTTTTCCTTCCACATCATAAAGCCGCACGCCTTTCCCATGATCCAGGACAATCTGATACCGGTTGTAGGTGTGCAGAATATTTTCTTCCGCTTTCTCGATATATTCCTTTTCCTTACTCATGATAATACTTTTCCTCCGAATCTCCAAGGATCGCCGTGCCTACGCCCTTGTTGGAGAAGATCTCCAGCAGAAGACTGTGGCGGATCCTTCCGTCCATAATATGCACTCTTGAAACGCCTGCCTCGATCGCGTCGATGCAGTTGGAAAGTTTCGGCAGCATTCCGCCGCCGATGGTACCGCTCCGGATCAGTTCTTTGGCCTCTCCCACATGGATCTCCGAGATCAGAGAATCCTTGTCGTCGAAATCCCGGTAAACCCCTTCGATATCTGTCAGGAACGCCAGCTTCTCCGCTTTCAGGGCCTTGGCGATGGCGCATGCCGCGTCGTCCGCGTTGATATTGTAAGTGTCGAAATTGCCGTCCATCCCCACCGGGCAGACGATCGGGAGAAAGTCCTTTTCCAGCAGGTCGTAGAGAATCTTGGGATCCACTTCCGTGATCTCTCCCACATAGCCGATATCATGCCCGTCGGCGTATTTCTTCTCCACCTTCAGAAGACCGCCGTCCTTCCCGCTGACGCCTACGGCTTTTACTCCCAGCTGCTGTACCATGGACACCAGGCTTTTATTCACCCGGTTCAGGACCATCTCCGCGATCTCCATGGTCTCTGCGTCGGTCACTCTCAGCCCGTTTACGAATTCCGCTTCTTTTCCGACCTTGCTCACCCACTTGCTGATCTCTTTTCCTCCGCCGTGTACGATGATCGGCTTGAATCCTACCAGTTTCAGCAGGGTCACGTCGCTGATCACGCTCTTTTTCAGTTCTTCGTCCACCATGGCGCTTCCGCCGTATTTCACCACAATGATCTTGCGGTTGAATCTCTGTATATAAGGAAGGGCCTCCACCAGTACGGCGGCCTTCTCCAGATAAGTCTCCATCTCTTCTCTCATTTCGTCATGCTCCTTCAGCTCCTGTAATCTGCGTTAATGTTGACGTATTCATGGGTCAGGTCGCAGCCCCATGCCGTAGCGCTGCAGATCCCCATTTTCATATCCGCGATGGCTGTCACATGGTCCTCGGAGAGGATCTTTGTCGCTTCTTCTTCACTGTATCCTGTGGATACGCCGTTTTCGATGATCTTCAGCTTTCCTGCCGCGCTCTCAAAATACAGATCCACTTTCTCCGGATCGAACTGCACGCCCGCGTATCCCAGCGCGCACAGGATCCGGCCCCAGTTGGCGTCATGTCCGTAGATCGCCGCTTTCGTCAGGCTGGAAGTGACCACGGACTTGCTCAGAGTCACGGCGTCCGCCTTGCTGGCTGCTCCGATTACCTTCACCTCAAACAGGCAGGTCGCTCCCTCTCCGTCCCCGGCGATCTTCTTCGCCAGTTCTGTATTCACGTAATGAAGCGCTTCTTTGAACGCCTGATAATTCTCGTCCTCCCGGTCAATAACCGGATTTTCCGCCATGCCGTTGGCCAGCAGCAGCACCGTGTCATTGGTGGAAGTATCTCCGTCCACCGAGATCATATTGTAGGTGTCCTGCACATCCTCGCTCAGCGCCTTCTGAAGCAGTTCTTTCGTGATCGCCGCGTCTGTCGTCACAAAAGAAAGCATCGTGCACATATTGGGGTGAATCATGCCGGAGCCCTTGCACATGCCTCCCACCGTCACATCCTTATCTCCGATCCGGATCCGGACCGCCGCATACTTGGGCTTCGTGTCCGTAGTCATGATCGCTTTCGCCGCTTCCAGACCCGCTTCCTCTGTGGAGGCTTTGCTCTCTGCCAGAAGGCCGACGCCCTTCGCGATGCGGTCTATCGGAAGCTGCATGCCGATCACCCCTGTGGATGCCACCAGCACGGAACCCTCCGGGATATGAAGGGCCTTCGCCGCGGCGGCAGCCGTCTCTTTGCAGTAACCGTATCCTTCCGCTCCCGTACAGGCGTTGGCGATACCGGAATTGATCACCACCGCTCTGGCTTCCTCTCCGCCGTAAACGACCTCCTGGTCCCACTTTACCGGCGCGGCTTTTACCACATTCGTCGTAAATGTTCCCGCAGTGACGCAGGGAGCCTGGCTGTACACCAGCGCCATATCCTTTCTGTCCTTATACTTGATCTGCGCTTCCGCAGCCGCCGCCTCAAATCCTCTGGCAGCCGTCACGCCTCCGGCGATGATCTCCATATCTATTCCTCCTCGATAAATGCCGTGATATTTTCTTTATTTAATATAAAATCATAATAGTTCAGATCTTTTCGTTCCGTCCATCCGATCCGGTTCCAGAACGCATTTCCAATATCGTTCCTCGTAAACGCGATCAGGCTGACATTGGTGATCTGCTCCTCCTGCAGCGCTTTCATACAGGCCACCACCATGGCCTTTCCCACTCCATGTCTGCGGTATCCTTTCCGCACGCATACATGGTAGAGACATCCTCTTCTTCCGTCGTGTCCGCAGAGAATCGCTCCGATCAGCTTATCCCCATCCCATGCGGTCATGCTGGTGGTGGGATTTCTCTTCAGGAACCGGGCGATACCCTCTCTGGAATCGTCCATGCTGCGCAGGCCAAATCCTCCGATCGTCTTCCACAGCGCGTATACCTTGTCGTAATCCTCGATCGTCATGACCCGTATATCTATATCCATCGTTTCTCTGTCCTTCCCTGCCTGTTTACGGGAACAGCGGAGCCATCCTGAGTCCCTCCGCCTCGTCCAGTCCGAATACCAGGTTCATATTCTGCACAGCCTGTCCGGCCGCGCCTTTTACCAGATTGTCCATAGCGCCCATCATGATGATGCGTTTTGTCCTGGGATCGATCTTGAATCCCACGTCCACATAATTGCTGCCTTCCACCCACCGGGTCTGGGGGCACACATCCTGCTCCAGCACGCGGACAAACCGTTCCTTATCATAATATCGGTCATAGACCTCTTTCACTTCTTCCCAGGTCACTTCTCTCTTCAAAGAAGCATAGGCGGTCACAAGAATTCCTCTCTGCATGGGCACCAGATGCGGCGTAAAGCTGATCGTCATGGGTTCGCCCGCTGCCAGGGAAAGCTCCTGCTCGATCTCCGGCGTATGGCGGTGGGTCGCCACTCCATATGCCTTGATGTTCTCATTGACCTCACAAAACAGATTGTCCACCTTCGCCCCTCTGCCCGCGCCGGATGTCCCGGACTTGGCGTCAATGATCACGGTGGATGGATCGATCAGCCCTTCTTTCAGCAGCGGATAGATGGACAGGATACTGCAGGTGGGATAACATCCCGGATTCGCCACCAGACGCGCCTTTTTCACCGCCTCCCGGTTGATCTCGCACAGCCCGTATACGGCTTCGTCCAGATACTGCTTTGCCTTGTGTTCGATCCCGTACCACTCCTCGTAAACCGCCGCGTCCTTGATGCGGAAATCCGCGCTCAGATCGATCACCTTTACCTTATTTAATATATCGTCGTTTACCAGCGACGCGCACAGGCCCTGAGGCGTGGCGGTGAAAATCACATCCACCTGCTTCGCCATCTCTTCCATATTGTCGTCCAGACACCGGTCGTCCACCAGCTGGAACATATTCTGATATACTTTAGCGTACTTCTGGTCCACATAGCTTCTGGAACCGTACCATTTAATCTCGGCCTCCTTATGCCCCAGCAGAAGGCGGACCAGCTCCCCTCCGGCATAGCCGGTGGCTCCGATGATTCCAACTTTTATCATAATCTCTTCCTCTTTTCTGATCTGTACTGAAAACTAATTCCCATCATATAACAAACAGAAGCCGAAGTAAATACCTCCACCCTGTTTTTTTGCATGTTTTCTCATTCCACTCGCATAATTATACATTTATTATTGAATTTATGCAATATATTTTTATAAAAAAGTCATTTAATGCATATTTTTTCACTTGCATTCCATCTGCACATGATGTATAGTAGTATGCAGCAAATCCATTATAAAAGAATATTACAGAGGAGAATCGATTTATGAAAGAAAAAGTAGTTCTTGCTTATTCCGGCGGACTGGATACCACCGCCATCATCCCCTGGCTGAAAGAGAACTTCGGTTATGAAGTGATCTGCTGCTGTGTAGACTGCGGACAGGGCAATGAGTTGGACGGACTGGACGAGAGAGCAAAATTGTCCGGCGCGGCTAAATTATACATCGAAGACATCACCGACGATTTTGCTGAGAATTATATCATGCCCTGCGTACAGGCAAACGCAGTATATGAAAACAAATACCTGCTGGGAACTTCCATGGCACGTCCGGCAATCGCCAAAAAGCTGGTGGAGATCGCCCGCAAGGAAGGCGCTTCCGCCATCTGTCACGGCGCTACCGGAAAAGGGAACGACCAGATCCGTTTCGAGCTGAGCATCAAAGCGCTGGCCCCGGACCTGAAGATCATCGCTCCCTGGAGAATGACCGACGTCTGGACCATGCAGTCCAGAGAAGACGAGATCGAGTACTGCAAAAAGCACGGAATCGACCTTCCGTTTGACCACAGCCACAGCTACAGCCGCGACCGCAACTTATGGCACATCAGTCATGAAGGTCTGGAACTGGAGGATCCGGCCAATGAGCCTAACTACGACCACATGCTGGTGCTGGGCGTAACGCCGGAAAAAGCCCCGGATGAAGCGGAATACGTCACCATGACTTTTGAGAAAGGCGTCCCCACATCCATCAACGGAAAATCGATGAAAGTGGCCGACATTATCCGCGAGCTGAACCGTCTGGGCGGCAAGCACGGCATCGGTATCGTAGATATCGTGGAAAACCGCGTGGTAGGCATGAAATCCCGCGGCGTATATGAGACTCCGGGCGGAACGATCCTGATGGAAGCGCATCAGCAGCTGGAAGAGCTGATCCTGGACCGCGCTACCATGGAAGCGAAAAAAGACATGGGCAATAAGATGGCCCAGATCGTATACGAAGGAAAATGGTTCACTCCGCTCCGCGAAGCCGTACAGGCATTCGTGACCAGCACCCAGGAGTATGTGACCGGCGAAGTAAAATTCAAGCTCTACAAGGGCAACATCATCAAAGCCGGCACCACTTCCCCGTACAGCCTGTATAACGAATCCCTGGCCTCCTTCACCACCGGAGATATGTACGACCATCACGACGCCAGCGGTTTCATCACTCTGTTCGGACTTCCGCTGAAGGTCCGCGCCATGAAGCTGGCGGAAGCCAAGAAAAATCAGAATTAAATAGTATCTAAAAGCAGGATGGGTCTGTCTCACTAAACAGTCGGCAAGATGACCCGTCCTGTTTCCGTTCAGCTTTCATACACCTTTCTCAGCATTTTTTCATGCATAAATATCATAAGGGCCAGGATCAACAGTAAATACAGCGGCAAAAGCGCGGCGCTGATGTGATTGGCGATCAGGCCGAATACCGGCGGCATCAGGCAGGTCCCCACATAAGCGGAAGCCATCTGAACACCGATCATAGCCTGTGATTTTCCGACACCAAAATGTTCCGGAGTGGAATGTATGATAGACGGATAAACAGGGGCGCATCCCAGACCGATCATCTGAATATCATGAAGCCGCAATGTCAAAAATCCGCTGAAGGCCCTGCCAACCGTGATTCCGACAAAAAACAGTCCGGCGAAACCGGCCGCCGCATCGGCCGATAATCCATGGTACAGCACCAGATAACTGCTGGCCCATAGACCGGCCGTCTGCTCCAAAGCACAATAACAGAAAAATGCCGCCATCACTTCTTTGGCCCCAGGAATACGGACGATCTCTCCCAGAGAAAGAGGTTTTGCATTTTTCTCATTTTGAGACACGTCTTCCTTTGACTTCCGTTTGCCGTCCCAAAGAGGCAGGCTGAGAAAAAGGATTACTGTCAGGGCGATCTGAAGAGCCGCGATGGAACGGTATCCCATATTCCATCCCTGCCCGCCGGACAGGGCGTATCCCATCACATACGGTCCCAATGACGCGCCGACTCCCCACATACAATGCAGCCAGCTCATATGTCTGCTCTCGTAGTGAAGCGCCACATAGTTGTTTAATGACACGTCAACGCTTCCGGCCCCCAGTCCGTAAGGAACTGCCCACAAACACAGCGCCGCGTAAGAATGGCTGACAGAAAACCCGAACAAAGCGGCCGCTGTCATCAGTACACTGAATGCCGTGACTTTTCCGGTTCCGTATCTTCCGGTAAGTCTGTCGCTCTGCAGGCTGGAAATAACAGTGCCAACCGCAATAATCATAGAGATTCCGCCCGCGTAGGAAACCGGTACAGAAAGTTCCTGATACATGGCGGGCCATGCGGAACCCAGCAGGGAATCCGGAAGTCCCAGGCTGATAAAAGCCAGATAAATAACAGCCAATAATAACTGAAACATTATGTTTTCCTCCTGAATTTTATCTATCAGAAGAATACCGTCAAACAGGAGTTGATACAAGTTCTATTTGGTCATATAATATAACAAAACCGCCAAAACAACAGAAAAAGGAGTTAAATTTCATGGCATTGCAGGAATGCGGATTAAATCTGAACCGGGTATCAAAAGAGCTTCAACCCCACGGAAGCTTTGAATTTCCCTGCGCGGGTTATGCTTCTCATCATACAGAAAAAACAGAGGATACCATTCCCTGGCATTGGCATGAAGAAATGGAAATTATATGGATCGCAGAAGGGCAGCTGAAGCTGAAAACATCCTCATCTTCATTCTTGTTAAGCAAAGGACAAATCGCGGTTATCAATTCTAATATTCTTCATTATGCCGCGGCCGCGGCGGATATCAGCGAACGGGAATGCCTGCGATGCTTTCAGAAAATGCTTCAGATATCCCCGATCCAATATTTATTAAAGTACCGGGTCATGCAGGGAGCCAAGATGCTGCTTGAGGATCCGGCGGCCAGTATCTCAGAGGCTGCGGTCCGCTGCGGGTTTGACAGCCCCAGCAATTTCACGAAAATGTTCAGACGCTTTTATAACTGTACGCCGCGGGAATACAGGCACATGCAAATAGACGGAGCTGTTTGTCATCGCTGATTTATTGACAGAGCAGTTTTGATTCCGTATACTGAATTTAATGATCTTGGAAGTCTGTTTCTTGGGAGGGAGACTATGAATCCGGGCGACGTAAGCTTTACTTTTCTGCATCGCATAGAAGAAGTGGAAATGAATGTCAGGGACAGACGGTGGCAGTCAGCGCTCGCGCTTACCCTGACGCTGCCGGATATTTGCGGAGGGATCGCGTTCCCTGATATGGTAAAAAAATATCGGGACGGTCGCGCCATGCTGGACCGCCATAAAAATCCAACCCGCGATGTAGGCGGGCAGTACATTCGCTGGTTTGATCAGTATGCTTCCGATTTTTTCAAGCTTTCGCCGGAGGATACGTCAGCCTATATATGCGGCGAGCGCTGCTGGCAGCTCCGCTGTGAATATCTGCACCAGAATAAAGGCTTTATCAACGACGATGAAAAAACCGTACGCTTTCATCTTGGGGTGAACTGCGGGACATCCGTCTGTCAGGCGGAACATGCCGCCGCGGGCACGGACGCAGCGGATATACGTATCGATATTGAACAGTTTTGCCTGAGGATGTGTCGGGCGGCGAGAAATTATTATGAAGCCGCACATACCAAAAAAGATTTCAGCTTATATAATACGCCTGTTCTGGATTTTATCCAGGCTTCCAGACAATTTCCCTCCGCTTCTGTTATCGTTCTTCTGTGCGGAAATGAACCGTACGCGAAAGGGTTGATGCAGGTGCTGCGGACTTTTTCTGATCAGGTCTTAATATTTTCGTCCCCGGGCATAGCCAGAAAGAAACTGGAAAAACGCGGGCCTGACCTCTGGATAATAACCGACGACCTGACTAGGCAGCCCGACCAGCCGTGGCGCTCTGATAAGACAACGCCCGTGATCCTGCTCGCCCATGACCCGACACAGACAGAAAAGATCGGCAAAAACCCCGGAAAACTGACGGTTCTTTCCATTCCCGTCCAGTTAAACGCTTTTCGCGAAGCGATAAAAAAGTATCTGTAGCAGGAGGAGAACCATGCTGTATCTATTATTTATTCCGCTTATTGTACTCATAGCGTTCCTGATTGGCAGTATACAAAAAAGGAATAAAGAAATTCAAGAAATCCGTCAGAAAGCAGAACTGATACGGCAGCTGTCAGATGAGCTGAAGCAAAAGGCTGCAGAACTGGAATCTGCCAAAGCCGCTGCGGAACAGCGTGTAAAAGAATTGAATACCGCTCAGGCCGAAAACCTCGAAAAGCTGCAAAAGAGAGACTCCATGCAGGCTGAAATAACAGCCTGTATCGATACCATCCACTTATATGCATCTCTGGCAGAGGAAGAAGCCGCTTCTGCTTCCGTGAAAGAAAAGCTGGCGGAAATCATCCGATCCGCAGAACAAGCCGGTACAATAAGTCAAATCAGCAGCCCTTTTATATAGTCCAGCACCACATCTCCGATATAGGCCGCATCTTCCGCCGCATAAGCTGCCGGAAAATTGTCCGAGAAAAGGATCTGCGCGGAAGCGGGGTATTTTCATCAAATGGGACTTCCAGATGCCGGCTGATATCCCCCGGATCCATATTCTGGTATTCCGAGAGGTAATAATGATAGGGCTGCATTTCCAGGTTGTGCTTCTCATACTGTTCCTGTAACATGTGATCCCTCCTGTTTCGACGCGAGAGAAAGCAGAAAATCTGTCAGGCGTTCAATGGGCTCCGGTTTTTCAGACAGTTCTTTTCCTGTCAGGCCCTCTTTCATGATTGCGGAATCCGTTCCGAGACAGGCCGCAACCTGTTCGGGTCTCCATACATTTTCATACATCATCTCCCGACTGTCTTCGGTTACTTTATTTAAAACATAATAGAAAGGCTTCCCAATGCTCTCTGCCAGTTCCCCGACCTTCTTGGAGAGCTGCAGCGATTCATAAGAAGGATCTACGATCATCAGCACCAGATCTACACCGTTGTCAATTCCCCTGCCGAAATGTTCCACTCCGGCTTCCATATCCAGCAGCGCGAACTGGTTTTCGGCAAGCCGCAGGTTCTGGACAAACTGTGTCATGACCGTTCCCATTGCGCAGGAGCAGCCCTCATTGGCCTGATGGATTTTTCCGCTGACCATCAGTTTCACCCCGTCCTTCAGGTTGTAATATTTTTCCGGAATATCTTTCATTGTCCAAGTCTCCTGGAAAAACTGATGAGTGAACTTCGATAACAGCATATCATTCAATACATTCTCTTTTCCCCCGAAATATCCTGTAAAATCCCCGGGGAGTTCCATGCCCAGCTGTCTGTGAAGCCCATAATTAGATTCATCCGAATCGATCACCAGCACTTCGTTTCCCCGCCTTGCCAGAGCTTTCGCCAGCAGGCTGGTGACTGTGCTTTTTCCGCATCCGCCTTTTCCGCATATTGTCACTTTCATACAAGCATCTCCTATAGTTTCTAAATTCTCATGCCCGCTGACGCGGGCACCTCCATGCATGAAAGCCCTCGGATTGCTCCGTGCTTTCATAGTAAATTTTTGAGGTAGTCTTCCAGGCCGACGCCCTCCGGGATTGTGAATCCGCACCGGCTGCAGACACTGTCCCCTACGGTCAGGCCGTCTCTTTCAAACACCTCAATGCCATCTCCGGCTCCGCATTCAGGGCAGGCCATCTCTTTGATCATGACCATCCTCCGGACATCCTGACAATCCGCAAATACAGCCATTTTTTCACCAGCTTTCTGTAAAATCTTGTCGCTTCATATACCCAGTTTTTCTATGATCCCTTTCAGCGCTTCTCTGACCGGAGAGTCCGCCGGAAGCTGCACCGTGGGGCGTCCCTCGCAGTCGAAGCGGTATACGTCGTCGTCCTGAGGGACGACTCCCAGCAGGTCCAGATTCTGCTTCTGGATTTCTTCCATCGTTCCTTTGTCCAGTTCTCCGCCCGGCGCCCGGTTGACGATCAGGCCTACTTTCTTCGGATGAAAATTCAGTTCTTTCATCAGCGCCGCGATTCTTCCGGCCGCCTGCACCCCTCTCCGCGAGCAGTCGCTGACCAGGATCGCGATCTCCATATTCGGAAGAATCCCTCTGCTGATATGCTCCATACCCGCCTCATTGTCCACCACGATATAAGGGTAATGGCTCTGCAGCTTCTGAACCTGCGTCTGTACGATCCCATTTACAAAGCAGTAGCATCCCTGCCCCTGAGATCTGCCCATCACCATCAGATCATAGTCGTCTTCTTCCGTCAGGGCGTCGGCGAGCCGGCTTTCCAGATAGGCTGCTTTGGTAATACCGGCGGGTATTTTGTATCTTGGATCGACACCGGCCCTTTCAATTTCTTCCCGGAGCTCTCCCAACGTCACTCCTGTTTCCACTCCCAGCACCTCGTTAAGATTTGCGTTTGCGTCCGCATCTACGGCCAGTACCGGTTTTTTCCCGGTTTCGCAGAGATACTGGATCAGCAGGCCGCACAGCGTGGTCTTTCCCACGCCGCCTTTTCCCGATACTGCGATAATATGCCCCATAATGTCCTCCTGTACATTTTGTATGTTTATAAACATAGTGTTGATTATTTCGTTAAATCTATTATAATAAAACTGTACCGTGTTTCAATCGTCAGATTCAGGAATCTGTATGATTCCTGAACACTTTTGTATAATTGTACAGAAAGAGGTGTCTGTTTTGAGTTCCAAAAGAAATGGCCAGTCCGTGGACCGGCGTACCAGATATACACAGAATGTCATCCGCGATTCCCTGCTGTCCCTGATGCAGCAGAAACCATTCACCAAAGTTACGGTCACGGAGATCTGCAAACTGTCGGAGATCAACCGGGGAACTTTTTACCTTCATTATTATGATCTGGATGACGTCCTGGACGATATCATAGAAAAAACCATTCAGGACACAACGCAGGTCTTCGACCATGTGATGTGTCCTGAAAAAGACCGATGCACTTACCCTTTCTGCCGGAAAGTACAGGAAAGCCGGGAATTTCGCATTCTTTTTTCCGACGAGACCGCTTCTGCCCGGCTACTGGATAAACTCTGCGAACTTTCAAAGGAAGATTTTATTACCAGGCTCATGCAAAACAGCCTGCTCTCTTACGAACAGGCTGAAGCATTACTCTACTTTCAGATGAACGGCTGTCTGGCTATCAACAAACGCATGCTGAAGAACAACTGCAGAGACTGGGGGAGTATCCAGCAGGTGATTGACCGTTTTATAAAATCCGGTCTGGAAAGCTTCCTGATCAAAGATGAACGCCGGAATATGCCGCCAGATCATGAAGAATCTCCGTCAGATCCCCGTCCAGTCCGTAAGACTTTTCCCGGATCTCATCCGGGATAAAAATCTCGCCCAGGTTGATCGTCACATAAACAGCCTGCGATTCCTGTGCCGCAAGCCGCATCAAAGGCGCTTTGATCAGCTGATTTCTCCACCCGATGCCTAATTCCAGGATGACCAGCTTCTTTCCATGATATCGTTCCAGAAATACCTCCAGCCGCTTTGGGCTCTCCATATCCGGAATGAAATTCCTGTCGGTTTCCATATGTACCTGCATAGATCCGCCGCAGACCGGGCATCTGGGGATCAGTTCCGACAGACTTCTTCCCTCCTGATCCTGCTGATGATCTGTTTTCTGTCACTCAAATATTTTCCCCCTCTCATATTGACCGCCGTTTTTCTGTATCTCTTCCAGGAGCAGCGTTCCTACCGTTACCGCGTCCTCTACAGACAGGAAATGTCCTGCGCTGCTGTCAAGAAACATTCTCCCGCTTCCGGCCATCTCTTCGTCCGCAAACCATATTTTCAATGTTACAGGATAGAAGGGGAGGAAAGAAAACTCCGCCGCAAAATCCGCGTTGGAAGAAAAAATCCTGCCTCCCAGAGACCGGCAGACCGCAGCCAGCATCTTTTCCGGCCAGTTTCCCAGATCACGGCTGACCGTCTGCTCGCACAATCTGTCAAAGCCCCCGCCTCTTACCATCCCTCCCGGAATCTCTTCAAATCTTATCAGCTTCCCTGTCAGGCTGCTCCGGTCCGCCATATCCATATAGTGAAGAATCACCAGCTGGTGCCATTCGTTCACTGTTTTGGCCATACTGTATTCCGGATATTTTACGGTGATGCTTTTCCCGAGTGAGGACAGGCAGAACTCCGATGTCTCCGGCGAGAACCGGATTCCGGTATTTCTTCCGATTTCCTCCGGAGCTTTCCCGCAGAGCCGCTGCAGCGCCGCCTGCTTCATGTTTTCAAAGGCTGTATTCTTCATATCTCTTTCCCCATTCTTTCCACGGCATCCTTCAGCACCCCGGCGATATCGCCCACAATGACCATTCCTTTGTCTTCTATTTCTTTCGGCAGAAAATTATATTGGTTATTCACTGCAATATACCGGGCATTCGGGAAACTCAAGGTCAGGTTCCAGAAAGGCTCCTGGATGAACATGGGAGTCAGCCGCCCGACGCCCAATTCCAGAAACAATATTTTCCGGTCCTTATGCTCCAGCACATAGCGGGACACCTTTTCATACTGTTCCTCGTACTTTTTCCCCTGGAGGAAATTCCCGTATCCCCGCACCCATGGGAACGCTTCTCCTCCGCAGTGAGGACACCGGGGAATCAGTTCCAAAGGCACGGAAGTCCCTTCTCCCATGGCCTTTACCATCTCTTCCACCGGTTTTACCGCGTCCCAGGTATCGTCGGTACAGCAGCCGGCACACTGGAAAAACCGGTGGTCGCCCTGGATCTGCGCCACCTGAGTCTCCGGATAGATCTTTACAAACTGCGTGTCCTGATTGGTAGTGATGACAAAAAAGTCTTTTCCCTGCAAAAGGCGGTCCAGATCCTTGTAGGGTTCCCGGAGCCCGGCAGTCTGGGTGGTGTGAAGGAAAGTAGCAAGATAACCCCAGAACTCCTCCCGGCTGTCCCACTGACGCATCATACCGTCAAAGGCTCCCTTAAAATGATATTTCTCCGCGTATTTTCCAAAATATTTCCGATAAGAGGCATTATCCTCATAATAAAAGTCGCCGCCGCCTGCCGCGGACAGGCCCGAAGCGCCACCTACCAGGATACACTCTGCCTCTTTTATCTCATCTGCCAGCCGCCCGATCTGTTCTTCATACGGAAGCGCCGTTTTCTCCGATAATGAGTACGGCGTTTTCCCTTCCGCATACAGTCCGTAATATCTGGAATAATTCATCTGTGTCTGCATGACAAGATTTTCATAAAAAGTCACGATTTACCACTCCTGTTCACATTTGTTGTAAATATTATTTTAACACCACTAATTTAACATCCGGTTGCACGCTTGTCAATATGTTGTTATAATAAAATTAACATCAAAGGTTGCCATTCACAGGCGGCGAGTGCGCATGCAGGTGGAGCGAGCTGTGAATAGTAACCATCCAAGGAGGAAACAGCCATGAAATATTCCACGAAAGTCAGCGACGCCGTCCATATCCTGGCTTTTATCCAGTTAAATTCTACCGGTTCCCTGTCCAGCGACAGTATCGCGAAGAGCATGCACACCAACCCCGGATGCGTACGCCAGCTCATGTCCGCGCTCCGCAAAGCCGGGCTTTTATCCAGCATAAAAGGACATCCCTGGCCGTCGCTGGCGAAGGAACCTTCTTCTACTACCCTTCTGGACGTCTATAAAGCAGTCGAAGGCGACAAACCTCTTCTCCATCTGGACACCCATACAAATCCGGAATGCGGAGTGGGCGTCCATATCCAGCTGTCGCTTCAGGACTACTTTGACCAGATCCAGAAAACCGCAGAAGAAGAAATGCGGCATATCACGCTCCAGGACATCCTGGACCGTTATCAGGAAAAAATTTCCGGAAAATGATATCCCTTGATTTTTCCTATACAGTCTTGTCAATCCTATAGATAGTATGGTAAAATACGTGTGATATTTTTTTAACAATCTTTGCCCCGGCGCTTCTGCGGGGCGCCCCACACCGGCGGAAGTACCTTCCGCCTTATTACACAAAACAAAAGGAGAAACAGGATATGCAGATAAAACAAAAACCTGTATTTCCCGGCGGCATCCATCCCACGGACGGATCTGACAAGGAACTGTCCATGGAGGCCGCCATACAGCCGTATTGGCCGGAGACAGTCACGATCCTGTCCGAACAGTCCTTCGGAGGGAAATGCCGGATATTGGTAAATCCCGGAGATTCCGTAAAAGAAGGACAGCTCATCGGCGAACCTGACGCATTCATGGCTGCTCCTCTTCACGCCAGCGTGACCGGAACCGTCCTGGAAGTGAAAGAAGTCGCAAACCAGGGCCGGAATATCCTGTCATGCGTCATACGGCGGGAGGAAGAACACACGGAACCGGACGCGGCATATTGCCATGAACCTGTAAACATCCGCGACATTTCCAGGGAAGAGATATTGAAAGGGCTCCGGGACGGAGGCCTTACCGGCATGGGCGGAGCCGGATTCCCCACCCACAAAAAATACGAGACGGACAAACCCATCGACGCCCTGTTGATCAACGGGGCCGAATGCGAACCGTTTCTGACTTGTGATTACCGTCTGATGCTGGAGAACGGATATGCGCTGATCAACGGAGTGCGTCTGCTCCTGAAAGGTTCCGGCGCACAGAAAGCATATATCTGTCTGGAAGACAACAAGCCCCGGGCCGCGGAGCATTTGTGGAACATCCTGAAACAGGCCGGAGAATCCGGCGCGCTGGATGCCGGTGAGCATGTGGAAGTCAAGATGCTTCCCACGAAATATCCCCAGGGCGGTGAGCGCCAGCTCATCCAGGCGGTACTCTCCCGCGAAGTGCCTATGGGCGGCCTTCCCGCAGATGTGGGAGTGATCGTCTCCAACGTGGGAACGGCCCGCGCGGCAGCCGACGTGATCCTGGGACAGATGCCGCTGATCCGCCGGATCGTCACCGTCACCGGAAGCGTAAAGCACCCGGGCAACTATCTGGTTCCCATCGGCACTTCCGCCAGAGAACTGGTGCAGCTTGCCGGCGGCGTAACTGTGGAAAAGAACCGCGTCATCGCAGGCGGCCCTATGACCGGTCCCTGCGTGGCCTCCGACTGGAAGGGGGAAGAAGAACTCTTCTATGTCACCAAAAACACCTCCGGCATCCTTGTTCTTCCGGATTCTGCCTATGAAGAGCAGCCTTGTATCCGGTGCGGCGGATGCGAAAATGTGTGTCCTGCGGGTCTGGTTCCGTACCAGATCGACTTCGCATTTTTGGAGGAAGACTATGATTTATGTGAAAAACTGTTTGCCAGCGAATGTATCGCCTGCGGCTGCTGTTCGTATATCTGTCCCGCGAAACGGGAACTGACCGTCCGGACGCGCATGGCAAGAGATATGGTAAAACAGAGAATGAGAGAAAGGGCGGTGAAAAAGGCATGAACCAGACCAAAACCATCCAGGGACCGCACCTGCGGACAGAACGGACCACGAGAAATGTCATGCTCCATGTATCGATCTCTCTGATTCCTGCTCTTTTGGGCGCCGTCTATTTCTTCGGGATCCGCGCCCTGTATCTGACGGGGCTTTCCGTAGCGGTGTGTGTGCTCACCGAATATTTATGGCAGAAGCTCACAAAAAAACAGGTGACCGCCGGAGATTTCAGCGCAGTCGTCACCGGAATGCTGCTGGCATTTAATATGCCGGTGACGGTACCCACTTGGATCGTGATCGTCACTGCGGTCTTCAGCATTTTATTTGTAAAGCAGATGTTCGGCGGCATTGGAAGCAATTTCGTCAACCCTGCCCTTATGGGACGCCTTCTTACGATGGTCGTGTGGCCGGGAACCGTCATGCAGTACGTCGTTCCCCGGACGCTGAACGCCGACGCCGTCTCTTCCGCCACAGTTCTGGGCGCCGTGAAGACCGGCGGCGAAGCCGGATACAGCTACCTGCAGATGTTTCTGGGCGAGACCCCCGGGGCGCTGGGAGAAACCAGCAAACTCCTGCTCCTGGTAGGATTTGCCTATATGTGTTACATGGGCATTGTCAACGCGGAAGCGGCGCTGAGCTATATCGCCACGGTCCTTGTCCTGACTTTTGTTTTCGGGCCGGCGGGATTATTCACCGGCGACATCCTTCTGAACCTGTTTGGAGGAGGACTGATCATCGGCGCATGCTACATGCTGACGGACTATGTCTTCGTCACCAGAAGGGGACGGATCCTCTATGCGGTCACCGCCGGGATCATCACCGCGGCAATCCGTATCTTCAGCATCTATCCGGAAGGGATCTGCTTCGGCATCCTGACCGCCAACTGTCTGGCAGGCGCGTTGTCCCTGTTCCAGAAAAAACATGTATATGGAACCAAGAAAGCCTAAGGGAGGAATATTATGAAGAATAAAGAAGTGAAAGGAATCCTTGCGCTGGTCGTGGTGACCGCGCTCTCATTCGGAGTCATCGCCGGCTCCCGCGCGCTGTCCACAGACATTGCAGGCAGCGCCGGCACCGGGGAAACTGCCGCCGCCCTGGAAGAATATGACGTAAGCGGCTCCGAAACCGTAGAAAAAGCCGTCCGCACAGAAAGCGGATACGAAGTAACCGTCCGCGAAAGCGGATATGCTTCCGACATCGTTCTGCGCGTCGCATTCGAATCGGACGCTTCCACGATCTCTTCCGTAGAAGTACTGGAACAGAATGAAACCGAAAGCCTGGGATCCAGGATTGCAGAGCCGGAATTTCTGGATCAATTCAAAGGCGTCGCCGCGCCGGTTTATCTGCCGGGCATGACGCTGGATGACGCAGGCTCCGCAGAAAAAGCAGCATCCGAAACCGAAGGAGCTGCTTCGCAGGAATCCCTGGAAACGCTGGAAGGCGCCGCTCTTTCAGACGGCACATACATCGCTTCCGGTCAGCCGGATTCCAACGGTTATACAGATCAGGTGTCCATCACGGTGGAAAATGGTGCGATTACCGCTGTAACCTGGGACGCCGTAATGGAAGACGGCACCAGCAAAAGCGTCCTCTCTGAAAACGGTGAATATACCATGACGGAAGACGGGCTCACCTGGAAAGAGCAGTCGGAAGCTCTCTGTTCGGCTCTGATCGAGAATCAGTCCCTCTCCTTCCTGAATCCCAATGAAGAAGGCAAGACCGATGCCGTATCCGGCGTCAGCATCTCCGTGAGCGGATTCATGAACCTGGCGCAGCAGTGTCTGGAGCAGGCAGCGGGCATCGAACCGCAGGAAGAGGCGCTTCCTCTCTCCGATGGAACCTACACCGCTTCCGGCCAGCCGGATTCCAACGGTTATACGGATCAAGTGTCCATCACGGTGGAAAACGGCGCTGTCACTGCTGTGACCTGGGACGCCGTAATGGAAGACGGCACCAGCAAAAGCGTTCTCTCTGAAAACGGTGAATATACCATGACGGAAGACGGGCTCACCTGGAAAGAGCAGTCGGAAGCTCTCTGCTCGGCTCTGATCGAGAATCAGTCCCTTTCCTTCCTGAATCCCAACGAAGAAGGCAAGACCGACGCCGTATCCGGCGTCAGCATCTCCGTGAGCGGATTCATGAACCTGGCGCAGCAGTGTCTGGATCAGGCGGCAGGCATCGAGACGCCGGAAGCTCCCGCAGAAGAGGCAGCCGCTCCTCAGAACGGCACGCAGGTAGACGCCGTATCCGGAGCCACCAGATCTTCCACCGCTGCAGTCACCGGAATCAACGATGCTTATAACTTCTTGCAGTCAGTTAAATAAGGAAACGGGGGATTTACTATGAAATTAAAATATCCGGCAGAGGCTTTCGCCCTGGGGATCATCCTGTTTTCCGCCGGAATGAAGGAGGCTTTCGCAGCCGGCATCCTAGTGATTTTATCCGCTGTATTCGCGGAATTCCTGAAAAATCTCCTGGAAGCGTCTATTCCGGAATGGAGTCTCCGGCTCTGTGTGGGAATCGGAACCGGCGCAGTGTGCTCCTCTGTATTTTTGATCGGGTTCGCAGCGCTGGGCGCTCCGCTGGAGACAGGCACGTGGATCCTGACCTTTGTGATCGGAGTTTTATGCGCCTGCTTCTCTCTCACCGGAGACCTGGATGCGGAGTACGGAGATCTTTTCTGGGAGTCCTCCATCGCGTGGGGATTCTGGATCCTGCTGGCAATCGTACGTGAATTTTTCAGCGGCGGAGCCATATTTGGGAATACAGTCTTCCAGGCTTCCTTCCAGTCCTCTGCCATAGCCGAACCCGCCTTCGCATTCCTGGCGGCAGGTCTCGCGCTGGCATTTACCAATGGCGTTCTGAAAAAAAGCGGCGCCGGGGGACGCAGCCTCCTGGCTGCCGTCCCCGCTTTCTTCCTGCTTCACCCGTTCACTGTGCGCATCTTCGGGCAGGCGGCCGGCATACTGATCTCCATCGCCGTGCCTGTGCTCATGTTCCTGTCCGTCAAACAGACCTTGAAGTTCTCGCGGATGGGGAAAGCGTACAAAGGGCTTCCGGCAGATATGCTGGCGGCAGGATTTATCTATATGATCCTGAATATTTATTAAATGCCGGCAGGCAGGCCGCAGTCGCCGCCACCCGTAAAACGGGTGGCTCGGGACGCGGGCTTAAAGCCCGCCCTGCTTAGCCGCGCCTCAAATGCCATTCCAGTTTACACCGTTGTCAGCGGAATATTCAGGAGGAACAGAGCCATGAGCGCCAAAATCCACGGGAGGAAAATCACAGGCAGAAGAAGGACCGCCTTATGGTTCTCATAATGGTATTCCTCAACCGAAAACAGCTTGCGGGGATTGTCCAAATAGTACAGATACAAATAGACGGGCGGTCTGGTCGGCTCTTTGAAATATGCGTGATATTTTTTTTCTTCGCCTTGAAATTCATAACGGTAAGCAGCGTTCCAACTGTACTTTCCCGATTCGCCTTTCGGATGCTTTCTGATCAGGGCTGCCTTAATTATATGATCCCTGCTTCGCGCGATATCCCGCTTGCGTTCCCAGCTCAGCCGAGATGAGATCTTTCCGTAAAGGGGAATTGCGATAACATACCCTCCAATAAGAATCGCAAATACAATTCCCCATTTTATCCAGTTAACGGGATCGTCCGTAAATACGCCGATCAGCGCGTCTTTTATCGTCATTTCATTCCCTCCATATTCCCCGGTATTACCGATATAAAAACTATCATTTACAAGGTATCACATGTCTTTGTATAATTCAAGAAAGGAGGTCACAAACTTGAATCATATATTACTTTTAGAAGATGACTGTGTCCTGGGACGGGGCGTCCGTATGGCCCTGGAAACTTCAGATTGTGCGGTTGTCCTTTGCGGTGCGCTGGAGCAGGCAAAGAATCTTCTCGCAAAGCAGCAATTTGAATTATTGATACTGGATATTAACCTGCCTGACGGCAGCGGACTGGATCTGCTGCGGGCGCTGCGTCAGAGCAGGGACAGCACGCCTACTGTCCTGCTCACCGCCAACGACCTGGAACTGGACGAAGTCACCGGCCTGGAAGCAGGCGCGGACGACTATATCACCAAGCCGTTTTCTCTGGCGGTGCTCCGGGCAAGAGTAAACGCCCAGCTGCGCCGGTCGGCCCCGGCGTCCTCTGACCGGTTGGAGCTTAACGGTTTCGCTTTTGATTTCTCCCGTCTGGAATTTTCCAGAGACGGAACGTCCATTGAATTGTCCAAAACCGAACAGCGGCTGCTCCGTCTGCTGGTGGAAAACCGGGGGCGTATCCTCCCCCGCGATCTGCTGCTGGAACGGATATGGGACGGCGGTGAATTTGTAGACGAAAATGCTCTGTCCGTGGCGGTGAGAAGACTGCGCGCCAAACTGGGAGACGCTCCCATTAAGACCGTATACGGAGTCGGTTATACCTGGGAGGCAGACAGATGACCGCCCTGGCCTGGGGCGCTCTGCTTCTGGGGTTAGCCGGGACGGCTTTTGGAATCTGGCAGCGGACAGCCAGACAGCGTATGCTCCGGCGGCTGGACCGGATGCTGGACCGCACTGTCTTTGGAGACTTTGTCGAAGATCAGTTCGACGAGACGGAGCTGTCTTCTCTGGAAAGCAGGATGGCCCGGTTCCTCCAGGGCTCTGCCTCTGTCCGGAAAAATATAGAAGCCGAACAGGCGGCGGTAAAAACCCTCATTGCCGACATCTCTCATCAGACCCGCACTCCCATCGCAAATCTGCTGCTGTATGCCTCTCTGCTTTCCGAGAGCGATCTGACCCCGGGACAGCGCGAACAAGTCCAGGCCCTTACTGCCCAGGCGGAAAAACTGTCCTTCCTGATCCAGGCTCTGGTAAAAGCCTCCCGGCTGGAAGCAGGCATCGTGACTCCCGTCCCGTCCTGCAATCCGGTGGAGCCCCTTCTGAAAGGCGCGAAAGATCAGGAAGAATATACGGCAAAGTCCAGACAGATCACTCTTACAGTGATACCCTTTCAGGGCGACGCCTCCTTTGATCCCCGCTGGACCGGCGAAGCGCTGGGCAATGTGGTGAACAACGCGGTCAAATATACTCCTGCCGGAGGAACGGTGACCATCTCCGCCCAGATGCTGGATTCTTTCTGCCGGGTGGACGTATCCGATACCGGCCCCGGCATCCCGGAGAGCGAACAGGCAGAGATCTTTAACCGCTTCTTCCGCGGCAGGGGAACACGCACTGCGGAGGGGTTAGGGCTCGGTCTGTACCTCGCCCGGGAAATACTTACCAGACAGGGCGGATATATCAAGGTCTCGTCCCGTCCCGGATCGGGATGCATATTTTCCCTGTATTTGCCGATGGAAGGACAGCACGCAGGCGAAACAGCGCGAAAATAAGATTCTTTCCATTCTGTCAGATTTGAGAAAGGACCTGGAAAGATTGTTATGATAAAGTCTGTATTGTCAAAAGACAGTACGGACTTTTTTCTGGAGGGATATTTCTATGACTATCTTAAAAACTAAAAATCTGAAAAAATATTACGGCGGCGGAGATACGCAGGTCAAGGCCCTGGACGGGGTCAATCTGAGCGTGGAAGGCGGAGAATTTGTGGCCATCGTGGGCACCTCCGGCTCCGGCAAATCCACCCTGCTCCATATGCTGGGCGGCCTGGACCGCCCCACCGGCGGCGCAGTCACCGTAGCCGGAAAGGACATCTTTTCTCTGAAAGACGAGGCGCTGACTATCTTCCGCCGGAGAAAGATCGGTTTTGTATTCCAGAGCTACAACCTGGTGCCGGTACTGACGGCGTATGAAAACATTGTCCTCCCTGTCCAGCTGGACGGAAGGAAAGTAGATAAAGCCTATGTGAAGGAGGTCATCGACGCTCTGGGACTGGAGAAAAAATTAGGCAGTCTCCCCGGCCAGCTATCCGGAGGCCAGCAGCAGCGGGTAGCCATCGCCCGGGCTCTGGCTGCCAAGCCCGCCATCCTTCTGGCCGATGAACCGACCGGCAATCTGGACAGCCGCACCAGCCAGGACGTGCTGTCCCTGATGAAAGTCACAGGCAGGAAATTCGCCCAGACCATGGTGATGATCACCCACAACGAAGAAATTGCCCAGCTCGCCGACCGGATCGTCCGGATCGAGGACGGCCGGATCGTGACTCAGTAAGGAGGCGGAACCATGAATGTCAAAAATAACAGATGTATCCGCCGCCTGGCCTGGAAAAGCCTGCTGGCCAGCCATACCCGGAATCTGATCGCCGTGGTGGCCATCGCCCTTACGGCAGTGCTGTTCACCAGTCTTTTCACCATTCTCCTGTCTATCAACGAGGGTATCCAGCAGGCCAACTTCCGCCAGGTGGGCGGATTCTCCCATGGCGGCTTCAAGTACCTGACAGAAGAACAATTCGAAGAATTAAAAGACGATCCTCTCATCGGCCAATGGGGTAAACGCCGTTTCCTGGGTATGCCTGCGGACGCGCCGTTTAACAAATCCCATGTGGAGATCAGTTATTCCGACGCCAATGAAGCCCACTGGCAGTACTGCGATCCGGCGGAGGGTTCCCTGCCGCAGGAGGGCACCGACCAGGCTGCCACCGACGCCCATGTACTAGAACTGCTGGATATCGAGCCGCAGATCGGCGCAGAATTCACCCTCACCTTCAACGTGGACGGAGTTCCCACCACCCAGACCTTCACACTCTCCGGATGGTGGGAATACGATGAAGCCATCGTGGCCAATCACATTCTCATCCCGGAGAGCCGGGTAAATGAGATCCTGGAAGAAACCGGCGTGGATCCCGACAACCCTTCCGACGGCATGACCGGAACCTGGAATATGGACGTGATGCTGAAAAATGGTTCCCGGCATATCGAACGGGACTTGAACCAGATTTTGGAGAATCACGGCTATCAGAATGAAGAGGCCGGAGACAACTACATCGCAATCGGCGTCAACTGGGGCTATACCGGCGCGCGTCTCTCGGACGCGGCGGATCCGCTGATGATTGCCGCCGCTGCAGTAGTTCTGCTTCTTATCATCTTCACCGGCTATCTGATCATCTATAACGTGTTCCAGATCTCCGTAGCCGGGGACATCCGGTTCTACGGCCTTTTGAAAACCATCGGCACTACGCCCCGGCAGCTGCGGCGGATCATCCGGATTCAGGCCCTTGCCCTCAGCGCCGCCGGTATCCCCATCGGCCTGTTGCTGGGATGGCTCATCGGCGGTCAGCTGACGCCGGTCATCGTAGAGCGGCTCAACGGAGTAGTAACACTTACCTCCCTGAATCCGCTGATCTTCATCATCGCGGCCCTGTTCGCGCTGTTCACCGTGCTGCTTTCCTGCCGCCGGCCCGGCCGGATGGCGGCAAAGGTTTCCCCGGTAGAAGCAGTCCGTTATACGGAAGCCGGGAACAAAACCCATGCCAGAGGCCGCAAAGCCCGGAAGGTCAGTCCTTTTACCATGGCATGGGCAAATCTGGGGCGCAATAAGGGCAAGACGGCGGTAACCGTGCTCTCCCTCTCTCTGGCAGTGGTGCTGCTCACGGTAACCGTCAACTTTACCGGCGGCTTCGACATGGACAAGTACGTGTCCAATTTTACCGCCAGCGACTTTATCGTGGCAAACGCAGCCAAATTCCAGACCTCCAGCGTCGGATTCAACGCCGACATGGGAGTGTCCCAAACGGTCATCGATGACATCCGGGCTCAGGGAGGCATTACCGACAGCGGCATCGTATATGGCCAGACTTCCCCCATGCTGGAATATGTGGAGGAAAACTACTTCCGGCAGCTCAACCAGCATTTTTATACCCCGGAGCAGCTGGATAACCTGATACGTCTCACGGATCGGAACGAAAACGGCTTGCTGGCAGCCAATATCCAGCTCTCCGGCATGAGTCCTTTCGCCCTGGATCATCTCACTGTACTGGAAGGAGATCTGTCCCCTCTATATGAACCGGACAGCCGTGCCATCGCTGCCGTATATTCCGAGGACGAATACGGCAGCGCCGACATGGATTCCCATTGGGCCAAGCTGGGCGATACAGTGACTCTCCGGTATGTGGATGAATTTGAATACTGCGATCCCGACACCGGCGAAGTCTACGGAACTTATGAAGATATACCCCAGGGCGCCGATTTTACGGCCCGTCCCGTCCAATACCGGGATGAAGAATACAAAGTAGCCGCTCTGGTGACGGTACCTTCAGCCCTCTCCTACCGGTACTACGGCAGCGACGAGTTTATTCTCAATGATGAGACCTTTGCGGCAGATACCGGCACGGATTCCGTTATGTACTATGCTTTCGACACCTCCGATGACGCCAATGCCGCCATGGAAGATTTCCTGTCCGACTACACAGAAAATGTCAACCCTGACCTTGACTACGAGAGCAAAGCCACCTACGCCGGAGAGTTCGAGAGCATGCGCGCCATGTTCCTGCTGCTGGGCGGAGCGCTGAGCTTCATCGTCGGACTGGTCGGCATACTGAATTTCTTCAACGCCGTCCTTACCGGCATCATCGCCCGGCAGCGGGAACTGGCGGTGCTCCAGTCCATCGGCATGACAGGAAGACAGCTGCGGACCATGCTGATCTGGGAAGGCCTGCTGTACGCGCTGGGGGCCGCAGGCCTGGCGCTGCTCCTGACCCTTATCCTGGGACCGGTGGCTTTCCGGGCCATCGAAGGGCTGTTCTGGTTCTTTACCTACCGGCTGACCCTGACGCCCTTCTTGCTGGTCATCCCCCTGTTCGCCCTGCTGGGGGCAGGCATCCCTGTCCTTACCGGACGGGCAGAGGCCAGACACACCATTGTGGAACGTCTGCGTGAAAACTGATGTTTTTCACAACATTCTGTTTCCGTCCATAATAAATATCTGAGGGCAGCGGATATTATTTCCGCTGCCCTGCCGTTTACTGAATCGATTTTCCAAGTTCATATGCCTGCCGGATCTCAGGTTTGTCTTTAATTCCTGATCACCGTCAGTTCGTCTTCAAAGCCCTCGCTGAAATGCAGTTCCCCATCTTCTGTGATAAACACTGCCTGGACGTCCGGCAGGCTGTTGATCAGCTCCATGCCCTTCTCCAGCCCCAGTGCGAAACAGGAAGTGCTGAGCCCGTCTCCATCCACCGACTCATCGGAGATGATCGTCACGGACACCAGACCGTTGTCATACGGATATCCGGTCTCCGGATTCAGAATATGATGGTAGAGCACGCCGTCTTCTTCAAAATACCGTTCATAGATCCCCGAAGACACCACGGATTTATCCATGATCTCCACCGTCGCCACCGTCTCGCTGCGGCTGGCGAAAGGCCTCTGCAGACCGATCCGGAACGGATCGCCTCCCGGACGGCTCCCTACGCACAGAATATTTCCGCCCAGATCAATGATCGCGCTCTCCACACCCTGCTCCAGCAGGTAATCTTTGATCCGGTCCGCAATATATCCCTTCGCCACTGCTCCCAGATCCAGCTGCATTCCTTCTTTTGCAAAGTGAAGCGCATTTCCCTCCAGCGTTACATCCCGGTAATTCACCAGTTCCAGCGCTGCCGCGATCGCGCCGCTGTCCGGAACCGATCCTTCCCCGGATGTGAAATCCCACAGGGACGACACCGGGGCGATGGAAATGTCAAACGCGCCGTCCGATACATCCCCATAGTGGAGCCCCGCTGCAACCAGCTCCGACAGAGGATCCGAAAGCGTATATCCTCCATCTTCTTCCGGCAATTCCCCGGCATTCAAACGATACAGCTCGCTCTCCTCCAGAGTCCGGCTGAATATGCGTTCATATTCGTCGCACAAAGCCAGCGCACCATCCAGAATCTCCTGATCCTGGGAATCGTAAAGCGTTACCGTCACAACCGTATTCAATTTGAAAGCGGTCGCCGATATGGGATCCACCTGCTGCCTTCTCGAATAAAATACGCCGAAAATCCCGAAAACGATGACCAGCGCTGCTGCCGCCAATATGACCGTCCTTTTTCTGCCCGCCATAAAATCTCCTGCTATCATTTATTTTCGCCATATAAAAATACTTCCTCCCAGGCGGCAGGTTACGAATCTTCGCCTGTCTGCCCGAAGGAAGTACTCTCATAAATCAATGCCTGTGTACCTGTTACTCCGCGTTCAGAGATGTAAAATAGTCATCCAGCGCAGTTACATCCGCCGTTACCGGACTGTTATTGACACTGTCCCAGTAGCTGTCCCACGCCGAATAGCCGATCCAGCATACCAGAGCAAGCACGATGACACCCGCGCAGATCTTCTCGATCAGCGCTTTTCTTTTCTTCTTAGCCTGAATAGCCTTACGGTTCTTTTTCTGCTCTTTATAGCGATCTACTTTTTCCTGACTCATACTTCCGTCCTGCCTTTTCCATATCCATTGCGTAGGCATGGCCTACAGAGACAGTATATCACATTTCCGCGCAATTTCCACCGTTTTTTTGCTTTTTCAGTCCGAAAGGCCCAGGCTGTCAATCCAGGAACGGATCTCTCCTTCCCCTGCCCTGCTGCTGAAGCGCTTTCCTTCTTTCCATTTCGTGGAATCGGAGCAGGATTTCTTCAAAATCTCCACCGTTTTTCCCAGACCGCTTCCGCCGGAAGTACAGAACGGGATCACCGTCTTTCCGGATAAATCATAACTCTCCAGGAAAGTCTGGATAATTCTGGGCGCCTGATACCACCAGATCGGGAACCCGACCAGGACGTACTCCGCCTCCTGAATCCCTTCTGCCTTTCCCGCGATGGCCGGCCGGGACGCCTCGTCTTTCATTTCCAGCGTGCTGCGGCTCTTCTGATCCTGCCAGTTCAGATCCGCCGTGCTGTATCTCTGCTCCGGCGCAATCTCATACAGATCGCCTACGACCACTCCAGCGATCGTCTTCGCCAGCCGCGCCGTCTCGCCGGACGCGGAAAAATAAGCGACAAAATATTTACTCATCTGATACCCCTCCTTAGCTTATGTTGTGTATATTATACTCCTGAATCTGCGGCTGGTCTAATGCCTGTATCAGATGCCGCATCATGCATAATGCGAATATTCTCCCCCGGCATCATCTTTTTCCCGCTCCTGGAACACTGCATCCGGACGCAGCGATTCATAAAAAACAAAGCAGGAAGAAATTTATCAGGTAATGCTGGGATGTTACAAATCGGAATATTCTTTGGTGATGAAAGATGTCCGCCACTCAAAAATTGCGGCATGGTGGGACCGGGCGGTCGATATTATTCCGGCAAATGGCGGAAAAGGAATCGCAATCAAAAAGCTGCTGGAATATTATCACCTTGAGCCGGAAGAAGCGATTGCTTTCGGGGACGGCAATAACGACATCGAAATGCTGCAAGCCGTTGGAACCGGTATCGCTATGGCAAATGCTTCTGAGCAGCTGAAAGCGGTGGCAGACCAGGTGTGCGGACACGTCGCACAGGACGGAATCTATCATTATTGCCTGGAGCAGGGCTTGATATAGCGACCGGCCATAGAGGAGAAGCGTCGGGGGAACGAAGTCTTTGACGGCTGAATCCTTTCGGCATCCATCATACGCTTTTATCTCAATACGATCCGCAGCAGCGTAAAAAACGCCCCGCCCGCCGCAACAATAACCGCCTCAACCAGAAAAAACTTAGGGATAATCCTTCTTGCTGCTTCTATAAAAGAATTTGCGCCAATTTTCCCGGTTTCCCGCATATCCTGTCTGCACCATGCCTTTTTCCCGCATACAGGGCACCGGAGTCTTCTGGACATACGGACCGTGCCATGAAGCCCGCTCCCTCCGACTGCCCCCGCAGATATGGATTTCTTCGGAATAAACGGATGCTTCACCAGATATTCCGCCGGAAGATCAAACGCTGCGCCGCAGGTCCCGCAGGTAAAAGGAATTGTTCCTGCCTGCATGATTGCTGTCCGGTTTGCCATGACCATCAGCTTCACAAAACAGTAAATCATCCACCCCAGCAGCAGCGTTCCCCATATCAGAAGTCCAATCATATGGATGCGGCTGCGCAGTTCCAGCCTCGCCAGGCGCTGCGCCTGCTCCGCCAGCATCTCTTGTCTCAATTCATCGATCATCTCATATCCTCTTCAAATCCATTCGTCCGATTAAATATATTTCCCGGCTTCTTTGACACTCAGTTTAGACATCCTGTCCGCATGTTTCTCCACAAACGCCCTTACCCATTCCGGATTCGTTTTCGAATAATCCCTCAAACTCCATCCAATGGCTTTGTTGATGAAAAATTCATCGCTTCCAAAGTTATTGACGAGGATTTTCTCTAACAGTTCCGTGTTCGTCTTTTCCTTTCGGCACAGCTGATGGTCTATCGCCACTCTTCTGACCCAGAAATCGTCGTCCAGAGACCATTCCAGCATCAGCGCATCGACTCTGCTGTCCCGCAGTCCGATCTGTCCGATCACCCGGTCCAGAGAATCCGTCGTATCCCACCATGATTTACATTTTATGTATGCTTTTATTCTGGGAATATCATCATAGGCCAGGAAGTTATCCAAGGCAGTCAGATAATCACAGGCCAGATATTGAAACTCCCTGTGCTCATCTTCGTAACATCGGTCCAGGAACGCCCAGTCGATCTGCCCCGATTTTTTTTCTTCTTTCAAAAAATCCTTATAGAGCGCCTTCCTTTTCGGCGTGGGCAGGCCATAGAAAACAAACTGATCTCTCATATACTTTGCCATCTGTGCGGCATTTTCTTTATCTTCTTTTTCCTCAAATCTTTTTTTGATATCGAAATATTTATCCATTTATGGCTCCTTCGGCTGCTTTATACCCTTTCATACGCGATCCGCGGCGACCCGTCTTCAATATAGATAATTCCGCGCTTCTGGAAACCATTTTTACAGATTGCCCTCTGCATTACTTTATTATCCTCATGGGTGTCGATGCGCAGATGACTGATTTTCCGGCTGCAGAACGCCACAATCATCCCCAGAACGCCGTGCAGAGTCCCATCTCCTGCCACCCGGTGTATGGTTCCATATTCCGTATCGGACAGCCATTCGCCCTGCTCTATTTTCGCATAAGTGGGATCTGCCCCGATCACAAAGAAAAAGACGGCGTGTATGGCATCGTCCTCCTTGATCACATACAAATTCCCTTTTTTGATATCTTCTGCAAGCAGCGCTTCCGGAGGGAAATTATTCCTCCACTGATCCGGATTCCCCGTCTCCCTCATGAAATTCCGCGCGTATGCGTAGATTTCCAGTATTCTTGACAAATCCTTCATTTCTGCTTTTTCCACAGTATGTGTTTGCGTATTCATTAAAAGTCTCCCTCCGTTTGCTTTCTCCATATATTTTCATTTACCGCTCAAACCTCATGGGCGTATACCGCATCCCATCAGCCAATTGTTCCTCATCCATATCCTTGAATCCCAGTTTATGATAAACTGGGACTGCATAAGGTGACGAATTTACCGTAAAGACCATATTGGAACTATGGTTCAGTAAATACTCCCATAATCTTCTGCCGATGCCCTGCCTTTGATATTGGGCTTTCACAAAGAAACAACATATATGTTTACGGTTTTCATTGGTCGCAAGAACCCCCTTTAACTCCTCATTTTCATACGCTCCCCAGAGCTCCAGTGTTTCCATAATTTCTTTGTTCTCAATAAAATTCCGGAACGACTGTACTCCCTCCTCACAATAATCCGGCGCTTCAAACTGTAAAAAGGTTGTCCAGATAAGTTCCACTGCATCTGTCATTTCGCTGCCGGTTATTTTCCGAATATCCATATAATTCCCCTTCTCCGTCACGGTCCTTGTTTATTGATATCGTTATTTTTACAATCTCAATCATATTTCTCGCTTTTCACTGTAACGCTTTTCATATTTCTGCTCGCATTCTGTGCTGTTTTTTCAACTGCTTTTATTGTCTGTAAATAAGCTTCTTCTACAGGCGAAAGGTTTTGTGTCAGAAATCGCTGATATTCTTCTTTTGCCTTGCTCATAGCCTGCTTATGACTCACTTTTCCTGTACCTGTCAATAATTTCTCACCAGTGGCTGATAAAACACGATCTAAATGCTCTATATAATCGCTCATATACATTGGACGATGGCGCATAGCCTGAACTTCCGCAAAATCAAAATATCCAGATACAATGCCATTCAATATTCGCAATTCATCTTCTGTCAAGTAGTTCTTGGCAATGCCAATATCCTTTGCCGTCGGAAAATCGCCGGAAAATGTGGTAAGGCCCATAAATGGCTTATCTGCGTCTGCACGCTCAAAAATAACTTCTGCAGCTGTATGTCCATGCGCAGCATAATGAAGTTTATTTTGTACCAGCTTAAAAAACGCAATAGATTCGGGGCTTTGGGGGTTATAGTCTACGCTGGTAGCATATAAGTCAAGAACTTGGCGATATATTACTTTTTCAGAAGACCGAATGTCTCTGATGCGGTCTAAGAGTTCTTTCCAATAGTTTCCTCCGCCAAGATTCTTCAAACGTTCGTCATCCATTGTAAAGCCTTTTATCATATACTCTTTCAGACGCTCCGTTGCCCAACGGCGAAAGTGAGTGGCTGTCTTTGACCTCACACGATATCCGAGAGAAATAATCATATCAAGATTATAATATGGTATCTCCCTTGCAACCCGTCTGCTACCTTCCATTCGAACCTGTCGGAATTTCCGACAGGTTGAATTCTCCTCCAATTCGCCTTCTTCATAAATATGCCGGATATGTTCCACAACATTGGTTCTGGAAGACTGAAATAATTCAGCCATCTGTTGTTGTGTCAGCCAAACAGTTTCATCGACAAAACGAACATCAATTTTGGTATCACCATCATCCGTCTGATAAATAATGATTTCTCCTTGATCTTCGGCTAAAAAGCGTTCTTCTTTATTATCCATAATTTATTCCCCTGTTCTCCGTTTTTTCAATCACAAAAGTTTTCCAGCCTCAGTCAAACTTCTCAATCTTCACCGTAGCGATCGCAGACTGATTTGGTTCTCCGTTTACCAGATCCTGCGGCGCCGGTATCAACATCATGAATCCGTCTTTCCCATACCGCTTTTCATAACCCTGCGCATATTCTTTTTCCACGGAAATGTGCTGCACCTGTCCGATCACCATTGCCGTGATCCCTGCTCCGCTCAAATCCTGCACCTCTTTCAAGGTACATTCCACATTCATAAACGCTTCCCGGATCACCGGCGCATGAATCGTCTTCGCATTTTCAGGCGTAAAATTCCCTGCCGCAAATTCATCCGTTTCAAAACTATTGCTGTTGATCGTCTCCACCAGCCTGTCGTAAGCACTGACCGGCAGGAAATTGATACAGAAACATTTTTCTCGCTGAATATTGGCATAAGTGTGAGTATGCTGATACAGGTTTCCCATAACGGCAAAAAAGGCCGTCTTATCTCCATGGAAACAGCTCCAGGAATGAAAGCATACATTCGGCTTTCCATTTTCCTTCCAGGTAGTGATCGCAAACAGAACTGTGGGAATTCCTGCCGTCACCTCAAAATGTGAAAACAATTCAAACTCCTTCGGATACGCCGGTTTAAAATATTGCGGAAAGTCCTTTCCGATTTCGATCTTCGTTGCAGCCATCCTTTCCCCCTCCCTCCCCAGAAACCTGGAAATTCTTTACCATATGCCCATTATACTGTATTTTTACCCTTTAGAGAAGCCGGTCTATGAGAAATGGGAACCATCTGTTATAATGTCCTTTAGCAACGACTATTTGAGGTATAAAGAATGGAACGAATCTTAGTAGTATAGAGAAAAAGCGGATGGAACCTCCACATACAGTTCCATCCGCTTTTAGCTTCTTTACATATTCGTTTCCGATCAGATCACCATAATAATCCCGCCCTGCGCCGCGTACAGCGTACTGACTCCGGACGACTCCAGGATCACGATGTCTTTTACTTTTATAAACTTTTTAATTTCTTCTTTCACATACTCGGCCCGTTCCCGGTTGTTGCAGTGTACCAGTCCCAGGATCTTTTCCTCCGGATTCTTTACCTCTTCGGCCATCACTTCCACCATTTTGCGCAGCGCTTTCTGCATCCCCCTCGCCTGGCTCAGCTGGATGATCACCCCTTGGTCTGTCGCGCCCATGACCGGCTTAATATTCAGCGCAGAAGCCACAAATGCTTTCACCGAACTGAGCCTGCCGTTTTTTCTCAGATTCTCCAGGGTCTCCAGCACAAAATAGGTGTGCATATCCAGGATAAACTGATTCACTTCTTCTACCGTTTCCTCGAAGCTCATCCCCGCTTCTTCGCACTCCTGTATCTTCAGAGCGATCTTCGTCTCACCCACGGACGCAGAACAGGAATTAAACACCTGCACTTTCGCCTCCGGATGATCTTCCAGATACAGATTCTTTCCCAATACGGCGCTGTTGTAGGAACCGCTCAGCTCCGCAGAAAGCGTTACCGCATATAAATGATCGGCTCCGCAGTCAAACGCCTCCCTGTATACTTCCGGTGAAGGGCAGCTGGACTTGGGACAGTTCGGGCTTGCCGACATCTTTTTCAGAAAATCCAGACGGTCAAAACTGTCGTCGTCTATAAACTCTTCTCCGTCAATATCCAGGTGAAGCGCCGCATGTACAAAATGCGGGTCTTTTTTCATCTCTTCTGTAAATTCTCCGCAGCTGTCTACCACAATCCGATAACTCATATCCCTTACCATCCTCAAAAATACTTTTCTTACAAGATGTAGTTTTTAATACCACATTATATTACCATAACGTGAGTTATTATTCAATAGTCTGAGGACGGATTTTCTATGGAAAAGCTCTGTTTTTTCCTATATAATAGATCTATCAATTTGTCTTACAGGAGGAGCCGGCCATGACTGCGTTACAGATCGCTGATATCAAAACTTTTATGAAACAGTTTCTTTTAAGCGAAACCTTCGACCATTTTCTTCTGCTGGAAGGGAACGTCACAACCTTCGCCGCGTTCCATATCGACGGGACTCTCCATCCGTCTTACTTTCATGCACAAGAACAGGAACTTCTGGGAAACCGCAGTCTGACCTTCTGGGGCGAGGTACGCCCTTTCTGCCTGGAACTGATCAAAGGGAGACGGACGCCGCTTTCTTTTCGTTTCACACTCCAGCTGTCTCACAGCAATACAGAAAAATTTCTGGCTCAGACGCACAGCCCCATTCCCTCCGATCAGGTGCGCGCCCTGCTCATGAATCTTCGCTACGATGGCCATACTCTTCTGTGCACCACAGGCACTTCCCTCTCTGTCTTTACCATGGACAAAGAACTGGACCATGCCTGGGATGACATGGTCCAGAGATTTTTCCACCGTCAGGAAATTCCCTTTCAGGCAGTATAATTCCTATACAGTTTATTTTGCCAGAATCATCATGATATCATTGCTTCTCTGGATGAATCTGGTCATCTCATCCGGATTCAGCGGCTGCTGGCTGATCATGGCCAGATCGTAGAGCTGCTCGCAGATCATGTTCGTATGCTCTCCTTCCGGATGCTCGAACAGATACTTCACCAACGCGTTGTTGGCATTCAATACCAGCGTGGAACTGGTGCCGAACATGGACGGATCCATTCCGTACATATTGTACATCTTCATCATTTCCTGCATCCTGCGGCTCTCTTCGGAGAGAATCATCATGGAAGATACTTTTTCGCTCTTCAGCTTTTCCACTTTTACTTCCAGCTTGTCATTATTCAGAGCCTTGCGGAACAGTTCCGTTAATGCATCGGTCTCTTCCTTCAGCTCGTCTTCGGATACCTCTTCTTTCATGGTATCGGTCACATCCGCATCGATGCGCTGGAACTTGATATTCTCATTCTTTGCTTCCAGATGGCTGATAAACGGAGCGTCGATATTATGTTTCAGGATCACGGCATTCATGCCCTGCTCGCGGAACATATTGATGTACTGACTCTGCTGGATCTCGTCAGTTACATAGTAAACTGTGGTCTTCTTCTCGTCTTTTTCTTTCTCGTCGGACGGCTGCTCTTCCGGCTTCTCGGATGCACTTTCCTCCGGCTTCTTCTCTTCAGAAGCTGCCTCCTCTTTCGGCTCTTCGCCCACATACTCTTTCAGCGTCATATATTTGCCGTCCAGGTCTTTGAAGAGGATGTAATCGCCCATACGCTCGCAGAACTTCTCGTCTTTAATGCAGCCGAATTTGATGAACGGGCTGATATCGTCCCAGTACTTCTCATAGTTTTCGCGATCGGTCTTGCACATGCCGCTCAGCTTGTCCGCAACCTTTTTCGTAATGTAATCCGCGATCTTCTTTACGAAACCGTCATTCTGCAGAGCGCTTCTGGACACGTTCAGCGGAAGATCCGGACAGTCGATGACGCCTTTCAGCAGAAGCAGGAACTCCGGGATCACTTCTTTAATATTATCCGCGATAAATACCTGATTATTGTACAGCTTGATCGTTCCTTCGATGGATTCATATTCCATGTTGATCTTCGGGAAATACAGGATTCCTTTCAGATTAAACGGATAATCCATATTCAGATGGATCCAGAACAACGGCTCTTTATAGTCATGGAATACTTTTCTGTAGAAATCCTTATACTCATCTTCCGTACACTCGTTGGGATGCTTCGCCCAGAGCGGATGCGTATCGCTTAAAGAAACTGGCCGTTTATTGATCTTTACGCGGTCTCTTGCCGGAGACACCTCCTGCACTTCTTTGGTGCCGTCCTCTTTCTCGATCTCTTCCGTCTTCGCCTCTTCATGAATACGCTCTACGATCACATCGTCGTCTCTCAGTTCGCTCTCGTCGATCGTCTCGTATTCCTGCTCTGCGTTGGCCTTCGACAGGAAAATCTCCACCGGCATAAAGGAGCAGTATTTCTCAATCACTTCCCGCGCCCGGTATTCATTGGCAAATTCCGTGCTGTCCTCATTCAGGAACAGTGTGATCTCTGTACCTACTTCTGTACGTTCCCCGTCTTTCATCTGGAACTCTGTGCCGCCGTCGCACTCCCAGTGTACCGCCTGCGCTCCCTCTTTGCAGGAAAGCGTATCAATATGCACCTCATCTGCCACCATAAACGCGGAATAAAATCCCAAGCCGAAATGTCCGATGATCTGATCCTCATTCGCTTTGTCCTTATACTTCGCCAGGAAATCCGTGGCGCCGGAGAAAGCGATCTGATTGATATATTCTTCCACCTCGTCGGCGGTCATACCGAGACCATTATCGATGAATTTCATCGTCTTCTCTTCGGGATTCACGATTACCTGAACCTGCGGCTTGTAATCCTCCGGAAGTGTACATTCCCCCATCATGTCCAGCTTTTTACGCTTCGTAATCGCGTCGCAGCCGTTGGAAATCAGCTCACGGATAAAAATATCATGGTCCGAATACAGCCACTTTTTAATAATCGGGAAAATATTATCACTGTTAATAGAAAGATTACCATGTTTTTCGCTCATATCATGCACTGCCTTTCTTTCATAAATACTTCATTCAAAATTCTCTATACAGTAATATAACCCTGCGTTTCGGAAAAGTCAAGGATTTTTTAGCACTCATTTGAGATGAGTGCTAGTAACGCCGAATTTTTTTCAAACAAACTTTCTTTTGTTGTTTTTGCATATTTTATATGATACAATAAAGAAAAAGTTATCATGATTTCACAACAAGGGGTGATGTTTATGTCAGAAAAATTTACGATTACATTAGGGCGTGAATGTGGTGCCGGTGCGACCAATATCGCGCAAGTCCTGTCTAAAAAGTTAGGCATCCCCTACTATGACAAAGATATTTTCCGCATGGTCTCCGACAAAAGCGGCGTCCTGGAAGAATTCTTCCATGTGAACAACGAAAGGCCCGGCAATAACCTGCTCTACAAGATCATCAAAGATCTTTATCCAAAGGATCGGAAGCCTTCCCTGGGAAAGGATATCGCTTCTCCCGACAATCTCTTCCGTTTCCAGTCTGAACTGATCCGGGAACTGGCGGAGAACGAGTCCTGCATGATTATCGGACGGTGCGCCGACTATGTGCTGAGGGATTATGACCGTGTAGTCAATGTATTTCTCTGCGGGGACGAAGAGAGCAAGATCCGCCGGATGATGCGCATGTTTTCTCTGGAGCGGGAAGCAGCTATTGAACGCATCCACGAAACGGATAAGCAGCGCCGGAAATATTACAATTATTATACCGGAAAAGACTGGGAAGACGCCAAAAACTATGATCTGTGCCTGAACACCGGGAATATGACGATCGAAGAAGCGGCCGATATCATTTATTTCTATCTGCAGAAAAAAGGATATGTGGACGCGTAAAAAGATTATTCCAGGAAGTAAGAGGAGCCGCCTTGTGACGACTCCTCTTTTAGTGTATGTATTTACATACCTTTCGGGTTTTCTCCATACTGGTTAGCGCCCGGATCGCTGTCTTTGCAAAGCAGGATCAGCATACAGATCCAGCCCACCAGCGGAATCAGGGAAACCAGAATCCAAACGCCGCTCTTCCCGATATCATGCAGCCGACGGAAACAGAGCGCCAGAGACGGGCAAAGCACAGCCAGGCTGTACAGTGTGCTCAGCCAAGAAAAATGAATAATACCTGCGATAATGCCGATCACAAACGCAACAATCACGTTGAACAGCACGAACATCCAGTATTCCTTTCTTCTGGCGCGCCCGTTAAAGTTTGCGTAATTTTTAAATGCACCAATATAGTATTCCATAAATACACATTCCTCCTCTTGTGTTTGACACCATTGTATGCATACGCAAGATCTTTGTCAACGGAAATTTCTTTTACATATCATCTTCCGGATATTACTCTTATTTTACATGCAATCACCCTGCTCTCATTTCCTGCATACGATAAACTGTATACCGGAAGGAGTGATTATGATCAGCAGTATTCTCCGGGCTTTTGCCCTCACTCTGGCCGCCGGTCTCTGCACGGGGATCGGCAGCAGCATTGCTTTCCTCTCTAAAAAAGAAAATCGTCTCTTTTTGTCCGTCAGCCTTGGTTTCTCGGCAGGCGTCATGATCTATGTCTCCATGATAGAAATGTTTCCCAAGGCGCAGACAGATCTTTCCAGCGTATACGGACAGCGTATGGGCAGCGCGCTCACGGTTCTTTCATTTTTCGCGGGCATGGCTCTGATCGCCATTCCGGACCGGATCCTTCCCTTGAACGAGACTCCGTCCGGGACGCAGTCTTCCAGTCTGATGAAAACCGGAATCTATACCGCCCTTGCCATATCCATCCACAATTTCCCTGAAGGGATCGCTACCTTCATCTCCGCACTCCGGGAGCCCGGCGTCGCCATCCCTGTGGCGGCCGCGATCGCCATCCACAATATTCCGGAAGGAATCGCCGTATCTGTCCCCATCTATCAGGCCACCGGATCCCGCGCCAGGGCTTTCTTCTATTCTTTTTTATCCGGAATGGCGGAACCCGCGGGCGCGTTTCTGGGGTGGATATTGCTGCAGCCTCTGCTGGCCGGTCCGGCGCTGGGACTTCTCTCTGCCGCCGTAGCCGGAATCATGGTATTTCTCTCCTTTGATGAACTCCTGCCCTCAGCCGGAGCGCATGGAAGCCGGAACAGTTCCTCCTGCGGCATGACTGCGGGGATGGCTGTGATGGCTGTGAGTCTGCTGCTTCTGGCCGTTCCCTAGTATCCGCCGGAACCGTCTCTTTTGAGCGGATACCGGGATGAAATTCCGCATAACACCCGGCCGGCAAACCGCGCCGCAGACCGCTGCAGGCAGAAATAAAAAAGCCTCTGTAAACCAGAGGCTTTAGCCATGCGGAAGAAGGGACTTGAACCCTCACGAGCGTAACGCTCACAAGAACCTGAATCTTGCTCGTCTGCCAATTCCGACACTTCCGCAAACCATATGAATTTTTATACAGAGTCCATATCCTCTGATGCGGAAGATGGGACTTGAACCCACACGGTGTGACCACCACAAGATCCTTAGTCTTGCTCGTCTGCCAATTCCGACACTTCCGCAAACCATTGAGTTTCAGCGACTCAACGGTAATTATTATAGCACCCCGGGTGCTGTTCGTCAATACTAATTTTACTTTTTATTCATCAAATTTTGAAAATTTTGCCTGTCGCCTTTCTGCTTACAGCCATTCTCCATATCTGTGAATATACACTTTCTTCATAATCGTCGTGACCGCCATATATCCTGCCACGATGACCGCCAGCCACACAAAATACACGGGCGGAAGGGCTGTCAGTCCCAGTCCCCGGCTCAGCGGAGTAAAAGGGATCAGCGTCACAATGCCAATCCCGGCCAGCGAGAGCAGCGTTACCGGGAGTGACGCCCGGCTCTGTACAAACGGGATTTTCGCCGTACGTATCATATGAATCACCAGAGTCTGGCTCCACATAGATTCCACGAACCATCCCGTCTGGAATAACGCTTCATACAGCGCCTGCCCCGCGGGATCCATCATGCCGGAAAACACCTGCCCTCCGGTGCATGCGGGACAGATTACAAAATACATCAGCAGATATGTAATAATATCAAACACAGAGCTAACCGGTCCCGTCCACAGCATAAAACGGCCGATTCCGGAAGCATCCCATTTTCTCGGTATTTTCAGATATTCTTCATCCACATGGTCCCAGGAAATGGCCGTGCACGAAATATCATAGACCAGGTTCAGCAGAATCAGATGCAGGGACGCCATGGGCAGAAACGGAAGAAACGCGCTCGCCGCCAACACGGAAAACATGTTTCCAAAGTTGGACGACGCCGTCATCTTGATATATTTGATCATATTTGCATAGGTTTTTCTTCCTTCTGTCACCCCCTGTTCCAACACCATCAGATCTTTCTCCAGAAGAACTACTGAAGCAGATTCTTTGGCGATGTCCACGGCAGTATCTACGGAGATTCCTACATCGGACGCCTTCATGGCTTCCGCGTCGTTGATGCCGTCCCCCATATAGCCCACGCTGTGTCCGCTCTCTCTCAACACTCGGACAATACGCGCTTTCTGCGACGGTGACAATTTGGCAAAGACGGACACCTTCTCCGCCTGCGCCGCCAGTTCCCCGTCACTGAGTCTTTCCAGATCGCTGCCCAGAAGGATCTTTCCCGCGTCCAGCCCCACCTGAGCGCAGACGGCACCGGTCACTTTTTCATTGTCCCCCGTCAGTACCTTTATTGTTACGCCATATTCCTGCAGCGCCCGAACCGCCGCATGCGAGGTCTCTTTCGGCGGATCCAGGAATGCCAGGAAACCGATCAGCACCATGTCCGCCTCATCCTGTACTGAAAACTGGCCTATCGGAGAGGGATTTGTCTTCTGAGCCACCGCTATGACCCTCATTCCCGTCTCATTCAACTCGTCTGATTTTCCGAGTACCAGCTGCCGTACCTGATCGGTCAGCGGGCAGATCACGCCTCCGCACTCCGCAAAGGCACAGCATTTCAGCATCTCTTCCACCGCTCCTTTGGTGACCAGCTGGGTCTTTCCCTCCCTGTCTTTGACCACCACGCTCATCCTGCGGCGCTCAAAGTCAAAGGGGATCTCGTCAACCTTGGTATACTTTTGTATCAGCGGATCCGCCCCCAGTTCCTCCTGCCTGGAGATCACCGCCACATCAATAAGATTTTTCAGCCCTGTCTGAAAATAGCTGTTCAGAAACGCGTGTCTCAGAACCCGGTCGTCTTCTTCCCCGTTCACGTTCAGATGATATTCCAGCACCACTTTATCCTGCGTCAGCGTACCTGTCTTATCCGTACAGAGAATGTCTATGGATCCGAGATTCTGGATAGCGTTCAGGCTCTTAATCACCACTTTCTTTTTGCTCATGGCTACGGCGCCTTTGGCAAGGGAAGTGGTAACGATCATCGGCAGCATTTCCGGCGTCAGGCCCACAGCGACAGATATCGCAAATAACACTGCCTGCATCCAGCTGCCTTTTGTAAAACCGTTTACAAAAAGTACGACCGGCACCATGATCAGCATAAACCGAATCAGAATCCAGGAAACCGCATTGACGCCCTTTTCAAAAGTGGTCTTCGGCGCTTTTTCATTCAGTTTTTTCGCCATGGCGCCGATCACCGTGTCATTCCCCACAGAGATCACGGCGGCTCTCGCGCTGCCGCTGATAACATTGCTGCCCATAAACGCCAGATTTTCCACATCCATTAATGCGCTCCTCCGGGCGGCCGGCGAACCATATTTCTCTACGGGTTCACTCTCTCCCGTAAGCGCAGACTGACTGACAAACAGGTCTTTGGCCTCCAATATTCTCAGATCCGCCGGGATCATGTCGCCCGCGGAGAGAAATACCATGTCTCCGGCCACAATCTCTTCCATGGGAATCTCCTCGCGAACGCCGTCTCTCAGGACGCAGGCCGTCGTGTGAATCATTCCGCTCAGTCTTTCCGCCACATTTCCGCTGCGCGTTTCCTGTACGAAACGAAGAATCCCGGAAATCAAAATCATGACCGTGATAATGCTTACAGTGATGTAATTCTTCTCTCCCGCCTCCGCGAAAACTATATCCGTAAAAACGGATATCGCCGCCAGCGCCATCAGAACCACTGAAAACGGATTGACGAAAGCGTCGAACAACCGCTTTACCGCCGGCTCCTTTTTTCCATAGGTCAGGACATTTTCTCCGTACGCTTCTCTCTGTTCTTCCGCCTGCTCCGGAGAAAACCCTCCCTCCGGTGTTCCGTATATTTTCATCACCTCTGCTTCCGGATGCGCGGAAGCCCAGAACAGGCTTTCATAGACCTGGTTATTTCTTCTGTTTTCTTTTTTTGCTGCTTTTCCGGTAAATATCATATTCCATCTCTTCATTTTTCTGTACCTCCTCAAACATTGAACCAACTCCCGCCGGAGCAGAAAAATACAGCGCATGAAGGCTTTTCCCCGAAAAAAGGGCGCAAAAAAGCCACCGCCTGTAAAATGCTTCTTACAAAACGATGGCGATAAAAACACTTTGAAAGCCGCTACAGGAAAGCGCGCCTGTGCCGGCATAAAATCCACCGTTTTGTTATGTGCCAGTTACAACTTTGACTGCCGTCCACAGCGCGTCACCTGCCTTTCCAAAAAAATATCCCGTATGTCCGGTATGAACATACGGGAGTGATAACACTTCTCTTCATTCGTCTGAGCTTTAACTTTGCAGGGCGGTGAAACTGTATTATGATACACCTTGCTTTCGATGTACCCTGTTCAAACCAGCTCATGGTGTCTCCACCATTTCGCGGCAACAGCCCATATCCCTGCAGTAGCCTTACCTACCGAACAATGCCAAAATAACATAATCTTTTTTATTTGTCAACTCTCATTTGTCAAAACCCCGGAGACGTCTGCCTCCGGGGTTAACCATGCGGAAGAAGGGACTTGAACCCTCACGAGCGTAACGCTCACAAGAACCTGAATCTTGCTCGTCTGCCAATTCCGACACTTCCGCATCACGAATGCTATAATACCTCATTTTTCACATCTTGTCAAACATTTTTATAAAAATATCAAAAAAAATACATTTAGCAGATTCTCGACAGACTATATTTCAAAGTATTATTTAATAAGACTAAATGTACTATAATGGATAGGGGGTGTCTGCATGGATTATCGGGCTTTAGGAAAGAGAATCCGGGAAGAACGTCTGAGATTAAATCTCACCCAGGAAAAGCTGGCGGAAGAGGTCGGAGTCTCCACCGCTTATATCGGACAGATCGAAAGAGGAGAACGCAGTCTGACTTTGGACAAGCTGATCAAGGTAGTAAACCGCCTTGGCGTCACGGTTGATTTTCTTCTGGCTGATTATGTCGTCGCAACCGACGACAACAGCATCAACATTCTGATTCAACTGATGCATGACCGTACGGCAGAGGAAAAGACGCTGGCCATCAACCTGCTCAAAGTTCTGTTTGCGAACAAGTAACCATGATTTATACCGTAACTTTTAATCCGTCGCTGGATTATATCGTTTCCGTCGATCATTTCCAGCTGGGAAAAACCAATCGAACCATATCGGAGCTCATGCTTCCCGGGGGCAAAGGAATCAATGTATCCATTGTCCTTAAGAACCTGGGACTGGAATCCACAGCGCTCGGATTCACCGCCGGTTTTACCGGCCGGGAAATCCGGGAAAAGATAACATCTCTGGGGATTCTGCATGAATTTATCCACATTCAGAACGGGTTTTCCCGCATCAATGTCAAGATGAAAGATTTTGACGGGACAGAGATCAACGGGCAGGGGCCGGATATAGACGCCGCGGCTGTGGGACAGCTGCTGGCACGCCTGGAAAAGCTGGAAGAAGGAGACGCGCTGGTACTTGCGGGGAGCATCCCCCGGTCCATCCCGGACTCCATCTACCGGGATATTCTGTCTATGCTTCAGGGGCGCGATGTCCTTACTGTTGCGGACGCCACCGGGGATCTGCTGCTGAATGTGCTGGAATACCATCCGTTTCTCATAAAACCCAACAATCACGAATTGGGGGAAATCTTTCACACAGAGCTTCTCACAAGGGAAGAAGTGATCCCTTATGCCCACCGTCTGCAGGAAATGGGCGCGAGAAACGTACTGGTCTCCATGGCCGGTCAGGGCGCTGTGCTGGTCGCCGAGGACGGATCTGTCCGTCAGCTTCCGGCGCCGGAAGGGGTCCTTGTCAATGCCGTAGGAGCCGGGGACTCCATGGTGGCCGGTTTCCTCGCCGGATGGCTGGAACGAAAGGATTATGAGCATGCTTTCCGCATGGGAGTGGCGGCCGGAAGCGCCAGCGCTTTCTCCGAACATCTGGCCACGCGCGCGGAGGTCGAAGCACTTTTAAAAAATATGCGCTGAAAAGCTGCGAGAGGCAGGGTCATTTCCCGCTTTCCCGCAGCTTTTCTTATCATTAGAAATACACCAGTTCTTCTTCCGGTTTCTGATCGCTCTTGATATTCGTAGAATGAAGGACGACGCCCGTTTCCCCGCCGTATTCCTCCCGCTCTTCCACCGTCACTTTCGCCGTCACTGTGACCCACTGTCTGGATTTCAGACGGTCTACATAGGAAGATTTGCAGAGGAATCCGATAAAGGCGGTATCGTCCGCGCAGCAGGTCATGGCCATGCGTCCCGGCACAAAATATCCTTTCGGCAGGTTCCTGTTTACATATACCATACCCTTGAAACGCACGGTTTTCCCGTCGTATTTCTCCGGATGGTCCATGGCGTCGATATACCAGATGCCATAATCGATATCCGAAATATCGATGATATCCGCATCCAGGTCGAAGGGCATCTCCTCTTCAAATTCCAGCTGGGAACCGTCCTCTTTTTCAAAGACAATCTGCGCTTTCGGATTGACCGCGCGCATATTTCTCTTGTAGCTGGCCGCCGGCGTGTCGTCCGTACTCCGGTTGAAGATAATCAGGTCCGAATCCTTCGCCATCTCCATGAAAAGGGACTTCATGTTCTTAAGATATACATCGAAGGTAGACGCGTCCACGGTCGTGATCACCTGCGCCACAAACCAGCCTTTGGGCATATACATGTCCCTCAGATAGTCCATACCCCACATACAGTTGTACTCCAGAATGATCTGGGAAGGTTTGTATTTTTTCTGGCATTCTGTCAGGAACTTTTCATTGAGTTCACTCTTGTCTTCCAGCATTACCAGAGTAGCGTTATGCGCTTTCAGCGTCTCCTCGTCATACTCTTCTATGCCTTCCTCGCAGGCTATGACCAGGTTGCGCTCTCCGCCGGAGAAATACTCATCCTCCAGCGTTTCCAGAATGAACCTGGTCTTTCCGCTCTCCAGAAAACCGTGTACTACAAATACAGGTATTTTCGCCATATGCTCACCTCTTAAGCCAGTTCAAATACTTTGGTCAGTTCCTCGTCGTTCAGATGGGATCCGATCACGCAGAGACGTCCTGTATAGTCCGCCGCTCCATGGCGGATCTCGAACTCTTCCGGAACCATGTCAAAATGCAGCCAGCCGCCGTCCGTACAGGGCACAATCCCTTTCGCGCGCAGCACGATGCCGCAGTCGTCGTCCTCGGAGAGCTTATTCAGAATCGCGCGCAGCTGCTCTTCGGAATATTTATGCGGTGTCTCTTTACCCCAGCTGGTAAATACTTCATCCGCATGGTGGTGATGATGGTCGTGATCATGGTGATGCTCATGATCGTGGTCATGGTCATGATGATGCTCATGGTCGTGATCATGGTCGTGGTCATGATCATGATCATGATGATGCTCATGGTCGTGGTCATGGCAGCCGCAGCCGCACTCCTCGTCATGATCATGCTCTGCTTCCAGGTCTTCTTTCATCAGCAGATCCTGATGTTCCATAGCCGCCATGATCTGCTCGCCCTTCAACTCGTCCCAGGGCGTCGTGATGATCGTTGCGGTCGGGTTCTTTTCCCTCAGCATATTGACGCAGGCCTCTACCTTTTCATCGGACATCTTCTGGGTACGGCTGATCACGATGGTCCCCGCATGCTCCACCTGATTGTTGAAAAATTCTCCGAAATTTTTCATATACATCCGGCACTTCTGGCCGTCTACTACCGTTACGGAGCTGTTCAGTTCCACCGGCTCGTGCGCGGCTACGCCCCGGACCGCTCTGGTCACATCAGACAGCTTGCCCACTCCGGACGGCTCGATCAGGATACGGTCCGGCGCATAGGTCTCGATCACTTCTTTCAGCGCAGTGCCGAAATCTCCCACCAGAGAGCAGCAGATACAGCCGGAGTTCATCTCCGTGATCTGTACTCCGGATTCTTTCAGGAACCCGCCGTCGATACCGATCTCTCCAAATTCATTCTCGATCAGGACAACTTTTTCTCCGGCAAATACTTCCTTCAGCAGTTTCTTGATCAGCGTAGTCTTTCCGGCTCCCAGGAAGCCGGAGATAATCTCAATTTTTGTCATATCTCTTCCTTCTTTCTGTCATATTGAACTTTTTGCCGCAAAACAGACTGTCAAAGCAGCCAACAAAGCCCCTGAGATCTCACCTGCACGGTCGAAGTTCCCAAGGGCTCTTGCTATGATTCAACGTGAATTATTTGTTCAGGGCGTTCTTTGCAACTTCTGCCAGTGCAGTGAAAGCCGCTGCGTCATTGATTGCCATATCGGCCAGAATCTTTCTGTTCATCTCAACGCCTGCAGTCTTCAGGCCATACATAAACTTGCTGTAGGACAGACCGTTCATGCGGGCCGCAGCGTTGATACGGGCGATCCAGAGCTGTCTGAACTGACGTTTTCTCTGTTTGCGTCCTGCGTAAGCAGATGCCATCGCTCTCATTACAGACTGTTTTGCAATTCTATACTGCTTGCTTCTGGCTCCTCTGTATCCTTTTGCAAGCTTCAATACTCTATTGTGTTTCTTTCTAGCGTTCAATCCGCCTTTTACTCTTGCCATCTTTCTTCCTCCTTAACTTCCAAATCTTATAAATACGGTAAAATCTTCTTCATGCTCTTTACATTTGCAGCATCCACAGTGGTGGATTTTCTGAGATTTCTCTTTCTCTTCTGAGATTTTTTGGTTAAGATATGGCTCTTGTAAGCTTTCATTCTTTTCAGCTGACCGGTTCCGGTCTTTTTAAAACGTTTTGCAGCTGCTCTGCTTGTTTTTACCTTTGGCATATGTGATTCCTCCTATGAATTATCTAAATTATTTTAACGTTTTTCAGTTAAAAACATCGTCATGCTGCGGCCTTCCATCTTCGGAGCCTTATCGACCACCGCAATATCCTGGAGTTTTTCCGCGAATACATCCAGGATCTGCTTGCTGCTCTGTACATGCGCCATCTCACGTCCACGGAAGCGAAGCGTCACCTTTACCTTGTCACCCTTCTGGATGAACTTTCTCGCCGCATTCACCTTGGTGTTCAGGTCATTATCATCAATGTTCGGAGACAGACGAACTTCCTTAACCTCGATCGTCTTCTGTTTTTTCCTTGCTTCCTTTTCTTTTCTGGCCATCTCATAACGGTATTTTCCATAATCGATGATCTTACAAACCGGCGGTTTTGCATTGGGAGCAATTTTCACCAGATCCAGCTCCGCCTCCCTCGCCATCTTCATCGCTTCGCTGATTGGCATAATACCTAACTGTTCTCCATCCTTGCTGACCACGCGCACCTCACGGTCGCGGATCTGCTCATTGATCATTAAATCGCTAATAACTGTACACCTCCGCACAAAAAAAGTGGATAGAAAACTATCCACTTCTGCTCTACAAAAAACATGCCTGAACATGCGTCTGTTTCTGTATTAACCCGGGTCACCGTCTGTGCCAAGGTGAGAGTGGATACTCTTCTTTCATTTCATAACCTTGTTAACCTTAGCACAGATGAAACCCTTTGTCAATCATTTTTTAGAAAAGAATCTGCCACGGAAGACGATTTTCTTCAATCTCTTCGATCTTCAGTCCGAACTTCTCCGCGTTGTACTTGTCGATCTCGTCGCAGAGCGCCTTATAGGTTCCCGGATATACAGACCCCGGCCCTCCCTGGGTGATGCATGGGATAAAGTACTTATTCCCGCACGCCTCGCAGATATCCACTGCGGCTTTCCTGCAGTCTTCCTGCGTCCAGCCTTCAAAATCGACCATCTTATTGTCAATGCCGCCCATGAAAGCAATCTTTCCGCCGTATTTTTTCACCAGTTCCGGTACATTGTTGGACGCCATGCATCCCTGCCATACATCGATGCCCATCTCGATCATATAAGGCACCAGCGTCGCGCAGTAGCTGTCGCTGTGATGGAACACCAGTTCCACGCCGTGGTCATGGTAATAGCCATAGATCTGCTTGTAGGATTCCACAAAGAATTCCGCGAACATCTCCGGTCTCAGGAATGTATTCTTCTCCGCGCCCCAGTCATCATGATGGAAGATCGCATCCGGATGCAGATGGGAGCAGATTCCCTCCGCCAGCTTCAGCTCCCACTCGGTCAGATATTTGATCAGATCATGCATCTCGTCAGGATCAGTGATGTAATTCATCAGGGCCTGGCTGATCTCGCAGAGATGATGGGTCTGTTCGAAAAGCCCCGGCGCGATAAACGCAGCCTTGTAGGACTTGGTCCCGTCTACCGCATCATACTGCGCCTTGAACATATCCCACTCTTCCTTGGAAAAATCCAACGCAGGCGCGTGCACGTACTCTTTCCAGTTCTCAATGTCTTTCACCACAATCTTGTCCGGCGTATGTACCGGGAAAGCTCCCGGGGTCCCTGCCGGGAAGGAATTGGTCACACCCCATGCGTTCACGACATTCTCCTGTCCTTTGGCGGGAGACGGATTGTGCATCACATACGGATGAAACAATAACTGAATAGCCTCATATTGGTTCACGTAACGATCCGGATTCCCCCCGCGGATCACCTCCCGCAGATTCTCTTTTGCTGTCAGCATCTGCATATTCCTCCTTTTTCTATTCCCCTGTGCAAGCCTTTATGTCCTGTCCGCCATTTATATTTTAGTCTTTTTTAAGTATATGTCCAATGGACACTTTGTAGAATTTATGCATACCGCACAAAAACCGCCGCATCACTGCGGCGGTCCGTCCTTCAAACCTATACAAACTTATTAGTCTTTTCATCATAACGATAGTCTATCGTCTCCAGCTTCCGGCAGATCGATTCGGCGCTGACTCCGTTCGCCTCGCAGAAGCTGTCCAGACTCGGGTAGAAATCCCGAAGCTGAGTGTTTACATAGCTCAAAAGCATTACCGGATCATTCGGCATCACAGATACTCCTTCCTGTTCACCCATAAACCTTGATTTTTCGCAGCAGTTCCGGACGGTCCCGGCCGGGCGGGAAGATATGCCGTCCCGGACAGCATTATAACATGCGATTCCGCCATTTACAACCGCGGTTCAGATCACGCCGGCGCCCCCGCCTCCGACCGCATACAGCCTCAGCAGCCGCACCGCGCCGTCCCACATCAGATTATAGACCGCGCCGTCGATCGCCGACAGCGGCACGCTCAGTACGCCCACAACCAAAAGAATCAGAAGGCCCCACTGCCAGTATGGCCCCCATCTTCTATAGAGTTGATTCACGGAAGGCGCCAGCTCGCCCAGGACTTTCGACCCGTCCAGGGGAGGTACCGGAATCAGATTGAACACGCCGAGACCGATGTTGATCCGGGCGGAATACTCGGTCAGCAGTATCAATATTGTTATCAGAACCGAACCGCGGGAACCGTATTTTACCAGCAGTCCTTCCAGCAGTACGGATACAAACGCCACCAGAAAATTCATGACCGGCCCCGCCAGAGAGACCAGGATGATCCCTTTCTTCCGGTCTTTATAATAATAGGGATTGATGGGCACCGGTTTCGCCCAGCCCACATGGAAAAGCAAAAGGCACAGCGTTCCCCACAGGTCCAGATGACGAAGCGGGTTCAGAGTCAGCCGTCCGGACGCCCTGGGGGTAGGATCCCCCAGACGGTCCGACATCCAGCCATGAGCACACTCATGGCAGATGATCGCAATCAGTATCGCCGGCGCCACAAACAGCAGACTGCCAAGCTGTGCCATTAAATATCTCGAATTATAAAATAACATATCTCTTTCTCATTAAATAAACGCAGCTGTTTATCAGGAAGCGATCGTCAGGTTCTGTCCGTCGCAGTCCACCGTCATCGTACTTCCTGCCTGTACGTTTCCGGACAGGATATAGCGCGCCGCCATGGTCTCCACATATTTCTGCAGATACCGTTTCAGCGGACGGGCTCCGTACACCGGATCGTAGCCGTTCTCCACCACAAATGCTTTCGCGCTGTCCGTCAGCTGCAGATGCAGTTCTTTGTCTGCCAGACGGCGGTTCAGATCCGCGATCAACAAATCTACAATATGCCCAATGTTGTCTTTTGTCAATGGCTTAAAGAGAATAATCTCGTCCAGCCGGTTCAAAAACTCCGGACGGAAGTGGCTGCGCAGATCCTTCATGACCATCTCCTCGCTCTCCGGACGGATATCGCCTTTTTCATCGATGCCATCCAGCAGATAGGAAGATCCGATATTGGAAGTCATGATCAGGATGGTATTCTTAAAGTCGACCGTACGCCCCTGAGAATCCGTGATCCGTCCGTCGTCCAGCACCTGAAGCAGTACGTTGAATACATCCGGATGGGCTTTCTCCACCTCGTCGAACAACACTACCGAATACGGATGCCTCCGGACTGCTTCCGTCAGCTGACCGCCTTCTTCATAGCCCACATATCCGGGCGGCGCTCCGATCAGTCTGGATACCGAGTATTTCTCCATGTACTCACTCATATCGATACGGACCATATTCTGCTCATCATCGAACAGACTGGCCGCCAGTGTCTTGGCAAGCTCCGTCTTGCCCACGCCGGTGGGACCCAGGAACAGGAACGAGCCGATGGGTTTCGTCGGGTCTTTGATGCCGGCCTTGGAACGGATGATGGCGTCCGCCACCTTCTGTACCGCTTCGTCCTGCCCGATCACCCGTTTATGCAGTTCTCCGTCCAGATGCAGGGTCTTGTTCCTCTCGCTTTCGGTCAGTTTCGCCACCGGGATACCCGTCCAGCGGGAAACGATCCGGGCAATCTCTTCGTCCGTCACGCTCTCATGTACCAGCGACAGATCCTGTTTCTTAACCTTTTCTTCTTCCTCCTCCAACTGTTTCTGCAGCTGCGGCAGTTTGCCGTACTGGAGCTGGGCAGCCTTCTCCAGGTCATAATTTCTCTGGGCATTCTGGATCTCTTTGTTCACATTCTCAATGTCTTCCCTGAGTTTGGACAGTTTCTCCACAGAATGCTTCTCGTCATCCCACTGTGCTTTCTTATTATTAAACTCATCCCGCAGATCCGCCAGCTCTTTCTGCAATGCCGCCAGACGGTCCCGACTCAGACGGTCGGTCTCTTTCTTCAGGGCGGCCTCCTCGATCTCCAGCTGCAGCACTTTACGCCGCAGTTCGTCCAGCTCCGTAGGCATGGAATCCATCTCTGTCTTGATCAAAGCGCACGCTTCGTCTACCAGATCGATGGCTTTATCCGGCAGGAACCGGTCCGAAATATAACGATGGGACAGCGACGCCGCCGCAACCAGCGCGGAGTCCGTAATCTTGACTCCATGATATACCTCATACCGCTCCTTCAATCCACGCAGGATCGAGATCGTGTCTTCCACGGTAGGCTCATCCACCAGCACCTGCTGGAAACGGCGTTCCAGCGCCGCGTCTTTCTCAATATACTGGCGGTACTCATCCAGCGTCGTGGCTCCGATACAGTGGAGTTCGCCTCTGGCCAGCATGGGCTTCAGCATATTGCCCGCATCCATCGCGCCGTCTGTCTTGCCGGCCCCCACGATCAGGTGCAGCTCATCGATGAACAGGATAATCTGCCCCTCGCTCTTTCTTACTTCTTCCAGAACCGCTTTCAGACGTTCCTCGAACTCGCCCCGGTACTTGGCGCCTGCCACCAGCGCGCCCATGTCCAGCGCGAAAATCTTCTTATCCTTCAGTCCCTCCGGCACATCGCCGCGGACGATCCGCTCCGCCAGGCCTTCCACCACGGCGGTCTTGCCGACGCCGGGTTCTCCGATCAGCACCGGATTATTCTTCGTCTTACGGGACAGGATCCGAACCACATTCCGGATCTCCGAATCACGTCCGATGACCGGATCCAGCTTCTGCTCTCTGGCTTTTTCCACCAGGTCGTAGCCGTATTTATTCAAGGTATCATAAGTAGCTTCCGGATTGTCCGTAGTCACCCTCTGGTTCCCGCGAACCGTAGACAGGGCCTGCAGGAATTTCTCCCGGGTGATCCCGTTCTCCCGGAACAAGGTCTTGATCGTGGGGCTGGGGTTATCCAGCAGAGACAGAAACAGATGTTCCACGGAGACGTATTCGTCTCCCATCCTCTTGGCCTCATCCTCGGCGCTGACCAGCGCTTTGTTCAGGTACTGACCGATATACGGCTGTCCTCCGGACACTTTCACCCTTTTATTCAGGGCTTCTTCCACTCTCTCTTTAAATAATGTCGAATCTATATCCATTTTGGAGATCAGTCTGGCAATCAGGCTCTCTTCCTGGGTCAAAAGACTGTACAACAAATGCTCCTGTTCAATCTCCTGGTTTCCATACTCCAGAGCAACCTTTTCCAGATCATTTACCGCCTGTATGGACTTCTGCGTAAATTTCTGAAAATTCATAAAGCTCCTCCTTCTACTCTATACAATAAGTGTTGTTTTCATGTTCTATTAGAACTATAACACTTGTTGTTAGCAGTGTCAAGAGGCGAGTGCTAATTTTCTAAATTTTTTGGTCAAGCCGTTAATTGAAAAAGTAATTGCAGGTTTTAGTTGACATAAATGTTCCCTATTGCGTTTGCTCCTTTTTGGTCAGCCCGTTATTCTCCGATCACCCTCCAGATTTCTCTTTTCCGTGCACCTTCGCGACAGATAATTTTGTTCTCTATCAGTTTTTTCACAATTCGTTGAACCTTCGATCTGGAAAATCCTGTCATTTCCACAATCTCTTTCTGGCTTGTCTACGGAGATTTCCTAATAATTTCAACAATAATTCTTTCAGCATCATTTAAAGCTTCACCTATAGCGTCATTTAAAGCCTCATCTGATGCTTTATTTCTGCGAGCAACTCTTTCATCGATCTTATTCCTCAGAATCAGCTTCACTGCATTCGGCGTTTCCGGCATTCTTTCCACTTCTTCTGAAGCTTGTCCTTACGCTTGGTAGAAACAGTCACTTCACAGGCATCAGTGCTGTTGTCAATCATATCCTATATCCGGTTGATCTCAAACTCATAGCCCCACTGCATCCGGTGGAGATAGTCCGTACACATGCCGCCAATAGCATCTGCATTGTGGTAGTATAAGAAAACAAGTGCCTTAAAGCCTTTCTGCTTACTGTACCAGCAGAAGCCAGAATATCCACACCTTTATCCGGCCCAGCCGGACTAACGTATGTAGTGAACCCTTTTGCACGGAGAATTGCATCTACAATTCTTGCTAAGCCATGCCCTTTGGTCTTTTGGATTATCAGATTTGTAATAACCCCTAAAGCTTCATTTTCAATATCGCGGACTTCTTCATCATTCTGTAACTCCTGAAGAGTGATTTTGGGTACTTTCTTTCCCTGGTTATGTGCACTAATGACCGCTTTAATGCGATCTTCCTGTTTGATGCGACAAATCGTCATAAAGGCGCCAAAGGAATATAGGATATCCTGATCAAAAGCCGTGCGAGGAATGTCACAGGCAAACCAATCTACTTGATGTGCGTGATAGTAGGGATTGTTATTGTTGGGCAAGAATTCATAATCACCTGTGATCTTACCAAAATGAATTACCGGCTTGATCTTGCTTGGTAAAATCACAATTTCTCCCTTCTTCATCTCATGAGCGAATGGCCATACCTGACTTGCCCAGTTCATTGCTGTTTTGACCTTTACATCTACGTTGTTGTCCACGAAATACTGTTGCAAATCTTGCTTAGTGTGGAACTGCATGATTGATTCAGCTAAATTGTCCCAAGTACAGTATACTCTACTGTCCTCAAGAAATTTGTTCTCAAACTCGCCGTATCGTCCGGCACGACATAACCACATCGACATTATTTTCCCTCCTATAGCTCACAGCCAAAATGTTGCACTGCGATCCAAAATAGTTTTACGTTCTTTCCAATCAGGCATTAACATAGCCAAGAAACCATAAAAATGCTTTGAGTGATTTGGATGAATAAAATGACAGAACTCATGCATCACCACATATTCGATACAGTTTCGTGGTGCTTCCAATAAACGTTTATTCAATGTAATAACCCCTTTTTTTGCCAAGCAAGATCCCCACCGCGTTTCCATATCCCGAATTCTCAAAGTTGGCATGGACACTCCATATTTTTGAAATATCGGATAGATTTCTAAAATAATCTCGCCGAAAATAGCTCGACACTGCTCATCCAAGTAACGTGTCACCATCCTTTTCTTTTTTTCATAATCATCCGGGTTTTTCACGCAGAGGTACAGATAAATCCCATTTGATGAAATTGTTTCTTGTACATTTCTCTCCACTTTCAGTCGAACTCCTCTTCCCAACAGATAAAACGTCTCTCCACTGACATATTGCTTGGGCTGAGGAGCATACTGCGCCATCTCGCGAAACTTTCTTTGTGCCGACCAAATATAATTTCCTTTGCTCTCCACAAAATCATCAACCTTTTCGGCTGGGATATCTGAATTTGCTGAAACATAAACCGTGCAATCTTTATGAACTCGCAGATTAAGATTTTTCACCATCTTCCGCTCCAGCATGTAGTGAATTTCGTTATTTTCATATAAAACAGTTCTTTCTTGGACCATTGATGTCAAAACCTCCTAAGCGCCACTGTTTTGACATTTTCAATGATCTTATCAATGGTGTCAAAAGACAGTTTTAATCCTCGTTCTTTTTCGTAATTATAAAAAAGGTCATCAATATCCTGCGAGATTCGGTCATGGATTGTTTTATTGTTACTCCAGTCCACCTGACTATGGTTAACCACAATTTTGGTAATCTCTTCCGCAATCTCCGCCGCAAAATCAGGAGAGACCTCTGCTTCTTTCGCCTCATCAAATACTGCTGACAGAACACCGTAAAATGCCTGTGCATGGATATTATTTTTAATAGATTCCGGGTAAGTCACGGTGCTCTTTCCGACGTGATAATCTTCCATAATGGTACGCATCTTCGCCAGATATTCTGCCTCGGAGATCACTTTTTCCTTGTACTGATCCAACGCTTCTTTGATCCGTTTGGAGAAGCTGTCATAATAGGCTGGGTTTTCCTGATATTTTTCACTGATACTGCGGGTTAACTTACTGGTAATAGCATCCGCCTTTGCCCGAAGAGATCCCAACTCCTCTAATTCATGTACAAAATCATCTTTGTTTAAAATATCGATGGGACTAGTGATCTGCTTTAGGCCAGCCACCGAAAGGTGCGTATCCAGAAGATTTTGCATTAGCGGCTCATATTCTCGGTTGTCAATTGCATCGCAGTAACGGATTTTCACACTGCGGCGCACCTTGGAGAAAAATATAAATGTATTTTGGTATTGCTTCAATTCATCTTTCGGAAAGGCTGCATACGCCTGTTCTGCATTCAATACCACATTCAATGCCTTGCCGTAAGCACAAAGACGATTATAAAAGTTCTCCCGTTTCTTATCATCAACAAGATGCACTTCTACTTCTTCGATATCATGGGGATTTTTCAGATCATCAAACAGCTCCGTTAGCTGGGTATAGGCTTCTCTCAAGCCAGCCACAGATGACATAACATCCACCACAACACCCTTCAAATCACCGCCGTCGAAATTTTCGAGCCCAGCACCACTATACAAATCCATTGCGGTATCCAGTTTTTCAATCAATCCACGGTAGTCTACAATTAGACCGTAGTCCTTACCTTCATACAAACGGTTGGTACGAGCAATAGCCTGAAGCAAACCATGCTCTTTTAATTCCTTATCGATGTAGAGCACCTGACAGATGGGGGCATCAAAGCCAGTGAGCAGCTTGCTACACACAATGAGAATATCGATGTCGCCTACGCAGAACTGATTCTTCATGGACTCTTCATAAGCATCCGCATCGCCGTAGCGATTCATCATCTTATTCCAGTAGGCAATAACCTTATCGTCAGCACCTTCGTCCACATCGTCTACACCCTCCCGAAGATCAGGCGGCGAGATCACCACAGCGCAATTCAGATCTCCAAACTGTTCAAAACACTCCAAATATCGTATCGCATCCCGTTTATAATTGGTGGCCAACATAGCCTTAAAGCCGGTATCTTTGTACCCTTCAATAAAGTGTTCGTTGATATCCAGTGCAATCCGCTTAATACGGGCATCAGTGGAGGTCAATCGACGGATGCTGCTCCATTTCCGGGAAAGGTCATCCCGCTGAGTTTCCGTGAGACGTTTGGTAGTCTGCTTGAACCAAAGGTCAATATTGTCCTCGTCCACATTCTGCTGCACAAAACGGCCTTCGTAAATGAGTGGCACGATAGCCCCATCCTCCACGCCATCCTTGATGGTATATTTGTGGATCAGTTTACCGAACTTCGCCATAGTATTTTTCTCTTTTTTCATCAAAGGTGTACCGGTAAAACCGATGTAGCAGGCATTTGGAAATACCGCCCTCATTTTGGTAGCAAGCAGTCCATAGTTGGAGCGGTGACTCTCGTCCACCAGCAGAAATACATCCCGCGAAAAGTTTTTGTGCTCCATTTTCTCGGCGGTGTTGAACTTGTTGATGATGGTAGTAACCACATCTGCCTTGCCGCTGCCCAGTAGCTCTACCAGATTTCGCCCGCTGGTGGCCCGAGCCGGATTTAAGCGAGTATGGGCAAAGGTTGCAGCAATCTGACGGTCCAGTTCCTTGCGGTCTGTGACAACAACCACTTTCGGATTGCAGTTGGACAATTCCATTAAGATATACTTCGCCAGCATGACCATGGTCAGGCTCTTGCCGCTACCCTGAGTGTGCCAAATAACACCACTTTGACGATTGCCCTTTTCATTCGTCTGCTGAATGGTCTTGATAATTTCTTTTATGGCAAAATACTGCTGATACCGGCAGATTTTCTTTACATTGGCATCAAAGAGCACAAAGTACCGAATCAGCTCCATTACTCGTTCTTTGCTGAACAAAGAAATCAGATTCCGGTCCTGCTCGGTGGGAGAGCGGTCGGTCACATAATGTGCCAGTGCCTCTTCCAAAAAAGCGGTGTTTTGCTCTTTCCACACATTCCAGAATTTCTTGGGTGTCCCAGTAGTGCCATACTTTACACCATTCTTGTTGGTTGCCATCACGATTTGAGCAAACTTATACAGCTGTGGAATGTATTCTTTCTGTTGGTTGCGGATGTTCTGTTCCACAGCCTGCTCAACGCTAATCTGGGGCACTTTGCATTCAATGACAGCAAAAGGAATACCATTGATGAACAGCACGATATCCGGTCGAGCATTGTGGAGCTTGTCTCGACTATCTACCGCAAATTCCTCAGTAACATGGAACAAGTTGTTTTCCGGGTGTTCCCAATCAATATATTTCAAATTAAAACTGAGTGTTTTTCCCTCACCCACAGTCTCTGGGTAACTTTTACCAAGCAAAAGAGCGTTATAAATTTTTTCACTAGTATGCACTAAACCATCAGTTAAAGGCTCATCTAGATCTTCCATAGCACGTTCAATATTAGCGGCTGAAAACTCATTTTCCGCACCAGCGAAAGCATAACGGTTAAGCCGACGCAACTGCCCCCGGAGAATATCTCTGAGCAGCACATGGTACCGGCTGCCTCTCTGCACCTCGCAGTCCTCCGGTGTAATATAGGTATAACCCATGGACCGTAGCAGATCAATAGCCGGCTGCTGGCTGATATTCTTTTCTAAGTACATGGATTTGTCCATGGTTGCCTCCTTTCGGAAATATCAATAAAAACAGGAATAGCGGGACGAGAAATCCCGCCTCGCTCTACTGTCTCTGGATTTACTTTTCTTTGCGGACTCCCTTAAAAGGCGTTCCATTCTTTTTGACATCCATAAAACGACCGGTATCACTGTCCCGCTTTACCCATTGTTTTGTAACAGGGTTAAAAGTCTGAGAACGGTCTCTTACCGCTCCATTTCTATGTCCATCACCACTAGGGGAATTGGTTGCCATTATGTATTCACCTCCTCTGCCGAATTCTGCACAAAGTCTCTCCAAAGAGACTTAACAGTCAAAAATATGTTTCTTTTGGGCATATATGCAGGGTACATTTTCCTTAGTTTTTGAACAGATGTATCGAAGTCAGCATATTCAAATGTTCCCAAGCGTGCAATATATAGTAAGCCAATAGTTGGGGCTCTCGATTCTCCTTGATTGCAATGGATAAGGATTTTATACCCCTGAAGTCTATACTCATCCAAGAAAGAAAAGGCAGTTGTAAACATGTCTCGATTAAAGTTCAAATAATTTTCACTAAAACGATCCATGTCAACAAGATTAAGCGCCATTTCATTTTCAATGCGCTTTAATGCATAATCGGGATGGGTAGAAGGTAAATTACCACGATACCCCACAAATTGGCAGTGAAATGGATGCTTACAACAATGAAGAACTGCCCAGTTGTTCTCTCGCTGTATTTCATAGTAATCTCTCTCATTGCCAATAAAAATGTCATGATATATTTCTTTCATACTTTCACCCTCACAATGCCTGTCAGCAATAACTGCATCAGGGCTTTTTTCTTTTGTATTTCCTGTTCAATATCCTGTCGGAGCAAGTCCATTTCTTGGTCAGCAGCAGAAAGGACTTCGGCAATAGCGATTTGTTCCTCAATCTGAGGAAGGGAAATCTCAAACTTTAAGAAGTCTTCCGGTTTTACGGCCATACGTTCATATACTGTGCCCTCTTCATATTTTCGAACAGCATTAATAAAGTCCCAACGCATGACATAATTAGCCAGGTATTCTCTGCAAACATTTTTTCTCACTTCAAATGTTACATAAATTGGAGAGAATATTGCATCTCCAAAAGTATTTTCACAAATTACGCCGAATTTCAAATTTGCAGGATTATAACAAATATCCCCTTTATGTGTAATCTTATATTCCTTGTCTTCATCTCTTACAAGATGATCTCTATCATACCGTTCATTTTTAGGAAAAATCCCTTGTGTTGATAGTGTAACATGTGGATACTCCAACCCCTTGGTGGAATATGTTTTTCTTTCATACAGTATATTTTTTAATTTTGTTTTTTTCCACTCTCCACAAAACCCATGCAGGCGCTTTTTTCCAGTCAAAAGCTGCTGCATGAGATACTTTTTCTGCTGCTGTTTTTCGGTAAGGTGCTTTTCTTTCAACTCAATCACCTTATCTTGAGTCATCAGGATCGCGGCAATTTTTTGTTGTTCTTCAATGGACGGCAGTATAATTTTGCTCTTCAAAAAGCGATTTTGTCCCAAAGTTTTGTTTCGTCCTGCACCTCCTGGAGATGCCGCTTCTAGAATATTGGTTCCGCGCTTTGTTAAAAAATAATAAATCAGGTAATTGATATCAACTCTATCATTTACAGGACGGTACATTGGAAAACGATGAGAACCAATCATTCCTATTTCAGATTGTGTGGTCTTCCCAATTGCCTGTTCCCATGCGAAAACAATATTAACTATAAAGCAGTCCGGCTCAATCCAAAAGACAGACTTATTTCCCAATGCTTCTCCCGTAACAGGTTCTTTATAGAAAAGGCCCTTTCCATGGGAACGAATACCGATTTGTGTGTACAATTCGTTTGGCTCAACCTCAACAGGCCTTTCAATACGTTGGAGGCAGTCTCTAAGCATGTGCACATTCCAGTCAACAGGAAGAATCCCTGCTTTTGTTTTTTTGTATCCATCCGGAATATTTCCGTGCCGAATCTGCTCAATTATATCTCTTGTTCTTAATTTCATTTTTGCTCACCATTCTCTTGACTCAAATTAACAATGGTTTCTGCAATACTATCTTCTTGCTTCTGATGTTTTCTCTTTCGCATTTTATAAAACCAATCTGGAATAAGAAAACCTACTTCTCGTCTTTCTCGAATCTTATATTGCAAATCAATCAATTCTTGTTTAATAGACACATTGTTATCCCCTGATAATTTATTTTCAATTTTATCGCAAAAAGCATCGATTTTCTTCAAAAGTGAATTACTTTCAAAGACCTCTTTACAGACAGAATATATATATTCTACAAGTGGTGTTAACCATGATAAAATACATATTAACTTTATAAAGTTTGGATTGACGATAAACATACTTGCAACCATAGCAACAACTGCAACTAATAAAATACCAAGTTGAAGACAAATATAAGATTTATGCAAGCCGTAGTCCCATCTTACATTTTCTCGTTGACAGTGAAAAACCTGAGCTTCACCTGACAAAGATGAGTAATCACTATACCAATTTTTCATATCAGAAGTATCTACACCTGAGAATTTACTTGTCGTCTTTGCAAGATCGGTCTTATTGGGCAATTCACCCCATTCAGATGTAGCACCCCCTATGATTGAGGAAAAAAGCGTTACATCAATATATTGTTGTATAGAAGCAGCGTGCTTTTTATGAGATGAAATATAACCATCTGAGTATTTGTTAAACACAACCAAGCTCACTGCAAATAAACTGGATAAAGCAGATAGTGTATCACAGTCCAAAATAGACACAACAACAGAAAAGATCGCAAACGCAAGAGTTATGATTGACTTCAACTGATTGGCTCTTTTGGCCTGAGAATATTCATCTCTTTGTGCCAACTGACATTCGAGTAAAAATTTTTCATTCTGCTGGGCATAAATACTGTTATCCATATGTTGGGAAGTCGCTTCCAAAAATTTCACCCCACTTTTTAATTGCTTCTTTATGGTTACTAGCCTTTTCTTGTTCCCAGGCTTCACAGGCCTTTTTGTAGTCTGTCTGTGCCTTTTGCTGAAGGCACAGTTTATCATCTACACTGAGGTTATTGATATCACCTTGTATCTCTTTCATGTCATATACTGGACTCAAAATATGACTCGCTATATAATTTAACGCATCGCGAAAACGAAAATCGATATACTCACTCAGTTCCGTTTGGGAATCTGCAAAATTTATAATCATAGTCTCGAGCATATATGACGGTAGTGTTTTTGCGTTCTTTACTTTATTCCATTTTTTGCAAAGGCGGATTAACTCCAACACGCGCCCATCTTTACTTTGGTTTGTGCTTGTAACATGCTCTTTGTCTTTATCGGGAGCTGTCTTTTTCCAATTGCCATTTCCGTTCGGAATTAAATAGTATGACCTACCATCACTTTCTTCCACCGTATGAAAACATGGTACAATATCAAAAGACCATTCCTTCGATTTAAGATTTAAAATAATGGCTTCACCGTTTCTGCGAATCTCAGAACGAGAATATTCCCTTACCGATTCTAATTTTTTCTTAAATTTATTAGATACCTGGGTACTGTTAAGTGTTCCGTCTTCACGTGTACAATCTTTTTGTGCTTCATTAGTTGTACTTGCAGTTATTCTGACTTCGTCCCATGGATCATCGGAGTAATACTTTGCACCATTAGCAGCAATACCAATCATCAAATCCACATCATCAAGTTCACGGCATTTGGTTCTTCTCGCAAATGAACCAAAGTGTACATTAAAGCTATCACACAAATCAAAGAAACCGTCTCTATTATCAAATTCAGCGATATTATCAAGCAGGTTGTCTCGACTCGTTCTTGCTTTGCATACAACATCCGGATCAAGATTGACGATATCTTTCATAAATTCAACAAATGCATTGTTAACTGTTGTAGCCAACTTCCTTTACCTCCCTAAATTCCTAATTCATCCAGATATTTTTTCATCTGCGTTTGAACATTAACTAGTTCAGCCTCAATACTGGCAATACTCCGCTGTACCTCATCAATATCCACCAGTTCTTCTTCCTCAAAAGTATCCACATACCGGGGGATATTCAGGTTGAAGTCATTCTCTTTGATCTCGTCGAAGGAGGCTACATAACTATATTTATCCTTGTTCTGCCACACTTGATAGGCCTCCACAATGCGTGTAATGTCGCTGTCTCGCAGAACATTTTGGTTCTTGCCCTTCTCGAAGTTTCCATCTCCGGAAGCATCAATGAACAACACATCTCGGCAAGTGCGATTCTTCTTGAATACCAAAATACAGGCTGGGATTCCAGTGCCGTAAAACAGATTGGCCGGTAACCCGATAACCGCATCCAGTAGATTCATTTCCACAAGCTGACGGCGTATTTTTCCCTCGCTAGCTCCGCGGAACAGGACACCATGCGGCAACACCACTGCCATGCGACCATTTTCCGCATCTAAGCTGGAAAGCATGTGCAACACAAAGGCGTAATCGCCTTTGGAAGTGGGCGGTACTCCCCAATCAAAACGGTGATACTGATCCAGTTCAGCGGACATTTTTTTCTTGCCCTTACTGTTTACCTCGGCTTCCGATAAGAAACCACTATCCCATTTATCCAGACTGAATGGGGGATTCGCCACCACGACTTGAAATTTCATTAAATTATCATTCTCGACATTCTGAGGATTGGAGAGGGTATCTCCCTGCCAAATTCTAGCATCATCCACACCGTGCAAAAACATATTCATTGTACAGAGAGCCCAAGTCTGTGCGTTGAGTTCTTGTCCATAAATAGCAACTTTTCCGTTGGGAACTTTCTTATACGCTTTCAACAACAGGCCACCGCTCCCGCAGGTAGGATCATAGATCCGGTCGTTCTCCCTGGGCTTTACCAATGAGGCCACTAGCTCAGAGACCTGACTGGGCGTGAAAAATTCTCCGCCCTTCTTTCCTGCGTCAGAGGCAAACATAGCAATCATGTATTCATAAGCATCCCCAATGATATCGTCAGCGCCCAGCTGACTTGGTCGCAAATCAAGACCATTGAAGTCCTCCAGCAGATTCCTCAAGGTTGTATTCTTCTCTTTGGGCTCACCAAAATCCACCTGGGAATTAAAGTCAATGGCCCGGAATACATTGCGCAACTTTCCGCTGTTGTGTTCCTCAATATAGTTCAAAGCCACATTGATTTTCTGGCCAATTTCCGCATCATTTCTATTGGTATAAAGATAGTCGAAAGTGGACTGCTCGTCCATTGAAAAACGCTCTCGGCTCATGGCACGCTCTACCCGGCGCATATCGCCATCATATTGTTTGATATAGTCCTCTCGTTTCTCCTTAGAGACATCGCTTAGGTATTTCACGAACAGCATAGAAAGAATATAATCCTTATAACGGGAGCTATCGATCTTTCCACGAAAACTATCACAGGCATTCCATAGAACCTGTTCAATATCTTTTCTCGTTGTCATCTTCATTTTCCTCTCTTTTCTCTTTTGTATTCCTGATCTAACAGACTCGAATACAACTTTTCTTTTTCTGCTGCCAATTCTTTAAGCAGCTGGCTTTCCTTCTTTGCCAGCAAATTTAGCTGTGCAATTTTTTGTTGAACCTCAGTAGGAAGAAGCACAAGCTCAAAGTCCATAAGAAATTTTGCTTTTATTGCTCCAAGCATATTACTAGTCGTATTCTCGTAGATTTTATGCTTCACCTTTTGGGTATTAAGCAACCAAAAAAGATACTCTGGGAGCAACCGTTTATCTTCTATTCTAATCACCACAAAGTTTGAGGATATCACCATTCCTGATGTAGTGTCATCTATCAAAACTGCCGTATAAGGTGCAGTAAGACGGACAACAATATCTCCCTGCCTGGAAAGGTACTCTTCCTTCAGTAACTCTTTCGCTTCATAGATATCCGCTTTGTGTAGGTCAATGTTACCCTCCTGCTGAATGCAACGTAAATTGATTAAAGGATACCGGTAATCTGTCGGCTCCTTGGATTGTTTTCTTGACAAAACTAATCCACTGCGGACACCCGCAAGACTCTGCAATTTCATCTCATCACCTCGTTTGTCATGATTGATAAATGACAGATGTCATCTAAAAAAATACTCTTCTTGAGATAAACCTATTATATTTTAACCAATTGAATTTGTCAAGAACAGGTTTGTCATGATACAAAAATAACATCACGGACATATCACAATATACGCTTCGTTATATTTCAAAAATATCCACTAATTGATTTCCAGACTTTCTTTTTACCTTTAATTATTTTACTCAAACTTCGCACATAGATTTTAGCTATACACCTTGAAAATTCAATATCTGGCAGGTATTCGATTATCAAAGTTCTATCCTTTGCCCTATGCCGCCTGAAGCTGTGTCTTCAATAAAACAGGCAACGTGTCCATGAATGCATCAACCAATTCGTTGATCTTTTCTTCGGTCAGTTCTGTGTTGTCCTTAAGGATAGACCGGAACATCTGGAGCAGCATGTGAAATGCCTGTATCCATGTGATATCAAGGGCACTGAAAAACTTCCATTTTTTCTTAAGTGGAAGTTTTTCTTTTAGATTATTTTCAATTCTTTGTTTAGAAAAATCACAAAAAAAGCCATGGTTTACTCCATAGCCAGCTCCTCTAATCTTACTATTCGTTTTATATTTGCTGTAAATGCCGTAAAATACATTTGCAGATGCATAGCAAATAGACCTCTCGAATCTGCTCTGCGCAATCCGTGAGCTTCTTTTAATTCTCCATTCTTTTCTTCTATTCTATGCCGGATCTTCATTCGCTCCTTGAAATATTCACTTTCTTCAAATTTAAGTCTTTCAAGGTTTTTCTCGCTTGCCTGCGTAATACTGTAACTTCGTATTTTTGCCTTTGATTTCCCCACATAGCAATTCTCTTTTTGCGGACATTTCCGGCATTTAACTTTACTAAAGATATACCTTAAATAAGTGTTTCCATTTGAAGCCGACCTTTTTTCTATACGTGTAGAAAGTTCTCCAGCAGGACATTGCAACATACCTGCATCTTTATTGAAACAGAAACCTTCCTTAAGTTCACCATTTGCGGCAGCCGCTACCGCTGTGTTCGTTCGGGCTATCAGCGCTATTTCTTGTCCGCAGGTTTTCAGATTATCATCACTGACATATGCCATATCGCCTATCACTTCTGCAACTTGTATTCCGTTTTCCTTTGCTTTTTCTATCAATTTTGGTAATTCCTGTCCATCTGGTGCTCCTCCGTCTGTTACGCTGATCCCCGCAATGAAACGTTCTTCTGTCATCGCAAGATGATTTTTATACCCATAAAATGTACTGGTTGCCGTCTTGTGTCCAAACCGTGCATCTTTATCATCTTTGGAGCGGATTTCCTTGAGATGTTCGTCTTCTAGTAGTTTTTCATCTCCTGCGAGAGTTTCCGTATTTTTTTATTTCCGCAGGTTTCTATTCCTTCTTCCAGAGTCTGGAGTAGTTCTTTAGTGTAGGCAATTTCTTCATCCAGTCCTGCTTCCAAAGATGGTTTCTCGGGAAATAGCTCTGATAATTCAAAAGCTGTTTTATAAATCTCTTTCCGGAGTTGTTTGCTCATATCCCGCAGAATCTGCGTTGGGGATTTTGCCCGAACAGACGCAAGTGTATGAGTAGAATCAACGATAATGGTTCCCGATTTGATCAGTTTTTTGTCTAACGCTTGTTGAATAGTTTCTTTCAGCATTTCTTCCAGGATATCTTCTGTAATACGAGTTTTTCTGAATTTTGTAAGAAGACTGGGATCTATCATTTTTGCTTCCGGTTCCAGATCAAGGAAAAATTTAAATGCCATGTCCGTCTGGGCGCTGCTAATCAGAGCTTCATCAGAAAGATCATACAGTTTTTTCAGAAAAAGCAGTTTAAACATCATCTCCGGCTCCTTCGCCGGGCGACCGAAATTTTCACAATATTGCTTACGAAGCATTGGATTTACAAAGCTGAAATCTATATTTTCTTTTATTCTCCGCAAAAGATGATCTGCAGGAATGATTGCATCGTAAAGCCCCTGATATGGTGACAATGATAATTGTAACTGTGAATGATCTTTTAACATGGCAGCCGCTCCTTCCGTATATTTCTATTATAAAGGAAATACTAAAAAAAGCCCAATTCTTTTTTAGAATCAGACTTTTTCAGTGCCCTTTAAATACGAGGGATACAGCGATTTTTTCTTTTCTCAACTGTCAAAGATGGGATTATATCACTACGTTATAGACCATACAATGAAATCCATTTCACGCTGTTTTTGATATCTTTCTTTCATGACATTTTTCTCCAAAGTTAAGGTTAACATTTTTCTCTACTGAAAATATTCTTCCACTATCTCGTCCAACTGCTCAGCAATCTTCTCAAAATCACAATCTAAATCCAGCGTTTTCACGCTAATCGTATTTCCACTCATCTGATATGTGTAATTGGGAAATATCCCTTCATCTGTCTTTGCATACAGCAACATTCCCGAAACAACGTGTGGCTTGTCAGAGAGTTCCTCTTCTTTATTCTTTACATATGTAAAAATCTGATATAAATTTGCAGAATGAATGGTATGTGTATCAAACCTGGTCTGCAACATATGCGAATAATATTTCGCGTCAATAATAAGAAATTTTTCTCCTCGACTCAACATGATATCTGTCTGCATTACCGGAAGCATATCATCCATATCGTTATCTAGCTGCCATGGAATCCGTGATGCATTTGCTATAAGTTCGGGATGTTCCTTTCGATAATACTCCAATATAAACTTTTCATATAAACGGCACATTCTCTGTTCATCCAAGAAATCCATAAGTCTGGTAGTCCCGTTTTTATTTGTTTGAAACAGCCCTTTTATTACCAGATAACAAATAGATATCAACATTCTATAAGTCTGATTGTTTCTATTATAATGAATATTCCAATCGATCATATATACATCTATATCATCAACCTCACTGAAAAAGATTATCTGCTTTCGTAATTCCTTTTTCCGCTGTTTTGAAATATTGGTATGCATAAGCAACATTACCGTAGCTTTGATTATCTGGTTCATCTTTGAATTAACAGAAAACTCATCATAGGTACAGACCATCTGATTCCTCAGCATAGTCATTGTCTTTATTGATTCTGGCACATTAATCTTCCCTTTTAATGCAGATAACGTTTCTGTCTCAGATATATATTCCCGACCAAGCCCTCGTTTCAATTGCGATGAAATGCCTCGTATCAGAATCGCCGCACATAAATCAGCCATATTATAAAATTGTTCTGTAGCAATGTTCTTATAGCCCTGCTCATTAAGTACCTGAAAGGCATAAGAAAGCATATAATAAATATTCTGTATAGGTATCACTTAATAGCACCCCTAAGATTGTTCGTCCATTCTTGTACTTTCAAAGGTTCGTCAAACCAATACTCTTTTAGCATTGGAATTAATTCATATTCAACAATATCAGATAAAATTTTATCCGATATATGCTCCAAATCACAAAAATAACTATGCCCAATGCAAAATCCTTCACCAAGAGAATCATCTTCCGAAATTACTCTGTTCAAATTTTCAACTGTAACGATAAGCTTATCAAACTTTTTATTTGCCAGCTTCTTTCTATACTCACGGAATCCATCCGAAGCAAATCCTGGTTTCATATCAAAAAATGCAAATCTTCTGCGCAAAGCATAATCCAGCATTGCCAGACTTCTGTCCGCAGTATTCATCATACCAATAATATATACATTCTTTGGTACAAAAAATTTCTCATCTGAATAAAGAAGCTGCAATTCATTTCCACGCTTATCATTCTCAATCAGCATGAACATCTCTCCAAAAATCTTGCTTAAGTTTCCTCGATTAATCTCATCTATGATAAAAAAATACTCATGCTCTGGATCATACTGAGCCTTTTTGCAAAAACTATAAAATGATCCCTTTTTAATCTCAAATCCACCAGAAGCGACGGGACGAAATCCCTCAATAAAATCTTCATAGGAATAACTTTGATGGAACTGTACCAGCATAACTCTATTCGGATTTTTTCTTCCCATCATAGAATAGGCAAGTCTCTTTGCAACGAATGTTTTTCCCACTCCCGGAGCTCCTTGTAGGATTACATTCTTCTTATTTCTAACAAGTCCCACTAGTGTATCATAATCTTCCTCTCCCATATAGACTCGATCCTTTCCATCTTCTTTTCCATTCAAAAAATTGATTTTAGTATATTCAGGATATTTAGAGTCATCGCCGTCCTCTTCCACTATGTCATCCTCTGTTTCAAACAGAGCATTAAGTTTCTCAATAGAATCCGTATATGCAGTAATATCTGTCAGCGTCTTTATAACCGCTTGTCCTGGATATGGCCATTCTCCTTTATCAGTCCAATCAACTTGACGAATGTTTTTAAATGAATCTTCGACGCTGTCATCAAAAATATAATCAGATTTAACAATACCTCTCCCAATAATCTGGTACATGCCCTTTTTTACAAAGATCACATCTCTAGGCTTCATTTCATTTACGAACTGCCATGTGGCAAGTGCTGTATTTATATAAGAACGTGAAGGATCAAAAGTCTCCTTCATTTTCTTTTTCATCTCTTCTTTGCTGGCAAACATCTTTAAATCACCAATTTCTCCCCAACCAATCGCCATAATGCCACTCTTATAAAACTCGTCCCATTTATATGCGTTATCACCTGGTGAATATACCCAATAATGAACTGAATCAACATCTTCATCTGCAAGCGCAATACCTTTGTCGTCTCGCTGGCTTTGAATCTTAGCCTCTTTTTCCCCTTGATTTACCTGTACAGAACGCTTCCATGCCTCATACGAGAGTTCTATAAAAGTTTTCAACATACTACGTTCGCTCAACAAATACTTTTGAAGTTTCTCGGAAATATCAAAATATAATTTTGCTGAAATCTTTTGTTCAATCTTAGGAAGAGTGTCAACAACATCAGCCGGAATCTTTCCGGATTCATAAATATACCAAATATTTCTACTGTCAAGATTAAGAAATATATTCGGAGCAATCCAGTACAAACCCATAGTAATTTTACTATTACCATTTCCCTTCAGGTTAATAGCAAGATCAAAATACTTTGAAAAAATTTGCCGCTTATCATCGGTTGGTGCTTCTGCATATTCCAACGCGTTTCTAAAGAGTTCCCAGAGATTATCAACATCTTCCGATCCCCTGTCTCCTATCCAATAATAAAACGTTGCATTCTGGTTATTTAACACCGGAATGGCATCAAAAGAGGTAGGAATCGTAGTGCTAATAGCAAGTTTCTTTGCAAACGCTGTAATGATTTTTACCCTATTTGATTCCTTTAACTTACTCTTATTAAACAAACCAAATACGGTAAAGGGATCTATGTCCACAATCTGATTATCTTTCTCCAGCGTAGGCAAGTTAATTTCAATCTCTTCATATACTTTTTTTATGATTTGAATCAGATCAGCCCGCTTATCTCTATAGTTAAGTAAGGCTTTAGCGAAATCCCCGTAAAAATCTATCCAGTCAAATTGTGCCATTAGATACCTCCTCAATATGTTCATTCTTATCAAAGCAGGCAGAACACCTACCCTGCATTTCTTTTATATTATAGCATTGCTCTGCTTACTCTACACTCTAATCTATGATTTCTTTTCTGGATAATGGTTCAATCCCTTGTCTTATTTCGCTGCACCATTTTCACAAAAACCACCCGATTCATGGCAAGATGCAAGACTACTAATTCCCTAATTTTTCTGCGTATCTCAAAAGTTATTATGAAAACTCACTATGCTGACAACTTTAAGTATCATACTAAGACTTCCCATACCCAAAATGGGCTTCGCACCTTGAAAATTCAATACTTCAGCTAACAAAAATAGCGATTTATGCCACTATAGCCTCTGGATGGAGTGCATTACG
>NZ_NFJZ01000031.1 GCF_002160135.1 Lachnoclostridium sp. An196 | reverse complement strand
TGCCGGGACATGAAGATGGACAGCTTTATCCGCGCCCACATCCACATGTATGGGTTCTTCGGCGGGGTTGCCACGCGTCTTGTCTGCGATAACCTGAAGACGGGCGTTGTATCCCATCCCAGAGAAGGGGAGGTTGTCCTGACTGCGGATTATGAAGCCCTGGGCAGCCACTACCAGACAGCCATCATGCCGGCAGGCATCCGTAAACCCAAACAGAAAGCTTCCGTGGAAGGCACAGTGGGGAAGATTGCAACAGCGATCATCGCACGGCTGAGGAACGAGACTTTTTACAGCTTTGAGGATCTGAAAGCTGCCGTCGCAAAAAAGCTCTACGGATTCAACCACGAGAGTTTCCAGAAACGTGAAGGGAGCCGCTATGACGCTTACCTGGATGAGAAGCCGTTCCTGCATCCACTGCCGTCTGTCCCTTATGAGATCGCCACGTGGATCTATGGCAGGAAGGTAAACATCGACTACCATGTCGTCTTTGAGTATAACCGGTACTCTTGTCCTTACCAGTATGCCAGGAAGAGTGTTGACCTGAAGGTTACGGACAGCACCGTGGAGATCTACAGCGGTTCTGCCCGCATAGCCACGCATAACCGCTTCCCGGCTGGCCGGAGGAACCAGT
>NZ_NFJZ01000030.1 GCF_002160135.1 Lachnoclostridium sp. An196 | reverse complement strand
GGATGGGCACTCTAGGGGGACTGCCAGGGAGAACCTGGAGGAAGGTGGGGATGACGTCAAATCATCATGCCCCTTATGACTTGGGCTACACACGTGCTACAATGGCGTAAACAAAGGGAAGCGAGAGGGTGACCTTAAGCAAATCCCAAAAATAACGTCCCAGTTCGGATTGCAGTCTGCAACTCGACTGCATGAAGCCGGAATCGCTAGTAATCGCGGATCAGAATGCCGCGGTGAATACGTTCCCGGGTCTTGTACACACCGCCCGTCACACCATGGGAGTTGGCAACGCCCGAAGTCAGTGACCCAACCGCAAGGAGGGAGCTGCCGAAGGCGGGGCTGATAACTGGGGTGAAGTCGTAACAAGGTAGCCGTATCGGAAGGTGCGGCTGGATCACCTCCTTTCTAAGGAAAAGAATACTTCTTCCGTCTGGATCAATCCAACTAAAACGGAAGAAGAAGTAGAAGGTAAAAGAAGTACTGTTCAGTTATGAGGGTTTGCATTGAGCACTTAGCGAAGTCAAGCGAGAGCGCAGACTGAGGTTAGTGCGAAAGTACACCTCGACACTTCACGAAGCGGAGCCGGAAGGCGAGGGCTGAGTGTTAGTGACGATGGTGCTACCTCTTGAAAATGAATACCCAAAAGCTTTCTGGTGGTGATGCGTTTAGGGGACACACCCGTACTCATCCCGAACACGATGGTTAAGACCTAAACGGCCGATGGTACTATGCTGGAGACGGCATGGGAGAGCAGGTGGCTGCCAGAAT
>NZ_NFJZ01000003.1 GCF_002160135.1 Lachnoclostridium sp. An196 | reverse complement strand
TCATCGCACGGCTGAGGAACGAGACTTTTTACAGCTTTGAGGATCTGAAAGCTGCCGTTGCAAAAAAGCTCTACGGCTTCAACCACGAGAGTTTCCAGAAACGTGAAGGAAGCCGCTATGACGCTTACCTGGATGAGAAGCCGTTCCTGCATCCACTGCCGTCTGTCCCTTATGAGATCGCCACGTGGGTTTATGGAAGGAAGGTAAACATCGACTACCATGTCGTCTTTGAGTATAACCGGTACTCTTGTCCTTACCAGTACGCCAGGAAGAGTGTTGACCTAAAGGTTACGGACAGCACCGTGGAGATCTACAGCGGTTCTGCTCGCATAGCCACGCATAACCGCTTCCCGGCTGGCCGGAGGAACCAGTATTCCACCCATCCGGAAGATATGCCGGATAAGTTCAAGTTTTCCCCATGGGATGATATCCGGATCAAAAACTGGGCACGATCCATCGGCGATTATACGGCACAGGCGATTGACCGTATCTTTGAGGGGGTTCCCATAAAAGAACAGGGCTATAACCCTGCGCTGGCTGTCCTGAGACTGAGCAACAAATACTCCGAAGCACGCCTGGAAGCTGCCTGTGAGTTTGCCATCACCAGCGGGATTAAAAAGCCCCGTTACCACCATCTTAATTCGATCCTTGCATCCAATCAAGATGAGATTTACGCAGAGCGCAAAAAAGCAGATGCAAAGGGCCATTCCCAGATGGGATACCTGAGGGGAAGCAGCTATTACGGAGGTGGCAGAGATGATCAATGAAGAAACCAGGCGCAAGCTGCGTGAAATTAATCTGGGCGAGGCAATCAAGGGGCTGGAGGTACAGCAGGCGGATCCTGCGACAATAGCCCTGCCCTTCGATGAAAGGATGCAGCGGCTGGTGGACTACATTTACCAGGAGAAATACAATGGGAAGATACAGCGGCTGATCAAGTCAGCGAAGCTCCGCTTTCCGCAGGCAAACCGGCAGGGAGTGATCTATGCCAGCCGCGGATTAAACAGGGATCTCATTGAGAACCTGTTCAGTGGCCAGTACATCGGTTTACACCAGAGCGTCATCCTCCAGGGATTTACCGGTTCAGGGAAGACCTACCTGGCCTGTGCCCTGGGAAAAGAAGCCTGCCTGAACCATGTCAGGGTACGGTATGTCAGGCTGCCTGATCTGCTAATGGAGTATGGGGACTCCACCGTAGTTGCCGGGAATCAAAGGAAGCTGCTTGAACGCTACAGCCGGATACCTCTCCTGATACTGGATGAGTGGCTGGTGTCTGACATATCGGATGCGGAACTCCACTTCCTGTTTGAACTTATGGAAAGGCGCTCGGATACAACCTCTACCATCTTCTGTACACAATACCGCAAGGATGACTGGGTGAAACGTCTGGGCGAAGGAGTACGGGCAGAAGCGATTGTAGACCGTTACGCATACACAGCCTTCTGGATTGAAACTGGCAGCACCAATATGAGGGAATACTGTGCCAAGCATAAAAGGTAAAAAACACACCGGTGGATCCCAAAAGCGTATTGCTGGGTCTGAGAGAAAAATCAGTGGGTCTGAGCAAAGCTCAGACCCGGATCCCTTGGCGTGAAATAATCAGGCAGTCGATTTTGCGATTGGTCTTGTGTTCTCAATTTATATTTTGGCCAATAAGGAGAAATTAAAAAGTCAGATCACCCGAATTGTCCGTGTATGGATTCCAGCATGTTTTGCCGAGCGGGGCATTCATGTGGCAGCTGTCTGTGAAAAAAACTTCAAGCTTTTTGTAGCAGGGCAAACGACTGAGGCAATAATTTTAGGCAGCCTGTGTGCAATCGGTATGTTAATTCTGAGAATACCATATGCGCCGATGATCGGTGCGCTTGTTGGGGTAACAGCACTGATTCCCTATGTCGGTGCCTGGATTGCTACACTTGTGGGTGCATTTTTGATTCTGACAGTCAATCCTTTTAAGGCACTGGTATTCATTATTTTCCTGCTTACTTTGCAACAGATCGAAGGAAATGCAATCTATCCGAAAGTTGTGGGCGCAAAAATCAACCTTCCTGCCATGTGGGTTTTAGCGGCAATCACAATAGGTGGCAATCTGGCTGGACCAATCGGTATGTTGCTTGGCGTACCTGCCGCAGCAGCCACTTACGCTCTTTTGAAAGAAGCAACCGATAAGCGGGAAACGCATCTGAAAACACAAGAAAAAGAGCAGATGGGTAATTCACATAAACAGAATATATCCTAAAAAAATTATCTCAAGATAAAAACTCATAGTAGGGTGTAAGGACTCATGATATAAAAATATCAAGGGTCTTTGCGCCCTATTCGTTTTTTATATTACAAAATCGGCATTATCATACCTTTTAGCGGGCATAATAAGGTTATTCCTCAAAACAAATCGGCACGATACAATGTTATTGAGGTGAATGATTATGCCGATTGACGATTTAACCGCTTTGGGTCAAATAATGCGGGAGGCCCGAAAGAAAAAAGACCTGACACAGCAGGAGCTTTCAGATCTGAGCCATGTTTCTGTAAAACAAATTGCCAACATTGAAAAAGGGCAGATGAACCCTTCCTATTTGATTTTAAGAGCATTGGCCAAGGTTTTGAACATCTCTCTGGACTCTCTAATAAATCCGGATGTTTCTCCAGAAGATGAGGGAGCCAACCAGATGAAAATGCTTTATTCCAGTTGCCCGTCAGAAATGCGTGAAACCCTGCTGCACCATACACAGGAGACCATGCAGGAATTAACAGAACTATCTAAGAAAATTGAAGCGAATTGAGCCAGTGAGTGAAATTTGACGGTTTCCTCTCTGGCTCTTTTCATTTCTGCAAAGAAAGCGGCAAGCAATGCCCCTGGATAGCCATTCGGCTTCCGGCGCTGCTTGTTGGGGGTTTCCCCCAAGCCCCCATGAACGCAGAATTTCATTCTGCGGCTGCGCGTCCGTTGGACGCTTTGAACCATGCCCTGGCTTACCGCTGGGCATGGTCTTTTTCCTTTTCTGTATCGTGTTCCGCCTCCATATTCAGCAGACGATCCACATTGGCCTTTGCCGTCAACAGCTCCCGCATTTCTTCACGGGAGCGCCGATATTCGGCATAGGCTTTTTTCTTTTCCTCCAAAACCTTGGCATACTCGGTCTGTAAACTTTTGACGGTGGGCAGCTTCTTGACACCCATATCGTCAAAGGCGTTCTTGGCTGCCTTATGAAGCAGAATGTCCGCCTCATGCTCAGCCAGAAATTTTTTAGAATAACCGGCCTTGCGATAAGCCACATAGACCTCGCGAGTTTTTGCATAGTTGATGATATGAGTCCGCAGAACAGCGATCTCCGCCATGCGTTTCTCCGCCGCCTTGATCTGCGCCGACAGCTCATTGTGATGAGCCGTAACCGCAGCTGTTTTTTCCTCCAGCACTGCATATTCCAGCAGATTATGTTCAGAAAGATAATTCATCGTCTGCGCCATCTGCTTGAGGTTAAAGACCTTAGCCCAGCGCGCATATCCGGCACCCTTTCCGGCCTGCAATTTTGCCTGGATGTCCACCAGCAGATTGACCTTCGGCGGATCTGCTTGCAGCGTCGCTTTTTTCCGAGGCGTATGCTCTTTCTGACCGGAGAGAACCGCCAGCAGGTCCCCCAAACCGTAACCTTCACCCAGGCTCTCCAGACGCGCAACTTTATCCCATTCCAGGAGCTTCAAGCGATAGGACTTGCCGCGCCGGGATACCTCGCACCCGGATTCCTGAAGCAGCTTCAGTAGCTCATCCAGGTTGGCGGGATGCTGTGCCAGGGCATTGTCAATACAAGCCCGCAGCTGCTCCCGATGAGAAGGCTTTGCCTGATCGCCCAGCCACTTGTTATAGCTTTTTCCATGAGGCTTTGGATTTTCCACAATGGACAATCCGTTTTCAATGCAGATGGTATCACTCAACCGGCGAACAGCCTTAGTGCTGCCCCAAAAGTTCCGAAATTTCCGGTCACAGTCCAGATTGACCGCCGACCAGATAATGTGATTATGGATGTGCGATTTATCAATATGGGTACAGACGATAAATGCGTGTTTGCCCTTGGTAAACCGGTTGGCAAACTCCACTCCCAGCCGGTTGGCTTCCTCTGCGGTGATCTCGCCGGGACGGAAGGACTGCCGGACATGATAGGCAATCACATCGTCCGTTCCCCGCACCCGCCCGGTGGCAGAAATGTACTGGCGCTTTGCCAGCAAAAACTCGGCATCGGCCACCCGGCTGTCACATTCATAGCCGGTAATCAATTTGCCGTGGTCTGTCTTTTGTGGGTTTGCTACATAGTCGATGATGTCGCTGATTGCCTGACCTTCCGTGCGGCCTTTGCCGATGTGCAGCGGCATGATGCGTGTGGTTGCCATGAAAAGTCCTCCCTTTCAAGTAGATACCTTTATGATGCAACAAGAAAGCTGCCACTCAACGAATTTCAATCGCTGAAGTGACAGCTTTCTGCCATAATGCACGCTTCCATAAAGGTGACGTTATATTCTCTTACTATTCAAAAACTCAACCAGTTCATAGACCGTTGTTACCGGATTGCTGTCGCGGCAAAGCACAGCAACTTGATCCCTGCTTAATCGCTCCACCCGTTCTTTTGCGTATTGAACGGCCTCTGCCTGATGTCCCTGCAATTCTTCAAAAACATCCACGCTTTTTCCGTAATTCTCCAGATACCCTTTGCTCTTTAAGATGTCGATTACCGCAGCAGAATCCTTCAAATATCCATTCCGTTTTTCAAAATGAAGCAAATACCAATATTCAAAGGCCGGATTGGAATATGCGATTTTATACCCGTGCTTCTCTGCATACAAAACTGCCGCCTGAAGCTCCGAATCTTTATTATCGTCGCAGTCGAATACACACCAAAGCTGATCTCCGTCTTTGGGATAGTAGTCCGCTTGAGAAATCAAAGATTTTGCGTGTTTCACCAAATGCTCGGCAGCTTTGTGCTTTGATGAGATCGGTATAATATCCACCAGACAATTCCGTGAACGAAAATGTTTGAAATAAAGCGTTTCTGTTTCCTTTCCTTCACAGATGATATAGATGATCGGTTTACGCTTACGCCGTGTGACTTTGTTTGGATCATACTCTTTTCTCATCTTACTCATCTGGCGTCACCTCCAATAAAAGGAATCGCACCAAAGCGTCCCTGGAGATACCCCTTACGCACATTTTCTCCTTTTCTTGGTGAGAAAGAAGTCAATGAGTAAAGCTCTGTTGCACAAGTCTTATCATTCTTTTCTGCAAACCAAATCTGATCCCTGCGGAAAAAGTTCAGGTCGAGCAGCATTGCATCATGTGTTGTAAAGATCAACTGCGCTCCCTTTGTGTTAATGGCCTTATCCTGCACCATTTCAATCAACCGCCTGGTCAGGAGGGGATGAAGGCTATCTTCAATTTCATCAACGACCAAAAGTGCGCCATTTTCAAGTGCCTGCAACCATCCCCCAATTCGGGTGAAAAAGTGTTGTGTACCGGCAGACTCCTGCTCCATTAAAAGCTGGAAATATTCTGTTGTCCCATCCTCGTTAATGATCCGATGTGTCGTTGTAATAACCGGTGCTTTACCTGAACTATTCTTGATTGCAACATCGGTGATTCCAAGATCAGCAAGAAGCAACTCCTTTAAGATACGCGCCTTTTTATCATCGCCACTGGCAATCTGAGCAACAGTTTCTGAGGTGGCCGGTTCTTCTTCCATCAAAAAAGTTAACTTTTCAAGAAACCACCGATAAGCATTTTCCGTCTGAGGCAGATTCCAGTCATTAGAGGATACCAGATAAAGCTTATTGTCCGGTGTCCGGTTACTTAGCGTCATTTGCTCATTGATATTTTCACGGAACTCAAATACGCCATCTTCTCTGGAAAAAATCAGAGCCTCCCGGCCATTGGGCCAATGGAAAAGATACTCTTTATAAATCTTTTTTGCATCAAAAGAGAAACCGTAAGTGTAACGAATCCCTTGATAAATAAACACGATCTCAAAGGTAGTCGGTTGCTTGATGCCACCAAATGGCTCCCACGGCAGCTTTTGTCCCTTAGATGCCTTCGCCGCATTGCCTACCACCATTTCTTTCATTGTCATCATCGCGTGCAGCACATTACTCTTTCCGGCAGCATTGGCACCGTAAATCGCAAGCGCAGGCAGCAAGGTCTTTTTTGCGTCAGGATGAAGCAGATATTCTTCAAATGACTTATCCTTGGAGGCCGCAAAACTGATTACGGCACTATTCTTTATCGACCTGTGATTTTCAACTGTAAACTGAATCAACATAAATGAATACCTCCTATGTTCAGTATTCGCCTTTTCAGTAACCATTATAACAGCTAAAAATGCTCAAGTCAATATTTACTACTTAATTTTGCATTTTTTATGCAAAATATTCGATTAAATTTCTTTGCAACTCTTTTTCAGCTAAAACACTTATCGCTCCAAGATAATCACCAAGTTGACCCCAAGATAACATTTTGTCTAAAGAAATCGCCTATACAAGACAAAGTGCGGAAAGAAAACTACTTCCTGCACTCTGCATTTTATCCATAAACAAAATTTTGTATTGTGTACTTCAATCCCTGCACCTTGCTCAGCATCCAGAAAGCCAGCTTGGGAAGTCCGTAGGGGCTGATAAGGAACGCAATCAGAAGCAGGATCAGACCGTTTTGCGGAGAGTATGTCACCAGAACGGCCACGCCCAGCAGGGCAATCACCATGCTGGCCAGCCCCAGCACCAAACCAGACACATATACCAGAGCCACGCAAGTCCAGACAAACAGGGTAAGCAGCACTATCACCGGCGCGACCACAATCTTCAGCAGTAGCTTAAATACTGTCATTTCATCTCCTCCTCTCGACGATCCAAATACCTTTGACAGAGAACACGGATTGCTTCCAATTCATCCTCGGTTGTGTCTCTCCGCCCTTTTGTCAGCCTGATTTCCTCATATCCCTGAAAATCATCAAGCAATACATCAAACAGTTCTTCCGGCGTCCGACAGACCACGCCGCTGCAATAATCGAGGATGTCCCCAATTTCGTTAAACTCTACCCGGATATATCCATACCGGCTCTTGCAGACCTCCAGCTCCGTATCCAACGCCAGATAGTCCTTGAAAATCTCCAAAACCTTTTCAAAGGTCAACATCTTGCTCTCAACTCCTTTATCGGATTACTTTACTACCTGCCCTTATTATCCGGCAAGCGCCGGTAAAAGGCAAGAATACGGGCAAAAAGAAAAAGCGGAGGAAGGCGCGGCGAAAAGAACGCCGTTCCTCCCTCCGCAGATAGGGTTTATGCCCCTGTTACGAAAGTTTGGAGAGCTGGGTAAGGATTTCCCTAACCCCCTCCCATAGCTGCTCCTGCCGCTGGGATATATCCTCCAGGTCGGCATCGTAAACACGCCCGGTTTCATGCACCCGGCGCGTGAGCTGATTTAAGTTGTTGCTGCTCCGGCGCAAAAGGGAAACAAGCTCCTTCAGCTCCGGCAATTCCAGCTTCACCACATAACCGTCCAGCGCCATCTTTCGCAGATAGGCTTCCCGGTTGGCTGTCCCCAGCTGGGACATTTTCTGCTCGATCAGCTCCAGCTCCTCCTGTGATACCCGGAAGTTTACCTGCACCTCCCGCTTGCGGTTCGGGGCAGTCATCGCTCCTGCTCCCGTTTCTTTTGGGTGACAGGCTTATGGGCGGGCGGTTCCTGTTTGAGCTTATCCCGTACCGAAGTTCGGGGTTGCTGCGCCTTTTCGCCCTTGGTATGGCTGCGCTGCTGTTCCTCCCTCACCAGGTCAATAAAGCCGTCCAGCACAGCCGGGTGACTGTTCAACGCATAACCACGGCGAACCGTATCGGAGTTGTAGTTAGGAATTGTCTTAGCCCATTCCTTATTACGGTGGGAATAGCGTCCATCCCAATCCTGAAGCTGGACGGTGTTGGCCAAGACCAGCATAACCCGGTCCAAACCATAGGTCTGAATCACACCTTTGGCGGCATCTTGGTTAAGGTACATCCCATCAAAATGTTCCCGCACCGCCGCTTCAATAGCCTCCTTGCATTGGAGATTGGCCCGGTTGGAAGCCCGGTATTGTTCCAGTTCTCCATGCTCAGACGCATAGGCGGCAGTGTGAGAATAAGTCGTCGTTGTCCGCAGTTCCTCTTTGGCTCTGCATACATCATCGGCTCGGTTCTCAATACTATCCCGCACCACATCCATGTGTGCAGTCTCCAGCTTTTCAAAATAGCGGTACACATCGGCCAGGGGAGAGGAAGAATCCAAAAGGGCCTGCGCCTGGGCATCCGTCAGCTCCAATTCTTCCATAGCCATTACAATGTCCTCCCGGACACTGTACTCATAGGCGTGATGTAAAATTTCCTCCGGGGGCTGGCTTTTCAGCCAGTCCCGGTACTGATCCTGTTCGGCAGCCATTTTCTCATAAAGAGCCGCATTCAAATCGTTGGCATTCATGTTATCGCACCTCCTCATGTTGTTTTGATTTCTTTTCAGGGTTACGGGGCGGCATCGGGCGTTTCAGTCCTTCCAGCACCGAAGGCCGCGTACTTTTGGCAACTACGGATTCCGGCTGGGACCGGCTCCTGCCGTCCAGATTCAGCAGCGTGTCCAGCTCCACCAGACGGGCGGATTTCACCCGCAGATCGTCCTCATAAGGGAACGGCTTGCCCATTTCTTCTCTGGCGGCGGCCTGCTGCTGGTAGAGATCATCCAATTTTGCTTTCGTAGACTCCAGACGCTGGGGCATCTGAGAGAGTGCATTGTCAATACGGGTGAGATTGCCGCGCGGGTCTGTACCCAGGGCGGTCCGGTGGGTCATCTGGCCTTTCAGCAGGAGCGTATATTCCTGCCGCCACGCATCAAACGCCACGGACATATCAAAGCCCCGGTAACTGCCAATCTGCACCGGGTCGGAGGTTTTGACCTCTTTGCAGGCATCCAGCAGGGCGGCACCGGCGTTCTCTTTGTCGGTCAGAACATCGCCCCGGACTTCCATGCCGATAAAGCCTTCTGCCGGTTGCGGATGAGCTGACAGGGTTTCCAGATCAGCCTCAAAGCCTTTGATGAAGCCCTTGTGCTTTTCAATCTCCTCCGGGAAGTATTTCAGCAGCTGATCCTCCAGCCGGTACTGCTTGCTCTGGTGGTCGGCCTTCATCAGCTTCAGTCTGGATACCTCCACATCCAGGTCCATACGCTCCTTAATACGGGGGTCTCCGGCACACAGGGCCTTGATTTCCGCAAAAGACAGTGCGGTTTCATCTACATCATCACAGGAGCGTACCGGCGATTTAGAAGTCATGATCTGGCTGATGAATTTCTGCTTATTCTCCACAGTCTGCCACAGGTAGGCATCAAAGGTTCCCTCCGTCACATAGCGGTACACATGGACAAGGGGGTTCTGGTTGCCCTGGCGCTCGATACGGCCTTTGCGCTGGGCAAGGTCTCCCGGCCGCCACGGGCAATCCAAATCATGGAGCGCCACAAGGCGGTCCTGCACATTGGTGCCAGCGCCCATCTTTGCGGTGCTGCCCAGCAGGACGCGCACCTGTCCGGTACGGACTTTGGCAAACAGCTCTTTTTTCCTTACTTCGGTATTGGCCTCATGGATGAAAGCAATCTGGTCGGCGGGCACCCCCTGGGTAATCAATTTTTGTCGGATGTCCTCATAGACCGTAAAGGCCCGTTCCGGCTCCGATAGCGGCACAGCTTCCTCCAGCGCATGAAGGGTGGGGTTATCCAGCGCTTTGGCCGCCTTTTTGGACGGGGCTGCCTGGGGCGTGGAGATGTCGCAGAAAACCAGCTGGGTCAGCTTATCCGCCTCGCCATCCCGCCAGATTTGCAGGATATTATCTACACATTGGTTGACCTTGGTTCCGGGTTCGTCCGGGAACAGCTGGTTGATGATCCGCTGGTCCAGCCCCAGCTTGCGGCCATCCGAAGTGATCTTGAGCATATTGTCCACGGATGGGTCAACCGATCCGCTGTGTACTGCGGATGCTCGCTCCGAAAGGGCTTTTACCATCTCCTGCTGGTGTTCGGTAGGCTGGGCTACGATATTGTGGTACTCCACCTCCGGTGTAGGAAGGTTCAGCTGATCGGCAGTCTTGATGTCCGCTACCTCTTTGAATAGGTTCATCAGCTCCGGCAGGTTAAAGAACTTGGAAAACCTTGTTCGCGCCCGGTAGCCGGTGCCTTCCGGTGCCAGCTCCAGCGCCGTGACGGTTTCCCCGAAACGGCTGGCCCAGCAGTCAAAATGGGTCATGCTCAACTCTTGCAGACGGTCATACTGAAGATACCGCTGCATGGTGTAAAGCTCATAAGGTAGGAAACGCCACGCCATACTTCCTTTCGTCCGTGGTCTTGGCGTAACCCCCTCCAGAACCGTGCTTACACCTCTCGATGTACACGGCTCGCCATCTTTCATAGTTTAAGTGATTTTGTCTTTGCTTCTTCGTAGCATTTCGGGCAGAGAGCCAATGACTTCCGCCTTTTCAGTAACATCAGTTCATCAAATTCATTATCAGCGTTCAAATCTTTTAAGCGCTTTACATGGTGCATATACACTTTCACGGGGTTTGCTCCGCACATCTCGCATTGTCCGCTTTTTAAACGTCCTGCAAGACTATTCGGTTTTATCTGCCCTCTGTATTTCGGCATAATGTCTACAAATTCAGGTGCGATATTGTTATTACGCCTAAATCCTTCATTGTAAAACTCACACCGCTTTGTTCCACTCTTGGTTTTGTAATCTGCGCCAAAGTCGCCCTTTACGCTACGGTATTTCTTATACATCTTCATAACAGAAGAATTATATTTTGCCGCCAACGTCTTTAAACAGCTTCCACGCATGATAGAATGAAATTTCCCCAGATTGCATACATTGATTGCTAACCTGTAATAATTGTACAATCCTCTGATTTCAGAATTATATTTACTGATGATTGCCACATCGTCTAATGGCATAAGCGCCCCTCTGTGGAGTGGCTTCCAAATCTCTTTGCCGTTTTCGTCTTTTTTGATTTTAAACGCACCGTATTCGTGCAGTTTCGCAATCCATTTTTCTTTCGGCATATATAACTGCACTTTTCCATACCACACCCGTTGCAGACCTTTTTTCGTCCGCTTTGTGTCCTGACTTCTTGATATTCTTATGTCGTATCCAAGATACCGCACCTTTTCAGAGGAATGGGTAACGTGAGTTTTCTCCTCCGACATTGTGAGATTTAGCTTGTCTTTTAGAAATATCTTTACCTGTTCCTTGATATTTTCAGCATCCTGCTTTGAACCTGTTATTGAAATCAGGAAATCGTCAGCGTAACGGTTGTATTGAAGTCTTTTGTAATTCTCATCCATCTCGTCTAAATGTGGTGTGGACAACATCACTTTCCTTGCTTCTTTAAATGCTGCTAGGTTTGCTTCTGTGCGCTCTATTTCCAGATTTTTCTGCGCTTTCCGATAAGCCCAGCGTACCTTATCATGGTCTTTGTGGACTTTACGGCTTCTTGTATCGCCTTTGTCAAAACTCTTTTTCATCCTTGCCATGAACTCATCAAGTTCATTCAGATAGATGTTGGCAAGTATCGGACTGACACCGGAGCCTTGTGGACTGCCGGAGTACGTTTCATGGTATGTCCACTGTTCCATATATCCTGCCCTTAGAAACTTCCACATCAGCGATATGAACGCTTCATCTTTTATGCGCTTTCTCAAAAGCTGTATTGTGATATGGTGGTCGAAGCTGTCAAAACAAGCCTTAATGTCTCCTTCGATTATCCACTTTGCACCAGTGAACAGCGTTACGATTTCTTTTAACGCTGTGTGGCAACTTCTTTTCGGTCTGAAACCATGTGAATTATCAGAGAATGTCGGCTCATAGATTGCTTCAAGTATCATACGGACAACTTCCTGTAACAGTTTATCGTCCGTTGACGGAATCCCCAATGGGCGCTTTTTACTGCTGTTTTTCTTCGCAATATAAACACGCCTTGCAGGGTTCGGCTGGTATGAGTGGTCTCTCAGCTTCTGAATGAGCTTTTCAATGCGCTCCATGCTCATACCGTCAAGAGTGAATCCGTCTGCACCTGCCGTCATGCTCCCCTGAGAGGTCGCAATATTCTGGTATGCAAGCAGATAGAACTCTGGGTTGTACAGGTTACGGTATAATCTCTCGTACCTGTACTCTTTGTTTTTTGCTTTTTCACTTAAACTTTTCAATACATTTTCGGGACTTCTCATAATGCCTCACGCACCTTTCCTTATTATTTGTATTGAAGAAAGACTGTCTCCCTTCGCCATGTGGACGGCTTTCCCGTCCTCGGACTACTACGGAGACTCTGTTGCCATAGTAAATATTCAGAGTCACTTTTCTCATAGCACTCATAGCCGATTTTCGGCATTTTACCTTAGGCAATCCCCGTTTAGAACTGTAATAACATAAGCCTGTTATGATTTCGGATGTGACGTTCGTCGTTTTCCATTATCCTATGGCTGATTTACTCTGGGTATCTTGTGGATACGCATGGCCGACTCATATCCACCAGAGTACATGCGAGTATAACTTCCTTACGCATGGAGCAACATTTTGCCCAATCTCCGACTGTCATTCAGGCAGTTTAGCTTTCATCCTTATTCATAACTTTTCGCCACTACCACGCAAACACTTTGGAAGTTTCCGTGTTTCGTGCCCTCCGACATGCTACACTCCCCATCGGGTTTCCCCTTTTGGATAAGTCGGGTGACGATAGGGTGCGGATTATTCCGCTTTGATACCTTGCCCTATTACTTGCTCAAGGTAAGATTATTACAGCCCCTTACGGGCGCACGGTCATACTGTTGCTGACAGGGGTTCCAGTGGCAAAGACAACGCCCCGGCTGCCGGTAATCTCATCCATGTAGCGGCACTTGGCGAACATATCCGATGATTTCTGCGCATCGGTGGTAGAAAGCCCCGCCACATTCCGCATCTTGGTGTATAAAAACAGGTTTTTGTAATTGTGTGCCTCGTCGATAAACAGCCGGTCCACTCCCAGCTGCTCAAAGGTCACAACATCGTCCTTGCGCCCCTCCGCCTGGAGCTTTTCCAATCTGGCCTCCAAGGATTTCCGGGTGCGTTCCAACTGCTTGACGGTAAAACGCTCCCCACCGCTGGCTTCCACCTCTGCGATTCCATCTGTAATCTCGTCGATTTGCTCGTAGAGGAGCCGTTCCTGGCGTTCCCGGCTGATGGGAATACGCTCAAACTGGCTGTGTCCAATGATGATAGCGTCATAATCTCCGGTGGCGATCCGGGCGCAGAACTTCTTGCGGTTATGGGTCTCAAAGTCTTTTTTCGTGGTCACAAGGATATTGGCGGATGGGTAAAGCCGCAAAAACTCCGACGCCCATTGCTCGGTCAGGTGGTTCGGGACGACAAAAAGGGACTTCTGGCAAAGCCCCAGCCGCTTGGATTCCATAGCGGCGGCCACCATCTCGAACGTCTTTCCCGCGCCCACTTCGTGTGCCAGCAGCGTATTACCGCCGTAGAGGATATGGGCGATAGCGCCAAGCTGATGCTCCCGCAGGGTGATGGCTGGGTTCATGCCTCCAAATCTAATATGGCTGCCATCGTATTCACGGGGCCGGGTGGAGTTCATTTCTTCATTGTACTGGCGCACCAGCGTCTGCCGCCGTTCCGGGTCCTTCCAAATCCAATCCCGAAAGGCATCCCTGATCGCCTGCTGTTTCTGCGCTGCCAGAGTGGTCTCCTTGGCATTCAGCACCCGGCGCTCCCTGCCGTCTGCATCCTCCACCGTGTCATAGATACGAACATCACGGAGGTTCAGCGCATCTTCCAGCAGCCGATAGGCGTTGGCCCGGTCTGTACCATAGGTGGTATAGGCAGCCACATCGTTGTAAGAAACGGAGCTTTTGCCGGTGACTTGCCACTCGGCGGTATAGGGTGTGTAATTGACCTCAATACTGCGCTGGAGATAAAACGGGGTGTTAAAGGTCTCATACATAAACTGCTGGATGTACTCTTTGTCGATCCAGGTAGCGCCCAGGCGAACCTCGATTTCCGAAGCATCCAGATCCTTGGGCTGAGCCTTTTCCAACGCCTCCACATTGACCGCAAAGGCGGGGTCTTTTTCTGCCGCCCGCTGTGCCTGCCGCAGCTTTCGGCGCACATTGCCGGAAAGGTATTCATCGGCAGTCACATAATGAGGGCGTTCCCCCTCAGGTACAGGACCGGGCAGACGGAAAATAACGCCGCGAAGCTCAGCGGCCAGCTCGTCCCCGGTCTTGCCGGTCAGCTGTTCCATGTACGCCATATCCACATGGGCTTTTTCCGCAATAGAGACAGCCAGGGCTTCACTTGCCGTGTCCACGGAGGTCACAGCCTCATGGGGTTTGATGGTGCGCTTGGTGAACATATCCGCCTTGCGCTCCAGCTTTCCTTCCTCGTCAATGATTTCCAGCGCGCACAGCAGATAGTAGCTGGAATCATCGGCAAAGGCCAGACGGTTAGCACGGTCATTGATAAGGCCATACCTGGCAGAGAAATTATCATAAAGCTGGTTAAGCTCCGACTGTTTCTCTCGGATGGCGCTGTCTGGAATGGCAGCATCCATCTGAAGGTCAATGAGATCCTGAACACAATCCCGCAGACCGACCATGCCTTTTACACGGGCTTCGGCGGTGGCATTGAGATCAGGCCGCACCATGCGGCTGTTTTCCCGGAAGTACACTTCGCCGTCCACCACGGTATAGGAGTAGTTTTTTACATCGGGGTCAGCGGGGATAGAGGTGTCGATGGATTCGCCCTCTCCCAGCTCCGGCAGCGCAGCCTCCTGATAGGTGCCACGAATATACTTTACAGCATCGTGCAGCTGGTCGGACAGTTCCAAGCCCTCAATGGGATTTACGGTGTAGTCCATGCCATGAGCGGTGCTTTCCGGCTCCTGTCTGCCCAGCACCATTTCAGGGTGGTCGAGGAAATAGCGATTGATGGCAAACCCATCTTCCGTCTGACCGGTCTGCGTCCATTCCGTCGTAATATCCAGCGGGCGGTCTCTCTTTTGCAGAAAGACAATATCAGAAACCACTTCGGTTCCGGCATTGGCCTTGAACGCATTGTTGGGCAGTCGAATGGCTCCCAGCAGCTCAGCGCGCTGGGCCAGATACCGGCGCACAGTGGAATCTTTGGCGTCCATCGTATACCGGCTGGTGACAAAGGCAACCACACCGCCGGGGCGCACTTGATCTAAGGATTTTGCAAAGAAATAGTTGTGGATGTTGAAGCCCAGCTTGTTATAGGCTTTGTCGTTGACCTGATACTGACCGAAAGGAACATTGCCCACCGCCAGATCGTAAAAATCCCGGCGGTCCGTGGTCTCAAAGCCTTCAACTGTGATATTGGCCTTGGGGTAAAGCTGTTCTGCGATCCGTCCGGTGATGGGATCCAGCTCCACACCATACAGCTTGCTTCCTGCCATACGCTCCGGCAGCATCCCAAAGAAATTACCCACACCGCAGGACGGTTCCAAAATGTTGCCGGTCTCAAATCCCATGCGGCCTACGGCCTCATAGATAGCCTGGATCACCGTAGGGCTGGTGTAATGGGCGTTGAGGGTGGAACCTCTGGCGGCGGCGTACTCCTCTGGGGTCAGCAATTCCTTCAGCTGGGCATATTCCTTGCTCCAGCTTTCTTTAGAGGGGTCAAAGGCATCCGGCAGACCGCCCCAGCCCACATAGCGGGAAAGCACCTGCTGCTGTTCCGGGCTGGCCTGCTGGCCGGTAGCCTCCAGCTCCTTCAAAAGTTGAATGGCATTGATGTTGGCCTGAAACTTGGCTTTCGGACCGCCCTCGCCCAGATGATCGTCGGTAATGCGGAAGTTCTGCGCGTTCCGGCGAATGTTGGCCTTGTATTCTTCATAAGCGGCATCCTCGGCAGCAGCGGCATTGGGAAAGGTTCGCCATTCGCCGTTGACCTGAATGGAAATGGGATGTTCGTCCAAAACTTCATCTGGGGTTTTCTCCGGCTCCGGTGCAGGCGGTTCCGGTTTCTCAACGTGCAGCCGTTCCACGACCACATCATAAGGCAGATTGTTCTTATCGCCCGGATAGACTGTTACCGGCTCAGCGGTATAGGTTCCATGAGAAAAGCCGTCCTGTTCCAGTTCATACAGAGCGCGCAAAACAGCGGCGGCATCCTGCCAGTTCATCCCCAAAGTGGTGTTAAACTTGTCGTGGATATTGATTTCAAAACCACCGGTGGAAACAAAATAATCTGCGGTGTCTCCGGTCTGCAGCTCCATCGTTTCCGCTGTGCCAATATAAGCTCCTGCCAGATAATGGGCGATTTGAGCGTTATCCTCGCCGTCATGGAAGTGTTGGGCGATAATTGCTTTTTCTGTGGCATCCAGCAGACCACCGGTTCCGGTCAGTACCTCCCGCAAATCCGGATTAAGCGTTTGGAGTATCAGATGATTGAGATAATTCTGCGCGGTTGCTTTATCTGGGAATGTCGGCACAGTTCCATCGCCGCTTGCATAATAGTTGTGAATCGTTTGATCCCAAATGGCAAAGGCATCCTCCGGGTCGGGAAATGCGTCGCTGGTGATCGTAACAGAAAATCGCGGCTCCGGCGTTTCTTCCTCAGCAGCAAGCTGCTCTGCATCGGCCATCACCCGCTGGATAAATGGGTCATCATCCAGCTTTTGAGCATCAACCACCTGACCGTCTACGATACCGCGCTCTGCCAAGGACTCCCGAATGGCAATCGGGTCTATATCATCCAGGGCACCCTGCTCGGCCTGGGTATAGAAGCGGTTCTCCTGAATCAGCTGAGCAATGCGACGCTGTACCTTCGGCCACGGCAGCTCCATTTCCTCCGGGCTTCCGGTTCGGACAACAAACAAGCTCTTGTTGTCGCTGCCGCCATACGCATGGCTCAACCATGCAGCGGTATCCTTTTCCCGCGCATGATCCTTCATGTAACGGACAACCGCGTGTTTGCTCTGAATATCACCGTTCCATGCACGAATGGCATTGTCAATATCATCCTGAGAGAGTGGTCGCAGAAGCTCATGTAATTTGGGGTAGGTTTCCTCTATGACCTCCCGGTGCAGACGCTGACGAAACTCCGGTACATCGACAAACAGCCGGATCAGTTCCATATCACCGGAACCAAGAATGGCACGGCGCACCGCCGCGTTGCCCTCAAGCACAGCATTTTCCCGGTCAGAATGACCGCAGGCATTCCGATAGGCCACATCCTCAGTAATGGCAGCAATCACAATGGGCTTATACTGCTCATACTGCTCCCGGATGGTAGGCTTTGCGGGTTCTGCTTCACCATTTCCGAAAACTCTGGTTCCGTCCGCACCAAATTCGGCTTCGTGGGCATTGATGGTCTGCTCCGCCTCATGGTCGATGGAGCGCAGAGAATACTCCTGATGTTCCGTGCCGCCTTCTGGGACAGCAGAGATTGTCACATCATGCTTATCCCGCAGCCGTTCCACATACTGCTCCAGCTGGTGTGCCGGAATCCCGCACATTTCAATGCGGCCTGCGCCCGGAACCGGGCGGGTGGTCAGATGCAGCTCCAACTCTGCGGCAGCTTCTTTGGCATCCTCACCGTATAGCTCAAAGAAATCTCCCACCTGATAAAGCACCAGATCATCGGGATGGCGTTCCTTGACTGCGTTGTATTCCCAGCTGGCAGGGGCGGTCTTATTTTCTTCTTTTACGGCATCCGCTTCAGCCAGCGCCTTTTCTGCTTGAATTTTCTCGTACTCGGCCTGCTCCTGTACGGTCAGATAGCGGTCTTTTTTGATAAGATCGGTGATGCGCTTAGAGACCTTCTCCCAGGTGAAATGAACATCCGAGCAATCGCTTTTCCTGTAGTGCAGTCCCTTTCCGTCATGATCCTCTCCACTACCGGTTGCACCGGACAGGGCATGGGAATGTCCACCGATACCGTACTCCTTTCGGAGAAACTCCACCTTTTCCTTGTCAGTATGCTGTTCTTGAAAGAATGTGAAGATACGACCCTTACCGCCCTCAAAACCGCTGCCGCCGGTCATGGCGGTGTCGATCTCGTCCTCGGTGATAAAGTGTTTGACCGAAGGAACCTCTGCCATATCCGTTGCAAATTCCTTGCGGGGCAAAGACAAGTCCTTTAGGTTTTCCCAAATTTCTCTCGGTCTGTGGTAATGGAACCGAAGCAGGTCACGGTCCTGACTGTATGCGGTCCAAAAGGCGGCATATTCATCGGTCAGGGTCTGCCTGAAATCAGGGCTTTTCAGTTGTTCGGTCAGCCATTTGGTTTCCTCCGGGAACCCGTTTCCTTTAATCTGTGCAAGGCTACTCAGATACCCTGCTTTCCTGGCCTCATCGCTGAAATCGTGGTAAAGATTCCAAAGCTTTGACGCCAGAAGGGATCGTTCATAGCCTGCCGCTTCGGTCAACTCCACATTGGTGGTAAACTGGCCGGATTCCAGAAGTTCCCCGATGCTCTCAGCGGCACTCTCCCAAGAGATGACTTGGGCTGATTTATCGTAACGGGCAGATTTTCCACGGGAAAGGCGGATGCCCTCCTCGGTGTACCAGGCCGTGATACTGCCGGTGTTGGTTGTTATACCATTGCCGCCATGATAGAGCGCTTGCAGAGAAGCGGCAATTTCTGAAACGGGCTTCTGCTTTTCAAATTCAGCAACGATCCTCTCCCGCTGATGGTCGGTGTTGCCGCCCAGCCGCAGCACATGGTCAATTTCCTTTTGGGCAAAAGAAAAAGCAGGGAATGTGTTTGTAACATTCTCTGCTTCATCTATCTTTTGGATTTGTTCTGCTTCGGAGAGGAACAGGTCTAAGGTCAGCTGTTGATAAGCTCCGCCAGAAGAATCTCCTCGGCCTGCGCTTTGCAGGTGTTCATCAGGCCCACCCACTTCATCGGATCGGCTGCTTTCAGTTTCTCTGTTGCGCCCGCCTCCTTCGCCAGCTGGGGCATCATCTGTTCCAGACGGGTCTGGGCTGTCTCGTCGATCTCGATGAGGTGCGGGTACAGCTTCTCGCTCATCAGCAACTGGTTGTAAAGAATCGGGCGGTGTTCCTTCAGATACGATTTCCGCATCCTGCCGTACTTGCCCAGGGGCTTCGACTGCTGTTCGCTCAGCTTCAGGTCGGGAATCAGGTAATCCCCGTTCTTGGTGTAGGTTAAGGTGTTGTTCATCCCATTGGCTCCTTTCTGGCATGGCCTCGCGCTCTGCATTTCGGACGGTGACGCCGATCTGCCGTAGCACTTGTTGATTGATCTGACTGACCGCTGTTCCCAGCGCCCCGATGGTAGCCGGGGTATTGAAATCGAAGATTGCCATGAAATCCTCATGGTCAAAGTAGCGTTCCGGCTCCAGTCCACAGCGGGACATCAGGGCGTAGGTGATGCTGACGGTGGCGGCTGCCTTAAACTGTACTCCGATGTTGAACTCATCGTACTCCTCCAGAAAGGAACCGTCAATGATATAGAAAAAGTCCTGCTGATGCTCCGCCCAATATTCATCCGCCAGCTTACGGGCCACATCGGTGAGCTGCTGGGCGAAATCATCCCCGCCGATCCCATAGGTACGCTCCAGCATGGCCTCCACCGGAATCATGTGCTGTTCTTCCAGCTGCCACAGCCAAGGGGTGCGGGAATGTTCACGGGTTCCGGTATCGGAAATATCGAACACATAGCGTAAACGGGGTCTGTCCCCGGAATCGTCTACCAGCGCAATGCCCTTAGACCCGCGCCGGACATACCGGCCCATCTTATCATTCCACAGGTCGTACTCGGCACAGGCGGTGGCGTCCGGGCGCTGGGCGTAGATCATCAGCTGTTCATGGAACGGGTATTTATAAAGACGGGATGCGGTGGTAAGAAAAGCCGCCCACTCCTGCCAGCTGCCGGTGAGCTGCGTTGCCACCTTATCTACCATCTGCGCATACATTTCTGCTTTTGTTGGCATGGTTTTCTGTCCTCCCTTCATTTTGAATGATAGAAATGGGGCGGCTCAAAAAGGCCGCCCCATTCAGGTATTTATGTGTGCTGCTTACTCGTCAAAATCCGGATACAGCTCCAGCACAGCAAATTCATCATCGGTCATGGCACGGAGCTTAGAGAGGGTGCTGTCGGTCAACACCAGCAGCTCCGTTTCCTCCGGCGAAATTTCGCCGCGCATCTCGCTCAGGCTGTCAATCAGCCCGGTGCGGCTGCCAGTATTGTAAATACACATCAGATTCATTTCCTCAAAGGTGAAGTTTCCCATATCAAATCTCCCTTTCCGCGCTCTTTTGGGGCGCTTTCTTTTTGTGTTCCGTCCTGGGTTGACTTTTCAGCTGCTCCATAACGGACTTCTTCTTATCCCGTTCCTCCCGATGAGTGGCTGCCGCCAAGTCCATGAGTGAAATGGGCTGGCCGCTGCGGGCCTGCTGCTCCAACTGCGCTACCGTCGGCTCCCTGGAACCGTTGTTGATAACACCGTCAATCATGCCATAATCGTCCTCCACGGCCATTTCCGCATTTTTCATCGGATTATCCGACAGAAATCCGGGAACATCGGTAAAACCAAAACTATCGCAGTAATGACAGGATACCTTACCATCCTGCTTGATGGCAACGATGTCGCTGACACTCATGGATGGACTGTGAAAATCCACCGGCTTTTGCAGATTGAACTGCTCATACAGCCTTTCCAGCTGCTCCATTGTACTGCCGGAACCGTTCAGCGAGGCTGTGTAAATGAGATCGTAGTTGCTCCGGTCTACGGATAGGCTGTGAGATTGCAGCCAATCCAGATTCATGAATCGCACATTCTGAGGGTCATCCCGGCTCACCTGATAGATAGCGAAACAGTCCCCCTCATGGGAGAGAAAAGCCTGCTCCCGTTCCATCTGGTGATCCTGACGTTCCAGCACCTTCTCATGGAACCGCGGGCTTTGCTCCCATTCCTCACGGGAAACAGCAAAAATACCATTGTGGACATCCAGATCGGTAGTATCAAACGCCATCTCCGGGTTTTCGCCCTCCTGCACAATGTACACGGTCAAATCTCGCTCCATCAGCTCGTAGGCCCGTTCTTTGGAGAGGGGCAAAAGGTCGCTGTCCAGGTAGCCGCATTTCTCCAGATCATCTTGGGTCAGCACCGGGTCCGGCATGGGGTATTCATCCAATGCCTGCTCTGGTGATTCCGGTAACATAGAAACAGATGGACTCTGTACTTCGCCTAACTCATTTTTCTCAAATCGTTTCTGTTGAGCAGCTTCTACCTGTTCCATCAGCGTATCGTAATCGTATGGTTTCACCAAATCCGTTCCCTTAATTTCCTCCATGAGAAGTTCGTAGGTCACTTGCTCTAAAGAATGGTTATCTATCTGCCCGCCATCCAATAGCGCAAAATCAGGACTGTAAATCGTATAATCATGTCCGCTCTCGCAGTGCTGAATTGCAAGATATTCTTCTCCGTTTATATCAAATGCAACCGATTCCTGTGAAGGCTGAACCTGCAACAGTTCTGCCACATTTCCCATGGCTTTTTGATCTATTCCCAGTTCTGCCAAAGGCGGTGCTGCCTGCGTAACTTCCATATCCGGCATAGCCGCTATCAAATCGGATACCGCTTTCTGTACCAGCGGGCTATTGCGAAAATAGTCAATACCATTGATTGTTTCCACATCAATCGTCTTTCCAGTTAAGATAGGGAACTGTCCATTGTAATCACTGCCATCGTGTAAATCGAACCCTATCCCTTTGATACCGTTCATTCGCTCTGTCGGAATAGCTTGATACAGCTCAACGGCTTTCATGAGAGAAAGATTCTCATGGTATTCGCCAAGGGAAGGAAACTCCATGCACTCGGCCACATAATAGGTCAGTGTTTCCTGCTGGACATTAGATGTAGACAGGGCCGGTTCTTTTCCTTCTGTTTTTTCCGATTCCGAAACACGCTCCTGCTCGGCTGTCAGGTCAATACCGCGTTCCTTGCAGATTTCCTTATAGTGGCGGTCAATATCGGAGATCAGCTCCCCGGAAGTCTTGCTGATAGTCTCCAAACTGGATCGCAGCTCCTTCAGCTCCTTGCCCTGACTCCAGCTGGCAATATAGCCAAAGCTGTTTTCGGAAGTCTCAATGCCATAATACTTGCAAACCGCATAAGAGATACTTTCAGCCTCTACTTCCTCGGTGTGCCGGTCCTTTTTACTTTCCTGCAAAAACTGCTGAATGGTCTTTTCGCCGCCGACAAAATTCAGACCAGACTCCTCCGTAAACATGATACGCCCATCTTCTGGCAGTTCTAAAGGCTTTGCGGTGATAACGGATGCAGCGTGGTTCACAACAACCCTTTCCTCTACGGCAATCGGATAGCCCGGATCATCGTCTGAGCCACGCAGGTCATAACAAAACAGCCCATCAGGAAGATCTTCGCGCGCAATTCTTCCATTTGAGAACAGGGCTGGCTGGTCAAATAATTCTACCTCTTGATACTTGCTGGTATCCTTCACCACAGGCAGATTGTAATTATGGAGCTTGCTATGGGCGGTCTCATGGACAGCTGCGGAAACCGTCTGCACCTCGCTCATGCCGGTACGAATGGCGATCCGCTGCTGCTCAGAGGAAAAGTAGCCGTCCATATTGGCATCCATCGGCTCAAACTCGATGGGAACCGGGGCAGAGCGCCGCAGGGCTTCCATGAAAACCTCAAAGTTCTGCACATTCCCCGACAGGTTGGAGGCCAGTTCCGGCAAAGGCTTTCCGTCCGTCTGACTCAAATCAAAAACTTTCACCGGGCGGAACATGGGAATCTCAATTTCCTTTTCCTCGGTGACGATTTTCCCGTCCTTATCCAAAATCGGAGCCTTGGTATCTGGGTCCAGCTTCTGTTCCTCGATTTTCTTTTTATATGGCGTGGGCGCGATTATGGTAATGCCATGCTCACCCTTTTTCACATGGCGCTCAAACTGATTTTTCCACTTGTTGAAGCCAGCGACCAGCGTAGCATCCGGCTTCTGCATATAGATGAGCATGGTGTTATTGACCGAATAGCGGTGGAAACGGGACATCACCGACAGGTAACGCATATACTTCTCGCTCTCGAACAGCTCCTTGATACCCTGTTCGATGCCCTCGGTGATTTCCCGCAATCGCTCCCGGTTGGTTGGTTTATTATCAGGCATGGTAATTCAACTCCTTCCCACTAAATTCAATTTTTGCAAAACAAAAGCAGGAAACCCTGAAAGATTTCCTGCTAACGAAGTTCTTATTAAAATGTCAGATATTGGTGATATGAAGATAAGCTAAAATCTCCGTTGTTCAAGCCAAAATTGGAGTTCTCGTTCTTCTTGAGTGGTATGGTATTGTTCAAAAACCTCAAAAGCTATGCGTTCAGCTTCTTCCATAGAACGTATTTTACTACCATCATAATCCCAAATTCTTTTCCCAGCGAAAAAAACTCCCCAATTACCATATCGACCTTGCATTATGGTTATATATTCACCCTTATACTTTTTGCTGTATGTATTTTTCGCAGGGTTATAACTCCATTCCTTCCTATTGAAATTTTTTCTCCTTACCGCCCGTTTTTTTAGTGTATCCTCTGCTCTGCGAGGATTTACATAATCGTCAGACATCTTTTCGGCACATACACACCCTACCCGCAATTCATCTGGATAATCCGGGTGTCTCATAATGTGAACAAAACGAATCCTTTCCCGTCCACACATTTCACACTGTTCGTATTCAATTTCTTCTGCATCATCAAAATACTCTGCAATATCTTCGACATCGACGCAAGACCAGCCTTTATGCGGGATACCAGCTTTGTTCCATTCCAATGCAACACCCCCTCTAAAATCAACGGTTTATTCGTACATTTAGTATACCATAAAATAATAGGAAATTATAGAAGGAAGATGTTAAAGCAGCTTCATTTCCATGACCGTTCTTTTACTTGGGTTTGGGCGGTGCATATCCGGCAGCCTTTGCCCGTTCACTGGCAGCTTTGCGGCGCTCGGCGCTGTAAGGCTCCCGAACCGATACGCAGCGTTTGGGGACTACAAAGGTCTGCCGGTCCTTTTTCACGATTTGGTCCGGGTATTTTTCCGACAGCCGCCGCAGCTTCTCCAGCAATCTGGCATCATGGGTGTAAACCTCTGCGGTGGCCTCGGCCTGGTTGTAGAGGATAATGGTTTCCTGTTCATAGAGGGAGCGCTTCATCGTTTACCACCTTTCTGCCTGTCAAACTCCAGCTTGAAGCTCACATACTGCTCATCGTCCTCCAGCACCACGGTAGCATCGTAGGTTTTGCCGGTCTTTTCGGAATAACAGCCAGTGAGCCGTGCGCGTCCATCTTTGAGAAGGGCTGTCACCACCACCTTGGTAGGCTGCTTTTTCTTGGCAGCCCACCACTTGTTATTTTTCCAGATTGCAAATCTGCAAGCTTCGTTCTGACAGAAGAATCCTTTTTGCATTTCTGCAACCTCACCGCCGCAGCGCGGACAGCGGCCCACTACTTCACGGGGCGGGGAGAACAGATACTCGGTGCCTTTTATCACCTGATAGGTCCCCACCAGTTCCCGGAGCATAGCAGAGATCCCGGCCATGAAGTCCTCCGGGGAAAGCTCACCGCGCTCGATCTCGCCCAGCCGGTACTCCCACTCGGCGGTCAAAAGGGGCGATTGTAGCTGCTCCGGCAGTACAGTAATCAGAGATACTGCATCATGTGAAGGCATGAGTTGTACGGTTTTTTTGCTCTTTTTTCGTTCCAGAAAACCAGCAGACACCAGCTTTTCCAGAATACCGGCACGGGTGGCCGGGGTTCCCAGTCCTTTCCGCTCGGCATCCTCCGGCATATCATCTTTCCCGGCAGTCTCCATAGCAGAAAGCAGCGTATCCTCGGTGAAATGCTTGGGTGGGCTGGTTTTGCCCTCCTTGACGACTGTACCGGACAGTGGCAAACTCTGGCCTTCGGTCAGCTTTGGCAGCGCTTTACTCTCGGTTTCTTTATCCGCCTCCGGGATGTTTTTCAGATTGGCACAGTAGGCAGCATCCAGCGCCCGCCAGCCGAGATGCTTCACCGCCCTGCCTTTGGCGGAAAACTCAACACCGGCGCACTCCACGGTGACAGAAGTTTCAGCATAGGTATGGGGCTGGGCCACGGCGCACAGCAGACGCAGAGCCACCAGCTCCAGCACCGCCCTTTCGCCCACCGGCAGACCGGACAAGTCAGCGTTTTGGATATTACGGGTGGGGATCACTGCATGATGGTCGGTCACTCTCTTGTCGTTGATAACCGCACCGGCGTCGCAGGAAATAGCGATTCCTTTTCGGAAGGTCATGGCATTAGCAACCAGATTCACCAGCACCGGCAGACCCTCGGCCATGTCCGAAGTCAGATAGCGGCTGTCCGTGCGGGGATAGGTGCAGAGCTTCTTTTCATACAGGTTTTGTAGATAGTCCAAAGTCTGCTGAGCGGTATATCCCAACAGCCGGTTGGCATCCCGCTGGAGCGTAGTCAGGTCATAGAGGGCAGGCGGCTTTTCCGATTTGTCTTTACGCTCCACCTGTTTGACCGTGGCAACAGCACTCTGACAGGCACTTTGCAGCTGTTCAGCGGCGGCCTTGTCCTTCATACGTTCCCCGGCAACTGTGAAACCGGGTAGTTCCAACGTCACCGTATAAAACGGCACCGGCTTGAAACCGTCGATCTCTGCCTCCCGCTGGACGATAAGAGCCAGTGTCGGAGACATAACGCGCCCAATGTTGAGGGTTCGGTGGTACAGCACGGAAAAAAGGCGTGTGGCGTTAATGCCCACCAGCCAATCCGCCTTGGCGCGGCAGAGGGCCGCATCCCGCAGACCGTCATACTCTGCACCGGGGCGCAGGTTAGCAAAGCCCTCCCGGATAGCGGAATCCTCCATGGAGGAAATCCAGAGCCGCTTCATAGGCTTTTGGCAGCCTGCCAGTTCATAGACACTGCGGAAAATCAGTTCACCCTCCCGCCCAGCGTCGCAGGCGTTCACTACCTCGGTCACATCCGGGGCATTCATTAGCTTTTTCAGCACATCAAACTGCTTCTTTTTGTCCTTGCCCACCGTCATCTGCCAGTCTGCCGGCAGGATGGGCAGATCGTCATACCGCCACTTGGCGTACTTGGGGTCATAGCTGTCCGCATCGGCCAGCCCAGCCAAATGGCCCACACACCAACTGACACGCCATCCATTTCCCTCCAGATAGCCGTCCTTACGGGCGGTGGCACCGATCACAGCGGCCAGACTATGGGCAACCGACGGTTTTTCGGCAATCACAAGTTTATGGTTCATATTCTTCGTCCTCCCATTCGGCCTGCCCATAGTTATTCAGCTTTCTTTCAATACTGTTTTCCTCCGTTAACAGCAGATCATAACCGAACCGATAGTCATAGCGGTACAATTTCCCCAGCAGGTCATTGATGATGATACGGCAGGCCAGTATCACACGGTTTTTATCCACCTGCATCAGCTGGTATCGTTGATAGTCATTGTAATAATCCCTTCGGATATGACGAGCTTCTTCATCCAGAAGCATATCCACAGGGTCCTTTTCGTCGTTCTCTTTCGTCCCTTTGGCATGGTTCAGCAGTTCCATCACCATAGGGAAATTCTGTTCATCCATCCGGCCCTCCTCTTTCAGAAAGCCGATCAGGGCGCTAAGCAGAAGGAAAACTGCTGTCCGTTCATTCTCTACCAGGGCATCCATCGTCTTTGCTGCTCCGGGAAGGAGCTGTTCTTTCACAAAATCTGCCACATCACCGGAATAGAGCAGACGAATGGAATCTATGGACAACGGGACAACTGCGGTGTCCTCATCGTAAAACTCAAAATCATCCTTCTGCACAGGCTTTTTCCGAAATTTACCCAATACGGTAGAAAAGATGTCTCCGCCAAAATAGACAGCAATGACGATCAGATCAAAAACAGCAATGGTTTTAATAAGAATACTCAGCACATTCATTTTTCGTTTTTCCTTTCTTTGAGCCATCCGGTCAGCTGCCGGTGGCAGAAGCCTACACACGGCTGGCCATAGCGGTAAGTCCCACAGCCATAACAGGGGTGGCCGGGGGATAAAGAGGGAGGACGGGAAGTGTTCTTCCCGCCCTCCGGCCTGCGTATCATCATAGATTCAAAAGGGCTGTCGGTGAAACGGATCAAATCTGTTTGTCCTCGTTTTCTCCATCGCTGCCCCTGTCAGCATCCGGTTCATCGGAACCCTCGATCTCCCAGGGTTCCTCATCCTCCGGGTCCGCTTCATCCTCGCCGTAGTCATAATCGTCCAGATTGTCATTGCCTTTGGTCTTAGGCTTGTTTTTCACCAGCTTAAAGTAGGCAAAGGCTCCGCCGCCACCCAGCAGGGCAAGCACCAGGATCAAAAGCGCCGGGTTCAGACCAGCAGGTTCCTTCTCCGGTTCTTCCGTCACCTCCGGTTCAGGAGCTTTCCCTGTGCAGCCACTCAGATTGGTTGCACAAACCGGGCAGGCGGTATTGACTGCACCGGCTTCACATTTTTTCGTGCAGTTACAGGTGGTGGGCTTCTCCTCGGTGGTCTGGCCGGTTTCCATCAGCGCCATCAAGTCGGCCTCGTCAACCTGATTCAAAAAGTGGACCGCAGTTTCCTTGTCCTCATTTGCCCGGTCAATGAGGATATAGAAATAATTGCCTGCCTTAGTGGTGACGGTGATGAGCTGCTTATTGCCGCCGTAATCGTCCACCAGGGCGGCGTTGCCCTCCGGCGTAAGGGGCGGCGTATCCTCTTTCGGCTGCTCCACAATCACGTTGTCATCGTTAGTGGCATCCTGTCCCTCCGGTGTCTGTGCATAGGCGGGAACAGAAAGGCCGCCCACAATCAACAGGGCGGCGCAAAGTGCGGTCATTGTTCTGAAAATATACTTATGCTTCATGGGCGGTATCCTCCTGTTCTTCGTAATCAGCAGAAACAGCGGCTCTGCCGGGAACCATGCCGCTGGACAACATAGCGTTCAGCTGGGCAGGGGTCATCCGCATAGCGCGCACCATCTGGACGATTTCCAGATTCTCTGCTTCAGTTTTCTGTGCTTCCAAAGTTTTCAGCTTCTCCTGATACTCCGCAATCTTCTCGCGGACCTTTTCGATCTCGCGGTCAATGCGGTCAATTTTGTTCATAGCCATTATCATTCACTCCTTCTCAAAAAACTCAGTTACCAGTTCATCAGGCCATAGCCTTTGATAGATTCGTAATTCAGGTCATAGCTCTTGATTTTACAGGCATCACCGGAATTTCCTTCTACCGTGTAAACCCGGCTGCCATCTGTACCAATGACGATACCCACATGGTCAGCAGAACCATCAAGGTCCCAATCGAAAAAGATAGCGTCACCGGGGGCGATGTTCTCATATCCGCGCCCGCCCCATTGCCCATGAGACTGGAACCAGGGAACTCCCTGAGACTGACAGCCTGCAAAGCGCGGCTCAGATAAGCCTGCCTGCCCATAGCACCAGGACACAAAGCAGGCGCACCATTCCACACGGCTGTCAAAGCCATACCAGCTCCAATAAGGGTAGCCGCCCACATTGCCAACCTGACTCTGCGCCAGCTCCACCAGCGCCGGATTGCCGGGGCGTGTACCGTTTACGAACTCCACACCGGTCAAATCTTCGGAATTTCCCATATCCGGGGAACCGCCGCCAAACAGCAGGGGCTTGTTGCCCATCGTCTGCCGGTACACCTGATACATTTCCATCTGCTCCGGGGTCAATAGCTCTGCGGCAACAGAGGATATAGGCTTGCTCGTGAGCGTCACATTCAGGATGTAATACTCATACGGCACCTCCACCTCGTATTCATAGGTCTCGGTGGAGGTTTCACCTGTTACCGGGTCAGTGACAGTATTCGTACCGGTCCTCGTTTCTGTCCGATAGCGTATCTCCACTTCCTCGGTGAGCGTCAACTGATATTGCTCAGAGAATACACGCTCCAGCTCTCCCTGGGCGCTCTGACGGGTGTACCCCTGCAAGACAGCAGACAGGTAGGCCGCCAGCTCATGGGGGTCATGGCCGATCATATCCAGGTCGTAGCGGTATTCGTCATAACCGGGGTGACTGCTTTCAATATTGTCGATCTCAGTCTGCAACTGAGCTTCCTTGGCCGCATAATCAGCTTCCACCGCCAGCATTTCCGGGTCATCGGAGGGATAGGTAGTGCCGGAGATCACGGAACCGATGCTCTGCGCCATCATGGAGCAGGAGGACATGGTATTGAGCAGCAGACAGAGGATCAGGAAAATTGCACCCGCAATCAGAAACCCCTTTTTATGGCGCATGACAAATGCACCTGCCTGCTGTGCTTTTTCCTTTACTGTCCGGGCGGCCTTTCCGGTGGTCTGTGCAGTTTTGGCAGTATTCCCAGCAGTCTGACCGGCGTGTTTAGCGGCTGCATACTGCTTTTTGATGGTCTGCTTCTGCTGCCAGCGGGAAAGGGGATTGCTGGCAAACTGGGGATTTTCCTGCAAAGACTTCTGATACAGGGCGCTGACATTGGCCTTTTCCAGCTGACGCTCGGCCTGGGCTGCTTTGCGGTAGGGCTTTAGCTTGTGGCTGTGATACCCCTCCCGCACCAACCGTGCGCCGGTTTCCACCGCTTCCTCAGACTTGTGGGCGCTTTCCACGCCCACGTTGTCCTGCTCACTCTCCCGGACTTCCTTATGAATTTTGCCAGCAACCATATTGGCAGGGGCATCCCGCAAGGTATGGGATAGCTTGGAAGGCGGCTTTTTCTTGTCCTCCAGTACCAGCTTCGTTGTGGTCTTTCCAGTCTCCTGGTCAATCTCCACCTGCCGGACTTTCTTTTTAGGGATTTTGGCCTGCGCCCTGTCCGCTTTGGCGGCGGCCTTGTCCGCCTTGCGGATGGGCTTTTCCAACGCCGGATTAGCCCGTTCCTCGTCCGTAAAGCGCAGGCGTGGTTCCTTAATCAAACCATTCCCCCAGCATGAGGGCGGCTGTCATGTAGTGCAGCTCCACATAGAGGGCCAGCCCCACCGGGTCGTGAAAGGGGTGCTGAATCAGGTGGGCGTAAATCTGCGCCACCACATTGGCCAGCAGCTGAACCTGACTGCCCTCAAAAATGATAACGCCCGGTGTACCCTGCATGGCGCACCAGATTTCTGTCAGACGGAGCAGCCCCGCCTCGCCATCCTCGTTCAGTCCCGCAGACTGATCCGCAGCCGTGCGGCACTCGCTGATGGCATCCGCCATCACGGTGAGCAGCTGAGCGCGCTGGCTCTCCAACGCCGCATCGAAAAACATCATTGTATCCAGTTCACAAATGTTCTGGTTCATGGTTACTCATCCTCCTTTTTCAATTCCTGGGGTTTGGTGGTCATTATACGGTAGAGTTCGGTGTCCTTCGGGAAGTGGTCTACAAAAGGCAGAATCGTGGAGCCGTAGAACAGAAGGCCCTCGCCCTCGCTGGAGTGGGTCACATAGGACAGCTGATGGGGAGAAATGCCCAGCTGCTTGGCAAGAATCTGCCGGTCTCCGCCTGCCTGATTGAGCATATACACAAAATCGCTGTTCTCGAAAATATTTTCCACTTCACGGGAAGAAAGCAGGTCCTTGACATTTTGGGTGATCTGATTGTTCTTAACAGGTGGCTTTTTATCCACCTCTCTGGAGCTTTCGCTCATTTTCATCGGCGTGCCTGTTCACGCCCAGCATAGCATACCTTTTTGCCACGGTTTTTCCGTATCGGCAGGCAATGCGGACTCGTGGAGCTGTTATATTCTGCATCACGCAGGTTCAAGCTCTATGCGTTGCGTGTGACTGCCATTTTACGGACAGCCTTCCACTCGGATTAGGGCGCTGCTCCCTTCCCGATTTCTTCCGCATTGATAATACTGACCTACTTGCCGATTTCAGTCAGTACGGCGTGGTCTGATTCTCTAAGCGCATAAACAAGAAACAGACCTGTTCACCTGTGGGGATGCCGCCCCACTTTCTAAAACGCTTCCAGATTTCGACTGTATAGGCCGCCGTCTGCTCCTCTTTCAAGAGAAGGTGCATCTCATCAATGTAATATCGGGTGGACTTATGCGCCGCCCGGTTGATGGTAACACGGTTCCATACCTGATCCTGCACCACCAGCATCCCGATTTTTTTGAGCTGCTTGCCCAACTCCTTGATGTCATAGCAGACAATGCGGTTCTGGATATTCACATTGGTACGGTGGTTGAACACATTCAGAGAGCCGGTCACATAGATTTCCAGCGCCGTAGCGATGTACTGCGCCTCTTTTTCTTCCTGTGTCCGCAGCAGATCATAAAGGTCCTCCAGCACCGGCATATTCTCCGGGCGCGGGTCATTGAGATAATTCTGATAGACCATCCGCACACAACGGTCAATGATGGTTTTCTGCACCGGCTGTAAGCCCTCCTTGCCGCCCACAATCAGCTCGCACAGCGACAAAATGAAGTCAGACTTCAAAGACAGCGGGCTTTCGTCATCTGAATAATCCAGATTCAAGTCCATCGGGTTGATGTAGTCACCGGATGTGGGTGAAATCTTGATAACTTGCCCATGCAGACGCTCCACCAGCGGAGCATACTCTGCCTCCGGGTCGCAGATGATGATGTCATCATTGGTGAGCAGAAAACAGTTAGCGATCTCGCGCTTGGCGCTGAAGGACTTACCGGAACCGGGTGTACCAAGGATCAGTCCGTTGGGGTTCTTCAGCAGCTTGCGGTCCACCATAATGAGATTGTTGGACAGGGCATTGATGCCGTAGTACAGCGCCTCTTTGCCATTCTGGAAAAGTTCCTGAGTAGTAAACGGCACAAAAATAGCCGTGGAGCTGGTAGTCAACCCCCGCTGGATCTCGATTTGGTTCAGGCCCAGGGGCAGAGAGGACATCAGCCCCTCCTCCTGCTGGAAGTCCAGCCGGGTCAGCTGGCAGTTATATTTCTGCGCGATGGAGCTGGCCTGAAAGATGTTGTTGCCCAGCTGACGGGGATTGTCCGCCGTATTCAACACCAGAAAGGTCACAAGGAACATTCGCTCGTTGCGGCTCTGCAAATCCTGCAAAAGCTTCTTGGCCTCGGCTCCGTAGGTAGCCAGGTCGCTGGGAATGATGTCCATATCGTATCCTGCGCGGACGGCTTTTTTCTGCTCCTCGATCTTGCTCCGATCCAAATCTGTGATTTTTCTCTTGACAGTCTTAATGGCCTTGACCTGATCCACCGACTGGATGTGCAGGTTCACGATCAAGCTGGATTCCATATCCAAAAAGTCTGCCAGCATCCGGTCATTCAGCTCCGGGGCGAGAATCTGCAAAAAAGAAACTGTCCCGTATTTCTTACCCATACGGAACTGCTTGCCGGTGCGGAACTCAAATGAAGTAGGAGCGATAAAGTCCTTGGTGGAAAGGCCGGAAGGAGCCAGCCAGTCCCATGAGAAGCAAAAAGGCACCTGTTCATCCATGTGGAAGATACCATGCAGCTGGGCCAGCCGCGCCATACCGTTTAACACCTCGGCAGAAACGCCCAACCGCTTGAAGTTGTTGAGGATGTCAGTCTCAATGCGCTCCAGCCGGGGCTTTGCCGACCTGATGTTGTCGGCGTCAATGCCGAAGGTCAGATACTTGGTCTTGATAAGACCGTTGTTTCCTTTCGCCAGCTGGTTTTGCAGCATCTGCGTGTACTCAGCCCGGATGCTGTCAAAATCGTCCTCTTGAGGTGGAATAGAAATGGCGCTGGCAAAGGTCTCTTTGGATGCCGCCAGATTGAGGAAGGACAGCTGAAATGAAATGGAACTGTCGAAATAGTTGAGGAAGTCACACCAGCCATCAAAGATTGCGGATTTGTCCTCGTTCTGAGAAAGCTGATAATTGATGTCCTGAAACTGGATGGTCTTGGTATAGTGGCACTCTGACACGCGGCAAATGCCGTCCGGCCACATCCGTTCATAAGGGATGCTGTCCTGAGCCGATTTTTCCTTCCGGTCCGTGCGGTTGGCACGGGCGATGGCGGCCTCGATCTGCTTCTTCTCAGCACGGGACAGCTTTCTTCTTGCTTTCACCGGCGGCGTCTGTTTGCCATCCTTATCTGCCTGCCGGTTTTTCTTTGCTGTGAACAATGTCATACACCTCCTTGTCGAGCTTTTCCTGCCGTTCCAACACGGCATAGAAGTTGTTGGTCTTATACGGGCGCTGTTTTGGCCGGATCACGGCAACCTTAATGATGTTGCTGATGATCTTTTCCAGGGGCTGACCGTGCTTCTCATACATGGCCAGCATGAAGAAGGGCAGCATGACCAGCATCATGCACATGGCCGCCACACTGCTTCCCGCAGGCTCCCGGAGCAAAAAGAAAAGTGGTACGCCGATAAGCGCTCCGCTGCCAAAGCAGACCAGCTGCCTCTTGGTTAAGTTGAACATGACCTTGGTTTTTACTTTCGTCAGGTCTTTGGGTACGGGTACATAAGCCAATGGAATTACCTCCTTCCATGTCAGTGGGCATTAAACACAGCTTTTGCGAGGCTGCCGGTCTTAAAGAGCGTGAAGCACAAAAGAACCGTATAGCCCACGCAGCTCCAGATTGCCATAATGATGTCGGATTCCGTGGCGATATTCTGCACCAACACCGCGTAGATTGCCACGCAGACGATAATGAGAAACGCCTGAAAGCCCAGGGCAAACAGGGAGCGCAGATAATTCTGACCCATGCCGCCCCATTCCTTGCCCATCATGGTAGCCATCGGAATAGGTGCTACTGAGGTCACGAGATATATTTCCAGCATACGGCCATAAATGACAATGAAAATACAGATATACAGCGCCCACATGGTAATGCCGATAAAAAGCGATTGGAACCACAGACCAAACAAAGGTCCCAGTTCCATCTCCATCAGGCGCGGCTCCAAATCGCCCATCACAGAGGAGATGTCGATGGATGCGTCTGCGCCGATGACGCCGGATGCCTGCGCAACCACGCTTTGCGCCATATCAAATACGCCCATCACAATGGACCAGGTGTTGGTAACGATGAGAATGGCGGCGGCACTTTTGAACATCCATTTGAAGATCATCCATGTGTCTACATCGTGCAGGTTGTTTTTGTCTGTAATCATCTGAATCAATTCAATGGTCATGACCGCAGCCAGAATCACACCTGCAATCGGCACGATAATGGAATTGGACAGATTTTGGATCATGCCGAAAATACTGCCGTTCCAGCCCTGCGGGGTTTGCCCCACCTGCACGGATATATCCGCGACCTGTTGGTTTACGCTGTCGAACATCCCCGACAAGTTGCTCATGATGCCGCCCACCAGCATTTCCTTCAGCCATGTGGTGATTGCCTCAAGTAAGAAATCCATACGGTGTTACCTCCTTTCAGCCGCCCCCGCATGACTGCGGGGACGGCAAGGATTTCCTGTGGGGACGATTAGACGGTAAACAAACTGGAGAGCAGAGGAACGAGGACCATGCCGACTACGGCCACACCAGCGCCCGCCATGAGCTGCTTCATTCCCTGGCTTTTAGCTCCGGGATTGTCATTGCCGTAGCCCTCCAAGAGGTTGATGACACCCCAAATGCCGAGACCGGCACCGAGTGCGATTACGAGGGTCTGAAGAACGGTGATTGCCTGAGTAAAAAATGCCATAAATAATTATTAGCCGGAATCATTTGAAAAGTTGATTAGTCATGTTTCATAGGCATACAAAAGCCGGAACAATCTGCCGCCCGGTTTCCGGGGGCCTGATTCCGGCTATCCTCCTTTTTCATTATTTTTTTGTGATTGTCCGCCTTGTACGCCAATGGCCTCCAAAGAGGCAGTTGGGGCAAATAGATAAGATCACTCCTTTCACAGCGGAACATTATTCATCGCCCGTAGCGTCTACCTCGTAAACATCGTAGACCTCGCTGGACTTGGGTTTCAGCCGGGCGGACAGAAACGCTTCAATGTCGAAAGCGTTCTTCGGGTTCGCGTCGGCAGTGTACTTAAAATTGGGATGCTTGGTGATGTCGTACTTATCCGAAAGGAAAGGCCGCACACCGCGCAGCTGGAGGATGCACTTGCCGCCATCCATGACGGCAAGCTCGTCCTGGCTCATCAACTCTTTGCCACAATGTCAAGTGATGAATTCAAAAATGGGCAAAAAAATAACCCTTCTCGGTTAAGAGAAGGGTTGGAACGAAACCGTTCAGTTTGTTGTTTAGCTTAAATGGGGGAGCTTACTTGTTTTTGGAACCCGGCTCAAATTCGTCCTTACACCACTTTACGAAGTTTCCGGAATGAAGCAAATATGTGCGTATGGTATTAGGCTGTAAATATCCACTATTTTGGGCTGTCAGCACCTCTTGCTCGTATTTCTGAAACAGCCTTTCAAGTTCTTTAATAGTAGAAATATCTGTTTTCATAAAAATCCCTTTCTTCACATAAATATTTCGCCAACAAAGTTATAAACGATCCTGACCTCCTGAACTTTCTGACCATCAACCTTCTTGACCTCGCCCACCAGAATACGGCTGATCAGGCGGTTCAGAACCGTTTCATCCAGTTCTTGGATAGTGGCATACTGCCGAATCTCCCGGATAAAGGTACGGACTTCACTTTCCTGAGCGTCAGACTGCTGAAGTATTCGCATCAGTTCCTGCAAACAACGCTGATTTTCTTCCTGTTCCTGCTCCATGGCGGCGGTCAACTTCACAAACCGCTGCTCAGAGATCACGCCTTTGGCCTTATCGGTATAAAGGCTCAGAAACATATCGTCAATTTGTCGGTTTCTGGCTTCCAGGCGCTCACGCTCTTTCTGCATCTCGGAAGCATCCGCCATATATCGGCGCTCCATCCGGCTGCTCAATCGCTGATAAAAGGCATCTGCATCTTTGAGCGCCATCGCTGCCAGTTCCTGAATATCCTTCAGAACGAGATTATACAAATCCCTGGCTTCGATTTTATGGCTGGTGCAGGCGTTTTTGCCCAGCCGGTTGTAGGTCTGACAAATATAATACGCCTTATCAATCGGTTCCCGCATCTCGCCGGTAAAGCGGTTTTTGCCAGTTCTGCCGACCTTTTCATACCGTACCTGCATGGATTTCCCACAGGTGGCGCAGTAGATAATGCCGTGGAACAAGTTGTAGAAGGGGCAGGCATTGCCTTTCATAATAGGTGGCCTGCGATCCACGATGGCCTGTACCTGCTCCCATTCCTCCGGTGTCACAATCGCCTCATGGCAGCCCTCAATGATTTCCCAGTCCTCACGGGGAATGATGTCATAGGTGTTGGAGCGAATCCCTTTCTGGTGTGTCCGGCAAACCAGATGAGCGCCCTTATAAAACGGGTTTCGCAGGATATGGCTGATTCTTGCGCCGCCCCACGCATAGTAATTGACATCGCAGGCGGTATTTCCTTTTACTCTTGTGATGGGAACCTTGTCTTCCATCAGCTGCTTGGCAATCCGCATACAGCCCCAGCCATCCAGTGCCAGGTCATAGATTTTGCGAATCACCGGCGCAGTCTCCGGGTCAAGGATTAAATGCCCCCGATCCTCCGGGTCACGCATCAGCCCCAGGGGAGGCTGTCCGCCACAGAACTTTCCCTGTCGGGAACGGGTCATACGCCCCGCCAGCACTTTCTTGGAAATATCCCGGCTATACATATCGTTCAGGATATTCTTGAACGGCGTGATATCCATTTCCTGACGGGTCAAACTGTCCACGCCATCGGTAATGGCAATATAGCGGACATTGTGTTTAGGGAAGAAGATTTCAATATAACTGCCGGCTTCGATATAATTTCTTCCCAGTCTGGACAGGTCTTTGGTAATGACACAACCGATTTTATCGGCCTCAATATCGGCAATCATTTGCTGAAAAGCCGGACGATTGAAATTACGGCCTGTGTAACCATCGTCCACATAATACTCATACTGGAACATCCCGTTTTTTTCGGCAAAGTCCCGAAGCATGATTTTTTGGTTGCTGATACTCATGCTCTCGTTATCGCCGCCATCATCCAGAGAAATACGGCAATAGAGGGCTGTGATTTTCTGATTGACTTGTTTTTTCCTGCTCATAGCAATCTCCTTCTATGAACAGGGACACGATATACACATTATACCATGCCCCTGTTTTTTCTTCAACAAATACCCTCAGCTTGCCTTGCGTTCCAGCCATTCTTCAAAGTGTTCGCAGGTTTGCCGTTCAATGAGTTGTTCGAAGGCTTCCTGCATGGTTTTCTCACCAGAAAACTCCCGCACCACGATAAACTTTACTTTTTTGCTCTGCTTGTTTTCTTGCTTTTGGGTTTTCTCCATAGGCTACCTCCATAGATCAGAAAAGCCAGACAAAGGGCATCCGGCAACGAAGTCCGGCAACGGACTCCGAAAAACCTGTAACCTATCGTCTGGCCATCGTTTCTTACTTTTCAAATTTTCTTGTGAAATCTCGTTGCTTTCGTTGTCAGAGAACAAATACCCACCAAAAAGCCTTGCTTAATGGGCATTTATCGTGTCCATACCCCCATTTTTACGGCAACAAAGTCAGCAACCAACCGACAACCAACCGGGCAACAAGCCCTGTAAATCAGGCAATCCACTCCTTTGGCAGTTCCAGCTGACGGACTTCTTCCTCGCTCAGTTCTACAAATCCATCTTCGTTGTCGGGCAGTTCGTTGCCGGAAATCTCCCGTTCCCAGCCACGCTGACGCCCATATCCAGCAAACATCCGTGGGTTAGAGAAAGGCTTCCAGCCGGTCACCACCGTGTTCATGATCTCGTTGATGTTGTGCAGCTGCCACCGCTTCGGCTCCTCAAAAGAGTGTCCCAACGCTTCCTTGAACAGCTGCTTGGAGCAGACCACATTGCCGGTATAGTGTTCCAGAAAGCCCTGAATCTGCCCGGCCTCGGTATCCTCCGGCATGAAATCCTTCTGAACCTCTACCAGCTGTCTCTGAATCTCCTTTGAAAATTTCATGGAATACTCGCCGCTGCGGTAAATGGTCATAGCCTCGGCCCACACCTGCAACAGATATTCTCTGGAAGCGGCTTCGTTCTCCAGAATGTGAACCTCCGCTTTCTCTGGGTAAATCATCACTGGCAGGAACCGGCGGTTTCCGGCCCGATCAAGGGGCAGAAAGTCCAGTGTATTAGAGGAACCACCGAACACACACTGCCTCAGCCGGTCTTTGGGCTGGGATTCATAGGGCGTGCGGTAGGTTTCCTTTTGGCGGCTGATAAAGGAGCGAATTTCCTCGATGCTCTTGGCGTTGCTGGTGGCAAGCATCTCCGACATCTCGATGATCCAGTGGCCTTGCAGCTTGGCAAACACCTTGTCATCGTCCAGCTTTTTCAGATCGTCAGAGAACCACTCATCCTGTATAGCCAGGAAGCGGAAGAAGGTGGACTTTCCGGCTCCTTGGCCGCCCACTAGACAGAGCAGCTCCTCATACTTGGAACCGGGATGGAACACCCGACGGATGGCTCCCAGAAGGAAGTGCTTGAGCATTTCTTCCACATAGTTGTTCTCGTCTGCCCCTAAAAAGTGATGCAGACAAGAGCGTATCCGGGGTATGCCGTCCCAAACCAGGCCATTCAGCACATCCTGGATAGGGTGATAGCAGTTTTCGTTTGCCACGATGGAGAGCGCCGCCATCAGCTTCTTTTCACTGGTCAAACCGTAGTTCTGTTCAAAGTAAAGGAGCAGATATTTGACATCGGTATCGGTTAAGGCGCTGGTGCTTCTGCGCCAGCCCAAATTCCGCACAATATCAATACGGTCGGTCAGCAGATTCAGTCGGATTGCGCCCCGCAAAAGCGGATCTTGGCAAAACACCGTGCGGCAATTTCCAATGGTGTTGGCCGGCTGTCCTTTCTCGGTGACAGAGAGACTTTCCCGTACCTCATCAACGGTCAAGTCCTCACTTTCGGCCTGCTGGGTTGCAGGCGCTAAGCTCTGCGATTCACTGTTCAATGTTTCTCACCTCCTCAAGAGAAAGGCATCTGATTTGTTCGCAAAATCGGATGCCTTAAAGCTCCATATCCTGTTTTTTCTGCTGCTTTTTCCGGTTGGATTCTCTCTGTGCGCTATCGTGCTTGGCTTTTTTCAGGAAAGCAAGAATGGATTCCTTGGCCTTTTCCTGAATCTGTTGCTTGCCAGCCTGCTTGACCTCCGGCTGCATCAGCTTCTTCTGGATTTTTGACAGAGCAGACTGCATGGCATTTTTGATTTTGGAGATCACCCCATCCAGCCGGGCGGCGGCATACTCACGCTCTTTTTGCGGAGCTTTTCGTTCCGGCGAGAGAACCCAGTTTTTCGTTTCCTCCACCAACCGGATGTCCTCCTTATGGGTTTCCAGCCGGACAGTATCGGCGACAACCTCCACCGCCTTGTCATAGGCAAGTTCCGAAACTTCCTCCACCAGTGTTTCCACATCCTCAATTTTCAGGGTCAGCTCCTCCAGCTTCTGTTCCTGGGCGGCCAGCTGCTCCTTTTGCTTCATCAGAATGTAGTCCTGCTTCTCCAGATACGCCCGCCCACCATAGGACGGTTCCTGCTCCAGATGCACCCCATGTTTTCGGCTGATGTCAAAAAGCAGCGTCCGGCATACTGCATCAAAGGTCTGCTTGCGGTTGTTGTGTTTGCCCTTGGGTTTACTCGGATCGGGCAATTCAAAGCCCAGTTCCTCCAGCGCCTTTTCCTGTTGGGGACACAGCTCCCCATACCGGTTTTTACAGTCAAACACATGGCGTTCATGGATGTGGGGCGTACCCTCATCCAGATGCAGCGCCCAGTCCAGAATGTGGATATGGGAACCAAAGCGCCGTTCAAACTCCTCGTAAAATTCGCTGACAATGAGTGCCAGAGTACCCGGTGGAACGGATTCTTCCATGGTGCCAATCTGGTAGATACTTTCCTCCGGGCAGGTCTTGTTATTTTTCAAAAGGTCTTCCACCGTACGGTTGCGCTCGGTGTGCCGGGTTTTCTCGTTCCGGGCATTCTGGGCATCCACATGGTCGGAATAATGCTCGTAGTAATACATCCGCTCAATTTCTTCAAAGCTGAAATCCGGCTGTTCCGGATTTTCCCGAAGTTCCGGGGTGGTGAATCCACGGTAGCAGTCCCAGTACACATTTTTCTTGGCTCGCTGGGCATCAATGTGTTCACTGTTTTCCACATCAAACCGGCGGTCATTGTGCCGGGGATTATAGGTGCCATGCTTGCCGGAGCGTCCGTTATGCCGTGTCAGTTTCAATTTTCATCCCTCCATTCTCCGTTGATTTTCCCGAAGGGGAGCAGCGGCGAAGCCGCCAAACCTGCGGATTTCTGCGTCAGGTAATACCCAGTACGAATTGACGCAAGGCATCAACTCTCCCTGGGCAAGGCGTTTCACCCTTGACCCGATGGGGCGGCTGCCCTCAACCCGCCAATGGGCCTTGCCCCTTGACCCCAACAGGGCGCTGCACCCCTGTACCCAGCACAAAGAGCTTGCCGTCCTCTGTACTCCTGCCCGGAGAAGCCGACTTCCACCGCTTGTGCGGTTTCTGTCAGCTCCTCCGGCTCTGAATGCTCCTTTTGTCGCATTTCCCGGCATGGGGGATACTGGGGTATTACGATACCAATTCACCGCAAAAATACCGGGTGCAGACCCCCTATTTTCCCGTGAATTGACCCGATTTCAGGCGCTCTCCTTGTCCGTCCGCAAAACCTGAAATCCGTGCTGTTTGGCGTACTCTCTGGCAGCAGCCAGCCGCTCATCGCTGTACGGCGGCACCAGACGGATGGACAGCCGGGACTTATCTATCACATAGGTCACGCTGCCCTCTGTGGTGCTGCGCTCCAACTGGCACAGCTGGGGATACTTGCGGCTGAACTCGGCCAGCCTGCGCTTCAGATCGGCGTTGAAGGTGTAGATACTGGCGGTGTCATCCGCCTCGTTCCAGTTGATGATGGTTTCTTTCTCATACTTAGACAGCTTCGTCATACAGATCCTCCTCATAGTCGGTGTTTTCCTTTACCAAACGCAGGCGGCGCTTGGCACTGTAATACTCGTCCATCTCCGCACGGAGCTGGTGATAAAAACCGGTGTACCAGCTTTCGGCCACCTCCATTTCCATCTTCCGGGCCAGCTCCAGCATCCGGTGTTTGGCCTGCGGGTCAACGGTCAGGGCAGTCAGCCATTTCAGCCGTGTCACCGTGTTGTGGTGATTGGGACAGGCAAAGTCGTACAGCACTTTCTTTTCTCGAATACTCAACTTCATAAAAATCAACCTCCTAAAAGTTTATTTTCCATGTGTTAGTTGCCGGTTTGCCTGCAATCGCTCCTGCCCGGATTTTCCCCAGCGTATTGTCCTCCTTGGTGCGCTCCTGTCATGGCGTCACTTCCCCAAAGGTCATACCCCTTGCAGCCGGTCATTCAATTTTCAAGGTTCTGTGTCTCCTGACAAAACTCATTTTACCGAAAAAACAGGCCCCCTCCCGTATGTCCAAAACGATGGAAAACGGCTTAAGGTCAGCATATTTCCACGCTTATGGAATCATGGTATAATAGTTAAAAACGGCAGGATTTTCCTGATGAGAGGGGGAATTTGGATGCACACAAAACTGTCTATCCCGGAACGGCTAAAAGACTTGCGGGTGGTGGATAAGCACTTGACGCTGGAGCAGCTGGCTGAACAGACCGGGCTTTCCAAATCTGCTCTCAGCAAATATGAGAGTGACGATTATAAGGACATCAGTCCCTTTGCTATCGCTACGCTGGCGGAATTTTATGGGGTGTCCACCGATTACCTGATGGGGTTGTCGGAAAATAAAAATCACCCAAACACAGAGCTTCAGGCCCTGCATTTGAGTGATGATATGGTTACATTATTGAGCAGCGGAAAAATCAACAACCGGCTGCTGTGTGAGATTGCCACACATGAGAACTTCCAACGGTTGATGACGGATATTGAGATTTTCGTTGACCGGATCGCCGATATGCGGATCGCCCAGATGAATCTGGTGCTGGAGGCCACCCGGCAGGAAGTGATCCGCAGCCATGCGCCGGGAGAAAATGACCTTTATGTCCGCACGCTGGAGCTGGGACAGGTACAGGAAAGTGATTTTTTCAGCCACACAATCCACGACGATCTGGACAGTATCGTTCAGGATATTCGTCAGGCCCATGTCACCGACCGCACCACCGCCGATCCACAGCCGACCTTCACAGAGGTCAAAGAAAAATTTGACCGTGCCATGCAGCTGGGCAGTAACGAGGAACGGATAATCCACGAGTTTTGCGACCAGATGCAGATTCCCTTCGACAAGATTGCTTCCGAGGATTTCTCGGCGTTTATGCGGATATTGAGCCTGTCCAAGCTGCTGAAGAATCCCAACAATATGAGAGGGAAGGCCAGGCCGCAGGCATACCATGGAACAAAAAAGAAAAAGCGAAAATAGAAAGGGGTAATATGAGGAGGTTTTAATGAGCGATGTAATGACTCCTAAACAACGCAGCCAAACAATGAGCCATATTAAAGGCAAAAACACCAGTATAGAGATTTTATTGCGAAAATCACTCTGGCATAGAGGAATACGATATCGAAAAAATTACAAAAGATTGCCCGGAACCCCAGATATAGCGATAACCAAGTACAAGATTGCCATCTTTTGTGACAGTGAATTTTTCCATGGCCATAATTGGGAAATCAAGAAGCAAAAACTGGGGAATAACCGAGAATATTGGATTAAAAAGATTGAGCGAAATATGGCACGGGATCGTGAAAATGATCTCAAACTGATTGCTATGGATTGGGTTCCTATACATTTTTGGGGGCAAGAGATACAAAAGCACACAGATGAATGTGTAGAAGCTGTCGAAGATTTGATTTTCGAGTTGCAGATGATGCAGTTTGATGGTATGATAGAGGATGCGAGGGACTGTGTTGAAGATATAAAATAATATTTTTATATCTTCAATTTATAAGTTTACAATCACAAGGAGTACCCTTATGACGATATCAGAACAGATCAAAGTGCTATGTGTGCGCTCCAATATCAGCGTTGCGGAACTTGCAAGGCGAATGGGGACTACACCACAAAATTTTAATTCAAAAATGAAACGGGAAAGTTTCACAGTCTCTGACTTAGAATATCTGGCGGAAACGGTGGGGTGTTCTTTTGAGCGCCATTTTGTCCTTCCAGATGGCGAAAAGATTTGATTAGGAGGGCATACATGGATTTTCTGCATTACAAAAATAACACCTCAAACCGGGATGTGATTTCCCTTTTTTCCGGAGCGATGGGATTGGATATCGGCCTTGCAAAGGCGGGTCTGAACATTGTGATTGGACAAGACTTTGACCCTGCCTGCGTAGCCACTATGCGGGCAAATGGCCACAAGGTATTGGGCGGAGATATCAGAGAAATTGATGCCGCAGATTTGCTTGAACAAGTTGGGCTTGCACAAGGAGAACCTTTCCTCATTTGCGGCGGACCGCCTTGCCAGCCGTTTTCCACTGCTGGAAAGCGGTTGGGAATCAATGATCCCCGTGGAAGCTTGTTCATGGATTTTATCCGAATGATTGACTATATCCGTCCCCGTTTCTTCATTATGGAAAATGTGAAAGGGATTATGTCTGCCCCGTTAAAGCACACCCCTCTTGCAGAGCGTGACAAAAATGATCCTGAACAACACTTGGGCACGGTTCTGGATGTTATCCTTTCTGAATTCAACAAGCTTGGCTATAAAACTGTGTATGGGGTTCTGGATGCTGTAAATTATGGCGTTCCTCAATTCCGTGAACGGTTTGTTTTGATTGGAAGCAGAGATAACGAAGATATTTTTCTGCCATTCCCGACCCATTTTCAAATGCATCAAGACCCTGCTTATCGCTGGCGTACACTCCAGGATACCATTAAAGATTTAGAACATAACTGTGGAGAATGTGCTGCGTTCAGCAAAGACCGTCTTGCATATCTCCGCCTTGTTCCGGAGGGTGGGAATTGGCGTGACCTTCCGGAAGATGTAAGAATGGAGGCAATGGGTGGTGCTTATGGATCAGGAGGAGGAAAAGTGGGCTTTTACCGACGGCTATCTTATAGCCAGCCATCGCCTACATTAGTAACATCTCCTGTTCAGAAGGCAACAATGATGTGCCATCCAACCCAAGATCGCCCTCTTAGCATACAAGAGTATGCCCGTATCCAGCAGTTCCCTGATGATTGGAAATTCATGGGGACAAGTGTTGCGAAATACCGGCAAATTGGTAATGCCGTTCCGGTAGGGCTGGCAACAGCGTTGGGGAAAGCTGTGCTTTCTGTTGCAGATCAGTCTGCTGAAATCCGGACAAAGCGGTTTAGAGGGACTGACATCCATCAAAAGTTGAAACAAGCTATCGAATTAGGGGGAAGCTGCTATGCCAATAAATAATAGTTACAACGAAGCTGCTATCGTGGAAGCAATTGCTACTGCGTTGGATAACTTCTATACGAACTTAATTAAAAAAGTAGACAGCCTAAATGTAAAAACTGTCATGAAACGCAAAAATCCGTATCTGTTCCGAGCCAAGGCTATGAATGGGGCGGCTCAGATTATTGATGCAATTCTTGCCGCTTTTGTGTCCTCGTCGGAAGAAACGATCTTCGGCAATGTATTCTTTGAGCCGATAGCCACCGCTGCCGCCCAGGGTCAGAAAGCATTGGCTGAAGGTGTGGACATTATGGTGGAACGGGATAACACTATCTATGCCATTGCAGTAAAATCTGGTACAAGCGTTTTCAATGCTGATAGCCGTAAAAAGCAGGAACAAAACTTTATGGCAGCCAGCAAGTTGGCACAGCAGGCGAAGAAACGCTTTGTCCCGATTGTTGGTTATGGTTATGGGAAGAAAAAAGTGTCCAATCGTGGACTGCCAAAATTCTATATGGAACTGGCGGGCAAAGATTTCTGGACAGAACTGACCGGCGATGAAGAGTTCTACATAAAGCTGATCCGCTTCATGGACAAGCTGCCTGAGAAGTATGTGGAAGAATTCGACGCATCTTACCAGAAGGCCGCAAACCGGCTCGTCCGAGAGTTTACCCAGGAGTTCTGCTTCGAGGATGGTAGCATTAACTGGGAGAAACTTGTAGAATTCAACTCGGGCAATTAAAAATTATTACCAGGAGAGAAAAAGATGGATGTTGAAGTTTTTTCTTTTTTCTCTGGATTGGGATTTTTAGACTTGGGATTTGAAAATGCCGGCTTCAACATTGTCTTTGTTAATGAATACAATGAGCAATTTCTGAAGGCATATCAATATGCACGAAGATATAATGGACACATTCCAGCTTATGGGTATAGTCATAAAGATGTTAGAGAATTTTTGTCGGATAAAATTTGGAAAGAATCATTTCCCGGCTATGACAATCGAGAGAATAAATTAATCGGTTTTATCGGCGGACCTCCTTGTCCAGACTTTTCTACAGCAGGAAAAAACAAGGGGGAAAATGGAGAAAACGGACAGCTCACATCTGTTTATGTAAAATTACTTATTAAACATAAACCAGATTTCTTTGTGTTGGAGAATGTCAAAGGGTTGGTTCATACTAAAAAACACAAAGAGTTTTATGAACGTATGAAGCGGAAATTATACCGAGCTGGTTATTCTTTATTTGATTCATTAGAAAACGCATTGGAATATGGTGTTCCTCAGTATAGGGATAGGCTTGTACTGGTTGGTTTGCTGAGAAGCAGATTTGGAAAGCAACTGAATTTTCAGATTGGACAACATCATCAATTTGAAATGGAAGAAATAGAAGATATTAACTGGCCAAGAACTGCACCATTTGTCGAAAATGGACATTTAGATGAACCGGAAGGAATTATAGATGAATTAACAGTCGAACACTGGTTTATTCAGAATAATGTCGAACACCATCCCAATGCAAATGATATTTTTACTGTGAAAAGCACCCAGAAATTTATCACAATCCCAGAAGGAGATTCTGGCGGAAAATCGTTCAAGAGATTGCATCGCTGGAGATATTCTCCAACAGCAGCTTATGGGAATAATGAAGTTCATCTTCATCCATATTTAGCCAGAAGAATCAGTGTAGCGGAGGCATTAGCAATACAATCATTACCAGAAGATTTTTCCTTGCCTCCAGATTTACCACTTTCAGCAAAATTTAAGATGGTTGGAAATGGTGTACCTTATCTGTTGGCACTTGGAATTGCAAATGACATTTCTGAATGGATTGACCAGTTTTTACACAGAATAGAGGAATAGACAAATGGCTACACAAGATATTCTCAAGGAAGATTTATTGACATTAGATCCAAAAGCATTTTATTTAAAACATATTGTGAAATCGCATAACTGGTATTTTTCAGACTATCTCCATTTTGCTCCGGATGAGATTGTAGATAAAATGGATTTCTTCAAAGAAGTGGTATCTACAAATTTAGGAATTAATTTTCATAGTATGCAAATTGTAGGGAGTGCCAAAACAGGGTATAGTTTGTCCCCTAAGAAGGTGTTACAGCCTTTTCACAATCGAGATGGTAAAATAGACTCCTCTGATATTGATATTGCTGTTATTTCGGAAAGACTATACCTACATTTTTGGACGCTTTTGAGGAACACAAAAGGGATATATAACCAATACTATTATCAATACTTAACCGCTTCCATATTCCGAGGGTATATTAATGACAAAAACCTTCAGAAAATAGATGGTATACGTGAAGAATGGGATGAATTAGTTTCCCCCATAAATGTAGCGTTGCAAGATAAACTCCGCTTTGAGCATCCAATTACATACCGAATTTATAGAAGCTGGGAAGATTTAGAAGAATACCAACTTATAGGAATATCTAAGGCGAGAGCTGCATTGGAGGGCAAGAAAAATGTTTAGCTTTAGTGATAACAGAAAAACAGTTAGCGAAATATTTACAATGTTCGATGAAAAAAAGCTGATTGTTGATGATAGCTATCAGCGCCGTTCCGTATGGAGCGAAAAAGACAAAGTACGTTTAATAGAAACTATTTTACTCCAATTAGTTATTCCAGAACTTTTTTTCTGGAGGGCTGACACTGATCCCGAAACGGGTGCATCTATTACGCATATTGTTGATGGACAGCAAAGAATAAAGGCAATCTATTCTTTCATCAACAATGAGTTCAAGTTGAAATCGCAATTTTTATTGGATGACAGCATTAAGAAAGCTTACGCAAATAAATATTTTAGAGATTTAGATACTGAAACGAGAAAAACTTTTTGGAATTACCCATTAATGATAATAGAAATTGATTCCAAAGCAACTCGTGATGATATCATTACTATGTTTAATCGTCTTAATCTTACAGATTATAACCTAAACGATCAAGAAAAACGGAATAGCGTATCTGGCGAATTTGCGGCACTTGCAAGGGAAATTTCCAACAATTCGTTATGGGACGAAAGGCGGCTATTTACTGGCCCGGATGTAAAGCGTATGAAGGATGTGGAATTTTGTGCATCGCTTTTGCTGCTATATCGTAAAGGAATAATAGATCAAACTGATCAATCTGCCCTCAATCAAGCTTATGAGGAGTTGCAAGTCGAATATAAAGATGCAGAACGTGATAAAGAAGCAGTATGTGCTGCAATAGAAACGATATCATCATTTTTTGTTTCTGATGGCGTTACCAAATTTCTAAGAAGAAAAGCCCAACTATACACCCTGTTTTCTGTTGTATTTTATATGCAACGAGAAAAGATCGAAGTTGATCAGCACCACAAAGACCGTTTAGAATCATTCGTTAAACTCTATTCCATCTTTGATAATGATATGGATTTAACAGGAAAAATTACTGATCCAGAAAAGACACTGTTTGATTGGTTGAAAAAATATAAACTTGCATCATCCGAAGGCTTAAATAAGCACACAAATCGAATGATTAGATACAATGTGATGAAGGATTTTCTCTTTAGCTTAACAGGAGAGTTAGAAGCTGCTCAAATCACTTTATACGAGAAAATGAGATCTAATTCAACTGATAATGTAGCAGAAGATCCCGAAGAGTAAGTTGAGTGTAGCAATATATAGCTGCATACTATCCTATCTCACTGAAATAAAAAGCGGCACACATCAACTTCTCTTAGGAGTTGGTCTGTGTCGCTTTTGCTTATGACTTTTTAAACATTAGCTGCTAATTTTTACTGTTTTCCATAAATTCATATACTTCTTTCATCAGCATCATTCCCAAGGAAAAGGGTAGTGTCAAGGATTTTTCGCAAATTGGTTTGCAGGCTCCGTGATAAATGAAGTCAGCCAGCAATGGAGGCATCCTCTAGGGCAGCCTCCAGGTGCTTCATGTTCATGTACTTCTTGTTGCCCCATTGGGTACCGGCCACATGGCGCAGCCGGGCACAGACCAGCATGAGGGCAGAGTTACCGTCCGGGAAACTGCCCACCACGCGGGTGCGGCGGCGGATCTCCCGATTCAGCCTCTCAATGACATTGTTGGTGCGGATGCGAGTCCAGTGCTCGCTGGGGAAATCGCAGTAAGTCAGCGTCTCCTCAATGCCATCCTCTACCTTCTTAGCGGCCTCCTTCAGTTTCATGGAGCGGAGTTCTTCCACCACAGCTTTGGCCTTCTCACGGGCAGCTTTCTTGCTCTCCTGAGCGTGGATCGCCTTGAGCATCTTGGCTACCAGCTTTACCTTGGAGCGAGGCGTGACTGAGAACACATTGCGGTAGAAGTGAACGGTACACCGTTGGTATTTGGCTTCAGGGAATACTTCTCCCACAGCCTCCAGCATACCAAGGCACTTGTCGCCAACCACCAGTTTGACACCGCCCAGACCACGCCCGCGGAGCCACTGAAAGAAGCTGACCCAACTGGCCTTGTCCTCTTTCATGCCCTCCGCGGCACCTAAAACCTCACGGTATCCGTCCTCATTGACCGCGATTGCCACCAGAATGGCTACATTTTCAAACTCTCCGCCCCAGTTGCGGCGCAGGTAGATCCCATCCACATAGACATACGGATAACGCCCACCCTGCAAAGAACGGTTCCTCCAATCCTCGATGTGGACATACGCTTTCTTATTCAGCTCACTGATGGTGGAGGGAGAGACCTTGCTGCCCCACAGAGCTTCTGTAATGTCCTCCACACGCCGGACCGATACGCCTGCCAGGTACATCTCAATGAGAGCCTCTTCCACGCTGCTCTCCCGGCGGCGGTACCGCTCAATGATGGCAGTCTCAAAAGAGATCCCCTTGAGCTTAGGCACCTTTAGGGTAACATCCCCGGAAGTGGTGGTGAGGTTGCGGCTGTAGTGGCCGCTGCGGTAGCCCTGCCGCTGCTCATTGCGCTCATACCGGGCTGCCTGGGTCAATTTCTCTGCCTCGGCCTCCAGCAGCTCGTTAAGGGTCTCCTCCACGCTGCCGCGCACGAGTTCCTTGAGCTGCCCCTTGATTACCTCCTCATTTAGCTGTACAATCTTCTCGGACATGGTTTGCTGTCTCCTTTCAGAATGGTGGTGTCGCAACTTCATTCTACCAGAGTTCTGCAAACCATGTCTCTTTTTGTCCATTTTTTAATTTGCGAAACTTATTCTACCTTATCAGGAAAAGCCGTGTTGAAAGTGCGCTTCCAACTCCATGCAGTGAACATCAATCACATGGGTGTGAAACTGGTTGACCAGCTCCATCTGCTCTTTAGAGAGCTTTTCCTCTAACTCAGTAAGCAGTTCTCCGGTATGCCTATGTAGCTTGCGGTATTCTTTTTCATGAGGAACTACCTGTTCTGCGGGGTAGATATTACCACAATATAAGTCATCTAACACCATCTCACAGCACCTCCTTTGCATCATAGATCAGTTCGTGACGGACAATTTCCTCCGCACGGTTTCGGATGCTGTTCATTGCCCTGACCCATGCCATCTGATCCTGGGCTTTCAATTCCTCAGTGATTTCTTCCGTTTCTTTTATCTGGGCAATGATACAATGCAGCCGGTTTTGTGCCTGTTCGTTCAGATCCGCCAGGTATGTCCAGAGTTTTCCGGTCAAAATCAGGTCATTATACTGGGCTGGATGGCACTGCTCCAGATAGGCTTTGTGCATACGGCCCCAAATCCCAATGGGGCGGTTTTCTTCCGGCAGCTGTAAGTCTGGAATGTAGTAATCACCGACCAGTGTATAGCTAATGCCGTTTTGACAGGTTTTCTTCGGTAAGTGTTCCATAAGCGACCTCCTGTATTCGATTTTTCTCCGAATTCAGCTGATCGTGTCCCTGTTCATGTCAAATTCAAGGCAGCTGAACTCTTCACCAACAAGTATGGCATATCTTTCCCCAATTTCTGATAATTAAGAGAGTGGGAGGTCTCCCGCCCACGGCTCTCGCCGGTGTTGTAGGTGTCGATAGTTTCTTTCCCAAGCACGGCAGCCAATTCCTTTAAGGTAGTCGGCTCCTTGCCGCCCAAGAAGATGGATGTGTCCATATTACCAATGATGGTATCGGCGTTGTCCTTGTAGATGGCTTTCAGCTGGGATTGTGCCTGCAACACCAGACAGGCGGAGATCTCTCGGCTTCGGATGGTGGCCACCAGCTTCTCCAGCTTGGGAATCTGGCCGATATTGGCACACTCGTCGATGAGGCAGCGCACATGGATGGGCAGCCGCCCACCGTACACATCATCAGCCTTTTCACACAAGAGGTTGAAAAGCTGGGTATAACACATGGAAATCAGAAAGTTAAAGCTGTCATCCGTATCACTCATAATGAGAAACAGCGCTGTTTTCCGGTCTCCCAGGGTATCTAACTCCAACTCATCATAGGAAGTGACCTCCCGCAGCTCCGCGATGTCAAACACCGCAAGACGCGCACCACAGGAAATCAGAATACTCTTGGCAGTCTTACCAGCAGCCAGCTTATATTTTTTGTACTGGCGCACGGCGAAGTGGTTGGGGTTCTCTGCCTCCAGGGCGTCAAACATCAGGTCAACAGGATTTTTGAACTCCTCGTCATCCTCTCGAACCTCCATCGCGTTAATGAACTCAATGAGAGTGGAGAAATTCTGTTCCTCCACCGGAGCTTCATAATGGATATACCCAATAAGGGCGCAATACAGTAGCGTCTCCGCCTTGACCCAAAAATCGTCCCCGGCCTTGCCCTCTCCCTTCGTATTCGCAATTAAGGTCGTTACCAGCTTCAAGATGTCCTTTTCACTGTGAATGTACGAAAAAGGATTGTAGTGCATCGACTTTTTGAAGTTGATGGTATTCAAAACCTTGATTCGATACGATTCATAAATGACCTTACCATGCTTGTTTTTCAGGGGCTTTCCGTCCTTGCCCAACTTTGGCGTTCCTCGCTGAAGCATCTTTCCGCACTCGACTAAAATAGTTCCCTTCGGGAGTGTTTTGTCAAGATAAATAAAGGGAATATCTCACCAAGTTTTGCATCAAAAATTCGATGATTTCACATCGTCCTTCATCAGTCGCTTCATTTTGTCCTCCAGCGTGTCCTTTGCGGTCTGGCTGAAATGAACGCCCACCACATAGGTGGTCTTGCCCAGCTTCATGCTGAATGTTCCTGCCGGACTTGCCTGTCCTGCTTTCGTTTTGGCTGCTGCCTGTTCCATGTGCGACACCTCCTGTAAAGAAGCCCGACAAAGGAAAGGCTGACAACGAAGTCCTGACAACGGACATCAGAAAACCTTAAAACTCTGTCGGGCAGATGCTCTATTTTCTTTTTCTTCTTTTTTTATAAAAGTCGGTTGTCATGGTTGTCAGTGGAGAGGAAACGCCCATCAAATCAGGGGTTTTCAGACTTTCGCCCGACAACCAGACCGACAACCGGCTCGACAACAAAACGGCAACCGGCACTGATTTTTTACTTTAGCCACTCTGGGGGAAGTTCCAGCTGCTCCACTTCCTCCGGCGTCAATTCCTGAAAATCTCCACCTCTGTTGTCGGGCTGGATGCGCTCCCAGCCTTTCTGCCGCCCATAGGGGCTGCGGAAGTACCGAGGATTGGAAAACGCCCTCCATCCGGTCACGCTGTTGTTCATAATGTCGTTGATCTCCCGGATTTCCCATTGCTTCGGCTCATCAAAGCTGTGTCCCAGGGCTTCCCGGAACAGCTGCTTGGAGCAGACCATGTTGTCCGAACACTTTTCCAGATACTCGATGATCTGTCCGGCTTTGGTGTCCTCCGGCATAAAGTCACGCTGGTGGACTTTCAGATACTCGTTCATTGCCGGGCTGAACCGGAGTTTGAAGTTTCCGCTGCGGTAAATCTCCATCGCTTCTGCCCAGACCTGTATGAGATAGGCTCTTGCTGCCGGTTCATCATCCAGAATGTGGATTTCTGCCAACTCTGGATGTACCATGACCGGCACAAAACGGCGGTTGCCGGTGCGGTCAAGGGGCAGGAAGTCCAGCGTGTTGGAAGTGCCGCAGAACACACACTGCCGTTTTCGGTCTGCCGGGTGGGTTTCGTATGGCACTTTATAGGTTTCCTTCTGGCGGCTGAGGAAGGATTTGATTTCCTCAATGCTCTTGGCATTGGCGGTGGCAATCATCTCCGACATCTCAATCAGCCAGTGTCCCTGCATCTTGCGGTACACATTTTCATCGTCCAGCTTTTTCAGGTCATCGGAAAACCAGTCATCCTGAACTGCCAGCAGGCGAAAGAACGAGGACTTTCCGGCTCCCTGACCGCCCACCAGACAGAGCATAATTTCAAATTTACAGCCGGGACGGAACGCCCGTGAGATTGCTCCCAGAAGGAACAGCCGCATGGCTTCACAGGTGTAATCATCGGCATCGGCTCCCAGAAAACGGTGCAGACAATATCGGATGCGCTCTATACCGTCCCACTGCAAGGCGTTGAGAAAATCCCGGACAGGATGATAGCGGTTTTCGTTGGCAATCACCATCACGGCATCCTGTATCTTTTTCTCGATGGTCAGCCCATAGTTTTCCTCAAAATACAAGAGCAGATATTTGATGTCCACATCGGTCAGAGTCGGGCTGTCCCGATACCAGCCGAGGGGCTTCACAATATCCACTCGTTCTGTCAGCAGATTTTTTCGGATAGCTCCTTTCAGCAGAGGGTCAAGCTGAAACACCCGTTTATAGTTGGCTGCGGCATTGGATACCTTACCTTTCTCGGTCTGTTCCAGGCTGCTTCTGACCTGTTCCACGGTGCAGAGTTCCAGCTGCTGTCCATTCTGCAATTCGCTGCTCAAGTTTCATCACCTCTTTTCCTTGCTGTGCTACAAGCTCCCGGCGTTCTTCCGGCGATCCGTCCAGAAAACTATCCAACAGATACTCTGTGTAGGATTTCCTTTGCAGGGCTTCCACAAAGAGCGGATGCAAGTCATCCTCCGGCGTTTGCGGGGCATACTGGTATTCCCATTTCTGGAGAAGGTGGAAGTATTCGCATAAGACCTTGTAGCAGTGCATTTCTTCCTGCCTGTATTTCTGCTCCGGGGTAGGTTCCCTGATATGGGGTTTGACGGTCGGCTTCTGCCCGTTGTCATAGGCAATCCCAAAATCATCAGCCAGCTTCATGGCGGCTTCCTTGCTGGGCAGCTGAAACAGCCGGGAAACAAAATCCACTGCATCCCCATCAGCCTGACAGCCAAAGCAGTGAAAACGCCTGTCCAGTTTCATGCTGGGGTTTTTGTCGTTGTGAAAAGGGCAGACCGCCATGCCATTTCTGCTGACAGTGATGCCGTACAGCTCCGCTGCCTGTCTGGTGGTCACATTCTGTTTGACCGCTTCAAATACATTCAAAATTCCACCTCCTAACAAAACAAAAGGCACCCGATTTCTTTTGAAAATCAGATGCCTTACCGTTCCATATTCTGTTTTTTCTCCTGCCGGTGCTGCTCGTCCTTTTTTCTGGATTCCTCCCGATAATCCTGAATCTGTTCGGTGACAGAGTGCTTCGGCTCCGGCTTCTTTTTGACCTCTGCCTGTTCCGGGGAAAGTACCTTGCTGACCCAGTATCGGATTTCTTTCAGCGGCTTCAATTCCTCCTGCACTGCCGCCAACTGCCCGGTATATTCTGCGTGAGAAGTTTGCAGCTGTTCATATTCCGCTTGCAGGGCTTCCAGATCAACATTCAGGTCAACACCATGCTTTTTCAAAAAACGGTACGCCTTGTTGTATGTGTCCAGCTCGTCCCGGTGGCTTTCCGCATAAACGGACTGCACTGTTTTCCAGCCGATTCGCACATACTTGTCATGGACAGCTTTATGCTGCTGACAATCTTGGGCGGCGTTCTGGATGCCGGTAATCACTTTCATGCGGCTCTCGGCTTTCCTCATGCCGGTGCTGATGCTGCCGGATTTCTGTTTCACTTCCTCCAGCACACTGTCCAGCTGTTCCAGCGTAAAAATCTCATGGTCTTTCAGATAATTGGTGGCGTTGACAAAGGACTGCAAATCTTTCGTTGCACCTTTTTGCTGACCGTATCTTGACCAGTCCCGGCGTTCTGCCTTTCTCAGATTGAGATAATCCCGCAGAAGGTTAATAAGGTCGGGGGATGCGTTTTCCGGCTTCTTCTCTGCCAGCAGCTCTTTCCGGGCTTCCAGAATATCGCTGATCCAGTCACGCAGATTCTGAATGGTACTGCGGATCACGCTCATCATGCGGTTGGCGGCTTTGATGTCCCGATTCAGATTGCCGATGTTGGTCTGGATGCCACGGCGTTCCATCTGTGTGACAGCTGCTCCCATGTGGACGGTGGGGAGGATGTCCAGCCCCTGCTTTTCATAGGAACGGAGATCGACACGGATAGGGCTGTTTACCATTTCCAGATAACGGTTCTGCACTGTTTCCCAGCCGGTGCGCCACTCCTGCCCATGATACTGCTCGTTCCAGTCAACAGTGTCCTCCTTATGGCTTTTCCAGTTCCCGGATGGAAGTCGGATGCGCTCGCCATTCTCGTCAAGGTCATAAACTTTTCTGGCTTTGGGAAGCCATTTCCCATGCTCGTCCATTGCCCGCATGGTCAGCATCACATGACAATGAGGATTGTGTCCCGGTGGCTTGGGGTCGTGGATGGCAAAATCAACAATCATACCTTTGGAAACAAAAAACTGATTGCAGTAGTCCTGCACCATCCGAGGATACAGTTCCTCCGGCACTTCTCTGGGCAGTGCCAGCACAAACCGTCTGGCAAGCTGGGAGTTCCACTGGTTTTCAACGGCTTCCACAGCGTTCCAGAGCTGTTCCCGGTCGGCGTATTCCGGTGGGGCATGGGATGGCAGCATGATTTCCGTGTAGACCACGCCTTCCTTTTTTCGGTAGTCTTTGTGCTTCTGGTCATACTCGGAAAACAGATTCTCTCCGCTCTGGTAGGCAGCTCCGGCAACAGCTGACTGCCGTTTGCTCCGCTTCGTGATTTTGATTTCAAAATGAGGGTTTGCCACTTCATCATCTCCTTTGGCAAAACAAAAGACCGTCTGCAAAGCTGCAAGCGGTCAGGTCATCGGGTTCTATTCCTGTTGTTCGGAAATTCCTGTCCGGCAGGGATTTTCGGACAGCAGGGGGCAAAGGGGTAGCTGGCTTTAGCCAGCGCAGGGGAAGTGCAGCTTCCACTGGATGATTGGAGCAGAGGGCTTATCCTGTGCGGAAATCATCAGCTCCCTGCAAGGGGCTTTCGGCAGAACGCAATGCACCACCTTTAGGCGGTGTATAATTGCGCCCTTGTTAAAACAAGGGGTTCTCGCTGCCGTCCGTTGTCAGCGTTTTTCTCCGCTTTTCAATCAGCGTGTCCAGCTTCTTTTGTGCGGCTTCATCGTGAAAGAGGAAGGTCAGCAGCTCCATCACATCGTCATCGGTCAGCAGAGTAGGCTCACGCAGAAACTTCTCCAGCATCCCGGCACGAGTACAAAGCCGGTGGGTTCTCTCGCTCCGTGTCAGGCGTTTTAGCTCATGCTCCAGCTGTTTCTCTCTGTGCTGGGCAGCAATCAGTTTTTTCTCGGCTGCGGCTCTCTGGCGGCTCAGTTTTTCCAGTTTTTCATTCATAGGATCAGGCTCCTTTCTGAATAATGGGCAAAACAAAAGCGACCAACTTTTTACGGTTGATCGCTTTTGGCTTAGTCATTATCCTGTTTGTTTTTCTTGATGAGTTCCTCGGCTTCGTCTCTTGTAAACTGATAGTAAGTCAACACATCTCGTACTTGCTCATCGTACTGGCTCATATCCAACTCTTTGAATTGGTTTAGTGCTACAATTTCCTGCACAGTTTTTAACTTGTCAGCAGGTAAGCTCCAGAATTTTTCCTCCCATTCTTTTGCCAGATTGTCCTTAAACATAAATCTGTAAATGATAAATGTTTCTGGCATCCAGAGGATAGTCCAGAAGCGTTGCTCATCTGCTCCAAATGCTTCTTCAAAGAATGTTTTCCCTTTACCTACCTTACCCTTTGTCGAATTAAGCACAGCTTGAATTGCTCTAATGAATTTTCTATTCCAATGCTTTCCAATGAAATCTCGATTCATAAAAAACTCTGGGTCATTGATTGGGTGGTATTTCATCGGGAATGAATAAATGTTGGCAGCAAGTTCGTCACACATATCAACATTCATCTTCATTCTGTGGTAAAGATGTTCCGGTTTATCATGGAAATTATAAAGCATATAGTTGGAAAGGTTCGTAATTCCATTTGATACAGCTGTTCTGATTGCTCTTTCATAAATATCTTTCTGTTCCCAATGGTCAAAGGCGACACGCAACGGATAGATATTTACTTCGGACAATTTTTTCATGTTAGCATCTGTGATAAGACGTGCATCAATACCTTGATTGAAATCGACAATACGTTTTAGCCCTTTTTTGTGCTTGAAATGCTTCGCATACAACGGAGCAACATACTCGTCCAATGACAATATATCTTCTTTTGTTGCAGTTTCATGATGCAAGCAGTCAACCTCTTCAAGTTTGAGATAGAACTCTGTTTTTTCTTCAGACGGTAACTTTTCCATCAAAGCCTTGTATAGTCTCACACATTTCCGAATATATGCTCTGTCGTTAAATCCGTCTCTCAGATTACGAATTGCAATCTCGTACTGGTTTGGTGGAATGTAGGTTGCTCCTCGTCCAAAGCCACATTCCTTAATCTCATCTATGATTTTGTCATAACACTTTGATGCCAGAACATTGTTATCCAGAAGAAGCAAATCTCTTTGCTCTCCAAAACGTTCCCTTGCTATATTTATCTGTTCTTTCAGACTGATATAATCACAGTAGGTCGGTTCGAGTGTAGGTACTGCACAAAAAGCACAGTGATTGATGCAACCTCTGGTCATGTATGCGAAATAAGCATTGTTCGCAGGATATTTATATTCTATCTCATCCAAAATTGAATAATCCAACGGCAATGTATCAATGATTGTTGTATCACCTTCGTCAATGTCACCAGGATGATTAAGCAATCCAATAAAAGGATGGATGCCTGTTGCTTGATAAACTTCTTCCGGCAACAATGTAGACATGATGCCACCTACCATAACATCCTTTTCGTCCTTGCATAATTTCTTAACGAAGTTGATGGTGTCTATTGTTATGTCCCAATAGAAAGTAAACAATGTAGTGATGCCGACCTTATCAAAGGGAGGATTCTTGAAATAATCTTTTCTCTTGTATGATAGGCGAGCATCTTTTGCAAGTTGATATGCCATTGCATTTGAAGTAAACGCTTCGCATTCATCTAATGCAGATGTATTAGCCTTACGAATATAATTAATGAGAACCAATTTATATTTCTTCCACTTTGTATCTGGGTCGATTGAAGAAAGCTGTTCAAGCAAATCTTCAATAACCAAATCAGCGGCAAGGTCTCTCAAGTCTCCTTTGAAAAAGCGAACATCATCGCCAGATTGACGGTAATAAGTCGCCAACTTCATAAGTCCCATTGGCGGATACTTGTTCTTGTAATTGGGTTCAACCAAAAGAACTTTTCTGTTCATGATTATCTAAACTCCTTTTCTATTGCTGCTTGAATTTCCTCAGCGATATTCTCAGGAGCTATTTGGCTAACAATTCCCATTATTTGTCCTACGAGTTTACGCTTGCTCTTGTCGAGCTTCGAAAGGTTATCTGTGAAATATTTAGATTTCTTTTCTTCCTTCTGCTCAACAATCTCTGTTTCTTTTTTCTCTGCTTTCTGAGTGTCAGAAGAAATATTCTTCTTCTCAAACTTATATTGAATCTCCTTCTGAACACGCTGTTCTGGAGTCAAAGAGCCACTTGCAGACAGAGTTCCAACAGTCTTTTCGAGTTTCTTTTTAGCAGCATCTTTTTTCTTTCTTGCATCTTCAACCGTAGCCTCCATGCGGCTCTGTTCCTTTTTATCAACAAAACCTTTTGCGTGCTTCTCTTGAAGTTTTGCAACAGCATCATTATAGGCTTCCAACTTCCTATAATGGTTTTTGGTTTCGTTAGCCACATGATACAAACGATGAAGCTCATCGTAAAAAAATACTCTAAGCTGTTCTTCCAGTTTTATTCTTGCCGGGGTTTCATTAAAGTAGTTTCTCTGAGAGTTAGGAATAAGATTCTTGTCAACAGTAAAAATCTCTCCTATAAAGTAGCTATTTCCTCGATCTTCCTTGAATAAGGACGCAACAGCCGTATTATCTCCGATTTGGATATTTCCTTGTCTCAACCTAAATCCATACATAGGATTTAATGCCTTGGGAATAGCCTTTTCAAATCGGCATAAACCATACCATGCCCATGCTATCAAAGTTTTCCCATCGTAAAAGTCCTTAAACTCCACACCAAAAACATCATCATAGATTTTTCGTGCATTATCTGTACCTTCATACAAACGGGTTTTATATTCCTTAAAAAGCTGCGCTCCATTAACAGTAACCTTGTATTCGTCAATGGTAAAACCAAGGCTTTTAGCATGACCATAAATATCATGCCTATAATGGAACTTGTTTGTATAAGGAACAGGAGCAACAAAACTCAAATAATCACGCACTCCGGCGGTATCAAGCAAATCAGTGTTTTCGTGGTTAATATCAATCAGCTCAACCTTGAAGTAATGTTTGTCCTTTTCTTCCTTATCAGTTTTAGTTGTTACGATTGCATCAAGAATCTCATCCACGGTATACTTCTTGTCTGAAATCAACATCTCACGCATCAGCTTCGCATCAAAGCTCATTTGAGAAGCTACTGCCTCTCCTGCATATGATGTTGTAAAAACCAAAGTTCGACAATACGCCAAACCGCAAAGTCGTCCAATACCACGGAAACCTTTGTCTACACCGATCTTTTTATCGGAGTTTGCAATGTCGCCCAACTGTGCAACAAAATCTTTTTCTCGTACACCCGTAGCGTTATCTTCAATCGAAATATATCGTTTCTTTTGGTCGATAAAAATTGCAACTTCTGCTAATTCGGGGGCTACAATCCCACTATCTATTGCCTTATCAATCTGGTCACAGGCATTCTGTACATATTCTCTGTAGGCTACCTTTGAATCCGAATACATACCCGTTGTCAGATTTTCAAGGATATTCTTTCCTATCTTAGCCATGTCATTTCACTTCCATCATTTTATCTGTTTATAAATTGGCTTCGGGAATTTGATGTGCAGCATAGACCTAAAGATAGGATTTTGCACAATGTATTCGCCTTGCTTTAATCTTGTCATCATTGTCTTGTATACGGATGGAACACTCTTATAATCACTCTTTGTAACCTCAATGGAGTTTGTTCTGCCATAGGCATGAGTAGAGCAGTTACCCGTTACTCTATCATGGATTGCACTTCTAAACTGTTCTGCGGCAAACAAAACAACACCTAACGAACGTCCTCTTTCAGCAACATCAAGGATCTGTTGAAGAATCGGAGAATGACGAGGAGCATCTTTAGAAGCATACTTGTTCAACTCGTCGATGAAAATAATAATTCTGGACGGAGGTGCTACACCCTCGTCTCCGTTGTACTCTCCAAGCTGCAAGTTATACAGCGTTCTAACCGCATCACCAAACACATACGCTTGCTTATCTTCCGAGAGTTTTGCGATGTCAATGACATGGACTTCGTTCTTTTTGATGTATTTCAACGAATCGCCAAGTCTTGTTTCCGCCTTGCTTTCATCAACAGCTCTTGCAAAAATAGCGGTTTTGTCGTTAATCGCCTTATTTACAATACGGTAGAACTTTCGCCAGCTTGAAATAGGAATTTCCTTGTCTGTTGTTCCACCAGCATTGCATTTTTCCTTAATCGCTTCAAGGAACTCTTGCCAGTCATTTACAGAACCGAATTTACCTTGACCCGCCATAATATAATTGATGATTGCATCCATAGTCTGAGTGGTATCATCAATATTAGAGAACATCAAATCCAAGTTATTGCGATCATACTTGTAGATATACTTGAATTTCTTTGCCTTTTTCTTCTTTACATTGTCAGCTACTTCTTCTGGCTTCAAATACGTATTCCAGTATTTCTCGGTAGAATAAGGATAGTAGTAGGTTACATTTTGGAAAGGCTCTGCTGACAAGCCTAATTTCTCATACATAGAAAGGTTTTCTTTTCGTGCCTGTTCCGGATTTTCTTCATCGCTGTAATCATTTGGTTGGTCAATGGTTAAAAGGTCTCTACCCTTAACATTGAACATAACAAACGCAACGGAATCTTCCTCATCCTCGCTATTCAAATATCTGTCCTGGATAGCTTTCATCAAAAACATTGAATAGGATGTTTTTGCAGCAAGACCAGAAATACCAGAGATATTCAGATGTGCGCCCTCTGGTCCGATAATGAATTTAGAATTCAGCCGTACAGGAAGCATAACCTTTTCACAGCCGGCGGTTCCTTCGTACATTTCAAGATAACCACATACCAACGGATTACGAATATCTTTTAATCCTAACGCATATTCGATTTCATTGGCTGTTGCAAGATATACCTTTGCATTGCTTTGGCAAGGAATGTAGATATTCTTGGTGTTACATACAACTTTTGCTTGAACATAGTTCATCCCAACACGTAATGTAGGACTTTCTACACCTACATCACCGAAATCACTTGAAATGTAGTTCGTTAAAAAGCTCGCTGCATCAGTAATATGAGATATATCCTCAATCATACCATATGAAAAAGATCCATTAACGTGTTCGACTTTTACAATATCAAACGGATTTAATATCAGCGTCGGATTAGTCCAAAATGCAAAATTATCAATAGTCGTAGGGGCTTTTTCTGTTGCCAACACTCGACCTATAATCGTAGAATCTGTCACAACATTTCCTCCTTAGAATAAGTGCAGAAACATTTCTGTACTCATGTATTTGCTTTTCACAAAAGATTCTGTCAAGAAAACGGGGTAAAGATGGTTTGCCCATCTCTTATCCGTACCATAACACGTTGGAGTTCGTTCATTGATCAGCGTAGCACTCAACAAATCAATTTCATCACTGTCTATGCCTATGCCATATTCCTCGTCCATAAGAATTTTTTCAACCTTAATCACGCCATCAAAAGGAGTTCTGGTGTGCTTCTTATCTCTGATTCTTATGTACCAGACTGCAAACTGGACATCCCCTAAAAAAGCCTTGTTTTCATAGAGTGCAACTGGCGTTCTATGGAATAGTGGAAGGTCAGCAATGTAGTTCGCATTCGGTTTGCCAGTATGGTCTAAAATGCTTTCGGGATTAAAGGATTTTGAAACGCCTATAACCCAACGATAGTTGTGCTTTATCTTCTGAAGTTCTCGCAAATCGTCTCTGCCTGTTTTCATTGGCTTGTATTCCAGCGAACCATCTTTGAGCAAATAATTATTCTGATTGATTCTGCCTGCTTTTACAAGCTCTGCTACCATTTCCTTTTCGGACTGTATCATGTAATCTTGGATGCAGGCTATGCCACTATCTTCAACTTTTCCTTTTCTCTTGTCTTTTGGCATTGTGTACGGAAGGATAGCTGAGAATTCAATCCCTAATCGCTTTAACTCAGCACTCTTGTTCAACTTTACTGTTTTTGCTGCAAAGAACTCCTCATCACCCCAACCATCTGCATTACATACATTGGGTAGAGACAATACCAGCCTTCTATAAAACTTTTCGGCGTGCATAACACCATCTACTCGTCTGCAACATCCAACGCCAACTTGTCCGGCTACAACTGGATAGACCTGTTTGTTATATGAAATATCGTCAACTTTATAGGCATGACGTGAACCATCTAAGAAATAGCTAATAACAGGGGGACTACCTGCTAACTGTCTTGCATAGTCTCCAAGTGGCACTGGCTTTTTGTGGCGTGTGGTCTCGCCAGATACTTGCCATTTCATTATTTTGCTGCCATCATCGTCATAATCAAATGATGGCATTCCTATGGTATCAAACGAATATTTTTCCGTATTATAGCTTTTACCATTCGTTTCTTTGGCTATTATCTGCATTATCTTTGCCATGATGTCACCTCCTCAATTAAGAATCATCTTCGTCAAAATCAACCTTAATTGAGTTATCATTACAAAAAGCATTGATTTTTTTCATAGCAGCATAGTTCGGTTTTGACTTCCCACGTTCCCAACGATTCACTGTTGAGAACGATACGCCTATCTCTTTTGCAAAAGATTCTTGACTAAGATAAGCGACCTTTCGGATGTATTTAATTGCTTCTGAAAAATTCATATTCTCACCTCTATAATGTGCGGTGTTTATACAATAATTCACTATACATTATAGCAAGTTTGCTATAAAAATGCAATAGCAGAGCTATAAAACTCGGAAATAATTTGCAATTCTTCAACTCTAAATCGGCTTTTTCAACAAATATTTGTAACTTGATACTTTATACCTTTCTATGTAGTTGTGGTCAGAACATCGGGTGCAGACCCGACATTCTGACCGCAAATCGCCCCTTATCGCTGCATTACTTTGTCTTGCCGTTGAAACCATTTTTCTGGGCGTGCTGACTGGCTTTCTGCCTGCGTTCCTCGCTGTACGGCGGTTGCAAGCGGATGGACAGCCGGGACTTGTCGATCAGATAGGACACGCCGCCCAGATGCTCCGGCTTTTCCAGTTGGCACAGGTCAGGATACTTTTTGCTGAACGCAGCCAGCCGCTTTTTTAGCCCGGCATTGTAGGTGTAGATGCTGGCAGTGCTTTCTCCCTCGTTGAACAGGATGATGGTTTCTTTCTCAATCTTCGTCAATCTCGTCATTGTCAACCTCCATGCTGCCGCCCACGATGCGATTCAAAATAGCCTTGTGCCGGTAATAGGCTTCCATCTCCAGCTTCATATTGTAGAAGAAGCAGCGATACCACTTTTCTACGCCCTCGCTGTCCAGCTTGTCAGCCAGAGTTTCCACGACTTTCTTTCCGGCAGGGTCGGGAATCAGGTGTGCCACCTGATACAGACGCTCCACCGTTGCTTCACGGTTAGGGCAGCCAAAGACAAACAGGATTTTCTTTTCACCAATGCTCATTTTCATAAAATAGTCCTCCTTGAAGTTGATAAAAATAAAAGCGGCAGATAGTTCCCATAGGAATACCTGTCGCTTTGTGAACAATATGAAATTGTCGGGTCAGGACTTGATAAAATTACGCAGTCCGTAGTTTATGTCTACAATTCTTTCAATCAGCCATTCCGCTATCCGGGGGATGATGAAGATTACAAAGCTGACTGCCAGCATTTTCAATGCTTCCATGACGGTACACACTCCAAACATTAGCCCGGCAAGTGTAATTATGAAGATTATTCCTGCCAGCAGGTCAAAAAGGATAGCAGAAAAGGAAGTCAGAAAGATTGCCACCCATTGAATCAGGGCCACAGCTGCCACCAGCGGCAACGCCAACAGCTTTATCAGAAACATGACTATTTCTCCCCATTGACCTGTTCATAGGCTTCATGCTGAACAATCAACCCAGCAGAAAAGCCGTATTTGAAGTGGCTTTCGCTTTCTTCACATTGGGCGATTGCTGTCTGCGCCCGGAGTTCCTTCACCAGTTCATAGTCCTCTTTGCTGAGCCGCTGGGACAGCTGCTCCATCAGTTTCTCACAGGCTTTGACCGCCTTGCGGTATACTTCCGATGTGGGGACAACCGTTTCACATGGATAAAACCTCCCGCTGTACATCTCTTCCAAAATCATAGCACCACCTCCCTTCAGCAGTAGATTAACTCTGCCTTGATGATTTCCTCTGCCCGGCTGCGGATGGAGTTCATGGACTGCACCCACAACATCTGATTTTCAGCTTTCATGGCTTCGGTCACACCCTCGGCTTCTGCCATCTGGCGGATAATCAGGTTCAGCCTGTCAGATGCCTGTTCGTTCAGATCGGCAAGGACAGTGTGGAGCTTGCCGGACAAAAGCAGGTCACTGTAAACCATCGGGCGAAACTGTTTCAGATAGGACTGGTGCAGCCGTCCCCAGTGACCAATGGGGCGGTGTTCCTCCGGCAGCTTCAAATCCGGCACATAGTAATCGCCCACCAGCACATAGTCCATGCCGTTTTCGTGGATTCTCGGTTTTAACTCTTTCATGCTGAAATTTCCTCCTTGCTCTGGTTCTTTTTATGATAATCCTCCCTGCGTTTGGCAAGGTAGGCTTCATAACGCCTGATGCCATCAGGATCACCGGCTTCTGCCGCCGCTTTCATTTTCTGACGGGATTTTGTGGTTGCTTCGCTCTGGTATTTCCGCTTTTCAGCCAACTGCCGGGCAGCTTCCGGGTCAGTCCTGGCAAGCTCAACCAGTGCATTGTGTTCAGCCTTGCGTTTGGCTGTCCGGGTGCGGGTATATTCAGCCTTACGCTCCGCCATCATAGCCGCATACTCCGGGTCTGACGCTATCCGGGCTTCTTCACGCTCCTTTTTGCGATGCCGGGCTTCGGCTTCTTTGGCTTTCATTGCCGCCCATTGCTCGGCAGCTTCCGGGTCAGTTTTGGCTTTTTCTCTCAGCTCGGCTCGTGACAGCTTCTTTTTCCGGGTAGCTCGTTCTATACGCTTACGCTCGGTTTCCAGCAGCTTTTCCTGACGGATACGCTCTTTTTCATCCAGCTGCCGGAGATATTCCGGGTCAGCTTCTCTGGCTTCCCGAACCTTCTGGCGGTACTTCTGGTTTCGCTCTCGCAGTTTGCTCAAATGCTGCTCATACTGGGCAATCGCTTCCGGATCACCGGCTTCTGCTGCCAGTCGCAGGGCTTCTATTTTCTGTTTCCTGCGTTCATTGGCTCGTCTGCCTTTTTCCTGCTTTTTCCGTTTTTGCTCCGCATCTATGGCGGCAATTCGTTCTTCCTCGGACACAGTTTCAACAGGCGGGTAGTAGCTGCCGATGAAATTAAAGTGGATGTCGATGTTCTGCTGGCGGTAGATGGTGCGCCCACCAGTTGCTTCATGAACTTCCACCCGGTCGATGAAAGAGTAGAGCATGGCATCGGTCAGTTCTGTGCAGTCACGGTATTTTCTGACCAGTGCCAGAAAACGCTCAGTGTCTGCTTTCTTTACGGTTTCCTGCTGAATCTGGCTTTCCAGCTCCTGTACCCGCCGTTCCAGAAGGATTTGTTCTTCATCGTACTGCTGGATCATGCGCTGCGCCTGTCGTTCCGGCAGCACACCTTTTACGGAGCTTTCGTACAGGTTTTGGATCATGGTGTCCAGCTCTGCCATGCGCTTTCTGGCTTCTTCCAGTTCCCGCTGTCCGCTGTCTGTGTTTTTGCTCTGGTTTTCATTCCAGATGCTTTTGAGCTGGGCAACAAACTCGGCTTCATTTTCAAGGGCATATTTGCTGACCGCTTGGATTGCCTGTAAAATTACCGCTTCCAGAACCGATGTTTTGACAAAATGGGATACACATTGACCGGCAGTATTCCGATAATTTCCGCACTGAAAAGCTGAATCTGAATCAAACCGTTTTCCGCTTTTCACCCTGTCCGGGCTGCAAAAATTCATCCTTGCACCGCAGTCTGCACAGTAAATCAAGCCGGACAGACGGTGGGTATAGGTTCCGTTGGCTGCTTTCGGACGCTTCTGCAACCGCAGTTTATGGGCAATATCCCATGTGTCCTGTTCAATAATGGCTTCATGGGTATCGGGGAAAATCATCAGTTCATCGGCTGTGGCGGCTCTGCGCTGCTTCGTTTTGAAATTTTCGCAGATGGATTTGCCCAGCACCGTATGTCCCAGATATTCCTGCCTGTCCAGAATGTACCCTACGGTGGTTGCACTCCAGCGGTAGGGGTCTGCAACCTCGCTGTGTCTGCAATTTTCGGGAAAATATCTGGCGGCATAGGCTGACGGTATCAGTATCTTTTCCGCTGACAGCATTTCGGCAATGGCAGTTACTCCAATGCCCTGACAAGCCAGGCAGAAGATTTTCCTGACAACCTCGGCAGCCGGTTCATCCACGAACAGCTGCTGCTTGTCCTCTTTGGTGCGCTTGTAGCCATAGGGGATAGAGCCGCTGCACCTCATGCCGTTTTTCATCCGGGCTTTGAATACCGCCTTGATTTTGTTGCTGGTATCTTTCGCATACCACTCGTTCATGATGTTCAAAAACGGGGTAAGGTCATTGTCTGAGGGGTTGGCACTGTCCACGCTGTTGTTGATGGCGATGAACCGGATGCCCTTTTTCGGGAAAACAACCTCGGTATAGTAGCCGACTTGCAGGTAGTTTCTTCCAAAACGACTTAAATCCTTTACAATCAGGACAGCCACATGACCTGCTTCAATTTCTTCCAGAAGGGCGTTAAAGCCGGGACGATTGAAGTTTGTGCCGCTGTACCCATCGTCCGAAAAATGCCGGATATTTCTCATGCCATGCTGACGGGCATATTCTTCAAGGTACATTTTCTGATTCTGGATACTGTTGGATTCTCCGACCTGTTCATCATCTCTGGACAGCCGCTCATACAACGCTGTGATTTTGATTTCTTCTTTCTTTGCCACGGTTTTAACCTCCCTTCGTTATGTACTTTTATCTCGTGTGACGCACCCTTTCTCTATCCTCTCCAAGTATAGCCCTTAGGATCGGTCACGACGTAGGAACTGTGCATTTGCATGAGATTGGGTTTAAGCCAGAAACGGGTTTTACCGGAACCGGAGCCACCAATTACCAGCACATTTTTATTCCTTGCCGTTTTCGGGTCTTTCGGGCGGCTGCTCATGGTCAGGCTTTCGGTTTTGGTCAGAATCACATTGTTCTGGAATACCGGGTCAATGTAGGGCGCGATGTCCTCATGGGTGCCCCAGCGGGCGGAGCCATACTCCATACCGTGCCGGTACTTCTTGGCGTTCTTGCTCTTGAGATAGACCGCCAGCCACAGGCCAGCACCGCAGCACAGCCCCACCAACAAATCCATAGGGTGCAGGCTGGGCCAGAAGCTTTGTAGCGCCCCAGGCAAAGCGGAGAAGAACGAGAGCAGTTTTTGAGAAGCGTCTACCCCCACAGCCAACCGCCACGCTTCACCGAAATTAGTGGCGAACAGCCCCATCAACAGATAGGGCAGATTCAGCAAAACGAGCTTTTTGATGTTGGGTTGCTTTTTCATCGTTCCAGCTCCTTTCGCTTGGTTCGATCCACAACGGCATTCTTCACCAGCTCCTTGAACTGCTTCAGCTTTGTCAGCACAGACGGGCGCTCCGTTTTCTCAGTCTTTTTGACCTTTTTGCCGGTGTACTCGGTAAATGCAGCGGTCAGCGCATCGGCATCCCGACCTTTGAAGAAGATCAGATACTTGGGCGGGGAACAACTGCAATCCTTTTTTACCGCATAATCCACCCCATATTTCCGGGCGATTTTTTCAAACTCCTTGATGGAGGGATCAGTAATCTCGATATTAGAAACACCCTGATTTTGACCTATAAGCTCTTTGACGGTCTGCTTACCGTGGGGAATGACAGGCGCATCCCGGCTTTTCTGCTTTTGCAGTTTTTTCTCTTTGAGATGGGCCATGTACTTGGTAACGGCGGCTTTGAGCAGCCTGCCGGTAAACTTTGTGCCGCTGACAACCAGCGTTAAAGTCCTGTTTTCTACTTCCTCCTGCATGGGTCATCGCCTCCTTTCCATGTTTTTTTGCAGGGGTGGCACATTGGCACTAAGGCGGGACCACCAGCCGCCGTAAATATTTTTTCATAGGGAACCTCCGTCAGCGCGGCTGATCGGAGCGATCATAGTACAGATTTCCCTGACGCACTTTGGCATGGCTGAGAATTTTGATATGCCCTTTCTCCTGGCTCTCAAGACTTTTCTGGTAGCCGTTATCCGTCAGAAACAGGCGGGTACGCTCGCCCTTCCAGCCGACAGGGGAATCATGGGAAAGCACATCGAAAATAATCATGTGCCGGGTGTCCTCGGCAAATCGTTCCAAGTCCATATACCCATGACCATGGTAATTCTGCGCTCCGGCTTTGAGCCGCATTTCCTCCATCAGCTGGCCTATGGTCTTATGCTCAGGCATGGTGTCCACCTCCTTTTCCACGTCCCTGACCCTTCACAGTGAGATTACCGTCCAAGGCGGTAGCTGTGATCCGCAGACGCTCGGCGGTGGCAATGTCATTTTTCATCGTCTCGTCGATGCCGTGACCGCAGACCACCAGCACATGAGAACGGCAAAGGTAATCATGCGCCATATCCATGCCGTCCTTGTGTTCCTGGGGGATTTCGTCCTTGAGGAAGGTGGGCAGAAACAGTACCGGACAGACCGGCGAATATCCGGCGTCATATACCTGGCGGCAGTAGTTGGCGGCATTCTCGGCATTTTCATACTGGCTGTTGCTCCAGGGAGCTGTGATGTAAGCAAGGGGTCGTTTCATGGCAAAATCCTTTCTCCCGGCCTTTCCGGGCAGCAAAAAACGGCTGTTTACCAGCCGCCTGCGTACATATCGTGATTGACCTGCGAGGTGTAGTGGTTGTTGATGGTGGTGGGTGCGTTAAACAGCACCGTCAGCAGGTATTGCTTCATGTTGCGAATTTCCGTGGTATTTTTCTTCAAACAGTCCATGACAAACTCGATATGGGAGCTGTCCAGCTTCAAAAACCGGGAACGCACGACCTCGTGAGGGAAGTCGCTGCCAGCGATCCGTGTGGTTTTTCGTTTGGCACAGACGGTCTCCACCATCAGCTCCACAATTTCATCCAGATCATCCCGATAGGTTCCATACTGCTGCTTGATGCAGTCATACTCGATGTTCTCTAAAATCAACTCCCGATAACTCTCTATCTCTGCAAGAGACATCGCATCCCTTCCTTTCCGTTCCGGCGGTCCTGCCGCCGCTGTTTCCCGGAAGGGAATGGAATCGGTACTTGATCCATGAGTAATTGATTTTTGAGTATTTGATTTCTCTATATTTAATTCTGCGGGCTTTTCCGTATCCGGTTTATCCAGATACGGGTTTTCCGTACCTGGTGAAGCCGTATCCGGTTGGGGCATATCTGGCTGCTTGGGCTGAGGCTGTTCATAAATCACATACTCAGTATCGCTGATACGACCATAACGGTCGCGTAGCTGGTGGCGCACGATATAACCGGCAGACTCCAGTTCCCGCAGCGCGCCGCCGATGGCGTCCACACCTTCTTTGCAGATTTTTGCAAGACCACGGGTGGTGTAGTTCCAGTCATCGGGCAGGGACAGCATCATGGAAAGCAGTCCTTTTGCTTTCAGGGACAATTTTTCGTTACGCAGGTGGTGGTTGCTCATTACCGTATAATCACGGGTTCTTTCAATCCGAAATACCGCCATTCCTTCACTCCTCTCTGATTTTGGGCATAAAAAAACCACAATCTTTCTTGAAAAAAGACTGTGGTGGTTCAGATGTTCTTCTTGTTCTTCCGGGGCCGGCAAGGGCGCTTGGGCATCAGCGGCTGGTCGAACAACGATTTATGCTCCGAAAACGGGAGGGCTTGCAAAACCCGGTCAATCTCGACGGATTCCATATCATGCTGTGATTGGCATTTTTCTCGAATCGCATTTTTAATGCTCTGAACAGTACACATATTCATTCCTTTCCTCTCATGGGGTATGTTTACGGGTGACGTTTCTTTTTCGGCTTAAAATCGAGGATATGCCCCTCGACTACACGGGCGTACCGCTTGATTTTGATTTCCCGGCGCTGCTGGCTGGCAAGGGCGGCCTGATACCCGCCCTCTGTGAGAAACAACCGCATCTCATCACCGGGGCTGCCGTAGGCGGTACGGGGATGCTGAACACTAAACTCAAGCATCCAGCGGGTGTTATCCTGAAAACGCTCAACGGCGAGAATGTTATGTCCTTTTAGCTCTCTGGCTGCAATATCCCTCATAGGCGGCTCCTTTCATCGTTCCTGATCTCTCTGGCGCTTGCGCTGCCATGCCTCCAACAGCTTAATAATGGTCTCCTGCATCCGTTGGGGTGTATAGCTCTTGGGAAAATACTTCCGCAGGGTGTCGGAGGTAAGCGTTACCTTATCAAGCTCACTTTTCTTCTCCTCGCTCATAATGGCGCGCATCACATCAATGGACAGATGCCCCTCCTGACTGAATTTTTTGAGCCGTTGAGCCTGAGAAAGAGAAGGAGTAGCCTGTTCGCTGTCCATCGCATCCAAAAGGTCTACCTGTTCTTCCTTCTTGAGAAAGGATAATTCATACGCCGGGTTAAAGGCGATTTTTTTCTCATCCACCATATCCATCAGTTCGGGGACCAGCTCCGTCAGGCGAATAAATCTCTTAATCTGTGATTTGCTATCTGGACTGTTCTCTGCGATTTTCTCTGCCGCAGTCAACTTCGGCCCAACTTGGGCCGAAGTTAAATCTGTTCTAGCTCCTTGATGTTTCATGGCATCCAGCTTCATCTTGTAGGCAAATGCTCTTTCACTGGGGAGCAGACTTTCCCTCTGTAAGTTGCTGTCAACCATAATAATCGTGGCGGCATCATCGTCCAGATCACGCACAATGACCGGCATGGTCTCCTTTTCGGCCAACTCACTGGCCCGGTGCCGCCTGTGTCCGGCAACCAGCTCATACCCTCCGTTGGGGTCTGGGCGGGCAATCGCAGGAACCAGCACACCATACTGCCGGATGCTGTCTGCGGTTTCCATCATAGCCTCGTCATCCTTGACTTTGAATGGATGGTTCTGAAATGGATGCAGCTCAGACAGCGGAATTTCCATGACCCTTTCCCGCTGGGCGTCGGCACGGCTCTCCTCAGTGGAGAATAAATCATCTACCGATGCCAGCTCTACTTTTTTCGCGCTGCTTTTCAAGTTTCATCACCTCCTGCGTCAGATTTTTGTAGCCCTCGGCCACCTTGCCGCCGGGGTCATGGGCAAAGATGCTTTTCCCCTCGGCGCTGGTCTCCTTTGCCCGGACAGAGTGGGGAATCTCTGTAGCGAATACTTTAATTTTGCTGCCATAGGTCTCCCGCAGCAGGGCGGCGATCTCCTTGGCAAAGTTGGTACGATTGTCTACCATCGTCAGCAAGATACCGTCAATCTGGAGCTTGGGGTTGATTTGCCGCTTGACCTTGCTCACCGTGGAAAGTAACTGCTCCAGCCCTTTGGCGGGCAGATACTCTGCCTGAACGGGGATTATGATCCTGTTGGCGGCAGCCAGCGCATTGACCGTGAGCATCCCCAGGGAGGGCTGACAATCAATCAGGATATGGGAATATTGCCCCTTCAGCGTGTCCAGATATTGCCGCAGGATGGTCTCACGGCTCATGGCGTTCACCAGCGATACCTCCATACCGGACAGCTGGATGTCGGCGGGCATCAGATCCACACCCTCCGGGTGATGCAGGATGCCCTCGCCGGGGTGAATCGGCTGATCGGTCAGGATGCGCCCCATTGCATCAGAGAGCGTAAAGGGCAGTTTATCCGGCTGGGGATGGCCCAAGCAGATGGTAAGGCTGCCTTGCGGGTCCCCGTCGATCAGTAGCACCTTTCGTCCGGCCTGCGCCAGCCCTATTCCTAAGTTCGCACAGGTCGTTGTCTTGCCAACGCCGCCTTTCTGGTTGGCGATGGCAATGATTTGCGTGTTCATGGACTTCACCTCATTTCTGAATGTTGATATTTCTTCTGGAAATAGAAAAAGCCGCCACTTCAAAAATGAAAAGTGACGGCTCTTTCTAATCCCGGAAAGCCAAAAGCGCCCAGCAGAAAAAGCTGAGCGCTCGGCATTAAATTTATTCTGTTTTGTTCAAATTAGGTCAAATCATCTCAAACTAACCAAACGAAAAACGCACCAGGAAGGAGCTGTAAAACCACCCTTCCAGACAGCAAAAATCAGCCTGCGGTTGTCCTATTTTTTAACCACTTGGCCCTCTTTTTACCCCCATTTTTGCCGGTTGTCCTATATTTAACCATTAAAAATTGGGTGAAAATGGCTCTCGTTATATCAAATCAAGTCAAACCATATCAGACCCTATGGGTATAAGAAAACCCCGGAAAACCTTGATTTTCCGGGGTTTTTGAACCATTTTGATACGGTTTGAACAGCTGATTATCTCTTGCTGAACTGAGGTGCACGACGTGCAGCCTTGAGACCGTACTTCTTACGCTCTTTCATTCTCGGATCACGGGTCAGGTATCCGGCTTTCTTCAGCACCGGTCTGTACTCCGGATCTGCCTGCAGAAGCGCACGTGCGATACCGTGTCTTACTGCGCCGGCCTGTCCGGTGTAACCTCCACCGTGTACATTTACCAATACATCAAATTTATCAACATTTTCCGTAGCTACCAGCGGCTGGCGAACGATCACTTTCAGTGTCTCCAGTCCGAAATACTCGTCAATGCTTCTTTTATTTACCGTAATGTTACCGGTTCCCGGTACCAGATATACTCTGGCGATGGATTTTTTTCTTCTTCCGGTTCCATAGAATTTTGCTTTAGCCATTGTATTTACCTCCTATCCTACTTCATTAAAATGTCAGCTGTTCCGGTTTCTGTGCTGCATGCGGATGCTCTGCTCCGGCATAAACGTGAAGCTTTGTGTACATCTCTCTTCCCAGAGGTCCTTTCGGAAGCATGCCTTTTACTGCCAGCTCGATCACCTTTTCCGGTTTCTTTGCAAGCATTTCTTTTAAAGTAGTCTCTTTCATTCCGCCTACATAATCGGAATGATGATAGTAAATCTTCTGGTCTAATTTCTTACCGGTTACTTTTACTTTCTCTGCGTTGATTACGATTACATAATCGCCGGTGTCAATATGGGGAGTAAAGATCGGTTTATTCTTTCCTCTCAGCACTTTTGCCACTTCAGAAGCCAGACGGCCTAATGTAAGTCCGGTAGCGTCAACAACATACCATTTTCTTTCCACTTTTGCTGGATTAGCCATGAAACTGTTCATTGGTGTACCTCCTGTTTAAATTCGTAAATCCAAATCATTTATACGCAAAAATGTTCTACCGGGGCTTTGGATCAAACATTTTCTCACGTCGTCACATTATGATATTATATTATACCGTTATTTTCATGTCAACACATTTTTTCACTAATTTTCGGCGTTTTTTCCTCATCCGGATAGCGGATTTCCATCAGCGTCAGTCCTTTTGCCGGCGCTGTAGGTCCGGCTTTCGCGCGGGACCTGGCTTCCAGGATCTCCGGTACGCACTCCGGCTCCCACTCTCCCGTGCCTGTCCGGATGAGTGTCCCGGCTATGATCCTGACCATGTTGTACAGGAAACCGTTCCCGGTGATCCGGATCGTGATCAGATCTCCGTCTTTGTCCACATCCAAACTGTATACCGTGCGCACTGTCGTCTTTACCTGCGCGCCCGCGGCGCAGAAACTGGCAAAGTCGTGTTCACCTACCAGATATGCCGCCGCTTTCTGCATCTTTTCCACATCCAGCGGATAATAGTAGAAATAAGTATTCAACCGGTAGGCCGGCAGCGGAAATTTCCGGTTCAGGATCCGGTATTCATAGGTCTTCACCGTCTTCTGAAACCTTGGATGGAAATCCATCGGCACTTCACAGGAATCCTGGACACGGATATCTTCCGGCAGGCGCTGATTCAGGGCGAATACAAATTTGTCACCGGCCATGCGGGCCTCCGTATCGAACACCGCCACATTGCCCATAGCGTGGACTCCCGCGTCTGTCCGGCTGGCGCCGTGCACCTGGATCTCTTCTCCGGTCAGTTCTTTCAGAGCCCGGTTCAGTTCTTCCGCGACGGTCACTCCGTTTTTCTGAACCTGCCATCCGCGATAATTGGTCCCGTCATAGGCGACCACCAGTTTTACCCGTTTCATACCTGTTCCTTCCTATATAAAAGGTATCCAGCCGTATATCTGTCTCCCGTATCCGATCACAATCATGGCCGCCAGATATATCCAGATCACCGCATAAGCCGTCCGGTCTTTACTTTCATACTTCAGCGGCTTCATCTTGGTACGCCCTTCTCCCCCATGGTAGCAACGCGCTTCCATAGCCAGCGCCAGATCCATGGCTCTCCGAAGAGCGGAGAAGAACAAAGGTACCAGCAGCGGAATCATGGCTTTTGCTTTCTGGATCAGATTCCCCGACTCAAAATCCGCTCCTCTCGCGATCTGCGCCTTCATGATCTTGTCTGTCTCTTCCAGAAGAATCGGGATAAACCGGAGGGCAATGGACATCATCATGGACATGTCGTGTACCGGTACATGAATCTTCTTCAAGGGGCTCAGCAGCTTTTCCAGCCCGTCCGTCAGGTCATTGGGCGTGGTGGTCAGGGTCATCACCGAAGAGCCCAGGATCAGATAGATCAGACGGATACCCACCATCACCGCCGTCCGGATTCCCCGGTCTGTAATCCTTAAAAATCCAAAATGCCAGAACACCACGTCTCCGTCCAGAAGAAACAGATTAAAAACCACCGTAATCATCAAAAGCATCACGATGGATTTCAAACCTTTTGTCATAAAACGGAACGGGACTTTGGACAGCCGGATCACTATGCCAAGAAATACCGTAGCCAGCGCGTAGCCAACCGGTCCTTTCGCCACAAACAGCGACACCACGAAAATCAGAGTCGCTGCCAGCTTCACCCGCGGATCCAGTTCATGAAGGACGGATTTTGCCGGATAATATTGTCCCAGTGTAATATCTCGAATCATAACTGCTCCTGTCCTCCAAGCCACGCTGCAATGGCGTCCGCCGCTTCTTCTACGGTGGTCGCATCCGTATCCACACGGGCGCCTTTCTCTTTCAGTTCCTGCATCAGATAGGTAACCTGCGGAGCTGCCAGTCCGATCTCTTCCAGCTCCCGGTAATGCCGGAACACTTCTTTCGGAGTCCCGTCAAACCGTACCTGTCCCTGATTCATGACGATCAGCCGGTCCACATATCTCGCCACGTCTTCCATGCTGTGCGACACCAGGATCACCGTGATGCCGCGTTCTCTTTTCAGGTAGCTGATCTGATCCAGGATCTCGTCTCTTCCTCTGGGATCCAGCCCCGCAGTCGGTTCATCCAGGATCAGAACCTCCGGGTCCATGGCCAGAACACCGGCGATCGCCACGCGTCTTTTCTGCCCTCCCGACAGTTCAAAAGGAGAGGAACTGTCATATTCTTCCCCCATACCGACCATTCTCAGGGCTCTCTTTGCTTTTTCTTCTGCTTCTTTCTGGGAATATCCAAGATTTCTCGGTCCAAAACAGACGTCCTTCAGTACGTCGGTCTCAAAGAGCTGATACTCTGGGTACTGAAAAACCAATCCTACTTTGCTGCGCAGTTCGCGCATGGGATATTTATCTCCATATATATCTTTTCCATTAAAGTAGATCTTCCCCTCTGTGGCGCGGAGCAGACCGTTCAGATGCTGAATCAATGTAGATTTTCCGGAACCGGTGTGCCCGATCAGTCCCACGAACTGGCCGTCCGGAATCTCCAGATTTACATCTTTCAGCGCATGGACCTCATACGCCATGCCTTCCGAATACGTATAACTTACATTTTTGACTTTAATTGACATAACTCTTCCACCAGTTCTTCATTGCTCAGGATCCCGTTCCGAAGCGGAAATCCTTTTTTCTGTAATTCATAAGCCACCAGTGTTGCCTGAGGTACATCCAGACGCAGTTCTTTCAGCCGGTCCACCTGGGAAAATATCTCCCGCGGCGTCCCCTGCATGACTACCTTGCCGTCATCCATGACGATCACCCGGTCCGCCTCGATCACTTCTTCCATATAATGAGTAATCAGGATCACTGTGATCTGCTCTTCCCGGTTCAGTTTCTGCACCGTCCGGATCACGCTTTTTCTGCCGTGCGGATCCAGCATGGCGGTGGGCTCGTCCAGCACGATACAGCGGGGATGCATCGCCATGACGCCGGCGATGGCCACCCTCTGCTTCTGGCCTCCTGACAGCCGGTTGGGTGAATGCTTCCGGTATTTCAGCATCCCTACTGCCTTCAGGCTCTCTTCCACCCGCTCCCAGATCTCGTCTGTGGGCACTCCCAGGTTTTCCGGACCGAATCCTACATCCTCTTCCACAACGGTACCTATGATCTGGTTATCCGGATTCTGGAACACCATCCCCGCATCCTGACGGATATCCCACAGCTTATCTTCATCCTTGGTATCCATCCCGTCTACCCAGAGCGTTCCTTCTGTCGGGAGCAGGATCGCGTTGATATGTTTTGCCAGCGTGGACTTTCCTGATCCGTTATGTCCCAGGATCGCGATGAACTCCCCGGAGCGGACCTCCAGATCCACCCCGTCTACGGCGCGTTTCCAGGACTCCACATTTCCTTCTTCATTTGTTTTTGCGTAGTCAAATGTGAGCTTTTCCGCTCGAATCATATGTTTTCACCTGTATCTTTCCTGTCACTGCGCTTTATATTATCATTAACATAACAAAGTTTCAAGGAATTTTCTTGTCCGGCTTTTACCGACATATGAAGCATTCCCTCCGCCGGGCAGGTTTCTTCCGGCTGAAATCCCAGCGCCCGCGCCGTGCGGACCGACGCTTCGTTATCCTGTCCGGCAAACAGATGGATCTCCTCCAGATCCAGCGTATGAAAGGCATAATCCAGCACCGCTCTTCCGCACTCCCTGGCATAGCCCTGTCCCTGAAATGCCGGGTCTATGACATATCCCAGCTCTACCGCATTCTCCAGTCTGTCCGACGGGAAAAGGCCCGCCTGTCCGATGACTTCGCCGCTTTCCTTTTTCAATATGCTCCACAGTCCGAAATCATAAAACGCGTACGCATGCGAAATGTATGCCCACATGAACTCCGTCTCTTCCTCCAGGGTCCTCGATGGCCGGACAATCTCCCGGATCCCCGGACTGTTGTAGATCTCAAAAATACGGGGAACGTCCTCCATCACCGTCTCCCGGATAACCAGACGCGCTGTCTTGGCAATCAGCACCGGAAGCCCTTCTTTTCTCCTGTGATCTCTCTCCACAAAGGCCGGATCCAGTTCCGGGTACTCTTCTTCCCACATATATATTCCTCCGAATTGTCTTTTTTCATCTTACCGCGGGATCCGCGCCCCGTCAATGCCGCAGAGGAATTTATCCTTTACGTCCGGACTTTCTTCCGCTAAAATAAAAGTGAGTAACAGTTCAGGACGGCGCGAACTGTTATAAACACAGATACAAAAAGGAGAATCTATCATGGCACAGAATCCAATCGTCACATTTGAGATGGAAGACGGCAGCATCATCAAGGCAGAGCTTTATCCGGATGTGGCCCCCAATACGGTCAACAATTTTCTCAGCCTGGTAAACAAAGGCTTTTACGACGGACTGATCTTTCACCGCGTCATCGAAGGCTTTATGATCCAGGGCGGCTGCCCGGACGGCAACGGTATGGGCGGTCCCGGATACACCATCAAAGGAGAATTCACCCGCAACCGTTTTAAAAACGATCTGAAACACACGAAAGGCGTCCTTTCCATGGCGAGAACCATGATCCCGGACAGCGCGGGAAGCCAGTTCTTCATCATGCACAAGGACTCGCCTCATCTGGACGGAGACTATGCCGCCTTCGGAAAAGTCATAGAAGGTATGGATGTGGTAGACCGCATCGCGGAAGTCGATACGGATTACAATGACCGCCCGATCGTTCCGCAGGTTATGAAAAAAGTCACCGCAGAGACTTTTGGAGTTGTTTACCCGGAACCGGAGAAAAAATAAGGCTATCGGAAAAAGGACTGCAGCATGCGCCGCAGTCCCTTTCTTTGCCTATGAACGACGTTTTTTATGAATCAGATACAGGATTCCTGCCACAGACGCCCCTGCCGCGCCGATCCACACGGCAGCCATTGCCTGATCCCCGGTCAGCACCGGCGACACAGGTCCCGGCGCCGAAGGCTGCGGCGCGGACGAAGTATCTTCACCGGATCCGCCTCCGGAACTTCCCGGTTTTCGCTGGTTCATCAGTACGAAGCTCTGCACTTCCGGCGTATCCAGCACTTCCACTGTCATATCCTCCGCTTTCCGGTAACCGGACGGAGCTTTCGTCTCCCGCAGCGTATAGGTCCCTATGGGAAGTCTTTCTATCGTATATGCTTCCTCTGTACTGGTCCAGGCGGCCACAGCATTTCCTTCCGCGTCCAGCAGCTGCAGGTCCGCACCGGCGAGCATGCTCACGCCGTCCGCCTTTGTCTTCCGGATCTCGACTTTTGTCACATCATCTTTCATGACGATGCAGCGGTCGTCCTGCGGCTTCCATCCGTCCTGATCGATCCAGACTTCTCTGAGCCCGTCCGTTTCTCTTACAAGGAAACGAATCTCTTCTGCGGTCACGTACCCGTCCGCCGGGAGCGTTTCCCGAAGCACATAGACATGCTCTTCACCCTCTGACACCCTGATACCGCCGATTCTATGCGGTGTTTTTTCGGATATCCACCGGTCTACTGCCGTTCCGGTGCTTTCTTCCACAATCTCCAGATGTGCTCCTTCGATCTCTTCTCCGTTGGTCAGATCCTGTTTGGATACTGTCACGTCGGATATCTCGTTATATATATCCTGCTCGAAGTTCAATGTCTCCTCAGAATCTGCTCCCCGGTAAGAAGCGTCAAAATACCACACCTCGTCTGTTTTCAGATATCCGTCCGGCGCCTGAAGTTCTCTGACATAGTATCGCCCGTTCGGCACATCTGCCTGGAAAACGGCCATGCCGGAAGCGTCGGTCTCCACCGTCTCAATAAGCGAGTCCTTCTCCACCAGTGCATCCGGGTAACGGCTGACCGCCTTTTCCTCTGTCACCGCGTAGCCCGGCAGGTCCTCGGCGGCATATAATCCGAAGACGGCTCCCTGAAGCGGCAGATCCGTGTCTTCCTCCATCTTGTGAATCTGTATGCGGATTTTCTGACGGGCATTTACATACTGTACACTGTCCGGATACACTACCGGGATATCCTGCCCGGCATAGGAAAGCACTATTTCCTTTTCTTCTCTGTTCAGCAGGAAATTGCCGTCGCCCGCCTTAGTCTCACGCAGATAATAGGTTCCCAGAGGGAGATTCTCTATAGACGCAAGTCCCTGACGGTCCGTGATCAAAGTTTCAATCCTGGTTCCCGCCTTCAATATCATCGTCTCCCCTGCCGCGTTGACCCAGCTGGCGTATTCTCCCGTTCCATCCGGCGTAAAGATATCTTCTTTCACGTACACTTCAAATTCTGCCTGTTCCACTCGGCCTGTCAGATACCGGAAAACCGTCAGGAACAGATTTTTCACCCGGTCTGTGAAACTTACCTGCTCTTCCGTTCCCACAAAGAATTCTCCTTCTTTGGTTACCGAAAACGCGCCGACTGTACGCTGGTCTTTCAGATCGTGTTCCGCCACAATATTGCTGTCTTCCACCGTAAACATCACTTCCTCTGTAATCTGGTTGTCGATCTGGTTCTGTTCTTTCGTATCATCGGAAGAAGCTTTCCAGCCCACATAATTTTCCGGCGCCAGCGTCTCTCTCAATATGTACTGCCGTCCCGCTGTCAATCCTTCGATCAGATGGCCTTCCTTGACGATCAGATCCTTTCCTTCCGGCAGTTCTTCGGGGGAAGGAATCTCCATATAGAAGCCGTCCGCCTCATAAAAATAGTGCAATTCTTCTCCTTCCGCCGCGGACACCCATGAATCCGCAGGACGATCCGCCAGCACATAAGAACCGTCTTCATTCCGTCTCGCGTTTCCCTGATCATCCTGAAGGATCTCCCAGATCTCCAGATAAGCGCCTGCAATATGGACGCCGGATACAATATCAGATTTTGTGATGACTCTCTTTGTTTTCTGGTTCTGATAGATCAGATCTGTGTGATCCTGTATCTCTGTCTCCTGGCCCTGGTAGCTGCCGTCAACAGATTCTGTCTGGTCCGTAAATGTGTAACCCAACGGCGCCTCCAGCTCCTTGACATAATATTGCCCGAGGGGCAGATCCTCATCAAATACCGCCGCGCCATCCTGGTCTGTCACGGCCGTCGCTATCAGCGTGTCCGCCGGGATCAGGAGACGGCCCTCTTCATCCGGGATATATTCAAATGTCAGGTCTATATGACGGTAATCCGGCGCCGACGGATCCGGGTTCTTCACGACCTGACTGAATATGTCTTCCGCATTGTACAGTCCGTACACGGCGCCTTCCAGCGGCTCCCCGCTTTCCACATCCTGCTTAACTGTTTCCAGGGCGATCTTCTGGCGTTCGTTTTCCCAGATACTGGCCACCCAGGTAAGACTTACTTTCTGATCCTGCGGGGTGATTTCAAACTCCTGGATCTCCGGGTTGCGGACAAATCCTTCTCCTGCCACCGTTTCCTTTATGTAGTACCTGCCAATATACAAGTCGGCCAGGTATGCATATCCGGTGGAATCGGTGGTGATCTCCGCCACCTTCCGGTCCTTGCCCCATACAAGATAGTCGGATATGTCCACCTCGTATTCTTCCAGCAGTTCTTTGTCTAATTCCTGCGTATAGATATCTTCCGCCGCATAGACCTCAAAGACTGCTCCCGCCACCGGAGCGTCCTGATACTCGAATATATAATCTTTTGCATTATAGGGATCTTCCCGCCAGATCCGGCGGAAATAAGAATCATCAAGCTTCTCCTTCAGAGATGTGCCGCTGTCCTTTGCGTCATAGAGCTGTTCTCCATATTTGATCAGCTCCAGGACGCCTTTCTGTTCCTGATTGTCCTGAAATACAGTACAGGTGATATTCCCGTAGGAATCCGCCAGCGTATACTTATGCTCTCCCATCTGCCCGTCAGGATAGACAGAATTATTATCCAGGATAAAACGGATCGGCTCTGCCGGCGTATCCGACACTTCATAAATATTCAGATCTTCTGTACTGGTATCCGTGAGCGTCGTTTCGTATCCGTTCAGCACATATCCTTCCGGAGCCTGAAGTTCTGTGACCTCAAAGACGCCTGTCGGCAGCTTCGCCGGAAGCGTCAGGTAACAGTCTGTAATCTTCCCTGATCCGTCTCTTAAAAATGTGGGCGCAAAGGGAGATTCTTCCGTGCCGTAAGTAATCCGGGACGTGGGTTCATAATACCAGATGTATCCGTCCCCGTCCTGCTTCCATCCCGTTTTCGTGAAAGTCTCCAGCTCCCGGTCCGTCATGCTGACGATGCGGATGCGGTACTGGGAACCTTCTTTCAGCACCGTTCCCTCCGCCATCTCTTCCGGTTTCAGCACGGTGCCGTCCGGGGGAAGAAAAGCAGTATCCGCCTTTATGAGCCGCAGCCAGGACTCTGTCTGATTATCGGATATATAACGGGTATCCTGGGGCAGACGCCCTTCTACCGCGTCCTCCTCATATACATTTTCATCTTTATATACCCGGCTGTTGGCATGATCTCCAAACCGGATATCCTTCTGTTCCGAAAAAGTCTCCTTGACCTCCTGCCGGCTTTCATCGGTATAGACTACTCCTCCGTCATCGGTAATAAACACAAAAAACGGTCTCGCCATCACATGTTTCTCCGGCGTGGTAGTCTCGACTACCACATAGGTTCCATAGGGAAGTTCCGGCGACGTCAAGGCTCCTTGTTCATCCGTAAACATCTCTCCTACCCGGTACTCATTGAGTTTGCCGCCCGGGACCGGCTCCAGCCAGCGATGATCTCCTTCCGTCCAGGTCTCCAATGCTCTTTTATATACGGTGGCCGGCCGGTCCTGCGTAAAATCATAATCATAAAACTGCTGGATGTCCAGGCCGGACCAGTTTTCCCCGTTTGCCGGGACCAGGGTTTTGTCCTTTACTCCCTGAAGCTCTGACACCAGATAAACCGTAAATCCTGCCCCTGCTGCCGGTTCCAGTTCCGTCTGAAACTGGTTATCGGAAGTTTTCACGATAGAGAAGGCTTTCTTCTGCACGTGATCCCCGGTATAGATCGTCTCATTTCCATCGTCCTGATCATCTGCGGTCAGCGTATTCTTATCTTCCCCGGAGGTTTCGTCGCGCAGGATCACGCGCTGTGTCTCATCGTCATAAGTAAAGGTCAGCTCATAGGCAGTTTCGTCCAGCATATAACCTTCGCTGGCTTTTACTTCTTTCAGGACATATTTGCCCAGTTCAATATTATAAAAAGAAAACTCTCCCGGCGTATCCCGGTACCGGATCTCTCCTCCGTAAGAGATATATCTCTGGCCTTCCGTGTTCAGCATGTATCCGGCCGCGTCCACCACCGGCGTCTTTCCGACCGTTCCGGTCATCACCAGGTCTCCTGCCCGGTAGATCACGCCTGTGTGTCCGTCCGCGTAAATGATATCTTCCGCCGCCCTCAGTTCATAGACCGCGCCTTCCAGAGTCGTATCTCCCTGTATGATCTGGCTCTCCGATTCTGTATCGTATTTTACCACACGTACGCGGCCTTTTGTCCGCTCGTTTGCGATTGTTCCCTGATTATTGGCGGATGCGGTCTGAGTGGTCTGATTATTGTAGCCCTCTACGACTCCTTCTTCGGTCCGGGACCCGGTAATCTCAAAATAATAGGCATTTTTCCCGTCCGCGCCGTCATCCTGCCATCCTGCCGGATGTCCGGTGATCAGCTCTGCCAGCCGGTCCTTCCAGTCGCCAAAGTAACCTTTTCTGGCTTCTGATTCCACCAGATACAATTTCCCCTGGTTCTGATAATTCCAGTAAACCCAGTCGCTTAAGTAGGTCTGATCCGCCTGTTCTGATACTTTGATTTCCACCGGAGCGTAAGAAGTCTTCACCTCGTAGTCATTGCTGTCCCGGTTAAATCTCAGGATATCAAACCGTACTCCCGACAGAAGATTTCCGGTGTTCTCATCGATCTTCATGGCCTGTACACGGATCTTCCAGGGCTCATTGTATGCCTGAAAGTCATGCATGTTGTCCGGCGCCGCCGAAAAGGTACCTGTCTGATTGTACTGATTGCCCTGAGTATATGTAATCTGCTTTTCTCCTGTGATCTCAAAGTAAAAACGGTTTGTCTCCCGATCGATCGTATAGCCGTAGGGAGATCTGGTCTCCAGGATCATGAATTTCCCCTGATTCCGCGGATTATAGTACAAGGGTCCAACCTGATAGGTACCGTCGCCCTGGTCCAGCATCTTCTGCCGGTCTGCGTAACGGTATAATTCGTACTCTTCTGTATCTTTATTGTACTCATATACGCAGAATTCCGCGTCCGCCAGGGAGAAATCCGTCTGCCCGGTCACGGAGTCATGCTTTGTCACTTTGATCCACGCTTCCCAGGGTTTATTATAGAAATCATGATATTTATGAGCTCCGTCCCCTGCCGATGTATCATAAATATTTTCCTCCTTATCGCAGTAACCGTAGGGCGGCGCCGTCTCTTCCGCGTAGAAGTCCGCGCTCCAGCTGTCTGCCCAGTCATCCAGTTCATCCTGTACCTGCTGATTGGCTTCTCCCCAGGACGCGGAATAGGCTTCGTCATAGCTGTGATAGTATCCGTGGCTGTCCGCGTCCGCCTGCTGCTCCGGCGTCAGGGAACCCCAGTCTGTCACATAAGTATAAGAAGAACCGCTGGCTGAGGCTGTATGGGAATCTTCTTCCCTATGCGTCACCTCGCCCGATTCATCCGAGGTATAAGTCTTTCCGTTGATCTTAATCGAAGCGCCTTCCAGGACTTCGTCCGTAATGCTGTCATGTTTGGTCACAGTCACCCGCGCTTCCACTTCTATGCTGTCTTCTGCAGACGCGGATACCGACGCCGTCTCATATTCTTCATCTCCTCCCGGTCCCGGCTCTTCTCCGCCTCCGCCTTCATACGGATAGGTATCCGGAAAATCAGAAGTAAAAATAGTCTGCGCATTTGCATTGTCCGAATGGAACACATAGTATGCCTCCGGATTCTGCGCGGCCCTGCGGTAATAATTCCAGATCCTGACGAGCATGGATTCAATCGTGGTATCCGATTCGTCCAGAAGCGCGTATGCCCGTTCCTCTACTTCTGTCCGGGTATAGGATTCCGACTCCAGGAACAGCCACAGCGCGATCTGTCCGCAGGCATAATAATCTCCGGAGAATGCGGCGACCGTGGCCAGGTACCCCTCTCCGCCGGTACGCACTTCATATGTGCCGGGATTGGCGTTGTACAGGAATCCGTTTCTGGCGCTTCTGCCCCGGGTCGCGCAGATTGCGTCCGCGCCTCCGATGGAAAGTTTCCAGATCGTTCCATGGCCTGTCCCGGAAAATCCGGTGCTGCTCACAGACATGCTTGCCACCAGGTCGCCGTCTGACAGCGCATACAGCATGGGATTAGCCGGCATGATCCGCTCCGCCATCCCTGCCAGTGCCTCCGGCCCCGCGTCCGGTCCCGCTTCACTTTCCAGACTCTGCAGATATTCCCGGAACAGTTCCGTATCCTCCCAGCCGCAGGCTCCGGCCAGAAACGCATACACATCCTCCAGATCATACCCGTACTCCGACAAGGTATACAGATCTTCAACAGTAAGTCCCTGATACACCGTGCCGTCAAAGAATGCCTCTGCCGGCACGCCGCCCTCCAGGATCCGGATACAGGAGAACAGATCCTGACCGTCATACACCGTATCCGACAGGTTTTCGATCAATCCCTCCATGAATTCCGCCAGACTGCGCTCATAATCATACAGACTGTCCCACCAGGAATCGCTGTAACCGAGAAGATCTTCAAACCCATTGGGTATATACTTCTCTTTCCACGTCAGAATGGTCGCCATATCTTCTCTGCTGTAGTGATACAGGTCTTCCGCCGCATAGACTGCCACGGGAGAAAAAGAATCCAGGCTGAAGGACAACACTTCTCCATCCAGGATCTCCGCCTCCGGATATTCCACCTCGCCTGTATCCGGGAAATGCACAACTGTAACGACTTTCCCATCCAGATTCTCCAAACGGATCCGGACGTTAACGGTCCCTTCTGTCTCCACATGTATATCCTGCAGCCATACCAGCTCCCCGGATACTCTGGAAAAATCCACCTGAGCTTCCAGCGCTTCCGGATCGTCCACTTCTTCCAGATTCACCGAAAGCGGATTCCCGTCCTGATCCAATACCTGAAATCCCTGGTCTTCTTCCGGCGGCAGTTCCTCCGCCGTCTCCTCCGACACCTCCGGAATCTGTTCTGTGCTTTCAGAAGGCATCTCTGTATCTGTTCCTATAGCCCCCGGAGTTTCCGCGGGATCCTGCCCTGCTGTCCCGGAAGTTTCTCCTGCGGCGGACTCTGATATTTCCGGGGCCGTCTCCGCTTCCGGAACCGGGGTCTCCTGAGGGTCTTCTTCGGTCTGTTCCGGCGTCTCCTGAGGATTTCCATCGGTCTGTTCCGGCGTCTCAGAGATCTCTGGCGCTGGCGTCTCAGACGACTCCGCAGCGTTTTGTTCCGGCGTTTCAGAAGCTTCTGCGCCGCTCTTCCCGGGCTCTTCAGAAGGCCCTGCAGGCTCCTGCTCCGTTACCCCGGAACCCTTTTCTGACTCCTGCTCTGATCCCTCCCCGGGAGTTTGCCCGGATACATCCTGCTGTTCTTCATTTCCCCGCTCAGATTCCGGCGCCGCATCTTCTATTTCCCATTCCGCCTCCGGTGCTTCCTGCAGCACGGAAGCGCTGACGGCGGACGCATCTCCCGCCAGCAGCGCGGCACTCAAAAGGAGCGCGCACAAACGTTTCCAAAATAGTCTCCTTTTCACAATTCTTCTCCTTTTCCAAAATAATAATAAGCGCCCTTAAAAATTACAGTTTCCCCCCTTCCAAGCCCCCATGCGGGCATAAAAGGCCTCCCGGTCTTTCACACAGGGACACCAATATAACGGCTGCATGACGAAATGCTGAAAAAAGGGTATAAAAATCCCCTCTTCTTCCTGTCATGCGCCAGATTCCATAATAGTTTGGGAATGTATCAGCCGAATGGCTGACTTATTGGATAAATTCATGTTATTACAAGCAAACGGATTTGTCAACAAAAACAAAAAATTAACCCCCTGAAGTAACTTTTTCAGGGGGTCCGGTCATTATTAAAATATCTTCTATACGCTTCGGTATTCTTCCATAATCTTCGCAAACGCCGGCATCGCGTCTACGATCGTCTTCTCAGCTACGCAGTAGGAAATCCGGACATAACCGGGGCATCCGAAGCTGTCCCCCGGCACGATCAGCACATCATATTTCTTCGCCTTTTCGGAAAAGGCATTGGCATCCGGCTCCGGCGATTTTACGAACAGGTAGAACGCTCCCTGCGGCTGCACACATTCATAACCCAATTCCGTAAGGCCATTGTAAAGCAGTTCCCGGTTTCTTTCATAAGCGGAAATATCCCCGGTCACGCCTGTGCACTTTGCCACCACCTTCTGGAAAAGCACCGGCGCGCAGACATATCCCAGCGCCCTTCCCGCGCCGTTCACTGCCGCCATCACCTTTTTCGATTCCGTCATCTCATCCGGAACGATGATATAACCGATCCGCTCACCCGGCAAGGACAAAGATTTGCTGTAGGAATAGCAGACAATCGTATTGGCGTAATATTTGGTCACATAGGGTACTGCCACTCCGCCATAGACGATCTCCCGGTACGGTTCGTCCGTGATCAGATAGATCTGCGTTCCATATTCTTTCTGTTTTTCTTTCAGCAGTGCGGAAAGCCTGAGAATCGTCTCCTCCGAATAAACTGCCCCGCTGGGATTGTTCGGAGAATTGATGATAATCCCCTTCGTCTTCGGATTCAGCAGCTTCTCCAGTTCCGCAAAATCCATCTGAAAGTCTTTCAGATTTGGAGGACAGATTCTGAGTACGGCTCCGGCATTCTCCACCCACACCTGATATTCCGGAAAAAACGGCGCGAATACGATAAACTCGTCTCCGGAATTGGTCAGCGCCTGAATCGTAATATTCAGAGACGCTGCCGCGCCTACCGTCATATAAAAATTGTCTCCGGTAAAGTGCGTCCCGTACCGGCGGTTTACCGCTTCCGCCAGCTCCTGTTTCACTGCCGGGTCTCCGGATGCCGGAGAATACCCGTGCAGCTCCTCCGCCGGTTCCTCCAAAAGTTCAAGAATTGCCTGTTTTACCTCCGCAGGGGCAGGAATGCTGGGATTTCCCAGACTGAAATCGTAGACCTTGTCCTCTCCCACAACTTTTTTCCGTTCCAGACCATAAGAAAACAGCTCGCGGATCACAGAACTTTTGCTCCCATATTCATACATTTTTTCATTGATCATGGTTCTTCCTCCAGCCCGTCTTCATCCTCGGATGCCATAAATTCCCGGGAGGACACCCGTTTCTTTATACGTTCCTCTTCCACTGCATTTGAGATCAGATCCTTCACCCGCCGGGAATCTTTCACGTTGCGGATTATAAGTTGCGGTGAAGATTTATCCACCGTATCGCAGATAATCGTCCCCAGGCCGAAAATCCGCTGAAGAAACGTCCTCTCCAGCGTCAGATCCATGATCCGGTATAGACGGATCTCATCTTCCCGCTGCTTCAGGATGCCCGACTGTACTACAAACTTTTCCGGCGTACAGGTGTATTTTGTAAATGTCCACGGAAGGCCGAACAACAGCCACCTTTTTCTGTCACTCCAGAGAATATCCATATTGTTTCCCGCCTTTCTTGTCTTTTTCTCATTATAGAAGATTTCTTCAGATTCGGCAACCGGTAAGCCTCAGGGACAAATACCCTGCTTCTATCTGCGCATCCTGCTCCTGCATTCGGCAACCACATATCCGGCCTGTTCCTCGTCCTTTGGTTTTACATATATATAATACAGAATTTCCAGATTTACATTCTCCCCAATTCTTCCCCACCCGCCGGTCCGGCGGTTCTGGCTTCCTGTATTGATCACTCGCGTGTCATACGGAATATGGCTGTCGCTCAGCGCGTCCTGTACCGCGCCGAACAGCCCGGCGTCCTGCGTAAGCAGCACCTCTCTCATCCTCCACCTGAACATAAGAGCCTCCTTTTCAAAGGTTTCACAGATTATAGTTGATTTTATTATAGCTGACGCATATTACATGAGCAAGCGGATTTTCTGAGCCATCGTGCAAACCATTCTTCTGAAACCGGAAGAAAAGAACAGAAAAAAACTGCCATGAAAACAATTTGTTCTCATGACAGTCTCTGTATCACTCTGTATGGATTTATACCAGCTCCAGCAGTACTTCCATAGCTGCGTCGCCTTTTCTCTGTCCGATCTTCACGATTCTGGTGTAACCACCGTTTCTGTTCGCGTATTTCGGAGCGATCTCGTCAAAGATCTTTGCAACCATGTCTACTTCCTGGGTTTTCTTTTTCTTGCCCTCTACCGGAGCCTTCACCGGGTAAAGAACTTTCAGCATCTCTCTTCTGGCATGCAGTCTGGACGGAAGATCTTTTTTGATCTCCTTCTCTACCTCGTCGTATACGGTTACTTTCTTGCCGTCTACAACTTCTTTGACTCTCTTGCCGTCTTTATCTTTACGGGCAACTTTAGCGGTTACTTTCACCATCTCGAAGTTGTCCTTCTCTTTTACGCCAAGAGCGATCAGGCCCTCTGCAATCTTACGCACTTCTTTTGCCTTTGCTTCCGTGGTAACGATCTTGCCGTTTGCCAGCAGGGCGGTTACCTGGCTTCTCAGAAGCGCTTTTCTCTGAGAAGAAGTTCTGCTCAGTTTTCTATATTTTGCCATTTTATTTCCTCCATTCGTTGCGCCCGCGGATCATGCTTCTTCGGTCTTACTGACCCGGGGTCTGGCATCAACTTTTTCGCTTCATTCGCAAATGTTTTTCGCGAATCTTTTATTGCTTATTCCTCGCTCTGGTTCAGTTCCAGGCCGAGTTCTTTCAGCTTTGCAAGGACTTCTTCCAGGGATTTGCGGCCCAGGTTGCGGACCTTCATCATATCCTCCGGAGTCCGGTTGCACAGCTCTTCCACTGTATTGATTCCGGCTCTCTTCAGGCAGTTGTAAGAACGAACGGAAAGTTCCAGTTCATCAATGCTCATCTCGAGAACCTTTTCTTTGTCATCGGTCTCTGTTTCTACCATAATCTCTGTGGATTTGGCATTCTCAGACAGATCGATGAACAGACTCAGATGCTCGCTCAGGACTTTTGCCGCCAGACTGACAGCCTCGTCCGGAGCCAGAGTTCCATTGGTATATACGTCTAAAGTCAGTTTATCGAAATCGATTACCTGACCTACACGGCTGTTCTCAACGGTAAGATTCACGCGCTCTACCGGCGTATAAATGGAATCCACCGCGATGATACCGATCGGAAGATCGTCGTCTTTATTCTTGTCTGCACTCACATATCCGCGGCCCTTGGTAATGGTCAGCTCCATGTACAGTTTGCTGTCCGCGCCGCCGTTCAAGTGCGCGATCACCACATCCGGATTTAAAATCTCAATATCCGGATCACACTGAATATCAGCGGCAGTCACAACACCTTCGCCTTCGAAATCGATGTAGGCAGTCTTCGCCTCATCGGAATCACTGGTATTACGGATTGCCAGACTCTTGATATTCATGATAATTTCCGTTACATCTTCTTTTACACCCGGGATGGAGCTGAACTCGTGAAGAACACCGTCAATCTTCACCTGGCTGACTGCAGAACCCGGCAGAGAAGAAAGCATGATCCTTCTCAGAGAATTTCCGAGGGTCGTACCATAGCCTCTTTCCAACGGCTCTACTACGAATCTGCCATATCTCTTATCTTCTGAAATCTCTGCAATTTCAATCTTGGGTTTGTTAAATACTACCACTAAAAGCCCCTCCTGTTCTGTGATGGGTGACGAAACTACTTAATTATTTGGAATACAACTCGACGATCAGCATCTCGTTAACCGGCACATCGATCATCTCTCTGGTCGGAAGTTCTTTAACCGTTCCTTTCAGATTGTCAAGATCAGCTTCCAGCCATTCCGGCACCAGTCTTCCGCCGGTTGCCTCAACGATCGCTTTATAGCGGTCAGAGCTCTTGCATTTCTCTTTGATCTCAATGGAATCTCCGGCTTTCACCTGATAAGACGGGATATTCACCTGTTTTCCGTTTACCAGCACATGCTTATGGTCAACGATCTGTCTTGCTTCCTGACGGGTTCTTGCAAGGCCGAGACGGAATACTACATTATCCAGTCTGGATTCCAGCATAACCATCAGGTTTTCACCGGTCATACCTTTCATGCGATCCGCTTTCTCATAGTAATTGCGGAACGGTTTCTCCAGTACGCCGTAGATGAATTTTGCTTTCTGCTTTTCTCTCAGCTGAAGACCGTATTCGGAGATCTTCTTGTTTCCTCTCTGGGAGTTTCTGTTGGATTTTTTATCGATTCCTAAATAGACCGGATCCAGTCCAAGGGATCTGCATCTTTTAAGGACAGGTGTTCTATTTACTGCCATTTCTCATACCCTCCTGATTAAACTCTTCTGCGTTTTGGTGGACGGCAACCGTTGTGCGGTACCGGCGTAACATCGGTAATGCTGACAACTTCCAGACCGCATGCCTGCAGCGCGCGGATCGCAGCTTCTCTTCCTGAACCAGGTCCTTTTACGAATACATCTACAGTCTTTAATCCGTGTACCAGAGCTGCTTTCGTAGCAGTTTCTGCAGCCATCTGCGCTGCATACGGAGTAGATTTCCTTGAACCTCTAAAACCAAGACCACCGGCACTTGCCCAGCTCAGAGCGTTGCCCTCTGCATCGGTCAGGGTAACGATCGTATTATTGAAAGATGACTGGATATGTGCCTGTCCGCGTTCAACGTTTTTTCTGACACGCTTTTTTGTCACTTTTTTCGTAACTTTAGCCATTTCTAAACTAACCTACTTTCTTCTTTCTTCAAATTATATGGTACGCACTCATACTCATACGGCAAAGATTGCCCTGTATTCGCCAAGCGCTTTATTTCTTCTTGTTTGCAACGGTCTTCTTCGGACCTTTTCTGGTTCTTGCGTTGGTCTTTGTCTTCTGACCGCGAACCGGCAGGCTCTTACGATGACGAACGCCTCTGTAGCATCCGATCTCCTGCAGTCTCTTGATGTCCATAGCGATCTGTCTTCTCAGATCACCTTCCACAGTCTGGGTCTCATCGATCACAGAACTGATTCTCTTCACTTCTTCGTCTGTCAGATCTCTGACACGGGTATCCGGGTTTACCTGAGCTTCTTTCAGGATACGGTTGGAGCTTGCCCTGCCGATCCCATAGATGTAAGTCAGCCCGATCTCTACACGTTTCTCTCTTGGTAAATCTACACCAGCAATACGAGCCATGTGATTATTCCTCCATTTTCTACACTTCGTAACTGTTCAGTGCCTTCACAGTCACGATTCGCAAACCCAAAAGGATCAGCTCCGCTGATGGGGTTTGCTCACGCCTGAATCATTTTCTTACGGCCTCATCAGCAAGTGATTCGGCCTGTACTGAACAGTTCGTATACTACAATATTTTCCTAAATGAGGCACGGAACGTCTGCGCATCCCAACGCCCAAATGGGTAAATACCCATTCTTTCCGGTACTCTTTTCGCAGAAACTTCCCGGTTTTAAGCAATATCATTTCGCATTCAGCCATGCACAGACTTGACAGCGGAAACTGTCCAGGCTTGCCTGAGACAGGGGACACTGGCAAGGATGTATAGGGCGCCTGCGCCTGACGAAGCCGGGCCCGCATGGCGGCATCCCTGAGCTAAATGCACCAATCCTTGAATAATCTACCACTCTAAGTTCTTTTATATAAATCAGTTGTCACACGCTTCCGTGTGTTTCAACTGCAGCCGCTCATATAAAAAAGCTACAAGTGCTAACATTCACAGACCATTAGCCTTGTCTCTGTTTATGTTTGGGATTTTCACAGATTACTCTGATACTACCTTTTCTCTTGATGATTTTGCACTTTTCGCAAATAGGTTTCACCGATGATCTAACCTTCACAGTAAAGTCCTCCTTTCATCATTTTCCTTTCCGAAGGCATACGCCCCCAAAATCATGCCTACACATTATAGCAGAGGCATGCAAGGAATGCAAGTACTTTTTTATTTATCTCTCCAGATAATCCGTCCTTTGGACAGATCGTACGGAGACATCTCAATGGTTACTTTATCTCCCGGCAAAATACGGATGAAATTCATCCGAAGTTTTCCGCTGATATGGGCAAGCACTTTATGCCCGTTTTCCAGTTCCACCTGGAACATAGCGTTGGGAAGTTTTTCAATTACGGTTCCTTCAATCTCAATTACATCTGCTTTCGACATGTTTATCCTCCTGCCTGTCTATGACTCTGATTCAATTCCTGCTATGATATGTCCGTCTGTAAGCGGTTCCCCGGACATCAGTGCTGTTCTCACTTTATCCGGAATCCGTCGGATCGCCTGTATATGTTTCTTGTTTTTCTTCTTTGGATTTGCTGTCGTATGGCAGCGTCCGTCCGCTACCCATACATATTCCGCTTCCGCGCGGATTATGATATAGAGTTTGCCCCGGTCATGCCCTGCCTTCGATCTGGCGAGCATACCTGTTTCCATATTTATCATAGGGTCCTCCTGTTCCCGCCTATTCATGCAGGGTCAGGATCTCCGGCTCGCCGTCCGTGATCAGGATTGTGTTTTCATAATGCGCTGATACGGAGTGATCCGCGGAGATGACCGTCCACTCGTCGTCCAGCCATTTTACCTTCCAGGTCCCCATATTAATCATGGGTTCCACCGCCAGCGTCATGCCGGGCACCAGGATGATGCCTTTACGCTTCTGGCGGAAATTAGGAATCTGGGGATCTTCATGAAGGCTGGTGCCGATCCCGTGACCTACCAGATCCTGGACAATCCCATACCCGAAAGGCGTCACATAATTATCAATGGCATTGGAAATATCAAACAGGTGATTTCCCGCTTTTGCATATTTGATTCCCTCAAAAAAGCTCTGCTTCGTCACATCCAGAAGCTTCTGCACTTCAGGCGCGATCTTTCCGACCGCATGGGTTCTTGCCGCGTCGGAATGATATCCTTTATAGATCAGTCCCGCGTCCAGGCTGACGATATCTCCTTCTTTCAGAATGTGGTCTCTCCTGGGAATTCCATGGACCACTTCCTCATTGACAGACACACAGATCGAAGCAGGATATCCGGAGTAGTTAAGGAAATTAGGTACGCATCCCAGATCTCTGATTACTTTGTCTCCGTACTCGTTGATATCCATCGTAGAGATCCCCGGCCGGATCATTTTCGCCATCTCGTCGTGAACGATCTCCAGCAGGCGTCCTGCCTCTCTCATAAGTTCTATTTCTTTCGCAGATTTTACCGTTACCGCCATAATCTTACGCTCCCAAAATGTCTGTAATTGCCTGGAAAACCACATCCATATCTTTGGTTCCATCCACATCCTTCAGGATGCCTTTTCCTTTATAATAGTCGATCAGCGGCTGCGTCTGTTCATGATAAACGCTCAGACGTTTCTGCACCGTCTCCGGCTTGTCATCGTCCCTGAGAATCAGCTCCGCGCCGCATACGTCACAGACTCCCTCTTTCTTTGTAGGAGCGTACACAATATGATAGGTTGCTCCGCATCCCACGCACGCGCGGCGTCCGGACATGCGGTTTACGATATGTTCGTCCGGAACATCCACATTGATGGCGTAGTCCAGACTCTCACCCATCTGGCCCAGCGCTTCATCCAGGCTCTCTGCCTGCGGGATCGTTCTTGGGAATCCGTCCAGAATATAACCGTTTTTGCAGTCCTCCTGTTTCACACGGTCTACGACCAGATCGCAGACCAGCTCATCCGGTACCAGAAGTCCCTGATCCATATAAGTCTTTGCCTTTTTTCCCAATTCCGTACCGTTTTTAATATTTGCGCGGAAAATATCTCCTGTGGAAATATGGGGAATCTGATACTTTTCAGCGATTTTTTTTGCCTGTGTCCCTTTTCCCGCACCCGGCGCGCCTAACATAATAATCTTCATATTTTCTGTTCTCCCTTATTCAGTGTAACCAGTTTTTTCCATCCTATTCGAAAAGCCTGTGCGGAACCACCGCATGGTATTCCGTACAGGCTTATGTCTCGCTGTATCAGTCGTTCAGGAAGCCCTTGTAATAGCGCACGAGCATCTGGGATTCAATCTGCTTCAGCGTTTCCAGGATTACACCCACGATAATGATAATGGATGTTCCTCCAAAAGAGACGTTTGCTCCAAACATGCCGCTGAAAAAGATCGGGATGATACATACAATGATCAGTCCCACTGCACCGACAAATACAATATAATTTAAAATCTTGCTGAGATATTCCGTCGTCGGCTTGCCCGGCCGGATACCAGGGATGAATCCGCCCTGGCGCTTCATATTATTCGAAATCTCAATCGGGTTAAACGTAATGGATGTATAGAAATATGCAAAAAATACAACCAATATAATATACAGCAGTAATCCGAGGGAATAAATCGGCTGATCCGGGTTACACCAGCTGGACTGACTCAGTCCGGTCAGAATATGCGCGCCGATGCTGTCGCCGCCCGTATATCCTGCCAAAGCCGCGATCACGCCTGGAAAGCTCATCAAAGATGAAGCGAAGATCACAGGGATCACACCGGATGTATTGACTTTCAAAGGAATATTGGTAGACTGTCCGCCCACCATCTTCCGGCCCTGTACTTTCTTTGCATATTGTACCGGAATACGGCGTTCGCCGCCCTGAAGAACAATGACAAAGATCACTGTGAGCAGGATGACTGCCAGAATAATCACAGCCGCCAGGACTCCGTTCAGGATTGTCTGCCCCTGAATAAACTGTCTGTACAGATTTACAAAGTCGTCCGGGATCGTGGATACGATATTAATCAGAAGTACGATAGAAATACCGTTTCCGACTCCGTTTTCTGTAATCTGCTCACCGACCCACATGAGGAATGCACTTCCTGCCGTCATAGCAGCCACTACGACAATCATATTGGGAACCGTTACTTCTTCCAGAAGTCCGCGTCCGCCGAAACCGATCGTCATAGCGATACTCTGAACCAGAGCCAGTCCTACCGTCAGATAACGGGAAATTGTCTGGATCTTCTTTCTTCCATCCTCGCCTTCTTTCTGCATCTCTTCCAGTTTTGGAATAGCGATCGTCAGAAGCTGCATAATAATGGAAGATGTAATGTACGGCGTAATACCAAGCGCAAATACAGACAAACTGGTAAATGACCCGCCGGTGAACGCATCAAAAAAGTTAAATGCGTCACCGGTCTGGGCTGCAAACCAGTTGGCAAAATAATCTCTATTCACACCCGGAATCGGAAGCTGAGAGCCGAAGCGCACAACTACAAGCATTAAAAATGTGAAAATCAGTTTTTTCCTGATGTCCTCAATTTTAAGCGCGTTCCGTAATGTTTTTAACATTAGATCACCTCGGCTTTTCCACCAAGAGCTTCAATCTTCGCTACCGCACCGGCAGAAAATGCATTCGCCTGCACGGTCAGTTTCTTGGTTAATTCTCCGTTTCCAAGAATTTTAACACCGTCTTTCGGGTTCTTCACGATACCTTCCGCAATCAGAGTCTCTACAGAAACTACGCTGTCGTTCTCAAATCTCTCCAGCGCGTCTACGTTGATTCCAACGATCTCTCTGCTGTTGCGGTTGGTGAAGCCTCTCTTCGGAAGCCGTCTGTATAATGGCATCTGACCGCCTTCAAATCCCGGTCTCGGAGCTCCGGAACGGGCTTTCTGTCCTTTATGACCTTTACCTGCGGTCTTGCCGTTTCCTGAACCATGTCCGCGGCCTCTTCTGAAGTCGCCGCTGTGTTTGGAGCCTTCGGCGTACCTTAAATTCGATAAATCCATAGTGGCACCTCCTTACATATCCAAAATTAAATTTCTTCTACTTTTACCAGATGTCTTACATGCCAGATCATTCCGCGTACTGCTTCATTGTCCGGCATCTCGACCGTTTTATTCAGCTTTCTCAGTCCGAGCGCCTCTACGGTCGCTCTCTGTTTCGGAATTGCACCGATAGGAGATTTTACTAATGTGATTTTTAATTTCTCTGCCATGTTCATTCTCCTCCTTAAGCCATGATCTCGTCTACGGACTTGCCGCGCTTTCTTGCGACTTCCTCCGGAGAAGACAGTCCCGCCAGGCCTTCAATCGTTGCCAGTACCACGTTCTGTTTGTTGTTGGAACCCAGAGACTTGGTACGGATATTCTTGATACCTGCCAGCTCTACCACGGCACGGGCCGGACCGCCGGCGATGATACCGGTACCTTCCGGAGCTCTTTTCAGAAGTACGGAAGAGCTTCCGAACTTTCCGAAATTGTCGTGCGGAATACTTTTGTTTTCATCCAGCGCAACGGTTACCAGTTTCTTCACAGCGTCTTCTTTTCCTTTGCGGATTGCTTCCGGAATTTCAGTGGCTTTTCCAAGACCAGCGCCGACGTGACCGTTTCCGTCACCAACGACTACCAGAGCTGTGAAACGCATGCTGCGGCCGCCTTTGACGGTCTTGCTAACACGCTTGATTGATACTACTCTATCTGTCAGTTCTAACTGATTCGCATCAATGATCTCATGTCTCATGTCTTTTTTCCTCCTCCTCTAAAATTCCAGACCTGCTTCACGCGCTGCTTCTGCAAGCGCTGCGATCTTGCCCTGGTAAATGAATCCTCCGCGGTCAAATACCACGGTCTTGATTCCTTTTTCCAGTGCTCTCTCGGCGATCACTTTGCCGAGATATGCTGCAGCATCCACGTTGTTGGTCTTCTCCAGCTCAGCCTTCACTTCTTTCTGAAGAGTGGAAGCGGATACCAGAGTGTTCCCTACCGTATCGTCGATGATCTGAGCATACATATGATTATTGCTTCTGAACACTGCCAGACGCGGTTTCTCAGCGGTTCCGCTGATGTGATTGCGTAATCTGTAATGCTTTTTGGCGCGAACTTCGGCTCTTGATTTCTTACTAACCATCTTTACACTCTCCTTACTTATTTCTTACCGGTCTTACCAACTTTACGTCTGATAACCTCGGTCTCATACTTGATACCTTTGCCCTTATACGGCTCCGGTCTTCTCTTATCGCGGATCTCAGCTGCGTACTGTCCGACCTTTTCTTTGTCGATACCCTTGACAGTGATCTTGTTGCCGTCCACAACTGCTTCCAGACCCTCCGGATCCATCATCTCCACCGGATGAGAATATCCAAGGTTCAGAGTCAGTTTCTTGCCGGACTTGGAGCAGCGGTATCCAACACCGTTTACCTCAAGCACTTTCTCAAATCCGGTATGAACGCCTGTCACCATGTTGGAAATCAGGGTTCTCGTCAAACCGTGTAAAGATTTCATTTTCTTCAAGTCATTCGGTCTCGTGACAACCACATGGCCGTCTTCTACCTTGATCGTCATTTCAGCGGGAAGCACTCTCTCAAGCGTTCCTTTCGGACCTTTTACGGTCACTTTATTTCCCTCGGCAACTGTCACGGTTACTCCTTCCGGGATAGCTACCGGTAATCTTCCGATACGGGACATAATCTGTAATCCTCCTTACTTAGATTTTCGGAAGAGGCTTGTGCGCCTCTTCTGTTTTCAGTTCTGCGGATCAAGTTACCAAACAAAGGCCAAAACTTCTCCGCCTACGTTCAGCTCTCTCGCTTTTTTGTCGGTCATCACGCCCTTGTTTGTGGAAACAATAGCGATGCCCAGTCCGCCGAGCACTTTCGGCATATTTTCTTTTCCTGCGTAAATTCTCAGACCCGGTTTGGAAATTCTCTTCAGGCCGGAAATGACTCTGTCATTCTTGTCCTTGCCGTATTTCAGGGTGATATGGATATCTTTGAAATTTCCATTGTCCACCAGGTCATATTTTGCGATATATCCTTCATCTACCAGGATGTCGGCGATCGCCAGCTTCATTTTGGAAGCGGGGACATCCACAGTATCGTGTTTAGCAGTGTTCGCGTTACGGATTCTTGTAAGCATATCTGCAATCGGATCGTTCGTTGTCATATCTAGACTCCTTTCCTGTTTTCTCGGCTTACCAGCTTGCTTTCTTCACACCCGGGATCTGTCCTGCGTAGGCCAGTTCACGGAAGCAAATTCTGCAGATGCCGTATTTTCTCAGGTAAGCATGCGGACGTCCGCAGATTCTGCAGCGGTTATATTCTCTGGTAGAGAATTTCTGTTTGCGCTGCTGTTTGATTTTCATCGATGTCTTAGCCATGAAATTCCCTCCTATCTTGCGAATGGCATATTGAACAGACTTAACAGATAACGGGCTTCCTCATCGGTCTTCGCGGTGGTCACGAAGATGATATCCATACCTCTTACTTTATCGATCTTGTCGTATTCAATTTCCGGGAAAATCAACTGTTCTTTAATACCAAGCGCGTAATTTCCTCTTCCGTCGAACGCGTTCGGATTTACGCCTCTGAAGTCGCGGACACGCGGCAGTGCCAGGTTTACCAGACGGTCAACAAATTCATACATTTTCTCGCCGCGCAGGGTAACCTTGCATCCGATCGCCATGCCTTCACGGATCTTGAAGTTTGCCACGGAATTTTTAGCTCTGGTCAGCACCGGCTTCTGTCCGGAGATGGTCTCCAGATCCTTTACGGCAGAATCCAATACTTTCGCGTTTTCCTTAGCCTCGCCGACACCCATATTGATGACGACTTTGTCAAGCTTCGGCACTTCCATGACGTTTTTATAGCCAAATTTTTTGATCATAGCGTCTACGATCTCATTTTTGTACTGTTCACTGAGTCTACTCAACTTTCCTGGACCTCCTCTCTTCCAAATTAATCGATCACCTTACCGGTTGCTTTTGCCACGCGGACTTTTTTGTCCCCGTCCATCTTGTAACCGATTCTGGATACTTTTCCGTCGCTCACGTACATCACGTTGGAAACGTCGATAGGTCCTTCCTGACGGATGATGCCGCCCTGCTGATTGGCCGGTGACGGTTTTGTGTGTTTCGTAATCATATTCACACCTTCTACAAGAACGGTGTTTTTCTTATGGTTCACTGCGATGACTTTGCCTTCGCTGCCTTTGTCAGTACCGGCAATGACTCTTACAGTGTCGCCTTTTTTGATTCTGATTGTAGACATATTCCGATACCTCCTATAATACTTCCGGAGCAAGGGATACGATCTTCATGAACTGTTTCTCACGAAGCTCTCTTGCCACCGGTCCAAAGATACGGGTTCCTCTCGGGTTCTTATCCTCTTTGATGATTACGGCTGCGTTCTCGTCAAATTTGATATAAGAACCGTCTTTGCGGCGTGCGCCCTTTACCGTGCGGACAACTACCGCCTTGACCACATCGCCCTTTTTAACAACACCGCCTGGTGTTGCATCTTTAACGCTGGCAACGATCACGTCCCCAATGTTTGCATATCTTCTGGTAGAGCCGCCCATAACGCGGATGCAGAGTAATTCTTTTGCACCGGTGTTATCAGCAACTTTAAGTCTTGTTTCCTGCTGTACCATTGCGGCATCCTCCTATCTGGCTTTCTCAATAATGCTGACCAGTCTCCATCTCTTGTCTTTGGACAGCGGTCTGGTCTCCATAACTTTTACGGTATCGCCGATTCCGCACTCGTTATTCTCATCATGTGCTTTCAATTTATAAGTTTTCTTCACGATTTTTCCGTAAAGCGGATGTTTTACATGGTTCTCTACTGCAACCACGATCGTCTTATCCATCTTGTCGCTTACGACTTTTCCAACACGTGTTTTTCTCAGATTTCTTTCCACGATTTCTATCTCCTTTCTCAAACTGAAATCCTTCTATGCATCCTTACGCATTCTTCTGTGCGATAACAGTCTGGATCCGGGCGATATTTCTGCGAACCTCTTTGATTCTCGCCGTATTGTCCAGCTGGTTGGTTGCGTTCTGGAATCTCAGATTGAAAAGTTCCTTCTTAGCAGCTACTAATTCTGTATTCAGTTCTGCAGCTGATTTTGCCTTTAAATCTTCTACATACTTATTTGTTTTCACTGTTATCACCGCCTTCTAAGTCTGCGCGAGAAACGATCTTGCATTTGCAGGGTAACTTATGGGTAGCGAGACGCAATGCTTCTTTTGCAACGTCTTCCGGAACTCCGGAAATCTCGAACATTACACGGCCCGGTTTCACAACGGCCACCCAGTACTCCAGCGTTCCTTTACCGGAACCCATACGCGTTTCAGCCGGTTTGTTGGTTACAGGTTTGTCCGGGAAAATCTTGATCCAGACTTTACCGCCACGTTTGATATAACGGGTCATGGCCACACGGGCTGCCTCGATCTGGTTGGACTTGATCCAGCACGGCTCCGTAGCGACAATACCGTATTCACCATTTGTAATCTTATTACCTCTAAGCGCCTTTCCAGTCATCGTACCGCGGAACTGTTTACGGCGTTTTACTCTTTTTGGCATTAACATTATTTATCGCTCCCTTCCTTTGCTGCCTTTGTGGGAAGTACCTCGCCCTTGTAGACCCAAACCTTAACGCCGATCTTTCCGTAGGTGGTGTCTGCCTCAGCGAAACCATAGTCAATATCTGCTCTCAGAGTGTGCAGCGGGATCGTACCTTCGGAGTAGGTCTCCGTACGAGCCATATCCGCTCCGCCCAGACGGCCTGCGCAGGAAGCTTTGATTCCCTTTGCGCCGGATTTCATCGCGCGGCCCATGCAGGACTTCATCGCGCGGCGGAAGGAGATACGGTTCTCCAGCTGCTGTGCGATATTTTCAGCAACCAGCTGTGCCTCACGGTCCGGTCTCTTCACTTCTTTGATATCTACTACCACTTTCTTTGTGGTCATTTTCTGCAGCTCTGCTCTTACCTTCTCAATCTCGGAACCGCCCTTGCCGATGATCATACCCGGTTTTGCGGTGGAGATAATGATTTTTACACGGTCGGAAGTTCTTTCGATCTCAATCTTAGAAACACCCGCATTGTATAATTTTTTCTTCAGGAACTTTCTGATCTGATAATCTTCAACTAAGCAGTCGGCGAAATCAGCCTCAGCGTACCATTTAGAATCCCAGTCTTTGATAACACCGACTCTAAGTCCGTGTGGATTGACTTTCTGACCCATGACTTTCCTCCTTATTTCTTCTCATCCAGCACGATGGTGATGTGGCTCATTCTCTTCTCGATACGATAAGCGCGGCCCTGTGCTCTCGGTCTGATTCTCTTCATGGTCGGTCCTTTATCCGCATAGCATTCTGCCACATAAAGATTGTCAGCACTCATTCCGTTGTTGTTCTCCGCGTTCGCGATCGCGGATTTTAATAATTTCTCTATCAGCGTAGAAGCGTATCTCGGATTGTAGGTAACAATACCGAGCGCTGTCTGTACGTCTTTACCTCTGATGGCATCTAATACGAAGCACGCTTTCTGAACAGAAACGCGGGCATAAGATAATTTTGCAGATGGTCTGGTATCTTTTTTCGCATTTCTCTCTCTTTTGATCTGACTTCTGGATCCTTTAGCCATTAGATGTAACCTCCTTCCAAAATTTAACTGTTATCGTCTGGATTTTTTTTCGTCTTTGCCATGGCCTCTGTAGGTTCTGGTGGGAACGAATTCTCCAAGCTTATGTCCTACCATGTCCTCGGTGATATATACCGGCACATGTTTTCTTCCATCATGAACTGCAATTGTATGGGAAACCATCTGCGGGAAGATGGTGGAACGGCGGGACCAGGTCTTGATGACCGTCTTCTGTCCGCTTGCGTTCATCGCGTCCACTTTCTTCAGTAAGCTTGCGTCTGCAAATGGTCCTTTTTTTAATGAACGAGCCATTAGGTGAAACCTCCTTTAATTATTTGATAGTTCTTCCGTCTCTTCTTCTTACGATCAGTTTATTGGACTTCTTGTTCTTCTTTCTGGTCTTAAGGCCAAGTGCCGGTTTACCCCACGGTGTGCACGGACCCGGACGGCCGATACCGGTCTTTCCTTCTCCACCACCATGCGGATGATCGTTCGGGTTCATAACAGAACCGCGGACGGTAGGTCTGATACCCATGTGACGTTTACGGCCTGCTTTACCGATGTTGATCAGGTTGTGCTCGCCGTTGCCCACAACGCCTACGGTTGCGCGGCAGTTAATCGGTACCATTCTCATTTCACCAGACGGCATTCTTAAGGTAGCGTATTTGCCTTCCTTTGCCATCAGCTGCGCTCCGTTGCCTGCAGAACGAACCAGCTGTCCGCCTCTGCCTGCGTATAACTCTACATTGTGCACCATAGTACCAACCGGGATATTCTCCAGCGGCAGGCAGTTTCCTACATGTACCTCAGCCTCCGGTCCGTTCATAACGGTCATGCCGTCGGTCAGGCCCTGCGGTGCAAGGATATATGCTTTCTCACCGTCTGCATAGCAGATCAGCGCGATATTTGCGGTTCTGTTCGGATCGTACTCGATACCGAGCACTTTTGCCGGGATACCGTCTTTTCTTCTCTTGAAATCGATAATTCTGTATTTTCTTCTGGATCCGCCTCCGCGGTGTCTCACAGTAATTTTACCCTGGGCATTACGTCCGGCATTCTTCTTGAGAGAAGTGACCAGAGATTTCTCTGGAGTCGTTTTGGTGATCTCAGCGAAATCATATCCGGACATATGTCTTCTGGAAGGTGTATATGGGCGGTAAGTTTTGATTCCCATTACGTTTATCTCCTTTCAACTCTACGTTTTGTCATCACGCCCGTAGGGGGCGTATAGTTTCTGATCTTTACAGTCCCTCAAACAGCTCGATATCCTTGCTGTCTGCGGTAAGCTGAACGATCGCTTTCTTGGTCTTGGCAGTCTTTCCAACCACCATACCGCGTCTTTTGTTCTTTCCGTCGTAATTCATGGTGTTCACGCTTTTCACTTTCGTTCCCGCGAACATTTTCTCTACCGCTTCTTTGATCTGAGATTTGGTCGCTTCCGTATGAACCAGGAAAGTATATTTTTTCTCGCTCATAGCGTCCATGCTCTTCTCGGTGATAATCGGTTTGAGGATTACATCATAATATTTAATATCAGCCATTACGCATATACCTCCTCGATGGTTGCAACAGCAGCCTTGGTAACGATGACCGTATTGTATTTCAGGATGTCGTATACGTTGATCGTGTTGGTCAAAGCTGTCTGAACGTTTGCGATGTTTCTTGCAGACATCATCACGTTGGCATCATTGTCATTCAGAACCACCAGCGCCTTGGATACGTTCAGAGCATCCAGAACTGCCTGCATCTTCTTGGTCTTGATCTCGTCGAACTTCAGCTCGTCAAGAACGATGAACTTGTTCTCCTGTACTCTGCTGGTCAGTGCGGACTTCAGAGCCAGTCTCTTTTCTTTCTTATTCAGACGGATCGTGTAATCTCTCGGAGTCGGAGCGAATACTACGCCGCCGCCGGTCCACTGCGGAGCTCTGGTTGAACCCTGACGCGCATGTCCGGTTCCTTTCTGTCTCCACGGTTTTCTTCCGCCGCCGGAAACTTCAGAACGGGTCTTTGCCTTCTGGGTTCCCTGTCTCTTGTTTGCAAGCTGTGCAACGACTGCCATATGAACCAGATGCTCGTTTACATCTACGCCGAACACTGCGTCGTTCAGCTCCATCGTGCCAACTTCTTTGCCTTCCATATTATAAACAGCTACGTTTGCCATGTTTGTGTTCCTCCTTTCCCTTCAAACCTTACTTACCGGTCTTTACGGTCTCTTTAACAGTAACTAAGGCTTTCTTCGGGCCTGGTACCGCACCTTTTACCAACAGTAAGTTGTTTTCAGCGTCTACTCTCACGATCTCCAGATTCTGGATCGTGATCTGCTTGGATCCCATGTGTCCGGGCATTCCTTTTCCCTTGAACACCTTGCTCGGATCGGAGCAGGCGCCGTTGGAACCCTGATGACGGTGGAACTTGGAACCGTGAGCCATAGGTCCTCTGTGCTGACCCAGTCTCTTGATCGCGCCCTGGAATCCCTTACCTTTGGAAATGGCGGTCGCATCGATCTTGTCGCCTGCGGCGAAGATGTCTGCCTTGATCTCCTGTGCCACTGCATACTCTGCAGCGTTCTCTAACTTCAGCTCTCTGACAAACTTCTTATAGGCAACGCCCGCTTTGTCAAAGTGTCCTTTTTTCGGTTTGTTTACCAGTTTTTCTCTGGTGTCAACGAAGCCGACCTGTACCGCATTGTATCCGTCGGTTTCCACGGTTTTCACCTGGGTTACCACGCACGGACCAGCCTGCAGAACGGTTACCGGAGTCAGGACTCCGTCCTCGTTGAAGATCTGGGTCATTCCGACCTTGGTTGCTAAAATAGCTTTCTTCATTTTTTCGTTTCCTCCTGTTTTCTCTACAGCGGAACGCTCTCGCGTTCATTCTAGCCGCAGGATTTATTTGTTTTTCATTTTTATGTCGACATATACGCCAGCCGGCATATCAAGACGGGACAGAGCGTCGATCGTCTTCTGCGTAGGCGCAATGATGTCAATCAGTCTCTTGTGCGTTCTCTGTTCGAACTGCTCTCTGGAATCTTTGTACTTGTGTACCGCACGAAGAATCGTAACCACTTCTTTTTTCGTGGGAAGCGGCACCGGTCCGCTCACTTTGGAGCCGGTCTTCTTCACCGTTTCGATGATTTTCTTTGCGGATGCATCGATCAGCTGATGATCATATGCCTTCATTGTGATTCTCATTACTTGACTTGCCATAAAAAAAGTCGCCTCCTTATTCGTACTTTTAACTGCCAGTACGACAAGCGGTGACTGTACACACTCCCGTGCGTATCACGATGATACTCACACGTCGTTTCCTTTCTGATCAAAGGACTCATTAATTTGTACAGTGACTTGTCGCCAGTTTGCTAACTTGACATTCGCTCCACGGAAAAACCCGCGCCCTGCGCGGCAACCTCACGCTTCATCGCTATCAATGTCACAACATGAGCTATTATAAAGGAAAACCTCGGAATTGGCAAGGTTTTTTTGCAAATTCCGAGGATAATTTTGTAAGAAAATATTTTTATATAACTCTTTGTTTTTGTGCACTTTTCCCATGACTTTCTGTCACTCTGCGCTCCACCGGCCGCTGGCCCCGCACGGCAGAATCAATCCGCTTTCACTTACCGGGAGCCCAACCTCCTGGGAATCGATCTTTCCGCCAAATTTCTTCAGTTCTGTCCCCAGCAGGTATGCCAGCACCGCCGGCTGCAGTCCTGTCGTGTATGAATTAATAAGGAAGAAAAGCGGCTGATCACTCAGAAGCTGTACGCAGAGTTTTACCAGCGGGTGGATCGCGTCCTCGATCTTCCAGATCTCTCCCTTGGGTCCGCGTCCATAGGACGGCGGATCCATGATAACGGCGTCATAATGATTGCCCCGCCGGATCTCCCGTTCCACAAATTTCTGGCAGTCGTCCACCAGCCAGCGGATCGGCGCGTCTCCCAGTCCGGAAGACACTGCATTCTCTTTCGCCCAGGTCACCATCCCCTTTGAGGCGTCCACATGGGTCACGCTGGCTCCGGCCGCGGCAGCCGCCAGTGTGGCGCCTCCCGTGTAGGCAAAAAGATTCAGCACTTTCACAGGCCGTCCCGCCATACGGATCTTTTCCGAGAACCAGTCCCAGTTAGCCGCCTGCTCCGGGAATAGCCCCGTATGCTTAAAGCTGAACGGCTTCAGATGAAACGTCAGCTCTTTTCCGGACGGAAGCCGGTATCCGATACTCCACTGCTGGGGCAGTCCGAAAAATTCCCATTCGCCTCCGCCTTTGACGCTTCTGTGATAGTGACCGCTGTGCTTTTTCCATCCGTGATGTTCCTTCGGCGTATCCCAGATCACCTGCGGATCCGGACGGATCAGAAGATAGTCTCCCCAGCGCTCCAGTTTTTCTTTGCAGGAGGTGTCGATCACCTCGTAGTCTTTCCAGTTATCTGCTATGAACATATGTCCGGTAGCCTTTCTCTACATATTTTTCTGTATAACGCAAAAATATATTTTTCAGATCTGTTTAATAAGTATATTGTACAGAATCGAATGTGTCAACCGTCTGACTGGCAGGAACAAAAGTAGACGTCAATACCACAAAAGGAATCCCGCTGAATAGAATCGAATCCGAAAATTCCGTCTCAAAACTTCCCATTTTTGCTCTCATCGCCCTCTCTGTTTCATAAACCTTGTCGTATTCTCCTCCACGATTTATATATCCAAAACAGGAAAAGGACTGTAGTGTTAATTCTTTGATGTTCCAAGAACATTCGATACTTTTTTTCATCTGAATCGCAAAAACACTCTTATTTTTTTGCACATAGTAACTTTTTACATAAGCTAAATCTTTTTCACTATCTTCAAACCATATGCTAATCGCCACCTTTTTTTGTGTATCTGTAGAAGAGTCTTTTAGTTCACCTACTTTATAACTGCAATTCCCCATACGTATTTTCAAATCACACAGAATATCATACGGCAGCTCTGACGCTATCTCTGCCGGAAGCTGGTGATTAACCACCCATCCCTCCAACGCTGTCATTGTATCTGTATCTGGCAGTGGCCTGTAAACCATATTCCAAAGAATTACCATCAGGGCCGACAGAACGGCTCCGGACTTAAAAATCCGCTTTTTCTTTATTTCCATCTCACCCTCCCTCATGATTTTATTATCTCACAACACAAATTATCTGTCTATTGAATCCTTTCCTGTAAATTGTTAAAATTAAATACAAGAGGACTGTTCCTGAAAAACGGGGGCAGAATAAAAATAACAGGGGGTACTTTCATGAAACTGGGATTTTTAGGAGCCGACCACGAAGTCACCGGCAGCTGTCATTATGTAGAAGCCTGCGGCAGACATATTTTAATTGACTGCGGGCTGGAACAGGGAAGGGATGTCTATGTGAATCAGGATATTCCTGTTCCGGTCAACCAGATTGACTGCGTCCTCCTGACGCACGCGCATATCGACCATTCCGGACGGCTTCCGCTTCTGTATAAGAATGGCTTCCGGGGCGAGATCATCGCCACTTTTGCCACCAACGACCTGTGCAGCATCATGCTTCGCGACAGCGCGCACATTCAGGAATTCGAGGCAGAATGGCGCAACCGCAAAGCAAAACGCTCAGGCGCGGAAGAATATGTTCCGCTGTATACCATGGACGATGCCCTGGGCGCCATCAGTCTTTTTCATCCCTGCGATTACGAACAGAAGATAGAAATTTTCCCCGGCGTCCAGGCTCGTTTCCGGGATGTGGGCCATCTGCTCGGCTCGGCCTCTATTGAATTGTGGATCAAAGAGGAAGACATTGAACGGAAACTGGTCTTCTCCGGAGATATCGGAAATATCAACCAGCCCCTGATCAAAGATCCGAAGACCACGGATTCTGCGGACTATGTAATCATGGAGTCCACATACGGCAACCGCACGCATAACGCGCCCCCTGATTACGTGACAGAGCTGGCGGGAGTGATTGACCGCACTCTGCGCAGAGGCGGCAACCTCGTCATTCCGGCTTTCGCAGTCGGCCGCACTCAGGAGATGCTGTATTTTATCCGGGACATCAAAGAGAGAAGATTAATCAATTTTGACTTCCCGGTGTATGTGGACAGCCCGCTGGCCATAGAAGCCACCACCATCTTCGGGAAAAATGTTCAGTCCTGCTTCGACGAGGACGCCATGGCACTGATCCGCCAGGGCATCAACCCGATCCGTTTCCCGAACCTGCGTCTGGCCATCTCCAGCGAAGATTCCAAGGCGATCAATTTTGATCCCACGCCGAAGGTAATTATCTCCGCATCAGGCATGTGCGAAGCCGGCCGTGTCAAGCATCATCTGAAACACAATCTCTGGAGGCCGGAATCCGCCGTCCTCTTCGTGGGATATCAGGCATACAATACGCTGGGACGTTCTCTGCTGGAGGGTGCGGAATATGTGAAGATCTTCGGCGAGACGATCGAAGTCAAAGCAGAGATCGTCAAGCTGGAAGGAGTCAGCGGACACGCCGATCAGAACGGACTGCTGCGCTGGGCCGGAGCTTTTCAGCCTGCTCCCAGAATGGTCTTTGTTGTCCACGGGGAAGACGAAGTCTGTGATGAATTTGCATCTCTGCTGACCGAAAAATACGGCGCCCCTGCCTGCGCCCCGTTCTCCGGCGCGCTGTACGACCTGGCCGCAGGCGTCTGGATCAAAGAAGGACTGAAGATCCCGGTAGCCGCGGAGAAACCGTCCACCAAACGCAAGAACGAAGTCTTTGCCCGTCTGGTGGAAGCAGGCAAACGCCTGATGCAGGTCATCTACCACAACGAAGGAGGCGCAAACAAAGATCTGGCGAAGTTTACCAGCCAGATTCAGTCGTTGTGTGATAAGTGGGATCGGTAAAAATAGCTAACGTGTCCAAAAGAGGGACTGCTGCCCTGACAGTTTATCTGTCAGAGCGCAGTCCCTTTTGCATTTTGTAACATAATCCTCCATTTCCCAACACCATCTTTTATTGCAACACTCTCTTGCATTTGCTATACTATGTTTGTCTGAAAAAATAATCAGGGCGGTTCGCCAGAAGAATCCAGTTTTACAATTTCATACAAGAAGGCGGTGATAGAAAAGAGAATTATTAACTTTTTCACGTTTCTATGTCATTTACCAACCATTTATGATACAATTGATGTAGCAAAATGAAACATGATATCAAATCAATCAAACCGCTGAAAGACCTGAATCTGACAGACCGTTTCCTTTTTGATATGGTCATGGAAGATCTCCAGACACAGCAGGATGTGCTTTCCATCATCTTTGGCCGGAACATACCGCTGCTGAGCCAGGGGGGAGACAGAAAAAGAATTCCGTGTTTCTCCATCTGTTCGATCCATCCGTATGGACGTGTTCTCCATGGATGAAGAAAAAGCCGTCTACAACACAGAAATGCAGCAGAAACAGCAGTCCGATCTCGCCAGGCGCAGCCGGTATTATCAGTCCATGCTTGACACTTCATTGCTGGAACCTGGCGTGCCGGACTATAGCACGCTGAATCCGTCCTACATTATTATGATTGCTCCGTTTGATCTATTCGGGTATGGACGCTATGTCTACACTTTCCGCGCAACGTGTCAGGAAGAGCCCGGCTGCATACTGCAGGATGGGGCCACGCGAATTTTTCTTAATACCAGAGGAAAAAATGACAGCGAGACCTCACCGGAATTGATCAGCTTTCTGCATTATCTGGAAAATACCACTGACGAAGCGGCCGCTCATACAGGAAGCGAGCGGATGGTGCGCATCCACCAAAGAGTTCAGAAGGTCAAGCTCAGCGAACAAATCGGGGTGAAATATATGCAGGCTTGGGAAGAGCGCTATTATGACAGAATGGAAGCAAAAGAGGAAGGACGCACACAGGGAATGGAGGAAGGGATGGATATTCTTCTTTTAAAACAGATTCGAAAAAAGCTGGCTAAAGGCTTTACTGCCACGGAGATCGCAGATATGCTGGAAGAGTCCGAGGATAAGATCCGGCACATGGCCGAAACCATCGAAGCACATCCGGAGATGGATGAAAAAGAGCTTTTGGAAGTATTGTAAAGCCGTCCATCCACAAAACAAGCGGCCGGGAAGCGCGGGTTTCAAGCCCGTTCTTCCCGGCCGCGCTTCAAAGCGTCAGCTTGTCCGTCAGATTCCTTCAACTGTCCCAGCATTTTTCTCTTCCAGCACCGTCAGCGCGTCATACAGGAATTCATTGTACGGCGTGGGGATCCCCAGTTCTTTTCCCATACGGATAACCGTGCCGGCAAACATATCTTTTTCCGTTTTTCTCCCTGCCAGAATATCCTGCAGTGTGGACGGCTTATTTGCAGCAGGCACCCGTTTCAGATGAGCCAGATGTTCTTCCGCATAGTGATCGTCGATGACGATTCCTTTCTTCTGCGCGATTTTGATTACCTCAGCTGCCGTCGCCACCCTGAGCCGGTTGGCCGCCTCACAGGAGCCCCAGGCTCCGAAGGGGATATCCAGTACCGCCGCCACCTGGTTTTCACTCACGTTGCATACGAACTTTTCCCAGATCGCCTGCAGCATGTCCGGTCGGATTTTACAGCAGATATCCGTCCGGTCAAATAAATCTTTCACCAGAAGCACATTTGGCGACAAATGTTCTTCTTCGTTGACCGCATCGCCAAATTCCACAAAGGAAGCCGCCGGGTCAAAAGTGACCTTATTGCCATCTTTTACACTGCTGACACGCATCAAAGAATACAGGATATTTTCCCTCGCGTAATATTCTGCCGCCACGCTCTCGCTTTCCACGCCGTTCAGCGGAGTCATGATAATTGTATCCGACCCAATCTGATTTCTGATATCCTCCAACGCCTGCCGGAAACCGGTCATCTTCGTGGAGACAATCACCAGATCGGCGGCATCCCTCTTTTCTTCAGGCGAAACAATGTGAAAATATCTTTTCTCTCCGTTGATAACCATACCGTCCCGCCGCAGCCGGTCCGCGCGTTCGCCGCCCGCTATGATTCGCAGACCGTCCCCCAGTTCATCCTGCAGCCGGTCGGCAAAATATGAGCCGATCGCGCCCAGACCTATAAGAGCGACTTTATTGATTCGTTCCATCAGCCAGTCACACTCCTGTCCTTTAAATATTCGATCTTACGCTTTCATATTTTACCAGACAAAAGGGAAAAATCCCACAAGAAATTTTCCAGGGCTGCCGGAAGCATACCTCTCCCGGCGGCCCTGCTGCATCAACTGTATTTATCTGCCGCAGAGCACGACGATCTTTTCCGGCGTCGTCTGCGGGGGGATACTCCTGGTCGTCTGGTTATAGAGCACCACCAGCGTATGTCCGCCCGGATTCCCCAGGAAAAGCTGATTGTTCGCAGTCACCACTTCGGTGTTCGCGTCCAGATTCAGCTGCAGCGACTGGTCCGCCGCCAGCAGGTTCTGGTCAAAATATCCCACCGCCACCATCTGTCCTTCCATCTGCACCGCGACTACCGCCGCCATATACTGAGGAGGGTAGATCATGGGCGCAGGCAGATTTCCATTGTAAAAGACCGTTACCGGCAATCCTTCATACAGGGTCTCATATCCCACCACATAAGTACTCGGATTGATGAAAAAATTCGTGATGACGCCGTTTTCATCCTCCACGGTAATCATCTTGGTACACCCGCCATATCCGTTTCCATTGACGGCCATTCTCTGCATCTGGGTGATCGTACCGCTCACCGGGATGTATACGGCTCTTCTGTTGTTTGATCCCCAAAAACAATTCATGTTTGATTCCATAAACAGCTTCCTTTTCCATACATTCTCCTTTTACTTTATGCCGGGATATGATATGCGTGAAAACAGGATCTGTAATCTTCAGAAATTCTTAAACCATTTAGATGAACTAAAATCGTGTTTTTGGGGGTCTAATAAATATATCATACAAATTATTTAATTGGAGGACAAACGATATGAAAAGAAAACAAATACAGTGGATTTGCCTGACCGGCGCTTGCATGGCCTTACTGGCCGGCTGCGGTTCTGTTTCCGGCATTCTTAAAGGAACAGACAGCTCACAGCCCCAGAATTCAGAAACTCCTGCCGCAGCAGACGATTCGGAACTGTATTCAGACGAAACATCTGACAAAATACCCGCGCCGCCCATGGAAACGGAAACAGGCGCGTGGCTGCCTTCCCACATAGAACGGGTTTACTCCGAACGCGATCCCAGCGTAGTCATCCAGGGAGCAATTATCGACTATTTTGAGCTTCCGGAAGATGAATGGGAAGAAACCCGTTATTATTACAATTATGTCAATCTGGATGACGACGATGATGAAGAAATCCTCGCCCTTGTTGTAGGTCCTTCCTTCTCCGGAAGCGGCGGATCCACCGCCCTGTGGCTGGAACCCTCCGACAACATGGCTGTCGTACAGGATTTCTCGCTGGCCAATAATCCGATCCTGGTAACAGACGACGCAAACGGCCAGGGCCGCGGCCTGATCATGGAGCGTTCCGGCGGCGGAGCCGAAGCAGAAACCGTACTGCTCACTTTTGATGGAAAAAATTATTGCAGCGTCTCCGACGCCGAACCCATCGAAGATGTGTCCGCGATCGAAGGCACTGCAATCCTCTGTGACGATCTGGCCGCTGATATGCAGAGCGGCGATTTTATGACTCTGGCGGACTGATCCGCCAGGCTGCAGGGCAGAAAAGAACGTTATATTCTCTCGTATAATTCCATGAGATGACGGATCTTTTCTGCCAGTTCTTTTGAAAGCGTCTTCTTTTTCATACGCCAGCGCCAGTTCTTCCCGATTGTGGAAGGCTGGTTGATTCTGGCGCGGTTATCCAGCCCCAGATAATCCTGCAATGGAATTACGCACAGATCCGCCACGCTGGCCGCCGCCAGACGAAGCAGCGAAAAAGCCAGTTCCTTGCCGGATTCTTCCGGCCGTCCCAGGTAGTCCCTGACCATCTGCCTTTCTTTCTTGGAAATACTTTCCAGCCATCCCACCAATGTTTCATTATCATGGGTGCCTGTATACACCACACAATTACGTGTATAATTATGGGGCAGATATTCACTTCGGTCACTGGAATCCCGTGAATCAAAAGCAAATTCCAGCACTTTCATGCCCGGATAGCCGCTTTCCCGCACCATCTCTTTTACCGAGGGCTTCATATATCCCAGATCTTCCGCGATGATCGCGCGGTCTCCCAGTCTCCATCTCAAGGTACGGAACAGCTCGATCCCCGGCCCTTTTTCCCAATGGCCCCGAACAGCGTCTTCGTCGCCGTACGGAACCGCGTAGTATTCGTCGAACCCCCGGAAGTGATCGATCCGGAGCATATCATACCACTCGAAACATTTGGAGATCCGGCGGATCCACCATTCAAATCCGGTCGCCCGGTGATAATCCCAGAGGTAGAGCGGATTTCCCCAAAGCTGACCTGCTGCCGTAAATCCATCCGGCGGACAACCTGCCACCGCTGTAGGCATCCGATTATTGTCAAACTGGAACAGTGCGGGATTGGACCAGGCATCCGCGCTGTCATAAGCCACATAGATCGGAATATCACCGATGATCTGGATCCCTTTCTCATTGGCATACTGTTTCAGACTCTTCCACTGCCGCTGGAAGAGATACTGCATATACTCATGAAACTCAATATCAAAATACAGTTCTCTCTGATAATACTCCATGGCATTGGGCAGACGGAACCGGATGTCTTCCGCCCATTCATTCCACGGCTCATCCCCGAAGCGCTTCTTCACCGCCATGAAGATCGCATAATCCCTGAGCCAGTACCGCTCTTTCTCCTGGAACTCATGAAAAGCATGATTCTCGCCCACATTGCTGCGCTCATAAGCCTTGCGAAGCAGCGCATAGCGCTCTTCGTAAAGCTTTCCGTAATCAACGGTCTCCGGATCTTTTCCAAAATCGCACGCTTCGCATTCCTTCTTGGTCAGTACCCCTTCTTTGATCAGCGTCTCCAGATCAATAAAATACGGATTCCCCGCGAACGTGGAAAAAGACTGATACGGCGAATCCCCAAATCCGGTAGGTCCCAGCGGAAGAATCTGCCAGTATCGCTGGCCCGCTTCTGCCAGGAAATCCACAAACGCATACGCCTCCTTGGAAAAACAGCCGATCCCGTATTTGGAAGGAAGGCTCGCCACCGAACACAATATGCCTCCTGCTCTCATCTTATATACCTCCTGATCATGCTTTTATAGTAGCATGCCCGAGTACTCCGCGCAACGTCTCCCGACTTTTTTCACAGTTTCTCTTCTTCCTCATATCGCCCGGTTTACTGCTCCGGCGCCTGAAGATCCGTCAGTTCAAACGGCTTTTCCCGGCCGGATGCCGGATCGTGATAAAGCACCCGGAAGCTCAGTCTGTTATTCCCCGATTCCGGATACTGCGGAGTCACGAATCCTTCCATGACAACGGCCACGTCATAATCCACCCAGATCTCTTCTCCGATCCGGAAGCGAACCTGATCTCCAATGCTGAATCCGGCGGCTTCTCCGCCTTCTTCAGTCCAGTCTCCATAAGAAAGCGAAAGAACCGGCACAGAATCGGGGGAATCCTTGCGAATGATCTGTACCAGATGATTTTCCCGATCCAGGCTCCAGTCAATATAGCGCTGCCATTCCTCCTGCTGAAACAGAGGATCAAACTCGAATGCTTCCAAATGCCCGGTATCCCAGGTTTCCAGCACATTCAGGCGTTCCACATACACTCCGGTTCCCGTTCCGTCCATGGTCACCAGAGCGATTTCCTCCCGGCCGTCGCTGTCATAGTCAGCCTCAAATACATCATAATGTCCATAGTTCTGATTCCACCACCAGTCATAATACGTGTGATTACTGTCTCCATCCGGTGTCATCTTCCAGTCCACTGTAATCCCACGCTGGCCATATTCCACGCCGCTGAACCCATACACTGTAACCGCCCCGTCTTCCGTCTGCGCCAGAATCACCATATAATCCCGTTCCGGGTCATAAGGATTCTGCTCGTAGGGCACCGCTTCTTCATACAATTCCAGGGGAAGGCTGCTGTACCACGCAAGGAATTCCTCCGAAGACAGTTCCTGCGGGTCACCGGAAACGCCGCTTTCTTCGGAGGTTCTCGTCTCCCCGCCGCTGTTTTCGCCTGTCCCTGTCCGTGCCAGTATGTCCAGAAGCTCCTGCACCGCCTCCGGCGAATCTCCATACGCTTTTATATCCTCGACGCCGCAGTATTCCCCGGCCTCCTGTATATTCCAGGCAGCCAGCACCTCAGACGCCTCCTGTCCCGTCTGATATACCCACTGTACTTCTCCCAGATTGTCCGTCAAAGCCAACATCAGCACAGAGGTGTCTGTCATGCGGCTCACCTCTTCCGCCGTGGGCCTCTCATCCAGAACAAAATGAAATTCATAAGGTTCCGTACTGGTCTGCAGTTCTGTATGAAAGCCAAGCGAGTTTACCGGGCTGTCCGGCAGCGCTTCCCCGATGGCGCCGATCAGCCGTCCGTTGGCGGATGCGTCACCCACATAGGGATTGCGGTTCTCATATAAAGTCTCTGCTTCCGCCGAATAAGCCGGCTCTTCTTCCTCACTGCTGCCGGTACTCTGGCCGGTCCCGTTGGTCCCCAGAAAGATCAGCGCCGCGATAAAAAGCACCGCCGCGCCCGCCCCCATCCACAGTGCGGGTTTCCGAAAAGCCAGCACATGACGCACCCGCTTCTCCACATCATTTTCTCCAAACGCCAGCGGCAGGCTTCCCCCCGCTCCTGTCTCCGTCCCCAGCGCCAGGAGAGTCCGACTGTATTCCGTCCTGCGGTCTGCTCCCATCTGTTCCAGTACGCGCTCATCGCAGCTCATCTCCATATCTCCGCACATGCAGCGCCAGCCGATCCAGACCAGGGGATGAAACCAGTAAATCCCAAGAAGCACGAACGACAGAAGTTTGACCAGATGGTCCTTCCTTTTCAGATGGCATTTTTCATGGAGCACGACCATCTCTCTCTGATCCCGGGGCATCCCGCAGGGCACATAAATCCTGGGACGCAGAATTCCGAAGACAAACGGGGATGAGATCCCGTCGCATTCATAGACATTGTCCTCTGTCCGGACCGCCATACGCACCTCCCGGTATATTTTCCCGCAGCTTCGCAAGAAATATATAAGAAATACAGCCATACCCGCCAGCCAGATCCGGCTTCCCACAGTGACTGCCCGCCCCGTCCGGGTCTCCCAGACAGTCCTTTCCTGCCTGACGGTCCCTGCCGGATCCGCCGCATTCCCCGCGTTCTCTGACAATTCCAGGGCGTCCGTTCCCGCCGGGGCCGCACCGTTCACACCGTCAGCCGCCGGGGCGCCTGCGGCCGCATGTCCCTGATCCGGTGAAAAATATTCCATGTATCCGGGTCGCTGGAAATCCGTTCCCACCGGGGCCGCACTCAGATTAAACAGACTGAGCCCGCTCTCTACCGATACCGGGCAGATCAGACGGAATGCGGCAATCAGCCACAGCGCATAAAGATATTTCCTGGGCGCCCTGCAAAACACCAGACGGATCAGAAGGATCACGGCAATGCAGAAGCCTGCCGTAACGCTCATATTCAGGATCTGAAGGAAACAATCGCCAAGCCAGTTCACTCTGCCCCTCCTTCCTGTTCCCGGTGGGAATCAATCAGCTTTTTCAGTTCATCGGCCTCTTTTGCCGACAGTTTTTTCCCACCCAGAAACGCTGCCAGAAATCCCGGAAGAGATCCGGAAAATGTCCGTTCCACAAAAGCGCCGCTCTCTCTCTTCTGAGCCTCTTCCATGGAGATCAGCGGCTCCACCACCGCGTTTTCATTTTTCAGGAATCCCTTCTCGCTCAGCCGTTTGATCTCCGTATAAGTCGTGGATTTCTTCCATCCCAGTTCCTCCGCGCACAGCCTCACCAGTTCGCCCGAACCTACCGGCGCATGCTGCCACACGATCTGCATAAAACGATAATCGCTGTTGCTCATCCTTGTCTCTTCCATAATTAGGTACCTCCATGCAAAAGGTCGGTTGTTGTAGACCTGTTCTGATTTGAGTCTACAATAACCGACCAACTTTTGCAAGTACTTTTTGACTTTTATTCCACTACCAGCAAATAGCTGCTGATACAATACAGCGTCTGTCCGTTATATTCCACCCGGGACCAGCCCACATCGGACACTCCGGTACGGGTAATCACTTCTCCGTTATGAAGCTGGACAATCACTTCCGACGGCGGTTCCACACTGGGACGGTTCCTAAGGTTTGTCACTTCTTTCGCCGTCACGTTTTCACTGACCGTGGTAAACTGTGTCTTGAACTCGCTCTGAGGTTCTTCCGCAGGAGGAGTGTAACTCAGATCCGCAGTCAGATAACTGGATACGGCGTAGAGCGTCTGTCCGTTATATTCCAGACGCGACCACCCGTTATTTCCCACGCCGGTGCGGGTAGCGGTATCTCCGTTCAGGAGCCGGGTCACCACGTTGGAATCGTCCCCCTGATCCATGGTGCTGCGCAGGTTTACCTCGTCCTTGGCCGTCACCTGTTCATTTACCTCTTCAAAGGTCACTCCCACTTCCGGATCCGCTTCCACATGTTCGGCGGCCCCTTCTTCCTGCGCGGACGCCGCTTCCTCATAACCGAAGTACGCCACATTCAGGTCCACCGCCCCATCGATACCCGGCACGCTTCCCTGATTGGTGTACTGCCACATGGCGTATTCTCCGCTGTAATCCGGTTCCGCCGCCTCGGGCCAGACAGCGTCCCCGTAGCGCGCTACCCAGATCCGGTACTTCAGTTCCAGCGTGTCCGCGTCCCACAAGAGGTTGCCCTCCAGCTCATTTCGGGCCGCGTAGAACATCCCCGTGTAGCCCCCTGCTTCCACTTCGTCCAGAAATACCTGCGCCAGCGCGGACCGATCTTCTGCAGACATCCCGTACTGTCGGCTGCTCTCGCTCTGGAACCCTTCACAGTTATACGCCACCGGATATGTGACCGGATATCCTGCCAGGAATTCGCAGACCCACCGGGCTTCTTCCCTGGCTTCTTCTTCCGTTACCGCTGTGGAGAAAAAGTAAGCACCCAGATGGATGCCTCTGGCGGACGCCTCCTGCAGATTGTACCGGGCACAGGCGTCTTCCCTGATCTCGCCGCTGCCGGCAGTCCGGTACCCCACACGGACCATGACAAAGTCGATACCGGTATCAGCCACCTGGTCCCAGTCGATATTTCCCTGAAATTCCGACACGTCGATACCGGTCGTCGTCTCGTCCGTCTCCCCTGCCACTTCTTTCACCGTACTGATCTCCACCGGGGTTCCCGTCTCTTCCGGCTCGTAAGAGGCCTGCGGATCTTCCTCCGTCTCCTCTTCTGTCTCCTGAGACAGTTCCTCCTGGCTGCCCTGCACAGCCGATACCACCGGTTCCTGTTCTTTCCGGCCTCCAAACAGCAGATACAGCGCCAGCAGGATCAAAAGTCCTGCCGTCAACACCAAACCGATGGTCGCCAGCAGCACATTTCTCTCATGCCGCCTTTTCTCCTTTTTCCCGGACATACGGCATCAATCCTCCCTTTTCTCCAGATATTTCATATAGTCCCGCACCATCATGGCAATCTTGAACGTCATAGCGTCTTCAAATTTTCGGATGTCCAGTCCCAAAGTGCGCTGCATCTTTTCCAGCCGGTAGACCAGCGTATTCCTGTGTACATAAAGCTGGCGGCTGGTCTCGGACAGATTCAGATTGTTATCCATAAACCGGTAAATCGTGGACAGCAGTTCCTCGTCCATCTCTTCCGGATCGCAGTCTCCGAATACTTCCCGCAAAAACATCTCGCAGAGCGGTACCGGAAGCTGATAGATCAGCCGCCCTATCCCCAGCTGCTCATATGTGATCACAGTCCGGGAACTGTCGAAGATCTCCGCCACCTCCAGCGCCATCTTCGCCTCTTTGTAGGATCTGGAGGCTTCCCGCAGAGTCTTTGCCGGCGTCCCGCAGGAAGTCCGGATACGGGCCAAAGTCTCCGCGCTGACCGTGTCTACAAACACATGGGCAAGCTCTTCCATCTCCTCTCTGCCTTCCCCTTCTTTCATACTGCGAAGCACCGCCACCGTATGTTCCTCCATGGGCGCCACAAAATCCATCGTGCGGTTGGCCAGGATATTTTTCAGAATCATCTGAATATCCGCCGCTTCACAGCCTCTTCCTTCCACCAGGAAAACCGTCCACCGGCATCCGGTATCCACATGCATCTGCTTCGCGTAACCGGCGATGTCCATCGGCAGAAGATTATCCAGCAGAAGATCATGGGCAAAACGGCTGCGGTCTTCTCTTTTATATCCAATCTCCAGAAGTCTCTCCAGCTGCCGGCACGCCAGCTGTCCCATAGAGTAACTGTCTTTGGCATTTCCGCTGACAGAAAGGATATATCCCTGCTCATCTCCTACTCTGAAAAGGCAGCGGTTTCCCAATGCCTGCATATCTGCCGCCGAATCGCTGAAATTTTCAAATGTCTGCGCGTCCGGCGGCTCCGGCTCCTCTCCTGCCACACAGTTTCTGTTTTGATCGTAAAGCGCCATCGGAAGCCGTAAGATATCGGTAAAATCTTCCAGGCACTCCTGAAGCAGTCGGTTTGATGTCATGATCTTCCTCCGAAATTCTTACAACTGTAATATATTATAATCCCACACACAGACTGTGTCAACCATCCTGCAGATTCAGTGTAGCATACACACCTGCAAAAAACAACAGGGCGCCGCATATGCGACGCCCCGCGCAGATCTTTTAGTTGGTGATTACCAGCTCTGTTTCTTTGTCAAACACATGGATTTTTTCCACATCCAGCGCGAATCTCACCGTATCTCCGGTCCTTGCTTCTGTGGTCGGTTTCACCCTCGCTGTCATATTGACGCCGTTAACCTCAAAGTAAAGGTATACCTCTGCTCCCAGAAGTTCGTAGACACTGATCACTGCTTCCAGCACACTGTCCGGATATTTCTGAAGCATATCTTCCGAATCATAGACGTCCTCCGGACGGATTCCCATCACCACAGTTTTTCCGACGTATCCGCCTTCTTTCAATGCCTTTGCCTTTGTCTCCGGAAGACAGATGCTGTGCTCGCCGATCTTCAGCAGGACCTTTCCGTCTTTTTCTTCACAGAGCGCGTCCGCAAAGTTCATCTGCGGAGAACCGATAAAACCTGCCACAAACAGATTCCTGGGTGCATTGTACAGATTCTGCGGCGAATCTACCTGCTGAATCACGCCGTCTTTCATGACCACGATCCTGGTTCCCAGCGTCATGGCCTCCGTCTGGTCATGGGTCACGTAGATGATCGTTGTGCCCAGGCGCTGATGCAGCCGGGAAATCTCTGTTCTCATCTGTACACGCAGTTTTGCGTCCAGGTTGGAGAGCGGCTCATCCATCAAAAATACTTTCGGATTGCGGACGATGGCTCTTCCCATGGCCACACGCTGTCTCTGTCCTCCGGAGAGAGCCTTGGGCTTCCGGTCCAACAGCGCTTCCAGATCCAGGATCTTTGCCGCTTCGCGCACCATCCGGTCTATCTCGTCTTTGGGGATCTTGCGCAGCTTCAGCGCAAACGCCATATTTTCATATACGGTCATATGGGGATACAGCGCGTAATTCTGAAATACCATGGCGATGTCCCTGTCTTTCGGTTCCACATCGTTCACCAGTTTTCCGTCGATGTACAGTTCTCCGGAAGTAATGTCTTCCAAACCCGCGATCATACGTAGCGTAGTGGATTTTCCGCATCCCGACGGACCTACGAAGATGATGAACTCCTTATCTTCGATATCCATATTGAAGTCTTTCACTGCTTCAAACCCATTAGGATATTTTTTATAAATGTGCTTTAACTGAATACTTGCCATCCTCGATCTCCTTCTTTTGGTTTTACTTGTTTTCCTGGTCTTCAGTATAAATGCATTTCCGTTTTTCCGCCATATGGGTTTTCTCCAAACCTCCCGTCCGTCTTTTGTGCAAACGGGCAGACCTTCCCCATCCTTTTGACCTTTTCACGGAAAAAAGAGTCGGTTCCTGTAAAATCTGCCGAAAAAATTTTCTCTCGCTTTTTCTCCCCGCTGTCCTTATAATAAAAACATGCGGCCTGACGCCTTCGGCGTCGTGTCAGAACAACAAGGGAAGGAATCTGTTTATGAATAAGAAAGAAACCCTGGAAATCAGGAAACAATTCACCAATGAGAATTGTGCCATCACCCGCATCTGCGGCTGCTATGTGGACGCTGAAAAAGAGATCCGCACGGAATTAAAAGAAGCGTTTCTCTCTCTTCCGGAGGAAGAGGCCTTTAAATATTATGATATTTTCCGCAAGACCCTGTCCGGCACAGTGGGAAAGAATCTGATCACTCTGGACTTTCCCACCGACCAGGAAATGCCGGACGGCGCCCAGGCATGGCTTCTGAAGCTGCGCGACAGCCGTCTGGAAGACGATGTTCTGCTGGAAGAATTCTACGAAAAAATCATAAAAAACTATGCCTATGGGGAAAACTACTATATCATACTGATCCACGCGGCATATGATATCCCGAAAAAGGCGTCGGACGGCATGGAGATGTTCGACGCTTCCGACGACACCTATGAATATCTGCTCTGCAGTATCTGCCCGGTCAAACTGTCCAAAGCAGGACTCTGCTACAACGCAGAAAAGAACAGTATCGAAGACCGGATCCGGGACTGGATCGTGCAGGCTCCCGACGCGGGATTCCTCTTCCCCGCCTTCAACGACCGGAACACCGATCTGCACAGTATGCTTTATTATACCCGGAACCCGGAGATCCTTCAGCCGTCCCTGATGGACGGGCTGTTCGGCTGCGCCGCTCCCCTGTCTGCCAAAGGCCAGAAGGAAACGTTCCAGGAGCTGCTCACAGAATCTCTGGGAGACGCCTGCAGTTATGAAACCGTGGTCAATATCCACGAGAGTCTGAACGAACTCATCGAGGAAAAGAAAGATCTGCCGGAACCGCCCACTCTGAAGAAGCCGGAGATGAAACAGCTGCTGGCGGAAAACGGCGCCACAGAAGAAATTCTGGATCAGTTTGACGAACAGTTTGACCGCGCGGCAGGCGAAAAGGCTGAATTTCTCGCCACGAACCTGACCAGCCAGAAAGCGCTGGAAGTGCGCACCCCGGACGCCGTCGTCAAAATCAGTCCCGAGCGGGCAGCCCTGATGGAGACCCGTATCATCGACGGCCGGCCGTGCCTGGTTATCCCCATTGAAGACTATGTGGAAGTCAACGGCGTCCCGGTCAGATATTGACATTTATTTAACAATCTGATATGATGATGCCGGACATCAGAAAACAGGAGGTTTTTCTATGAAAATCATTTTTTTCGATACTAAGAGTTATGATAAAGAATCTTTCACCAAAGAACTGGTCAACTACCCGGATATTGAAGTAAAATTCCTGAAAACGGAACTGACGCCGTTCACCGCCGAACTGGCGCATGGCTACGACGCTGTCTGCGCTTTCGTCAGCGCCGATATCAGCAACGACACCATCGAGGTCCTGAATCTGTGCGGCGTCAAACTGATCCTGTTAAGATGCGCCGGATTCAACAACGTGGATCTGGATACGGCGAAACGTTTCGGCATCCGCGTCCTGCGCGTTCCCAGCTATTCTCCGGAAGCTGTGGCTGAGCATGCCATGGCGCTGGCGCTGGCCGTCAACCGCAGACTGCACAAGGCCTACGTAAGAGTCCGTGAGAACGACTTCAGCCTGAACGGACTGATGGGCTTTAATTTCTATCAGAAAACCGCCGGCATCGTCGGCACCGGCAAGATCGGCGCGGCCATGGCAAGGATCTGCCGCGGATTCGGCATGAAGATCCTGGCTTACGACGTATTCCAGAATCCGGACCTGAAGGATTTCGTCACCTATGTGACGCTGGACGAACTGCTGGCGCAGAGCGACCTGATCTCCCTGCACTGCCCGCTGATGGACAATACCTATCATCTGATCAACCATGATACGATCCAGAAGATGAAGGACGGTGTCCTTCTGGTCAACACTTCCCGCGGCGCGCTGGTTAAGACCGACGATCTGATCGAAGGAATCCGCGCCCGCAAATTCTCCGGAGTCGGCCTGGACGTATATGAAGAGGAAGGTCCCAACGTCTATGAGAACCGTTCCGACGAGATCCTGGAGCATTCGGTCACCGCAAGGCTCCTGTCCTTCCCCAATGTGATGATCACGTCCCACCAGGCGTTCTTCACAGAGGAAGCGCTGGCCGCCATCGCCAAGACCACGCTGGAAAACGCGAAGATCTTCGAGCGCGGAGAGGAAACTCCCAACGAAGTGAAATAAAAAATACCGGGGATGCCGCAGCCATCTGCAGCATCCCCGTATTTTTATTTCACCGCGATCGCTTCCACTTCGCAGAGCACGCCTTTGGGCAGGTCCTTTACCGCCACGCAGCTTCTCGCCGGTCTGGATACAAAATATTTTGCATAGGCTTCGTTGAACGCCGTAAAATCTTCCATATTTGCCAGGAAGCAGGTGGTCTTGACCACTTTGTCGAAACCGCTTCCGGCAGCTTCCAGGATGGCTCCCACATTTTTACAGCTCTGTTCCGCCTGAGCCGAGATCCCTTCCGGGATATTTCCCGTCGCCGGATCTACCGGGATCTGGCCGGATGTATAGATCATTCCGTTTACTTCATACCCCTGGGAGTAAGGCCCGATGGCTCCCGGAGCTTTGTCTGTCGCTATAATGTTCATAGATGTCTTCCTCCTTGCTTTTCGTCTATTTTACTCTCCCGTTCCGGAATGTACAAGGCTTTTCCGAAACCGCCGCTTTAGGATCCTACAGATTCTGGCTGTTGTAGAGCTTCGCGTAGAAACCGTTTTTCCTCAGAAGCTCTTCGTGATTTCCCTGCTCGATGATATGGCCGTCTTTCATGACCAGGATCACATCCGACTCCCGGATCGTGGAAAGCCGGTGGGCCACCACAAAGCTGGTCCTCCCTTCCATCATCCTCTGAAACGCTTTCTGTATCCGGATCTCCGTACGGGTGTCGATCGAAGAGGTAGCCTCGTCCAGGATCAGCACCGGAGGCAGACAGAGCATGACCCTGCTGATGCACAGCAGCTGCTTCTGCCCCTGGGACAGGCTTCCTCCGTCTTCCTGAATCACCGTATCGTACCCTGCCGGAAGCCTGCGGATAAAGCTGTCCGCATGGGCTTCTTTTGCCGCCCGGATCATCTCTTCTTCCGTGGCGTCCGGCTTTCCCATCAGGATATTTTCCCGGATCGTCCCGCTCTTCAGCCACGTATCCTGCAGCACCATACCGTAGGCGCTCCGGAGACTTTTTCTGGTCAGGTGACGGATATCCTTTGCGTCCATCCGGATACTTCCCTCATCCACATCATAGAAACGCATGAGCAGATTGATCAGCGTCGTCTTTCCGCATCCGGTGGGTCCTACGATGGCGATCCGCCGGCCCGGCTTCACGGAAAGGTTCAGATCCTCTATCAACGGTTTCTCTTTGACATAAGAAAAATACACATGCTCAAGCTCCACCTGTCCGGCGGCGCCTTTCAGCTCTTCCGCGTCCGCCGCGTCCGGTACCTGGGACGGCTCTTCGATCAGTTCGAAGATCCTCGCCGCGCATGCCAGCGAATTCTGCAGCTCTGTGACGACGCTGGAAATGTCGTTAAACGGCTTGGTATACTGGTTGGCATAGCTCAGGAATGTAGAGAGTCCGCCCACGGTCATCACCCCTCCGATGGCCGCCAGCGCTCCCGCCAGCGCCACGCAGGCATACACCAAATTGTTTACGAACCGCGTCCCCGGGTTGGTCAGAGAAGAATAAAAGATCGCTTTCAGGGAGCATTTTTCCAGTCTCCGGTCAATCTCGTCAAACTGCTCCTGGATCCTCTCTTCCATGGCGAATGCCTGCACCACCTTCTGGCTGCCGATCATCTCGTCGATCAGCCCGGTCTGCTCCGCTCTCGTCTCCGACTGCAGGCGGAACATATCGTAGGTGTGCGTGGCAATGAATTTCGCCACAAATAAGGACAGAGGCGTCAGCACCACCACCAGAAGGGTGATCCATACGTTGATGGTCAGCATGAAGACCAGGGTCCCCAGGATCGTCGCCGCTCCGGTAAAAAGCTGTGTGAAGCCCATGAGCAGTCCGTCGGCGAACTGATCCACATCCGCGATGATCCGGCTGACCACCTCCCCGGACGGGTGCCGGTCCAGATAACGGAGCGGCAGCTCCTGGATCTTCTCAAACGCTTCATTTCTCACGTCGCGGACTACCTGGTAGGTGATCTTGTTGTTGATCATATTCATCAGCCACTGGAGGAGCGCCGTTGCCAGTATGATGACGCAGCCCTCCTTCAGTATCCGGGCAATCCCCGCAAAATCCACTGCTCCCGGCCCGACGATCAGGTCAACGGCCCGTCCCACCAGGATCGGGATGTACAGGGTCATGGCCACGGTCAGCCCGGCAAAAAGGATCGACAGCGCCATGAGGAGCCAGTACCTTTTCAGGTAGTGCATCACTTTTCTCAGAGTCCCGGTCTGTGTTCCATGTTCTTTCATCCGTTCACCGCCTCCTTCTGAAACTGCGTCTCGTAGATCTCCCGGTAAACCTCGCAGCTTTGCAGGAGTTCTTCGCTGGTGCCCGCGCCTACGACTTTTCCGTCGTCCAGGACCAGGATCTTGTCCGCATGCAGGATCGAAGACGCCCTCTGGGACACGATGAATACCGTCATCTGTCCGGAAAGCGCCCCGATGGATTTTCTGAGGGCGGCGTCCGTGGCATAGTCCAGCGCCGAAGAACTGTCGTCCAGAATCAGGATCTTCGGCTTTCCAACCAGCGCCCGCGCGATGGTCAGCCGCTGTTTCTGGCCGCCGGACAGATTGCGGCCTCCCTGCTCGATCTCATAATCCAATCCTCCCTCTTTCCCCAGGACCACCTCTTCTGCCTGGGCGGTACGGACCGCTTCCATGATCTCTTCATCCGTGGCGTCTTTCTTTCCCCAACGCAGGTTGTCCCGGATCGTCCCGTGGAAAAGAGCGGCTTTCTGGGGCACTACGCCGACCAGTTCTCTGAGACTCCGCACGGGATATTCTTTCACGCTGTGTCCGTAGATACAGACGCTGCCCCCGGTGGCGTCATAAAACCGCGGGATCAGATTGACCAGAGAACTTTTTCCTGAACCCGTGCCGCCGATGATGCCCACCGTCTCTCCCGGCATCACCGTAAAATCAATATCTGTCAGGGCATTCTCTCCGCCGTCCGCGTACCGCAGATTCACATGGCAAAATTCCACCGCAGGCGTCCCTTCCTCTCTGTCCGGCGCCGCCTTCGCCGTATCCGGCATGGAAGAACGTATCTCGAACACCGACTGGATCCGGTTGGCGCACGCCGCCGCCCGGGTCATGCTGATGATCAGGTTGGCAAGCTTGATCAGCTCCACCAGAATCTGGGACATGTAATTGTAGAGCGCCACCACCTGTCCCTGGGTCAGTATCCCCAGTTCCACCTGCGCCGCTCCGGTGCGGATCAGGATAATGATGGCCAGGTTGATGATCACATAAGTCAGAGGATTCAGAAGCGCCGAGATCCTTCCCACGTATTTCTGCAGGCCGGTCAGTTCCTGGTTTTTCTGCCGGAAGCGTTCCGTCTCTTCCTTTTCTTTGCAGAATGCCCGGAGCACCCGGACGCCGATCAGGTTTTCCCTGGCGATCCCCAGCACGGCGTCCAGCCTCTGCTGCACCTTGCGGTAGAGCGGCATGGAGATCAGCATGATGCCGAATACCACCACAGACAGCACCGGAATCGTCACCAGAAAGATCAGCGCGCACTTCACGTCGATCTGAAAAGCCATGATCATGGCTCCGAAGACCACAAAGGGAGAACGCAGGAACAGGCGGAGCGTCAGGTTCAGTCCGTTCTGCACCTGGTTCATGTCGCTGGTCATGCGGGTAATCAGAGTAGAAGTCCCGACGGTATCAAGCTCCGTGTAGGAAAGGCTCTGAATATGCCGGAACAGCGCTCTTCTAAGCTGCCCGGTAAATCCCACCGCCGCCCGGGCCGCATAGTACTGCGCCGTCACGGAGCATGTCAGGCCGATCAGCCCCAGCAGGATCAGAATCCCGCATCTTTGCAAAATAAAAAGCCGGTCCTGGCTGGCGATCCCCTCGTCGATGATCGCCGCGACGACCAGCGGTACAAACAGTTCAAACGATGCCTCCAGCATCTTGAACAGCGGCGCGAGCACGGTTTCCTTTTTGTAATCTTTCAAATAGATCAGTAATTTCTTCAACGGACTACCTTCCCTCTCTCTTTTCTTCCAGGAAGCGATACAGTTCCTCGGCCTCCTGCGGATCGATCTCTTCTCCCTCATACAGCGCCGCGGCAAAATTTTTCAGCGACCCGTGGAACATCCTGTGCAGGATGCTGCGGCCCGCCTCCTTCAGATACGGCTCTTTGGGAACCAGCGCGCTGTAATAGTTGGTCTTTCCCCGCCTGTCTTTCCTGACAAAGCCTCTTTTTTCCAGGCGCGACAAAAGAGACAGCACTGTATTGGGCAATACGTCCCGTCCCTCGTCCATGTGGTCTTCTATATACATCCGCGTAACCGGTTCTTCGGCTTCCCAGATAATCATCATCAATTCCAGTTCCGCATCGGGCAGTTTTTTCATGCAGTTCTTCTCCTTTATGAAAAAGACTACCTTTAATCGGAAGAAATGTCAATATATGAGTTTCTCCTTCCTCAATCTTCATATACTCTCAGAATGCCGTAATATTCCTCGGAATTCTCTCCCACGGTCTGCCCTATGGCGGATATGGTGCCGTACCGCAGGAAATAGATATCCAGATCGTGAAGCAGTTCATGCAGCAGGACCACCGCGTCCACACTTTTCTCCTCCCTGATCTCCTTCACGCAGAGAATCATCCGGTCAAAATCTGTTTTCAGGCGCTCCCCCTGCACATAACCTTTAAATCTTTCCAGTGTCTCCAGATGGTCTTCCAGGCTGTATTCATTATGATAGCGCAGCGGAAACCACTGTTCGCCCTGATCTGTCATCTCCATGTTTCCTCCGATCAGGACATCGCCGGTCTCAAAGAAGTAATTCCACGCCACGGAATCCGGATCCTGTAAATCCTCCAGCATGCCGGTACCAGCCGCGAACTCCATCTTTACATGGAATTCCTCGATATAGCTCTGCATCTCTCTTTCCTGCTCCGCCGTCACCCCGTACATGGCGTCCGCCCGGCGGCTCACGATGCGGTCCCAGGCCGGCGGCTCCTTTTCTTCCTCCTCCGCCGGCTTCTCCTGCGCCGGCGGGTCGGAAGGCCGGACTGCAGATGCTCCTGACGCCTGTCCCTCCCAGGGTACCGCAAGCATGCCCGCCGCAAATACAGCGGCAAATACAGCTGACAGCGCCGGACCGGCCGTCCTGTTTCTGGAAACAAACAGATTCTCCAGCCGTTTTCTTACCAGGCCCCGGTCTGACGCGAACCTGGCTGTGAGCGCTCCTTTCCCGGTCCGACTTGCGTCCGTGGTTTTCAAGATCGCTTCCCCATAGGCGCTGCGTTCTCTCGGATCCATATCTCCGGTTATCTTTTCATCGCAGACGTATTCCACGTCCTGGAAAGCCGACTGCTTCATCAGGCGGAATACAGGATTGAACCAGTAAATATCGCAGACAGCCACGATCAGCAGCTTGTACCACAGATCCTTCTTTGCCGCGTGGGTCAGTTCATGGCGGATCACCATCGTCAGTTCCCCCGCATCGTAGCTCTCGTCCGGCAGGAGGATGCAGGGGCGCCAGTACCTGAAAAGCATCGGGCTTTTGATCTCCTCCTGCACCCACACCTCCGGCACGAAAAACAGGCGGCAGCTCTTTGCCGCGTCCCGGACCGTACGGAGCACCTGCGGATCTTCACAGGGACGCGCCGTCTCCAGATAAATCTTCCTGGTATGCAGATACTGGGACAGGCGGAAACGCAGAAAGAATAACGCTCCCGCCGCCCATATCACAGCCAGCGTAACCCGGTGCATGTACAGCCATTCCATCGCTCGCCTGCCATAGCCCCCGGCTCCGGCAGATCCTTCCGGCCGGGCAGCGTATCCTTCCGGCCCGGCCGCCGTATCACCGGACGCCGCTTTCGCAGGGACCGCTTCTGCTTCTTCCCCGCTTCCTCCGGCAGAATACTCTGTCTCCTCCTCTGCTCCCGCCGCGTTTTCCGGAACCGGCAGCTTCACAGATACCGGAACTGGCAGCAGCAGCCGGACCGCCAGAACCGCCCACAGCCATTTTCTCCACGCATGTCCCGCCTTCAGCGGGACCCGGCGTCCAATAAAGAAAAGGACAAGCGTAAACAGGCTGATCAGAAGCATATTTTGTATGATGTATATGATAAAGGACTGGTTCATAGGGGATCCTCCGGGACTGGCTACTATCATGGTCTGCGGGAATCAGTTGTTTTCCCGCGGACCATACTTTCATTATCCTTTGTACAGGCAGAAATTACTCTTGATCATAGAGCCAGATGCATAATTTAAGGTAACAAATCCTTCATAGGGAATATCGTCGCCATTTTTCCTGTATCCAACGATGCTGACATTTTGAGGATTGCTTTCACCCGCTGTAGAAGACTTTAAGTACACGCAATCCCCGGCGTTCAACCGTACCACGACTGTACCGGAGTTATTGACAACATTCAACGGTTCCCGCAGTTTAAAACGATAAGATCTTTCATTTTCTATATTGGATGACAGGAATCCATAGTTATGCAGCGCATAGCCATATTTGTTTGCCATCTGCTGTTCCAGATATCCTGTGCTGTACTGTCCGCTTGAATTACGGAAACCGATATAATCTGTATTATAGCCTGAATGCTTGCTGATATAGATAAAGCATTCATCATAATAAATGGTTCCGATCACTTCATCTGACGGACAGTTGCTTGTTCTATAGACCTTCAGGCTTGGCCCGCTGTTTACCATATGTGTTTTCATATCATTTTCTCCTTGCTGCTTTATTATTAATACCATTTACAACTCACGATTCTATAACACGGGCTCCTGATATATATCGCTCTCATATTACACCCCCTTTCATATATACAAAAAAGAGATGTAAAACGACCTATTTGTAAACTTCAGCAACATTTTTAATAATAATTTTGCTACTCTTTTATTAGTCATATGTCTAATATAAGAGTAGCAAATTTTACTTAAAGTGTCAATCAATATATGATTTTTACTGGAAATAAAAATTTTGATAATCTTGAAAAAAGAAATAATGAGAATTTACTTTTCCGGGCTCAATACCCGTTTGATTTTCTTCAAAGAACGGATTTTTATCAGGTTCACCGCCTGCCGGGTTACTCCCATCAAGTTCCCGATCTCTGCCGCAGTTCTACCTTTTATAAAAATCTGCTCAATAATAAACCATTCTTTTTTGTTCAATATCGCCTTGATCTCTATGAAAATCAGTCCCTCATAGCAATCTTCCACAGCCATCTGTGTTTTCACCCTAAATTCCTGCGCTTCTGACATTTCCGTGAAATAGATTTCGCGTTTCTTTTCTATTTCCCTTTTCAGCAGTAATATGTATTGATTCTTTATACATCGCGCAAGATACGAAACTATATATCCATCATCTTTGTTTTTCAGACGTTCTAACGGGAAACTATAGAGCAGCTCCACCAAAAAACATATCAAATCACTCTGCGCGTCCTCATATGCCAGTTTTCTGGCGTACTTCTTTATAAGACCTTCAAATTTTACAATAATCTCATAACAACTGTCTGCGTCCTTCTTTCGGGCGCGCTGTATCAATTCGTATAAATCCATCTTTTTTCCCTCCATGCAACACATAAAGAGAAAAAAGACATATGTAATGTAAACAGGTATTCTGCATTTTATTTGTCTTTCTGTATGCCAGATTGGGTTTTTGGCTCAACAGCCGACAAATAGCTCATGATAATTTCTTCAAGATATCTGTAGTGATTCGTTGATAAGCGGGATATTCTCATGAACAGTTCATTTTGTTCGTCTGAACCTATACTCCCAAGCAGTAAGTAATCCGTGCTGACCTGAAGAGCCTTGCATACACAGACTATCGTTTCTGGTTTCATCGCCTTCTTTCCAAGTTCAGCAGTCGATACAGTCTGGGGAGTAATCCCTGCTTTCTCCGCAAGTTCCTCCTGCGTCAGGCGAAGCTGCTTCCTTCTTTTCCGCATCCGTTTTCCCATCTGGACAAGCAAATCTTCCATCCCCGATCCTCCTATGCCATGGATATATTTTATCTTCCATAGCATTAGAAATTAAGCGTTCATGGTTGATTTTTCCTATTCTATGGCATTATCTGGAAATTTTATATGCCAGATAATATTCCGTTTACATTCACATTAAAATTATCTCTTTACCATAAAAACACGAAAGGAACCTACAAAATGGAAACCACTTTATTAGAAGCAGCCACTTCCCAGGGTATATGGGTTCTGCTGTTCATCTCACTATTTCTTTATACAATCAAGCACCATGAAAAAATGGAAGAAAAGCAGGAAAGCCGCGAGAAAGAATACCTGAATCTGATCAACGTCCTGACAGAAAAGTTTTCCATCCTCTCAGAGATTCAGGAAAACATTGAAGAGATAAAAAATAAGTTGGAAAAATAAAATTTATTAGATTGATGTCTAACAAAAATCCATGTATAATATGGGTATCACTTTTATTGGAGGATTACTATGAAATATCAAATAAGAGACAAAAAAATACTTCCGCTATATATATTCATTCCAATTGAACTTATCACTTTCTTTAGTAATTTTTTTTCACTTTATTTACACAAATACGAATCCATACATATTTTATCCACTGTTTTTTTAATTACTGGGCATCTGTTATTGTTAATACTCCTTCAAGATAAACTTTTATGCAAATGGCTCTTACTTTATTGGATTATCAGCTTTTGTCTGAGAATTTATAATTTCCTTTTTTTCCGTTTCAGGCTGGCAAGTATCTTCCTTCGATTTTACAACATTATCGCATACTATTTTCCCGGATCACTATATTGGCCAGGCAAAATAGTTTTTCAACAGCTTCTTTTAACAACTATTGTTAGTTTACTTTTTATAATATTATATTTATTAAAATATCATAAGCTTTCGGATTTCCCACAGTAAACCAAATGATTAATTTTTTTAGACCATATTTTTAAGAAAGGGCTATCGCACTCAATCCGTGCGGCAGCCCCTCTATATCAGATATTCAGAAGGAAATCAAAAATTAAAATGCAACACTTTTAAATTTTCCTTCTTTATTGAAAATCACAACAGCTTCTCTGCCATTCGGATTCGGATATTCTAAATTAACACGAACTCCAATATCGCCAATTTCCGCCTCCGATTTAGACTCTGCCTCGTTAATATCAATGCCCAGTTTAAGCAGATTGAGAATGATCACAAATTCAGTCTGTCCGGCTGTTTCAGCCAGTTCCACCAGAATTTCATATAAAGATATCACAGGGGGATCTGTGCCCTGGAGTAATTTTGCTATTATTTCTCCCAGCGTCAGTTTATATTTTGCGTCTACTGCCAATCCATACAATGAATCAACGAATGTTGAGAAAATGCCGTTATAGAAAGTAATATTCTGGGAGGTTATCTCTTCCGGTTCATAGGCTGAGACCATAAAATCTGTGTCATTATATAGTCCTTCGGGAGGAATCAGCAGGCAGTCGCCATTCTCATCACTATACCCATATTTCCCATTATAACTTTCTTTCGTTCTTATTCTGTTCATTTCCAGGCAAATTGCGTATAATATATTTCTATATGTATCATCGCCCATAGAAGCGCCGTACATATATGTCAGTGCTTTTATTTTTAAAGCATCATTCTCCGACAGAATCTGCTCATCCTGAACGAACGGAGAGATTACACTTTTTCCGCAAAATGGGCATTCATAATATCCGTCTTCCCGAAGCGTCATTGCATGTTTTGTATAGTCTGTCTCATCTTCTCCTCCGCACAGATCTCCGCCGAAAAAGCCCGTATCCCGGCCAGACGCCACATCTTTATCTACCGCAAACTTCGTTCCGTCCGAAGCCTGGACCGTGTATTCCAGAATCTGGTCAAAGGCCCAGTTATCCGGGAGAGGATAGCCCAGATTTCCACTGTAGCCGGTAGACATATCACTTACAAAACTGCTGACTGCCAGCCCTTCCTCACTCACCAGCGTACAGGTGTTTCTCGCGCCATAGATGCCGATTCTGTAATTTGCGACGGAAGAAGCGTCGAACACACTTTTGATCCCCTGGAAATGCGGAATTACTTTGCTGATCACCTGATCCTGCGTGTAATCGTAATCCACAGCAAAATAAATGATAGTATTATCCGGTATATGCAGATTTTTCGCCGCCTCGATCGCTTTCTCGGCGTCCTTTATACCCTGTTCGTTGCAGAAATAATCCGGTGACGCGCCTCCGTCCTGATAAATCGGAAAGATACGCAGTCCGTTCCGGGCTAAAATTTTAATCTCCAGAATCGTCAGATTTTTAGGTTTGCTGCCCCCGACAGTTCCCGTCAGATACCTCCCCACAATATCATAAGTTTCTTTCAACTTCTGTGCTTTTGCATCGCTTAAGATCCTTTCAGAGCAGTCGCAGGCCGTCGCTGTACGGGACGTGTCTCCTTTGCTGCTCAGCAGAGAAGCCCAGGTAATTCTTCCAATCACTCCCGGGACTACTCCCGGATCCTGGGTCAGGCAGTAGAACTCCTGAAAACTCTTCACTGTATTTTCAAAAAAGCTGTCATATACACCTGATACATACCGGTTGTTATACATCAGCATCATACACATCTGGGCGATTCGTACATACTCTTCTTTTGTGCTTCCCAGAGCCAGTTCCGGAGCTTTGTTCAGAGTGTTATTTCCATAGATTCCGTCTACTCCGTTCATGGTCTTCCCGGCTTCTTCATACTGCAAAGCGATAATGACTGCTTTGGACATATTGCGGTCAGGAATACCATTGCAGGCGATCAGTCCAATGATTCCCGTCTTTCTGACATAATTCCTGTTCAGATATTGCTGGGCCTCCCGGACGTAGCTGATCCCCTGATTAACGAGTTTAAAGGCATCCGTGTTTAACAGCGCCTGAATAAAGACCGGCTGCATGTTCCCATCTTCGTCCTCAAATCCGGCATCCTCCTTGAAGGTCTTCGCAGCCGACTGCGCCGATGCTCCATAGATCCCGTCGATCCCGCCGCATTCATATCCTTTGCAGTAGAATCCGCACTGAATGATCTTGATCAAACTTGGATCCGATCCTGATCCAATCGTCGGGCAGCTGCTCAATGTCCCTTTTCCAAATGAACCGTCCACATCAAGTCCCAGCTCATACTGGAGTGCCCGCACAAACGCCTTGCATGTTCCGGTTCCTGTGATCCCGTCTTCTGCGATTTCTACATACCCTGACGTACCCGCATAGGTATCGTTATACCATCTCTGCGCCTGTAATACTTTTAAATCCATAACTTACCTCCATATTGTCTTAGTCTTACAGCGATCCGATTAAAGATGCGTTAGATGTAAAAGTCGATCCCTTGTCATATCCTAAATCGACAAACGCATTCGTACCTCTGATAATTTCTGTATAAACACCCGAGCCTTCCGCTGCTTCCATTCACTGATCCATGTAAATAATTCGTTGGGATAGATCGTTCCGATCTGCTTCGTCGCACCATTTGTCTCGTATACTGGCAGTTTGCTTCCAGTATGATTGATTTTCACAATGCCCATTTTCAAACCTCCTAGCATTTCTCGATATTGCAATATCACTTTATATAGAGAAAATAATTTTGGAATTGTAAATTCATAATTCAAGATTTCAGCATATTGAAAACATACTTGCACTATTTCCTTCTATATGTTACGTTATATATTAGTCGTTTGTCTAATTATTAACAACAGGAGTACCCCCCCCTTGAAAACAAAATTTTTACTATCTTTTCTTTTATTATCTCAAATTCTGGCTGTCTCCGGCTGTGCGCGGCAGGAATCCCCGGACATCGCTGAGGGATCCGTTCCGGCAGCGGTATCCGTTGCCGAACCGGAAGGTCCTCCGGATACCGCCGAAGAAACCGAAAGCTGGATCAACCACTACTATAACCGCGGAATTTACTACATGGACGGCTATACTTACCGGCAGTTCCCGGACGGCCTTTACAGGCGGAAAAAGGGTTCTGAAAACTGGGAACTGCTCTGCGCCGTATCCATTCCATTCGGCAGAGGGCTGACCTCGTATGGCAGCCGACTTTATTTTACATGCTGCCAAAGCGACAGTGACTCCATGGAAAATCGGTGGAATAACTCCGTCTTTTATTATGACTGTGATACTTCCGAATACGGAGAACTGCTCTTTTCTGACGATCTGATCGGAAATCTGGAGGTCTGCGGCCAGCGGCTTTTCATCCAGACCGCCGAACCGGGAGGCGCCATTACATATCATTCATATGTTTTAAACGAAACAGGGAAAATGACAGAAGAACCGGCGCCGGAAATGACAGAGGACTCCGGACAGGAAGTCATCCCTTCCCCGTCCTGCGCGAAACTGCTGGACGGCAAAGTCCTCCTGCAGGAGCTAAAAGATGAGAAAGACAAGCGTTTCTTCCTGAGAGACGTCGATACCGGGGACGAGCAGTTTCTTTTTGACGCCTGGGACGTATTAGCCATCACAAAGAACGGAATCTATTATTTTGCCGACATGGGGACCACGCTGATGTACTATTCCTTCGCGGAAACTGCCGGTAAAGAGATCACTCTGTCCGGTCCCCTGACGGCGGCGGAGATCAGCACCGGCTTTTATGATGTCACGTGGAGTCCGGACGCTCTTTATCTCTACGGGCGTTTTCCTGACACGCTTCAGATCCTCGAAGTGGATCCTGACCGCCTGTCCGTTGAAGCCATCGCCGAATGGGACGAGTCTGAAGAAGGCAGCAGCAGTATGATTAACCAGGTGGACAACGAATACTTTTATCACGGGGATCAGGCGTTCCCTTTGATAAAATAGCTGTAAATACTTTCCGGAGGTGACCCGTATGATCCATGAAATCACTGATCCCTGTTCCGTCCTTTCTCTGTACGACGGATGGGAAGAAACCATGATCTGGTCCTGTCTGCAGGGGATCATGGGGAAAATTTACACCGATGACCCGCGCCGTCCGGCTTCTGCCGCCGCTTTTATCGGGGATTTTGCATTTTTTGCAGGAGAACCCTGCGAAGAACTGGCCGCGTTCCGGCCGTCCGGATATACCAAAGATTTTATCCTCATGGTTCCCGGCAGCAAGGCCTGGGAAGAGAGGATTCTCCTCGCCTGGGGAGCGAAAGCCCGCTCCGTCTCACGTTATGCGACCAGAAAGGAGCCGGATGTGTTTGATGAAAACCGTCTGATGCAGATCGCCGCTGCCCTGCCTGAGGGCTGCCAGCTTTCCCTGATCGACGAGCATGCTTATCAACTGTGCCGTTCGGAGGCCTGGTGCTCCGATCTGGTGTCACAGTTTCCTGATTATGACAGCTTCCGCCGCCTCGGCCTGGGCGTCGTGGTCCTGAAGGACGGCGCTGTCGTATCCGGCGCTTCCTCCTACACCAGGTACCGGAACGGGATCGAGATCGAGGTGGACACGAAGGAAGGATTCCGCCGCAGGGGGCTGGCCGCCGCCTGTGCCGCGAAGCTGATCCTGGAATGCCGGAAAAGAGATCTGTATCCCAGCTGGGACGCCCACACCCGGACGTCCCTCGCCCTTGCTGAAAAGCTGGGGTATCATTACAGCCATACCTATACCGCGGTTGAGATCCGGGGGTATTGATTTAAAATGCTTTTTTGTATAATTCCAGCACATCCGCTTTTGTCGTGCTTCTGGGATTGACCGATATATTTCCGCTCTTCATGGCGTTCTCCGCCATGGCGTCAAAATATTCCGCTTTCACGCCCGCCTCCTTCAGGCAGGACGGAATGCCCAGTTCCATGTTCAGCGCCCGGAGCTCTTCCGTGAGCATATGGGAAGAAAACATGGCTTCCGGCAACGGCGCTTTTGCCACGCAGCGGTAGATGTCGTAGTATTTTCCCTGATCCGCCAGTTCGTTGTACTCCACAATAACCGGCAGCAGGATCGCATTGGCGACTCCGTGGGCCACGTTGAAATACGCGCTGACCGGATGGCTCATGGCGTGCACATCCCCGAGCCGGGCATGGGAAAACGCGATGCCCGCGAACAGGGAACCCATCATCATCGCTTCTGCCGCCGCCTCATTCCCGCGGTTCGCCGCGTAAGCGCGGAGATTTTTTCCGATCAGATGGAGGGCTTTCAGCGCGAACATATCGGAAAACGGAGACGCCGCCAGAGAAAGATACGCCTCCAACGCATGCACCATAGCGTCCACGCCGCATGCCGCAGCCGTTCCCGCCGGGACGCTGGCGATCAGTTCCGGATCCAGGATAGCATAAACAGGCAGCAGATAATTGCTGGACACTGACAGCTTGTAATTGCGGCTGTGATCGGTGATGACGGAAAAAGAAGTCACCTCCGAACCGGTCCCCGCTGTGGTGGGGATGGCGATCATGGGAACGACGGGTCCGGGTACTTTCCCTCCGCCCTCGTATTCCGTGATCTTTCCTCCATACGTGGCAAGGATGCCGGCCGCTTTCGCCACATCCAGCGGAGAGCCTCCGCCAAATGCCACGATGAAATCCGCTCCGCTGCTTTTATATGCTTCCACCGCTTTCTCCACGGTCTCCGTACTGGGATTCCCTTCCGTCTCCGTGAACGCCCCGCTCCCGATCCCCGCCGCGCTCAGGGCGGCCCGGCATTTATCTACCATGCCGATCCTGTTCAGATGCGGTCCGGATATGATCAGCGCCTTATTCTTCCCCAGCGCCTTCGCCGCCTCCGGAAGCTTCCCGAGGCTGCCTTTCCCAAAGATCACATTCTGCGGTATTGAAAAAGAAAATGTCTCCATCCTGCTCCACCGCCTTAACTCAGAGCCTCAACGGAAGCCTTGATGATCTCATACGCCTCGTCGCAGTCTTTCTCGTCGATGATCAGAGGCGGAACCATACGGATGATATGGTCTCCGATCGCCGTGAGCAGCAGATGTCTGTGCAGACATTCATGCTTCACATCCACGCTGCTGACCGTATCGTCAAATTCCACGCCGATGAGCAGTCCCTGGCCTCTGACTTCCTTCACGTGCGGCAGTGTTTTCAGTTTTTCCATGAAATACGCGCCCATCTTCGCCGCGTTGTCCGCCAGGTTTCTGTCCATCAGCTCATCGATCTCGGCCAGCGCCGCCGCGCAGCTGACCGGGTGTCCGCCGAAGGTGGTTCCATGAGAGCCTGCGGAAAATGCCCTGGACACTTCCTCCGTGGCGCAGATGGCTCCGATGGGCATGCCGCCGCCCAGCGCTTTCGCCATGGATACAATATCCGGCTTGATGCCGTAATTCATATAACTCATGACTTTACCGGTCCTGCACCATCCGGTCTGCACCTCGTCCAGCAGGAGCAGCATCCCGTTCTCGTCGCAGAATTCGCGAAGTCCCTGCATGAACTCCTGCGTCGCCGGATGTACGCCGCCTTCGCCCTGCACCGGTTCCACCATGATTGCGATGGTATTTTCCGTACAGGCGTCTTTGAAAGCCTTCAGATCATTGTACGGCGCATAGGAAAATCCGTAAGTCATGGGGCCGAAACCGACCTGGCACCCGTTTCCCGGCTGCCCCGTGGCTGACATGGAACCAAAGGTTCTTCCATGAAAGCCCATCTTGGCAGTCACGATATGGTAGCGGTTGGGGCCGTATTTTTCGATTCCGTATTTTCTCGCCATCTTGATCATGGCCTCGTTTGCCTCCGTACCGGTATTCTGGAAATAGATTTTATCCATGCCGATGGTGGTGCAGACCTTTTCCGCCAGAAGCGCCTGCGGGATGGTATACGGATAGTTGAACGTATGCATCAGGGTCTTCGCCTGATTCACGACAGCCTCCACGACTTTCTCGTTGCAGCTGCCCGCCGAATTGACGGCGATGCCCGCATAAAAATCGAGATATTTTTCTCCTTTTTCATCATAGATATACTGATCCTTGGCTGTCTCCGCCAGGAAATCAAACCTTTCATAGGTCTCGATCATATATTTGTTTACTTTGTCTTTAATATCCTGTGCGGTCAGTCCCGTATCTGCCAGTTTCATAACGTTCCTCCCTGTTCTGTTTATTTCTCCAGTTTTGAATGATCCGCCGGCCTGATCATATCCGGCGTGATGAGTCCCTTGATAATCAGATACTGCTCAATGGTTCTTACGCAGTTATAGACTCCCACCTTTTCACTGTTCAGAGTCATATCGTAATTCACCGGATTCGTCCAGTAATTTCCATGAGTGTAATGCTCATAATACTGCGCGCGGTACTTGTCGGTCTTGGAAATCGTCGCATGTGCGACCTCCTCCGTCACGCCCATGCGGTTCATCGTCCGCTCTACGCAGAACGCCCTGGGCGCTTCTATGTAGATGCTGACCACATTGGGACGGCCTCTGAGCACATAATCGGCGCATTTTCCCACGATGACGCAGGACTCCGTGTCGGCCAGATCTTTGATGATCGTGCTCTGATACTCAAACAGCTTGTCGTCCGACACAAATTTTTCATTCCGGGCAATATAGTTTCTCGCTCTGGGAAGTCCGCGCATAAAACTGGCAAAACCGCCGTTGTCCCGGATCTTTTCATTGACTTCCTTAAACAGATTCTCATTTAACCCGCTCATCTGGCTGGCCAGCGTCAGGATACGGTTTTCATAACAGTGGATTCCCAGTTCCTTGGCCAGGCACGACGCGATCTCCTTCCCGCCGGAACCAAATCCTCTTGCGAATGTAACAACAAAATTATCCATATATCACATGCCTCCTGTCTCTCTACCCGGCCAGGTATCTGCTGAGAAATTCTCTGGTCCGGGGATTTTTCGGATTGGTGAACAGCTGGGAAGGCGGCGCGTCCTCCGCTACATATCCTCCGTCCATGAAGATCGTACGGGTGGATACGTCTCTCGCGAACGCCATCTCATGGGTCACGATCACCATGGTCAGCCCGGTCGTAGCAAGCTGCTTCATCACGTTCAGCACCTCGCCCACCATCTCCGGATCCAGGGCGGAAGTAGGCTCGTCAAACAGAAGCACTTCCGGATTCATGCAGAGAGACCTGGCGATGGCCACCCTCTGCTTCTGTCCGCCCGACAGCTGAGACGGCTTTGCATGAATATACGGAGCCATGCCGACCGCCTTCAGGTGGGTGATCGCCCGGTCAAACGCCTCCTCTTTCGGCAGATGCAGCACTTTTCTGGTACAGAGCATGCAGTTTTCCAGAACCGTCATGTTGTTAAACAAATTAAACGACTGGAACACCATACCCACTTTGGACCGGTATTCATTGATTTCCCTCTGCACGTCGCGGACCTCTTTCCCGTAAAACATGACCTTTCCGGACGTCTGGCGCTCCAGGCGGTTGATGCACCGGAGCAGCGTGGACTTTCCGGAACCGGAAGAACCGACGATGCAGATAATCTCTCCCACGTGAACATCCATATCTATTTTTCTGAGTACTTCGTGATCCCCGAAGGATTTGCTCAGATCCTGAACAGAAATAATCGTCTCGCTCATATCAATTCTCCTTAATCATTATCCATATATTCGACCGCCAGCGCATAGTCGCTCTTTCCTTCCATCCTCTTCTCCAGGAAATTGAAGACTTTATTGAACGCAAAGCACAGTACAAAATAGATCACCGCGATAACCAGGTAAGACTCAAAATATTTATAGTAATTGCCGCCCACGGTTTTGGCCGCCATGAAAAGCTCCTGTACGGCGATGACATTCAACACGGAAGTCATCTTCAGATTGGTCAGAAAGGTATTGGCCATCTCCGGGATGATATTTTTGAACGCCTGGGGCAGTACGATATACACCATGGTCTTCATGGGGGACATACCCATGGCCCACGCGCCTTCTCTCTGCCCCAGATCGATGGAACCGATACCGGCCCTGACGGTCTCTGCCATATACGCCCCGGTATTTAATACCGTAACCAGAACGCCCGCGCTTACGGGAGTGATCTCGATATTGGCCTGCCTGATACCAAAATAGATAATCATCGCCTGCACGATCATAGGGGTATCCCGAAATATCTCCACATACACGGATGCGATGAATTTTATCAGCCTGAGCAGTGTTTTCCTGACTGCATGATCGCCCTGACTGATCTTCGCATCCTGAATAATCCCTATCACATAACCCAGAACGAATCCCAGAAGAGTTCCCAGCACTGCGATGAACAGGGTGAGTTTGGTCCCTTCCCAAAACATACTGGAATATTTATTGGCCAGAAAAATCATCCACTCAATGGAATTTTCCGGATTTTCAATCGAAAATATATTTAACATGCTGTTACCTCTCTTTATCCTTTTTACCGGCTCGTATGATCAGTCACCAGGATTCATCCGGGCAATGCCACGGATCTAGTTCGCCGCCGGCTGCTGCGTGATCACTTCGCTCATGAGTTCATCCATCTGCTCCTTGTCGTTCCAGCCGATGGAATCCATCGCTTCCTGGATCTTGTCACGAAGTTCCGTGTCATCCTTTCTGGTGGCGATACACACGTTGACCATCTCGTCGTCATCGGTAAACGTATCGTTTTCGTCAAGGGTAATGACTACCAGATCGTCGTTGGTCAGCGCCGCCGACTGAGCCGTCGGCAGATCCACGATGCACACATCTGCCGTTTCATTGGAAATCGCCATAAAACACTCTGAAGTCGTTTCGTAATTCGCTCCGGTCTCAGCGCCTTCTATCTGATCCAGAAGCGGTACCCAGCCGGTACCCAGCTGTGTCGTCACCTTGCACCCTGTCCCTGCCAGATCGGAAAGTCCGGTCACGTTCTCATAAGCTCCGCCCTTCTTTACCACGATACAGTTGTCTCTGTAATAATACGGTTCTGTGAACGCGTAGGACATCTCTCTTTCCGCAGTGCGCCCCATACCGGCGATGATACAGTCATAATCTCCGGCATCCATGGAAATTCCGATGGAAGACCATTCTACCTTGTGGATCTCCAGCTCCATGCCCATCTCTTCTGCCAGCATCTGCGCCACCGCCACATCGTAGCCGTAAGCATAATAGTCAGAACCATAAATAGGCTCCGCGGTGCTTCCATCCGGAGTCATATCCGTATCCTGCGTCCAGTTAAACGGAGCATAGGCACATTCCATGCCGACTCTCAGTACATTGCTTTCCTCTGCGGAGCCTGTGCTCTCCGCGGTTTCCGTTCCCGCGGAACTCGCGGAACTGGAACCGGAGCCGCATCCGCTCAGCATGGATACCGCCATCATACCCGTCATCATCACTGTCAAAAATCTTCTTTTTTTCATAACATTCCTCCTCCGCTGCCGTGCAGCTTCATAAAAAGATTTCAACAAAAAAGGCGCCAGGGAAATATTTCCCCAGCGCCTTTGCTGATATGAGCATTTTAATCAAACATAACTGTTTTTTCAATATGCAAAACGCACAGTCATAGTTGTCATTTTGCACAGTAACTATGAGAACATCAGCCTTTTTATCAATATGCAGTTAATCAGATTCAGATATTCCATGTAATCGTCCAGTTCCATTCCCAGCAGCTCTTCAATCTTGTTGATGCGGTACTGCAGGGAGTTCCGGTGGATAAACAGCGCCTCCGCCGTCTTCCCCACGCTGAACCCGTTCATGTAATAGGCGAGCAGCGTATCCTGCAGAAAGGTGCCGTTGGCATGGTCATATTCCTCCAGCGTCCTCAGCTTTTCATTGCAGTAATCCAGGATCTCCGCCTGGTTTCCACTGTTGAACATATATTTGTAAATACCCATGGAACTGGCGCTCAGCACTTTTTTATTCTTGGGATTGGGCAGGATATCCTTCTTGGCAATGAGATTTTTCGCTTCCTGGTAGCTTTGTCCAAAATCCCGGGGATCCTTATACGCCGCCCCCAGGATACAGGTGCTCCGGATCAGGCCCTTAAACTGGGGCTTGTCGTCCAGTCTGCGTAAGATCTGCTCCAGTTCATGCTCGATCTCCTTATTTTCCCGCGCTTCAAACAGCAGTACAAATTTATTCAGGAATCGCATGAACATGGAGCTTCCCTTCATGTTGTTCACTTCCCGGTTCAGGCAGTCCGCATAATATTCATACGTATGTTCATCCTGTTCCAGGTTGACGCCGTATTTCCGGTCGATCACAATCACGCCTACCCGGTACGGTCTGGAAAAGTCCAGCCCGAACTGGCCGGAGATTTTCTCCACGTATTTGTCATTGATCTCATAGCCAAACAACAGATTGTAGAGATAATCTCCCGTTTTCTTATTCTCCACCCCGGTCTGCACGATCAGGCTGCCGATGCTCTGGGCAATGTCCACGAAAGAAGCTCCCTCCCAGCGGATGTAAAACAGGGGAAGTTCCAGCTCGTTTGCCCGGTCGATCATGCTCTGGGGCACCTCCTCCCTGTCGTCCACCGTGGAAACAGCCAGGCCGGAGATGCCCAGTTCGTTCAGCTCTTCCATGCTGCGCGCGGCTTCTTCGTAGTCAAATCTGACATAATCCACCACGATCAGCGCGAAATTTCCCCGGTTCATGTGGTCCGCATAGGGCCTGGTCTGTACCATATACGTCCAGGACACCATGCGGTGAAGCCCCTTTTTCCCGGCAATCAGCTGCATGCCGTCCAGTTTCAGATTTAAAATGTCCTCGCAAGTAACCATATCTTATTCCTTACTATCGCTTCTCCGGGCCGGGGCGGCGTATACGTTTCTCAACGGACCGATCCCTCGCCGCCCATGAGCGCGGTCAGTTCCTCGATGCGCTCCACCGGAAACGGAGGTTCGCATAAAGGTTTCATCGCGATCGACATGAGTTTCATCGGGTTATCGTCCGCAGCCACCCGGTTTGATGACAGTTTGCCGCAGATCCGGCACCTGTGAATGATCGCCCATTCTCTGTTTTTCCTTACCCACACAGCCACCGGATCCATGATTCCGCCGCAGTCCGCTTCTCTGTCTCCGGGCTCGTTGTCCAGATGCTGGCTGGCCAGACAGTTCGGACAATGGTTCCTGTGTCCGGAGCCTGCTCCCTCCGGGACCACCAGCCGCCTGCACACCTTGCATGTGAAGGTGTCCGTACAGGCATGGTTTTTATAATAATGTTTTTCGTATTTTTTTCGTTTATTTTCTCGATTCACTGTTTTTCCTCCTGAAAGTATTTGTTATATCCAAATCCTCCGGGAGGTTTGCCGGGTTATTGCACGCAAGCCTCCCGGCCTGGTACAATCGTACATCCGTTGTTCTTCAAACAGCATACCCCTTCCTGTCTTTCATTTTCGCACGTGCAGGATGAGTATATCAGAGAAACCGTGCCGCTGCAACACCGAGTTCATACATTTCGCGAGCTGTGAGTGTTTACACAGGCGTTCTTACTTCTATCAGATTTCCGTCCGGATCATAGAAGCGGATCATCTTCTGTCCCCAGCTGTACGTCGTCAGCCGGTTGACATACCGGATGGAAGGATACAGCCGTTCCAGCTTCCCGGCAAACGCCTCTATGTCACGTTCTTCAAAATACAGCTCGCAGGCATTGCTCTCCGGAACCACGTCCTTTCCGAGACCTTCTCTCCAGATCTTCTCACCCTGGAGCACAAGCCCTTCCGTCAGGATCATATTGCCCTCGTTGTCCAAAAGCACATCAAGCCCGAACAGTTCATGATAAAACTGCCTTGCCTTTTCGATATCTTTTACAACAATCAATATATTCTTTAATTTCATCCCGCATTCCCCCTCATCATACACCACTGTATTTTTTCTGAAGCATGGATAAATAAGACGTGTGCGTGGTATCGGACAACCGGTATCCCAGATGTCCCAGGATATCTTCTATCCTGCCGACCGCCGCGTCCCGCTCCTCTTCCCTCTCCACCAGAATCTCAAGCTCCAGGAAATCTCCCAGACCATCCACCCGGTCCAGGCACGCCGTCACCTGATCCATACACAGCATCCGCCGGTCTTTCCGCACCTCCGGTGTGACCGGAACGTATCCAATCGCCCGCAGGATCTCACGGCAGACGGCTCCGTCTTCCACACCCGTCTCCAGTTCCTGGCGGGCCGCCGTCTGCCTGTCCAGCTTTTCCCCCTTGAAATTAATCTGGGTGCTGCTCTTTCCGGTTCCCGGATCCTTCGTGACCCGCACCCGGAGCGCCTGGCCGTTTGCCCGTATGGAGCCTTCCGGATTGTCAAAATAGGTGTCGTGCTCCTGGAGATAACCGCTCTCCCGGAAACCCAGGTTCAGGAGCTTTGCTTTGAAATTATCCGCTTCCGGGATGGGAAGCTTTATTTCGACTTCGATCATTGGTGTGCCTTTCCGGGGCTTTGTTACCTGCCCCTATGCTTCTCTTTCCTTTTCTGCTGTTTCAGCTCAAACTTACGCTCTTTCTCTGCTTCCCGCCTTTCCCGGTTCGCATTCTTCCGCTCCGTTTTCCACTGCTCCTGCTGTAATTTCAAAGCCTGCTGCGATTTTGTACCTATTCCAGTGCTCTCTACCTGTTTTCGCGCTTCCCTCTGCACCCGTTTAGGATTGCGCCCCGCCTCTCTTACATCAGTTGCCACAGCCGGACTGAATCGCAGCCGACCGTATTTTTTCAGAACAAAGTCATATATCTCATAATCTTTCGGTTCCGCACCAAATGTGACCTTGCATGCGGATAACCCGCCCTCCGATATGCGTTCAAAAACACCTACCCAGAATGGTTCCTCAAAAAATACTGTCAATCTGCCCGATACTTTGTCCATGACAATTCCTCCTTAAAAAATATAATGAACAAAGAATGGACGACCCTAAGGAGGGAGGGTTACTTACACCATAAGGTGCGGCCGGGCTACCTACCGGCTCTGTAAGAGACATCTCTTACGTTGCGTTTTTATCTTTGCACTTTGATCTTACCATAGTTCTGTCTATTTATCCACAAACAAGAAATCCAAAGAATCCATGATTCGCTGATAAACAGGTGCTCTTCTCCATTGACTTTACGACATTCGTGTCGTATAATTATTTTCAGACATATGTGTCGGAAAGTGACGGTGCGATATGATAAATAAACGAGGAGAAGAGACCAGAAAACTTATAAAAAAATGTGCCTGCGGCTTATTTGCCAGCAAGGGCTTTAAACAGGTTACAATGAAAGATATCTGCGAAGCGGCATCATTGAGCCGCGGCGGTTTATATTGCCATTATGAAAGTACTCAGGAAATTTTCAAGGAAATCATAAATGACTTTATGAGTCGGCAGGAAGATACTTTTTCAGAAAAAATAGCGCAAAATATACCGGCAAAGGAAATATTAAATGAGGTTTTGGAGAAATACAAAGCAGAAATGCTGGACGGCCAGGCTTCATTAAGTCTGGCAATCTATGAATATTTTTCCATTGCAGACGTTTCAGAAACAGAAAATGAACTGTACGCGCAATACCTTGCATCCTTCAAGGCATGGAAAAATTTACTGGACTATGGTATCCAGACGGGAGAATTTAACCTTGTAGATATCCGGCCGGTATTTGATTTAATCATATTTTCCTACCAGGGCGTACGGATGTACAGTAAGCTCATGCCCATCAATGAGGAGATCCCGCAGGGGATCATAGAACAGATCCGAAAAATAATCGTAAAGGAGTAAATGCCATGGCAACTATTTTCGATGAATTTAGTCAAGAAGCAACCGCTTTTATCAATCCTTCTGACTGTGTGATGCCCTTGCCCGGATTCCCGGAAATCTGTATCACTACCTTCTCACAAAACATCATTACCGAATTTGTCACAAATCATAATGCTCAGGTAATTGCTGAACTCTGCACCGCCAATGGCATGCTGCCCGTCTATGAAGTCAGATATCAGAATCTGTCTATAGGCCTGTTCCTTTCCCGTGTCGGCGCTCCCGCCTGCGTGGCAGGACTGGAAGAAGTGATCGCATTAGGCGCGAAAAAAATCATACAATTCGGAAGCTGCGGCATTCTCAATCAGTCTGCAGCCGAAAACAAAATGATCATTCCGACCTCCGCGATCAGAGATGAAGGCACCAGCTACCATTATATTGAAAAAAGCGAGGAAATCACTGCGGAGACCACCTCTGTAAATATTGCCAGGCACTGTTTTGAAAAACACCGCATCCCCTATGTCCTTGGAAAAATCTGGACCACAGACGGAATTTACCGGGAGACCCCAGACCTTATCAAACAGCGGAAAGAGCAGGGCTGTCTTGCCGTCGATATGGAATGCTCGGCATCCCTGGCCGTCGCAAAGTTCAGGAATATACCTATTGTCCAATTCCTCTTTGGCGCAGACAATCTGGACGCTGCGGCATGGGAGCCGCGGGATATCGCTGATTATGGATTCCGGGAGGCCAACAGGTATATTCTGATGGGGTTGGAGATAGCGGCGGAGATGATGCGGCAGCCTTAATTGTCCGGTAATCCGGAAAAATATTCGTCAAATTCTCTTGACTCTCACGCCGCGTGATACGGTATTCTTTTTTCAGGGAAAACATAACAGATATGACCGGTCAGTCCTGTTTTTCCTTTACTGAGAGGAGCTGTTTTGATGAAAAGTATAAGTCAGGTTGCCAAGCTGACAGGCGTCAGCATACGGGCCCTTCAATACTATGATGAAATCGGGCTGCTGAAACCAAGCGAACTTACTGCAGCCGGCTATCGAATGTATGATGATAACGCATTACAGACCTTACAACAAATCTTATTTTTTAAGGAGCTGGGATTTCCACTAAAAGAAATAAAAGAGATTTTGGAGAAACCAGATTTTGACAGGATTGCTGCTTTTAAAAAGCAAAAAGAACTGTTCTTGCTGAAACGGGGGCGTCTTGACCGGCTTATACAGCTTCTCGAACGCTTAGAGAAAGGAGAGCAATGTATGAGCTTTAAAGAATTTGACCTATCTGATTACATCAACGCTTTGGAAGATTTCAAATCCAATCAGACAGAAACCGTTATCCAGCACTGGGGAAGTATTGAAAATTTTGATATGTTCATCCAGAAAATTAGAGATGATGAAGAACATGTGGCAAAACTCGCCATCCAGCAGTTTGGCAGTATTGAAAAATATACCGAAGAAATGAAGCATAATCTGGAACATTTCTCTGAAATTATGGAAAAGTGGCAGTCACAGATAACGGAAGAAATGCGGACAGAGGATAAATTTTTGAAACTGGCTTCCCATAAAGGGGAAGATGTGGCTTCGGAACCGGTTCAAAGCATTGTAGAGGAAATCATAGCCAGCATACAAACCACTACCTCAAAACTGCTGGTTGGAAGTGCGGAAAATTACTGCCGAATGATGATTGACACTTATTCTAATGATTATCTTAGCAAAGTATTTGACACAAAACATGGTGCAGGAAGCAGTGAATATATTGTGAAAGCCTTCCGCTATTATTCCGAAAATAACTTCGCAGAAAACAATTAGAGCCATTTTAGAACCAACAGACATAAATCGACCCCGGAAATGCCCATTTTATCAGCATTTCCGGGGTTCTGTCCGTTATTCAAACTCGGCGTGTTCTTTGATGTTATTAACTATATTTGTTTAAGTTTTGCGCGAATTCATGCTGATATTTACTTCAATTACATCAATTATTTTGGTTTACTGATTTTCTGTCGCCAAAATGTTGCCACTCATCTTATATGTTCCACTGCAGTAGACTTCTCTATTTTGAATAAACTGCGTCATTCTTAGAAAGGAGGTACACACAGTACTGATTCATACTGATCCCTTCTCTTTTAGAATGCTCTGCCAGAGACCGATGCAGACTCCGAGGAATTCTTAGTTTAAATTGTCCGGAATAATCTTCTAAATTATCCGGTTCGTGAATCTCAATTCCTTCTTCCAGTGCAGCTTCAATCCATGCCTTCTTGGCGTCTACCGCATTTGCAACCGCAGCTTCAATCGTCTGTCCACATGTAATACAGCCCGGCAGATCAGGATAAGAAACCACATATCCGCCTTCATCTTTATCTTCTACGATTTCCATTCGATAAGACATCTTCATATAATCATTCAGCGTCTTCATCATTTCTCGCCTCACTTTCTACAACCTGTCTCACAAGTTCCACATAAACCTTCTTAATTGGTTCATGCTTTGGTATCGTAATTGGCTGACATCCAGATTTTCGAAATGTATAATGACTACTCCCACTTCTTGGAGCATTCATTTTGTAACCGTAACTTTCTAATACTTTCCGCAGCTCATCAAACCGGAGGTCTCTCGATAAAGTGCAGATACGCACTAATAGTTTATCCCATTTTGACATTTGAATACCTCCTGTTTACATTATATGTGGTGTCATATTTGGTGTCAATAATGTGTATGATAATTTATCCGCACTGGCAACAAAAAATCTTTTTAAAACTATAACCATATGCCATATATCAAATGGCAGATACCCGTAGAATATCTGCCATTTAATGTAATCTGAGTAAAAATGTAATTATTCAAACTCGGCGTGTTCTTCGTTGTTGTTAACTATATTTGTTTAAGTTTAGTATTAATCCACACCGTTTTTTACTTCAATTACATCATTTATTTTGCTTTACTGATTTTCCGTTGCCAAAATGTTGCCACGCGTTAATAGTTACTATTTAGCATTTCAAGAATGGTCTCCTCACTAACGTTACCATTTTCATCTATAATTCCCAACTTGCGCAAATTATGCATACCTGCTGCTGAAAAGCGACTTGTGTTATGTGTTACTAAAAGATTCTCAAGCATGCTTTTTGTTGGAATTCTTATATTATTTTTTTCATCTTCCACCTCAGAAATTCTTCTCCTTAATGCCCTTGCTTCTCTTTCTGCTCTAAATTTATTTCTTCTCAACCATTCTATTTCATTATCTTTTTCTTCAAGTTCTTTTTTATATTTATTTCTTTCTTCTTCATTCAAGTTTGCTTTATCCATTAGATCATTAAGAATACTATCCTTATCATCTTTTTTATCCTCAATCTCCTCACTAGCTTCCGAACTAATCCTATCCAAATGAGATACCTTATCGTTAAGACTATTTAATTTTTCCCCAAATCTCTCCTCTATTTTTCCTAAAGTAACAGAAATATCTTTCATAAATTCATAAGATGAGTTATAAAAATTTGTACTTGTTTCATCTGCTTTAAAATAAAAGAAAATTGAAATAAAAATAGAGAAAAATGCTAATAAAATAGATAATATACTATCAAAAGAAAAGTCCGTCTTGATTAACCTGTAACACAGAAGAGCAACAAACATAATCGTTGCAATGCCCCCAACAATACATACCGTTATCTTTATGGGACTTACTTTATGTTTCTCTTTCTCAAGTTCAATCATTTTACTTAAAATATCCATCACATCAGCTTCTTTTTCTTGTAACTCTTCTACTGAATTTTCCCTTTTTCCAAACATAATTTTACCTTCTTAGAATTCATCCTTTAGCAACCAAATTAAAGAATTGGCATACTATTAAATGCAACAGACTATTTTATAAAAATTCTGCCACGACTTTATTATAACAAATTGACCAAGATTGACAACCTATTTCTGAATTGTTACACGGTAGGAATACATTTCTAGGTATAAGTATTAAAACATTTCATATCTTCATTATATCACTCTAAAATTCTTACCAAATGCCAATTTAAAAACACTTATTGGATAACTACAAGCGTTAAATCATATTGCGAAGCACTTTATTATCAGCAGCATTTTTCAAACGGGCAACGATACCACCGATAGACTCTGAAAGATAATTCAAAAGTTCTCTGTCATTTTCATAGTAATTCTTTATAAAAATTTCAAATGCAGCCTCCAAGTGTTTTTTTATATCCTCCAAATCAGTCTGTTCAAACATCTCCTGCATATAAAAATAATCGGCTTCTTCCAACTCAATTACTGTCAAGGATTTCCCCAGTATTATATGTCCTATTACATGGATAAAAACTATTTCACATATATTATCCATTGATTCCTTCCAATTTCCGTTATCCTTTGACAAGACATTTATAACGTAACCTGCAGGAAATAATTTCAAAAATTTTTGTTCCAGACCAATAGCCTTGATAAATTCAAAAATCTTATCTATTCCTGTATATTCTGAAATATCTTTCAGTATAGGATAATCAAGAGTCAAAATTGTATTTTGAGGTTCAAATTGGATATCATACCACTTGAAAAATTCTGGTATCCCTTTAACAAAAGTATCATACAGACATTTATTTTCATAGTGACAAAATTCCGGCAGAATCCTGTTATATAAATCCAGTGCTTCTTCTGTCTTTTTCTCAACATATTCCGCACCTATTTCATACGCTCTCTGCGCTGGTATTTTTTCATTTAGGGACGGCGCATTTCCACTGCTTTCCCATAATTCGTGAATACAATATAAGACAGCCCCCATAAGCTGTTCTGCTTTTTCGTAGGTTATGGATGTACTTTCATGTGATGTATATTTCTCAGCCAGCTTGCCCACAATCGGCACTAATTCTTCCATTTCATAGTCCATCAGATTTACCTCCAACAGAGTTCTTTCAGGGTTTCAAGATACAAGTCATAATCCCATCTCTTTACATCATCAAATTTTGAATATTCTCCATAGCCGTCCGAACTTTTATATCCTTCGTAGCCAGCCCGGATTGCTTCTGCAAAATTAGCAAGGCAGGTACTCTCTAAATAATCCAAATCGCCAAAACATATATTTTCAAACTGTTCTTTCATTAAATGGAGAAGTTCATCATCTGTAATTTCATCATGCATTTCATTTTTATATAGATAAAATATTTCCTGCAATCGAATAATTGTTTCTACATAATTGCTTTGATGAATGTACTCAGAATCGCAAAATTCATAAATGATTTTTGTCGCAATTCCTTCACCAAGCTCAATTCTTTTTTGTTCCGCCAGTGCGTTTTTCCGTTCCGCTAAAATCAATTTAGCGTCTTCCTCTGTTAAGGAAAGTCCAAACCGTTCCGTTGTCTCGTTTGTTTTAATCACATTACTCAGTTGATTTTGTCCCTTTAATAAAACCATCCAGTCCTTGTCCAAAAGAACCCCTCCCCATCTTCGTATTTGGAAAAGAATTATAGCACCGCCTCCAAAGCATTGGTAGTCTTGTTTTCAGAGCAATTTTGTGGTATTATAATAATGGAAAAAGGGAGCAGTTTTAAATCTGTTCCCCCTTTATTTTATATCTTTTTTATTATCTGGCATCCCTGTCCATCTTTCTTTTTTGCTTTCGCTTCTGCACTCTTTTTTCTTCTTCCAGCCTTTTTTCTCTCAAAATAATTGTTTTGACTGTATCTCGTCCCAAAGCCCGTTCTACCCGGTTAAAATCTCCTATTTTTTCCTTTAGCGCTCTATTCTCATTCCAAAGTTCCTCTACACGGACAGTCAGGGAATTGACCTTATCCCATGCTCTTTCATATGACCTTTGCAGATCACTGAATTTTCTGGAAAGATCGAGATAAGCCCGATAGACTGACCGCAGTACCGTCACAATCTTCTTTATCAGCGGCTTTGCCTTTTTCTCACGGTAAGATTTTCCCGGTTCCAGTGTTCCTGCCTCTGGCAGTACCTCTTCTGGATCAGCAGAATATTTCTCTGCAAACCTCTCCATCTCTTTTACCATAGGGGCAATCTCCGTCAGCCTTTTCTCATATTGCGCTGCCTTTTTCTTTGCCTGTTCTGCCTGCTTATCAACCTCTTCCCGGCTTTCCTGTGCTGAAAATATATCCTTCTCAACCTGCCCCAACTGATCAAGATATTTTTCGTTGACTTCCTGCATGATGGCATTATGCTCTTCCAACTCTGATTTCTGTTTTTCAAGCATAGTAACTTCCTTTGCCCTCTCCTTTTTTTCAAAATCCAACAAGGACAAATGCTTTTCATGTGTGCCTTTTTGTTCCCATTCAATTCCGTGTTCGAGCATAATTGCGGCAAGTTGCTGCTTTTCAGCCCTCACCCACTGATTTAATTCTGTTTCCTGTCTGGTGCCTCCTTTAAATCCGAGAGCCATTAAGGCCTGTTTCAGAGATACTCTTGTATCCAGCCCTCGTTTGCTTCCTGTCGTATATGGCACAAAATCTATATGCAGATGTGGCGTTGCCTCATCCATATGAAGATGAGCAGAAAACACTCTTAATGTGGGATTTCTTCTCTGGAACCCCTGCATATATTCGTCCAGTATCTTTGCCGCCAGCCGTCCTTCTTCTGTTTCCGCCCCCATTGTCTCCCTGTCGCCGATCTGCAGGATAATCTCATGAAATGGCTTCTCCTGTTTTCCCGAACGGATTTTTTCGTAATAATCGTCAATCCTGCGGTCATTCCTTGTCTGTTTTTCATTGTAACGAGCTAACGCTTCATCAAATAATTCGTGATAAACATCTTTGATATTTTCGTTGCAGTACTCCACATTCAGATGGCTTCTCTCTGGATCTGTATTCTTCGCATGGAATTTCCTGCTGTTATGGTTGACAGAGCCTTTCCCTGTCATAAAACTGATCGTTCTCTTCAATAACTCTCCTCTCTCCCTTTTCGGGCAGTAATCAGCGCCGGATACGGCGCATAGTCTTTGTTACTTTCGCCGAAAGTAACGCAAAAGCACTTTCGACAGCCGTTCCGTCCATCAAAAGCTGCCTTTGCGCCCTGCCGGGAGTTTTTCTGTCCTACGGACGGAGCGACTGTTCCCGCCGCTTTTCTTCTGCCGCCGTCAGTTCCATTTCCCCAAAAATTTCATTGAGTGCGGCAATCCTCCAGGCTTCACTTTCGTAAAAAAAATTGTTCACGTTCCGGGTTCCCCATTCCGGCTGAATATCATCGAATCATACCTTTCTCGTTGTCTGCTATCCACAGGAGCGTGGCACGCTCCTGTTTATTATCCTCAAAGGAAAACTACCAGCGGAAACTGTCCGGCACTCCACGTTTATCCAGATATTCCTGTCTGGCTTTTTCCCGATCTTCCTGTGTGGGCGCAGTCTTATATTTCGCATATAATTCATGGCGCACCAGTGAATCCAATTTCTGCGCCAAGCCTTGCCGTATTTCATTCAGACAATCATTATCTTCCATTAGATGATAGCGGAGCAGAGATACAAATAATTCATAAGGGATTTGCACGTTCTTCATCACTTCATCCTTTCTGCGTCGGTTTGCGTCGGTAGCGTCGATATTTTCCATACCAGCCCGCTGTAAAAAATACCGTCGCAACCGTCGCATATCGTCGCTTTTACTCTTTCGACTCAAGCCGTTTAAGAATAATTTTCCTTTCATGCCCCCGCTTGTTATTATAAAAAATCCCATAATCGTTGAGCAGTTGGCTGTTAGCTACATTCAGCTTTCTGGACAAGACATTCGCCTGTATCTGTATATCTGTCAGCTGACCTGCAAGTTCCGTTGCTGTTCCCTCCCATTCCGGCTTGTCTTCTGTCAGAAAGTTGTTGATTGCTTCCAGCAATGGATTCGGCGGCTGTTTCCACAACTCCGTCTCTGCCTTCTTAAATTTCCAGACACAATGCTCCCGGTCAAACTCTATGGTCAGTTCCTGATCCGGCTGGTCACGTCCCACAACATCCAGCACTGCCAGATTGTCAGTGCGCTTTTTCTTGTGCATAATGAACGCCCCGTCTGCCGCTCCAAGAAGCCCGTTTGTTCCGGAGATCATCTCAAAGCTATCCTCAGATTCCAGCTTACGTGTATGATGTACCACTAACAGGCAGATACCGTATTTGTCGCTGAAAGATTTTAGCTTTGTCACAATCTCATAATCGCTGGAATAGCTGTACCTGTCCCCGCCGACCTCACGTACTTTCTGGAGCGTGTCAATGATAATCAGCCTTGCGTCAGTATGCTCTTTCAGGAATTCCTCTAATTGCCTGTCTAATCCCTCATTCAAGGTTTTTGCCTGTGTCGCAAAATACAGATTATCCGCACATTCCACACCAAACATGCCGGAGAGCCGCCGCTGAAGCCTTGCGTAATCGTCTTCCAACGCCAGATACAGCACCGTCCCTTTTCGGACGGTATAATCCCATAAAGAGATCCCCATTGCCACATGGTAGGCAAGCTGCCCCATAAAAAATGATTTTCCTACTTTCGGTGCCCCTACAAAGAGATAAGTACCACCATAAAGGAATCCTTCTACAATGGGCGTTCTCGGTGGGTAGACCGTATCATACAATTCCGTCATGGAAATGGTCTGAAGCCTGCCGTTTCCGGATTTCTCCAGGTTTTGTGCGGCTTGCAGATTGATTTGTGCTGTTTCATTTGCTATAATTTCATTGTGTTTTTTTATATTCGGCTGCGCCCCATCTGCGCCAACAGATGATACGGGAGCAGTCGTTTTCATTTTTTCTGTCATTCATCTTCTCCTTTCAAACCGTATAATGTGATTGCGATTACCTGCAGCGTGTAGAGCAGCTCATCATTGTCAGGGCTTAATGTTTTCAGCCGCTTTAATTCTTCATAGATAGCAGCCATCTGATTTTTCAGAGCCTTATACACCCTCGGATTACCCTGTACTACTACGTCCCGGCACAGCAGACGCCTTGTGATATAATCCTGCTTTGTCAGACCGGACGGTGCAACCAAATCGTTAATCAGCTTTGCTTCCTCGTCCGATACCCGGAACGCTACTGTATGATTGCGCCATCGCCCTTTGTAATCAAGTGTTCTTTCCATTTGTGTTCTCCTTTGTCATTCTCTCCATTTCCAGTTGCTCCGCCATTTGCGTCTGCACCGTAGGGAACAGGTGCGCATAGCGGTAGGTGATTTTCTCTGCCTCATGCCCCATGCGCTCCCCAATCGCCAGCACAGAAAATCCCATGTTAATTAACAGAGAAACTGCGCTGTGACGAATATCATGCACCCGTATCTTCTTTACACCTGCCTGCTTCGCCCCTCGCTCCATTTCGTGGTTGAGATAGGATTTTGTGACCGTAAACATTCTCTCGTCTGGCTGAATATCATACAGCATTTTGATATATTCCTGCATTTCTTCGCAGAGAAATGGCGGCATTTTAATTGTACGGTTACTCTTTTTCGTTTTTGGGCTTGTGATAATGTCACGTCCTTTGGAACGGTGGTACGTCTTGCTGATCGTGACCGTCTGCTTCTCAAAATCAAAATCAGCAGGCGTAAGAGCCAGAAGCTCGCCAGAACGGATTCCACACCAGTAAAGCATTTCAAAGGCATAATAGGAACGGGGCTTATCCATCATGGCTTCGGAAAATTTCAGATATTCTTCTTTCGTCCAGAAGTTCATTTCTTTCGGAACCTCATTTCCCATTGTTCCAGCTCTCCTTGCCGGATTGTAGGGCAGATTATAGAAGTTTACCGCATGGTTGAAAATCGCTGTCAGCTGGGCGTGTATCGTTTTCAGATAATCCGCTGAATAAGGCTTTCCTTTCTCGTCCCGGTATGCCATCAGTTCATTCTGCCATGCAATAACGTCCTTTGCTTCAATCTCTGCTATCTTTCGGTTCCCGAAATACGGTAAAATCTTTGTGCGGATTACATGGCTTTTGGATTCCCATGTGCTTTCTTTCACCCGCTGCTTTTTGTCAGCTTCATAAATCTCAAAGAAACTGGCAAACGTCATATCCAGTTTCGCTCCCTGTTTCAGCATGACCTCATGCTCCCACGCTAGTGCTTCTCTCTTTGTAGCAAATCCCCGTTTCTGTGTCTGCTTCCGCTCCCCTTTCCAGTTCGTGAAACGATAGATTACCCGCCACGTTCCCGTAGCGTTATCTTTGTATACAGCCATTTCATCATCTCCTTTCCGTCAATCGCTGTAACAAACCTTTTTATGAAAAAATGTAGCGCTCACACGTCCCGCCACTGTCAGATAGCCCTGTTTCTGTAATTCTGCATTCAGTTCTCGCACAATCTGGTAGGCTTTTGACTTTGACACACGCAATTCCTCTGCCACTTCTTCCACTGTCATAAATGATCTTTCTGCCATACTGTCGCCTCCCTCTGTTAACTATTTTTGTTTAATGCCTATATGTATAATACTAAATAAATTCCGTTAAGTCAAGTGGCTTACAGAAAAATATTAACTTTTTTTATTTAAGTTTCTTCTTGCTATTCCTATTGTGTCATGCTATACTAAATTCAACAAATTTGTTTAAGTCAAAATGATTGTATCACTATAACTGCAACGGAGGTTTTATTATGGCAATCGGCAAGCGAATCCGCTTTTTCCGTAATCGGAAAAGCATGACACAAAAACAACTCGGTGAAATTCTCGGCTTTCTCGGAAAGACCTCTGATGTCCGTATAGCGCAATACGAATCCGAAGCCAGAAAACCCAAACTCGATCTCGTCAAAGAAATGGCTCACGTCTTTGATGTCAGTCCACGGGCAATCGACGTGCCGGATATAGACAGCTACCTTGGTCTTATGCACACACTCTTTGCTCTGGAAGATATGTATGGTCTGAAAGTCGGAGAAATCGACGGAGAAGTATGTCTGCGGTTAGATAAATTCAGCGGCTCTACTTACTCGACTATGTTTGATATGTTCCACGCATGGCGGGAACAGGCTGCCCGTCTGGAGCAGGGAGAAATAACCAAAGAGGAATACGACCAGTGGCGGTATAATTATCCTGCACTGGATACATCCGGACACTGGCACAAAGTTTCGCCTTCAAAGGAACTCAGTGACTATCTCGTAGAAGCGTTCAAAGACAGGCTTAAACCGGACAAATAGTACTTTCCTTACCGATCAAAAAAACCTTACCGACTTTCAGCTTCATTTCTGAAAATCAGTAAGGTTTTTCTGTTATTGAAGTATTCTGTTATTTAATGAATGATACCCGAAGTGTTGCCAAATCGTTGCCAGCGCTTAAACAAATTTGCTTGTATCCCGTATAAACACTGGGTTTTTAGAGTTCATTTCATCACTCAAACTCAATCGTCCCCGGCGGCTTACTAGTCAAATCATACATTACCCTGTTCACGCCCTTAACCTCATTGATGATCCTGCTCGTCACCTTGAACAGCACCTCATACGGGATCTCCGCGCATTCCGCCGTCATAAAGTCGCTGGTGTTCACCGCGCGCAGCGCCACCGCGTAATCATAGGTTCTGAAATCTCCCATGACGCCCACGGACCGCATGTTGGTAAGACCTGCGAAATACTGTCCCAGACCTTTGTCCAGGCCGGCTTTCGCGATCTCCTCCCGATAGATGGCGTCCGCGTCCTGGACGATGCGCACCTTCTCCTCGGTCACTTCGCCGATGATCCGGATGCCCAGGCCGGGACCGGGGAACGGCTGACGGTATACCAGGTTCTCCGGAATACCCAGTTCCAGACCCGCCTTGCGGACTTCGTCCTTGAACAGCATCCGCAGCGGCTCGATGATCTCTTTGAAATCCACCACGTCCGGAAGGCCGCCCACATTGTGGTGGGATTTGATCACGGCGGATTTTCCGAGGCCGGACTCGATCACATCCGGATAGATGGTTCCCTGTACCAGGAAATCCACGGCGCCGATCTTCTTTGCCTCTTCCTCAAAGACACGGATGAACTCTTCGCCGATGATCTTGCGCTTTGCCTCCGGCTCTGTGACGCCTTTCAACTTGTCATAATACCTCTGCTGCGCATTGACACGGATAAAATTCAGTTCATAGGGGCCGTCCGGTCCGAATACCGCTTCCACCTCGTCCCCTTCATTTTTGCGGAGCAGGCCATGATCCACAAATACGCAGGTGAGCTGCTTGCCGATCGCCTTGGACATCAGAACCGCCGCCACGGAGGAATCCACCCCGCCGGACAGGGCGCAAAGCACCTTGCCCGTACCCACTTTTTCGCGGATCTGCCGGATCGTCTCTTCTACAAACGATCCCATCTGCCAGTCGCCGCTGCATCCGCATACATCGTACACGAAATTTCTCAGCATTTTCTGGCCTTCTTTGGTGTGCATCACTTCCGGATGGAACTGCGTCGCGTACAGCTTGCGCTCCGCGCACTCCATGGCCGCCACCGGGCAGACCGGGGTGTGTGCGGTCACACGGAATCCTTCCGGCACCTGCGCGATATAATCTGTATGACTCATCCATACTACCGTGGACGGCTCCACATCCTTAAATAATATGGAAGAAGTATCCACTTCCGTCTCGGTATAACCGTATTCGCTGACCGGAGCGGTCTTCACCTCTCCGCCCAGGGTATATGCCATCAGCTGGGAACCATAGCAGATCCCCAGGATCGGCACTCCGATCTCAAATATTTCTTTCTGGTAATGCGGGGAAGTCTCATCATACACACTGTTCGGACCTCCGGTAAATATGATTCCCTTCGGATTCAGCTCCCGGATCTTGTCCAGGCTCATGGTGTAGGGATGTACTTCACAGTAAACATTGCATTCCCGGACTCTCCGGGCAATCAGCTGATTGTACTGACCGCCGAAATCCAGCACAATGACCATCTCTCTTGCCAAACCAGTTTCCTCCTCATCGTTTTCTCTCCTGTCATTATAAGTGATGTCTACCTCCTTGACAAGTCCGGGTGATAAAATCCCTTTCATCAAATGGTCCATGTTTAAATCCACAAATACTGTCTCATCTGCAGCGTCAATTCTTAAGATTCTGAAGATTTTCTTAATACTGTTGACAGTATTATATTATACATCATATAATATTATAAAATCATTAATAAAGGAGAGGGTTGCATGGTATTCAACACAGGCGCGGCGCTCCTGGATGCCATTGTGCTGGCAGTCGTATCCATGGACGAAGACGGGACCTACGGCTACAAGATCACCCAGGACGTCCGCCAGGCCATTGACATATCCGAATCCACTCTGTATCCGGTTCTTCGCAGACTTCAGCGTGACGGATGCCTGGAAGTCTACGACCGGGAGTTCGGCGGACGCAACCGGCGCTACTATAAAATCACAGAAGCCGGACTGGCGCAGCTTAATTTATACCGAGCCGAGTGGGAAAGGTATTCAAACAGAATTACGAAAATATTCACGGGGAGACATGCAGAATGAACAGACAAGAATTTATGAAGCGTCTGGAAGAGCTCCTGCAGGACATATCGGAAAATGAACGCGAGGAAGCTCTCCAATATTACAATGATTATTTCGACGACGCAGGCGCGGAAAATGAAGCGCAGATCATCGAAGAACTGGGGAGTCCGGAGCAGGTGGCCCGGACCATCAAAGCCGGCATGTCAGACGCCGACGGAGAATATACAGAAACCGGCTATGCGGATTCCCGGTTTCAGGAACACCAGAATCTGACGCCAAAAGGCACTGCCGCGGGCGAGCCGTCCGGGAAACAACGGAAACAGCCCAATTTCTGGAAGATTCTGAGTATTATTCTGCTCTGTATCCTCTTGCTTCCCGTCATCATACCTCTTGGATGCATTGCACTCGGACTGATCCTGCTCGTCGTCTTTGGCATAGCAGGCATGGCTGTCGGCGCGGTAGCCCTGTGTATAGCGTTTCTGATCACCGGCGTCGTCCTGATCGGCTACGGGATCTGGCGGATATTCTTTACTCCCGCCCTGGGGCTTTGCCTCAGCGGAGTGGGGTGCCTGCTGCTGGCAGTCGGGATTCTGGTTACTTTACTGGTAGTAGCCGTCGGGATCAAACTGGTCCCGTGGCTGATCCGCGCCATCGTAAAGTTAATATCGTTTCCTCTTAGAAAGGCAGGTGTTATCGCATGAAAACCGCAGTTAAAATATCTCTGGCAGCGGCAGGCATCCTTGCCGTGCTGGGTATCGCCGGACTGGGCGTCGGCATGGCGCTGGGCGGAGGGCCGTCCGTATTCCGGGGGCTGTCCCGCCTCCCGGGCATACTCCGGTTCACACATGGGACTCCCGGTTCATCTATCGTCAGTTCCGAACCATACGGAAAAGAAATGCAGGATTATCAGAACGTGAAAAATCTGACGCTGGATTTCTCCGCCTGTGAGCTGCAGATCCGTACCCACGAAGAGTCTTTTATTTCTCTGTCCGCTTCCAACACGCAGGATACTTTTTCCTGTGAGCAGTACGGTGAAGATCTGATTCTGGAGGATCACCGGGAAATTTTCGGGGATGACGCTGCCGCTTACCCGGATCAGGCGCTCCGTCTCACTCTTCTGGTTCCGCGAGAGACACTGGATACCCTGGACATCTCCCTGGACCTCGGAGAGATCGATGCAGAATCCTTATCCGCTGATACAGTCACGGTTTATTGCAGCCTGGGATCTATGGAAGCAGACTCTGTGTCCGCAGGAGATCTGGATCTCCATTTTGATCTGGGCGACGTGGATCTGGACCGGCTCCAGGTTTCCCGGAGCGCGTCTATCGATGCTTCCTGCGGGGATGTAGATCTTGGATACTATGAAGGCCCGGATCTGAATCTGAACTGCGCCATGGGCAACGCCTCTGTTCTTGCCGGAGGAAGGGAACAGGATTACAACTATGAACTGGTCTGTGACCTGGGGCAGGCCCGGCTGGGAGGACAGCATCACGGATATCATCATGGAGAAAACCATGATCCTGCAGGCTGCCATATTAATCAGGATAATCAGGCGGCATGCCATATATACGCGTACTGTGCGCTTGGCAATCTGGACTTAAATTTCAGCGAGGAGGAATAATCAAATGATAGAAAAGAAACTGTTAAAATCCGCTGTCAACCGCATGATCTGCGGCGTATGCGGCGGTATCGGAGAATATTTCAATGTGGATCCCACGGTGATCCGGCTGATCTGGGTGATCTTAAGTTTCTTCAGCGCAGGCGCCGGCATCGTCATTTATATCATCGCGGCCGTCATTATGCCGGACGCATAAAACCGCTGGGCTAAGCAAAAAAAATCTTTTCTTTTCAAAAAAGCCGCATTATAATGAGAATGGAATTTTTTTGATATGGAGGACATTTTGATTATGGGCGGCTTTTTTGGAGTTGCATCGAAGCACGATTGTGTATTCGATCTTTTTTTTGGAACTGACTACCATTCTCATCTGGGCACCCGCAGAGGCGGAATGGCCGTATATGGCGAAGCCGGTTTTGACCGCGCAATTCATAACATTGAGAACGCACCGTTTCGAACCAAGTTTGATAAAGATATGAGAGAGATGAAAGGATATCTGGGCATCGGATGTATTTCCGATTATGAACCCCAGCCCCTTATTGTCCGCTCTCACCACGGTACCTACGCTATCACCACGGTGGGCAAAATCAACAATACAGATGAAATCACCCGGATTATCTTTGAAAAGGGCAACACGCACTTTCTGGAGATGAGCGGCGGAGACGTTAATCCCACCGAGCTGGTGGCCGCTGTCATCAATCAAAAAGAAAATCTTATCGAAGGTATTCGATATGCTCAGGAAATTATTGACGGATCCATAACTTTAATGCTTTTGACTCCAAAAGGGATCTATGCCGCGCGTGATCGTCTGGGACGCACTCCGGTCATTCTGGGCCGAAAGGAAGACGCTTTCTGTATTTCCTTTGAGAGCTTCGCATATTTGAATCTGGGCTATGAAGATTACCGGGAACTGGGCCCCGGAGAAATTGTAGTTGTGACGCCGGATGAGGTGCGGACCCTGGTTCAGCCCGGCAAAGAAATGAAGATCTGCACATTTCTGTGGGTATACTACGGATATCCGTCCAGTTCTTATGAAGGAACAAGCGTAGAGCTGATGCGGTACCGCTGCGGGGAAAAGATGGCAGAACGCGACGATGCCAAGCCCGATATTGTAGCAGGGGTTCCGGATTCCGGCATCGCACATGCAGTGGGCTATGCCAACCGCTCCGGGATTCCCTATTCCAGACCGTTTATCAAATACACCCCTACCTGGCCCAGATCCTTCATGCCGACCATTCAGGACAGGCGTAATCTGATCGCCAGAATGAAACTGATTCCGATACATCAGCTGATCGAAGGAAAGAGCCTGCTTTTGATCGACGATTCTATCGTCCGGGGTACGCAGCTTAGAGAAACGACAGAATTTTTATATCAGAGCGGCGCGAAAGAGGTTCATATCCGTCCGGCCTGCCCTCCGCTGGTATACGGATGTAAATATTTGAATTTCTCCCGCTCGAATTCCGACATGGATCTGATTACCCGCAGAGTGATCAGGAAACTGGAAGGCGACGAGGTCACGGAGGAAGTTCTGCAGGAATACACCGATCCATCCTCCGAAAAATATGACCGTATGGTGGAAGAGATCCGCAAGGAACTGAATTTTACCTCCCTGCGTTACAACCGTCTGGACGATCTGCTTTCATCCATCGATATCGAACCGTGCAAGCTTTGTACTTACTGCTGGAACGGAAAAGAATAATTTTATTCCATAAAACAAAATCCCCGGTTTCCGATCTGCAATACGATGGAAGCCGGGGGCATTTTATTTTACTTTATTTTCTCTTTAAAGCGGCGCGTTTCTTGCCGTACCAGATAATCGCGCACACATAGGCTGCCGCTGCCGCAAATCCGATGATATATGCGCCGGTCCACGGAATATTAAATCCGATCTGCGCGTTGGAGATATAGGTAATCGTCACAAACGCGTACCATGCGCCCGGAAGCAATGGCATCCAGACAAATTTTTCTTTTCCGTTCTCAAACATCCAGACGGAGATAGCCAGGAACGCGAACAGAGCCAGCGTCTGATTGGACCACGCGAAGTATCTCCACAGGATATTGAATCCATTGGCATTGAGTTTCGCGAACACCAGAATCACTGCTACCAGAGCGAAGATGATTCCTGCCAGCCCCAGTCTCTTGCCGTTGGTGGACTGATCCAGATGAAGGGAGTCAGAGATCGCCAGACGCAGGGAACGAAGCGCCGTATCGCCGGAAGTGATCGGAAGCACGATCACGCCCAACAGAGCGATGATGCCGCCCACCGGCCCCAGGATGTTTTTACAGACTACTCCGATCGTGGCTGTTGCCAGGGAAGCGTTGGCTTCCTGCAGACCCAGGTTGTAAACGCCCATAGCTCCTGCCGCCCATACCATGGCGATGAAGCCTTCCAGTACCATCATATTGTAGAACGTCATGCGGCCTTCCTTCTCGCTCTTCATAGTGCGGGAAATGATCGCCGTCTGGGTGGAATGGAAGCCGGAAAGGATCCCGCACGCCACCGTGATAAAGAAGATCGGGATAAAATGATTCGCGTTAAAATAATCTCCATATGCCACAATTCCGTTGTTCCACGGCTCCCACAGCTCTACCAGCGGATATCCGTGCACAAACAGGCCGATAAACACGCCCACTGCCGAAAACAGAAGGATCGCGCCGAAGATCGGATAGATACGCCCGATGATCTTGTCAATCGGAAATACCGTCGCGATCAGATAATATACGAAGATCACACCGTAAATCACCCATGTGGATACGGATGTCACGGCTCCGTCAAAACCAAACACCTGCGTAGCCGCGATGTCTCCGGGCGTGTAGATAAACACAGCTCCCACCAGAAGAAGCAGCAGGCTGCAGAAGATCTGGTAAAACGTGTAAATACCCTTGTTGCTGTATTTGCGGACCATATCCGGCATCTGGCTTCCGCCGTCTCTGAGGCAGATCATACCGGAAAAATAATCGTGCATCGCTCCCCCGATAATATTGCCGATAGGGATAGTGATAAATGCGATCGGTCCGAACAGGATACCCTGAATCGGTCCCAGGATCGGACCTGTTCCCGCGATGTTCAGCAGATTAATCAGACTGTTTTTCCATTTCTTCATAGGGACATAGTCCACACCGTCCTGTTTCGCATAAGCCGGCGTCTCTCTGTCGTCCGGCCCGAAGACCCTCTCGCAGAATTTGCCATATAAAGCAGCTCCTCCGATCAGGATCACGAGACCAATGATAAAAGTTATCATATCTCTTTCTCCTCTCTGTTGTATAAATATATTGCTAAAAAAAGAATACCATTTATTAATTTTTTGTAAACAATCTAACAGTTTTCTTTTTAAAAATTTTATGTTTTATATAATTTTTTCAGCCGCATTAGATATGGCATGTGCAATCTATACAATTCTCAGAAAAGGGCCTTTTATTGCGTTACTCCTTATACCGGACTATGTCCCACTCGTTCAATTCCGCCGTTTCCGATACGATGACCTCTGCATCGGCATCCAGTGCTCCTTCCTCAATAGCCGCATAACTGTCATTTTGATCCAGCACCCGCACGTAGACCTTTTCCGCGGCCAGTTCTTCCCCCAGAATACCGGAACGTTTCCCCAGCACATAGATATAATCCCGCTGATTCTCATCTTCGCGCAGCGCTTCCAGAGGGATACAGCATGCGTAAGTCTCGCTCTGGACTTCCGCATACATGGTACCGCTTTCTCCGATGCTTCCCACATCTTCCGGAAGAAAGATCCGGATGTCATACATCTGAGGCGACGATTCGCTCTGTGCCACATAATCTATGTCCGCGTCGATCCTGGCGGCATTTCCCAGCTTCAGTTCCACCGTATCCCCCTGATTCACATACTGTTTCTGTTCTTCTGTCAGGGAAGCCCCAAACTGCAGAGGGCTGGTCAGATCCGCATAGACAACGGCCGCCCCGTCCGGCGCCGGATCTCCCGGGCTGACGCGGATATCTGTAACCACCCCTTCTGCCTCCGCGGATATCTGCCCTTCTGTTTCCAGAATCTTCTCATAGCGTTCCAGAGAGGTCTGCGCGCTTTCCAGTTCCAGACGGGTCACTTCCAGGCTGCTGTCCGCGGCAGGAACAGCAGCCGCGTCTTCCACCTTCCGCCCTGCCTCCAGCAGGGTATTTTCCCTGTACTGCTCCGCGTCTTCCACCGCTCGCTCCGCGCTCTCCTCGGAGGTTTTCAGACTGTCCCGCTGCTCCCGCCAGGCTTCCAGAGCGCTGTCTTCCGTTGAAAAATCAGGCTTTTCCACAGGATTGTCCGACAGCGTCTTCCACACCGCCTGGGCCGTTTCAAAAACAGCCTGTGCTTCCGCTGCCTTCCGGCGCGCCGCTTCCAGCTCTGCTTCTGCCTGCTGGCCCTCCAGACGCTTCACTTCTTCCTCTGCCGCGTCCCATGCGGCTTTTGCCTCCTCCATGGCCTGCTTTGCCTGGGATTCTTTCGCCGCCCATTCTTCATATGCGGCCTGCAGCGCCTGGCGATCCTCCTCGGGCGTCACCTGCGGACGATTGTTCTCATGTTCTTCCAGCGCATTCTCCGCTGCGTTCAAATCATCCTGTGCCCGTTCCACGCTCTGATCCGCCTGCTCCCTGGCAGCGGTATAATCCTGATCCGCCCTGGCGCTCTCCTGCCGGCGCAGGGTTTCTTCCCTGCTCTGATTCTGTTCCAGCGCCTGTATCTGAAGCTCCAGCTTCTTTACCGCCAGCCTCTGCTCCCGGACCGTCTCCTCCAATTCCTCCGTATCCAGATCAAAAAGGAGCGTCCCTTCTTCTACCCGTTCTCCTACCTGCACGTAAACCGTACGAACCCGCAGTCCGGCCAGCGTATGGACCGCGTATTCCTGACCTTCCCGGACGATCCCCGATGCCTCCACCTGATGAGCCAGGGACATGCGCCGCGGCGTCTCTGTCTCTACCTGCGTCAGGCCGGAGGCATAGACCGCTCTGGAAACCAGAGTTCCCAGGAACATCAGCGCGAAAAACCCGCCGAATGCCGCCAGTATTTTCTTTTGTTTCTTCCAAAGCTCCATCTTTTTACTCCTTCAGTGCGGACGCGGCAATTCCGCGTTCCAGATAGTCTCTTCCCAGAAGAAATACAAACAGAGCCGGGATCAATGTGATGACAGACGCGACAAACGCGTATCCCGCCTGATCCAGGCTGATCTCCGGCAAATACAGGGAAAGGGGCCAGAGAGACTGGTCTTTCAGAAATGCCAACGGCTGTTCTATCAGATTCCAGCACTCCAGGAATCCCAATACCGCCGACGACAGGATCCCGCCTGAAGCAAGCGGTATTCCCATACGCCAGAATATCTGCCACTCTCCCGCTCCGTCCACTCTCGCCGCTTCCAGAAGCTCCTTCGGTATCCCACAAAAACTCCGATAAATCAGGAAAACCGGAAAAGTGGAGAAAACAGCCGGAAGGATCACTGCCCCGTGGGTATTCATCAGGTGAAGTCCGTTCAATACCAGATAACTGGACAGCATCGTGACCTGAAAAGGCATCAGCATCAGCACCAGGTATACCGTAAAAAGCTGCCTCCGGCGGGGAAACGGATATATGGCAAAAGCCCATGCCGCCGGCACTGCCACCAGAAGCTGTCCTGCCAGAATGAACGCCGTGATCTTCACGGAATTCCAGAACACCACATAAAACTGCGGCGTAAAAAGCAGTACATTTTCATAATGGGAAAAAGCAGGATAGTCCGGCATCCATTTCCAGTATACAAATCCTTTCGCAGCGTCCGACAAAGGCGCCAGATACTGGCCCAGTTCATACCGGCTGGTCACAGACCCGGTAAGCAGAAAAAGAACCGGTGTACAGAAAAAGATTCCCAATACCGTCAAAAACACATACAGCGCCGCGCGCCTCGTTCTTTTCCAGATTGCCATAGTTCCTCCTTACCGCCCGGGATCCGGGTCCCAGATTTTTCCCAGCAGCAGGATCACCGCCAGCAGCACGCATCCGGTGCAGACGGCTGCGGCCGCCATCTTGTCCAGATCCAGATTTACAAACCAGTTGTTAAACAGGTGCTGAAGCAGGTACATGCTCTCATGGGGATAAGACCCCGCCACCAGATACGCTTCCCGGAAAACCTTAAAAGAATTTAAGAAAGAAAGCACTGTGATTGTATAAAGCATGCCCTTCAGGTTCGGAAAAAGGACTTTCCAGAAACACTGCCGTTCGCCGGCTCCGTCCAGACGCGCCGCTTCCAGCATTTCCCGGGGAACCGCCAGTATTCCGGCCAGCCAGAGCACCACTGTATACCCAAGATTTTTCCACAGATAACTGAAGACCAGCACCCAGAAGGCCGCCCCTGTGCCCATGAAATCTGTCCCGCCGCCCTCCGGCAGCATATGGAGCATGGAAAGCGCGCCGTTCAGGAATCCGCCTTCCGAGAAGACCATTTTCCATACCAGCACTACGGCAGCCGCCGGGATCGCCATTGGAAAAAGAAACAGAGATTTCAGCCACTGTCCCTGCCGGAATTTACTGATCTGTACTGCCAGAAAAAGGCCGGTTCCGATCAGCAGCGGCAGACAGACCAGCGTGAACCGGACCGTATTTTTCACTGCCAGCTGAAACGCCTGATTCTGAAATACCGCCAGATAGTTGCCAACTCCGTTCCATTCCCCGGTCACGGCGGTCAGAAATGACCGCCGGACCACATCCAGGAACGGCAGCAGGCAGAATACCGTGACACCCAGAAGGCTCGGAAGCAGAAACAAGATCCAGGCATATTTCCTGTTCATGTTCAGCTGCCTCCTATTCTGCCAGGTAAATGGCCGCCCTGCGGCAGATCTCGCCCACTGCGTCTTCCACACTCATCTTTCCGTTCAGAGCGTCCGGCCCTACCTCACAGACTGCCTGTTCCAGCGCGGAGTCTCCTGTGCAGGACGTGTCCGCGGCAATGGCAATTTCCTTTAACTTCTGAAAATCTTCTTCCGAAGCCCACACAATATCCAGGCTGAACGTCTCTCCGGAATCTCCGGCCACCGCGATGCTCGACGCTTCCTGTCCGGAAGGCGCCGCGGCCATCCGGTCAAAGGACGCCTCGTTCACCGGAAATCCTCCCGGCAGCTCCAGATCCTGCAGCTGTTCCGAGAACAGAAAACAGAAAAATTCCTGTGCCAGTTCCCGGTCTGCCGCGCCTTCCGTGATGCCCACCTGTGTCACGGGTAAGAATCCGTTCTGTACCTGGCCATTCCAGGCTCCGTATGACAGGCTGTCCCCTTGTCCTGCCACGGTGCTGATCAGGTTAAAGTCCGAAGACATGCCGCTCACGCTCCCGACCGCCAGCACCTGCTGTCCCATCGCCACATCCAGCGCACTCGCGGAGGCATTCGCGTAATAATGTCCCTCTCCAGAGACGTCCGTACTCCAAGCCTCCCGATAATTCTGCACATAATCCTCCAGCTCTTCTGCAGAAAATCCTGCAGCTTCTGTCTGATAAATGCGCCTGGCCTGGGTGAGGAACTCTGTCAGGGCTTCCTCGTCCACCGCTCCATTTTCATCTGTCCAGGCCGATGAGGAAACGAGTCCCAGCGTATACAGCGCCTCTTCCTCCGTCATAAATCCCAGGATCGAACCCTCGGGATGTTCCTGCCGCAGGCTTTCCTGCACGTCGGCCAAAGTTTTCAGGTCCGTCACCTGGTTTACCGCATCTGTCCCGCCCAGTATCATGGGCAGCCGGAAACGAAGAGGAAGACTGTAGACCGCCCCGTCCTCCCGGAACGCGTCCACGATGTTGGAAAGCAAAGCCGACTCTCCGGCCATACTGTCCACCAGTCCGCTCACATCTGCCAGCACTCCCTTCCGGCGGTATGACGACCCGGAGAGTCCGTCCAGCACCAGCAGATCCGGACCGTTTCCGGACAAAAGCTCTGTGTTCAAGTTCCGGATGGCGTCCTCTTCCGTCATACCGTCCGAACCGGACATTCCCATCTCATACCTCACGTAGACCTCCGGGTGCTCCCGCTGAAACAGGCTGACCGCCTGCCGTACGGTGTAATCCTCTGTCAGGCTGTAGATACGTATCTCTTCTTCCGGCACAGTGGGGATCGTCCCGTCATATACGTAACGACAGAGCTTTGTCGTCGGATACAGGACTGCAAATTCGTCGTCCGCCAATACCGCCAGGCCGCCTTTTCCCATCTGGGGATCTCCCAGAGAAGTGAGATTTCCATCGATTACCTGCTCCATGGCGGCGCCTCCGATCACATGGCGGTAGAGTCCCTTAGAGAAAGCCACATAGATCACATCCGCCTGCTCTCCCTGTACCGCCAGCACGGTATAATTGTCCGTCTCTGTTCCCAATCCCATAGAAACAGTTCTGTCGTCCATGATAAAATCGTTCAGTACCTTGTCTTCTTCCTGAGTGCCGTTTTCCAAATCGTACAGGCTGACCCCTTCCGATGAAAACGCGATCAGGTAGCGATCCGTGAATCCCAGAGAATCCACCAGTCCTCCGGTATCCATCAGCTCCTCCAGCGAACCGTCCGTCTCGTCGATCCGGTAAACCTTTCCGTCCAGCCCGCATCCGTACAGACGGCTGTCAGTCCCGAACCACAGGCAGTATATTTCATATTCCATCCGGGGGATCTCCAGATCTGACGCGTTTCCTTCCGCGTCCGCATACAGATAAGAATAACTCAGATCCTCTTCCGTATCATCTGCCGCTGTATCACCTATATAGACGGCTGCCGCAGCTCCGGACGGCGCCAGCGCCAGATCAGTAATATATGTCTGATTCTGCTGAAACTCCTGCAGCCATGACACATCCCTTTTCTCCCAGGTCTCTCCGCCGTCTGAAGAGACGGACAGCCCGCTGTTCTGCCCCAGAATCGCCAGGCTGCCGTCCTCCAGCGCCTGCATGGCGGTCTGATAATCCTGATCTCCGCCTTCGGGCAGGCTCATGTCTTCCTCCAGGTACCGCCCCATGCTTTCCTGGCCATCCGTGCTTCCACCTTCTTCATTCTGGTCTGTATATCCGTCCTGTGAGCCGCAGCCTCCCAGCAACAGCGCCGCCGACAGCAGCCATATCCACGCTCGTTTCATATCTTCCTCCTGTCCATATATGGTTTCTTCCTGTTTCTGATATGATCCTACCAGAGCTTTCTCTAAATAATCTCTAAGAAATTGACACCCGGAATTTTACCATGATATAATGCGGGCAGCAAGGCGGTCCCCGGCCGTCGGTCCTCTGCGCTTCGTCATGATTGGACAGGGAGGTATATATGATGAAACGAATTTTTATTTCTGCAGTCACGGTTTTCTTACTTACCGGATGCGGCAGTCAGAGTATTCCGGATCAGAGCGAGCCCTTATCGAAAGAGATCAGCCGTGACGACGCTTTATCCATAGCGCTGGAAAATGCAGACGTTCCCTCTGATGACGTCTTCAATGTGAAAATCGAGCAGGACGGTGATAACGGCATCCCCGTCTATGATATTGAATTTGAGACGGAATATGGGGATTTCGATTTTGAGATCGCCGTATCAGACGGCGCTGTTGTAGGCGCAGATTATGAAATCGACGAAGAGTGGCTGGATGCGCTGGGAGGCGAACCTGCCACGGCGGAGAGCGCGGCAGCCGTCGTTCAGAACAAAGTCCCCGGTTCATCTTCTGACGACATCTATATTACGGAAGAAAATGAAGACGGACGTACACGCTTTGAAGGCGAGCTCTTCTCTGACGGAATAAAATATGAGTTTGAGATCGACGGCTCCACCGGCCGTATTTTTGACTGGAACGCAGACTTAAGGAGTTAAAAGTGGCATTATGAGACTTCTGTTGGTGGAAGACGACAAAAAACTGAATCAGTCCCTGGCTTTTCAGCTGGAAAAAGAAGGGTTCCAGGTAGACGCCTGTATGGACGGAGAAGAAGCGCTGTATTACGTGGAGCAGGATATTCATGATTTGATCCTGCTGGATCGAATGCTTCCGCGCGTCAGCGGCATGGAGGTGCTTCGCCGGATCCGGCGCTCCCGCCGCCAGGTCCCGGTCATTCTGATCACAGCCCTGGGTGAATTGGACGACAAAGTCAAAGGGCTGGATTCCGGAGCGGACGACTATCTGGTCAAGCCTTTTGCCTTTGAAGAACTGATGGCCCGGATCCGCTGCATCACCCGGCGCCCCCGGAAGATGGCCTTCGGCGAGGCGGTCTCCTGCGGAGATCTGTCCTATGATGTTTCCGAGAACCGGCTGAACGGCCCGCAGGGGAACTGCAGTCTGTCCAGGAGGGAAGGCATGCTGCTGGAGACGTTTCTGCGAAATCCGTCTCAGACTCTTTCCCGCCCCCAGCTGCTCACAAAGGTATGGGGACCGGACAGCGATGTGGAAGACGGCAATCTGGACAATTACATTCATTTCCTGCGCCGCAGGCTGCAGGCCGTGGGCAGTTCTCTGAAGATCCAGACGGTACGGGGCGTAGGATACCGACTCCAGCAGCCGTAAACCACGTACATATTTACTTTGCAGAGGGAGGTTCCCATGTTCCGGAAAGTCCATATCCGCCTGTGCCTTCTTTGCGCCGGGATTACAATTTTTATTCTCCTTGCCATGTCCTTCGGTTATCTGTATATTTCAGAGCAGGGACTTCGCAGCAATCATTTTATCTCTTTTCAGAACGATATGAATACTGTGCTCTCCAATCTGGAGCAGCAGACAGAGATTACCTACAAGTGGCTGACCCGGATCGAAGCCGGGGGAAAATACCGGATCCGTATTCTGGACAACGGCGTCCCTCTTCATTTCAGCCTTTCGGACTCCGAAACAGAACGTCTGCTTTTTGAACAGGCATGGGAGATCTGTACAGAAGACTATCCGCTGACGGAGACAACTGAATCTTATGGCGTCCGCCATGTGGAATTTCCCTTTTCGTCCAGTCAGAACAGGCAGAATGATTATTATGCCTGTGCCGCCCTGTCCGACCGGCACGGCGCCGAACTCCAGATCCTGATCCTTTCTTCTCTGGATCCGCTGGAACAGCAGATCCGGAACCAGCGCATCCTGTTCCTCCTGCTGGATGTATTCGCCGTCGCCGCATTGTCCCTTTTTGCCTGGCATTTTACAAAACGGCTTTTAATGCCATTGGAAGAAAGCCGCATACGTCAGGAACAGTTCGTCGCGTCTGCTTCCCATGAGCTGCGCACCCCTCTGGCTGCCATTCTGTCCTGCGCGTCCGCATCGGAGCATGCTCTTGGAGAAGAACGCTGTCAGTTTCTGAACGCGATCCAGTCTGAAGGAAAACGCATGTCCCGGCTGATCGACGACATGCTCCTGCTGGCGAGAGCGGATCAGCAGAGCTGGGACATCCGGAAAAAGGAGACAGAAACAGACACGCTTCTCCTGGACGTCTACGAAGCCTATGAACCTCTGGCCCGGGAAAAATCCATCCGGCTTTCCATCCAGCTCCCCGATACGGCTCTTTCTCCCTGTCTCTGTGATCCGGAACGGATCCGGCAGATCCTGGGTATTCTGATCCACAATGCGGTCAGCTACACCCCTTCCGGCGGACAGATCCGGCTCACCCTGTCCGGTGACGGGCATCATACACGCTTTTCCGTAACAGACAACGGCATCGGGATACCCGATGCCGAGAAAAAACGGATCTTTGAACGCTTTTACCGCGCGGATCAGTCCCGCAGTGAGAAAGGCCACTTTGGACTGGGCCTTTCCATCGCCGCCCAGATACTGAAAGCCCACGGCGGCAGACTCACGGTGGAAGATACGCCGGGCGGAGGGAGTACCTTCATTCTGACTCTCCCATGACCGCTTACCGGATCAGCCCAAGGTTTCTCGCCCATATGTTGTAAGCCTGCACACAGTCCTCCACCGGTACTACACAGAGCAGCACAAACAGTACCGCGCCTGTCATGATACAGATCTTCGCCATGGGAAAAACCTTCCGCTGACGCAGGATCATGGCCGCATACACGACCGCCATCCAGATCATGAACGTCTGCGGCAGGATCCGGTTCACGGTCAGTCCATACACATCTATATACATGACCAGCTTGCTCATGGCCGTGACAATAAGCAGTAATGTCAATACAGATAATACGACATTCAGGATACGCAGTCCCTTATTTTCTTCCATCCGATGTTCCGAAAAAAGCGACGCGCACAAAAGGAAGAACAGATTAAAAAACGAGATCACGCACAGCTCGAAAAATCCCTGCCTTGCATATTCTGCATACGTAAAGCCCTCCGGCCGGATCCCCGCGAACGCGGAAAACAGATATTCCGCCTGGAGCCAGATAAAAAGCACATAAACCAGACACAGAATCCCCAGCGCCGTATAGAATGCCGTATCCGGAAGCATTCTTGCTTTCTCTCCGGCCGCCCTTACCTTTTCGCAGTCGATCCGGTCCGTATAACGGCCCCGGATACTGCCGTAAACCAATCCAAACAGATACGCCGATACGGGAAGAGAAAACAGGATCCTTATCAGAGTCGCCAGGAAATGTTCCGACAGATAAATCCCCAGACCGCCGAGCGCCGCCTCAAATCTGGCATCCGCGCTGGACAAAAGCGGCAAAACGATCATCAGCAGGGGAATGGCCAGTATCAGTCCGCATCCGATGCCGGCCGCATACCGCATCCGTCTGGCGCCCCCGCCTGCTCCTGCTTTCTCTTCCGGAACCGCTCCCTTTATTTCTTCTGTGCCGGTACCCTCTCTCTCTCCTCCCAGCAGGACCCGCAGCTGGCAGCCAAAATTGGAAAACGGTACGAAGATGCCCGCATTCCACAGATCAAAAAATATCCAGCGGGAGGTCTTCCCTTCTTCCAGAAGTCTGCCCGACGCCGTCAGCGTCCAGTAGGCAGCCGCCACAATCAGAGCGAGTACCTGCAGCCCCGGCATAATGCTCCAGAATGCTCCCGGCACGCCGATCCCGATAACCGCGCACGCCCAAAACACGCTCTCCACGGTCAGTTTCTTTCCCTTCCCCAGATTGTACGCCAGCACCACCGCCACGTAGCAAACCGTAAATAGGGCCAGATTTCTTCCAAAATATCCCGCAGAAAAAGTGTAGATAAATCCATATCCGAGCAGCAGATAAATCAGCGCAAAGATACGGTCCCTCCGGTCCGCAGTTACTCTCTTGTCTGTATTCATGATTCCGCTCCTCCTTTCTCTTCCTCGTCCGGCACATACTCCAGCAGATCTCCCGGTTGGCAGTCCAGCGCCCGGCAGATGGCGTCCAACGTAGTCAGGCGTACCGCTTTCGCCTTGTTATTCTTCAGTATGGACAGATTCGCCAGCGTAATATCCACTTCCCTTGCCAGCTCCGTCAGTCCGATCTTTCTCTTTGCCATCATGACATCCAGATTGATGATAATCGCCATATTCTATCCCGTCCCTTCCGTCAGATCGTCAGATCATTCTCCAGTTTGTAATTCACCGCCCGGTCGAAAACCTGGGCCAATACCTTGCTGAACAAACCCGCCACAATAAAAACCAGGACGATGACCAGTACCGCCGGCGTCAGATACAGACAGGCCCTCCCCACGCTCACCAGGACGATCAGAAAACTGTAAGTCCCCATCCGGTTCAGGCTCTCCACATTCTCTCTCACAAAACAGTCGTCCGCCAGGACGCTTGCAAAGATCTTCCTGAGTTCCCGGATAATCAGCACCGCCAGCAGTCCGGAAACGGCAAACAACAGCACCATCTGTCCGTAATACTGTTCAAAACGGGGATTGATCGTCCCATAAAAACGGATGCTGAACGGCAGCGTCAGCGTCACCAGAATTCCTCCCACAAACATGGCGTCCAGCATCCACTTGGTAAATATCGTCAATCGGTCTTTCATCACAGCCTCCTCAGAATCCGGCACGTTCTCCATGAATTTCCGTGCTCCTTTTGAAGACAGGATATCACTGCCGCAACCGATTGTCAATATATTTTTATTGAATTACGATAAATTTTTATTGCATTTTGTGATGTGCTGGCATTTTAGAATTCATTCTGATATGATGAAGTGAAAAGGGGGAATCATTATGCTGAAGCAGATCGATTTATTTAATCTGAAGCTGAACCATGTACGCATTTTCATAGAAGCTGCAGAATACGGAAGTTTCTCCGCCGCCGCGGAGCGTCTGCACGTAACCCAGCCCATGGTCAGCAAAACAATACAGAATATCCAGCAGGAACTGGGCTTAATTCTCTTTGTCCGGGATCATGGAAAAATGCAGCTGACACCGGCCGGGAGAGAACTATATATACAATGGAAAAATATTATCCGATACTTCGAACATTCCATCGAAGAAGCCGGTTCTATCCAGGAGGGAAACAATTCAAAAGAGAGCCTCTTGTACCCTCTCTTCCTCAGTGCTACAATAAGTCTGTAACGTCGTATTATTCTATCATCATACAGGAGGTATTGCTATGAGAAAAAATTTCGGGGCCAAGCCCTATACTTATCCGCAGCCGGTGTTGATCATCGCCGCCTATGATGAAAACGGCACGCCGGACGCCATGAACGCTGCCTGGGGCGGGATCAGCGACGACACGCAGATCTCCATGTGCCTGAGCGCCGGACATAAAACAGTGAAAAATATTCAGGCCCGCAAAGCCTTTACCGTCAGTATGGCAGATGCAGCCCACGTGGTTGCCTGCGATTATGTCGGTATCGTCTCCGGAAATAAAGTGCCTGATAAATTCGAGAAAGCCGGATTCCATGCCACAAAGTCCGAATTTGTGGACGCTCCGTTGATCGATGAGCTTCCCATGACTCTGGAGTGCACACTGGTCAGCTATGATCCCGAGACCTGCCGCCTGGTAGGCGAGATCGTCAATGTCAGCGCAGACGAGCGCATCCTCGATGAGAATGGCAAGATCGATCCCGCGAAGCTGGAGCCGATCACCTTCGATCCGGTCAACAATGCGTATCTGAAACTGGGTGAGAAAGTTGGAAATGCATTCAAGGATGGAATGCAGCTGAAATAGACTAATAAACTGAACCTGTTATTCAGCGAATAACACAATTGAGAGATATATGCAGTAATATGCTATACTAAATGCAGGAAAGCCAAAACACATAAAAGGCGGTCTACCCTCCGAGTTTCGGAGGGGCTAACCCTCCAGGTTTGTATCCTTTAGATTCAAAAGAAAGGAGGGCGATGCCGATGTATGTTACATATTCGGACTTGATCCAGATAGGTCTCTTCATCGTAGCCCTTATAGGTCTCTTCTACGGGATATTTAAGGGGAAAAAATAGCCGCCACTATTCGCACTAGTGACGGCTGCCTCATATGAGGTAAAGTTATTAGTTTTCGGGTAGGCCGTATGTGTTTGGCTTTCCTTTTTCTATTATCAATATATCACATATAAAAGTAAGGTACAAGAAAAAATTTTTCTTTCCACTATTCCACTATTTCACATCTCGTTCTACTAATATAAAAACACATTCAAAGACTGGTCCAGCTGTGCTGCAATCTCCTCCGCAGTACTTCCCAGATCATTCATATCCTGCCATCCAAGCCATGTCTCGCTCTCCTGCCATCCGGCAAAATATTTGTCCGCTGCATTTTCGTAATCTTCTTCTGATATGGAATTCCCCGAAGCGTCTGTACAGGTTACACTGGGCGTTTCTCCATTATATATGGTTGTGCGGTAGGCAATGGGAGTTGTCAGGATCTTTCCATCCTGCAGCGTAAGAGAACGAACATTCTCATAATATTCTGCGGCTCCATTTTTCATGGTATCGTAAACCGCATAATAAAACTCGCCCTGTTCATTCATATATGTTTTCAGTAAACTGGCAGTATTGGTAGGCGCTTCAGATCCTCCCATGGATCCGGTCATAAGATCCGGCTGGGAATCGCCCTCCACAAAATCAGTCTCACACTCTGCTAATCCGTCATAGTTCTCATTGATTTCATAAAATCTGCTGTAGGTATACATACCGGTTCCGCCCATGTTGGAGACGACCACCTCATATCTGCCGTTGTGATCCAGGTCCGCAACCGCATACTGATAAAGGTCGTCGGCATAGTCCGGATCCCCGGCCCACATATCCCTGTTTTCCGCAATCACCCGCGTCTGACTGTACGTACTCCTCTGTCCATCCATAGATGCAAGGTAATCCCAGTAGTCCTCCTTCGCGTCCATGATTGCCGCCACATTGTCTGTCAGGCGGTTTTTAATCAGGTACTCTGTAAGCAGCTGATCTTCCTCGAATCCCTGTTTGTTTTCCAGCTGAAAGTATATCCGGGCAAGCTGATACCCTTCACCTGACATGGTCTCATACTCGCAGATTGTGATCACATCATCCAGTCCGTCTTCATTGTAATCCTTAAACGCCACTGCAGACACAGCCAGGAACAGATCTGAATTGGTGTGTTCCTCATTCCATCCGGGGAATTCATACAATACCTGTCCATCCTCCATGAGGTAGAATCTCACATCCGGATTCATGCCGTCCGCCGCAAAAGAACTGTTTTCCGGGGCATAGGCTGCAAATGTCACGTTGCCCCATTCGCCCAGATCTGTCTGAAACGTCTGATCCTGTATGCGCGTACCGAAAGTATCCGAACTATCGTCCTCTGACGCCGGCGCATCCGCGGCATCTGCTTCTGTTTCCGGATCCCCTTTCTCCGAAATATCTTCTGAGATATCTTCCGACATATCAGCTTCTGTTTCATCCTGAGCGCTGCCGCATCCAGTCATCCCAGCCAGCAGCATAAACAAAACCGCGAACAATAATCCTTTTTTCCTCATGACAGATATCTTCCCACTTTCTCTTCCGCAATCTGTATTTTAATTATACACCACATTGGGGCGTCTTACAGCTGAAAAGAAAAAAGAAACCCACGAGCAAACACTCGGGGGTTTCTGTATTCCGCCTTTCAGGCGTATATTTTATTGCTTACGCGCAAATTACTCGATAACGGTAGCAACACGTCCGGAACCAACGGTTCTTCCGCCCTCACGGATAGCAAAGGTAAGACCCTGCTCCATAGCGATCGGGTGGATCAGCTCGATGGTCATCTCAACGTTGTCGCCCGGCATGCACATCTCGGTTCCTTCCGGAAGGGAGATAACACCGGTAACATCGGTGGTTCTGAAATAGAACTGCGGTCTGTAGTTGTTGAAGAACGGCGTATGACGGCCACCCTCGTCCTTGGTCAGAACGTATACCTGAGCGGTAAATTTGGTATGGCAGGTAACGCTGCCCGGTTTTGCAAGAACCTGTCCACGAACGATCTCGGTTCTCTGGATACCACGAAGCAGTGCTCCGATGTTATCTCCTGCCTGAGCCTCGTCCAGAAGCTTACGGAACATCTCAATACCGGTAACAACCGTTTTCTTCTTCTCTTCTTTAACACCAACGATCTCAACTTCGTCGTTCAGGTGAAGCACACCACGCTCTACTCTACCAGTAGCAACGGTACCACGTCCGGTAATGGTGAATACGTCCTCAACCGGCATCAGGAACGGTTTGTCGGTATCACGCTGCGGATCCGGAATGTACTCATCAACAGTGTTCATGAGTTCCATGATCTTATCGCCCCATTCTCCGTTCGGATCTTCCAGAGCCTTCAGAGCGGAACCTTTGATGATCGGGCATCCTTCGAAGCCGTACTCTTCAAGCTGCTCGGTAACTTCCATCTCAACCAGCTCGATCAGCTCTTCATCGTCTACCATGTCGCATTTGTTCAGGAATACTACGATGTACGGAACACCTACCTGACGGGACAGAAGGATGTGCTCTTTGGTCTGAGCCATAACACCATCGGTAGCTGCTACTACCAGGATAGCGCCGTCCATCTGTGCTGCACCGGTGATCATGTTCTTTACATAGTCAGCATGGCCAGGGCAGTCAACGTGTGCGTAATGTCTGTGCTCGGTCTCATACTCAACGTGTGCGGTGGAGATGGTGATACCACGCTCTCTCTCTTCCGGAGCTTTATCAATGTTCTCAAAATCAGTAGCGGTGTTGCCCGGAACTCTTGCAGCCAGCACTTTGGTGATCGCTGCGGTCAGAGTGGTTTTACCATGGTCTACATGACCGATGGTACCAATATTACAATGTGGTTTAGTTCTCTCGAACTTAGCTTTTGCCATTTTGATTTCCTCCTTAACAGATAAACTTCTAAGTTTTCTTACGCAATCAGCTAATTTTGATTATATTTCAAATAGACCTGTTTTGCAAGCCCATTTGCATTTTATTTTGCTTTTGAAGCCAGAACTTTTTCCTGTACGCTCTTCGGCACCTGCTCATATCTCTCAAAGAACATGGAATAGTTACCGCGTCCCTGCGTTCTGGAACGAAGATCGGTTGCATAACCGAACATCTCTGCCAGCGGCACATAACCTTTGATCATCTTTCCGCCTCCGATATCTTCCATACCCTCGATATGGCCACGACGGGAGTTGATATCGCCGATAACGTCTCCCATGTAATCTTCCGGAGTCGTTACCTCTACCTTCATGATCGGCTCCAGCAGAACCGCGCCTGCTTTCTGCATAGCTTCCTTGAATGCCAGAGATCCGGCAATGTGGAACGCCATTTCAGAAGAGTCGACCTCATGGTAAGATCCGTCATATACGGTAGCGTGAATACCCAGTACCGGGAACCCGCCCAGGATACCGGATTTTGCCGCCTCTTCGATACCTTCGCCGACAGCCGGAATGTATTCTTTCGGAATCGCGCCTCCAACAACGGTGGAATCAAACTTGAACAGTTCCTCGCCGTTGGCATCCATCGGCTCAAAGTGTACTTTACAGTGTCCGTACTGTCCGCGTCCACCGGACTGCTTCGCATACTTGGAATCCACGTCCACCGCTTTGGTAATGGTCTCTTTGTAAGCAACCTGCGGAGCTCCTACGTTCGCTTCTACTTTGAACTCACGAAGCAGACGGTCTACGATAATCTCCAGATGAAGCTCGCCCATACCAGCGATAATGGTCTGTCCGGTCTCCGGATCTGTATGCGCACGGAAAGTCGGGTCTTCCTCTGCCAGTTTCGCAAGAGACTCGCCCAGCTTGCCCTGACCGGCTTTGGTCTTCGGCTCGATGGCCAGCTCGATAACCGGTTCCGGGAACTCCATGGACTCCAGGATAACCGGATGCTGTTCGTCGCAGATGGTATCACCGGTAGTGGTCACTTTGAATCCAACCGCCGCCGCGATGTCACCGGAGTATACTTTATCCAGCTCCTGTCTCTTGTTCGCGTGCATCTGAAGGATACGGCCCACGCGTTCCTTCTTGTCTTTCGTCGAGTTATATACATAAGAACCGGAATTCATGGTTCCCGAGTACACACGGAAGAACGCCAGCTTACCTACGAACGGGTCAGCCATGATCTTAAATGCCAGAGCGGAGAACGGTTCTTCATCAGAAGAATGTCTTTCCACTTCATTTCCTTCCATATCCACGCCCTTGATTGCCGGGATATCGGTCGGTGCCGGCATGTACTCAATCACTGCATCCAGCATCTTCTGTACGCCTTTATTTCTGTATGCGCTGCCGCAGCATACCGGAACCGCCGTACACTCACAGGTAGCTTTTCTCAGCACTGCTTTCAGCTCTTCTACAGACGGCTCTTCGCCCTCCAGATACTGCATCATCAGGTCGTCATCCAGCTCGCAGATCTTCTCTACCAGCTCGGTGCGGTACAGTTCGGCGTCATCTTTCATATCATCCGGGATATCCGTGATAGAAATATCTTCGCCCTTATCATCATTATAAATATACGCTTTCATCTCGAACAGGTCGATGATTCCCTTGAACTCATCTTCCTTTCCGATCGGAAGCTGAATGCAGATGGCATTCTTGCCCAGACGGGTCTTGATCATGTCCACCGCATTGTAAAAATCTGCACCCAGGATATCCATCTTGTTGATGAATGCCATACGCGGTACATTGTAGGTGTCAGCCTGACGCCATACGTTCTCGGACTGAGGCTCTACACCGCCCTTCGCACAGAACACGCCGACAGCGCCGTCCAGTACGCGAAGGGAACGCTCTACCTCAACGGTAAAGTCCACATGGCCCGGGGTATCAATGATATTGATACGATGCTCGAGAGCGCCCGGCTTCGGCTTGCAGTTCTCCTGCAGCGTCCAGTGACAGGTCGTTGCTGCAGAAGTGATGGTGATACCTCTCTCCTGCTCCTGCTCCATCCAGTCCATGGTAGCAGTACCTTCATGGGTATCGCCGATCTTATAGTTTACACCAGTATAATACAGAATACGCTCGGTCAATGTGGTCTTACCCGCATCGATATGAGCCATAATTCCGATATTTCTGGTTCTCTCCAACGGATATTCTCTTCCAGCCAATGGATTTTCCTCCTTATACGAGTCGCCAAACGAGAGGCACGCTTATTAGAATCTGTAATGAGCGAATGCCTTGTTTGCTTCTGCCATTTTGTGCATGTCTTCTTTTCTCTTCACGGCCGCTCCGGTGTTGTTGGCTGCATCCATGATCTCGTTCGCCAGTCTCTCTTCCATGGTCTTCTCGCCTCTCTTGCGGGAGAACATGGTCAGCCAGCGAAGCGCCAACGCCTGACGGCGGTCAGCTCTGACTTCGATCGGCACCTGATAGGTAGCTCCGCCGATACGTCTTGCCTTTACTTCGAGAACCGGCATGATGTTGTTCATAGCCTCTTCAAATACTTCCAGAGCCGGCTTCTCGGTCTTTGCTTCTACTCTGGCGAATGCTCCGTATACAATCTTCTGAGCTACGCCTTTCTTACCATCCAGCATGATATTGTTGATCAGCTTGGTAACCACTTTATTGTTGTACAGCGGATCCGCCAGTACGTCTCTCTTCTGAGTATGTCCTTTACGTGGCACGGTACTTCCCTCCTTAATACGTGTTTTACCGGATCTTCCCCGGTAAGATTCACTTGTTAAATCATCGGTACTCACATGTGTCGTTCTACGTGTGTTCATGCCCGGTAATTCTTCTATAATCAAACCCCGCAGTCATAGGTTCGTTCGGATGAACCCCCGGCACAAGGCGGCACATCAAGTGCTGCCAACCATCATAGTTCTGTTTGTGATACTTCTTATTTTATACTCGAAAATCCATCTGCTTTGCAGATGATTCGCCAAAATTATTTCTTAGCGTCTTTCGGTCTCTTAGCGCCGTATTTGGAACGCGCCTGGCGTCTCTTTGCAACGCCTGCAGTATCCAGCGTACCACGCACGATGTGATATCTGGTACCCGGAAGGTCTTTTACCCTTCCACCACGGATCAGCACCACGCTGTGCTCCTGAAGGTTGTGTCCTTCACCCGGAATATAGCTGGTAACTTCGATACCGTTGGAAAGACGTACTCTGGCGATCTTCCTCAGAGCAGAGTTCGGCTTCTTCGGAGTCGCGGTCTTTACTGCGGTGCAAACGCCGCGCTTCTGCGGTGCGGATGCGTCGGTCGGTCTCTTCTTCAGAGAGTTAAATCCTTTCTGGAGAGCCGGTGCAGTAGACTTCTTTACAGAGGTCTGTCTTCCTTTTCTTACTAACTGGTTGAATGTTGGCATTCCTTTCACCTCCTGCATATTTTGGTGGCAGGTCTATCCTGCGAATATGACTGCTGTGATTCCAGACTTGCTGAAATACATGCGCCTAAATACGCATGCTAGATTATTATATAAAAGGCGATTTTTCTTGTCAAGCGGTTTTTTGCTGAATTTCGGCTGTTTTCCGCGGTTTTTTATTCTGTTTTAGCCGACAGGTCATCCGTGAGAATCGGAAGAAACTCCATTTCTTATATTTTTCTTAAGTTTCTGGACATTCCGGAATTTTAGTGCTATGATAGGTCAAATTCAGAGAAAGGAACCTGTAATATGCTGAAAACCTTTTTAAGAGCGCTTTTAAAGCCTTTCTCCTTCGTTCCGGCGCTGATGATGATGTATCTGATTTTTTCTTTTTCCGCCCAGGACGGTACCGCTTCCGGCAACCTGAGCTACAAAGTCAGCGAGATCATCGTGGAATCCGCCAACGAGGCCTTTGAACTTGAATGGTCCGACGACCAGATCGACTATTACATAGAACGGATTCATCATCCCGTGCGAAAGCTCGCCCATATGACCGAATATTTTCTGTTGGCCGTCTCTGTCTCCTTCCCCCTCTATGTGTACGGGGTCCGGGGACTGTGGCTGCCGATCCTGGCAGGAGGCTTTTGCGTGGCCTTTGCTGCGCTGGATGAATACCACCAGTCATTTGTTGCCGGGCGCGGCCCTTCCAAACGCGACGTGGCCATCGACAGCATCGGCATACTGGCCGGAGTGCTGATGGTACAGTTCGTCTGTTTTATAGGAAGGATGACCATTTTCCGGCCACTGGCCAAACGGAAAAAAAGGGAAAGAAAGACCGCATAATAAATGCGAACCAGTGAAACCGCCGCACAAAATCCAACCTGTACGGCGGTTATTTTTTGCAAAAATCAGGCATAAACGACAATTCTACCATGGAGAGGTGTACGATTTTACGGATCTGGTATAAGATAAAGGCAGAAAAAGCGAGGTAATATTATGGATCTGGAAAAAATCGGAAAATATATCGCGACCAAGAGAAAGGCTCTGGGCATAACGCAGGTTCAGCTGGCAGAAAGACTGGGCATGAGCGACAAGTCGGTGTCAAAATGGGAAAGAGGCATCTGCCTGCCGGATGTGTCCGTATACATGGAACTGTGCGAAATCCTCGGCATCACACTGAACGAGTTCATTGCAGGAGAAGATCTGGACCAGGAGAACGTGGTAAAACAATCGGAAAAAAATCTGATACAGGTGGCGAAAGACGGAGATGAGAAAAAGAAGAAAATGAAAATCATCATCGTATTTCTGCTCTGCCTGGTGCTGCTCGTCACAGGAATATTGTTCGCAGCTTTGTTCCTGAATGGAGAATTTTCCACCAATTATATAGAACCGCTTCCCCGGGACAGCGCGGAAATGGAGATCGCGCAGATCCTGTCCGATGTGGACGGGGCATATCTGTATGATTATTCGCTGGACGGCTCGTTTACAGAAATGACGTTTTTCATGTCGCTGTACAAAGATGGTGTTCTGGAGCAGGAGGAAGAGCTCGGAGGCATATATTTTGAGGCGGATACGGCGCGGGAGGGCATGATCGCGCTGATCCCGGATTTTCAGGATTTCAAGATCAAACTGATCGCTGCCGGAGGCGGAGCAAAATATTCTATGGAATTTGATATTCTGGAAGGGGTCTCCGAAAGAGAATACTATGGCCGGTCTGCTTCCGGGATAGCAGAGAAGATCCATATATCTCCCGATGCCGGCATAGACCTGACGGCTTTTCTCTACGGCAGGGACGGACTGAGCGTAATACCGGTAGAAGATATACGCGAACAGGCAGATCATCTGCGGAACGATTATATATATATGATATCCGTGAAATTCGGCGGCAGGATAGAGGAATAGAAGAAGAGACCGTTCCATCTGGAATCCAGACACTGAAAAAGTCTGAATCCTGCGGAACGGTCTCTTTCTTACATATCAAAGGCTAAGAATCGGTATCAGCCGATAGCACTTTATTATTATTTACTCTTCTTCGTCTTCCTCAAAGGCGTCCTCTGCCTCTTCCTCATCGAAGGTTTCTTCCATATCCTCCTCTATATCGTCGGATACTTCATCCAGATCCAGAATCTCCTCATCATCGTCTATGTCCATAATGTCGTCTTCCTCTTCGCTGACGCTGAGGGAATCCTCGTCTTTCAGATCTGTATTAAGTTTTACGTCACGGTAGCGCTTCATTCCCGTACCTGCCGGGATCAGCTTACCAATGATAACGTTTTCTTTCAGCCCCAGCAGCGGATCGATTTTTCCTTTGATTGCCGCTTCAGTCAGAACCTTTGTGGTCTCCTGGAAGGATGCCGCAGACAGGAAGGAATTGGTCGCCAAAGATGCTTTGGTAATACCCAGCAGAACCTGTTTACCCTCCGCCGGAGCTTTTCCTTCTTCCACCAACTGTTTGTTAATATCCTCAAATTCCAGGATATCCACCAGGGTGCCCGGCAGGAAGTCGCTGTCGCCGTTATCTTCCACACGGATTTTCTTCAGCATCTGACGCACGATCATCTCGATGTGTTTATCGTTGATCTCCACACCCTGCAGACGATATACTCTCTGCACTTCCTGAAGCAGATAATCCTGTACGGAGCGCACACCCTTGATCTTCAGGATATCGTGCGGGTTGATGCTTCCTTCTGTCAGAGCATCGCCGGCTTCCACGTAAGAGCCGTCCATGATCTTGATACGTGAATCGAACGGGATCAGATAAGTCTTCGTGTCTCCGGTCTCCGGATTGCTGACAATGATCTCTCTCTTCTTCTTCATATCGTTGATCGTGGCGTTGCCCGCGATCTCTGTTACAATAGCAAGACCCTTCGGCTTTCTCGCCTCGAAAAGCTCCTCGACACGGGGAAGACCCTGTGTGATATCTCCTCCGGCCACGCCTCCGGTATGGAATGTACGCATGGTCAGCTGGGTACCCGGCTCACCGATGGACTGTGCCGCGATGATGCCTACGGTCTCTCCTACCTGTACCGCTTCTCCGGTCGCCATGTTGGCGCCGTAGCACTTCGCACAGACGCCGATACGGGAACGGCAGGTCAGCGCGGTACGGATACGGACTTTCTCGAACGGCTTTCCGTCTTTGTCCACGCCGTATTTTACGACTGCGGCCGCGCGTTTCGGAGTAATCATATGGTTTGCTTTCACGATCACGTTTCCATCTTTATCGCAGATGGTCTCCGCCGCAAAACGTCCGGTAATACGCTCTTCCAGGGACTCGATCAGCTCTTTGCCGTCTGTGAAAGCGCGTACTTCCATTCCCGGGATCTCTCCGTTTTCGCTGCAGTCCGTCTCACGGATGATCAATTCCTGAGACACATCCACCAGACGTCTGGTCAGATAACCGGAGTCCGCCGTACGCAGAGCCGTATCGGACAGACCTTTACGCGCTCCATGCGCGGACATGAAGTATTCCAGTACGTCCAGTCCTTCACGGAAATTGGACTTGATCGGCAGCTCAATAGTGTGTCCGGTCGTATCCGCCATCAGGCCTCGCATACCGGCCAGCTGTTTGATCTGTTTGTCGGAACCACGGGCTCCGGAGTCCGCCATCATATAAATATTGTTGTATTTATCCAGACCATCCAGCAACGCTTTCGTCAGCACCGCGTCGGTCTCTTTCCAGGTCTCCACGACCTCTTTGTAACGCTCTTCCTCGGTGATCTTACCACGTTTGTAGTTGCGTGTGATCTTATCCACCGTCTCCTGAGCCTTGCGGATCAGTTCCGGTTTCTCAGGCGGCACCGTCATATCGGAGATCGATACGGTCATGGCCGCTCTCGTAGAATATTTATAACCCATGGACTTGATATCGTCCAGCACCTCCGCAGTCTTGGTCGCGCCATGCGTGTTGATGACTTTCTCCAGGATCTGCTTCAGGCCTTTCTTGCCCACATGGAAGTCCACTTCCAGCTTCAGTTCATTTCCGGGGATCGTACGGTCTACGAATCCCAGATCCTGCGGAAGGATCTCATTGAACAGGAAACGTCCCAGCGTAGATTCTTCGACGCTGCTGAGCACCGTGCCGTCCGGCATCTTCTTCGTCACACGGACCTTGATACGGGTCTGAAGGGTCAGCGCACCGTTTTCATATGCAAGGACCGCCTCGTTTACACTGTGGAATGCTTTGCCTTCTCCGATCGCTCCCGGTCTCTCCTGGGTCAGATAATAGATACCAAGGACCATATCCTGAGAGGGCACCGCCACAGGACCGCCGTCAGACGGCTTCAGCAGGTTGTTCGGGGACAGCAGCAGGAACCGGCACTCGGCCTGTGCTTCCACAGACAGCGGCAGATGCACTGCCATCTGGTCTCCGTCGAAGTCCGCGTTGAACGCGGTACACACCAGCGGATGCAGCTTAATCGCCTTTCCCTCTACCAGGATCGGCTCAAACGCCTGGATTCCCAGACGATGCAGAGTAGGCGCACGGTTCAGCATTACCGGATGTTCTTTGATCACGTCTTCCAGGACGTCCCATACCTCCGGCTGCAGGCGTTCCACCATCTTCTTCGCACTCTTGATATTGTGAGCGGAACCGTTGGATACCAGTTCCTTCATAACAAACGGTTTAAACAGCTCAATCGCCATCTCTTTTGGCAGACCGCACTGATAGATCTTCAGTTCCGGGCCCACCACAATAACGGAACGTCCGGAGTAGTCCACACGTTTCCCGAGCAGGTTCTGACGGAAGCGACCCGATTTGCCTTTCAGCATATCCGACAGAGATTTGAGCGCACGGTTGCCGGGTCCGGTCACCGGACGGCCTCTTCTGCCGTTATCGATCAGAGCGTCTACCGCTTCCTGAAGCATACGTTTCTCATTGCGCACAATGATGTCCGGCGCTCCCAGATCCAGAAGTCTCTGAAGACGGTTGTTTCTGTTAATAATCCTCCGGTACAGATCATTCAGGTCGGAGGTCGCGAAACGTCCGCCATCCAGCTGTACCATCGGCCGCAGATCGGGCGGAATCACCGGGATCGCGTCCAGGATCATCCATTCCGGCTTGTTTCCTGAGCAGCGGAATGCTTCCACTACCTCCAGTCTTTTGATAATGCGGGCGCGCTTCTGTCCGGAAGCATTCTTCAAAGCCGTCTTCAGCTCTACGGAATCCTTTTCCAGATCAATCGCCTGCAGCAGTTCCTTGATGGACTCTGCTCCCATGCCCACCCGGAACGCACCCGGTTCCGGATATTTTTCTTTCATATCCTGGTATTCTTTTTCAGAAAGCACCTGCTTGTACAAAAGCTCGGTCTTTCCGGGATCCAGGACAATATAAGATGCAAAATACAGCACTTTCTCCAGAGTCCTCGGAGACAGATCCAGGATCAGCCCCATACGGCTCGGGATTCCTTTGAAGTACCAGATATGGGATACCGGAGCTGCCAGTTCGATGTGTCCCATACGCTCACGGCGCACATTTGATTTGGTTACTTCCACGCCGCAGCGGTCACAGATAACCCCTTTGTACCTGATCTTTTTGTACTTTCCGCAGTGGCATTCCCAGTCCTTGCTCGGTCCGAAAATACGCTCGCAGAACAGTCCGTCCTTCTCAGGCTTCAGTGTCCTGTAGTTGATCGTCTCCGGCTTTTTTACTTCGCCTCTGGACCATTTGCGGATCGTCTCAGGGGACGCAAGTCCGATCTTGATCGCGTCAAATGTCATCGGCTGATAAACCTCATTGTTCGTCGTTTCCGGCATGAACGGCACCTCCTATCTATTCATCAAAATCAAGCTCTTCGTCCAGGTCGAACGGCTCGTCGTTTTCCGGCTCGTCATCCACATTCACCAGCTCTTCGCCATCAAACTCCTGCTGGCTGAATCCATGCTCGCCGAAAGAAGATCTGTCATCGCTGCCATATCCTCTGCTGTCCGATTCCAGAATGGAACGGATATCCACATCGCCGTACTCGCTGTTCTCCATGATCTCCACTTCTGTGTTGTCGTCACGCAGCACGCGCACATCCAGCGCCAGAGACTGCAGTTCTTTAAGCAGCACCTTGAAAGATTCCGGAATACCCGGTTCCGGTATATTATCTCCTTTAATAATTGCCTCGTAGGTCTTGACACGTCCGATCACATCGTCGGATTTCACGGTCAGGATCTCCTGCAGGGTGTAGGATGCGCCGTATGCCTCCAGCGCCCACACCTCCATCTCTCCGAATCTCTGTCCGCCGAACTGGGCTTTTCCGCCCAGCGGCTGCTGGGTAACCAGAGAGTACGGTCCCGTAGAACGGGCATGGATCTTATCATCCACCAGATGATGCAGCTTCAGGTAATGCATGTGTCCGATCGTTACCGGGCTGTCAAAAAATTCACCGGTACGTCCGTCACGCAGGCGCACTTTTCCATCTCTGGAGATCGGCACGCCCTTCCAGAGCTTCCTGTGGTCACGGTTCTCATACAGATAATCCATCACTTCCGGGAGCAGCTCCTGCTCATGCTTTGATTTAAATTCATCCCACTCCAGATTGACGTAATCATTCGCCAGATCCAGAGTATCCATAATGTCATTCTCGTTCGCGCCGTCGAATACCGGAGTGGAAATATCGAAACCAAGCGCTTTCGCAGCCAGGCTCAGATGGATCTCCAGGATCTGTCCGATATTCATACGGGACGGCACTCCCAGCGGGTTCAATACGATATCCAGCGGACGTCCGTTAGGCAGGAACGGCATATCTTCCACCGGAAGCACACGGGAAACCACACCCTTGTTTCCGTGACGGCCTGCCATCTTGTCGCCCACAGAGATCTTTCTCTTCTGCGCAATATAGATACGTACCGCCTGATTTACGCCCGGAGACAGCTCATCTCCGTTTTCACGGGTAAATACTTTAGCATCGACAACGATACCATACTCGCCGTGAGGCACTTTCAGAGAAGTATCGCGCACTTCTCTGGCCTTCTCGCCAAAAATCGCGCGCAGCAGACGTTCTTCCGCCGTCAGCTCTGTCTCTCCCTTCGGCGTTACTTTACCTACCAGAATGTCTCCGGCACGCACTTCCGCGCCCACACGGATAATACCGCGGTTGTCCAGATCCTTCAGGGCGTCGTCGCCCACGCCCGGCACATCCCTGGTGATCTCTTCCGGTCCCAGCTTCGTGTCACGGGCTTCCGCTTCATATTCTTCAATATGGATAGATGTATACACATCATCCATAACCAGTCTCTCGCTCAGAAGAACTGCGTCCTCGTAATTATAACCTTCCCAGGTCATAAAGCCGATCAGCGGGTTCTTGCCCAGCGCGATCTCTCCGTTGGAGGTGGACGGTCCGTCTGCAATCACCTGTCCCGCTTCCACCCGGTCTCCCTTGAAGACAATCGGCCTCTGATTGTAGCAGTTGCTCTGGTTGCTTCTGGTAAACTTCGTCAGATGATAGGTGTCACGCACTCCGTTATCCTGACGAATCACGATCTCATTGGATACAGAACGCTCCACTACGCCCGCATTCTTCGCGATCACGCAGACGCCGGAGTCCACCGCCGTCTTTTCTTCCATACCGGTACCCACCACCGGAGCCTCGGTAATCATCAGCGGCACCGCCTGACGCTGCATGTTGGATCCCATCAGCGCACGGTTCGCGTCGTCGTTCTGCAGGAACGGAATCAATGCCGTCGCCACAGAGAACACCATCTTCGGAGACACATCCATGAAATCGAACATGGTCTTTTCATATTCCTGCGTCTCCTCACGATAACGGCCGGATACATTATTGCGGACAAAATGTCCTTCATCATCCAGCGGCTCATTCGCCTGCGCCACATGGTAATTGTCTTCTTCATCCGCGGTCATATAGACTACTTCATTTGTAACACGCGGATTAGCAGGGTCGGATTTATCGATCTTGCGGTACGGCGCCTCGATAAATCCATATTCATTGATCCTCGCATAACATGCAAGGGAGTTGATCAGACCGATGTTCGGACCCTCGGGGGTCTCGATCGGGCACATTCTTCCATAGTGAGAATAATGCACGTCGCGGACCTCGAATCCCGCCCGGTCACGGGAAAGACCGCCCGGTCCCAGTGCGGACAGACGTCTCTTGTGGGTCAGCTCGCCCAGTGGGTTGTTCTGATCCATGAACTGGGACAGCTGGGAAGAACCGAAAAACTCTTTTACCGCTGCCGTCACCGGTTTGATGTTGATCAGGGACTGCGGAGAGATACCCTCCGTATCCTGTGTCGTCATGCGTTCCCGCACCACTCTTTCCAGACGGGAAAGACCGATCCGGTACTGATTCTGAAGCAGTTCGCCCACCGCACGGATACGGCGGTTGCCAAGGTGGTCGATATCGTCGGCATTGCCAAGGCCATACTCCAGATGCATGTTATAGTTAATGGATGCCAGAATGTCATCCTTCGTAATGTGCTTCGGAACCAGCTCGGAAGCCTCGCGGCGAATCGCTTCTTTCAGCTCTTCCGCATCCGTATACTCTTCCATCAGCTTTTCCAGAACCGGATAATATACCAGTTCCTTGATGCCGAGTTCTCTCGGCTCGCAGTCCACATATTTCTTCAGATCCACCATACGGTTGGAGAGCACTTTGATATTGCGTTCCTCTCCTTTGATCCAAACGAACGGAACCGCGGAATCCTGAATCTCTACCGCCAGATCCGCGTCCACTTTCGTATCCGCTTCCGCGATAATCTCTCCGGTAACAGGATTCACCACATCCTCCGCCAGCACCTGGCCGCGGATCCGGTTTTTCAGGGAAAGTTTTTTATTGAATTTATAACGTCCTACTTTTGCCAGGTCATATCTTCTGGGGTCGAAAAACATACCTGTGATCAGGCTCTCCGCGCTCTCAACAGCCAGCGGTTCGCCCGGACGGATCTTTTTATAAAGTTCCAGCAGACCTTCCTGATAGCTCTCTGCTGTATCCTTTGTAAGAGACGCCAAAATCTTCGGCTCTTCACCGAACAGCTCCAGAATCTCGGCATTCGTGCCGTATCCCAACGCACGGATCAGCACCGTAATCGGCACTTTACGGGTTCTGTCAACACGGACATAGAACACATCATTGGAATCCGTCTCATACTCCAGCCATGCTCCGCGGTTCGGAATCACGGTACAGGAGAACAAAAGCTTGCCCACTTTGTCATGGTCAATACCATAGTAGATACCAGGGGAACGTACCAACTGGCTGACGATGACACGCTCCGCGCCGTTGATCACGAAAGTTCCCGTCTCTGTCATAAGCGGCAGATCACCCATGAAAATCTCATGTTCGTTGATCTCATCCGTTTCCTTATTATAGAGACGAACTCTTACTTTCAGAGGAGCAGCGTAGGTGGCATCCCGTTCTTTGCATTCTTCGATCGTGTACTTTGCACCCTCTTTGTCAAGTGTAAAGTCGGTAAACTCCAGGCTCAGCTTTCCGCTGTAGTCGGTAATCGGAGAAATATCCGCAAATGCCTCACGGAGACCTTCATCCAGAAACCACTGGTAGGAATCTCTCTGAACCTCGATCAGATTCGGCATTTCCAGTACTTCCTTTTTGCGGGAATAACTCATTCTGACATTTCTGCCGGATTTGACAGGTTTGATTCTGTTCTTTTCCATTGACATTTCACCCCTTATATTTTTAATCACTGCGATGATCCAGTTTATAACCATTGCGGAATGTAGTAAGCTAGGCCTACCTCACCACAATAGTGCATTGTCCATAATAACATAAACCATCTGCAGTGTCAACCATTTTTTCCCTGAACTGTTACTTATTTAAAGTGCGAAAAAAGGCACCGCAACAGCGATGCCTCTTTGTTGTCCACTCTCTTATTTCAGGGTAACTTTTGCGCCCTCTGCCTCGAGTTTGGTCTTCATCTCCTCAGCCTCTGCCTTGGAAACGCCCTCTTTGATCACCTTCGGTGCACCGTCAACTACATCTTTTGCCTCTTTCAGGCCAAGACCGGTTGCTTCACGAACCACTTTGATAACTTTAACTTTGTTCGGGCCAACCTCGGTCAGCTCTACGTCGAAGGAATCTTTCTCCTCAGCCGCCTCAGCTGCCGGGCCTGCTGCTGCTACAACAACACCTGCCGCTGCGGATACGCCGAACTCTTCCTCACATGCTTTTACGAGCTCATTCAGCTCTAATACAGATAACTCTTTGATTGCTTCAATAAATTCTGCAGTCGTTAACTTTGCCATTTTCATTTACCTCCAATATTCATTCTCTGTTTGTTTCACGCCGCCTCTGCAAGGCAGCCTGTCTGTTTTTTACGCTTCCTGTTTCTCCGCGATCTGATTAAGCACACGCGCGAAGTTTGCGATCGGGCTCTGCATGCTTCCAAGCAGTCTTCCCAGAAGCACTTCTCTGGACGGAACTGCAGCGATAGCAGACATACCCTTTGCATCATAATAAGTTCCTTCCACAACGCCGGCTTTGATCTCCAGCTTGTCTGCCTTCTTCGCGAACTCGGCAAGGATTCTCGCCGGTGCGGTGGCATCTGTTTTGGAAACTGCAATGGCGGACGGACCTGCGAGATGCTGTGCCAGCGGCTCAAACTCCGTTCCCTTCACTGCAAAGTTCAGCATCGTGTTCTTGTAAACCTTGTAAACGATACCTTCTGCTCTCATCTGTTTACGAAGCTGCGTATCCTGCTCAACGGTCAGTCCTACAGGGTCTACCAGAACTACGCAGGCAGCGCCTTCCAGATTTGCAGAAATTTCTTCTACAATCGGTTTTTTCAGTTCAACTTTTGCCATGAATGGTTTCCTCCTTATAGATTTTTAAGAGTGACAACCGCAAGAATTGGTTCCCACCGGAAAATCTTCCGGCAAAAAAATCCCTCTGTGCCGCAGACACAGAGGGATCACAAGTCATTCCATATCGAATGCTTTCCTCGGCAGGCGTTTACAACTTACGCACTCAGGCACCTGCTGTCTTCGGGCAGTCATCTTTAACTGTTTTAAAATATCATAATTTATAGTGGATGTCAACACCCTTTGCAGGCTTTTATGCCAGTTTCAGCGGATTGACCTTTACGCCCGGGCCCATGGTCGGAGCAATGGTTACGCTCTTCAGGTACTGTCCCTTTACAGCGGCAGGTCTTGCTTTGTTGATTGCATCCATAAGCGTCTGGAAGTTGTCCGCTAACTGCTCCTCGGTAAAAGATGCTTTTCCGATCGGCACATGGATAATGTTGGTTTTGTCAAGTCTGTACTCGATCTTACCGGCTTTGATATCCTGAACGGCTTTGGTCACGTCCATGGTGACGGTACCTGCCTTCGGGTTCGGCATCAGGCCTTTCGGTCCGAGCACACGGCCCAGGCGTCCAACAACGCCCATCATATCCGGAGTTGCAACAACCACATCAAAGTCAAACCATCCGCCCTGGATCTTCGGAACCAGTTCCTCAGCTCCTACGAACTCAGCGCCTGCTGCCTGCGCTTCATCTGCTTTCGGTCCTTTTGCGAATACCAGAACGCGAACCTGTTTTCCGGTTCCGTGCGGCAGAACTACCGCGCCGCGGATCTGCTGGTCTGCGTGACGTCCGTCGCATCCGGTTCTGATGTGAGCCTCGATGGTCTCGTCGAATTTTGCGGTTGCCAGTTTTTTCACGATTGCGACTGCTTCGTCTCTATCGTACTGAGTCTGCCTGTCATACAGTTTTGCAGCCTCAACATATTTCTTACCATGTTTCATAATCTTTTTAACCTCCTAGTGGTAATGGCGGGATGAACCCTCCCACGTCTATTTGTCAGCAACAGTTGATTAATCGTCTACTACTGTGATACCCATACTTCTTGCAGTACCGGCGATCATGCTCATAGCTGCCTCCAGGCTGCCTGCAGTCAGATCCGGCATCTTCAGTTCTGCGATCTTCTGAATCTCAGATTTCTTGATCGTAGCGACTTTGTCTTTCTTGGAATTAGCGGAAGCAGTTTTCAGTCCGCATGCTTTCTTCAGCAGTACTGCTGCCGGCGGGGTCTTGGTAATGAAGCTGAAGCTTCTGTCCGCATACACCGTAATCACAACCGGGATAATCATATCTCCCTGGTCAGCGGTTCTTGCATTGAACTCCTTCGTGAACTGCACGATATTTACTCCGTGCTGTCCAAGAGCCGGGCCTACGGGCGGAGCCGGCGTAGCCTTTCCGGCCGGAATCTGTAATTTGATATAACCTGTAACTTTCTTTGCCATAACTAAGGCACCTCCTATTGTGGTAATGGCGGGATGAACCCTCCCACGATCTGCGGATACGCTAATCCGCAAACCAGTTTACATTTTCTTGATCTCTGTGAAACTTATCTCCACCGGCGTTTCACGGCCGAACAGATCAACATTGATCGTCACGCTCTGCTTGTTCTCATTGATCGCCTGGATAACACCAACGGTGTCTTTCCAAACGCCTCCGGTCACAACCACAGTATCGCCTTCCGCAAAATCAATCTGTACAGAATCCGAATGGATACCCAGCGGTCTCATTTCTTCGTCTGTGAGCGGAACCGGTTTAGATCCAGGGCCAACAAATCCGGTCACGCCCCTGGTGTTGCGTACCACATACCAGGTATCGTCGTTCATCACCATGTTGATCAGAACGTAGCCCGGGAACATCTTTTTCTGGACCTGACGGCTGACGCCGTCCTTCATCTCCACCACGTCCTGCATCGGAACTCTGACTTCAAGGATCTGATCTTCCAGATGTCTGTTTTCGATTGTCTTCTCAATGTTGGCCTTAACCTTGTTTTCATACCCGGAATAGGTATGAACCACATACCAGTTTGTCTCTGACATAAAATCACCTTTCTCCCAGCTTACAGCGTTACCAGAATGTCAATTCCAAAAGTCATGACCATATCCAGCACTTTGATAATAAGAGCCAAAACAACAGATGTGCTGATAACCGCAATCGTCTGTTTTGTGAGTGATTTCCTGTCTGTCCAGCTGATCTTTTTAAATTCGGCTTTCAGCCCCGTGAACCAACTGGTCTTCTGGGCTTTCTGGGTCTTTTTCGTCTCTCCCATCTTCTCACATCCTTTACGATCCTTCGGCAGAATTACTTCGTTTCTTTATGAAGAGTATGTTTTCTGCAGAAACGGCAGTATTTCTTAGTCTCCATTCTGTCCGGGTGATTCTTTTTTTCTTTGGTCATGTTGTAGTTACGCTGTTTGCACTCCGTACATGCCAATGTGATCTTTACGCGCACAACTTTCCACCTCGCTTTTTATACTTTTTCTTTGGTGATCCTGCGAAAACCACCAATTTTTAGGCATAAAAAAAAAGCCTAAACTTCCATTCGCCAGATTACTATAGCATAGGGCGCATGAAGATGTCAAGGCTTTTTCCTGTTGATTTACTATTTCCGCAATTCTTCCGCCGCACGTACAAAGGCCGCGAATATTTTTCTGCTGTTTTCTTCCGCGCGGTACGAAAATTCCGGATGCCACTGGACCGCCCAGACAAATCTGCGGTCAGGCATATATACTCCTTCCGTCAATCCATCTTCCGACACCGCCATGACTTCCAGCCCCGGCGCCAGCTGTCTGACCGCCTGGTGATGGTAGCTGTTGACTGCCAGGCTGCGGCAGCCCAGCAGATCATAAAGGGGTGTTCCTTCCTTGATCTCCACTTCATGTACCGGCACATCATACGGAGGCTTCTGGCAATGCGTCATCCCGGTTCCCCGCTGGGACGGCAGATCCTGATACAGGGTCCCGCCCAGGGCCGCATTCAGGAACTGTATGCCTCTGCAGATTCCCAAAACCGGTATGTTTTTGTGCAGCACTTCTTCCAAAAGCATCTTTTCCATCCGGTCCCGTTCCGGACTGCACTCCCCGCACTGTGGCAGACGTTTTTCTCCATATAACTCCGGCGACACGTCCTGTCCCCCGGTGAGCAGAAATCCGTCGCACTGATCTGTCATCTGCCGGATGACTTCCCGGTCATCGGTCAGAGGAAGCATCAGCGGAAGCCCGCCGGCTTCCAGGATTCCTTCCATATATCCGGGAAGCATCCACCAGCTCTGTTTTTCATAATCCACCAGCGGCACTACGCCTATTACACATTTTTTCATCCTATTCCTCCTCATCCGGCTTCCGGCCAGGCAAAAAGGCCTGACTCCGCCCATTTCAAAGGGCACGAATCAGACCTTCCTGATATCTCATTCCGCTCTCAGCGGCATTTACAGTTTCTTCACGAACAAAGCGCGTATCGCATTCAGCACGGCGATAATCATCACGCCCACATCGGCGAAGATCGCCAGCCACATGTTCGCGATACCCATCGCCCCCAGCACCAGACAGATCAGCTTGATGCCAATGGCAAAAATTATATTCTGGTATACGATACGCAGACACTTGCGGGATATGCGGATCGCCTTCGCGATTTTCAGCGGGTCGTCGTCCATCAGCACCACGTCCGCCGCCTCGATCGCCGCATCCGATCCCATGGCCCCCATGGCGATGCCGATGTCAGCGCGGCCAAGCACAGGCGCATCGTTGATGCCGTCTCCCACAAACGCCAGTTTAACATTTTCCGGCTTGTTTTTCAACAGTTCTTCTACTTTATTTACTTTGTCCTCCGGAAGCAGTTCACTGTACACACTGTCCAGCCCAAGTTCTGAAGCCACCTGGTCCGCCACTTTCCGGGCGTCGCCGGTAAGCATCACGGTCTGACGAACGCCTGCTGCTTTCAGCGCCTGGACCGCCTCTTTCGAGTGCGGCTTTAGGACGTCGGATATGACGATGTGACCGGCATATGTCCCGTTGACCGCCATATGGATAATCGTGCCTACAGAATGACAATTAATATACGGAATCCCCAGCTGATTCATCAGCTTGTCATTGCCGGCTGCCACTTCCGTGCCGTCCACTCTGGCAATCACGCCGCCTCCGCTGATCTCCTTGATATCTGTCACCCGGCTGCGGTCAATCTCTTTTCCATACGCTTTCTGCAGGCTTCTGCTGATCGGATGCGATGAAGCGCTTTCCGCCAGAGCCGCGTATTCGATCAGTTTTTCATCTTCCAGTTCATTGTGATGGATGCCGTTGACTTCAAATACACCCTGGGTCAGCGTTCCCGTCTTATCAAATACCACAATCTTCGTCTGGGACAACGTCTCCAGATAATTGGAGCCTTTCACCAGAACGCCGGCATTGCTGGCCCCGCCTATTCCCGCGAAAAAGCTCAAAGGTATACTGATCACCAACGCGCACGGGCAGCTGATTACCAGGAACGTCAGCGCGCGGTAGATCCAGGTGCCCCAGTCAGCCGGAAGCCCCAGCGCGAACATCCGCGCCAGAGGCGGCAGGAATGCCAGCGCAAGAGCCGCATAGCATACCGCCGGCGTATAGACACGGGCAAATTTGCTGATAAAGTCCTCGGACCTGGATTTTCTGGAACTGGCATTTTCCACCAGATCCAGGATCCTGGACACCGTAGACTCTCCAAATTCCTTCGTGGTCCGGATCTTCAGCACGCCGGTCATATTGATGCAGCCGCTGATGATCTCATCTCCTGCCCTTGCATCCCGCGGCAGACTCTCTCCCGTCAGCGCGCTGGTATTCAGGCTGGAAGAGCCTTCTATGATGATACCGTCGATGGGCACTTTCTCGCCGGGCTGTACCACGATCATGCTTCCGATCTCCACTTCGTCCGGATCCACCTTCTCCAGCCTGCCGTCCCGTTCCACATTCGCGTAATCCGGGCGGATATCCATCAGTTCGCTGATATTTCTACGGCTCTTACCCACCGCGTAGCTCTGGAACCACTCGCCCACCTGATAGAACAGCATAACGGCAACTGCTTCTGTATAATCCCCGCTCCGGTCATAGAGCGCCAGCGCAATCGCGCCGACGGTCGCCACCGCCATCAGGAAATTCTCATCAAATACCTGGCGGTTCTTGATCCCTTTTAACGCTTTGAGCAAAATATCGTACCCGATAACCAGATAAGGCACCAGGTAAAGTATAAACCGTACAATTCCCGTCGCTGGTATGAAATTCAAAACGATCAGCAGAACCGCAGCCGCGATAATGCGGACCAGCATCTTTTTCTGCTTTTTGCTCATAACCAGATCCCTCCTGTATGTTAGATATACACTTCACAGTCGTCTTCGACTTTCTTGCAGTTTTTTCGAACTTCCTGCATGACCGCTTTAGGATCCTGGCCCTCTTCAAACTCCACATTCATCTTCAGCGTCATGAAGTTCACCACCGCGCTCTTCACTCCTGCAGTCTTGTTCGCTGCTTCTTCCATCTTATTGGCACAGTTTGCGCAGTCCACTTCGATTTTATAGGTCTTTTTCATGATTATATAACTCCCTTCTTTTTTCGATTAAACGTATGTTTAATTGTTAAATTCATAATATCTCGTTTGACCGTGAATGTCAATACCTTGCGGTAATCTTTTTCAATACTTTTTTTCAATTGTTTCCTATATAATGACTGTGCTATAATGGGAACAAACCGGAAACGAAGGAGGAATATTTGTGACGGATACCAGACTGCCCCATGACCACGGGCAGAGTATAGAAAAAGAACTGGATCAGATGCCGGGAGCAGAGGTCTTTCAGACTGCAGCGGATATTTTCAAACAGCTCGGCGACGGAAACCGCGTCCGTATCTTCTGGATCCTGTGCCACTGTGAAGAATGTGTCATCAATATCGCCTCCATGGTAGGCATGAGCAGTCCGGCGGTCTCCCATCATCTGAAGCAGCTGAAGGCCGGCCACCTGATCACCTCCCGCCGCAGCGGAAAAGAAATGTATTATAAAGCCGCCGAGACAGAACAGGCGCAGCTTCTGCATCACGTGATCGAGCAGATCGTGCAGGTGACCTGTTTATCGAAAGCGGACGGGGAATGACGGCTGCGGGGTTATCTTTACGGCGGCGGTAAAGCGGATCGGGATCAGGTAAGATGTGGAGATTGATATTGGCGGATATAAAATATCGATTGTATTTTCTGCAGCGTGGGCAAATTATGAGCTTTGTCCACGCTGCTTTATTTATGCTTTCACAATGACCGCGTCAAAACCTGCCTCCTGCAGACGGGCTTTCATAGCCTCCGCGTTCTCTTTGACTCCATATGCGCCTGTCTGAACTCGGTACAGTTCCTTCGGATCGCCGACAGGCGTTTCTTCTCCCGGAGCCGCAGGAGCTGTTTCCTGGCTCTCCTGGATATGCTGTCCGGTAATCCCGTACACGATCGCTGCGGCCATCTTCCGAAAATCGTACAGTTCCACATCATCTTTATCATCCACGAAACAACATTCCACCAGTACTGCCGGAGCCTTTGTATGCTTCAGCACGTAAAGACTGGTGCTGTATTTCACTCCGCGGTTCCGGAATCCCAGTCCGGAAACCGTCTGGCAAACCTTCTCCGCATACGCTTTGGCCGTGCTGGATGCAGAATACACATAGGCTTCCACGCCTGTGGTCTTATCATCACCGGCCGGATCCCCTGCTCCGCTGTTAAAATGAATAGACACATCCAGGTCCACATCATGGTCGTTACACTGGGCTACGATTTTCTGCAGTACATCGGTCTGTCCGGTACCGTTGTTGCAGGTACAATCATAGACCGTATGTCCCAGTTCCCGGAGCTGGCTGATCACCTCTTCCTTAACTCTCCGGTTTTCCGTGGATTCATTGATCAGCCCCACGGCGCCGCTTGCCACTTTTCCGGCCGGATTATGGCCGGCATGTACGTTAAACCTCATAGATACCTCTCTTTCTTCCGATTATTGTGCTGACGCAAGGGCAAAACATCCGGGTGCCGCTTCTATAAGGGCACAAATTTGTCCTTGCAGAATTATCGGAATCTCTTTTATTTATAGTACGCTCAGTATCTTGAGTTTGATTTTCTGGAAGCCAAAGTATGCGGGGGCCTATCTCAAGTTTTATCTCCTTCAATAATTTTCCAATATCCTTTTCGATCAGAACCTACACGAGAAATCTTTCCTTCTTTTTTTAATGTTTTTATGACGCGAGCTACTTTACGTGTACTGATTTCCAAAATTGAACTTAACTCCTTTGCTGTGGCATTTGGTTTTTGTGACAAGACTCTAATCATCTGCTCTTAGATGGCATTATAAACTCATTGGCACCAGCCTGCTTTTTAAACCCCTCGAATTCGAGGGGGTTTAAAATCTGAATTATGTAATCATTCCCATAGGCTCAGAAATTCTATTACATCCCGATTTCTCATCCAGTTTTGAATAACCGCCGTCGGATCATCGCTCTTATACCGGGCAATATCTGTCAAAGGAAGAAATTCATCTTCAAAATCTTGACAGCAGATTTCTTTCTTCCTACACCGGGTCTCGCACCGCCACGCCTGCCTGTGTTATTGGATCCCTTCCTTCGAAAAAATGAGCAGCCGCAGACGGCCGCCCTTAATTACCCTTTTGAAAACGCTTTTTTCGCGCACGAGCCCCCGCGCCCGTTCCCACGGGGCAGAGTCGTAGAGATTTTGAACGCCCCTGCCTGTAAATTTTTATGAAATAGGTTGAATTTCTCCTATTCCCGGATATAATAAAAACAAAGAGCAAAGGAGGTCTCATTATGAATATCAACACGAAAAACCTGGTTTCCATCACCGATGCCAATCAAAACTTCTCTAAAGTAGCCCGCCTTGTAGATGAGAATGGTTCTGTTATCATATTAAAGAACAATGTTCCCCGATATCTGGTCATAGAATTCAGTGCCGCTGAGCAAGAACAGCTTGCCGCCGATGAAGATGTCATGGCTATTTCCAAACGTCTCATTGAAAAGAACCGACAGGCTTACGAGGTACTTGCCAAATGATCCGATTATCCAAACCGCAGATACTTCTGCTGCATGAACAACTCATTGCAGAAACCGGAGGTTCATCCGGCCTGCGCGATGAAGGAATGCTGGACTCTGCGCTGAACGCACCTTTTCCCTTTTCATTCTTGTAACACCGCAAATAATTCTTTCCGAATGATTTCTTAACAATAGCCATATTACCATTCTCCTCTATGTACACCTTAGCCATCCATATGCGTCATTCTTCTTTATGCCTTATTATTCATACAACTTGTAAAATACTTTTATACTTTCTGCAAATCCGTTCCTAATTTTGGAAAATTATTTAAACTTACTGTTTCCAACGTCTGCAACTGCTGTACCGCCAACTGCCGCAACAATTCCATACGCTCTTTTTGACTTTTCCCCTGATTAATTAAAACAGCATTATAACTTTCCAGATTCGCAAGTACCAGTAATTGATTCAGAGTTGCTACATCTCGCATATTTCCTTTCGATGTTGGATTTTCATCTTTCCACTGTTTTGCGGTTTTTCCAAATAAAACAACATTCAGCATATCCGCTTCATTCGCATAGGTATACGCTACCTGTGCAGGTGTCAGTTCCGGCGGAAGCAAATTTCCTTTGATTGCATCCGTATGTATCCTATAATTCAATTTGGAAATCTCTCTATTCAAATTCCAATTCAAAGACAATCGACTGTTTTCATCTGTCTTTAAACGCCTATAGTCTTTCATAATATACAACTGGAACTCTGGAGAAATCCAGGTTGCAAAAGACATGGCAATATCGCTATGAGCATATGTTCCTCCATAGCGTCCTGCTTTTGAAACAATACCAATAGCATCTGTCGCTTCAATCCATTTCTTAGGCGACATCGTAAAAGCATTCGCGCCAGCCTGTTTTCTAAACCCCTCGAATTCGAGGAGTTTAAAATCTGGATTATGCAGCCTTTCCCAGAGACCTAAAAATTCTATCACATCCCGATTCCTCATCCAGTTTTGAATAACTGCTGTCGGATCATCGCTCTTATATCGGGCAATATCCGTCAAGGAAATAAATTCATTTTCAAAATCCTGCGTATAAATTCCAATATCAACTCCGGCCGCATGAATTGTATCTTTAATTATCTTCCCCATTGTACCTCCCTTAAACAAACCATAACATTCTGAAACACTGTATTCTTTTCCCTTTAAGAAAAATCTGCTGAGTAACTATCCTCCTCCCCACATTTCCCGATATGCTTCAATATAATCCCCAATACAACCGGGATATACATCCAAATACTTTCTACATACCCTTTTGTACAATCCCAGGATTTTTTCATCACACGCAAAGTCCAGTAAATAATCTAACAAATGTGACAATTCATCTTCTGGCACAGTTCTGCTGCACACATCTTCAACTAACGGCAAATAAACCTCATAAGCTTTCTCATGCAATAGGACTATCTGCCCTGCAATCTGGTAAATATTTTCATCCATTAGATTACCTCAAAATATTTAAATGCCTCCGTTATCGCTTCTACCTTTTCTTTTGGCGGCCGTTTCCTCGGCTGTTTCAATTCCTCTGTCACATTAGGCGCGTCATACATTGTCAGTCCCAGAGATCTTTTCACCTCCGCAATATAAGCGGTATGTACCTTAAATCCATACTTCTGCTCCACATATTCCCGTATCATCTTATATGTGATTTTCGGTTTCGGCTGATATTTCTTCGCCCGTTCTGCAATCGCATCCAACGATATCTTATCATCGCCTTCTCCAAATTCTACCTTTACATTAATAACACTGTCCGGGGATTTGTGTGACAAAAGAACTACAGTCTCGACGTCGTTTTCGTTGAGCAACACCTTGCCACCATCTTCAGCGTCATAATCTACGCGGAATTTAAATCTGATTCGCTTCAGGATGCTTCCATTTTCCTGTCTTTCAGGAAACAGGTCAATCCTTTCAATAAGTGTATATCAGGTCCTTAACATAGCTATCCATTTTGGCGATCATCACATGTTCTTTATTCGCCATAGCCCCCTATGACTTCAGCAATTGCCGGGAGTTTGACCTGAATTGTTTCCCAACTACCAAAATATTCGATAAGGCTTTTATTGTCTTCATAGGAGATCACGCTCAGATCTCCCCTATTAGGTTTCCACTCCTCAATATCATATTCAAAAATAGGAACTATCTCATACTTATCTTGTTCGCTAATAGGCCTCTCGGCATCCGCGCTCTGAAAGCCACAATGAGGACATTTTGTCGCTCTATCAGAGATTTTCGTTCCACATTCTGGGCATAGAATCAAACTCATAATTCTGATACTCCTTAACAATAGTTACTTCCCCTGCAGGAACTCTGACATCTTTCCATACCCGCTGATATAAGCACCCTTTTGGGCTCTTGTCAGTGCCACATAAAGAAGACACTTTTCTGCAGTCATTGTTTCCTGCTCACTGACGGAATCTGTATGGTCGATTGCCGAAGCTAACGGAATAATCCTGTTGTTTGCTGCTACAACAAATACATACTGGAATTCCAGTCCCTTAACTCTGTGCATCGTGGCAACACGGATCCCGTCCAGGCCACGATCATCCGCCTTATTTCCCTTGATCTCATAACAGCGAATCCCACTCGAAGTGAAATGAGCGATATAATCATCAAGCAATTTGTGAGTCCTGGCGACAACACAGATATTTTTTGCAGACACACCGCCATCGATCAATCCTTTGATTTTCGCCAGGATTGCTTCAAATTCCTCGTTTGCGTTCGCAGTAGCAATTATCTCCGGAACTGATCCGTGCGTAAGGGACTGACAACGGTCCCCTGTGTCGAAGGAGTCATCCAAATCATCAAAGAATATTCCATTCAGCAAAGCAAATGCCGCCTTCCGAATCTCTTCCGTTGTTCTGTAATTGATTCTCAGAACACTGCTTCTGCCTCTGATATTGATTCCACACTTTGACAGAGCGGCTTTGTTTTTATAAATCCTCTGGTGCGCATCGCCAACTATGAAAATATCGTTCTCGTGTTCTTCACCGGCGATCGACCTGAGCAAACGAAACGCATTAGCGCTAAGATCCTGTCCCTCATCGACGATAACGTGCCTATATCGTGTTTCTGAGGATGTTTTTTCTATTAACAGCCTGCACTCATACATAGCTGTATTGATATCACGGACCTGATTTTCCTTCATCAGATTTTGGTAAGCTTCAAACACCTTCCATATCTGCATTCTCTTTTTTCTATCGAGTCTGGTGCCGCGCCCGGTTCTGCTTGCCTTAACATACTTCTCTAACGAAAAAGCCTCTTGGGCTACGACTACGCGATTATATTCTTCTTCATAGAAGCTCACAGGAAACTCCCCGGAAAAGTCCGTTCCTGTCACCGCTTCTTCCCAGAGGTTGTCCGCCTTTTCGTCATAGGCAATCTCTGCCGGATATCCATGCTCACGAAGGAACTGTGATACCCACGCATCCAGATTGATCACGTCAATTCTTCTGATCTCATCCAGCGTACAGATCTTTCGCAGATTATCCTTAATATCAGAGGCAAGGTTTGCTGTATAAGTGGTGAAAAGAATTCTTTCCTTATTCTTCAGCCCTGCTGCCAGATGCTTTGCCCTGTGCATTGCAACAACGGTTTTTCCGGTTCCTGCTCCGCCAAGTACTCTTGCAGAACCAGAATAGTTTTTATTCACAATTTTTCTCTGCGTTGGATGAAGGAACACTCTCCACTTCTCCAGCGGCTCAGCCATGATACGACGAAGTTCTTCTTCCCCTTCAACCACAACAAAGGACTTCAAAGACAACGGGCTTTCCAGAGCATCTGCCAAATTTTCCGCAGGTTTGCTGCCCTCTTTCTCTTCTTTGAAAAGCTCAATTACCTCATCAACGGGAATGCCTTCTACTACCCAGGACAGTGCCTCGAATGTATCACTGGCAAAGCTGGCTTTTTTAGCATAGAATTCCTGTGCATCTCCGATGGATCTCACGAAAGGAATCTGTTCTTCCGGAACCCCCAGTTCAATCAGCCCCTCATCCGTAAGTTCCGCAAATAGTACAAAGTCCTGTGCTGCAGGCTCCACAACCGGTGTTGTAACGATATCAAATACCTGAATGGCACCGGTCTTTGGATTGATCTCGCATTTTTTATTCCGTGCCCAATCATAAGCCTCATCATGATGGTCAACCCACAGAAGCAGATAAACTCCTGTCTCAGGCTGTCTTACAGTAATCCCACGGTAGGTATCATCGATCCGTACAGACCAGATTTTTTTATCCATACCGCCATTGATCTTCTCATAGTTTATTCCCGGAGACTGAGGATTATTACGGAACTTATTGATAAACTCCGTAACTTTCCCCTGGATCTGCCTCGGCAATGCTGCAAATGCAGTCAGGAAATCTGCGGATATAGCTACCTTTGCTGCTGCCTCCATCTATCACACCTCCTTGAACGTATCATCTATTTCATCCGATACGGTAAATATCTTCCAACCCGAAGCTTTGGCCTTTTCAATATCTTCTGCCTGATCTTCGGTCATAAATCCTATCTTCTTCTGGGTCCATGCCAGCTCTATTTCTGCAATAACTTCTCCGGATGCATCTGCCAGCTCATATCCAGCCTCTTCAGGAGCAGGAATGCCCCGTGCCTTACATTCATCGGAAATACTCTTGCTGATATCATCAAACAGCATGGATTTAATCTCATCCCAGGCTTCCACAGAAGCTTCAGCCGGTGCAACATCCTCTGCTGCGGTCTCCACCTTGCCATTAGGTAATGCTGAATACGTCTGATTGTCCAGTCCTGTGTAGCATACAGCAATGAACTGATCATCAAACTGCATCACATTGGAGAACTGCCAGAAGCCATTCCATTCCTGTTCATACTTATCTGTTCTGGAATCTTTACGATCATCCAGCACAGCACACACTGAAACAGCTGCATTTCTGTCGGCCTTCATCTTAGATGCCAGAATTCCGGCATACATATAAAGATGGGTATTATCACTCCGCGGAATCCACGTTCCGAAGAACGTTCCCGGCTGTACAAAATCATCTTCCGTATAATGAGTCTGCCCGTTCACCTTTCCGGTAACATCGTTCCAATTGATGAAATCTATGGAACTTGCTGCCTTAGTCGGTTCCAGAAGCGACAACGATATGCCGTGCGCATGAGCCGCAAATAACTTATCAGATCCATCAAGTTCCAGATATCTCATCAGCAGTTCCATAGCGGACATTTTATTCGGTCTTAAAGCATCTGCTTTAGCCGCACTGATTGTAGGCTGATACATCTTTGCACCGGACGGCATCTTCTCATAAGTTAATGTCGGGGTGAAATAATCTCCCTGCTGCGTAAACACAGATTGTACGTCTCTCCAGCTGAGGCTCCATACACGATATCTTCCGCTTCTCCGGATTGCCTCTCGCTTTAATGTATCGTCTGCAACTTTATCCTTATGATAGATAAACCCATCTGTGAAGATTGCCACCGGAAGCTTATCTGATTTCCCGACAGGGCTGATTATGAAGTCCGGCTTGCAACTTACTTTGACGCCCTGAGTCGCATCAAGTAATACCTGGGGTTCAATCTCCCAAGTCTGATCATTGATCTTTAATATGTATCCTTCCTTGCCTGAAATAAGCGACTTGGAAATATCTACCTTACGATTCTCATTCCCCATCTGAGCAAGAGCTTCTACAAACCGTCGCTCCAATTCACTGTCAAACAAAGAATTGACGGGAACGCTGGCCAGCTTCTCAATCTTTGTCAGATTGTCTTTTCCGCTCAAGATAGAACGCAGGATCCGGATTGCCGTGCTTCGTGATATATTGCCGATATTCTGGCTCTGCCTATAAGCATACAGACAGTGATAGCAGCCATCTTTCTGAGGATCCTCCTTACATGAGCACTGCTCCAGCTTCTGAAGCGCACGTTCAAAGATGTCGATGAGCGAATTCTTTTCGTTCATCAACTGCTTCAAATATCCTGTACCACCGGGAACGGAATCATATATTACAAGATACTGCTTCCGATAATCAGCATCAGGAACCGGCACTTCACTGACTGTTGCCCGAAGGTGATCCACATTGCCGAAGTATTCCTTCATTCCAAGCATGAAAGCGGCTGTAAATGACTCTGTCCGTACATTGGAAGAATCCATTGTTGTGGCCGGAATCAAAATACGCAGCGCCTCTGTTGCAAACTCACGGTAAAGGAATAAGCACTCTTCAAAGGGATCATTGCTGAATGCAGGCATCTTCCTGGTCTTGCAGTAGAACGTATGCACTTCCTTCCCGTGATCTGGCTGGATCTTTCCACAGTATTTACAGATCTTGAAGCCCTTTCTTACATCCTCAACACCGGACACAGAAAGCTTTTCTCCCACCATGTCGCTTTCACCGAAATTGATTTCTCTGAGAGTAGCCTTCTTTACAAACTCATAACCGAATGCAAACTCTTCATTATCCATCTGGTAAGCGCTTGAAATATCATGGTCTTCGTCTACGTCTACCAGCAGCTGCTTACAGTAGAATACATTTGACCGGTCATCGCTTTCATCAGAAATAAGGCTCTTGGTATAATCCATGTTGGAATAGACCATCTGCACTTTCAACATGTTGCGAACCTGTCCGGAATCCGCCCATGCCGGGCTTCCGCACTGTGGACAGCATGCAGTATTCTTTCCAGCCTCTTCAATCTGCGCATGCGAACAGTTCGGACACAATCTCCACTTTGCGGACTGGGAGCTGGTCAGATCAATCTGATCTATAGTCAGCTTTCTTCCGTCAACATAAAAGCTGTTATTCGGAGCGAATTCGCTTATAGCTGCGGAAGCGCTGCGGCTGTATTCATAAACAGACTTTCTATATTTTTTCTTTGTTTCACCTTCGCCGGCATCTGCCTCGTCCTTACGATACAGGACGGCTTTCAGAATGATTCCGGCCTCCGGGAAGGCATAGTTCGGAAGTAGGCCTTCATCCGACAGGAAATTGAACACATCCTTCTTGTTCAGTTCCTTTAACACGTTGATAAGAGCTGCCTGCTCTGCCTTCAGTTCCTTTATCTCATCCTCATAGGAAGAATCTTTTGGCTTGCTTTCCAGATCCTTCACCATGTCCTTCAGTTGCTTAATACTTGCCGATAAAGAATCCCTCTGCTTTTTCATTGCCTCAAAAGCTTCAAGGAGGCTCATATGCATCGGACTCTTTTTGAGACGGTCTCCTTGGGCAAATTCTTTCAGTTCCTGCTTTGCGGTATCATCCAGGTACTGAACAAACAGCTGGATGAAGGAATTCAGCAGGTGTGTAAGGTTATTCTGGACATAGCTAAGGAAATTAAATGGGAACATATCCATCGGATGGTTCTCTAATTTTCCAAGAATAATTCCTATGTTTTTAGGAATTGACTGTTCCGGCACCCCGCGCTTCACCCAGGAATCCATGCAATAGGCAACAAACTGACGATCCAGAACAGCAGAAGCCTTCAGGAAGATCTTCGGTGGCTGTACATTGCCTTCCATCATATCCAGCGGATCCGCATAGAAGTACAGATCATGCGGTCTCGCAGCTGCGACAGCCAGCGTCAATGCATTTCCATCTTTACGTCCAGCTCGTCCGGTACGCTGCAGGAATTGTGCCTGCGCCGGAGGCATACTGCAAAGGATGACGGTGGAAAGGTCACCGATATCGATACCCATTTCAAGCGTTGGCGTACAGGACAGAACATTCGGATCCCAGACCTTCTGTCCATCTTTACTCCGCTTGAAATCCACCTCCAGAGCTTCTCTGTCATCCCTCTCCAGAAGGCCAGTGTGCTCCTTAGCATTTATCCTGGCGATATCGCCTGATGTAAAAAGCTTCCCATAATAATCCAGCTCATCACTCTCTGCTTCTTCAAAAGAGCCGTTGCAAACGCTTCTCGTGCAAGGCGCTCCTTCCCATAGATCCTTATTCTCTTCAGATACTGCATGACCGATTCCACAGGTATCGCACTTAAGCTGAATCACCTTATCTGTGATATATACACGATCCTTATCCAAGCCATAGACCACATAGTCCGGGGCGATCTGAATCGTTACCACCAAACCGGCCTTCGTCAATTCCTCCAGAATGATCTGGCTGATCATAGTAAAGGTCGATGGCTCAATCATAAATTCATCGCAACACGAAGAAATCCAATCCGTATATTTCCTCTCTGCAACAGTATCGAAATTGAAGTTCCGTTTTCCTGTAGAATTATTCTGTTTAAAAATAAATCGCGGAGTATTTCTTCCGGACTGTCTTCCGGGCATCCAGCTCACCCGATCGTTGGAAAGCAGATAGGTATTTCCGTTTTCTTTCAAAAATAGATAGAATGCATCATCATCAAATGCACCATTCTGTCGCAGAATATTTACATAGCCCGCAACCATCTGCTCATATCGCTTCGCAGAGGTGTTCGGCAGCGACCCGATTTCATTGATCACACGCTCATGTACATTCCCGGCAACCTCAAGTAGTTCTTCTTTCTTGAATGACAGACAGGAACAGCCGGACTTCTCCAGTGTTCGTCCGATACGGCTTGTAAGTCCATACTCAAGCATGATCTCATAGGAGATTCTTTTTTCTATATCTGACATCAGTTTTTTGGCAAGTGCATCCTTACCCAGCTTACGATTCTGGATCATTTCCTCATAGGCACGCATCCAGGTCATATTCGGAGCAATGAAGAAACTGACAAAGCTTTCATCGTCCATCTGATCATGCCAGTAATCGATGAACCCCTTTGTGAAATCGGCAAGCGACTTTCCTGCGCCACCGTTCTCTACATAGCGCTGCAGTGCGCTTCTAAAGCCAAATCTCCATGTTCTTGCATTAAAGAATCCGGCACGATGTGCAGCATCCTGGACATTGTCAGAAAATGCCAGTGTCTTTTTGTCATCATTGAATTTTGATGCAAACAGCTGTGAGATGCTCGTACTGATCTCCGTAGCGCTCCGAAGACCCATCAGGGAGATGCCTCGCTTTGATCCGCAGAACGGGCACACAAACTGCTTATGATTTTTAGAACCTGAGGTCTTAATTGGATTCGGGATCAGGACTTTTACCGTATCAGCTCCACAATTGTCGCATGATGCAGATACGTCCTCGCCGATCTTTACCTGCAAACACTCAGGGCATAACTGGGCTTCTATAAATCCCCACGGACGATCGCTCTCCTTATGAGGGAACATCATCACGATTTTTTCATCCGCTTTAAAGTACAGGTTATAGAATGCCTCCAGGCTTGTAATGGTAGCATTCATACGCTCGCTTAATATCGAAGTCCATCCGGTAGCTCCGCAATCACGGCAGTTTACCACGGGCAAATACTGCTTCGCCTGTTGTGTATTCAGGTCATGTGCGATAGAGTATGTAACCATCTTTGGCGACACCTTTGCCACCAGACGACGCAGTTCTCTCATCCAAAGCTGAACCTGAACATTTAGGAAAGGCCGCAGGCTTTCCGTGGATCCTGTTCTGGCGTAGGAAATAAGCGCCAGAAGCGCATTTACAGCCTCTGCCGGGTCTTCCATCTCTTTCAGCGCCGGATAATTGACCTGCAATTCATCAACGATTGCTGATACTTGATAATAATTCCCCTTTATGAAGGAAATCATCGCCTGCATGAAGCTGTGATGCATCAGCTGTTTTCCTAAAGCGATCTTTCCCTCTGGTGTCGATATATCGGTATCAGGAAGATTCATCCATGCCTTTACCGCCTCAACGATATAAGCTTCCTCATCATCCTGCTGAGTTAAAGTGATGAGTTTCTTGACTTGCTCATCCGATGGAATAGTAAAGTCCGTGATATCAGAATCAGCAAAAAACTCTGCCGGTGAAAGTCTGTCTTCCGTGATGACTGCATTTTCCTCGAACGGTTCTCCGAAGATCTCCGATGCATATTCTAGGATTCCCTTACCGTTATCCTTAGAACCCATCGTTGCAGATGTCCCGATGCAGCAAAGATAGCCTGCCGGTGTCCACAAACGTGATTTCAGACGCCGGAGCAAGCAGGCAAGATCTGTTCCCTGTGCACCATCAAAAGTATGCAACTCATCGACAGCGATGTATTTCAGTGTATCCGGTGCATTATCTTTCCAGAGTCCGGCATCCTTCGGACGAACAAGCAGGTAATCAAGCATTTTATAGTTCGTCATCAGGATATCAGGTGGCGCATTAAGCAATGTTTCATGATCCGTGATAACATTATCTTCGCTCATCATACGGCTCGGAGTATGCTCACGACCACCCACATACATGCCAACAGTCACGTTTCCCCGTAACTCCGGACTTTTGTGAATAAGGCCTGCTATACGTCTTGCCTGATCTGTTGCCAGCGCATTCATCGGATAAATAATGAGTGCCTTAATGCCATTTTCGCCCCGATGCTGATAACAGTATTCCAGAATAGGATACAGAAAACACTCCGTTTTACCGGAACCGGTTCCTGTTGCGATCAAAGTGGATCGTCCATCATCTCCGGTCAATCTTTGAAAAGCTGTATCCTGATGAACATACGGGAGGTATGCAGGATGGATTGCCTCGAAACAGTCCGGCATCTTCTCTGCCACCCGGAAAGGAAGGCGCACAGATACATAGGGTTCATGATAAACAGAATCCTTTATCTCCAGCATATTTCTAACGGAGCCTCTAAAAGGCTCATTCGTCATCGGGAATGTGGTTTCTATATAGTCCCCGATTCCTTTCTCTAATTGTTTTGCAAGTATGGATGGTAACATACTGCACGACCTCCTTCGTTATTCTGATATGTTTGTACCACCTACAAGTACAACTTCCCATCATCGGGAATACTATCGGATGCAGATATTAGCTTTTTAACATCCTTGCTCTTTGATAAGTATTCTTCTTTACTGTGGTACAAGGCATATTCTGCATCAAATTCTATAGAATCCGGTAATAAAGCAATCCTTTTTACACATTTACGACCTAAAACAACCTTGTCCCGATACGGCATATCTGTTTCCAAGTGAATGTAATACTGAATTATCTCACGAAACCGCTGATCAGAAGATATGTCACTAATCAGCTTTGCCCACTTATTGCATCCTCCAGTCGCCACGCCATTATCATAGAAAAACAGAACCGCGTATTTCTTCAGTACTTCTGTAAAAGGAACGATGAGTGCATTAATAATAACGCATGCAAAAAAGCCGTTTTCACTTCCATCCAACAAACCATCATATATGCGCTTAATGAATGAACCAATATCATTTATGTGTTCATCCACATTACTACTTGTCACATCAAATCTTGGTAGCTCCAGCTTTCGCGCATCAGATTCAAGATAAGTAATATATCTTTCCGTTTTCTCTTTCAGTTCATTGAAATCCCTCTGCCGAACATATTGTCTGAACTCCTCCATGTTTGAAGAAATATATTCCAGACCAGACAATGTGCGCTGAAATCCCGCATATGTCATTGAATACACCTGTCCTATAGCTGCATTGTTCAGCCAGCCAATCCTGGAGATCTCCTGCATCCCCTCTTCTGAAAGCTGCAGTTTCTCACCAATCTGCTTGATTTTTTTATCAGCTTCAATCAAATGTGTCTCATCACTAACCATTTCCTTCAATTCATCCAATGTAAATGAGAGAGGTTTTGCCATATCCATCATAGTTCCATCAGGACGCCTTGCTCCACCCGTGCTAATAGCAACCTCTCCTGATTCAATGGCTTTTTCTGCCTCTGGAGAGTGCGAATACAGGTAAATCCTTCTGTTCTTATCTTCATTATGATTCATTATCGCATTCTCCTTATCTCCTCCGCTCTCGCTGCTGTTGCAGTAAGCCCATAGAATAAAGCCATTCGCCTGATGCTACATTCACGAGCCTGAGCCTCTAAATTCTTAAAATCAGATCCAGTACATCCTTGTGCATACAAATCTCTTACCTGAGAATCGGGGTGGACTCCGGAAAAGATTTGATATCGAATTAACTGAGCGGATTCATATTGCTTACAGCGTTCCTCATCATACAGCGCCGTCTCATAAATCACATCTTCTAAAGCCTTCTTCACCCAAATACGTATCATTGTCGATGACTTTAATAATTCAATCTTCCCAACAAGATTCTTTTGAGTGTAATAGTACTTACTCGATAACAACCAATTGAGATCCGTCATAGAATTAAACATGAACTCTCTATCAATATCTATCCTTTGTAGGTTTTCTGTTTTCATCTCCTCAAGATTTCTGCAAAACCTGGAAAGTATTTTTCGAGCATCGTGTCCAAGCTCACTATCAACTATATATCCATTTTCTGCGACAAAATCTTCTGCTGCATATATCAGTAATCCTTGTCCCAAAATATAATCTGTGCCATTAAATCCTTTCTGTGCAGATGAAATAAGCTCTGCTTTCGTTTTATGTAGGCCGCAAACGCTCGATACTGAGGCATCGTTGCACTTTGAAAGGATGTACTCAACGTAACTCTTTGTCATATTGTCGTTACCCCTTATTCTTGTACACCATATTTTTCTTCAAAGAACTTCCACGCAGTTTCGTAATCCTTTTCTCGATTGCAACAATCAAACGGGGCAATATATTCAATCGTTCTTTCTACAGGTCCCCCTGGTATGGTATCATCGGTAATGGTACGGCAGAATCTCTCACCTGCAGGAGAATTCTTGATGCTATTTTCCCATTCATTCCGATCAAATCCAACTCCAGTTAAGCTACGATTATTTGTAAATACAATACGTCCGTTATGGTCATACCAAGTATCTTCTTCATACTTTTTTAATACTGGAAATTGGGTTCTATAAACTGTAAGCAGTTGTTTTAAATCCATTCCAAGTGACTGCGCGACCAATACATCTATCTCAATCAACGCCCATCTTCTCTCATAATCAGACTTCAGAAAAGAGGAACTACTCCACGCCGATGATAATGTTTTAAAGATTCCTCTTGATAATTTGTCATCATCTTTTGACCAACCATCTAAGCAATATGACTGGTTCCAGCATCTTTCCCATAAATCTTGATATCTCTCTGAGACACAATTCAACATTAATGCTCTTAATACTATAGCTCCTCTTCTATTCGTTTCAATTATTGGAATCTTGTATGCTGTGTCATCGAGAAAATTACTTTTCCCCAAAGATCTAATAAGGTAATCATACGGCAACGATGACATCAGTCCCTGTATAAACATAAGCAATTTGCCATCTTCCAAGTACATTCCATATATACCATTGATATGAGATGTCTTTGGGGGAATGACCGCTGACATTAGTGTTCTCTCTTGGTTCAAACCTAACATCTTTCTTGCCGCAATCCGATAAGTATCAATGTATCGTGTATTCTTATCAGTTCTAGGCGAAGCCGACAAATAATCCATCATTTTTTCTTCAATCGCGTACTTAGAACGCTGAATATAATCACTACTGATCATTTGTAAATCGATTTTGTCATAGTCAGCTTTCTCCTTACATACTCTTCGAGGCGTTTTAAACAAAGGATTCGAGATTGAAATATATGGACCACAATATACAAAGTCATAATCATCCTCTGGGAAATGTGAGCCTTCAGAAATTACATGATTACTCTGTGATGCGGTTTCATCCAGTAATTGTGTCATGTATACATCCGTTTTCCCAATATAATCAGCAATTTTAACTGTCTGCTCTGCGAATCGTTCAATCACGCCTAATAAATCTACGGCATAGATTACCGGTAATCTTGTAGACTGTGGATTTTCCGGATCATCATATACTTTCGCTATACTTGCTAGCTCATCCTTCCCTATTTTTACTACTCGGCGAGGATGTCCAGAAACAGTCCAATTTCCATTCGCATCTTTCATTTCTGGAATAGGGTCACTTTGATGTGCTCCTTCATATGATTCGTCGATTGTGCTTGGATAATAGCAATGCGAGACCATGTCAAACGATTTCGTTGATGCGTTTGAGTATATGTTCAACCCATAGATACTTGTATCACTTATCTCCGTAAAAAGTAGTTTTTCATTTACGAATTGAAATCTCTTTCTAAGTTTTGGATACAATACTTTTCTTAATAATCCACCGTTAGGATCATCATAAACGCCATCGGGATGAATAAACGCTGAAACGCCATTTTCATTTGATATATACCAAGCTTGTGGGAGAATACATTTATATAGATTGGTTTGTTGGCCACGTAAAAGAGGATAATTAGTCTCGCAGTTATAATAATTAAGCTGACCTGCTGCGGAAACGTATTCCAACTCATAATCTTCTTGTTCCGTAGAATTCTTTAAAGCTACTGCTCGAAGCTCCTTAACTTGGGCAGCATTTAATTTTTTAATTGCAAACCGAGGATTTTTTTCTGAAAGGACATCAAATTCTCCCCACTTCACTTTTATCCATGGGGGATTCCCAATTACTAAGTCAAATCCACCTCTTTCAGCAAATAAATCTGCAAATTCCAACTCCCAGTGCATAAAGTGATTCTGTTCCGAAATCTCGTAAGCAAGATTGAGCCGAGGGTTTTCCTTACGCAAGCGTGGAATATCAACCACGGACCCAGATCCATAGGTCGCAACTATATCCAGCGCTATTTGCTCCATTTCTGTAGGAAATAACGACAGCTGTCCGCCTTTTGCCTCTTTGCTAACATTTACAGATGCCATTGTGCCCTCCAAAATTAAGGACATGTCAAAGAGGAATTCACTTCTGCTCGGAAGCAAATCCGCTTTATCAATAGGCCAGAACCAGAGTGCACACCAGTAATCCATAGCAAACTTTAGTCTTGCATATGGACCGGCGTTTCTCATATGTTCGGATTTATAAAGTTCACTCAGGATCTGATCCTTCTGTCTAATAGTTGTATGGGAATCTGTAGCATCATCCTCATATCCATAAACAGACAGAGAATCCTGTGTTTTAGCCTCCACCTCTTTTCTCAGATTGATCTGTGCTTCCCACAATTCATCAATGGCAGTAGACAAGCGGAGCAGCGTTACCAGATCATCTTCACTGTATGGCTCTGTGAACTTCTTACTCCACTTAGCCATAGCTTTAATCTTATCCGGCTCCAGAGATTTGATGACTTTATCAGAATAACTGCACATGCCAGGATCTCCCAACAGGAAATGATATACCTGCTTTCGCGGCATGCGTTTTGTTCCGAGCGGTACTCTGTCAGGAGCATTCTCATACCAACGGATCCCCTTTGATGTTGTACTGAGGGATTCCACACGGTATACTTGTCTTCTTGCTCCAATCAGTGAGTTGCCGTTAATCAGCTGCGTTCCAAACCACGGCACAAAGCCACCTTCATAGATCGTATTCAGCCAAAGTGATACTTCTGCCAGTTCTACGGCGACAGGATTAAGGTCAATTCCATAAACATTCCTGTCTGCCATATACATCTTGACCTTCTGAAGTTCTTTCAGCCGGTCATTTGCAGGAATCATTTCCCCACGCTCTTTCTGTTTTTTATCCAGATATGCTTCCGCAAGCTGCGTGATGGCTTCGTTCAAGAATGCTGCGGATCCCATAGCCGGCTCACAGATGGTCAAATGTAGGATTTCATCTGCACTCTTTCCTTCGAGCAACTCTTTCAGAGCATACTTAACCAGGCATTTCGTCAGAACTTCCGGCGTATAGTAAGAGGCAGACTTTTCCCTTTCTCTGCCGGCCAGACGATAAATAAAAGTCCCCTTCTCGTATTTGCGGAGCTGACCCTTCTTATACTTTCCATCCGGATCATTCTTCTCATAGCGAACACGTTCGTCTTCGGTATACTGGTCCAACTCATCTTCAGTAACGAAGTAACCAACATCCAGTTCATTGAAGCTGTCTCCGGCACGCTTTACCTCAAAGAGCGTTGTCTCAGCGATAAATCCACGGTACGAAAGCAGTGCCTCATACACGGATCCCATCTGGTTGATTCCCAGATTTGCATAGGAAATACGCCCGCGCCTGTCGTGCCGCCGCCCGGTCTCACGCGTAAGACTCATAAGGTCTATAATCCGAAGCATGCAGGAATTGCGAAGCTTCGACTTTGTGATCATCTTTGTATATTCAGGATCAAAGATATGAGCCTTCAGCGGAGCAATCACGAACATATCGTGCAGGCTCTCTTCCTGTGAATACTTCAGCAGGTCTTCCTCAGACTCCGGATATCCGCTGTAGATCAGATCATACAGTTTGGAAAGAGTCTCATGAAGGAAATACCCACTGCCGACCTCAGTCACATCATCACGGATATCATCAGCAATATCTCTCAGATTATCTAAGGAGTATCCGGACTTATATGTTAGATTCTGGATTGGTGCATATCCGAGCTCCGGTCTTGCTTCAATAAAGAGCACAAAAAGCATACGGTACATATACCGCAGGCATTCCAAGGTCAGATCACCTGCATCTACCGGATCTGTTTCCAGATTTCTTCCCTGACGGGTAGCCATGTCGTAAAGTACTTCGTTTCCAAGAATCTCAATGCTCTCACGAAGCGCATACTTCAGATCCTGTGATACGCCTGCAGCATGCTTCTGAGAATTCGCATCCAGCTCGTCCAGGAGTGCTGTTCCATCTTCAGGGCACAAGCTATTTCTATGCAGAAGAACTGCCATCGCTTGCAGCGTGGATTCCTCATGACGGCTGAATATATCCTCAAGTTCGAATTGCAGATATCTCTTCTCATTCCATTTATTACGGTCGATCAGAGCTATCTGGTTCATTCCGATCAGCAAAATGAATCGCGGAGGCTCTGCCTGGCCAAAGAGAATCTTGGTAACAAGATCCTCATTCGGAATATTGGTAAGAACATTTGCTGGTACGGAATACAGCCCTTCTTCCGCTACTTCATCTGCAGCAAAACAATACTTGTCCAGAATAGCTGCTTCCTTATCATCAGAAGTCGCAAGCAGAATCCATAAGGCCGGTGCTCCATTCGCCTTGGTAAGTTCCAGGTAAACAGGTGCCTTCAGCGTATCATCAATCTCAATCCACTCTGGCTTCGCCTCCGGATAGCCCAGAGCCTTTAAGTACATATCTGCAAGTGTGCGAATATTCACCAAAGTCTGGGTATCAAACTTTGAGCGAAGAAAACGGTCATGAACCGGGTAATACTGGCGTGCAACATCACGCAGAAGCGCCCACGGCGTCCTGATCTCTTCGCTTTCCTTTGCTTCTGCTCGCCATGCAGAGATCGTCTCAGAAGCATTCTCTTCAAAGATTGATGAGAAATAATGATTCGTGTAATATTCGTTTTGGTTGGTAATTCCGGATAAATCCATGCTCATCTTGTTACCCCCTTCATTACCGCCATAATCCGGATATAGGGATTATTCTGTATCGACATGGTGTCCGTAACCCAAGTCGTAAATTTATCAAATAGTTCATCTACCATACGTTCCTGCTCGCTTTTCTTTCTTTCGCTTTCAAACAAAGACAGCTGATAGTATTTATGACGTGTTTCCAGTTCAGCTAACTTGTCCAATTCTTCATCCAGAAGCGGATTGATATGGCTCTGATAGCTCTGATAGTACCCATCCAGATATTTCTTCGCGTGTTCAACAGCATCAGGCAGTAAGCCTTCAGCTTCAGCCACATCAGTCTCCGTCAGGCTTGCACTGTTCGGGATCTTTGTGCTTCGGAACCCGGTATGTGCAAGCAGCTCGTTCATGCTCAGGCTCTTTACAAATCTTCCATTCTCATACTGAAGCCCAAACCACTCATCTACCAGCGGAGTGGAACGCTTGTTAGGAATGCTTCCCGTAACGATGAAGATGGTCTCTTCCGGTTTCATCTTATCCGGAATGCCAACAAACGGGGCTTCTCCGCGTCCATACAACAGGCCGCCTTTATCATTTACCCATGTAAACAACGGATGCTGCTTCCAGAGATACTGAACCTTTGGCCATGCCGTTTCTGCCATGTTATTCTGCATACTTCTCTTCATTTCTCCCATGCAGAATTCCTTATCATCGGACAGCCGTAAATAATCGCCCTGCGGCATAGCCTCATCAGGGAGTAATGCGGTAAGACGCTTTCTCATATCCGGCGTTACTATCACTTCCATGCCGGATACGGATTGAAGCTTTTCAACCGGATGGCTCTCAGACTGGTTAAGATAACTCATCGCCAGGTACAGATAATCGGCATCCGAAAACAGCGTCTCATCATTTTTGACTTTCGCCGGTTCACTTGTATCAGCAGAAGCTGCCATCAACGCCTCAAAAGGATCAAACTCTGCTTCACCGCTATCCAATGTCTCAGAGAATGCATCCGCATCTGATCCGTTCTCTATTGCATCGGATACCACTAACTCTTCATCTTCAATGGAGAATTTACCAAGCAACAATGCCGGATCTCCGATATTCTTCAGTGCCTGCTCTTCCTTGGTAATCAGAATCTCAATAATCCTCATATCACCCTTAATACGTGGATTATTGCTTTCAATCATCATATAGCGGATATCCGGACGCTTCTGCTGCCCATAACGGTCGATACGTCCGTTTCTCTGCTGGAACACCATAAGCGACCACGGGATGTCAAAATGGATCATCCTGTGGCTGAGGTAATGCAGATTAAGTCCTTCTGATGCGACATCCGAAGCAACCAGTACTCTGACCGGAGCTTCCTCTCGCCCAAAGTTCTCAACAATTGTCTGCTGCTCTGCGTCGCTCATAGCGCCTGAAATTTCCTGAATCGCATTGGCCGGCATTTTAAGATCCTCGCGGAGTCTTGCCGCCAGATATTTCATGGTCTCAATGCGCTCTGTAAAGATAACAACACGGTCATCTGTTGCTCCGGTCCATCCGTATTCTTTATCTTTCAACAAAGTCAGGAGCTGTTGATACCTTGAAAAGTCCGAAGGAGTAATATTCTCCAACGCACTCTTCAGTTCTTCTAGTGCGCGGATATCCTTGATCTCGTTATCTGAGTACTTCTTACGAAGCTTGTTAAGTCTGGCATCAATGCTCTTGATGCAGGCTGCCGGGCTGGAAAAAAGCGACTTCTCCAGACTGGTCTTAAAGAGCTGTCCTTGAGCTCTTGTTTTACTCAAATCCATCTGCAGCTGCATCTCTGCAAAAATATCAAAAGCGATCTCTTCCTTTGCTGATGCTTTGCAACGCTGTAGCTCAATTCTTCTTTCCAGGAACGATCCGCTGACCTGATCCTTCACATCCTTCTTGAAACGACGCACGCACAGGCCTTTAATATCATCCTTGGTATAATCATCCGGATTCGCGATAGCTGTAGGATCCAGCATATTCATCAACGATGCAAAACTCTTCGCCCGTCCATCATGCGGTGTCGCTGAAAGCATAATCATAGTATCTGAACGATCTGCAAGCAGCTTTGCCAATCTGGAACGCTGCGCCTGATGATCGCCACGCTCTGCAACATTCTGAGCCTCATCAATTACAATGATGTCCCAGTATGCCTTCTCCAGATGTGTTCTGTATTCAACATCTCTCTTCAGCGTATCAATGGACACAATGGTCTTGTCGTAATAGCTGAATGGGTTATAGTTTGATGGAAGCTTCGCCCTGATATCATGGATCTTCTTTGAATCCAGACGCACCAGCGGTATTGTGAAGCGATTCCACATTTCTTTCTGGAACTGCGTCATCATGCTCTTAACAGTAACAACCAGTATCCTCCTGCCTTTTCCTCTGGCAATCAATTCGCTCATCAGGATACCGGCTTCCAGTGTTTTACCAAGGCCAACTGTATCTGCAATCAGGATGCGCTGACGCGGTCTGCGAAGCGAAATCTGCGCAGGTTCAAGCTGATAAGGCATCAGGTCCATAGCCGCCTTATCTCCGATATGTAGATCTGTATCTGTCGGGATCTGCTGCCTCCACTGACTTTCCAGATACAACTGTGTCCGCCGGAAGAAAGATGACCCATCAATGACAAGCTTTACATCCTTCGGATCCACTACTGCAATCTCTTCCAGATCAGTCAGAAATACAGCCTCTTTGTCCTTAACTAATGGCGATACGCCAACACAGTAAAGGGCATTATTCCCCATGTTGTTCTTTTCGACCTTCTTAACCATCCATTCTTCATCTCGAATGATGGTCCTCATCCCTGGTGCGTAATCTACCATAACAATCTATCCTTTCAATCTTCCGCATGCTGTTCAGAAGACATATCCTTTTCTTCCACAGGAACCATCTCCATGATGTCAGAGAAATCGCATTCCAAAGCATTACAAATCTTCACTAGAACATCTGTCGTGATATTCGCGTTCTTTCCAAGCTTCGCAAGTGAAGCTGTGCTGATTTCGCTCTCATCCTTCAGTTTTGTACGATTCCACTTTTTATCAATCAACAGTTTCCAAAGTTTATCGTAACTAATAGTCTTTTTCATGGTCTTTCCCTCTTTATTCTCACATGCAATGTGCGTTACTCTTCTTCGGGATTTCTTACACTATGCAGGAATCCATAACGTCCTTGCTCTTCATCCATCGTAAACGTTATCCGATTCGCATTCTGATAGTTTACCGTCTCTGGGAGCTCATTTTCGGCTACGATCAGCTGGTTATTGCCACAATGATCGATAATGTATTGAATCAAAGATTCTCTCATTCCCTTTGTGGCCTTCTCACTTTCCTTGATGCTGTATTTCTTTTCCTTTAGAGACAGGATCGGCGAATCTAACACAAGAAAATGTGACGCATACTTCCCGCTGCTCTCAAGGTACTTCATCAGGTTGAAAAGCATTATCGTATTCAGAAATGCACGATATCCTTTACCCTGGTTCTTCTTATGTCTTCCTCCAACAACAACATCAGCTGTATTGATGTTCAGATATGACTCTGGCTTTCCGGTATAAGCGCAATCTTTTATCATTTCATTGACGGACTCACTCAAGTCCTTCCAGATATTTTTATCAAAGTTCTTCTTTGCATCAAACTTTGTCGCAGTCTCATCCTCTTCATTTTCCTTCTCGAAGACATCTGTTCCCAATTCCGTTGACATATATGCAATGAACTGCAGTTGTTGCCTTACATGCTGAATTCTACGGAACTCTGCGACAACAGCTCTGAGCTCTGCAGCATGAGGTCTGAGATTTTGATTCAACAGTTTTGTAATATTACTGTTCTGAGCATTTAATGCCTTCAGCGTTTCTTCAAGTTCTTTTATCTCTTTTCTGGTATCTGTCTCCGTTACTTCCAGATCACCCAATTGCAGTCTGATACGTGCAAGCTCGGATTTAGCAGATTCAACGTATGAAGTACGATCCTCTTCCTCTGAATCCATCTCATGCCCGCAGAACGGACAATTATCCTTGTGATGAATGGTCTTCCCCTTAGCGTCGCCATCCACGATAAAAATCAATCTCTTAATATCAGACATATATTGTGAATGAAGTGCCCGATATCTATTGCCCAGGAATCTGGCTTCCTGAAGCTTTGCATTCACTTCATATATTTGCACAAGTAACTTCCGGCTTTCCTCAGAAGCATCGACAATCTGCCTTTCAACCTTTTCTATTTCAGCCACAAACTCGTCTATCTTGGCATCAATATCTACGCCATCATCAGCAGCCAAAGCTTCTTCGAGCTGTTCCTTCTGTTTTGACAAGTCCACTATCTTCTGATTCAGGTAACTAATGACCCCTGCCTTCCGGGTAGCTCTCTTCTCTAGCTCCTCAACGCTGATTTTGGGCAGGAAACGGTTTAAATCATCGGCTGTAAGGAGATAGATAAGCGAAGTCAGACTCTTGGTAATCTTGGAATGATCCGGATTATCAAGCGGAGTTCGCTTTTCAAATATATTTTCTTCACTCAGGAAGAAGAAATGAAAGATAGTTCGAATAGTCATTTCTTCATCCGTCGGTGCCTGCGTTGCGATAATTTTAGGGACTTTATCGATACCTATAAGACTCAACAATAACGTGCTGTATTCCCCGTTACCAACTTTATATTCGTCTTTGTCTACTCCTGGAAAATCAGAGTATACTTTTACAACGTTCGATCCCTTATCACCGCTGCTTCCGTCTTCTATCTTTCTTTCAGCCTTAAATGAATAACCATCGTCAGACTCCATTTCCAGCATGACAGTGTCGTAACCGGTATCATCTTTTGAAAAAGGTACCTCTTTCCCGGCAAACATGAAGTCAATACAGCCAATAACATAAGACTTTCCCGTATTAGAAGGTCCTTCAATAAAATTAACGCCATCCTTAAATGGTACTGATGAATACTCAACCTTCTCTCCGGAGGCAGCAATCTTTGTAATATAAAATCTGCTCATTGATGACCCTCCTGTCGATAAGATTTTCCGCCGAGCTTAAATATCTCTGCAATCAGTGATCTCTCGGACTTTCCTTTTGTTGCATTAATGACAGATTTTGCGGCTTTTCTGTACTCACGAGCATATTCACTCGTTAGAGCACCACAGTAGTCCTCCCCCTCCGGGGTGATGATATATGATAGACCATCCTTGTAGCTGACAGCCTCTGCAGTACCGTTCAAAACAAGTTCCTTTAATGCTTTCTTTACAAGATCCCTCTGCGAAGCAAACTCACTAAATTTCAGGTCATTATCGCCGTTAAGATTCTGCTCTGATAAACCAAACGGCTCACTGTATATCGTCATAAAATCCACCGCATAGAGCATATCCAGCGTCTGCGGCATATCATATTCATCCAGCAATAACAGCAGGCGTAAAGAGTTTTCAAACGTTGAATTAAACAATCGGTCCATCGTCGTCTCTCACCCACCCTTCTATAGTGCCGTCCTTTACAAGGAAGTGACATACCCCTTTTTTCTGGGGTACACCTACCCAATCTGTATCTCTCAAAAGCCAGCATCTATTCGAATTAAAATCTCGTACTCTTCTCAACACGGCTTTAAGTCGAGCCAGGCCGCTTTCTGCAGGATCCTCATAATCATCCTTGATATATTCATATGTTTCACTTTTCAGCAGGTCGAATTGATCCTCTTTGTCGTAAATATCTCGTGTGCTACGTCTGACAGCCTCTGCAGCAAAATAGTACTTACGCTGTTCTGAAAGATGCTTCTCATACTTCGGATACTCTCCGATTCTATCCATAGGAAAGGCTTTTATGTTTTCTGCTTGAGCATAAGCTGCGGCAAGCGCTGTCGTGTATTCGTGCTCTTCTTTGATTATCGTTTCCGGTATTTCCGCATCCTCCAGCGGATGTCTCTTATACTCCTCTAACTCTGTATCCAGCTTGGCATTTGCCTCAGGTGTAAGGACATTATCTCTGGTAAGAGAATACAGATACACTTGTCCTAAGAATTCATCAAATGTTTCCTTCTTGCCTAATCGAAGAAGCTCATCTTTTTTGCTGTCAGATATTTTACCGTCTGCTTTTATATCTCCCCGAAAATGAAAGATAATTTCTTCTTCCATTCCCGGCATAAAGTGCCGTGTGACATTCTTTTTGAAAAAGGCTCCAATTGATGACTTAACTTCAGGATCTTGCGAATGGCCTTTTATGATTCTAAGCGGATTGCCCTGTGGTGCCCTGTTCACAATTTTGCTGGCAGTACCTTTCCCCACTTTGCTTAATGTCATCCCCAACGGTTCAGCTACACCTCTATAAAGAAGCTCTATGAGTTCAGGATCACTGATCTCATCAACAAAAGCATTCTTTATTTCTGCCACTACCGTGGCTAAAACCAGCTCTCGCAATCAGCTCACCTCCTCAAAAAGAAACTTTATGATAACTTTATAGGAACCGCTCTAACCCCTTAAAATACTGACTTTTCAAGGTGTTTCGGATATAATGACAGTGTGGGAAGAGACACTCTCCGAACAAAGCCAATACTCCAAATGACAGTATAGCACAGTTCGGGTGATAAGTGAATAAATTATTTGCGTTCGCAGATAAATATTTCATTTGATTCCCGCTGCAATTCCTACTCCGGGCAGTAGGATCACAACCAAATAACCATTAATGCGTAATGCAGCCTGACCATCGGTGGAAAGGATGCAAACCGAAACGGATTTTCCGTTCGATTTGTATGCCTTCCACCGATTTTATTTTGCGTACAAATCTATAACGTTCACAGCGACATAGTTCGGACCTTCCGTTTCGGCCTTGGGTCGAAGGAGGGCCCGAATTATGTTTCAGAGTAAAAATTTCTCAAGCAACGAAAACCAGAGTAAATACGGAAACAAGAAACCGTACAACAACATTCCGCCAGCAGCGAACGAAGAGCTTGCACCGATGCTCATGACGAAGGAAATGTTCAAAGACAAGTCCATCATCAGAGACAACATCGAGACCTGGAATATCAACGGTCACAAAATCCCCGTAGCTTTCGCTCCTATCCAGGCAGGTACCCTTGATAATTGGATGAGATTCTTCAACGCTCAGGTTCGCACATATATTGCAACCGGCGGCACAGAGGATTTTCTCAAAGAAAATGGTCATGAAGACGATCTGTCTTACAACAAGTTTCAGGACGATGCTGAAGGCGACGAAGATCAGAGTGGTTTTGAACCCGGAGAAACACCTTCTCTCGAAGACACCGTACTTCTCGGTATCATCATCAAGGAACTGATTGCAGAAGTAAAAGGCATCAACCCCAAATATGGCAGAATCCTTGAACTTCTCGGCCAGAACCGTTCAAAAGGCCAGATCCTCGAAGAATTAAATCTGGGCAAAAGCCAGGGATACGCCGATATCAAGGCCGCCCAGAAAATGGCACGAGACCTTTACTATAAAGATTGATTCATTGAGATTGCTGACCGATTAAAATAAAGGGAGAGCGGCATGCCCGGATGCTGCTCTCCTTTTTGCTGTGTGCCTCTATATTCGATTTTATCTCTTAGACGGTCTGCCCTGCATCTGCCACCGGTCGTGGCTCTGTATGCTCCGGACAGCCTGCTTCAAACTATTCGCACGACCGTGCTGGTGATATGGATGCGATGCCTTATGCTTGTGGAATATGATGCATGTTCCCGGTGTCGGATACTCAGGATTATGGATGAACCAATAATGGCCGGTGTTTCGGCTCATCACAGTCACATCAAAGGCATCTGTGAAGATGATGGAGAAGTACTTAGGATCCAGAGCGGAGAGATCAGTTGCATCAAACATAGTCTTTCCCCTGTCCCTTAGCATATTCTGCCTGCCGCTCTGCAACAAACTGAGCATGAAGCGCCTTCTTCTCCTTCAGGAATCTTTCATGCAGTTTTCTGGTTTCCTTCTCCATAAACGCCTTTTCTGCCTCAATCATCTCCGCTCTTGCAGCGTCCAGGCTAATGATGAGCTTGCCGTCCTCGCATCTGACCAATATCGGATCTCCAATATGGAACCCAGCAGCCTCCAGCCACTGCCCCATCAAACGAATCGACGGAACAGGCTTGTAGTTGTGCCCGCTCAGCGCACAAACCTTCAGTTCTCTTTCGTTCTTGCTTGCCATGTGTTTGTCCTCCTTTTTCAATCGACTATTTTGGCTTGAAACAAAACAAGCTGCAGATCTCGGATCATGTCCGCATCTGCAGCTTATCTATTCAAATTCCTATTCGATTGTGAGGCTGAACCTTAGGTGGTAGAATTCTTCCCTTCGTTCTTGATGCGATAGTAATCTGCCATCTCCACATCAAGCGTAATATAGGACTCTTTCTTCTTGCTTTGGGTGTTGCTCAAGAGGCACACAGTCTCCACATGCACCGTCCCCGGAAACATATCGCACGCCTTCACTTTCTTCACCTCATACCCTTCCCCGCACAGGTACTTCAGGTCCCTTGCCAGCGTGGCGCTGTCGCAGCTCACGTACACGATCCGGTCCGGCTGCATCTTCACCATGGTCTCCAGGCAGGCGGCGTCGCAGCCCTTCCGGGGCGGGTCTACCACGATCACGTCCGCGCGGATCCCTTCCTTCTCATATTTTTCCGGCAGGACTTCTTCCGCCTTGCCCACATAAAATTCCACGTTGGAGATATCATTTAATGCCGCGTTGCGGCGGGCGTCCTCGATGGCTTCGGGCACGATCTCCACGCCGTACACTTTGCCTGCCTTCTGCGCCAGGAAAAGGGAGATGGTGCCGATCCCGCAGTAGAGATCCCAGACAGTCTCCTCTCCTCTCAGGTCCGCGTATTCCAGGGCTGTCTCATAGAGTTTCCGGGTCTGCGCCGGGTTTACCTGGAAGAAGGAGAGGGGCGAGATCTGATACCGGATCTCTCCGATCTGGTCTGTGATATATGCCTGCCCCCACACAGGGATCATCTCGCTTCCCATGATCACATTTGTTTTTTTCTGATTTACATTGATACTGATGCTGGTCATGCCCGGCACTTCCCGCAGAGAATCTGTCAGAGCATCCTGAGCAGGGATGCGGCGTCCGTTCAGGATCAGACAGACCATGATCTCGCCTGTGGCAAATCCTTTGCGGAGCAGCACATGGCGGAGCAGCCCTTTTCCGGTCTGCTCATCATAAGCAGGGATCTTGTATGTTTCCATATGATCCAGAATCTTCTCCAGGATGATCCGGTTTTCCTCCACGCCCAGCCGGCATTCCGTGCACGGAATGATCCGGTGGCTCCGGGCCGCATAGAATCCGGTCACGGGACGGCCCTCTTTATCTGTTCCAAATGGAAACTGCGCTTTATTCCGATACCTCCAGGGGTCTTCCATGCCCAGGATCTCCGGTCTGGGAAGCCCGGTCAGGCCGCCGATACGGGTCAGGTTATTCCATACTTTATTTACCTTATATCTCAGCTGCGCTTCATAGTTCATGGCCTGGAGCTGACATCCGCCGCACTGACGGGCGTGGGCGCAGCGGGGCTCCACCCGGTCCGGCGACGGTTCCAGTATTTTCATCAGGCGCGCGTAGCCGTAAGTTTTTTTCATCTTCATGACCTTCGCTTCCACCCGGTCGCCGATCACCGTATCCTTTACGAAGAATGTCATGCCGTCCAGTTTTCCGATTCCTTCTCCGTCAACGCCCAGATCTTCGATGGTCAGTTCTATCATATCATCCTTTTTCATCGGTCTCTCCTTTTGAAAATGCCGGACGAAAAAAAGCAGATTCAAGCCTTCTTCCGTCCGGCACATTGTCTTTTCCATATATTATTGACGTTCTATTTTCCGGTCTTCCGTATATTGGACTCAAACAGGCGGTTGTATCCCAGCCATCCCTGTTTATCCCCGGCCGCTTCCAGCGCCTCGATCATGGTCTGCATATGGGCGTCCGTGTTGTCCGCGAAATTCAGCGCCACCGCTTCCAGGAGCGCCGGTTTTTTCGGCGAGCCGTATTCCAGTTCTCCATGATGGGACAGGATACAGTGTTTCAGCTCATTGGCCAGCTTCTGCGGGAATCCCGGAATCTTCCGGATACGTTCTCCCACCATCTCCGTGCCGATCACGATATGCCCCAGCAGCTGTCCCTCATCCGTATAATCATTTGCCGGGAACGGCGACAGTTCATATACTTTTCCGATGTCATGGCACATGGCCGCGGTATAGAGCAGATCTTTGTTCAGCATCGGATACGCCTGGATATAATAATTGCAGAGCTTTGTCACGCTCAGCGTATGCTCCAGAAGTCCGCCCACGAAGCCGTGATGCACGGTCTTGGCAGCGCTGTTGAATTTAAACGCTCTCACAAACTCCTGGTCGTTTACAAAGAGATCCTTCAGCAGAACCGACAGATACGGATTGGTTACCTTGTTCACATATTCCAGCAGCTCCTGATACATCTTTTCGATATCTTTTTTGCTCACCGGAAGATAATCCGCCGGATTGTACTCTCCTTCCCGGACTTTGCGCGCGCGCTTCACATTCAGCTGGATCTGTCCCTGGAAGCTGGTCACGTCCGCCACGATATCCACGTAGTCCATGCTCTCAAAATCATCGATTCCATTGGAATTAGGATCCCAGATCTTGGCGTCCACAGTTCCTGTCTTATCCTGAAACATCAGGTTTTCATAAGCTTTTCCCGCCTTCGTCAACGCCGACTGGCGGGTTTTGCACAGGTAAATACCGGAAACTCTCTCCCCTTCCCGGAATGTCTCAATATATTTCATTCATACACACTCTTTCTAAATTTATTTCCGCAGGCAGCGAACCAGACGGACATGCCTGCATGTCCATTTGGCGGCTGCCGCGAGGGTCATTGTAATATGGTCAGCTGTACCGTCACTTCCAGTTCCTGGTATCCATCCTTATCCGGACGCTGACATACCACCTGGATATTCTGTCCGTTGGAACATTTTAAAAGGATTGACCGCACATCCTTCAGATTCGTGACCTGCTGCCCGCTCATGGACGTAATAATATCTCCCGGCTGAATGCCTCCCGCCATAGCCGGAGAATCCATCGCCACTTCCGATACATACACGCCTACCGGAATCTCTTCCTGTTCAGAGATCGTAGTGGTCACATCCGCTCCGATGATTCCCATATACACCAGATCCTGGCTGTTGGACAGATGCTCAATCTCTTCTTTCATATCCGATATGCCGTAAGCCTGTATCATATTTTCCTGGCCGTTGACTTCGCAGCGATTCTGGATAATGCCTACGATCTTGCCGTCCCAGTTGATCAGGACGCCGCTGCTGTTGTCTGCTTTCGCCATATCCGTCGTCAGTACCGTATAACTTCCGTCGTAGATACCCGCCGTCTGAGTCACAGAAGTCAGGTTTCCGAATAAAACGGAGCCGTAAACTCCCGCCGGGTTCCCCACTGCGATCACCGGTTCTCCGTTCCTGGTCGTCTTCGAAGATCCCAGATTTGCGTACTGGATCACTCCCTTTGTGGAATCCGAGATATCGCTCAGATTTACACTGATCATGGCAAGGCCCGTATTTTTATTATAATTTTTCAATGTCCCGGCAGCCGTCGTGCGGTCAAAAAATGTAATCTGAAGACTCTCTCCGCCGCGTACTTCTTCATATCCGGTCAGGATCAGAAGCTCCAGGCCGTTATCTCCGATCACGACACCGGACACTGTACTCTGACTGGTATAGATCTCATCAAACCAGTCTGTATCCATCGAGAGCACAGAAATATTCACCAGACTTTTTTCTGCCTGGTTTCCGATCTGGATAAGCTGCTGATACATTTTTTTGTAATCCTCCAGCTCCATGCTGACCGTTTCCGTGATGTATACAGTAGAATCTTCCTCTTCTTCTGTCTCGGTATTTTCTTCCTCTTCGGGGATCTCAATGGGCTGGATCTCCTGTTCTTCTGCCTGGTTATCCAGGAAAGGGAGCGCAAAAGCCCAGACCCCCAGCGCCGCCAGGGCAAAAAGCACGCCGGACAGAATGCACGACGCGCATTTGCGCACCGTCCGATTCTGATATATGGGTTTCTGTTTGATCTTCTCCTGCATAAATAAATAATCGGAATCCTTTTTATCTTTTAAGTCTGCCATTACAGCCTCCCGCAAAAGAAACTCTTCTCCCCCCGGTCCGTCATGAGGGTTTTCACCCGCTGTTGTCCAGAAAGTATTATACTAGATTTCCCTGAAAGTGTCTATAAGTTCTACTTTTCATTCCTTTTCAAATGGAGTACAATGATATCAGTTCGGACACAGGAGATATTTATGAACCAAAAAGCATTAAAAACATTAGAATTTGACAAAATTATTCATATATTGACAGAGCATGCGGCTTCTGAAGGCGCCAAAGAGCTCTGCCGCACCCTTAAGCCATCTTCCTCCCTGGAGGAAATCGAGCGCCTGCAGTCAGAGACCGAAGACGCCCTGCGCCGTATTTACCGCAAAGGCAGCCTGTCTTTTGGCGGTATCCGCGACATCCGCGGCTCCATAAAGAGACTGGAAGTGGGCGGGGTCCTGGGCATGGGAGAACTGCTGCAGATCATGTCCCTTCTGGAGACTGCCGGGAAAGTGCGCCGGTACGGACAGCGGGAAGAAGATGACGACTCGCGGGATTCTCTGGACGAATCTTTCGAATTACTGGAACCGGTTCCGTCTCTGGCCGGAGAGATCCGCCGGTGTATTCTTTCGGAAGAGGAGATGGCAGATGACGCCAGCGGCGCCCTGCTGCATGTACGCCGTTCCATGCGTCAGATGAACGACCGCGTACACAGCACGCTGAACGCCATGGTAAATGGTTCCGCACGCGCTTACCTGCAGGACCCGGTAGTCACCATGCGGGACGGAAGATACTGCCTGCCCGTCAAAGCGGAATACCGCGGCCAGGTGGCAGGTATGATCCACGACCAGAGTTCCACCGGATCGACCCTTTTCATCGAACCCATGGCCGTGATCAAGCTGAACAACGATTATAAGGAACTGCAGATCAAGGAGCAGCAGGAGATCGAAAAAGTCCTGGCTTCCCTCAGCGAGACGGCAGCCGGTTATCTGGAGTTCTTATCCGACGATTACCGCCTGCTGGTGGACCTGGATTTCATTTTCGCCAGGGCCATGCTTGCCAAAGAGATGAAAGCCACCCGTCCCGTGCTCAATGAGAGGGGCTGTATCCGCATCAAAGACGGACGGCATCCTCTGCTGGATCCTAAAAAAGTCGTGCCCATCAACGTATGGCTGGGCAAAGATTTCGACCTGCTCATCGTGACCGGTCCCAACACCGGCGGCAAGACCGTCTCTCTGAAGACAGTGGGACTTTTCACGCTCATGGGACAGTCCGGGCTCCATATCCCCGCCTTCGAGCGTTCGGAGCTGGCCGTATTTGACGATGTATTCGCGGACATCGGAGACGAACAGAGTATTGAACAGAGTCTCAGTACCTTTTCTTCTCATATGACCAACATCGTTTCTATCTTAAAGGATGCGTCCCTGAACTCTCTGGTGCTGTTCGACGAGCTGGGCGCCGGTACCGATCCTACCGAAGGCGCCGCCCTGGCCATATCGATTCTGGACCATCTGCACAGGCAGGGGATCCGCACCATGGCGACGACTCATTACAGCGAGCTGAAGATCTACGCGCTCTCCACGCAGGGCGTGGAAAATGCCTGCTGTGAGTTTGACGTGGAATCTCTGAGGCCCACTTACCGGCTGCTCATCGGCATTCCCGGCAAAAGCAACGCGTTCGCCATCTCTGCCAAACTGGGACTTCCGGAACACCTGATTGAAGATGCCAAAAAGCAGATCGACGTTCAGGATAAGAACTTCGAAGACGTGATCTCCGAGCTGGAACACAGCCGCGTTACATTGGAAAAGGATCAGGCGGAGATTTCCCGGTACAAAGAGGAGATCCGTTCTCTCCGCAATGCCCTGCAGAAGAAACAGGACCGCCTGGACGAGCAGAAAGAAAAGATCCTCCGCGACGCCCGGGAACAGGCGGGCGCTATTTTGCAGGAGGCCAAAGACTATGCAGACGAGACCATGAAGAATTTCCATAAATTCGGAAAAGACAATATTTCTGTAAAAGAGATGGAGGCCGAGCGCGCCCGTCTGCGGGAGAAGATCAAAAATACCGAAATCAGTACCAGCGCCAAACCGGCGAAGCCGCGGAAGAAGGTCAAACCGGCAGCCCTGCATATCGGGGACCGGGTGCGCGTACTGAGCCTGAACCTGGAGGGCACTGTCAGCACCCTTCCCAACGCCAAAGGCGATCTCTTTGTCCAGATGGGAATCCTCCGGTCACAGGTAAATATTAATGACCTGGAATATCTGGGAGAGGCAGAACATCCGGTCTCCGGAAAAGGCTCCTCCGGCAGCGGCAATATCAAAATGTCAAAATCAGCGTCTGTCAGCACCGAGATCAATCTGATCGGCATGACCGTGGACGAAGCCATGGGCCATCTGGACAAGTATCTGGACGACGCCTATCTGGCTCATGTCCCCAGCGTGCGGATCGTACACGGAAAGGGTACCGGCGCTCTGCGCAGCGCGGTGCAGCAGCACCTGAAACGCTGCAAGTACATCAAATCCTACCGTCTCGGGACCTTCGGCGAAGGAGAAGCCGGGGTGACGATTGCGGAGTTCAAATAAACAGACAGGAGAAACATTATGGCTTCAAAACAGAAAATACTCATCGTCGACGACGATACTAATATTGCGGAACTGATCTCTCTTTATCTGACCAAAGAATGTTACGAAGTAAAAATTGTGACCGACGGGGAACAGGCTTTGCAGGTCTTTGACAGCTTCGCGCCGAATCTGATCCTGCTGGATCTGATGCTTCCGGGCATAGACGGCTACCAGGTCTGCAGGGAGATCCGTACCCGTTCCAATACTCCCATCATCATGCTTTCCGCGAAAGGAGAGATTTTTGACAAAGTACTGGGCCTGGAACTGGGAGCAGACGACTATATGATCAAACCTTTCGATTCCAAAGAGCTGGTTGCCCGGGTCAAAGCGGTGCTGCGCCGTTTTCAGCCGGCGAGGCCGGAAACCGGCAGCGAATCCAAAATTGTCCAGTATCCGGATCTGATCATCAACCAGACTAATTATTCTGTGATCTATCAGGGCCATACGGTGGAGATGCCGCCCAAGGAGCTGGAACTTTTATATTTCCTTGCTTCTTCCCCAAATCAGGTATTTACCAGAGAGCAGCTTCTGGATCATATCTGGGGCTATGAATATATCGGAGATACCCGCACGGTAGATGTTCATATCAAAAGGCTGCGGGAAAAGATCAAGGATCACGATTCCTGGCGTCTGGCCACCGTCTGGGGGATCGGATATAAATTCGAGGTGAAATAATGCACCTTTCACTGAACATAAAATTTATCATCGCGTATCTGATTTTCGGGCTGTGTGCCTTTTTCTGCATTTCCACCGTCACATCCAGGCTGCTTCTGGATCACACGGTGGAAGAAAAGGCCAGTTCCTTTTATCAGGAAGGGCTGTATCTGGCTGACCAGTACGTAGCTACTTATCCCGGCGACATGGAGGATCAACGCTCGCTTTCCGGAATCCAGCCCTATCTGTCTTCCCTGGATGTCTACCTGAACGCGGAGATATGGCTCATCAGCCGGGACGGCAGTCTGGTCCTGAGCTCTGCGGATGACGAGATCCCCGCAGAATCTCTGGAAATTCCGGATTTTAATTCGGTACTGCCCGGAGGAAAATATTATACCACGGGAGATTTTTTCGGCATGTTCGACCAGGAGACCCTGAGCGTACTGGTTCCGGTCACCCATAATTATCATGTGCGCGGATACATTGCGGTACACACCCCCATGTCTTCCGTGATTCAGGAAAAAGAAGGCTATCTGCTTGCGTTTTATATTACACTGATCCTTTTGATGCTGCTGACATTTATCTTCGCAGCCGCAGGCTGGTTCATCGTCTATCTGCCGCTGCGCAGACTCAGACGGGCTGCCGGGGAATATGCCGCCGGCAATTTCGACTATCCCATCGCCATGGACCGTGACGACGAACTGGGCATTCTTTCCAACACCATGGATTTTATGGCTCAGGCCCTCAAAGACGCGGACGAAGACCAACGGAAGATGATTTCCAATATTTCGCACGACTTCCGTTCGCCGCTCACATCCATAAAAGGCTATATTGAAGCCATGCTGGACGGCACGATCCCTCCTGAGATGCAGGAAAAATACCTGAACATCGTGCTCCGGGAAACGGAACGCCTGACCAAGCTGACCAGCGGCCTGCTGGAGCTGAACGCCATGAATCCCAAGCAAAACCGTCTGGACAAGACCCGTTTTGATATTAATACAGTGATCAAAAACACCGCCGCTTCCTTTGAAGGCACCTGTACCTCCCGGAGAATCGCCTTCAACCTGCTCTTTGCCGATCCCCAGTCCTATGTCTTCGCGGACATGGGCAAGATCCAGCAGGTACTTTACAACCTGATCGACAACGCGATCAAATTCAGCCATCCGGATTCGGTCATCACGGTAGAAACCACGCCGCGCTTTGGAAAGATCTTTGTATCTGTGCGTGACACAGGAATCGGAATTCCCAAAGACAGTCTGAAAAAAATATGGGAACGGTTTTATAAGACAGATCTCTCCCGCGGAAAGGATAAGAGAGGCACCGGCCTGGGACTCTCCATCGTCAAAGAGATTATCCAGATGCACGGGGAAAATATCAATGTGATCAGCACCGAAGGCGTCGGCACCGAGTTTGTCTTCTCGCTGAGCGAGGCGGAGGAGGAAACAGACAGGTAAGAAAAAGGCGGGATCTCCATGACAGGAAATTCCGCCTTATTATCAGATTTTAAACCCGGTTATAATTAATCAGACATCCCTTCAGAATGATCTCTCTCTCATCATCCGTCATCTCGCCCAGCTTCAGGGTAAATTCCTTCATACCGTCTTTCACCACATACGCTTTCACTTCCGAAGCTTTATTTTTAACGGCTTCCGCGATGTTCGGAACAAACAGATAATCACCGTTGACAAAAGGCAGGTCTCCTTCCTCGATCAGGAACGGCAGCATCCCCCAGTTAATCAGATTGGAACGGTAACGCTTGGTGGCGTAGCTGTTGGCGATATTCGCCCAGCCTCCCAGCACCTTCTGACAGGACGCCGCCTGCTCCCTCGCGGAACCGTCTCCAGGTTTGACTGCAAAGATCGTGCTTCCGACTCCCATATTCCGGTCTGTCACTTCCGGATAAGAAGCGCGGATCGTATCCAGGACATCTTTCAGCTCCGGCAGCGCTTCTTCCGGACTCTGCCCTGCTTCCAGCGCTTTCTGCGCCGCCTGGACTTTCTTGGCGCGTCCCACATACTCCGGATCTTTTCTGGACAGGGTAAACTCCGCCAGCCCCAGCGGATTAGAACGATAGGAGGAAGTCTCTCCCGAAGGGATCAGCTCGTCCGTGGTCGTCACCGGATCATGGATCTCCGATACCACTTTCAGGATCAGATACTCCGGCAGCTCGCTCATAGCCGGCCAGTCTTTGATATTGGGACCGAAATGGATCTGCACATCCGGATCCGCCTCGCCCTTGCTGTCAAATACACGGTTTTCATAAATCTGTTTATCAAATATATATTTCGGATTCCGGTATTCAACATCCAGGTCCGTAGCCGCCGTCAGATATCCTTTGTTGGCTGCCGTAGCGGCGATAGAGCGCGCGTCCATCAACGCAACGGACGCGATCTGACCGTTCTGCAGCTTGGAACCTTCCCGGTTCGGGAAATTCCTGGTGGAATGGCGGATGCTGAAACCATTGTTGCACGGCGTATCCCCTGCGCCGAAACAAGGTCCGCAGAATGCGGTCTTCAGGACCGCTCCGGTCTGCATCAGCATGGCAGCGGAACCATTTTTCACCAGTTCCATATAGATCGGCATGGAAGCCGGGTAAACGCTCAGCGTAAATTCGTCGGCTCCGATACTCTTTCCGTCCAGAATGTCCGCCGCCGCGCAGATGTTTTCAAATCCGCCGCCCGCACAGCCGGCGATGATGCCCTGATCCACATACAGGCGTCCGTTATGTACTTTATCTCTCAGCGAGAAGGACACCTGATCTCCCAGGCTGACCTTGGCACGCTTCTCACAATCTGCCAGGATATCGTCCAGGTTCGCGTTCAGCTCATCAATCGTATACGCGTTGCTGGGATGGAACGGCATAGCGATCATGGGACGGATCTCTCCCAGATCTACCACGATCATGCCGTCATAATACGCCGTGCCGCCCGGATTCAGTTCCTTATAATCCTCAGGTCTTCCGTGGATCTCATAGAACTCCCGGATCGCCTCGTCTGTCTTCCAGATCGAGGACAGGCAGGTGGTCTCCGTGGTCATAACATCGATGCCGATACGGAAATCCGCGCTCAGTTTTCCGACTCCGTCGCCGATAAATTCCATCACTTTATTATTAACATATCCGTTGGCGAATACTTCCTTGATAATCGCCAGCGCCACATCCTGAGGCCCGACGCCCCTGACCGGTTCCCCGGTCAGATATACGCCCACTACGCCCGGCATGGGGATATCGTAGGTCTGGTTCAGCAGCTGTTTTACCAGCTCCGGACCGCCTTCGCCCATAGCCATGGTGCCCAACGCGCCGTAACGGGTATGACTGTCCGACCCTAATATCATCTGCCCCCCGCCGGAAAGCATCTCGCGGGCATACTGGTGGATTACCGCCTGATGAGGCGGCACATACACTCCGCCGTATTTTTTCGCGCAGGTCAGGCCAAACATATGGTCATCCTCGTTGATGGTTCCTCCCACTGCGCAAAGACTGTTATGACAGTTCGTCAGCACATAAGGCATAGGAAATTTTTCCAGTCCCGAAGCGCGTGCGGTCTGGATAATGCCCACATATGTAATGTCATGGGATGTGAGCTTGTCAAAACGTATCTGCAGCTTTTCCATACTGCCGGATGTATTGTGCTGTTTCAGGATACCATAGGCAATCGTCTGTTTTCTCGCCTCTTCTTTGGACGGCACCTGAGCCATCTTTCCGGCAAGCACTTTCTGTGCATCCGGGGAATCCGGGATGATCTCGGATCCGTTCAGCACATAAGCGCCTCCATTATATAATTGAATCATACGCACCTCCATAAAACGGATTTGTATACAATTATACAATTGCCATGGTGTAAAAGCAACCACAAATAATACTATTCTTTTTCCATATCGCACGGAAACGCCACTGTCACTTTAAACAGATCTCCGTCCAGATAGATCTCGAATCTGCCGTTCTGCAGTTCTGTCAGATCTTTCGCGATAGACAATCCCAGCCCGCTGCCTTCCGTGGTACGGGATTCATCTCCTCTGGTAAAGCGTTCCGTCAGTTCTTCCGCTGAAATATTCAGAGGCTGTTCCGAAATATTCTTCATGGATACAACCGCTTCGCCCTCTTCCCGTGCCACGTCCAGATAGACCCGGGTGTGCGGCATAGCGTATTTTTCCACATTCCGGTACAGATTTTCGATGATTCTCCACAATCTGCGCCCGTCCGCTTTCACATACAGAGGTCCCTGCGGATAGGAAGCGACAAACTTTAATCCGCGGGCCGCGAATCGTTCTTCAAATTCTCCGCTGGTCTGCATCAGCAGTTCCTTCAGATCAATACGTGTAATCTGAAGCGTCACATTGCCGGAGCTGGCTCTGGATGCTTCCACCAGATCTTCTGTCAGCTGTTTCAGCCTCTGGGATTTCTGATCCAGCACCTCCAGGTACTCTTCTGCCCTGGTATTCTCGATGGGCTCCCGCTTCATCAGATCCACATAATTGATGATGGACGTCAGGGGCGTCTTCAGGTCATGGGACACATTGGTGATCAGATCCGCCTTCATCCGCTCGCTTTTCATCTGTTCCTGCACCGCGCTCTTCAGGTCTTCTCCCAGCCCGTTGACTGCTTCCGCCATCCTGCGGTTATTCCAGAACAGATGCTCTGTGGGAATCCCGGATTCTTCCCTGCCGGATTTCATGGACTCCACGCCTTCCAGAAGCTTCTGACGCTGAATTCCGTCCAGAATCAGGATCGCCAGCACTCCCGCGTTCAGGGTCAGCATCAGCACGTCCTCTGCGGCGCCTGTCCCCGGCAGAAGCCGGATCAGCATCTGGATCAGTTGATAAGCCACAAAATAGATCGCGATACGGACCGCCACATGCACTCTTTCCAGCAGCGCGGTTCCCAGTCTCCGCGCTCCGCGGATCAGCGTAACAAGAAGCGCCGGCAGAGTGACAAGCCATATGACCGCCAGCACTCCCATTCCTTTCATATACGGGATGATCGTTCCGACAGCATTCTCATACTCTATCTGGCCGCGCTGAAACTGATCCGACACCGGGAAGGAAGTGTCAATCCCCACATACAGCTGATATTCCCCATCCAGGTGCGCGGCGCCGCCCGTCAAGAGCGCTTGGGTATTATAAGAATAATAGTCTCCCACGTTTACCTGCGACACACTGGTAGAACGGCTGTCAAAAATATAATAGCTTCCAAAATCTTTAAAATATGCCTCCAGACTTTCCTGTGCAGGCTCTGTCTTCTCCAGTTCTGCCACATTGGTGTAAAATTCCCCGCTGCCCAGATCCCAGAGCGCGAAGCGCACATTGGTAGCGCCGGAATTCCAGGTTTTCAGATCCTGCTGATAGGCCGCCACGTCTTCTTTCAGCCGCTCCATCGCCTCCTGGATCTGATCTACCAGCTCCTGATATTCTTCTCCGCACTGGTTGGCATATTCCTGAATGCTTCCGTAAAAGAGAGGCTGATATACCTCCTGCAGCACGTTATCCCTAATCGTAGTTCCTTTCAGGCTCCACTGGTAAAGATCCCCCTGTCGGTAGCAGATTCCGTCTTCTTTCTCCTCCTCCGATACCTCATCATAGACTGTTCTGCTGTCCAGATAATCACGGATGCGGATAATCCGGTCCGGATCAAATTCGCCTGCCCGCTCCATCCTGCTGGTTCTTGCCAGCGCTCCAATAGAGTTATAGACCGCGTCGGAAGCCAGATCCTGAAATGCGGCCGTCTCCACATATGTTTTCCCATTCAGCGCGTCCCGCCAGGTTTCCTGTGTATATTGATATCCGTTTCCTATAATTGCTCCGACTGCCAGCACTGCCAGCATAACCAGATTGATTCCCAGAATGATTCTCCGGAAAACGGATGTTTTTTTTCTTCTATTCTTCATATTCTCTCCTGTTCCCGATCAATCTTGTATCCCACTCCCCAGACAACTTTCAGATATCTGGGGTCTTTGGGATTGATTTCGATTTTTTCCCGGATATGACGAATATGTACAGCTACTGTATTGTCTCCCCCGATGGCATCCTCATTCCAGATCTTCTCATAGATCTGGGCGATAGAGAACACTTTCCCGGGATTCTTCATCAGCAAAAGAAGGATCTGGTACTCAATAGGCGTCAGTTTCACCGGCTCTCCGTCCACAGTCACCTCTTTGCGGTCGTCGTCTACCATCAGACCTCCGATCCGGAATATGGACGGCCGCTGCTCAGAGATCGCTCCCAGCTGCGTATAACGCCGCAGCAGTGATTTTACTCTGGCTGTCAGCTCCAGCGGATTAAACGGTTTGGTGATGTAATCGTCCGCGCCGATATTCAGACCCAGAATCTTATCCGTATCTTCCGACTTTGCAGAAAGGAAAATAATCGGGATCCCGCTGGTCTGACGTATCTTGACTGTAGCGCGGATACCGTCCATATGGGGCATCATAATATCAAGCAAGAGCAGGTGCACCTCATGCTCCTGAAGCATCCGGATTGCCTCCAGTCCGTCATATGCTTTTAATACTGTATAGCCCTCCTGGCTTAAATAGATCTCGATGGCGTCTACGATCGCCCGGTCATCGTCACAGACTAAAATGTTCATATTCGTCTCTCCTTTTCTGCCTATAGTTATATCATCTTATTTTTAAGATGAAAGGTCTGAAATTCTTAAGATTCTTTTAACGCGTCCCTGATAAGAAAAAGCCGGAAGGCTTCCGCGCGAAAGCGCAGGAAACCTGCCGGCGGCTGCGGTCCGTCCTGTCAGGATATGAGATTCTCCGGGTTCAGGCATTCAAGTTCCGGGATGACAAATCTTCCGTCTTTTCGGATCAGCACATCGTCAAACCAGATCTCCCCTCCGCCATATTCCGGCCGCTGGATACACACAAGATCCCAGTGGATCGAAGAAGCGTTTCCATTAGGCGCTTCCTCATAACAGTTGCCCGGTGTGAAATGGAAGGACCCCATAATCTTTTCATCAAACAAAGTATCCTTCATGGGTTTCAGTATATAAGGATTCACGCCGATGGCGAATTCTCCCACATAGCGGGCACCCTCATCGGTGTCAAATACCTGATTGATTCTTCCTGTATCATTTGCCTCTGCCTTTATAATCTTTCCATTCTCAAAGGTCAGGCGGATATTCTCGTAAGTAAATCCCTGGTATACGGACGGCGTATTGTAGCTGAGCACGCCGTTTACGGAATCCCGCACCGGCGCCGTATAGACCTCTCCGTCCGGGATATTGCATTCTCCCGCGCAGGGGATCGCCGGAATTCCTTTGATCGAGAAAATCAGATCCGTGCCGTTTCCCTTGATGTGCACCCTGTCCGTCCGCTCCATCAGTTCCACCAGAGGTTTCATGGCCCGGGCCATCCTGCTGTAATCCAGGCAGCATACCCGGAAATAGAAATCCTCAAAAGCCTCCGTACTCGTCCCGTTCAACTGCGCCATGGCGTCATTGGGATAGCGAAGCACCACCCAGCGGGTCTTTGGCACCCGGATATCATGGTGCACCGGGGTCATATAATACTTTTCATAGAGGGCCATCTTCTCCGCCGGCACATCGGACAGCTCTGATACATTGTCGCTGCCCCGCACAGCAATATAGCAGTCCATACGGGACATCTCCAGCGCGTCGATCTCCGCCATCAGTTCCATCTGTTCCCTGGTGCATTCCATCAGCTGTCTGCGTTGCACCTTGGGATCTGTATAGTGCACAAACGGAAGACCGCCCGCCTCATAAACCGCTTTCACCAGTTCGCCGGCCAGTTCCGCCGTAGACGCTCCGGTATAATGAATATAAACTTTGTCGCCATTCCCCACACGGCAAGAATAATTAACCAGATTTCCGGCAAGTTTCCGGATCCTCTCATCCATACTCAGACCTCTCTTTCCTATGGCAGATACGTGAAAAACAGATTTCCGGCAGCCTCAAACATGGAGGCGCTGTCGTTCATACCTGCCCGCCTCAGGTCGCTCTGCCCGGGCTCATAATATACAATATTCTGCGCATCATATCCCACGATCAGCACCGCGCTGCCGGTATCCGTCACCGCCATGACCGGCGCTCCCGCGCTTATATAATAGAGGACCTCGTCCAGGCTGCATCCCGGCAGCAGGCAGCAGCTGTCTCCAAGTTCATCCCGGCAGATCTCCCATGCCGCATTTCCGGCATTCAGCGCCCCCTGCACGTCTGTATAAATCTGTTTCTGACGCAGCAGAAGCTGCAGGCACTGCGCCAGGCTGTCGCCGGTGTTCTCTGCCGTCTCCGGAATCTCAAACCCATCAAGCTGCGCTCTTGTCGCCTGCGCTCCTCTTTCCCAGAAGCAGCGGGACCCGTCTCTCCATACGCTTCCCATCTCCTCATCCGCATATCTCACAGCCGCAGACAAAGTCTCAAATCCGGATGCTTCCCCGGCAAATGTATAAGCCAGATAGAACTCTCTGTCCGAAGGAGCAACCTCCAGGGTACGGTCATCCTCATACAGCACCAGACGCACTCTTGGCTGTCTCATGGAACCATTCTTTAAAGTGCCCGAATAGTCAAAACCATATTCATTTCTTCTGGTTTCATCCTCTTTTACCGTGAGCACCAGCTGTTCCGGCTCGCTCTCGCTGGTATAAGTAATTGGTTCCGGAAGCGCTTCCGCGTAAGAACCGTCCCCCTGTCTGCTTACACATTCCAGGTCTATACGGTTCTCCACAATCGTAACTCCAACCACATATTTCCCTCTGGAAGTATAATTGAATTCCCGCACCTCATTGCCGGAATGATCGCGAATCACCACACGGTACATAGGTATGGTCTCTTCCCCTGCCAGATTTGTTACAATATCCGAAGCATACGCGGTTCCATAGATGAAATCTTCCTCCATGAATCCCAGCGCCTGAAGCACCTCCCCGGACTCCGCCCGGATCTCCCGGATCCTTCCGGACTGTACGTCCAGAAGACTGATGGCAGTCCCTTCCGCGGCGGTCCAGGCCGCCAGCGCGCCGTTTCCTGAAATCTTCAAATCATCCTGGGACACATTTTCCTCTAATACCTGCACAGAACAATCCGCAAGATTGATCTGCAGGATCTGGCCTCCGTAAGAAAGCCATGCCGTCCCGTTCGCATTTTCAGCCGCCAACGCTCCCAGTTCTTCCTTCACCGCCTGATAAGGATGATCGCTGGGCAGGAAAAACTGCTCTTCAACCGTGTTCAAAAGCGCGTCATAGCGGCAGAGCAGCACGCCGCTCATGCCTTCATAACGTCCCCGGTTCATGTAACCGTAGACCAGGAAGTCCATACTTCCGGAATCCTCCACGCTCAGGATCCGGAAATCATGGGCATCATAAGTCCCCCTCCCGTCGTCTCCGTCCGCAAACCCATAGACCAGGCTCAAACGGTTCTGACCGAAATCGAAGGACCAGAGCTGCCCCTGCTGTACAAACCCGATCACATTTTCTTCTTCATTTTTCAGCCAGTTCACTTCTTCACTCTGGATACCCATCTGAATGCGTCCGTCTTCCACCAGCTGAGAACCCGGCTCAAAGATCCTGTCTGCCGTACGTTCATAGGCAAGCAGATACATCCTGGTACTGGTATAGCGGACGCGGTACGCCTCTTCTACCTGATAGGATTCACCCGTCTGGGTATTCCTGATCTGATACTGTAATTTTAAAGAAGCCACATCATCACTGACACCGGTAAATGTCAGTTCCGGATCTGTCGTCCTCTCTATCTGCATATCTCCCCAGGTCATAGGGCCTGTCCTGGAATGAATATTCACATACCCCAGAGAAGAACCGTCCATGGAACTGTCGCTCTCCAGATAAGGCAGAATATAATCCATATCCTTCTGAAGTATCCGATTGTGAAACTCCAGGGCAAAATCCACGCACTCCTGTATATGGTTCTCTCCCTGATAACTCAGCTGTGAATAATACCAGACGTCCCCATGCTCATGGGTCTGCACATTCAGAACCAGCAGATACAACTCTCCCTCCGCCAGCAAATCTTTCAGCTCCAGAGAAAAATGAAGATATCTTCCGTCGTCCTCTCCCTGCAGACCTTCTCCGCTCTCGATCAGACGGCTCATATCCAGGCTGCGCACTTCATAAGAGACGCTCTCAATCTCCGCATTGTATTTTTCCACAGCCAGCCCTACCACATGATCTTCTGACACTCCGATGACCGTATCCTTCATGTAACTGCCGTCCATAGGCTGTACATATCCATGCATTTCATTAAACAACTGCCCGTCCTGTTCTGCGAAAGCCACGGGCAGAGTCGCCTCTGCCATCGTCGTGGTCATATCCCTGTTTCTCATCCGGGTGGCATAGCTCATGACTCCTATCCCCGCCAGAAAACACAGCAGCACGGTGCCATATCTGATGATCCATTTTTTCATATATATCTGTCTGTCTCCATACTTCCCTTTGTTATGTGCATATTCTAGCAATCTTTTTCCGGAAGGTCAATATGCCGCCAAACGGTTCATCTCCATCCGGACCGGTTCTTCTTCCTCCTGCGCAGCATCTCCTGCAGGAGAAGAACTCCGATCAGATCCTGCAGCTGTTCCCACTTAGGTTCCGGTTCTTCAAAATTCTCCTGTGCTCTTGCCTCTTCCCACACAGATTTTGCCTGTCGAAGAAGGGAGAGCCGGTCCGGATACTCATCATACATCATGCTTCCCGGATACTCCAGACGGGTACACACTTCTTCCACATAAGGCTGCAGACGGCGCGCCATGATCGGATAGAGCTCCTGCAGACGGCGGCTGTCCATCTCGTCCTCCATGCGTTCCGGTGAATTCCACAGATTCCAACAGTTCAGCCGGGTTCCGTAAGGATACAGCCACGGATACATCCTTCCCTGCTGCGTGCCCATGGACGCCGGATCCATATAATAGGGATTCCAATCTCCTTGATTCCTCATGGATTCCACTCCATTCTATTTTCTTATATATTACCTATATGCAGAAGCCCGTATACTGGTTCTGGGGAAATATGGTATAATGATCAAATGATCATTTGAAAACGGAGGCTCATTTATGCTGTATTTTGAAAACGACTACAGTGAAGGCGCTCACAAAGTCATTCTGCAGAAACTGATCGATACAAATATGGAGAAATTACCCGGATACGGGACTGACAGATACTGTGAATCAGCAAAAAAAAAGATCCGCTCCGCATGCGGGTGTCCCGGGGCCGGAATCTTCTTTCTGATGGGCGGGACCCAGACCAACGCTGTAGTGATCCGTTCCATGCTCAAAGCGTACGAAGGCGTGCTCTGCGCTTTTTCCGGACATATTGCGGCTCATGAGGCCGGAGCCATAGAATACACCGGGCACAAAGTGCTCCCCCTGCCTCATACAGACGGGAAAATATCCTCGGAAACATTAAAAGAATATCTGGAAACCTTTTATGGCGATGAGAATCATGAGCACATGGTATTTCCGGGCATGCTCTATATTTCCCATCCCACAGAGTACGGGACACTGTATTCCCGAAAAGAGCTGGAAGCGCTCGCCTCCGTATGTCAGGAGTATCATATTCCTCTGTATCTGGACGGCGCCAGGCTGGGATATGCCCTCGCCTGCAGTTCTTCTGATGTCACACTGGAGGATATTGCCCGCTGCACCGACGCGTTTTATATCGGAGGCACAAAAACAGGCGCGCTCTGCGGAGAAGCCGTCGTTTTCCCCGGACAGGCTCCCGATCATTTCCTGACTATAGTAAAACAACAGGGAGCTTTACTGGCCAAAGGACGGCTGCTGGGCATTCAATTCGACACGCTGTTCACCGACCAGCTGTATCTTCACATCAGCAGGAACGCCATCGCGACAGCCGCACGGCTGAGGGATGCCTTTCGAGGAAAAGGGTATCGCTTTCTCCTGGACTCGCCCACTAACCAGCTCTTTGTGATACTGGACAACCAGAAGATGGAAGCATTAAGCAAATCCGTAAGATTCAGCTTCTGGGAAAAATATGATGAAAGTCACACAGTCGTAAGATTCGCCACCAGCTGGGCGACAAAAATGGAAGATGTCAACGCGCTGGAAGCGCTGTTATAAAGTTATGGGAATTTCCTGTTTTCTCAGGCTCTGGCGGCATGCCGGAGCCTGTTCAATCCGGAAAAAACACTTCTGTAATCTCCCCGTCCTGAAACTTTGCATAGAACAACGCGGTCTGTTCATGATCTGTTTTTTCCTCTGCCAGATCTGCAAACTCCTCAAAACTCATTACGCTGTAAAGACCACTGTCTCCAGGCTCCTCCATCACGAACAGACAGTCCTCAGAAAATAAAATTTCAGTCCGGTCCAGAACAGGAACAGATACAGACTTTCCATTTTTCGACACACTGCGCGCTCTTACTGTATAAATCCCGTCCCACACAGCCCCGTCCACAAAATCCTCTGCTTTCAGATCCCGGCCGTTTCCATCCATCGCATACTGTATTACATTTACAGGATCTTCTTTCTGTGTTGAGGATAAATCCTGTCTTTCTGACACATAGCAGCTGACGCCGGATTCATATCCTTCCAGAAAGGCCTTCGCCTGTTCTATATCCAGTTTAACCCAGATCTGGTTCTGTTCCTGATTTACCCCCTCAATCTCAAGAAGCGCGAACCTTTCCTCCCCGGAAGTCTCTCCGTGCCCGTTCCGGCAAAAGTCCAGCATAATTCCCGGGCGCAGTGAATCCGCCCCCGTTCCCGCAATCATCTTTTCCGGGAACGCGAGAAAACACATGCCATTCTTCTGTTTTAATGCGAACGGACCTCTGGCTATCACTTCAATGCGGTCCGCAGGTTCAGAAAACTGCGCCGGCCAGGTCTCCATAATACTGACATCTTCTGGAAATACAAGCTTTATCAGATCGCCGTTTTCCAGCTCCTCAAAATCCTCTGTCAGAGTACGCGAAGTTATTTTTTCTGTTTCGGGAACCTCCGTCTGGCCCCGGCCCGGAATATTTACTACTTGCCTGCGGCTCCCGTTCATGTCCAGATTCTCCACAATTCCGTAGAAAACAACCCCTTCTTGATTATCGTAAACAGGATTCAGGTACGGGAAAAGAAAGCACAGAACACAAAACATTATTATGCCTGCCGCCAGCAGGACACCTGCGATGCCGTCCCTTTTCATCTCCTTGGCCCCCCTTATCTTCCAGTATATGCCAGATCCAGATATCCTTGTCGGGGGTTCTTTTCTGTAAAAATCCGGTCACTCTCCGACTGCCCCTCCACTTTTTATCCGCTCCATCATATTCCGTCGCTGCTTTGTCTGTCCTATCGTGCCCAAAATAGTTCGAGGGCACGCAAACACGTACCCTCTGAGTCTATTGAATATATCGTGTCTCTTATAGATCCTTAAATTTTTTAAAACTGTCCTGAATCAACAGATATTCCTCCCACGGAACACTTTTTAATAGATTCTGGCGTTCTACAAACTGTTCCGCTGCTGTTCTCACAGAAAAGTAAACGTCAAACTTTGCTTTGGTTACATACCTGCGTTTTGATAAATACCTCTTATCAGGATCAACGGAATCCACAAAAACATTTCCCTGTTTGATAATAGTATTATCATAGGTGTCCATTTCAGCAATCGCATCCAGCAGAAATGTTTCCATTGCTCCTGTCTGTTCAAATGGAATCACCAGCAAAAGTAAATCCACTGATATTTCTTTTCCCTGTCCATTTTTCATCTTGCAGTGAACCCATTCGTTATTCTTTATTGTCTGATCAGTATATACAGTTCTCGCTGTCAGAATCCGACTGATTTTTGTACAGAAATCAACTTCTGTATCCACTTCGTCACGATCCGTCAAAATAATAATTTTATTGTATTCTTCTCCATTTGTTGCAAAGCTGTTCAATTCCAGAATATAATCAAATTTATCCTCAATCTGGCTAGCGCCGCCGCTTCCCCCAATGCAGAGCGTCCGTTCTTCCTTTTTCAGTTTTCTGAACGTCCTAAATTTTCTGCTTAAAGGGATACGTTCGCTTGTATCTTCCCATCCATACGCTTTTCTCAGAAAATACTGCAAAAGAATGGAATCCGTGGAGCCTTCACAAATTATAATACTATTCATCTTATCTCAGCTCCAATCCCATTTCGTCCTGTACTTCTACTGCTTTTTCCCCCGATAAACGACGCACGGCAATCCTGTCTTCGTTTTTATACAGAGTATATAAAGAAGTATTATCCCGTACTTCCTCAGAACATTTTAAGACTTTATCAATAGCCTCTTTGCTGTGAGTAGTCAGGAACACCTGCACATTAAGTTTCAGACAGGTTTCCAATATCCAGCCAAACGTCCTGTCCATTGCAGATGTATGAATAGCGGTTTCAAACTCATCCAGCAAAAGAATGCCATCCTGAGCTTTTAAGACAGCACTCATAAGCAAGATCGCCTTTTTCATGCCATCGCCATACACATTAAGCGGCAATGCCTCTTTATAAGATTTTGATAATATCTTATAGACACCTCTGCTTGCACGATATTTATCGTCATTGTCATAATTAATACTTATAATATCCTCATCATAGTCTTTCAGGATCTCAAGCATTTCCTCGTACAAATTCGGATATTTTAAAATATCTGTAAGGTAGATATCCGCTTCTGTATGCCTGGACGGCGAAATATACACAACATTACGTTTTGATTTGAGCACGGGGGACTTTTGATTATCTTCTATTCGCCTTTGACCGTCGAATATATATCCTTCTGCTTTCAGCTTCCCGTTGATAAAAAGATGTATTTCCATCTTATTTACACTATGAACAATTTCATCTGACAAATCCCCTTTTTTTGAAAATGTCATGGAAACTCCCTGAATCTTTTCATATTCAGATTCTGTCAGTTCTTCTTCTATGATTTCTGCAAAAAGCCGGATATTTTCAGTGTTTATTCCTGTCCCGGATTCTTGTTTCACAACGGTATACTCGATACATTTGTTCTCCCTGTTGACATCAAAAAGGTCATATATCCCTTCATAATATGAGTACGGAGAAAATGGAACAACTCTACTAACATTTCTTCTCAGCACCGTCCCCCAAATTTTAAAATTTTCCGGATTGCTATAAGTCTGTAAGACCTCCAGTACACTTGTCTTTCCACAATTGTTATCTCCTGTCAGAATATTAATGGGAGATAGTTCATTTAATTGCAATGAAGAAATCCCTCTGAAAGATTTAATATCTAAACTTTTTATATATATCATTTCCGTTCCCTTCCTTAAAGTTTAAACGATACCATAAGCTCTTTAATCGTTCAATCAGAGATTCGTACGTATTTTTTGGGGGGCTGCAAAGCATGTCTATATTATAATGTATCTAAGCAATAATCTCTACTATTTTTTCTGTTCTGCATAAATAAACCGAACAGATTTTGTTATTCAATTCATCTCTGGCAATTTTACCAGAACTTCCGTCCCTTCTCCCTCTTTCGATCGAATGGCAAAAGAGCAGTTATTTCCGTAAATATAATGGATTCTTCCCTTAATGTTCCGTATACCTATATGTTTTCCCCTTATTTTGGAAATTGGCTGTTTTTCCAGCTCTTCAATCATTTTTTCCGACATGCCGATTCCATTGTCTTTTATGGAAATCCATATATAATCTCCATCCTTTTTTACTTGAATCTGGATGCAGCCTCCCAGTATTTCTCCATCTTCATCGCGGTTGCACAATATTCCGTGGAACAAAGCGTTTTCTACCAACGGCTGTATCACATTTTTTGCAATATAACAGCCTTTTGCCTCTTTTTCTATCTGGATTTCTGTTTTAAACGTGTCCGCATAACGATATTTTTGAATAATCAAAAACTGCTCCGTTACTTTAATCTCCTGGTCAACGGTATCGTAAACCTCTTCCAGATCAATTCGAAGCCTGTCTTTCAAGATCTCTATCATAGCCCTGTTTACCGCGATCACATCTTCATTTCGGCCTTTTTGCGCAAGATAAGTAATCATGTTCATAGTATTGTAGATAAAATGCGGATCTACCTGAGAGATCAAAAGACTGTAGCGCATCTTTTGTTCTCTTTTTTCCTGCTCAAGCATCTTATCTATGTTTTCCTGTAACTTTTCTGCCATGAGATTAAAGCTTCTTCCAACCTCCGCAATTTCATCGTTGGATTCGACTTGTATGCGCGCCTGTAAATTGCCTTTTGCGATCTCCTGCATCTGCTCTGATACTTTGGAAAGAGGCGCAGTAAATTTCTTTACAATCGGAAGCATGATCAGCACCACGCAAAGCCCGAATACAGCCACCAGAACCTCATCCAGCAAGATTAATGACTGATTATTCAGGAGTATATCCTCCCTCGTCAGCCGGCACATAATCTTCCATCCGGCAGGTTCTGAAAATCGTACTGTTGTTATCGCTCCCGGTTCTTCATAATATCCTTCCATATAAGAATTTCCATATTCCAGATTTTCCAGAACTTCATTTATAGAAATCCCCGTCTCCTTCATTCCGGACAAAAAGACCTGATTCTCGCTGTTCATCAGCAGATAATCATTACTGTACCCGCTCATTTTTTCTGCTATATATATTATCTGATCGAAAGCAGATATCACAACAATCCGCCCTGACATCTGACTGTCCTGATAAGGCAGCACGTACCCATAAACCATATTAAACGTGTTTCCCCAAGCTGTTGTAGAATCCCCATCCTCTAAAAAAGGATCTATAAAATCCCCCTCGTTTTCGGGTATTGCCTGCAGTTTTTCTCTCAAATATCCTTTTATTTTGTCGGAGAATCCTACCGTTGAATAATCATATTCATTTTTACTGTCATGCAGTTCAATGTATATGCCCCTCACAGAATAAGATTTCATCTTATTTTTTACCGCCAATCCGGATAAATATATACGTATCTGGGCTTTCTTTTGTTCGGTTGGATTCCTCATACATTCCCAGATCAGATTTTTTAATTCTCCATCTTCTGCCACTACTTCTGTGAAGCGCTCCAGTTCTTCAAAATACTGATCTATCTGAGTCATAATCTGCTCATTCAGTATCATGGTATTATCGCGGTCATTTTGACTGCTTGTCATATATACGATCTGAGAAAGCATCAGCGTCATCGTAACAAACATCAACAGTACTACGATAATTTGCGCAAAAAACAGTTTATTCTTTAATTTCATTTTTTATCTGTCAGTTCTCTCCGATACCGATTAGGCGTTATGCCTGTAAAATCCTTAAAAATCTTGCTGAAGTACTGGCTGGACGTATAACCCACGCGCTCCGATACTTCATAGACCATATAGTCTCCGCTCTCAAACAGTTTTTTTGCATTCTCAATCCTGACGCTGTTTATAAAATCATTAATGCCTGTTCCTACTTCTTCCTTGAATTTAGTAGAAAGCCAGGATGGGCTGATATTTACATGTTTTGCGACACCAGAAAGAGAGCATTCCTCTTCTCCATAATGCTCTCTGATATATTTTATGGCATTCGCAATTGTAGAAGAGCACGCCCCCTCGTCTTTTTCTCCCTGTAAAAACCATATTTCCTCTACCTTAAATTCCACATAGCTTACCAGTTCTTCAGGGATACTCAAATCATAAGCAGAACTCCCCTCCATCATAGAGAATCTTCTTCCGCTTCTTACGCCTGCAAGAGACCCTTCGAACATATGAAAAGCTTCAAAAATACTTTTTATATACCACAAATAAGTTACATAATCCTCCCCCAGAACTGCGTCTTTCACAGTCTGCAGAAACATTCCTATTCCATCCCTGTCTTCCTGCTTTATCCTGAAATACAGGTCTTCAGGTGTGACAGAGGGCGGGACTGCGCCCTGTAAACCCGGCTGTGACAAACTCTCCGAAAATTCCAACAGCTGTGCATCCTTCTTCAAATATCTCTGTGATAATTGATTTTTATTCTCATGATAAAGCTTGCCAAACTGCCTCAATGATCCTTTTCGCCGACAATAATACAGATAAAATCTTCCTTCTGTTTCCCGGTTCATACTCCGAAAAACCTGTCTGGCATAATAATAGATATTTTCGACAATCTCTTTTTCGCCATATACATTCCCCATAAGATCCAAAACTGCCAAAGTCTCATTTTCATTTATGTCAAAAACTGACACCAGTTTCACTCTTTCCGTCTCATTCTTTCTGCATATACTTGAAAACTGATAGCCATAAACAGATATAGGTGTCGGATTCTGAGGAATATAAGAGCTGATAAATCTTGGCACCACTCTCTGAGCCAGAATAAGGTAATAATAGTTCTTATGCAATTTAAGATAATCACTTTCATCCAGCATAATCCGATACTGCTCTTCCGGCATATTCTTTTCAAACAATTCTTTAAAAATCACATTAATTGTATAACTGCTTTTTGCCTTTTCTTTTTCAATAACCTCTTTTAATCTTAATATCTTCTTTAATAGAGTCTCTTCATCCAAGTCGCTTTTGAGGATGTAGTCATCAATATTCAACCGAATTGCCTGTTTTACATAATCAAAGTTCTTATATGCAGACAAGAACAGTATATGGGAATTTCCTCCATACTCCCTCATCGCATCCACCAGTTCCAATCCGCTCATCACAGGCATCTTCACATCAGATATGATTAACTCCGGCCGACATTTTTTATAAATGGCCAGCGCCTGCTCCGGGTCTGATGTCACTCCAACCAGGTAAAAGCCATAATAATTCCAGTCAATAATATTTTCCAGGTATTCCAGCGCCAGTTTTTCATCATCCACCAACAGCACATTGATCATATCTTTCCCCCCCTAGTAAGTATATAACGGCATCCGGAGCCGTGCAAGAATCTGTTCCTGCACTGCCCCGGACACCGCCGTTCAACTTTTTCTTATTGATGTGCTTCTGCCAATTCCCTTCTTTGCTTCCGGCTGTTTATAAAATCCAGTACTCTCTGATTATTATAAGTAAAAATCATGATAATCAGCAGGAACACACCGGAGGCCGTGTCCTGAAGCGATGCAGACAGTCCCATGCTCAAAAGCCCTGTTGTCAGCATATTCAGAATGAAATTACCTACAAAAATTCCAATCAGAAGATTGCAGTACGGTTCCAGTGCCAATCCTACATAAATTCCCAACATGCAGTTAAAAATAATATTTGTACTGGACATATACATAGGCGTATCAATGGATCCCTGTATAGAAATTTTTAACAGCGCCGCTACCCCCAGGAATAATGCAGATACTACATAGCATAAAAATGCGGTCTTTTTAGTATCCACTCCGGCGCTTTTCGCTATCTGCTGTGAACTCGCGCATGCCCGTACATGATATCCAAATTTTGTATGATTAAATATGATATAAAAGAGTACAAACATGACCGCGAAGATAACCAGACACCATGGAAATCTTCCTAATGTAGTAATCTCGCCGCTGACCGCCGTTACCCAGGATATACTTGCCAAATTCGACAATGTTTCATAAACCATGCAGACACCCAGAGCAGTTACAATCGCAGGAACTTTTAAAAGCATATACATAATTCCGGAGACAGTTCCCAGGACAATCCCCGCTCCTACTACCAGCAGCACAAATGGTACGAGTCCAATTCCATATAAGTACACCATCTTGGCACCAAACATGGCTGACAGCATCACGACTGCTCCCGCACTCAGATCCATTCTGTCGCAAAGCATATTGCAGCACATCGCATAAGAGATCAGCGTCGGTGTCAAAGTCTGCTTCAGGTTCATAATAATACTGGAAGGCTTTCCAAAATTGCCGCCGGAGCAGACAAAGAACAGTATATACACAAATACGGGAAGCAGAATCACTTTAAATGCATTTTTCAGATTGATGGATGTGATCTTCATTTTAGTTCCCCTTTCCGAAAGCGAATTCATTATTCGCCATGTCTTGCGATCGTATCCTCAATACTGTAATTCGCTCCCATCTCCAGAAGTGTTTCAGAAGATGCTTCACTATTCTTGGAAACGATCAGCTGATCAATTTCATCCGTCGTCCACGCATAGACTCCATCGTCGTGCAAATATTTCATGTAATTAGCAAATTCTTCTCCGGATTTGCAAACGATAAAGTTCACCGGCACCTCTACTTTTTCCATCGGGTTTCCTTCCAATGCGTTATAAAGCAATACGAACGGGAATACAATGTCGACATACTGTCCGCCGATTGCGCATACTGTTTCACCGCTGTCCAGGCTTCCCTGACAATTCTCGGACAAGTCGCAGAAGGCAATCTTTACCTGTCCCTCTCTGCCTGCAGATTTAATCGGCTCCGAACAATATTCAATACCAAGGAGAGTAATTGCAATACCGTCAATGGTATCATCTGCTGCCAGAAAATCTTCAACAGCTTTTGTAAATTCCAGGCCTCTGTACTCTCCGGCCTTCTGTACTTCCGGATGATCTTCAAACGCCTGCATCATACCTTCCCAACGTCTGTCATGACAAGTGATTCCAGGTTCATAACCAATTGCCGCTATATTAGTGCAGCCAGCATCAATCAAACTCGTGATGATCTCATATCCGGCATCGAAATCTGCTTCATAAGAGCTGCCCACAAAATACTCACTGGCAAATACCTGGTCACGAATGCTTTCATCAATCTGCGACCAGCCTACCCCTAGATACACGCCGTTCTGCTCGCAGGTTTTCAATCCCTGAAGAACCGCCGTACCAGAGAAGTTAGTGGTAATAATCGCGTCTACACCCTGCGCGCAGAGGTTCTCAATTGCAGAAAGGTAAGTCTCATCCGCGAAATTTTCAATAATGTAATAATTAAATCTTACACCATAGGCTTTTCCGAGATAATCGGAATACTCTTTGTATTTCGCGCAAAGAAAATCCGTAGTAGTATGGATTACAACACCGATGGTGTATTTCCCATTTTCATCACCGCATACTTCCCCTGCTCCTGCCTGATCCGACCATACCTCACTGGTCGTCTCGTCTGCCGCAGCAGGATCTTCTGCAGATCCCTCTGCCGCTCCTGCAGTATCTGTACCAGCGGTACCCGACGCTGTATCCGTATTCCCGCACCCAAAAAGCGCAAACACCATGGAAAAAGCCAACAATAATGCCACTGCCTTTTTCATTCTTCTTATCCTCCTTATTTTAAGATTCCATCCTGGTTCTTGACATAAGTCAAAAATACCAGAAGCAACAGAACAAGTCCCTGGATGCCTTCTATCACCCGCTCGTTCACTCCAAGAATTATCAATCCATTACGCAGCAGTATGACGGAAAAACTTCCAACCAGCGCGCCGATCATTTTGACACGCGAGCCGCCGGAAAGGGGAACCCCGCCAAGTACAAGCGCCGTGATAACATTCATCTCTAACCCCTGACCCGTGGAAGTACTGACGCTTCCCGCTCTGGCCATCAGAATGAATCCTGCAATTCCTACTGTAATACCGCTGATTACATATGCGAGCATCCTGGTCCGTTGCACATTGACTCCCGCTTGCTGCGCAGCTACCGCACTTCCGCCGATCGCTTTGTTCTCTTTTCCGATCCGAGTCTTTTCGAATAAAAGATAACAAATCACATAGACACCCAACAGCATACACAGTTTGAATATTTGGTTGTCGTAGTTATACAGGTACACCGGAATACTATATTTCTGCGATGCACATACTGTATTTAAAATACCACGGCACATGTACATAATACATAATGATGTGATAAATGGAGACACTTTTAAATATACCGACACGACCCCGTTCAGGACAAACCATACCAGGGCTGCGGCAATATTGCTTAAAAACACTACAAAAACCGGCACACCAGTATTCGCAACCAATATAGATATCAAAACGCTGAATCCAATAACTCCGCCATAAGACAGATCCATTCCGCCATGAGAATATACAAACACGGCTCCGAACGCCATAATTGCCACATATACGGTTTGATTCAATATGCTGTTCAGATTTCCTTTTGTTAAGAGTTTCCCATCACCCAGGATCTGAAAAATTAAAATCATTAAAATGATCCCAAGGAAGGGAACAATTTTTCGAAGCACATCCGTCACATGGGTCATAGACGTCTGTTTCATTCTTTCCATACTTTCATGCCCCTTTCCTTTCCTAGACCATTTCCTGAATCAAAGCTGCTTCACTAAGGCTCTCTGACCGTTCAAAAGATTTCTGAACTCTCCCATCCTTCATGATCAGAATACGATCACTCATTCCAATCAGTTCCGGCAATTCTTCCGAGATCATAATGATGGATCGGCCTTCTTTTTTCAGCTGATACATCAACTGATACATAAATGCTTTTACTCCAATGTCGATACCCCTTGTAGGACAATCCAAAATAAGAATCTCCGACTCGTTTCCCAGCCACTTGCCGAATACGACCTTCTGTTTATTTCCGCCGCTTAAATCCCTCACATCCTGAGTAATTTCTCTGCATTTGATACTCATTTTTTCAACCTGTTTGTTTGTGAAATCTCTCTCGGCCTTTTTTGTTATTAATCCCGCTTTCGATAATTTTGAAAGCGATGGCAGAACGGTATTGTCAAGAATACTGGCAGAAAGAATCAGCGCCTCCTGATCCCGATTCTTAGATACATACCCCATCCTGTTTTTGATCGCCTGCTTTTCGGATTTTATTCTTTCTCCATTTTGCAAAACTACCTGTCCATATAAAAGTTGTGTATTTCCAAAAAGCGCTTTCCCCAGTTCATGCATTCCGCAGTCCGTAAGGCCTCCGATCCCAAGGATTTCTCCCTTATGCAGCTCCAGAGATACTCCTTTTACGCTTTCACCCACATGGATATCCGTTCCTTTCAAAACGATTTCATCGCTGCAGCTTCCATCATAATCACTGCGGTAATAATCTCCTGTCAGCTTGCGTCCTACCATTAATTCTTTAATCCGGTCTTCCTGGAATTCTTCTTTCTGAAGTTCCGCAATATAGACTCCATCCCGAAGTACTATCATTTTGCTGCAGATCTCCATCAATTCTTCCAGGTCATGGGAGATAAACAAAACCGTTTTATTTTCTGCTTTCAGCTTACGAATTATCTGATAGATCAGGTTACGCCCTTTTTGTGATAACGCAGTCGTCGTTTCATCTACAATAAAGATTCTGGGATCAGAATACAGCGCCCTGACAACTTCCACCAACTTGCGTTCTTCCAGGCTGTATCTGGTAATCGGATCTTCAGGATTGATATTTTCAATCCCAATATTTTCCATTGCGTGTTTGGCTTCTTCATACATTTTTTTACGGTTTACAACTCCTTTTTTGACAAAAAGTTGTTCTTTCCCTAAAAAAATGTTATCCGCCACTCGAATGCCCGGTAAGGTTCCCATCTCCTGAGCGATCATACTGATTCCATGTTTCTGTGCATCCATAGGATTAGCTGGCAGATATGTTTCTCCGTCCAACTCCATCGTCCCCTTAGTAGCAGGATACACGCCGGAGATGATGGAGGACAGCGTAGACTTTCCGGAACCATTCTCACCAATCAGGCCTATGATCTCGCCCTGTTCGATATCTACAGACACATCTTTCAACGCGTGGGTCTGGCCAAAGTCTTTGGATATATTTAATACTTTTAATACAGTTTTTCCTTTCATGGTTTCCTCCGTGTCCGTTTCGCATCAAGACCCGAGAATCACCACATTCCAGGATAATTTAGGCAGAACCACATGGTTCGCACCAGATGCTTCCAGCTCTTTCATCGTCACCCGGTCCGGATCCTCTATCGTATTGCGGGCCTCATAATTTTCTCCATTCAATACAAGATGCTTCTTTACTTTCTTATCTCCATATCCCTGTAAGTCAATTTCAAATTCCACATCTTCTTCCTGATCACAGTTCAAAACGAAGATACGCACCTCATCTGATTCCTCGTTATACACTACAGCCGGTTCCACAATATTTAACTCTCCGAAGTCACAGGAATATTTTGGAGCATCCACAACTGCTTTCATCGCTGTTCCATGTCCATACTTGCTGAGCATATGGAAAGGATGATATATCGCCTGTTTAAAAAGCCCTCCATTCCGGATGGTGGTAATCGGCGCGATCACATTGATCAGCTGTGCCAGGCATGCAATTTCTACGATATCCGCATTGTTTAGAAGTGTAATTCCCAATCCTCCAACGACAATCGCGTCCAGCAGACTATACTTCTCCTGGAGAATAGCCGGAGCAATCTCCCACTTCTCTGCAGATGTCATCTCAAATGTCGTAAGTCCCTGCAGGTCGTCCAGGGAATCTAATTTGATATCCTGGAAATTCCAGACATTCCATTCGTCCAGACAGATTTTCAAATCTTTGTCGAAATGGTTTTTTGCTTTCACGTATTCGATCACACGACCGCTGTTCTTAATGTGAGAATCCAGTTGTTTATATGCAGCCACAAAATTCGTCGTTCCCTGCCCGGAGTTCATCGTATAATTATGTGTGGAAAGGTAATCTACCTGGTCATACAATTCCGTAAGCATGGTTCTGTCCCATTCCATATAAGTGGGAAGCATCTCATAACTGCTGCCGCAGGCTACCAGTTTAATGGACGGATCCACCCATTTCATAATCTTTGCTGCTTCAAGCGCTTTTTTCGTATAGTCTTCTGCAGACAAATGTCCTGCCTGCCAGCTTCCTTCCATCTCGTTTCCTAGACACCAGTATTTAATATTATACGGTTCCGGACTTCCGTTTTTCGCTCTCAGATCGCTCCAGTAAGTCCCTCCCGGATGGTTGCAGTACTCTACTAAATCGCCCGCATCTTTGATGGATCCGGTTCCAAGATTTACCGCAATCATAGGTTCCACACCGACTTTTTTCGCCCATCTGCAAAATTCATCAATTCCGAACTCATTTGTTTCTATGCTGGCCCAGGCATAATCCATTCTTTTCGGTCGTTTTTCTTTGGGACCTATGCCATCATGCCAGTCGTAGCAAGACACAAAATTTCCGCCTGGATACCGAATTACAGGCACTCCCAGCTCTTTTACCAATTCTATTACGTCTTTTCGATACCCATCCTCGTCAGCATCAGGATGACCGGGCTCATAAATGCCGGAATAAATGCTTCTTCCCAAATGTTCTGTAAAAGAAGAATACATCTTGTCGTCAATTTTCCCGATCGCATAATGCTTGTCGCTAAAACAAACTGCCTTTTTCACAAGGTTCCCTCCTTAATTCTTATTTGACTTTTGATGCCAATATTTTATCTTTCCTGCTCCTGAATCTCCATACGATCTTTTTTCCAGATTGTATAGTATTTTTAAGTTTTTTCGGAGTCACGGAAAAATGTATAAAATTTTATGGTCTGATTATTCCAAAAAAAGGATTCCCGGCTTTGAACCAAGGAATCCTTTTCACTTATGATCTAAAATTCATTACTAGGGAACCGACTAAAACTCATAAACCTCTTCCGGCTCCGTAAACGAAGAAATCGTCGCGCGGGCATTTGTGAAGTAGAGCACGCAGTTATTTCCATCGCCTGCCTTATACATTCCGCCAAGGCTCGGGTACGCGCTCAGCACGGCCTCCTCCGCCTCGATCCTCTTGTCCTCTGCCAATGTTCCCGAGAGGCGGATCCATTTTCCTCCATGCATACAGCAAAGTTCCACCTTCTGGTTCACGAACTGCTTGTAACATTTTTTTCTGCGGCCCGTCTGAATATAGAGCTTGTCTTCAAAAATATGAATCACTCCGAACGGACGTACGCGGGGCTGATCCCCTTCTGCGGAAGCAATATAGTAAGTGCCCGCCTGTTTAATAAAATCATGTACCGTTTCCATTGCCTGTCTCTGTTCTGTTGTCATTTTTATATCCCCCTTCCATTCTCTGCAGACTTCAGCGAACTTTTTCATAAAAAATTGTAGCACACTTTCAGATAGTTGTGAATTATATTATTGACACATATGCTGCTGTTACACTATAGTCAAAACAGAGTATCATTGAGATATCGAAACCGTTTTCTATAGTCTTGCCCACGGAGGTTTATATACATGAAACCGGACATTATTCCTGCCTATGATTCTTTACAGGAGATCGGGCAGCTGTTCACGGAATATACGGATTATCTGGCGGAAGAAAATCCATCTGTAAAAGCATATCTTCAGATCCAGGATTATGAAAAAGAGCTGTCCCATCTGGGCGAAAAATATGGTCCTCCTTACGGCCGGCTGTACCTTGCCTGTCTCGGGGACCGTCCTGCCGGCTGCATCGGACTGCGAAAGCTGGATGCGCAGACCGGAGAGATGAAACGGCTCTATGTACGTCCTGAATTCCGGGGGCACCGCATCGGCGGACAGCTGATCGAAAAAGTGATCGGAGACACGCGGGATATCGGTTATACCGTTCTCCTGTTGGATACACTCCCTTTCCTGCAGAATGCGATCAGTCTGTACCGGCAGTACGGTTTTTATGAAATCCCGCGCTACAATGACAGTCCGCTGGACTCTTCGATTTACATGAGGTTGGATTTATGAACCGGCAATTTATCCAGACCGTCTCCATCCACTGGGACGAGATCTCAGAACATTCTTATCTGAAACAGATTCCCGCCCTTCATTCCATTGAGGAACTGACGTTTGAAAATCCGATTACCTTTTTCGCCGGCGAAAACGGTTCCGGAAAATCTACTCTTCTGGAAGCCATCGCAGTGGCGTATGGCTTTAATGCGGAGGGCGGAACCAGAAACTACCGGTTCAGTACTTATGACGACGTCTCGGAACTGAGCCGCGCGGTTCGGATGAAAAAAGGATTCCGCCGTCCGCACTCCGGCTATTTTTTCCGCGCAGAAAGCTTTTTCAATGTCGCTACCAAAGCGGAAGAATACAGAGACGGCGATGACAAATCCGCCTATTACTCCCGTTTCGGAGGCAAATCCTTGCACGAGCAGTCCCACGGAGAAAGTTTCCTGTCCTATTTCCAGTCCTTTGACCAGGAAGGGCTTTTTCTCATGGACGAGCCGGAGGCGGCGCTGTCTCCGCAACGGCAGCTCACCCTGTTTATCCAGATGGCAAAGATGGCGGAGCGTGGTTCACAGTTCATTGTCGCTACCCATTCGCCCATCCTGCTGGGGATTCCGGACGCGCAGATCCTGACTTTTGACGACGGGGCAGTCCGGCCCTGCCGCTACGAAGATACGGAAAGCTATCAGATCACGGAACTGTTTATCAACAACCGGGAAATTTTAGTCCAAAGATTACTGGAGGAAGACAACGAATGATTTTATCTACAGAACGCCTGTATTTAAGGGAAATGGAGCCCTCTAATTTTGAAGCGCTGTGCGCTATGCTCCAGGATAAAGAAGTGATGTACGCTTATGAGCATGCTTTCAGTGATGAAGAAGCATGGGACTGGCTGAACCGCCAGATTTCACGCTATCAGTCGGATGGCTTCGGTCTCTGGGGCATGATTCAGAAAACCACCGGCCAACTGATCGGCCAGTGCGGACTGACCTGGCAGGATTTCAACGGAAAGCAGGTTCTGGAAGTAGGATACCTCCTGCGAAAAGACTGCTGGCGCCGGGGCTATGCCACAGAGGCGGCAATCGCCTGCAAAGAATACGCATTTGACGTACTCCATGCAGGCGAAGTTTATTCCATTATCCGTGATACCAATACCGCATCCCAGAATGTTGCCAGGAGAAACAGTATGAAAATCGTCGGACAGTTGGTAAAACATTATTATCATATGGACATGCCGCATCTGGTGTTCTGCGCTGTCAATCCGCATTGCTCGCCGCAATCTTCACACGGCTCCACAGATCCCCGATGATTTTTTTGGTTTCTTCATTATACACGAAAACCTCGTCATTGGGGTTGTCTGTCCGCGGGATATAAGCGTTAATTCCTTCATAGTCGCCGCCTTCTCCGGACAGAACCTCCATCACTTCCTGATTTGCAGAAGTATAGCCCACATAGCTGGAATTATCATACGCACCGTCATAGTCACTGGCATAATTGATGAACGCATGTGCCAGTTCCACATTCCGGGCATTTTTCGGAATCACCATGGCGTCCGACCACAGGTTGGTCCCGGTTTCCGGCATATAGTAACCCATGTTCTCGTTTTCCGCCATGACGTAGGTGGCGTCTCCGGAGTAGATCAGTCCCAGCGCTTTTCTTCCCTGCGCCATGTTGTCGATAATCTCGTCGGTCACAATCTCCGGTTCCATGGTCTGCACGCACTGCACAAGCCATTCATAGGCTTCCTGAAGTTCGTCCTCATTCTCCGTGTTCATGGAATACCCCAGCGCTTTCAATGCCATCATAAAGGAATCCCGTTCCGAGTCATACAGATAAATATCCCCTTTATATTTTTCGTCCAGGAAAATATTGTATCCTTCCCTTTCCAGATCCTCGATATCCACTTTCGTCTTATCGTATACGATCCCCACTGTTCCCCAGAAATATGGAATGGAGTAGTCGTTGTCCGGGTCATAGGGCAGGCCTTTCACCGCATCGGACAGTTTATCCAGGCAGTCCAGTTTACTCTTATCCAGCTTCTGCAGCAGATCTTCTTCGATCAGGCGCTGAATCATATAGTCGCTGGGAACCAGAAGGTCGTAGGATTCTCCGTTCGCCACCCGGATATACATCTGTTCATTGGAATCAAAATTGTCCATTACCACCGTAGCGCCGGTCTCCTCCTCAAAGTCACGGATGATATTTTCCCCGGTGTACTCGCCCCAGTTATAGATATGAAGCGTCTGTCCCTCATACGGGCGCTCCAGAGTACCTCTTCCAAACTGCAGGAAACCTACGGCGAGCACTGCCAGCACCGCGCCTCCGGTAACCGGAATCCAGATCCGCCGGTGTTTCACTTCCGTCTTGGCAGTCCGCTTTGCCGCGATCACCGGCGCCACATTGATGATCACAAGCACAATCGTAATGATTACGACCACCAGTGTGGAAATCGCGTTGATGCTGGGATTGACACGCTTGCTCATGGTATATACCATGATACTCAGGTTTTTCACTCCCCGTCCCGTCACAAAATAGGAAATGATAAAATCATCCACCGACATGGTAAACGCGATCAGCGCTCCGGAAACAATCCCCGGTGTGATCTGCGGGACAATCACCTTCGTCAGCGCCTGCCACGGCGTCGCGCCCAGGTCCATGGCCGCATCCGCCAGATTGGGATCCAGCGACCGGATCTTCGGCATTACAGAGAGCATCACATACGGGATACAGAACGCGATATGCGCCAGCAGCATAGTCACATACCCCTTCTCTACTCTGAAAGTGATGAACAGCAGCATAAGTCCGATGGCCGTCACGATCTCCGGATTCATCAGCGGCAGATTATTTACCTGTTCCATCACATCACGGACAATCTTTTTGGACTTGCTCAGTCCGATCGCCGAGATTGTACCCACTACCGTAGAAACCGCCGTAGCAAGGACCGCGATGCTGAACGTGGTGTACAGAGCCTCCATCATATCTCCGGACTCCAGCATATGCCGGTACCACCGCAGCGAAAATCCCGAAAAAACCGTCAGAGATTTTCCGTCATTGAAGGAAAATACAATCATATATAAGATCGGCAGATAGAAAAATGCGATCGCCAGGACCATCAGGAATTTTCCGAACGGCCGTTTTCCTCTCTTCATACGGTCACTCATCCTCCTTTCCGCCCTGGTTGCGGATCTCAATCCGATGCACTGCCATCATCAGCAGCATCATAATCACTGCCATAATCATGGAAATCGCACTTCCGAAATTCCACTCGCCTACTGTGATAAACTGATTCTCGATCATATTTCCGATCAGGAAATACTGGCCGCCTCCCAGCAGTTTCGGGATAAAGAAGGAACTCACGGCCGGCAGGAACACCAGCGTAATCCCGTTGATCACGCCCGGCAGCGACAGCGGCAGGATCACACGCTGAAAGGTCTGACGGGGATTTGCCCCCAGGTCCGCGCTGGCTTCCAGCAGAGAATGGTCCATCTTGCTGAGCGCCGTCTGAATCTGCAGGATCATGAACGGCAGGAAATTATATACCATTCCCAGCAGCACAGAGCCTTCCGTATACAGAAGCTCCATATCTCCCAGACCAAAAAGCCCGAGAAAACGCTGCACCAGTCCGCCTTCGCTCAAAAGCCCGATCCAGGCATAGGTACGCACCAGCATATTGATCCACATAGGAATCGTGATACAGAGAATCAGTATATTCTGAAGCCGTTCCGAACTGCGCGCGATAAAATATGCGATCGGATATCCCAGGAGCAGGCAGATCACCGTCGTCTTCACCGCGATCAGAATCGATCTCCAGAGGATCAGCAGGAAATCCGGATCTGTAAAAAACCGGATATAATGCCTCAGCGTAAAAGAAAAAGGTATGATGCTGTTTCCCTGATCCATAAAAGAATACACGGCGATCAGCGCCATGGGAAGCACCAGCATCAAAGCCGCCCACACAATGTACGGCAGCGCAAGCTGTGCGAATCGTTTCATCCTCCGTATACCCCCTTAGACATCACATGAATATCTTCCGGGAAGAATGTAAGTCCCACCTGCTGTCCCACTTCCGTATAGTCGGTAGTGTGAATTTTAAACTCCCGGCCGGTCGTCCAGAATGTAATCTTATAGACTCCTTCTTTCACCTGTTCCGGTTCAAAGTCATAGTCCACGCTGATATCAATACTCTGGTTTTCATCGCTCAGCTTCCAGCCCTGCGCATTGGCCCAGGTCTTCAGATCCGTATCCAGCGCCTGGGATTCGGTGATCTCATCCACTGTCTTGAAGAAGTTAAACGCCATGATGCCCTCATTGGCTTTTTCATTCTTTACAAAAGGCTGGTCCACAACGAAGATTGTCCGCTTGATCTTCGTGCCCTTGGCAGTGGAGAACACCACCGGATATTGTCCCTCCTTCTCGGACACCTCGTATTCCACCTTTGCGATGGAGATAAATTCGTCGCTCTTCGGATCCCATGCCTGGGCGTTGGACAGCGCGATGACTTCTTTTTCATCCAGCTCTCCCACGTCGTCCACATCCACATAAAAATCGTTGGCGCTGATCATTTCGTTGCCGTCTTCGCTGCTCACATCATGGTTTCGGATCACCCGCATATCCACAGTGACGCTGGTTCCCGGCACGGTCTCCACAATGATCTCATAGTGTACGCCCTTAAACAGGACGCTCAGCACCTCGCCGGTCATCTTTCCGTCCGCCACATCCACAATGTCGATGTCCTCCGGACGGATCACCACATCCACCGGCTCATTTTCTTTAAAACCAAAATCCACACAGTCAAACGTAATGTCGTCAAACCGCACTTTATAGTCTTCTACCATGACAGCAGGCAGGATATTGCTCTCACCGATGAAATTTGCCACAAACCGGTTGACCGGTTCATTATAAATATCTTCCGGCGCTCCCACCTGCTGAATCTCTCCGTTATTCATGACCACGATCTTATCAGACATGGTCAGCGCCTCTTCCTGGTCATGAGTGACAAAGATAAAGGTAATACCCACCTCCTGCTGGATCCGCTTCAATTCATACTGCATTTCCTTGCGCAGCTTCAGATCCAGCGCCGCCAGCGGCTCGTCCAGCAGCAGCACCTTCGGCTCGTTCACCAGCGCTCTTGCAATGGCGACGCGCTGCTGCTGTCCGCCGGACAACAAAGTCGTATTCTTATTCTCATATCCTTCCAGGCCGATCAGTTTCAGCATCTTCATGACCTTCTGATCGATGATATCCTTGGCCATCTTCTTGATCTTCAGGCCAAACGCGATATTCTCATACACACTGAGATGAGGGAACAGCGCATATTTCTGAAATACAGTATTCAGTTCTCTCTCATAAGGCGGTTTATTGCTGATCTCCTCGCCATCAAAGATCACTTCCCCCTCATCCGGATCCAGGAAACCTCCCAGGATACGCAGAAGAGTAGTCTTCCCGCACCCGCTGGGGCCGAGAAGCGTCACAAATTCATTCTCATAAATATCCAGATTGACCCCTTTCAGGACAATCTGGCCGTCAAAGTTCTTTACAATGTTCCGGAACTCCACCAGTTTCTTCGCCATGCCGTTCTCCTTTCACAACACTTTCTCTTATGTCAAATTTCCCTTATCCCTCTGTCACACTTTTATTTCATTCTATCTTATCCTTCATAGAATTACAACGGTGCAAGAAATCAAATCTTCCGGGATTGACAGGCTGTTTCCCGGACAGTATGCTGAAACTGTCAACAGATAAAGGGGGAAAGTATCTTGATAGAAGTATTATTTGGCGAAAGCGAAGCCGGTTCTATGAAATGTGCAAAAAGTATGAAAAGCCTGTGCAGATCAGACGGTCCCGTCTCTGTCATCGGCAATCCTCCCGCGCATATGCTGGCAAATATCCCGTTTTTCAAAACGATCTGTGGTACGCCGCCAGGATCGAGCATATGATCCGGACGGGAGAAATACGCGTTCTGGAAGACTCGCCGAAAAAATATGCGCGCGTGATCTGCAGAAGACATTGTAAGATGCTATAGCAGATTGGCAGATTGGCAAACTGCCAGCTGTCTTCCAGCCCTTGGCATCTGCGAAGCAAGGATATACCGCGGCAGACCTAGACGCTTTTTATCTTCTGAATTTGTACTTCCCTTTTCCAAGTCCGCTGATTGGTTCAATGAGGGCCGCTGTTTTCATTTTATTGATTAGATTGCCTGCTGCAGTTTGCGAAATGCCGGTCATCTCTGCGATATCTTTTCGCCCAAACGGGGTGTTGTAACCCACATGACTGAAAATGGATCGAATCTTTGCTTTTGTCGATGCAGTTATGTTCAAGCTGTCAATCGCAACGTCAATCGCAACGTCAATCGCAACGTCAATCGCAACTTGCTTTTTAGGACTCGCAGTTTGATGGTCTTTCAAGTGATAATTTAGATTAGGCAATGTAACAGTGAATTGCGTGCGGTCTGAATAGAATGTGGGTTCCATCCCAGCGCGAAAGTTTGCCGCCTGTTCATAGGCATCCCGTATTTTATTCAGGCCGCTGCCCTGCCGTTCCATGTATCCCAACCGCCCGAAAATATCAGCCAAAACAGGATTTCGGCGGGTGGAAGAGACTGTGGTAATGTCTCTGTCCTGGATCAGTGTTCCATCCGGCATCCCGCCTGGCGAATAGATCGTCAGGCGATCATCAAATATATCAATGTGAACTTCACTGCCTAAAATCAGGTAGTCACGATGTTATGCAAAGTTAATAGTTATGCAAAGTTACTGCCGAATCCATTGGTTTTATGGGAAATCCGGCAGTTTTTACTTTGCATAAATTTTAGCATCTCACAGGTTG
>NZ_NFJZ01000029.1 GCF_002160135.1 Lachnoclostridium sp. An196 | reverse complement strand
GTCAGCAAGGTCTTTTTTGATTCCCTGGAAGAATGGACCGTATCCATTTGGACATAGCCTGTAAGGGCAAGGGAACAGAAGTCACGATATAATCGGTTGGTAAAGACTGCCCTGTCTGTGATCTGTGTTTTATGGCACTTTCTTGGTTTGAAATGGGCTTTCCGCTTCAGATCTATGTTCCTTGCCGTAAAGAGTCCCTGGTCAAGATACGAATACAGGGTACGGACGGACATATCCAGCTCCGGATGGTTTGCCAGGATATGATAGGGAGACTGTCCCTGTTCGATCAGTGGGGAAATGATCTGGTCCTTTTTGTGAAGCTCCCGTTTGGTCATGTTGATCCCTGTTCTGGAATCCCGGAGTTTTTCCCGGTATTTTCTGTCAGCGAATCTGGCGTTATAAGAGTATTTATGTGCAATGGTGCAGTGATTGATTTTTTCGTACAGCCGTTGCAGACATAAGGAGCCCGGTCAAGCCTTACGCAGCGCTCTTTTTCAAAGTCTCTGCAGGTTTGGTTGCAGGTAGGACAGGATGCGCATTTGATTCCGCACAGGACAATCTTTCCGCAGGCATTAGTCTTCTTGCAGTGATAGCGGTGAATACAGAAGTTTTTGGCGTTATAGAAAGTCCCTTTGTGATACCAGTCTGAGAGACGGTGAGCCCTGACTTCTTTAGAGATTGTGGTAGGATCCTTGCACAGGAACCTGGCAATATCCTTAAAGGAAGTGCCCTTATTCAGTTCGTTTTCGATATAGATACGGTTTTCAAGGGTAAGGTGTTTTTGGTTACCAGGAATATATTTAC
>NZ_NFJZ01000028.1 GCF_002160135.1 Lachnoclostridium sp. An196 | reverse complement strand
AGGATGAGACAGTCTATGCGGTATGGGCATCTGATATTGATGGTGATGATATACCGGACTATGAGGATGACAAGTATGACCTGACATATGACGCGAACGGCGGCCAGGGTGGACCGGGTACGGTAGAAGATGCCTACCTGAACACGCAGACAGTAACACTGGAAACAACCAACGTTCCGACGATGGAGAAAGCGAAGTTCTTAGGATGGAGCGAGACAAAGACTTCTATTTATAAGAACGCAGCACCGGAAGACGGCGTGCTGATCGAAAGTATTACATTCGGGGAAGCGGACGAGACCGTTTATGCGGTATGGGCATCCGATATTGACGGAGATGGCACACCGGACTACGACGAAGAGAAGTACGACCTGAACTACAATGTAAACGGCGGCCAGGGCGGACCGGTGAGTGTGCCGGATGCATACATCAACGGACAGACAGTAAGTCTGGATACAGCGAATGTCCCAACAAGGGATAAAGCGGTATTTGTTGGCTGGAGCGAAAGCCCGATTACAGATGTGCTGACAGAAGCACCGGCAGAGGGAACAGTCGTAGAAGAAGTGACCTTTGGCGAAGCAGACAAGACGGTTTACGCGGTATGGGCGCTGGATGAGGACGGAGATAAGACTCCGGACTATGGAGAGACCCAGTATACCCTGACGTATAACGGAAACGGAAATACGGGCGGAAGCGTACCGGCAGAAGAAGAGCACGTTGAGAATGCGGCAGTGACACTTGCGGATCAGGGAACACTTGTGAGAACTAATGCGACGTTCCTTGGCTGGAGCTTAACGCAGAATGGTCTGATCGAAAGCCAGGAAGCAAAAGAAGAGGCAGGAATCATCACGGAGCTGACAATGCCGGGCGAGGATGAGACAGTCTATGCGGTATGGGCATCTGATATTGATGGTGATGATATACCGGACTATGAGGATGACAAGTATGACCTGACATATGACGCGAACGGCGGCCAGGG
>NZ_NFJZ01000026.1 GCF_002160135.1 Lachnoclostridium sp. An196 | reverse complement strand
TCAGCCAATAAAAAAGGCATAAACCTGTTCCGTTTGGTATAATGGAATTGACTAGAAACCATTTTTACAAAGGAGATTTATGCCATGTCCAGTATACCACAAAACCATTTCGATGAGAACGACTTAATTGACTGTGTTCAGAGATTTTTTTCCAAACATCATGTTGGCAAGCTTCTTGCCAGATGTAATGGGATGAAAGAAAAGGGTGTTTCACCTGTTTCTCTGCTTCGTTACAAACTCAGCAACATTTTTGTCGGAAGAAGTATGTATATGCAGCAACGGACCGGCTCTTTTAAGGAAGATTTTTCAAAGAACACTTTTTATCGTTTCCTTAATTCGGTAAAAACAAACTGGCTCCGTTTTACTTCTCTTCTTGCTGCTGATATCGTAAATAATGATCTCAAAGATCTAACGGATGATAACAGGAAAAATGTTTTCATCATTGATGACAGCCTTTTTAATCGTACCAGCTGCAAGAAAACAGAACTGGCATCAAAGGTTTTCGACCACACCGATATGCATTTCAAAAAAGGTTTTCGGATGCTTACCTTAAGCTGGAGTGATGGAAATACACTGATTCCGGTAAACAGCTGCCTGTTAGCATCTGCAAAAGATACAAATATCATCGGCCCAGTAATGAACTTTGATAACAGAACCATTGCAGGGAAAAGACGCAAGCTTGCTCAGACAAAAGCGCCAGAAGCAATGATGACCCTGTTGGATACTGCCCTCAGTGCAGGACTGAAAGCTGATTATGTCCTTTTTGATTCCTGGTTTTCCAACCCGGCACAGATCACAGCCATCCATTCAAAAGATATGGACGTGATTGCTATGATTAAGAAAAGCAGCCGTATCAAATATTCATACTGTGGTGAGCAGTTGAATATCAAAGAGATCTATTCCCGGAACAAAAAACGCCGTGGCAGATCAAAGTATCTGCTTTCTGTTGACGTTATGGTAGGAAAGGAGAATCCTATTCCAGCGAAAATCGTTTGCGTAAGGAACAAAGCGAATCGCAAGGACTGGCTTGCTTTTATCTGTACAGATACGACCCTTTCCGAAGAAGAGATTATCCGTATTTATGGAAAGCGCTGGCAGATTGAGGTTTTCTTCAAAACCTGCAAATCTATGCTGAATCTGATTGGAGAATGCCATAGTTTATCCTATGATGCACTGACGGCCCACGTGGCCATTGTGTTTACCAGATATATGTTACTTGCAATGGAGCAGCGTCAAAATGAAGATCAGAGAACTCTTGGCGAGTTGTTCTTCTTCCTTGTTGATGAAATGGCAGACATTACTTTCAGCAGATCACTTGGCATCCTGATGGATGCCTTAATGGCAAGCCTTCAGGAAATCTTAAAGCTCAGTGATGAGCAATTGACAGCTTTTACTGCTGATTTCGAAGCAAGACTACCGAAATATCTGCGTAATGCACTCCATCCAGAGGCTATAGTGGCATAAATCGCTATTTTTGTTAGCTGAAGTATTGAATTTTCAAGGTGCGAAGCCCATTTTGGGTATGGGAAGTCTTAGT
>NZ_NFJZ01000025.1 GCF_002160135.1 Lachnoclostridium sp. An196 | reverse complement strand
CGGAAGAATTCCGGACAATCCAGGTAGCGCTGTCCTATTTCCAGGATGAGAACGCGGTATACTTCAGCTACATTTTTGCAGGCTCTGCCATATCGGCCATCGTACCTGTGCTTTTGTTCCTGCCGCTGCAGAAATACTTCGTACAGGGCATCACCAGCAGCGGTGTGAAAGGCTGATAATTCAGCGACACACATTTTTATGGATAATATACAATTAACTTAAATTTTTTTTGTTGTTTATGAGCAATTGAAATAAATCAACAAATATGTTAAGATGGCAGTAAGAAAAGTTCCTGTGTATGTGTGTCAAGGACAAGATCTTACGGAAGTAAGGTTTTGTCCTTTTTTTGTACCCTCGAACAGTTCTGAAGCCAAATGCCATTAGGAGAATTGAACAAATGAAAGCAAATGACACCACTTATCTGCATCGCCTCCAGCAGCCGTCTCTGCCTGCTGACGTAGTAATCGACACAGATACCTATAATCAGGTCGACGACCTGTATGCCATTGCCTATCTGCTCCTGTCACAGGACAGGCTGAATCTTCAGGCAATTCTTGCCGCTCCTTTTTACAGTCCGCCCCATCTGGGCCGGCTCCGGCAGAACAACAGTCCGAAAGAGGGCATGGAGCAAAGTTATACTGCGGTCCTGGAACTGCTTCAGGTAATGAACCGCAGCGATCTGACCGGCAAAGTCTTTCGAGGATCAGAAAGCAGTCTGGCCGGAGAATCATCTCCTGTAGACTCACCAGCGGCAAGGGAATTGATCCGGCTGGCCAGAGAACACACGCCGGAACACCCCCTCTATATTATATCTATCGCCGTACTCACCAATGTGGCATCCGCCATCTTGCTTGCACCGGATATTATCGACCGTATCGTCGTAGTGTGGCTGGGAGGACACAGCTTCGACTGGAAAACCTGTAATGACTTCAACGCTCTTCAGGATATTGCGGCTGTTCGTGTAGTATTTGGCTGCGGCGCCGCTGTCGTCCAGCTTCCCTGCAATGGCGTCGTCTCGGAATTCCGCATATCCCGAATAGAACTGGAATATTGGCTGAAAGGAAAAAACGCGCTCTGCGACTATCTTCTGGACCAGACTCTGACCCTTATGGAAAAACACTCCTCTTCCCGTACCTGGTCCAAGCCTCTCTGGGACGTGGTGACCGTGGCATGGCTTCTGGATCCCGCTTTCACCGATGACCGCTATGAGCACAGCCCTATTTTTGAATATGACCTTCGATATGCCTGGGATCATACCAGACACTTTATCAAATACGTTTACCATATTAACCGGGATCTGATCTATGAAGATCTGTTCTCCAAATTACAGAACCTGTCCTTTTCATAAAAAGGATAAAATTATACACAAAAGGAGGAAAAAGTTTATGAAATTCAAAAGACTGTTATCCGGGCTCCTGGTTACTGCCGCTGCTCTCAGCCTTACCGCCTGCGGCGGTTCCGGCTCCGGCTCTGACTCCGGCTCCGCCGACTCCGCTTCCACCGAAAGCTCCGGCGATGAGGTGGTCATCCATCTCATGATGAGCAATTCCCAGGAACTTGGCGTCAGC
>NZ_NFJZ01000024.1 GCF_002160135.1 Lachnoclostridium sp. An196 | reverse complement strand
AATTGCATACAGTAAAATACACAAATATCTAACACAAAAGATAGATACAAGACATCCGAGTAAAAAGAGAAGCATCGAAAGATGCACCGTTTGTGAACACAAACAACCAAAGCCAATGCTCACGACGCTACGTGAGTATCGATCTGAAACCGGTTATTCGCAGAACTACGTTCTGCTCATGTCCTTTGCTTCGCAAATGACATGACGTATGATTTCCGGACTATCTGTGCGCGAGCGCCCAGAAGCCCATAAATCATCCGCCAACCGCTTTCAAATCTATTGGTTAAGCTAGAAAGAGCGCAGGGTGGATGCCTTGGCACTAAGAGCCGATGAAAGACGTGATAAGCTGCGAAAAGCTTCGGGGAGGAGCAAATATCCAATGATCCGGAGATGTCTGAATGGGGAAACCCGGCTGAGCAGACCTCAGTCATCCATACGCCAATCCATAACGTATGGAGGGGAACCGCCTGAACTGAAACATCTAAGTAGGGCGAGGAAAAGAAAACAACATGTGATTCCCAGAGTAGCGGCGAGCGAAATGGGAAGAGGCCAAACCGGCGTGCGAGCATGCCGGGGTTCGGACCGCGGAATTGATTCAGCGAGTTTAATGGAAAGGTTTTGGGAAAGCCTGCCAGAGAGGGTGAAAGCCCCGTACATGAAAAGCGAGCTGACAAGGCGGGATCCAGAGTACCACGAGACACGTGGAACCTTGTGGGAACGAGCGGGGACCACCCCGTAAGCCTAAATACTCCTTAGTGACCGATAGCGCATAGTACTGTGAAGGAAAGGTGAAAAGGACCCCGGGAGGGGAGTGAAAGAGAACCTGAAACCCTGTGTTTACAAGCTGTGGGAGCACATCAAAGTGCGACCGCGTACTTTTTGTAGAACGGTCCGGCGAGTTGCCGGGACTGGCGAGGTTAAGTACTGAAGGTACGGAGCCGAAGGGAAACCGAGTCTTAACAGGGCATAAAGTCAGTTCAGGCAGACCCGAAACCGGGTGACCTACCCATGTCCAGGATGAAGATGCCGTAAAAGGCATTGGAGGTCCGAACACACATCCGTTGAAAAGGGTGGTGATGAGGTGTGGGTAGCGGAGAAATTCCAATCGAACCCGGAGATAGCTGGTTCTCCCCGAAATAGCTTTAGGGCTAGCCTCGGTGCAGTCTCATGGAGGTAGAGCACTGAATTTCCTAGGGGGCGTCAAAGCTTACCGAAGAATATCAAACTCCGAATGCCATAGAGATGGTCACCGGGAGTCAGACTATACGAGATAAGTTGGATAGTCAAAAGGGAAAGAGCCCAGACCACCAGCTAAGGTCCCCAAGTACGTGTTAAGTGGAAAAGGATGTGGGATTTCAAAGACAGCCAGGATGTTGGCTCAGAAGCAGCCATACATTTAAAGAGTGCGTAATAGCTCACTGGTCGAGAGGTCCTGCGCCGAAAATGTCCGGGGCTGAAACACGACACCGAAGCTGTGGGATTTACTTAAGTAAATCGGTAGGGGAGCATTGTTAACTGGATGAAGCAGTACCGGAAGGGGCTGTGGACGGTTAAGAAGGGAGAATGCCGGAATGAGTAGCGAGATGGAGGTGGGAATCCTCCAGGCCGAATATCTAAGGTTTCCAGGGTAAAGCTGATCTGCCCTGGGTAAGTCGGGGCCTAAGGCGAGGTCGAAAGACGTAGTCGATGGATAACAGGTTGAGATTCCTGTACTGCTGCATGGCAGAACTGTGGGGACACAGGTGGAGAGCGCAAACCGGGAATGGAAAGACCGGGGCAAGCGAAGTAGGGGTGCGGTTGGCAAATCCGCCGCGCTGACCCGAAGACGTGATGCATAGCGAACTTAAAGTAGCGAAATGCGTGAGCCAGCTGTCGAGAAAAGCCGCTATTGTCCATGCAGTACCCGTACCGTAAACCGACACAGG
>NZ_NFJZ01000023.1 GCF_002160135.1 Lachnoclostridium sp. An196 | reverse complement strand
TACTCATGATGAGCCTCCTTCTACTGCTGTCAGAAGGAGAGATAACCATACCATGGATGTATGAAAGAGTAAATATCAACTGTGCAGAAGTAAACGCTACTACCCGTAGGAGAGGTGGAATTTAAAATTTCATTTTTGGGTTTATTGCCAGACTGATAAAACATTTCCAATGATAAGTGTCTTATGATACAATATACTATATGTTTATGCCTATAGGGGAGGTGCTGCTATGGGCAGAGTTCTCAGACAGCCGCCGGCTGTCCTTAGAAATGAAAAAACCATTTCAGCTGTCGAAGACACCACATCAGCTGGCAGATGTGGCGTCTCTTTTACGGCCTTTTTCTGTCCTGCGTTCGTCTGCCCTTGCGGCAGTGCTGCGCAGGGCATTTTTTATTGCAAAACAGGAGACAGAAAAGATGAAGCTAAAATATAATTGCCCCGGCTGCCACATCGTATCTATGCAGCACCAGCAGACCTGAGAGGAGAGCATCACATGAATTTACCAAAGCGCAACAGTGTAGACGGGCGCTGTTACTGGATGAAGCCCGAGGTACAGGAGGAGCTGCAGCCGCTCTTTGACCAGTGCATCCAGGACACCATTGACGGCAGGATTACCCGCCTCGACTCTCTCTGGCCTCCGGTAGTGGTCAGCAGCGAAGGCGCACCCTTTGAGGTGCACGATCTGGTGAGAAAATGGTCCGAAGTACAGCGAGCCGAGACCCTGGATGCGGAAAAGGCCATTGCCTTCAGCGAAAACCTGCGCCGCTTGAGTCGGTGGGGTGAAATTGACTACTATTTACGTGGTCTGTTGGAACAGGAGCTGCAGGAGAAGTATTTTGTCGTGACAGGCCGTGAAGATGACCACCGCTGGAATCGGGAGTATTCTCTGAAACCTGGCATCCGTGCGGAGGAGGTCCCGGAGCCGCTGCTGCGTTTTGCCTGTTATGTGGCGGTGAATTATAAGGTATATGGCATGAGTTTTCAGTATCTGGATACCAATTACCTCTTAGGATTGGTCGAGAAAGTCCGGCCGGATATGGTGAAAAAGCTGAAAGAAAATGGAACCGGCAGGCTGCCGCTCCACCTGCAAAAGAGGAAGACAGATTACTTCACCGCATCGGCCAACGATGCCTTTGCCATCATCCGCATCACCGCCAGGGACAGCACGGAGGAATGCTATGGCGAAGTGCTGGATTATTTGTGCGAGCTTCTGGAGCAGGAGGACTTTCCGCACAGTTACGCTGTGGAGTTCAAAGGGCCGGAAAAGAGGTATCTGCCCATCACAGGACTGCCTAAAAAGGGAATCAATCAGCTTTGCGCCTGCGCCGTTCAATATCCGTCCCTTCATTCTCTGCTGGAACGGTATGCCCGGCTTGCAATGCGGCAATATGAGCAGTACACCAATCTCAGCGATGAGCAGTGTGCTCTCCCTGGAAGTTTTGCCGTGTTTGCTCTGGGAATGCTGGGGCAAGAGTGGCGGCAGCTGGTATGGGATTATTTCGGCCTTTGTGATGACGAGCACTCCCGCTTACAGGAAAAATTTCTCCGGGAGTATGTGAAACAGTTCGGCTTTACCGCCGATACAGTCCCCATTTTTGCCCGGGGTGTGCTGTCCATGCAGAACATGAAGTATTCCAAGGACTATGCCGCATGGATGGCAAACGCAGAAAGCCTGGACGCTCTGCTGGAGGCAAAAGTCCATCTGTCCGAGATCGTGCCAAGCGGTTTTTCCTCCGGCGAGGATGACGATGATGACGAGAATGAGGAACCCATCCAGGAAACAGAAGCCAGCCCGGAGGAAGTGCTGTAATACGCATGGGATACGGTCTGCTATGTGATCTGGGGCAAAGCCAGCGCCAAGGGTGGTCAGAAAGTGGTGGAAACAGCTCCGGAGGAACTGAAAGAGCGCTGCCGGCAGATTTTTATTCCAATAACGGAGAGCCTGGAAGAAAGAGGTGGCCTGCTATGAGTTTACCGAAACGAGACGGCGTACATGGCCGTTATTACCTGATTCATAAACCGGATACGGACCCCGAAGTGCTGGAACAAGCCGATCAGTGCATCCAGGATGTGTTGGATGGAACCGCAAAAGAAAACCATTCCGGCTACCCGGTGGTTGTTCGGAATCAAAACGGAACACCCTTTCTTCCCAGCCAGCTGCTGGAGCGGTACCTGTCCAAACTGCCATTGAAAGGATTTCCCTATGAGGAAGCGGTTGTATTCTGCGATGCCCTGCGGCGGCTGGCAGGCTGGAAGGAGATCGATCACACACTGGGACAATACATCGAACGCCAGGTGCAGGAGCGGTATTTTAAGGTTGGAGAGAAAGAGGATTACTTTTCAGCTTACCCGCCCTGCACCGTGTGGCCCGAGCTGCGGCCGGAGGATGTGGACGAAGGCCTGCTGCGCTTTGCCTGCTATGTGGCGGTCTGTTATACGGTATATGGAGCCAGCTACGACTCCCTTACCACCGAGCACATTCTCGGCCTGGTTTCCCAGCTCCGCCCGGATATGGTGAAGCAGCTGAAAACGGGCGGCAGCGGCAAATTGCCAAAGGATATCCAGCAGCGTAAGACGGAACATTTCACCTCATCGGCCAACGATGCGTTTGCCACCATCCGCATCACCGCCAGGGACTCCACTGAGGAGTGTTATGCTGAAATCCTGGACTATCTGTGCGCGGTGCTGGAGCAGGAGGAATTTCCCCGCAGTTACTCGGTGGAGTTCCGTGGGAAGGAAAAACTCTATCTGCCCATTCCCGGCTTACCCAAGAAGGGAATCAATCAGCTCTTTGCCTGCGCTGTGCAGCACCCCAAGCTGCACCCGGCTATGGCGCGATACGCTCGGCTGGCTATGCGGGAGTTTGAGTGGTACCAAAACCTCGCGGATGAAGCCTGCGCGATGCCCGGCACTTTCGCCGTGTTTGCTCTGGGGCTGGAGGGACCACAGTGGTGTTCGCTGGTGTGCGACTATCTGGATCTATGTGATGATGAACATTCCTCTTTACAGGAAAAGTTCATCCACACATTTTTCAAAAAATGCGGATTTACCGTTCAGACACTCCCTGTATTGATCCACGGCGTCCAGTCTATGCAGGGTATGAGGCCGGCTAAGGAGTTCCGTACTCTAATTGCCAATGAGGAGAGTCTGAACGCTCTGCTGGAGATCAAGGGTCATTTAGAGGACTACCTGCCGGAAGAAAATTGCCAGGACAAAAGATCCCAGGACTTTCTCTGGCAAGATGTGCTCTGGGGCATTTGGGGGCAAGCTGCACAAAATGGCGGCGGTAAGGTGATCAAAGCAGCACCGGCGGAACTGAGAGAACAGTATCAGAAAATTTTTCAATAGGATGGCAGGAGGATTCAGATGAGTGAAGTAAGCTATTCAAATGTACCTCCTATGATGGCTGCCATCAGAGGCGGCGACATTGAGACACTTCGTTCCCTGCTTCATGCTGGGCATTCTCCCAATGAGCCGCAGTGCTATCGGGTAACGATTGGAGCGCGGCCGCGGGAGGAGGAAACCTCTCCGCTGGAACTGGCGGTGCTGGAAAACCGGATGGACATGGTGCGGCTGCTGATCGAAGCCGGAGCGGATTTGACCCATAACCCGGAAGAATTGATTTACGGCTCCCTGCGCAGTCGAGACCTGACCCTTTTTTCTTTTCTGATCAATGCAGGAGTCAGAATTCCCGCAAAACAAGAGGACATCTACCGGCTGTTTCTCCATCTGGAAAATCGGCGTGATCTTGATGTGCTCTCCATTTTGGACAGGCTGGGTATGGATTTGAAACGATACGGCGGGGAGGCCCTGCGCAGTATGGCGAGCCAGGGGAATCAGATGCTTGCGGAGTATCTGATTCAAAACGGGGCGGATATCAACTACCACAAGCCGGACATGGTGTTCTCCTACGCTTCCACTCCTGTCACCGAAGCGGCACGGCACAACGATTTTTCTATGGTGCGCTGGCTTGTGGAGCAGGGCGCAGACATCACCATTTCCGATAAATACGGCGACCGGCCCTACACCGTAGCGGTGCAGAACAAAAATCAGGAAATGGCCGCCTACTTAAAAGCTCTGGAGCCGGAGGACTGGCACAACGAACAGGAAAAGGTGCGTCAGCTCATGCCTTACAAGCTGCCTGCCAAGCTGGTGGAATACTTAAAGACCGGCCCCTTGCGTCTGGAATTTCCGGAGCGGGAGCTGGTGAAATGGGCGGAGCTTTACCCCTACATGGATGTGCAGGAGATGACCTGGAAGCGGAAAAAAGCTGCTCTCACTCATGGCGAAGATGGACAATTACAGCGGCTATCTGCTGCTGTGGAGCCCCAGGGACAAAAAGCTGTGGTATCTGGACATCGAGCATGAGGAGTTTCATCCGTTAGCCAAATGGGAGGAATTTATCGTTGACCCCGGAAAATATCTCAATGGAATGATTGAGGGCGAGTTTGAGGAATGAGGAGAGATCCAATCCTATATCATAGATAGCGACGAGGCCCCCGGACTGGTGGCAGCCCGCGACCCGGAGAGCGGCGAGGAGTTCGTCATCTTCGACGGTGGGAAACATGGCTATGATAATATGTTCTGCGATGAACACGATCCAGCCCAGCTGGAGCACCGTCCCCTCAAGCGGTATGAGATACCCACCTCCAAGCTGGTGCTGGAACTGGGCTACAATATCGACTATGAGGATGAAAAAGAGGACTTCGAGGTGGACGAGGCGGATACTGTGGAACTGATTAGCGGTGAGCGGATGCCCTGGGAGCAGGTCAAGCGGGACGGCATTGACTACATTGCGCTTTACTATGTGAATGAGAAAGGAAAACAGGTGCAGATTCTGGATGCGGAACTGGCATGAGTACAAGCAGCAAAAAGGAGTGACACAAGGTGGAACCGGTATACTGCACCGCTGTTTTCTGGCGCGGCAGGGATAGATTACTGAGGAAGGAGTGCAGACATAGATGATGACTTTGGAACAACTGCCCCCCAAGGGCGTAAAGCGAGAACAGGCCATTTTGGATCTGGGCAAGGAGGAAGCCAACGGCGAACTGCTTCTCCAGCTTGTGAATACAGAAAAGGGCAAGTGCAAAACGGCTGCTCAAAAGGCTTTGGCGCAACTGGAGTATGACCCCGCTGCCCCGCTGTGGGCCAAGCTGGTCAAGGGCAAATGGATGGGCAGCCATATCATGTCGGATGCCTGCTCCGACTGTGTATCGGAACAGATCGCCCCTGTCATCCTGAAAACCCTTTCCCATCTGCTGGATGAGGCAGATACAAAACCACTGAATCAAGAACAGGTGGAACAGTTTCGATTCTGTATCGCTCTGATGTTGGGCAAAGCCTCTCCCAAGATGCTGGAGGTGTACCGTTTCCTGGCGGAAAACACGGAGCGGATCGCCAAACTTGAACACACCCCTTTTTATGACGGTGACGATTGCACTTGCTGGCGGATCACCGATGGGCTTCAGCTTTGGGATGCCACACCCAGGGAAATGGAGAAAATTCCCGCCCTGGTGCTGACCTCCTCCCTGATCCGCAGCCCGGATGAGCGGCTGCAGGCATTGGCTGATGAGCTGAATGAACGCTACGGCGGCAGCTGGATGATCCCGGTCTTTATGAAGTCGATCATCACCCAGCCCAAAGAGCAGGTATATGAGACCTATTCGCCCCTCCTGGGCACTCCAAAGGAGATTTATCTGTTCAATGCTCTGGGGTTGCTGGATTACCGCAGCTATCCGGAGGACTGGACATTTGAACGCTCCGGTCCTGATGGACTGCGCGCGCTCATTTTCTGGGGAGATTACAGCTACGGAACCTATGACACAAGGTTTACGATTGAACGCTATGTGGATCTGGATGAGCGGTGGCTCTTTGATCTGGCCAAAGACCCGGAGGGCCGCAAGCCCACTGTGACCTGGCAGACCTACAACCGAGGCGGCGTTCTGTACGAAAGCTACGACGAAATGTTTATCAGCCTGCTTCCCCGCAAGGTGGAAAACCCGGAACTCAGGCGTGTTCTGCGGGATTACTTCCATATTCGAAGTCAAAAGGTGAAAGTGGAAGAAAGTATCACGGTTTACAAAGACGCTGTCAAGCGGTTTGGCGGTGAATGAGAATAAAACCGTGCCGAAAAGAGGAGAAGGCACAATGTTTGAAGAATTTTATCAAAAGTATGAAACCCAGGAGCAGGAAGTGATCGCCCTGATCCGCAAGTGCCTTGGGGCTGGGCACCATAAGGGTGATAACGGCGATTTTTGGGACATGACTGCCATTACATTGGGCATGGTGTTCTGCAACACTGGCAAGGTCAGCATCAAAGAAGGTCGGCTGAAGTGGCCGGTTACGGAGGATGAGCGCAACAGCGAAAAGGGCTGGAGGCGTTTGCAGCAAGGGCAGATCTGCCGTCTGAAGGTACGCCGACTTCTGGATGAGTTGGTGCCTGAACATACCACTCCGGAGCAGTTCAACTGTTGGGCTGTTATAGAGGTGCTGGAGCCTTCCGTATCCTGTCCGCAGTTGGAAGCAGTATGGGAGGAATACCAGAAACCCGTACATATTGAGGATGAAGTTCTGGGAACTCTGAAGCTGAACCGGGATTTTGGGCTGCTGGATGGTGAAATCTTGTGGAATGAAAAGGAAGTCTCCCTTGCACTGGAAATAGACCTGGAGGATGAGGAAACCTGGGATACCGCCCGCAGCATTGCCCACAAAGTTATGGCAGACCGCGAAAGTTGGGACAAATCCATGCGTGAATTTGCGGCAAAGGAACTGACCGAGTTGGCCAATGAGTGGCAGGCAGATGACGATGAGAAGGAAAACGCTGATCCCATTACAGAAGAAGCATTTGCCCAGCGCATTACCTTGTCAGAACTGAGCCTTACATATGAGGGTGACTTTACGGCCTATTTTGATGATGACGATATGTTCTGGGGACATACCGTTGAAGTCTGTGGCTCTCTGGAAAATGGGATAGAGAGCGCCAATATTGCAGGATAGCGGGCACACCAGACGAAAGCCCGGTGACGAAAATGACAGCGACCTTGAAACGGTGGCAAGGGAGTGTATGGCGGCAGATGTGGCCTACATTTTGGAGTGGTTCGGCATCCCGATTGACATAGAGGAGGCTATCCGGGAACGGGACTGGTGACTTTTATGAAAATGGAGCACTCTTTTTGCACCGCCGTTTTCTGGCGCGGCGGAGAAAGATTGATCTGAATGGACTAAAACCGGATGCGGTACGGTGTCTGTCTGTGACTGGAGAGCGGAAGGTGGATCTGTCCTTTCTCCGAGATCGTGAAGCTGCTGCGGAAACTGCAAGAGAAATGAGGAAAACAACATGGCACTACAAGATAAGAAAATAATGCCTCCCCCTTGGCTGGCCCACCGGGAGATCGAGCGATACTCTATTGGCTGGCGCATGGGCTATGGGGAGGATTACATATACCGATTTGGCGATTGGCTGGACACCCTCTCCCCGGATGAGCGGACAGAATACCGCACCCTCTT
>NZ_NFJZ01000022.1 GCF_002160135.1 Lachnoclostridium sp. An196 | reverse complement strand
CTACAAAAGAATAGCTGAAGTAAAAACCTGGCCTCTCGGCATCGGGGCGGATCTATTGCATGAACTGATCAATGGTGGATCACTTATGTGTACTGGTGGATCTCAAAAGTGTATCGATGGTTCTCATGGCGTGAAATATTCACTTATCTTCCGGCATCGAAAGATAACGGTTTATGGTTGTCACGGAAGAATGAAGGAGAAGCGCGATATCATTAACCGTATAGCCTTCGGAGCGTTTTTTTCGGGCAAACAGTATCCTTTCCGTGCGGTTCCTGGTATCATAAAGGGCCTGCATTTCCGGATTTTGTGAAACAGCAGGGACAGCCAGGCGGGAAGGGAACAGCCTGTACATATATTCCTCCACTGCGCCGGACAGATTTTTCAGCAGATGAAAACGGTCGCTGATCTGTAATGCCCCGGGATGGGAATTGGCCGCTGCAGAAGCATACGTCTGTGCGCCATCGCGGGAAATAACCTGGATATTTGGATAAGATTTCAGCCATTCCTCAACCTTACCGGTTTCTCTGGAATCGAGGAGATCAATAATTCTATGGCTTTCCAGGTCAACCATCACTGTCCCGTAGGAATATCTCTTACGGAACGCAAAGTCATCCACACAAATCTTTGTGACGCCGGACTTATCCACAGGAGCCGGCATTTTTTTTAAGCAGATCACAGATGCTGCTTTTACAGACCTTTATGGAATCTTCCTTCAGTAAAGCGGAAGCACTGACAGAACTTAATTTGGAAGATGTTTTCAGGATCTTATTCACCAGCCGCCTGGTTTTTCTCTCTTTTGGAGCAATAAAATCAAATCTTTCAGAGAATGTTTTATGGCCGCAGGCAGGATTCATGCAGAACATCTTTCTGGTGTTTAATAAAAGTATTGTCTGCCGGTCCTGCAGCGGAATGTCCTGGATCTCACGCTGATAGACGGAATGTACTTTTGATGAAAAAGTCCCGCAATAAGGGCAGGGAACCTGCCTCCTTGCAGATCGAACTTCGAAAATAATCTGTCCGGTTTTTAACCTGCACCGGATACACTCCAGATCCGGACTTAATGATCTTATGATTTCCTGTTCCATGAACCATCACCCAGTATTATTATATTGCTTTAATTCGGTGATATCAACTAATTTTGGAAAGAACCGTCAAATATTCCTGCGGATTTCCTGATACTCAAAGGTTCCCTATAATTGTAGTTGAAATTTCACTACAATTATATAAAATATTTCGCGCGCTCCACCTGCCGGAATGGAAAGTGCATGAACTGGCGAACTGCCGGAAGGGAACATGGAGAGCGGCAGAGATGCTGAACTCTGTGCTTACCAAGACAATCATAGTGGACAGACTCGGATACCCATCCATGACTGCCCACTATCTGAAAGTACGTATAAACTATTGAACCGCGTAGTACCGAACGGTACGCTACGTGGTGTGGAAGGGGAGAATAAAATCTCCCCTATCCGATCGTTGAAAAATATGAGGTTTTGATGTACTATAAATTATACGAATAAGATAACTGAATTTTTCGATAGAGGACAGGAATTATGGTAAAAAACAATATCGAAGTTGATGTAAAAGTGAAATGTATTGAGCAAGGAAAAACACAGGTGCAGATTGCCGAAGAGATTGATACCACAAAGGCTTATGTTAATCGTTTGATTAAAAAGAAGGATGGCGTGGTGAATAAGACTTTTGTGCAGATGATGGAAGCACTGGGGTATGATGTTGAACTTACATATGTGAAAAGGGAAGGGTAAAAACTATAGAAATGATAAACATAAATTTATTTTGGGGATGATGATAAATGAAAAATATAGCTGAGTATATTGATTTCAAAAAAGGTATTATAAATGAGTTGAGCTCTTTAGGTATTTCTGAACTAAAGGAATGTATGAAATCAATAAAGGATGAAGCTGATCAGGCTAATTGGACAGAATATCTTAGATGGGAAGTAGAAGCTTTAGATCTTGTTGAGAATTTTATTGATTTTGAAAACAATGAGTTGGTGGACGCTTGCTCCTATAGTAATGGATTTAGATATCCCGATATTGCGTCTTTTACTGAGGAGAGAATAAGTTTTTATAGGGATCTTGTGGATAATGAAGCTGGCATATATTCTGATGAAGTCTTATCAAGATATTATAATGTGTTGATACAATGTGATAAGAAAAATGGATACAAATATATAGATTATGCGATTGCGACCATGGAAAATTTGTTTGGTTCTCTTGAAGAACATAAGGAATGGCATTACTGTGCACGAATTGTACATCTTTCAGTAGTTTATCAGAAAATCGATGTGATAAAGAAATATATTGAAAAAGTCAGAGAATTTGTACTTTCAGATATTGTGTTGAAAGAGGACCAATTGTTGTTTTTGCCGTTTCAAATACGACTGTATTCGAAATTAGTATTCATAAAAAAGAATGTAAATGATCATGAAGATAACATAAAGGAAATAGTGAATCAAGGCATTGCGGCAATAGCTATATGCAATGGCGCATATGCACCAACAGCTGAATATATTTTTGATAATTTGCTTTATATTGCAAATAAGTTGAAAGATGAAGAAATGTGTAAAAAATTAAAAAAACTAAGGATTGAGAAACAAATAAAACTTGGCGATGCGGCAATGATAGAGGGAGATTACTATAATGCAGCAGTTTTCTATGAAAGGGCTGCTAGCTATGGTAATAATTACGGCGTGCATAGTAGTATGAATGATACGCTATCAAAATTAAAAAAAGCCAATGTACATATTGGAGAAACTACGCATAGTACTTCGGTTAGGTATGAAGTTCCTAACAGTGAAGCTTATTTGAATGAAATACATAAATTTATTACAGGTAATCTGGATAAGGATTTTAGAAATATAACAGGATTTGTTATAGCTAATATTCTGGATAATAGCAAAGGATTTTTCCCAGATATGACTGAATCGTATGAAAAAGGTAAGAAAAGACAGAGCAATTGGATTTGGAAATTTGTTTCTATAGCTAAGATGACTAATGAAAGGAAGATAGTCGAGGCATCTAAAGATGAAGACCAAATTAGATATTTTCAATATGATGATTATGTTACACATTTAAAACTTATAACCAACATTTGGTTCGAGCAGGTTATGCACGAAGCAATGATAGAAGGATTAAGCGATGTTGGTATGAGTGAACAGATTGTATCTGCAGAATGGCTATCGGATGCAAATAAATATTTGATTCTTGAAGCTGTGAAATTATTATCGGAGGAAAGATATGCTGCATTTATGCATGTTGCAATTCCGTTATATGAATGCATTTTCAGACGACAATTTTCTTATCATGATTTGGCTACAACGCACATTGATATGAATGATGGATCTCAGCAGGAAAAAATATTCGGAGTGTTTATACGAAGCAATATGGTAAAGGAATATATGCCACAAAGCTTAATTGACATGTCAGCAGTTGTATTTACGGATGAACTTGGACTGAATTTGAGAAATAATATTGCACATGGATTATGTGAAAAAGAGGATTTTAATAAAAATACGGCTTATTTGGTATTTATGATGTTGCTTATGATTACTAGATTCGATTGGGTTGCATATGGAATTGCTGAGAAAGAGAAAAAAAGTGAGAAATAGAATCAATATAGGTTAAGGTTACACTTGGTTTTTCTGCCATCAAAAAAATGGCAGAAAAATTTGTTAGACCTATCTTGACATACGCTGACGAGGCCCATCGTCTGAATGAAAAATCCGGTATGTTCCATAACATGGGAGAAAACCAGATTAAGGAAATTATTCATGCGGCGAAATGCAGCGTGTTTTTTATCGATGAAAGACAGCGGGTCACGCTTCAGGATATCGGAAGCGCAGAAGAGATCAAAAAATGGGCGAAGAAAGAGAAAGCTCGGATCACGGAGATGGAATTGGTGTCCCAGTTCCGATGCAACGGATCAGACGGGTATCTGGCCTGGCTGGATCATACGCTGGAGATTCGTGATACTGCAAATTTTGACATGGAGGGTATCGACTATGACATCAGGATAATGGATTCTCCGGTGAAAATGCAGGAACTGATTATTGAAAGGAACTGCGCATCGCATAACAGGGCAAGGATTCTGGTCGGCTATTGCTGGAACTGGAGGAAAGAGGGCGTCAATGATCCTTCTGTACATGATATAAAAATCGGAGATTTTGAAATCAGCTGGAATTTGAAGAATACCGCCACCTTTGCCATCGATGAAGATTCGGTCCATGAGGCTGGCTGTATACATACTTCCCAGGGACTGGAATTCGACTATGTCGGAGTCATTATAGGCGATGACATGCGGTATGAAAATGGAAGCGTCATTACAGATTTCACAAAAAGAGCCAGAACAGACCAGTCCTTGAAGGGGATCAAAAAGCTGTATAAAAGGGATCCGGACCGGGCGTTATCCATGTGTCTGAAAAAGTGTCTGGGAGCGCAGAAAAGTGAGGAAGAAAGATGACAAAGGAAACAATCGAGCAGGTATTAAGGTTCCGTGACGAACGGAACTGGAAGCAGTTTCATAATCCGAAGGATCTGGCCATCTCCATCTGTCTGGAGGCCGCGGAACTGCTGGAGGTTTTTCAGTGGAGCGCGGAAGACGTCCGGTGCGAGGAGAAAAAAGACAAAATCAGAGAAGAACTTGCGGATGTATTAAATTACTGCATTTTGATGGCGGATACCTGCGGACTGGATATGGACGAGATCATTCAGGAAAAAGTCAGGAGAAACGCGGAAAAGTATCCGGTGGAAAAAGCGTACGGACATAAAGAGAAATATACGGAGCTGGGGGAATAATATGCAGCTGCCATATTCTGATGTGCTGGACATCGCCCATTTTTCCAGATTGTTTGACAACAAAAGCGAATGCTATAAACTGTTCTGGTTTCAGGCGATTGCGCGGAAAATCAAAGAGGGCCATGAGATCATCGCCTTTGAAACGCTGATCGATGAAATGATTGCAGACGCATGGTACATGGTTTCAGAGTATCATTTGAATCTGGGGCCGAATGACGCGCTGGAACGTGTGGTTCATCGGCTGAGCGGAATCAGCCATATGAAATCCTGTGAGAAGAAAGAAGTGATCCTGGAGTATCTGGCCGCCTGTGAGGACCGGGAAGTCACGGCTATGAAACGTATTTTATTCCAGAATGTGCCCTACCGGCTGCAGGCTCCTTTTATGGAGTCCATGAGGGGAAAGGAATGGAACAGATCCGGGAAAAATCTTGCAGAGAGAATCAATCAGGAACAAAGGCTGATGTATTATTTTCTGGGGTTCAACGGCCTGAATACTCAGATTCAGATACAGAAAGAATGGGCGGATTATATCAGACAGAACTATGAAATCATACAGGGCTGGGTGGAATTTAACCTGATCCAATATCTTCAGAAAAGAAATCCCAGTGTTCCAGGAATCGTGGACAAGCTCTATCCGCCGAAAGAGCGGAATCTGGAGAAGGTGAAAAAATACTGGAAAATGATTATTGCCATAAAACCTGTCCGCGAAATCTACGGAAAAGAACCATTGAATGAAAGAAATATCTCCATCGATCATTTTGTACCCTGGTCCTATGTGGCGCATGATGAACTGTGGAACCTGACGCCCACAACACGGAGTATTAACAGCAGCAAAAGCAACAGTCTTCCGGATTGGGATACCTATTTTCCTGTGTTGTGCAAAAGCGAATATTTATCCTATGAAACGATGTGGGAATATCCCCGGATACATATTGAGTTTGAAAAATGCGCCAGGGAGCATCTGAATAACCAGGAGATCAGACAGAAGCTTTATCAGGAAGGACTGTCGGAAAGAGAGTTTTCAATGCATCTGGAAGAGATCCTGTTTCCGGTGTACCAGTCGGCAAAAAGCATGGGATTCTCGAATTGGAGCCTGAAGGGGTAGGTTTATGGGCGATTATTATGAAAACAACGCGAAGCGATATGCGGAAGAAACATTCTCTGCCGACATGTCAGAACAATATGGTAGATTTCTTCCTCTGTTGAGGGAGCAGGCGAGGATTCTCGATGTGGGAAGCGGCAGCGGGCGTGATGCATGCTATTTTCAAGATCAGGGATATAAAGTGACCGCACTGGAACCCTCAAAAAATCTCTGCATGGAAATCCGAAAAGTTTTCTCAGGAGAAATCGTATGCTCTGATATTCAGAGCTACCAGCCGGAAGAACGGTATGACGGAATCTGGGCATGCGCGTCATTTCTGCATCTGCGGGAAAAAGAAGTGCTCCGCTTTTTTGAAAAACTGGATCTGTACCTGAAAGACAATGGGATCCTCTATCTCTCCGGGAAAAACGGGATCCCTACAGGAGAGGCGGCGGACGGACGCTATTTTCTGGAGTTTACTGAAGAACTGGTGGAGAAGATACTGGCGGTCAATGACCGGGTGAGGATAGAGGGATTGTGGTATACAGGGGATGTAAACGGAAGGGAAGGGTTCCGGTGGATGAATGTGATATTTAAAATGTTATAAAAGGGTAATATGGAGGAGGTATCCTGTTTGAAAAAGAAAAAAGATGAAGTGACGATTCGATCCGGCGCGGCGGAATATCTGACTTATGTGGCGTCCATCGGCGATCAGCAGGACAGTATCGAAATGCGATATGAGGATGAAAACATCTGGTTGACACAGAAAATGATGGCTGTATTATATGATGTCGGACTTCCAACAATCAATGAGCACATAAAAAAGATATATGCAGATAGTGAGTTGGAGAGGGAAGCAACTATTCGGAAATTCCGAATAGTTCAAACTGAAGGTTCCCGACAGGTGAGCCGGGAGGTGGCTCATTACAATTTGCAGATGATCATAGCGGTTGGTTTTAAAGTAAATAACGAAAGGGCAGTCCGGTTTCGTAGGTGGGCCAACGGCATTGTGAAGAACTATACAATCAGAGGCTGGGTTATAGATGATGAGCGCCTGAAAAATGGTGGTTCTGTGCTTACTGCGGAATATTTTGACCGGCTGCTTGAACAGATACGTGAAATCCGTTTGTCAGAGCGCAGGTTTTATCAGAAAATCACAGATATCTATGCCACATCTCTTGACTATGACCGGACAGCACAGACGACGAAACAGTTTTTTGCCAAAGTACAGAATAAAATGCATTACGCGGTTCATGGGCATACAGCAGCGGAACTGATCTACGAGCGGGCAGACGCAGAGAAACCTCATATGGGACTCACCACATGGGCCGCGGCACCGGAAGGTAAGATTGTGAAAAGTGATGTCAGTGTCGCAAAGAATTATCTTACAGAAAAGGAAATGCGTTCTTTGGAACGAATTGTATCCGCATATCTGGATCTGGCTGAGGACCGGGCTGAACGTCATATACCTATGACAATGGAAGACTGGTCAAAACGTCTGGATTTATTTTTAATGGCGGACGATAGAGACGTTCTTCAAGACGCAGGGAAAATAACTGCGGAGATTGCGAAAGCAAAGGCTGAGACAGAATTTGAAAAGTATCGTGTAATTCAGGATAGGCTGTATATGTCGGATTTTGATAAGTATTTGCTGGAATTGGAAGAGAGTGTGAAGAAATAAGGAGAATTCAGGATATTTGGAAAAAAGAAAAGATTTTTTCAATCACTATCCAATAGCTGCACGATTGGAGAATATGATACTAAAACTTCCCACACCGATACGGTGTGTTGAACCTTGAAAATTCAATATTTCAGCCAATAAAAAAGGCATAAACCTGTTCCGTTTGGTATAATGGAATTGACTAGA
>NZ_NFJZ01000021.1 GCF_002160135.1 Lachnoclostridium sp. An196 | reverse complement strand
AAGAGGGTGCGGTATTCTGTCCGCTCATCCGGGGAGAGGGTGTCCAGCCAATCGCCAAATCGGTATATGTAATCCTCCCCATAGCCCATGCGCCAGCCAATAGAGTATCTCTCGATCTCCCGGTGGGCCAGCCAAGGGGGAGGCATTATTTTCTTTTCCTGTAATGCCATATCATTTTCCCTCGTCTCACAGCAATTAAATTCTTCTTTTCCTACTTTTTTTGAAAAGCATACTCAGCCCCCATAACTACTCCAAGGTCATTTCACAAAGAACCAGCTTGTTTTTTTCATCACTGAGAAATGCCCGGTTTCCCCATACATCCAGCACATGGAAGGAAGCGTATCCACGGGGCATGGCAAGGTCGATCAGCACCAAATCTGAAAGGCGCAGCACCTTTTGTTTACCCTTCCAGTCATCATTCTTAAAAATGGGAGATAGGATCAGGCAAGTCCTGTCACCGGAGAATTTTCCGCGCATCCCGTGTTTTCCGGGCAGGCGGCTTAAATTATCTTTGCCCCACAGTTTCTTTTTGAATAGTCCGTTTTCCTCCAGTTCCAGATACCAATAGTAGCCCATGAGAGAAAGACCTGCCGGATTGATGGTGTTACTTTCCAAAAAGGCATAAAACTGTCCATTCTGTTCCAGTATGGAGCCAATCATAGGATAGTTGTAGTGAAAGTCTGCCTGGGCAAAATTGCCGCCAGCTCGCTCTACCGCCGCCAAATGGGTCTGTCGGGTTCCTGCTTTGCTGTATACGCAAGAGCCGCTTTCTGCCCAGTGTGCAGTCATGGTTTCAAAATCTACCGTCAGGCTGGTAAAACTGTTGGTCGCATCAGCGGAGTTGTCCACTCGGCACACAATAGGGAAAACGCCCTGGCTTCCGGTGACGGCCACCGGCATAGGGATGCCCTGGGCGCACCAGTTATCCATGGGGATCAGAGTCCACTCTCCATCCATCTGCGGCATCCACCAAAGGGATTTACTGGCGGGGCAAACCAACAGTATTCCTCTGTCGCATGAGAGCAAGACAGGAACTTCCCAAACATCTTGCTGCTCTTTCGGCTCCGGGCTGGGAATCCACCTGGAAACTTCGCCTTTGACCCACAAAACGCCGCTGCACTTTTGCACGAGATGATAGGTCCAAAACACAATTTCATCCTCGCTGCGGGCTACCATACCTTTGCATCCAGTCGGGCTGTATTTGAAGGAAGTTCCCGTCAGTTCAAATTCCTCGAACTCCCAGTTCTTTATCACTTTTAGTTTCGCTTTCATACTTTCACCTCACAGCAAATCTGCTTTGATACCGCACCGTTCCAGAACCGGCAGCACCTGTTCCGGCTTAGAGGACATGAGGGTAATATGTTTGAGATTAGGGAACTGGCGCAGTTCATCCTCAGTAATGGTATTGAGATCAAAGGCTCCGTCCTCGCCATCCCAGAACGGACAGAGCTGGGTATAAATCTCGCTGCCGCCATCCATCTCGATTTCTGTGACCTCCGGGGCCAGCCGCGCCGGGACAGGGTATTGTTCCAGCCACTTCTGAATCTCTGGGATAGGTTCATACCCTTCCGCGTCAATGTCGATCTTGCGGCGACTGTACTCTCTGGCAAACTCATAGGCGTCCAGTTTAGGAGCCAGTAAGCCTTTCTCATACATCAGGACTTCCAGCACCGCCAGTTTGAAGTTGAAACTGGTAAAGGTGAGTACTGGCTCAGTCGGCTTGGATAACTTGTATTTCTGCGCTTTCGCCGTCTTTTTCTCTGGCTCTTTCCAGCTGATCTGCACCATAGCGGAGAGGGCCTCCAGCTTTGCTTTCTGCGCTGACTGCTCCTCCGGAACAGGACCCGGCAAGCGGGTATAAACGGTAAAGCCGCCTAATTTGAGGGTATGGGCAAATCCGCCGAAATCCTTCCAGCTGGCCTCCCGGTAGTCCTTGGACCCGATCCAGACCGCTCCGTCAAATGCCTGCCGGACCGCATACTCTCCCTGTGCCGCTACCCGGACACCAAGGGTTTTGATGGTCTGCTCATCTTCATCCAACCAGCCCTGGAGTCCAAGCTCGTCCCACAGGGCAAGGGCCTGGGTATAGGGACTCTCCCTGCCTGTAATGGGACTTTTCCGTGTTCCATTTTGCAGGACAATGCGGGCGGGTCCTAACTTTTCCGCCAGCTGTGGCAGGGTAAACGGCGGCGTAAATACCGACCTCAGGATGGTCAGGCTGTCTTTTTTGAGAATGATTTTCCGCTCTGTGGCCTTGGGCGGCAGAAAGATGGGCAGATTCGGGTACACTTCTTTGTACTCCCGCCATTCCAGCTTTTTGGGCTTGTTTGCCGTCCGCAGGAAGTCCCAGAAGTCGATGGGATAACGGAACACCGGCCCAACCCTATCCCGCCGGGTGACAATAACCACCGTGTCATCGGTGAGTATTCCGATGTGCTGCATTTTCTCCCCGCCGAACATTCCCGGACGGATACGCAGCACTTCACGGGTGTTTATGTTGATGAGCTGGGCAAAGTCATCGGAAAGGATTTCGCCGTTTCCCTGCACCAGCAGCCAGTCCCCGGTAAACCAGCGCAGTTTCAGCCCCTCGCCCATTCCAGGCAGGAGGGCAATTCGGCACCTCCCGGTGTCCATGTCCAGTTCCAGCAGGCATTCTTCCACTCTTCCCTTGCCGCTGACAGCGTGGGTCATGGCAATGCGGCCTGTACCGGGAACGGGAACGGCCTCGGAAAGATGGTCATATCCATACAGAGAGAAGGTATGTTTTGTTACCCTGCCGTTTTCCCATCGGTAGATCTGCCCCTTATACCACTCGTTGGAAAAATAGACCCGGCCCAGCCCGTCTGTCGTAATGCCACAATGGTATTTGGTGCTCCATCCATCTTCCGGCAGAGTCCAGTTTTTCACATCCTGGCAGGTGCCCCGGTCAGTCAGTTCGATCCGTGTAGCGTTGGTGGGATCACCCACCCAGAGGGAATGGTCAGCCCAGCACAGAGTCCGGGGTGGACCATCGTATCCGATGGGGGACGGTTCGGCCCAGTTGAGGGTAGCTGGATTCTTGCTCAGTAATACCCGGCCAATGGTTCCGCTTCCAGCGGCCCTCGATGCGGCATATAGTTCATGTTCCGGGGAATAGGTAAGGTGCCCAAGGTGCGGCAAGCTATGGGAGCGGATTACTTGCGGCGGACGATGGCGCAGATCGGCCACACAGCCGTTTTTCCATTCTTCTGCATCCTGGCTTTTCCACTCCCCCGCCGCAAAATCACCCGCTACGGAATTGAAGAAATAATCGTACCCATCCTGAAGTATGTATTCCTCGCAGGGCATCAGGGCACCAGGGTCCTGCTCCTTGGCATGGTCTCCCCATTTTCTCCCTTGCTGTTTCATCAGGTGACAAGATTGCCCCTGTTTTTTGCAGTAACGTTCCCATTCCCTGCGCTCTTCCTCTGGAATCAGGACAAACAGATACTCGTCCTCATCGTCCAGGTTATACAGCGCCCAGCCGAAGGCAGACAGCTCCTGTCCCAACGCCGCCGCCCCTTTTTCATGGGACAGTTTCATATATTGGATGCCAACGACATCAAAGCGTTCATCCAGCAGCGCCGGGACCTGTGCGCCCCACTTTCTCCGAAGCTCCGCCAGAGTGTCCTGTACGGCTCCATCAAATTTCAGAATGTCCAGCGCATCGGATATGATTTGTGCCCAGTCTGGCATGAAAGTACCCCCTTTTTAGTGCCTCAAAGTTTGCTGCTCAGCCGCTTGACTGGCGCAGACATTACATCTGGAAAATGCTTACACAGAATCTCTGTGAATAAGGTCATTGCAAGAAACGGCTTGAGATTACCTGCTGCAATCTCAAAATATTGAGAATAGCCCCAATCCAACTCATCTTCTCCGCACCAAAAGTTGAGAAGTTCTGCCCCCAGATCCATCCGCTGACTGGATAGGGATTTCCATGGAATCTGTGACCGCAGATACTCCTGAACCTCTCTGAGCTGTTCTGCGGCAATGCGCTGATGGGCATAATCCCACACATTCTTGAAATAGGTATCCAGTTCTACATAGCCAGAAAAGAGGATGCCGCAATCAATCTTGGAAAATATCTCCACCATACAGAGGATGCGCCGCCGGTGAAAAGCCTCCATTTCCCGTTCCAAGGCCTCAGCCTGAATCATTTCGTGTTTCTCTATACAGGCATAAGCTTCATTTTCTGGTATCTGGAACGCTTCATCTACTTTTTTGGCTATGGTAAACATCTGGATTTCATCGGCATTCTTGCGCTTGCGTAGGTCATCCCAACTGCCTCGCTCCCATTTATCCTCTTTTGAATAACAAGCAGAGCATATCGCCTGTGCCGGGTCAATTTCTCTCGTCAAACAGTAAGGACAAAGAATTTTCGCATTCTCACACAATCTGATCGGCTCCTTTCCATTGTGTTACAGCGACAGCCATGTGGTCAAAGCACTGATTTCCTCCCGCAGCAATGCGGATTTCCCAGTAGCGGCAAAGGCTTTTTGGATACCGCCATAGCGCCGCCCGGAGCGGTCTACCAGCTGGAGCGCGGCTGCCTCCAGATCGGGAATCGCCATCACAGCATCTGCCAGCGCCTGGGCGGAGAGTTTATCCGCAATCAGAGTGGCGGCAAAGTAGCGCAAATGGCTGTGAGAGAGGGTGGACAAATCGCCGAGCTTATGCAACTCATAGAGTTTCAGGGCATAAAGGGAAGGCAGCCCATCCAGAGCCGGTAGTTTCTGCACAGATGGGAGTGACTGGAGATAGAGTTTCTGAAGCCGGGTCGCCGGAGTCAGGGAAGGGGTGATATCTTCCGTTTTCCGCATTCCCTCCAAATGGAGATCGGTAATGCTGGAGAGAAGCGGGGTAATGTCGCCATTCTTTTCCCCACGCAGGTGGAGGACACGCAGGCCGGGGAGAGAAACATTGTCCCAGGAAACAGGGGCCGACAGCCATAGGGACAGTGTATGAAGCTGCTTTAGCTGGGAGAGAACTTCCACACCCTCACACTTTTCCATTAAGGTCAGCTCCTTCAGATTGGGATAATCTCGTAGGAAGGACAGATTCACCTTCCGATCTCCCGTCACAGACAGACACCATACCGCATCTGGTTTTAGTCCATTCAGATCAATCTTTTCTCCGCCGCGCCAGAAAACAGCGGTGCTAAGAGGGGGCTCTATTTTCATAAAAATCACCAGTCCCGTTCTCGGATGGCCTCCTCCATATCAATCGGGATACCGAACCACTCCAGAATGTAGGCAACGGTGTCTCCAATACAATCCCGGGCCACCGTTTCAATCTCGCTGTCGTTTTCGTAAAATTCATCCTGAAGATCATTGATGCCGCAGACCGCTTTATCCAGCGTTTTCTGTATCACTTCGGTGTCCGTTTCGCCGCTCTCCAGCAGGTCAATGACCTTCTGAAGCTCGTCCCTGACCTTATCCACCAGAAAAACTGGATAGTAATTATCCTGATACATCTCGTCCAGCAGTTTGTAATTCGGGTCAAATGCTTTCATCATGATTTCTCCTTTCGCATTCAAATATCAGCTTGTATGTCTTATGCAACCGTTATCCCGCAATATTGGCGCTCTCTATCCCATTTTCCAGGGAGCCGCAAACCTCAACAGTGTGTCCCCAGAACATATCGTCGTCATCAAAATAGGCCGTAAAGTCACCCTCATAAGTAAGGCTCAGTTCTGACAAAGTAATGCGCTGGGCAAATCCTTCTTCTGTAATGGGATCAGCATTTTTCTTCTCATCGTCATCTGCCTGCCACTCATTGGCCAGCCCGGTCAGTTCCTTTGCCGCAAATTCCCGCATGGACTTGTCCCAGCTTTCGCGGTCTGCCATAACTTTGTGGGCAATGCTGCGGACGGTATCCCAGGTTTCCTCATCCTCCAGATCTATTTCCAGTGCAAGGGAGACTTCCTTTTCGTTCCACAAGATTTTGCCATCCAGCAGCCCGAAGTCCCGGTTCAGTTTCAAAGTTCCCAGAACTTCATCCTCAATGTTTACGGGTTTCTGGTATTCCTCCCATACTGCCTCCAACGGAGGGCAGGGGACAGAAGGCTCCAGCACATCTATAACAGCCCAGCTGTTGAACTGTTCCGGAGTGGTGTGTTCAGGTACCAACCCATCCAACAATCTGCGTACCTTCAGACGGCAAATCTGCCCTTGCTGCAAACGCCCCCAGCTCTTTTCACTGTTGCGTTCCTCCTCCGTAACCGGCCATTTCAGCCGACCTTCTTTAATGCTGACCTTGCCGGTATTGCAGAACACCATACCCAGTGTAATGACAGTCATCTCCCAAAAGTCACTGTTATCGCTCTTATGGTACCCAGCCCCAATGCACTTACAAATCAGGGCAATCACTTCCTGCTCCTCAGTCTCATATTTTTGATAAAATTCCTCAAACATCGCGTTAGCTCCTTATTCCTCAAACTCGCCCTCAATCATTCCATTGAGATATTTTCCGGGATTAGCGATAAATGCCTCCCATTTGGCTAACGGATGAAACTCCTCATGCTCAATGTCCAGATACCAGAGTTTCTTATCTCTGGGACTCCACAGCAGCAAATAGTCGCTGTAATTATCCATTTTCGCCATGAGAGAGAGCAGCTTTTTCCGCTTCCAGGTCATCTCCTGCACATCCATGTAGGGGTACAGTTCCGCCCATTTCACCAGCTCCCGCTCTGGAAATTCCAGACGCAAGGGGCCGGTCTTTAAGTATTCCACCAGCTTGGCAGGTAGCTTGTAAGGCATGAGTTGACGCGCCTTTTCCTGTTCGTTGTGCCATTCCTCCGGCTCCAGAGCTTTTAAGTAGGCGGCCATTTCCTGATTTTTGTTCTGTACTGCCACGGTGTAGGGCCGGTCACCGTATTTATCTGGGATGGTGATGTCTGCACCCTGCTCCACAAGCCAGCGCACCATAGAAAAATCGTTGTGCCGTGCAGCTTCAGTGACAGGAGTAGAAGCGTAGGGAAACACCATATCTGGCTTGTGATAGTTGATGTCCGCCCCGTTTTGAATCAGATACTCCACCAGCAGCTGATTTCCATGGCTCGCCATACTGCGCAGGGCTTCACCGCCATATTGTTTCAAATCCATGCTCATCCTTTTCAAAATGGGGAGTACATTAGGCTCATCCCGATCCACCAAGTGGAGAAACAGCCTGCATATATCCCTTTGCGCTGCGGGGATTCTGACTCCCACATCTACCAAAAAGGAAAACAGGGCCAGGTCTTGACTGCGCAGGGAACCACAAAGCAATTCTTCCGGGTTATGGGTCAAATCTGCTCCGCATTCGATCAGGAGCTGCACCATGTCCATCCGATTTTCCAGCACAGCCAATTCCAGTGGAGAGGCTTCGCCATCCCGCGGCCACTCTCCAATCATTACCTGATAGCACTGCGGCTCATTGGGAGAATGCCCTGCATGAAGCAAGGAACGAATCGCCTCTATGTCACCACTTTTGATGGCAGCCATCATGGGAGGTACATTTGAATAGCTTACTTCACTCATCCGAATCCTCCTGACATTCTATTGAAAAATTTCCGAATACCGTTCTTTCAGTTCCTCCGAAGCTGCTTCCACCACTTTCTGACCACCCTTGGCGCTGGCTTTGCCCCAGATCACATAGCAGACCGTTTCCCATGCGTATTGCAGCACTTCCTCCGGGCTGGCTTCTGTTTCCTCGGCGGGTTCCTCGTCCTCGTCATCATCGTCATCCTCGTCGGAGGAAAAACCGCTTGGAACGATCTCGGACAGATGGATTTTTGCCTCCAGTAGAGCGTCCAGACTTTCTGCATTTGCCATCCACGCGGTATAGTCCTTGGAATACTTCATGTTCTGCATGGACAGCACCCCACGGACAAATATAGGGACGGTATCGGCGGTAAATCCGAACTGTTTCACATACTCCCGGAGGAATTTTTCCTGTAAGTGGGAGTGCTCATCATCACAGAGATCGAGATAATCCCATACCAGCTGCCGCCACTCTTGCCCCAGCATTCCCAGGGCAAACACGGCAAAACTTCCGGGGAGAGCGCACTGCTCATCGCTGAGATTGGTGTACTGCTCATATTGCCGCATGGCAAGCCGGGCGTACCGTTCCATCAGGGGGTGGAGGCCGGGGTACTGCACGGCACAGGCAAAGAGCTGGTTTACTCCCTTTTTGGGCAGTCCTGTGATGGGAAGATACCTCTTTTCCGGCCCTTTGAACTCCACCGCATAGCTGCGGGGAAAATCCTCCTGCTCCAGAAGCTCACACAGGTAGTTCAGTACTTCATGGCAGCACTCCTCCGTGCTGTTCCTGGCAGTAATACGGATCACAGCAAAGGCATCGTTGGCCGATGCGGTGAAGTGCTCTGTTTTCCGCTTTTGCAGGTTGAGCGGCAACCTGCCGGTCCCATGTTCTTTCAGCTTTTTCACCATATCCGGACGGACTTTCTCCACCAATCCAAAGAGGTAATTGGCGTCCAGATACTGAAAGTCCATACCATATACCTTATAGCTCACCGCCACATAGCAGGCGAAACGCAGCAGCGGCTCCGGGACCTGCTCTGCACGGATACCTGGTTTTAGGGAATACTCCCGATCCCAGAAGTGGTCATCTTCATTGCCTGTCACGATAAAATATTTCTCCTGTAGCTCCCGTTGCAGCATATCAAGTAGATGGTGGTCAATTTCACCCCACCGGCTCTGGCGGCGCAGGTTTTCGCTGAAGGCGATGGCCTTTTCCGCGTCAAGGGTCTCAGCCCGCTGCGCTTCGGTCCATGTCCGAAGCAGTTGCCACACCTCAAAGGGCGCGCCTTCGCTGCTGACCACTACCGGAGGCCAGAGGGAATCAAGCCGCGTGATTCTCCCGTCAATGGCATCCTGGATACACTGGTCAAAGAGCGGTTGCAGTTCCTCCTGCACCTCGGGCTTCATCCAGTAACAGCGCCCGTCCGCACTATTTCGTTTTGGTAAACTCATATCAGGCCACCTCTTTCCGAACAATAAAAAATGCCCTGCGACACCCTGTCATTTGGACAGGCTGACGCAGGGCGCGAAAAGGCCGCACAGAACCAAAACCTGTATCCCAAGGCTCTGTGTCTGACGATATTCTGCTGTCTTTCCCGTCCGTTTGGACATGGGTACTCATCTCTATCCATTTGCTTTCACCTACCGCACATGCTCTTTTACCCGCTCCATCTCGTCCACCAGAGCCCTGACCTGGAAGTCCACCATATCCTCCGCCACCTCTGGGAATAGAAATGGCATGGTGTCTGGAATGGCTTTGTGTACCATCATCATGCTGAGGGCCAGATTGCCAAACAGCCGGGAATCAATACTGTCCACAGGGAGGCCAAAGATGGAAAGCAGCTTTCCATAAAAAATAATCTGATCCCGCCGGAACGCCTGGAAATTCTCCTCGGAAAGGCAGTGGCGTACTTGCTGCTCCTCCTCAATGGACAAAACGGCGACTCCGCTTTTAGCTCCATAACAGCAGTTTTTCAGAAAGGTTTCCACTCCCGCCCGCCAACTGAGTCCGGGGTCCTCCATTAGGGATCTGGCATAATCCAGCAGCTTGGGCTGTTGGTATCGCAGGGCGTAGAGCACCAGTTCTTCCTTGGATGAGAAAAAACTGTAGAAGAAGGTCTTGGAGATCTCTACTTTTCTGCACAAAACATCAATACTGCTGTGAATCAATCCCCGATCCGCGATACACTGAATCATGGTGGTCATTAGGGCATTCCGCACTTGCACTCTATCTTCTTCAGAATAGGCTTTTCGTGCCATATCTTCCCATCCCCCTATAAAGAACAGAATCATAAAACGGTATTTATATAATAACTGCACAGAAAAAAATATACAACTATATTTTGAAAATTTTTTATGAACTAAATAGCGGCAAGCAATGCTTGTGGCTATCCATTTCGCCACAAACGCTTGTTGAGGGCGCTGCCCCCAAGCCCCTTTGAACACAGGATTTTATCCTGTGGCCACGCGTTCTGCGAACGCTTTTGACTGCGATCAGCTCACCGCTGGTCGTGGTCTTTTTCTTTCTCCTGTTTCTGCTCCTCGTCCATTTTCAGCAGCCGATCCACATTCGCTTTGGCCGTCAAAAGTTCCCTCATTTCTTCGCGGGAACGCCGGTATTCAGCATAGATTTTTTTCTTTTCCTCCAGGAGTTTGGCATAGTCAGTTTGCAATTCTTTGACCTTGGGCAGCTTCTTAACCCCCATATCGTCGAAAGCATTTTTTGCTGCCTGGTGGAGCAGGATTTCTGCTTCATGTTCCTGGCGGAATTTCTTAGAGTAGGAAAGCCCAATTATATCTATGTGAAAAACTTTGTGGATAATTCTGTGGAAAGACAATTCTTGAATTGTCAAAAGGACAATTCTGGAACTGTCAATAAGACTCTTCAAGAGTTGTCAAAAGCACAAGGTAATAATACTGATATTAAAGATACTGATTATAGTGATACTGATCCTATCCTATCTTCCGATTTCTCTGGAAGGGATGTGGAAAAGGATGAGGAATTTCAGAGCTATTATCAGTATTTTTATGAAGAACTTGAAATGGACTATCTTTTTAAAGAATTTCCCTATGATAAAGAAGTTCTGGAAAGCATCTTGGAAATATTGGTAGAAACCGTATGTAGCAAGCCACGCTTTCAAAAACCTCTTTTTGTACACAAAAATGAGGAATGTTGCTGGTCTTTCCACTTCGGAAGCACAGAAATCTTCGGATATGTTTATGAAGTGCCGCTATATGGATGAATTGACCGGCGGGCGTGGCGTTATCTTTGCAACAGGTAAGGCTCTATGTGCCGGGAATCCGCTGATTAAAGAGAAAATGGACTTGGACATTGATGTGGCAAGGCTTAAGGTTCTAAAAGCCGACCATCAGAGCCAGCAGTATCGCATGGAAGATAAACTCCTAAAATACTTCCCTGCGGAGATTGAAAGGCAGACAGGCTATATTCGTGGCTTTGAAGCAGACATCCAAACGGTTACAGCTCATCCCCAGATTGCGGAAGGATTCTGCGGTATGGAAATTTTGGGCAAGCACTATACGGAAAAAGAGGATGCCGGTGAAATGATTCTTGCCGCCTGCAAGGAGATGAAAACGACCGAGCCAATCCCTCTTGGCAGTTATCGTGGCTTTCAGATGGAACTTTCCTTTGATAGTTTCCGGCATGACTTTGATATTACCCTGAAAGGCGCTGTAAGCCATCGTGTATCGCTTGGAACTGATGCCAGGGGAAATATCATCCGACTGGACAATGCCCTCTCCAGCATCCCTGAGAAGCTGGAGAAAGCCCATGAACAGCTCACCAATCTTCAAAATCAGCAGGAAGCGACCAGAGCGGAACTGGGGAAACCCTTCCCGCAGGAAGCGGAGCTTGCTGAAAAAAGTGCTCGTCTGGCAGAACTGGATGCGGCTCTTAATATGGAGGACTCCATGCCGGAGCGTGAGGAAGCAGAACAGGCGGATAAACCTTCTGTGCTGGCAGATCTGAAAGCCAAGTCAGAGCATATTCCTCCGTATCGGGCATAGGTTACTTTATTGAGTTCAAGTGCCTGTCGGCAACATTCTTCAAGAACCTTTTTACTGTATTTCCTGGCAAAGCTGAGTATGCCGACACACTGTCTGTATGTCTGTACCTCATATTTCTTGCTGGAAAGGATGCGCTTTATCGCCTCCGTTGTACTGGAGCCAATCGTCATTGCTTTCTGTGTAAAGTAAGCGCCATTCCATTCGGTCATTTCCCGGCTGTTTGCAGGCAGATGCTCTGGATTCGTCATCCACTGCCCTTTATATTTAGCCCGGGGCCATTCACTGAGGAGATCACCAGTTAAGGCGCAGATCTGGACTGCTGTTGCAGTGGCTTTGACCAGTACCCGCTTATGGACATACTGCCTTGGGACACTGTAGTATGCATTGTCAAAGCGGACATGGAAATCACCCGATACTCTGGCTTCCTTGCCTGCCATCATATACTGCTCCATACAAAGATAGGTATTGGTAATGGACCAGAAATCCTCCATCCACCACTGGCTGAGGCAGCTTTTTGTCAGCTGGCCGTCCTCGGAAGGCTGATGGCCCCAGAATAAGCAAAATTCCCGCTTTCTCCCAGCGGCAAACTCCTGCAGGAGCCACTGGCGAGTGTACTTAGGGCTTCCTTCTGGCTGCCACGCATTCACCCAGAAGTCCCCATGTTCCAGCATTTCACTGCTATCTTCGTCATCCCACCAGCCCTTCCAGGTCACCGGCTCAGGAAAGAGGGTGCGGTATTCTGTCCGCTCATCCGGGGAGAGGGTGTCCAGCCAATCGCCAAATCGGTATATGTAATCCTCCCCATAGCCCATGCGCCAGCCAATAGAGTATC
>NZ_NFJZ01000020.1 GCF_002160135.1 Lachnoclostridium sp. An196 | reverse complement strand
GTAGATAGGGCAGAGGTGGAAGCACAGCAATGTGTGGAGCTGACTGTCACTAATAGGTCGAGGGCTTAACCAAGAGGTTCTGGGCAGGATGGAAGTGGAAGATAAAAAAAGGTATAGACTGTATGCGATTTTGAAGGTACAATAGTTATATGGCCCGATGGCTCAGTTGGTTAGAGCGCCGCCCTGTCACGGCGGAGGTCGTGGGTTCGAGTCCCATTCGGGTCGCTTGAATATTTTATATATTCATAATTTAATAAAGTGGGATCTTAGCTCAGCTGGGAGAGCATCTGCCTTACAAGCAGAGGGTCACAGGTTCGAACCCTGTAGGTCCCATTTATGGATGGATTCCCGAGTGGCCAAAGGGGACAGACTGTAAATCTGCTGCAAATTGCTTCGGTGGTTCGAATCCACCTCCATCCATTCGGAGAAAGATTCAGATCTGTTGCGATAATGCAAAAAGGTTCGAATCCACCTCCATCCATTTGAAGAATATAAAAATAATTCTTCAGCAATTAAATATTATCGCGGGGTGGAGCAGTCTGGAAGCTCGTCGGGCTCATAACCCGAAGGTCGTAGGTTCAAATCCTGCCCCCGCAATTCATGCCCAGATAGCTCAGTTGGTAGAGCAGAGGACTGAAAATCCTCGTGTCGCTGGTTCGATTCCGGCTCTGGGCATTGTGTATGTATCACTAAAATTACACATGGATATGGAGCATTAGCTCAGTTGGTAGAGCACTTGACTTTTAATCAAGTTGTCCGGGGTTCGAATCCCCGATGCTTCATTGTCTGAAGGAACTCTGCGTAGCAGGGTTCTTTTTCTATAGAAAGATGACAAACAGAAGAAAATGAGGTAAAATAGTTAAATAATATCATCATATCCGGAAGGAGGATTTCAACATGAAGAAAAAAATCATTACGATCAGCAGACAGTGCGGCAGCGGCGGAAGGTATATCGGAGAACAGCTGGCGAAAGAACTGGGTATTTCCTGTTATGATGAAAAATTAATGGACATGGTGGCGAAAGCAAGCGGTTTTGCCACAGAATTTATCGAAGATAAAGGAGAGCACATGACTGGCAGTCTTCTTTTTAATATTGCAAGCAGTCTTTCTTATGCCAGCAATGTGTTTTATGGAAATGGGATGACGATACAGGACGAAGTGTATCTGATTCAGAACCGGATCATTAAAGAACTGGCGGAGAAAGAGTCGTGTGTCATCGTGGGAAGATGTGCGGATTATGTACTCCGCGACCGGAAGGATTGTCTGAATGTATTTATTCATGCGGACGAAGAGGATAAAATAGACAGGGCGATTCATTCTTACGGTATGCCGGAGAAGGAAGCGGCTTCTATTTTGAAAAAGACTGACAAGGCTCGTTATAATCATTATAAATATTATACTGACAGGGAATGGGGGATGTCGGATAATTATGATGTATGCCTGAACAGTTCTATGTTTGGAATTGAGGGGTGTGTGAAGATTATCAAAGATATTGTGGAAATGGACTGATATGCGTGCTATAATCCATGATAGATTATCGGCGGAAGGATTATGATGGAAAAGACAGGACGACAGAGATATATTATATGGATATTTGCGGGACTTTTGGTCCTGGGCTTTCTGGTATTCGGCTGGAGACAGTTTTTCGGTTTTAATAAGAACGATGAGATTTTCTATATCAGCACGGTTTACCGTTTCTTTCAGGGCGACGCCATGCTGATCGATGAATGGAATAATGGACAGCTTTTTGCCTTCATTACGTATCCTTTATTTATGCTGGTGAGACTGTTTCATAATTCTAATGACGGCATTGTATTGATTTTCCGTTTTCTTTATCTGTTCTTTCAGGCGGCGGTGGCTACCTATTGTTTTGTATGGCTGAAGCGGTTTGGATGGATCAGAATTTTTCCGGCGCTTTTTTATTTTGTCACGACGCCGTATAATATCAATGCTCTGTCCTACAATACGCTGGTCTTGGGCTTTGTCCTGCTGACACTGGTGACAGTGGCTTCTGCAGACGAGATAAAGACGCGGGACGCGGTACTATGCGGCGTCTTTATTGCGGGGGCGGTGTTGTCCAATCCGTATGCGGTGATTTTATTTGTACTGTACGGATGTATCTGCGCGGGATGTTCTCTGTATGGAAAAAGAACCGGAAGAAAACCGGATTCTGCTCTATCCTTCCGCACTTTTTTCTTTATGGGCGTGGGTGCGTTTATTATCTTTGTTCTCTTCGTGGCCTTTGTTTTTTCCAGAGGAACACTGCAGGAGATATTGGAAGGTTTTTCCTACATTGTCATGGATTCAGAGAGACAGAAAGATTTCTGGGAAAAATTATCCAAATATTTTATCCGGATTCACAGATATTATAAAATAGAAGTTTACGTTACAGGCATACTGCTTCTGCTCCGGCTGGCAGACAGGAAGAGAAAGATTCCCGATCCGGCATATCTGGCAGTATCTGTAATATCTGCAATTCCCTATATTATTTATTATGGATTTTTCTGGGAGATGGTAGGCATTAACTATATGTTGATTCCGCTGTCGTTTCCGGGATTGACCGCGTATGTGGTATCGACAGATAAGGACCGCAGACTGTTCTATGGCTGGTATGTGCCGGGCGTCATTTATACGCTGGCGGCTCATTTTGCAACGAATACAGGTATTTATACAGTATCGGCGGCTTATATGATCGCAGGCGCGGCGTCGATGCTTTTGATCTGGAAAGCGGTAAAAGAGCATTCGGCCGTCTGGCTGCGCATCCTGGTGTGTATTTTGCTGGTGGTTCAGTTTGCCGGATGTATCTGGCAGAGAATCTTCTATGTATGGGGAGACGAGCATCTGCCGGAGTTGAATGTGCGTCTGGAAACAGGACCCATGGAAGGTATTTACACGACAGAAGAAAATGCCGGGCTGTACGGAGATGTACTGCAGGATATGGATGATCTGGAGCTGACATCCCAGGATAAGCTCTTTGTAGTGGGAATCGCGCCGTGGATGTATTTGTATACAGACGCAGAATGCGCGTCTCATTCTACCTGGGAGACTCTGGAGACAGATCCGCTGATCCGGATCTATTATGAGCTTCATCCGGAAAAGCTGCCTACAGTCGTATATTATTATCGATATGAAGAAGATGTTCTGGACACAGATCTGGCATATTATTTTAAGGATATGGGGTATGAAGCATCAGTAATGCGGCGCGGGGTCGTGCTGCAGCGCCGTTAGGAGGATAAACAGATGATAGACTTTAATGTTCCGCCTTATGTGGGCAATGAATTGAAATACGTGGAGGAGGCGGTGGTAAAAAACCGCAAGCTCTGTGGAGACGGTCCTTTTACAAAAAAATGCAGTGAATGGCTGGAGAACAAGACGGGTACATCCAAAGCGCTGTTGACTACATCCTGTACGCATGCAACGGAGCTGGCCGCGCTTTTAACAGATATTAAGGAAGGCGATGAAGTGATCATGCCTTCTTATACATTTGTGTCCACTGCGGATGCCTTTGTACTGAGAGGTGCCAAAGCAGTATTTGTAGATATTCGTCCGGATACTATGAATATAGATGAAAATAAGATTGAAGAGGCCATTACGGAAAAGACCAGAGCTATTGTTCCTGTCCATTATGCGGGCGTGTCCTGCGAAATGGATAAGATAATGGATCTGGCGCATAAATACAACCTGTATGTGATTGAGGATGCGGCGCAGGGTGTAATGAGCACTTATAAAGGACAAGCGCTGGGGACGATCGGAGATTTCGGATGCTATTCCTTCCATGAAACCAAGAATTACAGTATGGGAGAAGGAGGCGCGCTTCTGATCCGCAATCCGGAATATATCGAACGCGCCGAGATTATCCGGGAAAAAGGGACCAACCGCGCCAAGTTTTTCCGTGGGCAGATTGATAAATACACCTGGGTGGACGCAGGATCCTCTTATTTACCTGGAGATATGAACGCGGCTTATCTATACGGGCAGTTGGAGGCGGCGGATCAGATATTCGATGACCGTATGAGCTCATGGAATCTGTATTATAAATTATTAAAGCCTCTGGAAGATCAGGGGAAGATTGAACTTCCCACAGTTCCGGAAGGCTGTACACATAACGCGCATATGTTTTATATCAAAGCGAAGGATCTGGAAGAACGTACGAATTTGATTCATTTTCTGAAAGAAAATGGCATACAGGCAGTATTTCATTATATCCCTCTTCACAGCGCGCCTGCGGGCAAGCAGTTCGGAAGATTTCAGGGGGAGGATGTCTATACTACGAAAGAAAGCGAGCGTCTGGCCAGACTTCCCATGTATTATGGGCTGAAGGAAGAACAGATACAGTATGTAGTTGAGAAAATCAAAGAATTTTACCAATAGACGGAGAGATGAAAATATTATGAAGAAGATCGTCATCATTGGGGCAAATGATTTTCAGAACCAATTGATTCTGAAAGCGAAGGAAATGGGATTTGAGACACATGTATTTGCATGGAAAGACGGAGCCGTCGGTGCCGGGACGGCGGATTATTTCTATCCGATCAGCATTGTAGAGGTAGATCAGATCCTGGAAAAATGCAGGCAGATCCAGCCGGATGCGGTCGCTTCCATCGGTTCTGATCTGGCTAATATTACGGTGAGCAGGGTGGCGGCAGGATTGGGACTGCCTGCCAACAGTGAGGAGTGTGTCAGACTTTCCACAAATAAATACGCCATGAGGGAGGCCTTCGCCAACGCAGGAATACCGGTTCCCAGATTTTATAAGGTTGACCGCATAGAAGCATATCTGTTCGGTCTGCGCCTTCCGGTTATCGTAAAACCGACAGATCGTTCGGGAAGCCGCGCGATTACGAAGGTTACCGATTTCAAAGATCTTCCGGAAGCTATTCGCAACGCGGTGGAACAGTCTTTTGAAAAGAGCGCGATCGTAGAGGAATACCTGGAAGGGGAAGAATACAGTTATGAAACGATCTCCTATCATGGAAAACATACGACGCTGGCCGTGACGAAAAAATATACCACAGGATCGCCTCACTTTATTGAAACAGGGCATGTGGAGCCAAGCGGCCTGTCGGAAGACATGCTGAAGAAAATAGAACCGGTTATGTTTCGGGCTTTGGACGCGCTGAAAGTTACAGACGGAGCATCACATGGAGAGTTTAAAATTACTCCGGAAGGAAAGATCCGGATCATCGAGATCGGTTCCCGCATGGGCGGCGACTGCATCGGCTCTGACCTGGTGTATTTATCTACAGGTTATGATTTTATGGGGATGGTGATCGATGTGGCATGCGGGAAAGAGCCTGTGCTGGTACCAAAGAGAGAACCGGTACAGGCGGAGATCCATTTTCTCTTTACGTTGGAAGACGTGGAAGAGATGCGCCGCTTTCAGACAGAGCGTCCGGAAGAAATCTACCGGATCAGCGAATTGGATCTGTCAAATGCGGGTCATGTGACGGACAGTTCCACAAGAATCGGATATTATATTACTGTGAAAGCCTTAGACGGCGGCAGTATATCTGCAGAGAAAAGAGGATAGATACAGATGCTTTATTCAGTAATCATTCCCTGTTACCGGTCAGATCAGACCATTGAGCATGTGGTGAATACGACCAGAGAAGAGATGAATAAACTGGGAAGAGGAAATGTAGAATTTGTTCTGGTCAATGACTGTTCTCCGGACGGAGGAAAAACTATCGCCAAACTGATCCAGATGGCGAAAGAATATCCGGATGTGAAGGTTATTGATCTGGCGGTGAATTCCGGACAGCATAATGCTTTGATGGCTGCTCTTCGCCATGCGGACGGAGATGTCATTATCGGTATGGATGACGACGGGCAGACTCATCCTTCTCAGCTGGGAAAATTATTCGAAACTTTTGATCAGGGATACGATCTGGTATACGGGTATTATCCGGAGAAGAAACACAGCTGGTTCCGGAATCTGGGGAGCCGCTTCAACGACCTGACTGTTAATCTTATGATAAAAAAACCGAAGGATGTGCGGACCTCCAGCTATTTTGTGGTGAAAAAATTTGTCAGGGATTATTCGGTGGAATATCATGGCTCTTATACGTACCTGTTGGGATTATTCATGCGCTGTACACAGAACATTGCCAGTGTGCCGATCAAACATTTTGACCGGGAAGTGGGAGAATCCAACTATACATTGAAACAGTTGGTACGTCTTTGGTCCAGTATTATAGGATTTTCTGTGATTCCGCTCCGGGTGGCGTCGGTGACCGGTTTTATCTGCGCAGGCGCGGCGATGCTGGCGGCTCTGCTTATCCTAATCCGCAAGTTTGTAGATCCTACGTTATCAATGGGATGGCCGTCCCTGATGTGCGCGATCACCTTCTTCTTCGGATTGAATTTTATGTTTTTGGGCATGATAGGGGAATATCTGGGAAGAATGTTTCTGGGGATGAACAAAGAACCTCAGTATGTAATTAAAGCGACTTATAATGTGGAAAAAGAGGGCCTGGAATGACAGACGAAAAGAAAAAAGGCAGGGTAAAAATACTGCTTCTTTTATCCCTGTCTCTGGTGCTTCAGAGTCTCAGCTCTGTTTTTATCAAATATGCCGGTCAGTTTGAGACGCTTTCTCCTGAATTTATATTTTATTATGTAATTGCGGTGGGATGTCTGGGAGTCTTTGCCATCATGTGGCAGTTTTTGCTGGAATTGATTCCTCTGACGACGGCGTACCTGAGAAAAGGAATTCTGTATATCCTGATTTTGGTCTGGTCCGTAATCCTGTTTAACGAGACGGTGACGATCAATAACATTATCGGCAGTATCATTATCATAGCGGGGATCAGTCTTCATGGAATGGATGAACATTAGTTATCTGCTGGCTTTTGGAGCAGTATTTGTTGCTTCTCTTTCACAAATTCTTCTGAAACAGTCCGCAGAAAAAGACCATAAAAATTTCTTTGCAAAATTTTTGAACTGGCGCGTGATTCTGGGATACGCACTGATGATGGGCACAACCGTTATCAACGTATTCGCGTATCGGGGAGTAGAATTGAAAGTAACGCCGATGATCGAATCCACTGGTATTATCTGGGTCACGGTACTGGCGGCGGTGTTCCTCGGAGAGCGTCCTACAAAACGCGGGATCATATCGATTCTGATTACTATCATAGGTATTATTGTATTTTCTATGTAAGCCATGAGTGAATTGTTTAAAAAATTAAAGGATTATGCGGATTCTGATTATCTTCCCATGCATATGCCGGGACACAAGCGCAGGCTGGGGAGTATCGGAAATCCGTTTTTTATTGATATTACGGAGATCGAAGGCTTCGATAATCTGCATCATGCGGAAGGTATTCTTCTGGAGGAACAAAAGAAGGCTGCTGTTCTTTACGGGGCGGAGGAGACTCATTTTCTGGTAAATGGGAGTACCGGAGGTATCCTGGCTGCCGTCTCGGGCTGTACGTCCTTCGGGGGAAAGATCCTGATGGCAAGGAACAGCCACAAGTCTGCCTATCATGCCGCCATGTTGAGGGGGCTTCAGACAGTGTATATTTACCCGTCCGATCCGCCGGGATATCCACATTTTTCCGCAGAATGGGGGATAAACGGACAGATTCTGCCGGCGTCTGTGGAAAAAGCGCTGGAGGAGGAGAAAGGAATCCAGGCAGTATTTATTACTTCTCCTACTTATGACGGGGTAGTATCCGATGTAAGGTCCATAGCGCGGATTGTGCATGCCCGTGGGATCCCGCTGATCGTGGATGAGGCGCACGGCGCGCATTTTCCTTTTTCGGATTATTTTCCGGAGGATTCTGTATCCTGCGGGGCCGATGTGGTGATTCACAGTGTACACAAGACACTTCCGGCACTGACACAGAGCGCGCTGATCCATATCAATGGATCTGTGGCAGACAGGGAGCGTATACGGCATTACCTGACTGTATATCAGAGCAGCAGCCCTTCTTATGTGCTTATGGCAGGAATTTCCCAATGTATGGAGTGGATCGGTTCCCACAGGCAGGAGTTTGACCGTTATGCGGGGAGACTTCAGACATGCAGAGAGCACCTTGAACAGATGAAGACTCTGCGTCTGGTTCAGTGTCCCGGTATGGACAGATCTAAAATTCTGATTTCTGTGAGGGATACGGAAATCAGCGGAAAGGAACTTCAGGATATCCTGCTTGAAAAATATCATGTGGAACTGGAGATGGCATGCAGTTCTTATGTGTGCGCATTATCTTCCGTGGCGGACAGAGAAGAAGATCTGCGAAGATTGACCCATGCGCTTCTGGATCTGGACGGCATCCTGAAGAGAATCTGCGGCCGACAGAAGAAAGTATACGCAAAAGATACCGTGATCCCGGCCATACAGAGGTGTACGCTGCTGCAGGCAGACGGCCATACGAGGGAATATTGTAAACTGGAAAAAGCAGCAGGCAGAATCAGCGGGGACTTTGTCACTCTGTATCCGCCGGGAATACCGATTCTTGCGCCGGGAGAGCTGGCGGAAGAGCAGATACTGGAAAGAATAAACAGATATGTCCGGGAAGGTCTGGAAGTAGACGGAGTCCGGAACGGCCGGATTCTGGTATGGAAGGAGAGAAAAGATGGGTAAGATTTTCTGCCTTATGGGAAAGAGCGCTACCGGGAAAGATACGATATATAAAAAACTGACAGAAGATCAGGAACTTTTGCTCCGCCGTCTGGTTCCCTACACCACGCGTCCTATCCGGGACGGCGAATCGGAAGGCAGAGAATACCATTTTGTAGATGAAGAAACGCTGGAGCGTCTGCAAAAAGCCGGAAAAGTGGTAGAACTGCGAGTATATGACACTGTCCAGGGACTCTGGAAATATTTTACGGTCTGTGATGACAATATGGATCTGGAACACCACTCCTACGCAGTAATCGGAACCCTGGAATCCTGGAACGCCATGCGGAACTATTTTGGACAGGACATCATGGTTCCAATCTACATAGAAGTAGAAGACGGCCTGAGACTCTCCCGTGCCCTGGAACGGGAACGGCAGCAGGAAGAACCGCATTACGCGGAACTGTGCAGAAGATTTCTGGCAGATCAGGAAGATTTTTCCGAAGAAAATCTGAAAAATGCCCATATCACACACCGTTTTCAAAACACCGATCTGCACACCTGCCTGGATGAAATAAAACTTTTCATACAAAACCAACCCATAGTATGATATAATGTCCAGGTAAGCAATGAGCAGTGCAGAAGACGGTAAAAACAGATTTTTCATGCTTGCATGAAAGAATCTGTTTTTGGCGGATTCTATAGGGCGAAGCCCGTGAGCGAGATGGAGCGAAGCGGAATCGAGCGGCACTGCGGGGTAGAACCGCAGAAGACGAAAAGCAGACGCGTCATGCTTGCATGAGAGCGGCTGTTTTTGGCGGATTCTATAGGGCGAAGCCCGTGAGCGAGATGAAGCGAAGCGGAATCGAGCGCGCACTGCGGGGTAGAACCGCAGAAGACGAAAAGCAGACGCGTTATGCTTGCATGAAAGCGGTGCAGGGAGGTGAAGGAAATGCCAGGATTTTCGGATGTTCTGGGACATGAACAGACGATACAGCATATGAAAAATGCGATCCGGATGAACAAAGTATCGCATGCCTACATGATCAATGGAGAAAAGGGATCCGGGAAGAAGCTCCTGGCAGGTCTTTTCGCTCAGACCCTGCAATGTGAGGCGGGAGGAACAGAGCCGTGTATGCAGTGCCGTTCCTGTAAGCAGGCAGAGAGCCTGAATCAGCCGGATATTATAAGAATAACTCATGAGAAACCTAATACTATCAGTGTGGAGGATATCCGGGAGCAGCTGAACGGAGATATACAGATCAGGCCGTACAGCAGCCCGTATAAAGTTTATATAATAGATGAAGCTGATAAATTGTCAGTACAGGCACAGAACGCTCTTCTGAAAACCATAGAGGAACCGCCGTCTTACGCGGTGATTTTTTTACTTACTGAGAATGCGGGCACATTGCTGCCCACGATCCGTTCCAGATGTGTGCTGCTGGATTTGAAGCCGGTATCTTCTCAGATAATCAAGCGCTATCTGATGGAAGATCTGGAGATACCGGAATACCGGGCGGATATCTGTACAGCCTTTGCCCAGGGAAATGTGGGAAAGGCAAAAAGACTGGCTTTATCGGATAATTTTGGAGAGATGCTGGATCATGTCCTGCATGTGGTAAAATACATATCCGAGATGGAGGTCGGCGATCTGATCGAAGATTTGAAAAAAATCAGCGAATATAAGATGGAAATCAACGATTATCTGGATCTTCTGACCATATGGTACCGGGATGTACTTTTATTTAAGGCGACCAGGGATGCGGACAGCATGATATTCTCGGATGAACTGATAAGCATTCGAAAGAAAGCCAGCGAAAGTTCCTATGAGGGACTGGGACAGATTATAGAAGCATTGGAGAAGGCAAAGCAGCGTCTGAAGGCGAATGTGAATTTTGACCTGACCATGGAATTGCTGCTTCTGACCATGAAGGAGAATTAGAATGACAAAAGTGATCGGTGTACGTTTTCGTACGGCGGGAAAGATTTATTATTTTTCACCGGGCAGACTGAAAGTCCGTTCGGGAGATCATGTGATCGTAGAGACTGCAAGAGGGATCGAATACGGATATGTGGTCATGGGTGTAAAAGAGGTAGAAGATGAGAAAGTCGTTCAGCCCCTGAAACCGGTGATCCGGTTGGCTACGCCCCAGGATGACCAGCAGTCAGAGACCAACAGGGAGAAAGAAAAAGAAGCATTTCGCATTTGTCTGGAAAAGATCCGCAAGCACGGGCTGGAAATGAAACTGATTGACGCGGAGTATACTTTTGATAACAATAAGGTTCTGTTTTATTTTACAGCGGATGGAAGGATCGATTTCCGGGAACTGGTAAAAGATCTGGCTTCCGTATTTAAGACCAGGATTGAACTGCGTCAGATCGGCGTGCGGGATGAGACGAAGATTCTGGGAGGTATCGGTATCTGCGGACGGGAGCTCTGCTGTCATACGCATCAATCGGAATTTCTTCCGGTATCCATCAAGATGGCGAAAGAACAGAATCTGTCTTTGAATCCGGCTAAGATTTCAGGGGTGTGCGGAAGGCTTATGTGCTGTCTGAAGCATGAACAGGAGACTTATGAAGAACTGAACAGCCGCCTGCCAGGAATCGGAGATATAGTGACCGCACGTGACGGCGTCAAAGGAGAAGTTAACTCGGTAAACGTACTGCGTCAGACTGTCAAAGTAATTGTTACACTGGAAAACGAAGAAAAAGAGATTCAGGAATATAAGGTGGACGAACTTCGTTTTAAACCGAGACGGAAGAAAGAAAAAAATAATAAAAATAAACATGGAAATCAGAATATCCAGCCAAATACGCAGGCGGAAGAAAAAGAACTGAAAGAACTGGAAGCTCTGGAACGTAAGGAAGGAAAGTCTAAGCTAAATGATAAATAACAGCGGAACTCTGTATCTGTGCGCGACACCCATCGGGAATCTGGAAGATATGACTTTTCGGGCGGTGAGGGTGCTGAAGGAAGCGGATCTGATCGCAGCGGAGGATACCAGAAACAGTATCCGTCTGCTGAACCATTTCGATATCCATACGCCGATGACCAGTTATCATGAATATAATCGAATTGAGAAGGGACATCATCTGGTGTCCCTTCTTTTGGAAGGGAAAAATATCGCTTTGATTACCGACGCAGGTACACCCGGGATCTCCGATCCTGGAGAAGACCTTGTAAGAATGTGCCGGGATGCCGGCATACCGGTTACTTCTGTGCCCGGGGCGTGTGCCTGCGTGAACGCTCTGATTATTTCAGGCCGGCCTACAAGGAGATTCTGCTTTGAGGCTTTTCTGCCTGCGGATAAAAAGGACAGGCGCAGGGTGCTTCAGGAGATTCAGGAAGAGACCCGTACGACGGTTATCTATGAAGCGCCTCACCGTCTGAGAAAGACACTGAAGGAACTTCTGGAAGTCCTGGGAGATCGAAGGCTCAGTATCTGCAGAGAACTGACCAAAAAATTTGAGACCGTTATGGAAACAACGTTGGAAGATGCGGTGCGTTTTTACGGGGAGCAGGAGCCGAGAGGGGAATATGTGCTGGTGCTGGAAGGACGGAGTCATGCCAGCATTGATGAAGAAGAACGCAGCCGCTTTGAGAATATGTCGGTTCAGGAACATGTAGAGATGTATGAGGAGCAAGGTCTGAATCGAAAAGATGCCATGAAACAGGCGGCGAAGGACAGAGGTGTATCAAAGAGAGATATCTACCGTTCCTTGCTGGAAGAAGATGGGGGAATGAAATGAAAAGGAATCTGTCTGTCTGGCTGACTGCTCTGACAGTGGCTGTTGTCACATTTTTGCTTTGTTTTTTCCAGCCTTTGTATACGGTTGACAAGATGCTGGCGGATACGCTGTACCAGAGGCCGTCGGGCGCCAGTTCCAATATCCGGATTATCGCCATCGATGAGAAGACACTGGATGCTCTGGGGCCTTTTAATACCTGGAACAGGGATATTTCTGCCAGGCTGGTGGAAGCGCTGAGCGAAGATCCGGATGCCATGCCGGCAGTGATCGCGCTGGATATCCTCTATATCAGCGATATGGATCCGGAGAGCGACGCGCGTTTCGCGGAGGCGTGCCGGAAGGCGGGAAATGTGATCACCGCCGCCAATCTGGTCTACGAGGAAGCGGTCCTGGACGACGGCCGGGGAGGACTCTATGTGGATCAGTCCCATATTGGCATGGTGGAAAAACCGTACGAGGCCCTGGAAGAAGTGTCGAAATATGGTTTTGCCAATACGGTGCAGGATCAGGACGGCTATATCCGCCAGGCCATGGCATACGCGGATACGGAGGAAGGGACGGTTTACAGCCTGGCATGGCAGATCTACGCGGATTATATGGAATATCTGGGAGAAGAACCGCATATGCCGGAGCTTTACAGCGGCAGCCGGTTTGATTTTCTCTATTCAGGGAAAAGCGGAGCCTATGAGACGGTATCGCTGATTGATGTGCTGGAAGGACGGGTAGACGTCCGGACGTTTAAAGACTGTATCGTCATGGTCGGCGCTTACGCGCCGGGGATGCAGGACGCATACAATGTGGCGGTACAGAGAGGCGAGCAGATGTACGGGGTGGAGATTCACGCCAATATCGTGGATGCCCTGCTGCAGGGCAAGACCGCGCAGCCCGCGCCGGAGCTGCTTTCCTCCCTTGTAATGGCGGCAGCGGCAGCCGGATTTTTCCTGTTGATCCGGCGTATGAAAGTTCCGGCGGCTGCGGCGCTGCTGGCAGTGCTGATTGCCGCAGAGCTGCTGCTGGGAACCTGGCTTTTTTCCCGGGGATGGATTCTCCATCTGATCAGCCTTCCGCTGGTGCTGATCGTGGTCTATGCGGTACATATCATCTGGAACTACCTGCAGGAACGGAAACGGAGACAGGAAGTCGTCAATGCTTTCAAAAAATATGTGGCGCCCCAGGTAGTAGATAAAGTGTCAAAAGACGGGGAATTCCGTCTGGTACTGGGCGGAGAGAGCCGGCATATCGCCGTGCTGTTCGTGGATATCCGGGGATTTACATCCATGTCTGAAAGTATCCGGCCGGAAGAGGTTGTGGAGATCCTGAATGAGTATCTGGCGCTGACCACCCATTCTATCCTGAAAAACGGAGGTACGCTGGATAAATTTATCGGCGACGCGACGATGGCGGTTTTCAATGCTCCTTTTGATCTGGATGATTACATATACCGGGCGGTCTGTACGGCAAAGGATATCGCGGACGGGTCGGATGAACTGGAGCGGAAGCTGATGGAGCGTTTCGGCAGGAAGATCAGTTTTGGCATCGGCGTGAACTGCGGTCCGGCGGTCGTGGGCAATATCGGATGTGATTTCCGTATGGATTACACAGCCATCGGAGATACGGTAAATACCGCGTCCCGCCTGGAAGGGGCGGCAAAGAGCGGCCAGATCCTGATCAGCGAAGAGGTCTATGAGGCGGTCAAAGACCGTGTGGAAGCGGAGAAGATCGGAGTCATACCGCTGAAAGGCAAAAGTAATGGAATCCTGGTATACAGTCTGAATAAGATAACGGGGCGGGAAGCATGAAAGACAAGAATCTGAAAATCGGGAAAAAAAGCGTGCAGGCAGGGCTGGTCTTTGCCTGCACGCTGTGCGTTCTTTGCGTTCTGTTTCTGATCAGCGCCCTGATTCCCAGAGAAACGGTCAGAGAGAATATACTGACGTCCGCTTACCGGATGGAAGAGCAGGGAGAGCGTTATCTGCTGGAAGAGGGAAAGGAATGGACCCGTATGGACAATTACGCGGACGCGGAGTGGCTGAATATTCTCTACTCTCTGGATCCGGACCGCTCCTGGCAGACCATGTTTGAGTCTCCGATCTATGTGGATTTCGGAGGAGAGGAAGATTCACTGGTTCATGCATTGATCCTGCGGGTGGAACAGGAATTGGACGCCAATACGGTTTATGACCGCTACTGGCACGGCACGGTCATGCTGCTGCGGCCTCTTCTGGTATTTATGACGATGAAGCAGATCTACTGGTTCATGGCGATCGTCTTTGTCGTATTGTTTGTAATATTATGCGCTTTGCTGCTGAAGAGAGGATTTACGTGGCTGACCGTGATACTGGCCGTGCTGGTAATCCCCTGCGGACTGGAATATATACCGTTCTGCGCAGAGTACTGGTCCCCATGGCTGATATCTCTGATGCTGATGATTTATATCCTGGCGCGCAGGCCCGGCTGGTGGGAAGGAAGTCTTCTGATGCTGGTGTCTGGGACGGCGGTGGCTTATATGGATTTCCTGACCACGGAGACGGTCGCTTTCGGGCTGCCGTTTCTGCTGCTGCTTCTTTTGTGGCAGCAGAGAGAACCCGGGAGGAAGGCAGGAGAATACTTTGCCTGTTTCGTCCGCTCCGGGCTTCTGTGGGCGGCAGGATACGGAGGCGCCCTGCTGGTGAAATGGGTCGGTTCTTCGATGCTGCTGGGAGACGACCGGATAGATTTTGCGCTGAACAGAGCTGCTTACTGGGATAGCGGATATGGAGAGGCAGATATTACCGGCACGGGTGGAATCCTGGATAATGTACGGATGCTGTTTCCATTCCGGGGTATATCTGACGATATGAATCTGCTGCTTCTCCTGATCGTCATACTGGGAGCGCTTTTCTGCTTTGTGTTTTTATTTCGGAAAAAACAGATCCCGTCGGTGTGTCCGGCGGTCTTCCTGATCGCGCTGGTACCGGTCCTGCGTTTTCTGACGCTTTCTTTTCACGTGAGTTATCACGCTTTTTTCACCTACCGTGCGCTGTATCTTACACTGGCGGCCCTGGCTGTGTGCGTGGGAAAAATGACGGACTGGGAGATGGTCCGCAAATATCTGGGGAAAGCAGTTCCGTTTTTGAAAAAAAGATAAAATACAGGATGGAGATTCCGGGGAGGACTGCCCGTTCGGGTAGTGCCTCCCCGGATTTTTTGTGGGAAAATGTATTTTGAAGCAGTGTATCTTTTTTCATGCAAATGGAGTGTAAAATAATGAGAAGAAGAATCAGAGAATTAGTCGCGCTGATGCTGGCGGTCTGTATGATCTGCGGGGGAATCTGGATAGGAAAGAGCGCGGCGTATGCGGCGGAAGTGGGAACGGTATATACATTAATGTGGATGGACAGAAATCTTCCTTATAGTGATTATACGGAAAATTATGAGGTTAAAACTTATGATGAATATACGATTCAAATTAGTGAAGGGGGGGAATTTTCCATTCCAGAGAATCCAACAAAGCCGGGATATGCATTTATTGGATGGAATGGATATGATGGAGGACTTAATCATCCCATGGAAGAAAAATATAAACATGATTACGGAAGTCTGATATTAGATGTGATTGATAATTATACTCCGCAAAATAATACGCTGACGATGTATGCTTCATGGCAGGTCTTCAATTATATGATTTCATATGATGGAAATGGAGCCGAAGCAGGAGTTCCGACAGAAATACATGGAGAAACCGACTCAATTTATTATCTGGACGAAGTACTTTTGTCGGAAACAATCCCATCCCGTTCAGGATATACCTTCAATGGCTGGGAATATGACGGAACCGTCTATCCGGCAGGAGAAACATTTATTGTGCCGGATGCTCCATATCAGACAGTGGAAGGAGATTATGAGATCTATATGGCATATATTACGCTCACTGCCTCCTGGACTCCCAATCAGCACACCATAACATACGACGGAAACGGTGCCACATCCGGTGTACCGGCCGCGCAGCAGGCGGGGTATGAGACGACTGTGACGGCGGCGGCAGCGCCGGTTCGGGAGGGATATACCTTTACCGGATGGCTGTCGTCTACAGGAGAGACCTATCCGGCGGGAGGGACGTTTACCATGCCGGATAGTGACGTGACGCTGACAGCCCAATGGGAGGTGGCGAATACCGGCGGCATAAGCAGCGCGGGAAGCTACTATCTGCTGAGAGGACAACCCTACAGCCTGAACGGAGTGACGAAGACAGAAAGGGATGAAGGGGTGTACGCAGGAGGGATCACTTTCTATGTACCGTCCGACGGGTATTATACTTTTACGGAATAACGGGAGAATTTGATGATGAGAAAATGGATGAAAAAATCTCTTCTGGCAGGTTTTCTGGGAGCATGTATCTGCGGGATAGCCGGCTGCGGCGGAAATAAAGAGGAATCTTACCGGGTGATCGAGATCATGCAGCTTGAGGGAACGGCGGTAGTGACCCGGGAAGAAGTCGGAGAACTGGAAGCCTATGAAAATATGAGGCTGGAGTCCGGAGACCAGATGCGGGTGGAAGAAGAAAGTTCGGTAGTCCTGAGTCTGGATGACGACAAATATGTACTTGTGGAGCCGGGTACACAGATGAGTCTGACGGCGGAAGGCAGCAGCGCGGACAGCCGTACGGTGATTCATCTGGAGGAAGGGGCTGTGGTCAGCCAGCTGACGCAGAAACTTTCGGATGAATCCAGCTATGAAGTAACCACGCCCAACTCTACCATGGCTGTCCGCGGAACGGTATTCCGTGTGGAAGTGACCTATGACGAGAACGGCGAGAGCCGTACCTGCGTGACAGTGCTGGAAGGCGTCGTGGGATCCCGGCTGATCTATCCGGATGGAAGCGAGGATTCTCTGGAGGAAGAGAGGCAGATTCCTATGGGTTCGCAGGTCAACATACGCAGCGATGAGGAGATCTCCGAATATTATCCGTATGACATGACGGAGATTGATTTTGAACGGTACAGCGTGGAAGCCATGGATTTTCTGAATCTGTGCCTGGAACGCGACGCGGAGCTGTGCATTACGGCAGAGGAAATTGATGAATGGATCCAGGTGATTTCCGGCGAATCGGAACCGGAGGAGGAAGAAGTGACGGAAGAGCCTGAGCAGATCACGGAAGAAGAAGAGGATACAGAAACAGAACCGGTGAATACTCCTGCGCAGACACAGCCTGTGACGGAGCCGGCCGCAGAAGAGACGGCTGTGCAGCCGGAGACACCGCCTGCTGCAGAAGAGAGTACCGGCGGAAGCAGTTCGGGTGGGAGCAGTTCAGACAGCAGTAATCCATCGGAAGAGGATACCCCCGGTACGACAGAGACTTTTACGGTTACGTTTACTTATCAGGGCAATACCTTCTATACATTGACGGTGGAGGAAGGCTCCACCGCAGCCGCGCCGATTCTGCAGCCGACGGCGAACGGTCACTGGGATTATGATTCCGGGGCCGCTGTCACAGGAAATATGACGGTAGTATGGGTGGAGGAATAATCATCTATGAAGAAAGAGGAAGACAAGAACTGGGGCAGGATATGGAAGGATCTGCGCCAGCTCTGGCACAGAGGGCATCTTGCCGTGATCGTGGGCATCATTACCTTTTACATACTGTGCTGCCTTCTCTACTGGTATGTGGAATTTGACCGGACACGGGGAACCGGATTCCTGGATGTTCTTCTGTGGAATACGGCCACCCTGTTCGGACAGGATTTTGCGGACCATTATCCTGTGAGTATACCCGGAAGAGTGCTGGGGCTGGTGATCCTGCTTATCAGCATGTTCGGCGTGTCGGCCATCACAGGTTATATCTCTTCGGCGCTGATTGAACAGAATCTGAATTCCAGGAAGGGACTGAGAAAATTGCAGAGCTTGAAAAACCATGTGATCATATGCGGATGGAAAGATGACCTGAAGGCGCTGATCCAGGATATTGTCCGGAAAAACGGATCGATCCGCTACCAGGATATTGTGCTTGTCAACCAGGTGGATGAGACAAAGATGCAGCTTCTCCTGGATGATGAGGAGCTGAAAGGTCTTCAATATGTCAGGGGAGACTATTCTGAAGAAGCTGTGCTCCAGAGGGCAAACGCGAAAACAGTGTCCAAAGCGCTGGTTATGGGGGAAAATCAGGAGAGTCTGGAGTCGGAGCTGGTGGATTCCCGTGTGTTTGCGGCAGTGCTTATGATCCGGGGCATGAATCCGAGAGCCCATATCTGCGCGGAAGTAAAAACGAAAAAATATAAAAATTATCTGGAAGCGCAGAAATGTGACGAAGTAATCTATTCCGAAGAGTATACCCGCTATATTCTTTCCACGGCTACCAGTTATAATGGTATGGCGAAGGTCCTCTCGTCTCTGTTTGATAATGGAGACGGAGTGAGCGTACAGATCTTTGAACTGGAAGAAGAGTGGCAGGGCAGGACCTTCGGGGAACTTTTCCAGTATTACCGGAACCGGAAGCAGATGGCGATCGGGGTACTGGAAAATATGGGCGCCGAGCGGACGCTGAAACATTCTCTGCTGGCGGAAGCCCAGAAATCCACGAATTACGGGGAAATCGTGGCAAAGATGAAAGAAGTGAGAAAACTGGAGAGAAACGCGCCGGTCTTGAATCCTCCGGACGATTATGTGGTGGGTAAAAATACCGGGGTGATTGTACTGGCGGAAGAAGTGTAGGAGGGAGGACGTAAATTTGGTGAAAGATTTGAGAACATTTCCGATGCTGGCGGAGCTGAAAGACGGAGAGTTGGAGAAACTCTCCGTCCTGATGCGGGAGGAGATATTCCCCGCGGGGAGCCGGATCATAGAGGAGGGGGACGTGGGCGACACCATGTATTTCCTTCTGGAAGGAACCGTAGAGATTCTGAAGACGACTCTTTATGGGGAGGAATATGTCTGCGCCACGCTTATAGATGAATATTCCTGTGTCTTCGGGGAAATCGCTCTGATCGACCATGACCGCCGTTCTGCCACCGTCAGGGCAAAAACGGACTGCAGGACATTTTCCATATCGGCGGAAGATTTTCGGGAATACTGTATGGAAAATCCTTCGGCAGGGTGCAGGCTTCTGATGTTTATTGCCGGGAACCTGTGCAGAAATCTGCGGCAGGAAAATGAAAATCTGATGAAAGTTTACCAGGCGCTCATTGACGAGATCGAAAATATGGATTAAGATACAGAAGGATCAGAGATGAAAGACAGAATTCTGGAGATAATTCCTGACAGGAACGACATAGAAAGAACACTGAAGCTCGCGGAGGAATACGGGGCGGTTTTCGAATATAATGATTTCATGGTGCCCCCGCAGACAGAGGATGCGGATAAGCGAAGAGAGACAGTGGCATTTTACCGCAGCCTTGGGAGAGATCTTTCACAGGATACCTTGCATGGAGCGTTTCTCGATATCACGGTGCACAGCCAGGATCCATGGATACGCCGGGTTTCCAGAAAGAGGATCTATCAGTCTATGGAGACGGCGGAGGAGCTGGGCGTGAGAGGAGTCGTCTTCCACACCGGGCTTTTGCGGGATTACCGTGAGAAATCCTATCTGGAAAACTGGCTGGAAACGAACGCCGCCTTCTGGGAAAAGGTTCTGGAAGATTTCCCCGGACGGGAAATCTATCTGGAAAATATGTTTGAGGCGGACGGGGAATGTCTGGCGAGACTGGGCCGGAGGATGGCGTCTTTTGGGCGTTTCGGGATCTGTCTGGATTACGCGCATGCGGCCGCTTTCGGGAACGCGGAAGAACTGGCCGGATGGGTGGAGCAGACGGCTCCGTATATCAGGCACATGCATATCAATGACAACAATCTGAAGGATGACCTGCATCTGCCGGTGGGGCGGGGACGGATCGACTGGCAGCAGTTCAGGAATCTGGTGGAAAAGTATCAGGTGAACGCTTCCGTACTGCTGGAAGTCAAAGGTTTTGAAGCGCAGAAAGAATCTCTGGAATATATCCGGAAAAATCATATATTGTGAGGCTTTTATGAATGTGGAACTAAAGCCCGGAGAGCGTGTGGACGAGCTGCAGAGAAACGGATACCGGATCATTCAGGATCCGGGGCGTTTCTGTTTCGGCATGGACGCTGTGCTGCTCTCCGGATTTGCAAGGGTGAAGCCTGGAGAACGGGCGCTGGATCTGGGAACAGGCACAGGGATCATACCGATTCTTCTGGAAGCCAGGACCCAGGGGGAATCTTTTACGGGCCTGGAGATCCAGGAGGAGAGCGCGGACATGGCGCGCCGCAGCGTGAGCATGAACGGCCTGGAGGACAGAATCCATATTGTGACAGGGGATATCAAAGAAGCAGCTCAGATCTTCGGGGCTGCTTCTTATCATGTGGTGACCTGCAATCCGCCTTATATGACGGCAAATCATGGTCTGCGGAATCCGAAGGAACATCTGGCGATCGCGCGGCATGAAGTGCTGTGCACACTGGAGGATGTGATCAGCCAGACTGCCAGGATACTGATGCCGGGGGGCCGTTTTTACATGGTGCACCGGCCGTTCCGGCTGGCGGAGATCATGACGGGGCTCTGCGCTCATGGTCTGGAACCCAAGAGGATGCGCCTGGTCTATCCTTTTGCGGACCGGGAGCCCAATATGGTATTATTGGAAGCGATGAAAGGCGGAAAACCCCGGATCACCGTGGAGAAACCGCTGATCATCTTTAAAGAGCCCGGAAAATACACGGACGAGATCCGCGATACTTACGGGTATTGACAAGATAAGGACGGGGATGAGGACATGGAAGGACAGAAAAATGACTTCGGGCAGGGGAGCGTAGCGGGCAATATCATGGCCATGGCGGTCCCCATGACGGTGGCGCAGATTCTGAATGTGCTGTACAACATCGTAGACCGGATGTATATCGGCCATATCCCGGGAGAGTCTTCCCTGGCGCTTACCGGAGTGGGACTGACCTTTCCGATCATCAGCATGGTGACGGCATTTTCCAATCTGTATGGAATGGGCGGATCGCCGCTCTGCTCGATCGCCAGAGGGGAAGGAAAGCTGGACCGTGCGGAAGAGATCATGGAAAATTCTTTCTGGATGCTGGTGGGGACGGGAGTCATCCTGACGGTGTTCTTTCTGGCGGTACAGAAACCGCTTCTGTACGCGTTCGGAGCCAGCGACGATACGATCTCATATGCGGTCTCATATCTGACGATCTATCTTCTGGGAAATCTGTTTGTGATGGTAGGACTGGGCATGAATCCTTTCATCAATGCCCAGGGATTTGGAAAAGTCGGTATGATCACAGTGGGACTGGGGGCGGTGATCAACCTGATCCTGGATCCGGTATTCATCTTCGTACTGAAGATGGGAGTGAGGGGAGCCGCCCTGGCGACGATCTTTTCCCAGTTTTGTTCTGCCGTGTGGGTGCTTCGTTTCCTGACCGGGAAAAAGGCGATCCTTCGCCTGCATCTGAGAAGACCCAGGATGAACCGGGCTTTATGCCGGCAGATCGTGTCGCTGGGTACCTCCAGTTTTGTGATGAATTTTACCAACAGCGTAGTGCAGATCGCCTGCAACCGCCAGCTTCAGATTTATGGCGGCGATCTGTACGTAGGCGTCATGACGATTCTGAATTCCATCCGGGAAGTGCTGGTCATGCCGGCGAACGGACTTACCAACGGCGCTCAGCCGGTGCTCAGTTTCAATTATGGAGCCCGTAAAAACGGACGGGTAAAACAGGGAATCCGGTTTACTACCATGATCTGCGTCCTGTATACCTGTATGGCCTGGGCGCTGACGCTCTTGTTCCCCAGGTTTTTTATACAGATTTTTAACGATGAACCGGGACTCCTTCAGGCGGGAGTCGGAGCCATGCACATCTATTTCTTCGGATTCTGCTTTATGGCGCTGCAGTTCTCGGGACAGGCGGTATTCGTGGGACTGGGGCAGGCGAAATATGCGGTTACTTTCTCATTGCTGAGAAAAGTGGTTATCGTGGTGCCGCTGACTTTTCTGCTGCCGCTGATCCCCGGCGTGGGGCTTTACGGCGTATTTCTGGCGGAACCGATCTCCAATGTATTGGGCGGATGCGCCTGCTTTTTCACCATGCTGGCAGTGATCTGGAACCGGAAGCTGAGGGACGATATTTAAGGCAGCCGCGCGGGATATGCGGTTCCGATACGCCGGAACTCTTTGAAAATTTGTATCTGTTCAGGACGGCATCTTCTTGTCCGGCCTGAACTGTTACGAAAATTCAGAATGGAAAGAGATAATCTCCCGTATACTGTAGTGATACAGAGAAACGGGAGATTTTTTATGAATTACCTGTGGGCAGCCATGATGCTGCTGGCAGTGGTCTACGGAGCGCTGCGCGGAACCGTGCCGGCGGTGACTCAGGCGGCGCTGGACTCGGCCAGGGAAGCGATCACTCTGTGCCTTACCATGCTGGGCATGCTGTCCTTCTGGATGGGCATGATGCAGATCGGCAGAGCTTCCGGCCTGATACGCCGGATGACCCGGGGGATCCGGCCGGTGCTGCGCAAACTATTTCCGCGTATTCCCGAGGACCATCCGGCACTGGAACAGATCGCGGTAAACTGTATCGCCAATATGCTGGGACTGGGATGGGCGGCGACGCCGGCAGGATTAAAAGCCATGGAAGAATTAAAATCCCTGGAAGAAGACCGGAGAAAAGGCCGGTATTCCGGAAGGGCTTCCCCTCCGGGGACGGCCAGCGATGAGATGTGTACGTTTCTGGTGGTAAATATCTCCTCGCTGCAGCTGATCCCGGTGAATATCATCGCCTACCGGAGCCAGTACGGAAGCGTGGACCCTACGGCGATCGTGGGTCCGGCGATCGCAGCCACCTGCGTCAGCACGGCTGTGGGGATCCTTTTCTGTAAGATCATGTGCAAAAAGCGGGGGACATGAAAATCCTCCGCTTTTCATGGAAGCCGCACCGGTTCTCCCAATATTTCCCGCCGGGCATACAGCGACAGGTCCTGCCGGGCGGCGACGCTCCACTTGACCAGAGTAAGACACCGGTTCCGGATCTCGATACCGGTAATCCCCGAGGGGTGGACGCAGCTTCCGGTATTGAGATAGCCGGAGTCTGTGATCATGGGATGATGGGTATGTCCGGTGATCAGGATATGTCCGTGTCTGTCCGCCCAGCCGGACAGCTTTTTTTCGGACTCCTTTTTTCGGGTGTTGTTTTTTGCGGCGCTGGTGGGATCCGGGATTCCCAGAGATTCCAGGGGACGCCAGATGTATCTTACCAGAAATCGCGAGACCCGCCAGAAGGTACTGTTTAAAAGATCCGCCTGGTGTCCGTGGGTCAGATAGACATCCTGTTTCTTTTCCTGGTCCTTCAAAATGATTCCGGAGTAAAACCGGACGCCGGGGCACAAAGGACGTTCACAGAGCTCCTGGTCGCAGAAATAAGTCCGGAAATATTTGTCTCTGTATTTCGGATTCTTCTTAACCATATCATGATTCCCATATATCAGATATAAACGTCCCGCTTCATAAAACCGGGCCAGCATCTCGAAACTTTCCCGGTGCGCTTCTTTAATCCGTTCGATCGAACGGTTTTCCCACAGTTCGTCCCCATCGCCCAGTTCCAGGCAGATAAAATTTTCCCGAAAGTAATAGTCCAGAGCCGCCAGGTACAAAAATTCATTTTTTTGAAAGTTGTCGTTGGCATTGCCGGTTCCCCGATGACAGTCGCTGAGAAGGATATATCTGGTGCGGCAGTTTAAAGGGAGCCTAAGCGCGTTTTGAAAGGCACGATCCATCCTGCCGGAAAAACTCATTTGTTTTTTCTTCTCTTTCTGCGTAATCTCTGCTTTCCGTTTCTTCGCATAGTAAACATATGGCGAAATGCATACGGGAGAAAATAATACAGGTACAGCACCCGGTCGGAAGTACAGATGAACGGACGGGTAATCCATCGGTAAAGGGCGCAGAACATGCGGTTTTTCCACTGGGAGAACCATTGGCTGAGACGGCAGTCAAGACGCGGCTGCCGGGTACGGGGCGAGGCGAATGTAAAAGATACCGTCAGGCCGCAGACGCACAAGTCACAGCTCCGGTATCCTGTCTGCATGAGGCCGTCGGTAAAGCTTCTGAGCATAGTCTGGTTCGGAAATGTAACCGAAATATTCAGAACCAGATCTTCCGGATGTACCCAGACACCAGGTCGGAAACCGGTCAGCCACCAGTGGCAGCGGCGGATGGTAAATAAGCTGCTTCCTTTAAAAAACAGTTCCATAGACATGGGAAACAGATCCTCATCCGATACGCTCTGAAACAGAGCATGCTCATATTGCTCAGGCGCGAGGATGCCTTCGGTCCGGTAGACGCCGATCTCCGCGCCTGCGGTGATGCCATACTGCCCTTTCCAGAATTCGATCATCCAGGTCCTTCCGTCGTGACAGAAATAGATGGGCTCGCAGTCGAAAACCATCTGAAAATGGACCGCGCTTTTATCGAAGAGTGAACAATATCCAAATTCCCTCTGCCAGGCGTCCACACGGGAAGTTACGGCGTCCTGATCAACCAGATAGCAGAATCCGAAGGGTTCCAGGATCTCGTCTAACAAGCACGCTTTTTCGCAGGAATCCATGGCGCAGATTTTGCAGATGATGCGCCGGCGTTTCCAGAAATTCAGCAGCAAAAATAGAATGCAGAGCAGAAGGAAAAGTCCAAATAGAAGATACATAGTTCCAAGCCTTTCCAGGGGTTTGGTTTATATTATGTAGAAAAGTGGAGAATGCGCATGGGGAGAGGAGGGGAAATATATTGTTTAGATTCTGCTTGCGAAGTGTCGGAGGGGAGTATATGCTGAGAAGTGTAAGCGGGAGATGGATTTAAGGGGATAAATTTATGAGAGTAAAAATTTTTATTTTTATAGAGATGATTTTGTTACTCTTGACGGGATGCAGAGATAATAGAGAAAATTTGAATAATTTATCAGTGGGAGCAAGGGTCGCAGATGCGAAGCTTTCTGATCTGTATGAAATAAAATTGACAAATTTCAAAGGGGAATGTTGGGGGCATAATAGTATATTAGATTCTGATTGTGAATATGCATCTGAGCTTTTTCTAGGATATCTTTGTGTAAAGGATGATGTTATTTACGAAATGAGTACAAATGAGAAAGGGAAAGAAGTTTTGATGGAGATAGACCATTTCCCGCTCACATACGAAGAAAGAGAAGCTTTTAATGAGGATATAGCTTTTTTAAATTGGCGGAGAGTCTGCGCGGAAGAGGGATTTAGTGACACTTATGGAGTTTCGGGAGATGAAAAAGGAATTATTTTTTACAATAACTATTCTGATAATCATAAGTTGCAGGAATGCTTCTGGCAGGCATCTTACAAAGACACTTTTTTCCAGTCAAAATATCTTGTTGAGGAAGGCTCGCATTATAAACTATATTTTAATGAAGATACAAAAGATTATGCATTTCAGATTATTTCAGACAGTGGTAAAACCAGGCAGTTATGCTGGCTGCCAGATCCTATAGAGATAGAGGAGCGTACGGATGGCTTAGTTCGGGTTAAAAGTTTTGGCGGGAACGGAGTCATAGGAGAAAGCGAGTGGTTTTATGACGTAAAAGATGGGACAAGGTCAAATGTTTTTACTGATATTGTAGCAGTATGTGAAAGTAAAGCTGCTGAACTCAGTTGCTATACAGTATATGTCCGCAACTTGTTTGGCCCTGCGGATTTACAATTTGTTACAGGTGAATATTCTGAAGCATTGGAAAATGGAGGAGAACTTGTTTCAGTAGAGTTTTTAGATGATGATATATTAAAAATTCAATATACAGACAAAGACAGGGAATTAAAGGCAGAGGTAATTGAGCTATAGGAGATGTTTGATGAAAAAGTGGATGACCATTATAATTTGCATGGTGCTCTCTGGATGTTGCGGCATGGATGATACTATGGGTACAGTAGGAAAAATAACAGAAAGTGAGAAATTAGACGGTGAAGAAGAAAGATCTATACATTTAGATAAAGCGACTGTTCCGATAAAAAAGGGTGAGGTAGAAGGAACAGCAGAAGGTATCAGTCAAGATCATATTGAAATCACAGAAAATCCCATTACAAAAGACTCTCTTAGCTATTGCGTTTATGAAAAAAAATATAGGGATGATAGAAACGCTGGATGGTATTGAATGGCAATGGAAAAACGAAGACGATATAGAGGAAGCAAATGTTGAGAATATTTTTTATAATGAATCTGTATTTGAGGTTCCTCAAATATGCGGTATGAAAGATACAGATAAACAAGATAGATTAAATAAATTACTAAGACTTCCCATACTTAAAATGGGCTTTGCACCTTGAAAATTCAATATTTCAGCTAACAAAATAGTGATTTATGCTCCTATAGACTCTGGATGGAGTGCGTTACGCAGATATTTTGGTAGTCTTGCTTCAAAATCAGCAGTAAAAGCTGTCAATTGCTCATCGCTGAGCTTTAAGATTTCCTGAAGACTTGCCATTAAGGCATCCATCAGGATGCCTAGTGATCTGCTAAAAGTAATGTCTGCCATTTCATCAACAAGGAAAAAGAACAATTCCCCAAGCGTTCTCTGATCTACATTTTGGCGCTGTTCCATTGCAAGTAACATATATCTGGTAAACACGATAGCCACGTGAGCTGTCAGTGCATCATAGGATAAGCTACGGCATTCTCCAATCAGGTTCAGCATAGATTTGCAGGTCTTGAAGAAAACCTCAATCTGCCAGCGCTTTCCATAAATACGGATAATCTCTTCTTCGGAAAGGGTCGTATCTGTACAGATAAAAGCAAGCCAGTCCTTGCGATTTGCTTTATTCCTTACGCAAACGATTTTCGCCGGAATAGGATTCTCTTTTCCTACCATGACGTCAACAGAAAGCAGATACTTTGATCGGCCACGGCGTTTTTTGTTCCTGGAATAGACCTCTTTGATGTTCAACTGTTCACCACAGTACGAATACTTGATGCGGCTGCTTTTCTTAATCATAGCGATCACATCCATATCTTTTGAATGGATGGCTGTGATCTGTGCCGGGTTGGAAAACCAGGAATCAAAAAGGACATAATCAGCCTTTAGTCCTGCACTGAGGGCAGTATCCAACAAAGTCATCATTGCTTCTGGTGCTTTTGTCTGAGCAAGCTTACGCCTTTTTCCTGCAATAGTCCTATTATCAAAGTTCTTTACCGGACCGATAATATTTGTTTCTTTTGCAGATGCTAAGAGGCAGCTGTTTACCGGAATCAATGTGTTTCCATCACTCCAGCTTAAAGTAAGCATCCGAAACCCTTTTTTGAAATGCATATCGGTGTGGTCAAATACTTTTGATCCCAGTTCTGTTTTCTTACAACTGGTTCGACTAAAAAGGCTATCATCAATGATGAACACATTTTTCCTGTTATCATCGGTTAGATCTTTGAGATCATTATTAACGATATCCGCAGCAAGAAGAGAAGTAAAACGGAGCCAGTTTGTTTTTACCGAATTAAGGAACCGGTAAAAAGTGTTCTTTGAAAAACCTTCCTTAAAGGAACCGGTCCGCTGCTGCATATACATACTTCTTCCGACAAAAACGTTGCTGAGTTTGTAACGAAGGAGAGAAACAGGTGAAACGCCTTTTTCTTTCATCCCATTACATCTGGCAAGAAGCTTGCTGACATGATGCCTGGAAAAAAATCTTTGAACGCAATCAATTAACTCGTTCTCATCGCAATGGTTTTGTGGTATACTGGACATGGCATAAATCTCCTTTGTAAAAATGGTTTCTAGTCAATTCCATTATACCAAACGGAACAGGTTTATGCCTTTTTTATTGGCTGA
>NZ_NFJZ01000002.1 GCF_002160135.1 Lachnoclostridium sp. An196 | reverse complement strand
CAACCTGTGAGATGCTAAAATTTATGCAAAGTAAAAACTGCCGGATTTCCCATAAAACCAATGGATTCGGCAGTAACTTTGCATAACTATTAACTTTGCATAACATCGTTTATGGAAAGCTTTCCATAACCGGTGCACCAGCGCGTTTAAAACCGCCTCTCTGACCGCTTCCACCGGATAGTCCGTATGATCTGTCCTTTTTCCTGTATCCGGATCGATAATTGTTTTTATCTTCATATTTTTCCGAACAAACTGGATTGCGCCGTCCAGCATTTCCGGAAGCGTTCCTTCAATTCTCCGATTATCCAAAAAACGCTCCCCCAATATTCCTGTCTCGCCAAGTTCCTTTCCCGGAACCACCACAGCGGTAATGCACAATTGAGGAAAATACGCCTGTGGATAAGGACTGAACAACAGCACTGCGCTCAGAGTCACTTCCCCGTTTCTGGTAATGCTCATCAATTCACAGATTTCTTCATCCGGCAAGCGAGAGAGTTTCGGTTTCCCTTCTCTTATTTTTTCCAGATAAGTTTTCAAGGTCTCCTGATTCAGGGAAGCGAAAGACGCTCTGGGAATTTCCCGGAGATCGTCCTGATATTTTTTACGGAATGCCTCATAGCTGTATATCTCATATTCTGTCATGGGCTCATCACTGTCCCCTACACGGACAAAGGCTCCTTTGATCCTGCCTTGACCGCGATAATAACAGGGGCGGTCTGCCAGGTCCATCCCCGGTATTTCCGCAGCCACAAAGCATTTTCCATCCTTTTCCAGCACAGTAAGCAGAGGGCGCACCACCGGCTCCATCTGCAGGCATTGTTCATTGATCTTTTTCTGTAAATCCTGCGCATCGTAGACGCCCGATTCCTGATAACCGTGTTCTTCGTCCACGCCAAAAATGATGATTCCACCATCGTCCTGGTTGGAAAAGCTCGACAATGTATCGTAAAGGCGTTTCGGGCATCCTTTCCCCGCGCTTTTTAATTCCAGAAATTGAGATTCCCTGACGAAAAAAGCATCCCCCAGCCAAATATGACTGTTGGGATGCTTTTCTTCTTCACTCAAATATCATTACTGCGTCGTTCCCGCCGAGGGATCACCCGTCCCTGCATTGGGATCCGCTCCCGCCGCATTGGGATCTGTTGTGGCCGCATTGGGATCCGTCGTTCCTGCCGCCTGATTTGCGGCGCCGGACATCTCATACTCGCTGGGCACATAGACGCCTCCGGTATGGACTGTACAGGTCGCCGCCTGCAGGTTCGAACTGATTCCATAAGCGGTATCCAGCGTCACTGCTTCCGCCACGCCCTCCTGCATCTCAGGCAGCAGCACCTTCACCTGCGGCACCCGGTTCGGGCACATGGTAGTCGCCAGAAGTCCGGTATCCACGCAGATACTTACGGTTACATGTTTATCGCATACTTCCGTAGGCTGTGTTCCCTCCGCAAAATATTCATTGCGGACAATTCCGGATCTGCCGTCGCTGTCGCAGAGGCCTCCTACGCCCAGTTTTCCGGATTTGGTACAGATCACGCACTGGACAATGCCGGATGGTTTTTCAAAATCCGTGTTTTCCAGATTCTCATGCACTCTGGTCATGACTGCGGACCAGAGACTCTTATGGAAGCTCCGTTCCGAACTGTCCAGATACTGCACATATCCCTGATTATCATATCCTACCCAGATGCCGGCCGTATAATACGGCGTCATGCCTTCAAACCATACGTCGCGGTTATCCGTAGTTGTACCGGATTTTCCGGCTGTAGTCATGCCTTTGATGTTGGCTGCCGGACTGGTTCCTCCCGCCCCGGTCACTACGTCTTTCATGCTGTCGATCAAAAGCCATGCGTTCTCTTCCGAAATCACCTGCCTCGTCTCCGGTTCATTATCCAGGATCACATTGCCGTCATTGTCCACCACTTTGGTATACATTCTGGGCTTGATATACTCTCCGCCGTTGGCGATCGCCGCATATGCCGCCGTCAGTTCCAGGTTGGAAACGCCGTGCGTCAGGCCGCCCAGCGCCAGCGACTGGGTATAATCGTTGTTCGATCCTTCCAGCTCCAGAGAGGTAAAGCCAAAGCGGAGCAGATAATCGATCGCAACCGTGGGGGTCACATCCGTGATGGTCTTAACTGCCACCACGTTGATCGAACGGGTAATCGCTTCCCGGATCGTAGTCCAGCCGCGGTAATTGCCGCTGACATTTCTGACCAGGCGTCCGATCTTCCCGTTTTCCGTATAAGCGAACGGGCCGTCGTACTGTACGGTTCCCGGACCGTATCCCAGTTCCTCAAACGCTGGCGCATATGCTGCCAGTACCTTAAAAGTGGATCCTGGCTGACGCAGGGTATCCGAAGCCCTGTTTAACGTACGGCTGGCGCTCTTCTCGCCGCGTCCGCCGATCATCGCCACCACATTGCCCGTGCTCTGTTCCATGATCACCATGGACGCCTGGGGCTGGATCGTCATCTGACAGCTTTCATATACGGTATCATCCTCGGAGATCCCCAGTGTCGCCACATATTCGTCGATCGCCGCCTGGGCAGATTCCTCATCGTCGAACAACAGATCAAAATCAGGATCTGTCTCCTGGAAATAGCTTACCAGCATCTCCTGGCTGTAATTGGTGCTCTCGCCGCTTTCATCCACCACGCTCAGCGCCCACTCAAGCCCGATCTTTGAGTCTTCCGGGAAGTTTTCCGGATCGGAGAATTCCTCATCCAGAATGGACTGAATATTAGGATCCTGAGTGGTATAAATCTTCAAACCGCTGCTGTAAAGCGCGTTGTATGCCTGCGTCTCCGTGTAGCCTGCCTTCTCCACCAGATCTCTGGTAACCTGATCCGTCACTTCGTCCACAAAATAAGAATAGACGGTACTCTCTGTACTCTGCTCTTCATTATGCTCTGCGATCCTGGAGTATACATCGTCTGCCAGAGCATCCTGGTATTCGCTCTCTGAAATATATCCCTGATCATACATATTCTGAAGCACCAGTTCCCGGCGCTCCGCATTGGCATCCGGGTTGGTAATCGGGTTAAATCCCGATGGATTTTTCGCGATAGCCGCCAGTACCGCCGCCTCCGAAATAGTCAGTTCGCTGACCGATTTCCCAAAATACCGATTAGACGCTGCCTGAACCCCCAGAGAGTTCTGACCCAGATTAATGGTATTCAGGTAGCTCTCCAGGATCTCGTCCTTGGTCATAATCTGTTCCAGCTGGATTGCCAGATACTGCTCCTGGATTTTTCGTTCCACTTTGTCCAGAAAAGTCTCTTCTGACATAAAATCAAACACATTATTTTTCAAAAGCTGCTGGGTGATTGTGCTGGCGCCTTCCATATCCTTAAAGCCGGACGCAAGTCCGCGGACACCTGCCCGGATAATACCCCGGATATCGATTCCGTTATGCTCATAGAAACGCTCATCCTCTATAGCAATAAATGCCTCCTGCACGTGTTTGGGAATATTTGCGATCTTTACATAAGTACGGTTCGTGCCTTCAGCGACCAGTTCCGCTGTCACATTGCCTTCCACATCGTATACCGTAGATTTGTATCCTCTGGGAATCACGCTGGCGCTTGTAATATCCGGTGCGTTCTCGATCACGCCTTTAATGATCCCGATCCCGCCGCACACTCCTGCGACTCCCAATGCAATTACCAGCACCAGAAGCGTCTTCAGGAAAACTACGCCCAGTTTTTTCTTCATCATCTTCTTTTTAGATTTCAGGGCTTTCTGCTTCCTGGAGGTGCTCTTCTTACTGTAATTCATGCGTTAGCCTCCTTTATTCTGTCTATTATAACAAAGATACCTCTGCAAATAAAGAAAAAGTTTTCCCGCCGTCCTGAACTGTCATGAATAATGGCGTCATACGATGAGGATGCCCTGTATCAACAGATTTACTCTGTCAGGAAACATCGCATCCACCGCAGGACGCCATATCATTCTCTTTTTCTATCCCTCTGTTCAGGAATCCCGCAGTACTTCCAGCGCCCGTTCCAGCTGGTTGTCTGTACCCGCGCTTTCATCATATTCCAGAACAATATCCGGCGTAATACCGACTTCGTGAATATTGTTTCCTGCCGGAGTATAATAACGGGACACGGTAATCTTGACTGCCGACCCGTCTTCCAGCCGGAACAAAGACTGAACAATTCCTTTTCCATAAGTCTGTGTGCCAATCAAAGTGCCGACTCCATAATCCTTTATCGCACCGGCAAAGATCTCGGAAGCGCTGGCACTGTTGCCGTTCACAAGAACAGCCATTTCTCCGTCAAAATAATGTTCCGCATCGGAATACTCCGTCTGACGTTCCCCGTATTTATCTTCCGTGTAGACAATAGTCCCCTCCGGAAGCAGCTGATCCAGAATATTGCAGGTTACATCCACCAGACCTCCACCATTATTGCGAAGATCTATGATTAATTTTTCCATCCCCTGGGATTTCAGGTCCTCAAACGCCTCCATAAACTGGTCGTCCGTCAGATCCTCGAATTCGGAGATAGCAATGTAGCCGATCCCGTCTTCCAGCAGCTCATAGTCGACAGTCGGAATCTCAATATTTTTTCTGGTCAACGTCATCTCCAGTATTTCACCGTCTCTGACAATGCCTATATGGACCTCCGTATTCTCTTCACCCTTCAAATCTGTCACTACAAGAGTCAGATCCTGTCCGGTCACTTCCTCTCCTTCTACCTGATAAAGGATATCACCCGGCTGTAATCCGGCTTCTGCCGCCGGAGTGCCTTCAAAAGCCTGCACAACGGTAATAATCCCTGTTGTAACATCCTGGGACAACATGGCGCCGATTCCGCAGTAGCTCCCATATGTGGTCTCCATAAAGCTTTCATATTCTTCCGGGGTGTAATAAGAAGTGTAAATATCTCCCAGCCCTGCCATCAGGCCCTTATAGATACCGTTTTCTACATCTTCATCTTCGTAATCAAACAGGTAATACTGATCAATATACGTCTCCAGTTCCCGGATCTTGGTGTCGACCTTTGCCTCTTCGGATCCGGCCGTTCGTCCCAGTCCCCGAAAATACACGGCCGCGCAGCCGCCAATACTCAGAACCAAAACCGAGAAAAGGATACCGCATGCAAGCCCTTTTCCAAAAGAACTTCCTCTTTTTCGTCCTTCCATTCGCTGTCTCTCCTTCCTTCTCTCTACCATTCTATGTGTCAATCATTGTACATAATTCAAAGGATTCACATAGCTTCCGTTCACAATCACCCCAAAATGCAGATGCGGACCAGTCGAATATCCAGTAGAACCTACCGCCGCAATCGTGTCTCCCTGAGATACCACATCTCCCACCGATACATAGAGTGCCGACGCATGCATATATACGGTAGATATCCCGTTTCCATGAGAGACTACCACGTAATTTCCGGCTGAACTGCTGTAAGTAGCCGTAGTGACTCTTCCTCCTGCCGAGGCTACAATCGCAGAACCGCTGGACGCTCCAATATCAATACCTTTATGGTACGTAGACGCGCCTGCTACCGGAGCGGTTCTGGGGCCAAACGAACTGGTGATCCGATGACTGGCAGGGCAGGGCCACAAGAAACCGGAAGCTCCGCCGTCGCCGTCATCCGCGCTGGCAGCGGCAGCGGCGGCGGCAGCGATCTGATTCTCGATCTGCTCCAACAGCTTTTCCTGTTCTGCCAGCTGCTTCTCATACTCGCTCTGCTCGCCGGACGCAGTCTGAATCTGGGACTGATAAGAAGCGATCTCCTGTGTTTTCGCATCAATCGCGCTGTTCACCGCGCTTTTCTGCTCCTCCACCTCATCCAGCATTTCTTCCTGCTCCGTCTTCTCCTGCTCCAGGTCTTCCTTCTGGGCCTCAATCTGCGCCTGCGTTTCTTTCAGCTTTTCCATCATCTGGCGGTCATACTCCGTCATCTGCATGGCATATTCCGCCCGGTTCATCATATCCGCAAGACTCTTGGATTCCAGAAGCAGGACAAGGAACGACTGATTCCCCTGTTCATATGTATATCGTATGCGCAGTTTCATCATCTCATACTGGTCGGCCGCTTCTGCTTCCGCCTCTTCCAGTTCTGCCGTTTTCACCTGGATTTCTTCTTCTTTACTCTCAATCTGGTCTTCCAGATCCTGGATCTGTGCCGAAAGGGAATTCACCTGGCCGTCCAGCTGAGTAATGTAGGTCTGCAGATCACTTTTAGAATCCTCCAGATCCTGAATTTTATCCTCTACCGTATCAATACTGGATTTGATGGAATCAATCTTATCTTCCGTGTCTTTCTTCTGCTGTTCCAGGTCTTCCGTATCCGCTGTCTCAGTAGCGCGGACGTCCGTATACGCGCCTGTCCATCCAGCCAGGACAGCGCACAAGACCAGTAAAGAAAGGCATCTGAGAAACAGCCGTGCCCGCATAAAAACCTCCACTACACTTTCAGGTGACGTCTCATCGTAAAAATACTTCCAAAAAGGCCAATACCCACACCCAGGATCAGGCCTACCGGAATCAGCACCTGGAATAATTCACCTGCAGGCAGGAACTGCATGACGCCCGTCAGAATATTAAACCGGTCTGCAATATATACCACCAGATGACCATACAGAAAGAACAGTGCGATTAAAGGCAGCGCGGCCCCCACAACCCCGATCACCATGCCTTCGATCAGGAACGGCGCCTTGATAAAGGAATTTTTCGCGCCTATCAGCCGCATGATCGCGATCTCCTCTCTTCTCACCGAAATGCCTATCGCCACCGTATTGCTGATCAAAAATACAGCTACGGCAAGCAGCAGCCCGATCACTGCCACCGAAACATAACTTACCAGACGGTTGAATCCGGTCAGCATGTCAGCGATCATCTCTGACTTGTTCACTTTTCTTACTATATCAATAGACTCCAGATAATCCACCAGATTCTGCTGAAGCGAGACGTCCTTCATATAGATCTCCAGATTCGCGCTGTTGGCAAGCGGGTTGTCGTCCACAAACGCTTCCGCGGCTTCCGGATCTCCCTCGAAATAGATCTCCTGATAGCTTTTCCAGGCCTCTTCCGCAGATACATACACTACTTTGGAAACCTCATCCCGGTCCAGGAGTTCTTCTCCCAGCTCCATAATCTGGTCTTCAGAAGTTCCCTCATTAAACAGAACCGTCACGGCGACGCCTTCTTCCGCTTCCCGGACAAAGTGCTGGAAATTCTCCACAATGCAGAAGAAAATTCCGAACATAAAAATACATGCGGCCATAGTCGCCACTGACGCCAGGGAAAACAGTTTATTTCTCCATATATTTAAAAAGCCTTGTTTAAAGCAATACCCTATCGTACTCAGTCTCATCCGATGTACCCACTTTCTTTCGCGTCTTCCACAATGATCCCTTTCTGCATGCGGATCACCCGCTTCTTCAGAGTATTGACGATCGCCTGGTCATGCGTCACTACCAGAACAGTTGTGCCGCGGGCGTTTATCTCCTCCAGAAGTTTCATGATCTCCCTGGACGTTTTCGGATCCAGATTACCCGTAGGCTCGTCTGCCAGCAGAATATCCGGACTGTTCACCAGCGCGCGCGCAAGCGCCACCCGCTGCTGCTCGCCGCCCGAAAGCTGGCGGGGATATGATTTGTACTTTTCCGCCAGTCCCACCAGCGAGAGCATCGCCGGCACATTTTTCTTAATTTCCCTGGTCGGTGTCACTACGACCCGCTGTGCAAACGCAACATTTTCATAAACATTGCGGTCTTTCAAAAGACGGAAGTCCTGAAACACGCATCCGATCTTTCTCCGGTATTTGGGTATCGCGCGTTTCTTCATCCTCCCCAGATTCACTCCGTTCACGCGGATCACGCCCGACGTAGGCTCCAGTTCTTTCAGCAGGAGCTTGATCAATGTGGATTTTCCGGAGCCGCTGTCCCCCACCACAAATACAAATTCCCCCCGCTCAATATGTAAATTAATTCCGTTGATGGCGGCGACGCCATTGGAATATTCTTTACTGACATTGTCCAGTACTATCATGGAACTCTTTTTTCCACCTTTCTAATAATCCAGTGTCTCCATATACTTCATGTATTTCACGACCATCAGCGCGATCTTGAACGTGATGGCGTCCTCAAATACGCGCAGATCCAGGCCTGTGGATTTCTGCAGTTTATCCAGACGGTAAACCAGCGTGTTTCTGTGAATATACAGCTGTCTGGAAGTCTCCGATACGTTCAGGCTGTTCTCAAAGAACTTATTGATCGTGGTAAGCGTTTCCTCATCAAAGTCATCCGGCGACCTTCCGTCAAAAATTTCCCGGATAAACATCTTGCAGAGCGGAATGGGCAGCTGATAGATCAGTCTGCCGATGCCCAGATCGCTGTACGCATTGATCGCGCGGTCGTCGAAAAAGATCTTGCCCACATCCAGTGCCATGCGCGCTTCCTTGTAAGAGCTGGATACCTCTTTGATCTCGCCCACAATTGTTCCCAGGGCTACGCGGATGTCTTCGCCTTCCTGTTCTACGGCGTCCTTCATATCTTTCGCCACTTTGTACATCTCTTCGTAACCCTCTCCGGGCGCCAGCTCTTTCACCACGATAACGTTCTTCTCGTCTACCGCTGTGACAAAATCTTTGGATTTGGGACCCAGATACGCGCGTACCGTCTCCAGGGCCGCATTTACCCGGTCCCTGTTGCTTTCTATAATAAATACCACACGCCGCACTTCGGTCGCAATATGCAGTTTTTTGGCACGGTTGTAAATATCTACCAGCAAAAGGTTGTCCAGAAGCAGATTCTTGATAAAGTTATCCTTATCAAAACGCTCTTTATAGGCAGTCAGAAGACTGGAAAGCTGGAATGCCGCCAGTTTTCCCACCATGTACACATCGTCGCTGGAACCTTTCGCCAAAAGAATATATTCCAGCTGATTTTCATCAAACACTTTAAAAAACTGATAGCCATGCACTACCTGGCTGTCCGCCGGAGACGCGATAAAAGCCGCCACATCCGACGCGCAGTCCTCCGGCTGCTTCTCCGTGGACGCCAGCGCCTGTCCTTCCATATCCAGAACACAGAGGTCGATTCTGGTGATTTCTTTCAGTCCGTCAATCGTATTTTGGAGTATCTGGTTTGATATCATATTTTTTCTCCTTTACAAAATAATGTTTGTGCAAACTCCCAAAGAAAATATCAGCGAAAAACGGGTGATTTTCCGCAGATACAAAATACCTATGTTATATACTAATGCAAAATAGCAAAAAAAGAAAGAGGGTATTTCAGTTTTTTTATGCACAACCTCTCTCTTTTATTCCTTTTAACGCGTTTATTCCCTTATGCATTATTCATAAAAACCGGAACAATGCTCATAAATCCATTTCGTTCTTCATAGAGTATAACAAAGAATCTGCTACCAGGAGCCTTATCCATGAGTGCCAAAACCAGAATATGGGTCTTCCATATGAAAGAACTGATCTATACAGCCGTCTTTATCGTCCTCGGAATTTTCCTGCTGCTGCTTATGATTTTTATGTTTTCCGGCAGCCCGGAGCAGGAAGCCGAAGCAGAAGTTCCATCCAGATACACGGCAGGCGTCTATACGGCTTCCATGATCCTGGGCGGAAATTCCGTGGAAATCGCAGTCACAGTAGACGAGGATTACATCTCCTCGATCGAATTCCGGCAGCTCGACGAGACCGTCTCCGCCATGTATCCGCTCATGGAGCCGTCTCTGGAGTCATTGTCCGAACAGATCTGCGCATCCCAGTCCCTGGAAAACATCTCCTATTCGGAAGACAGCCAGTACACTTCTCTGATGCTTTTAAGCGCCATACAGACCGCCCTGTCCAAAGCCGAAAACTGAAGCCTGTCACTGGCGGATATAAATTCCCTGGGACTCAATCCATTCATCCAGTTCAGACAGGCAATCTTCATTCCAGGTCGGGCTGAGTTCATGCGCCAGCATCCTGTCCGCGTAGTCCATAATTCTTGTATATTCGCCGGGATGGACGCAGAACAGTTCTTTTCTGCCGTCCATCAGTTCCCGGCACTTTTCCATGTCCATCCATTCCACGGATTCTACTTCTTCTTTTTGCAGCCGAAGCGATTCTGCCGGCACATCTTTTATCAGCACATAGACGGCGCTGACTTCCCGGTCATAGACTTTTTTCCCGTGAAAAGTCCGGCGCACTGTTTCCTGATTCAGGAAAAGCCGTTCCAGTTCTTCCGGCTTTATCTCCAGACCCAGTTCCTCTTTCAGTTCCCGTACCGCCGCTTCCGGAAAATCTTCCCCCGCGCCAAGATGCCCCGCCGCCGACACGTCAAAACACCCGGGAAAAATATCTTTTTCCTTCGACCGCTTCTGCAGCAGAACCTCCGGCCGGCATGTCTCTTTATTGCTGCGGATCACCCACACATGAGCGGTCCCGTGAATATCTCCGTCTCGATGCACCAGTTCCCGTTCCTTCATTTCTCCGGTTCTGTTTCCATCCCAGTCTCTGATATCAAAATATTCGCTCATACGCGCTCCTTCTGTCCGATGCTGATCATCAGCGCCCCTGCAAATATGAAAAGATCCGCCAGATTGAAGACCAATCTGCCAAGTTTCCCGTTCGGCAGGCGGAAACGCAGATAATCTACCACATACCCTTTTTTGCAGCGTTCGTATAAGTTGGACAAGGCGCCGCCTACCAGGAAAGCAAATCCTGTCTTCTGCAGATCTCTGTCCTCTTTCCATAACAGGCGCAGAAAACATGCCGCGCATCCGGCCGTTATCAGTCCGCTCGTTCCTGCGATCGCAGGCATATGCCCTTCCATCTTTCCTCCTGCCGTGCCCCGGTTATGGAGCCGCTCCAGACGGACTCTTCCTCCGCAGACGTCCATCCCCTTTTCCATCTCCGGATGCAGTTCTACCTCGTTTCTGACTGCCTGGCCGATCTGGAACAATCCCAGCGCCAGCTGGATAAATATCAGCTTTTTCATCTTTACCCCTGCATTTCCAGTGCCGGAACGCCTCGCAGCGTAATCAGCGGGCCGCCCCTGTGTTCAATATAGTCTCCGGTGATCGTCACCTGCCCGATATTATCATCTTTGGGGATCTCATACATAATATCCAGCATAAAATCCTCAATAATGGCACGAAGAGCACGGGCTCCCGTATCTTTTTCCATGGCTTTTCTGGCAATCGCCCTCAGCGCATCATCAGTAAACTCCAGCTTCACTTCATCTAATGCCAACAGTTTCTGGTACTGTTTCAGAATCGCATTTTTCGGTTCTTTCAGTATCTGCACCATCATATCCTCATCCAGGGCGTCCAGCGTGAAAATAATCGGCAGTCTTCCTATAAATTCTGGAATCATGCCAAAATTACGGATATCCTCCACAGTAACTTTTCGAAGCAGATTTTTGTCATTATCATATTTATCTTTCAGATCCGCCCTGAATCCGATGGAAGACTGTTTGTTTAGACGTTCCTTGATGATATTTTCCAGGTCCGGGAACGCTCCGCCGCAGATAAACAAAATATTCTTCGTATTGACGGTCTCCAGCGGCACCATGGCGTTCTTGCTGTTGGCGCCCACCGGCACCTCCACATCTGCGCCTTCCAGAAGTTTCAGGAGGCCCTGCTGCACCGATTCGCCGCTCACGTCTCTCTGGTTCGTGTTGCGTTTCTTGGCGATCTTGTCTATCTCGTCGATAAACACGATCCCGCGTTCCGCCTTCTCCACGTCATTGTCGGCGGCCGCCAGCAGCTTGGACAATACGCTCTCTATATCGTCCCCGATATATCCCGCCTCTGTCAGGGAAGTGGCATCCGCGATGGCGAGCGGCACGTCCAGCAGTCTGGCCAGCGTCTTTACCAGATAGGTCTTTCCGCTCCCGGTAGGTCCGATCATCAGCATATTGGACTTCTCGATCTCGATCCCGTCCGCCTCCGGGCCTGCCGCCACTCGCTTATAGTGATTGTATACCGCCACGGAGATCACCTTCTTGGCTTTCTCCTGACCGATCACGTATTCGTCCAGACTTGCCTTGATCTTGTGCGGAGCCGGAATAGAACGGATATCAAACTTTTTCTGCGGCTCTTTCGTTTCCTCCGCAGCCGCTTTTTTCTTGACCTTCTGCCGTCTCGGCATCATATTCTGAAGATCGGAGAGATTAATCATGCTGATATTCGGCATTTTGGAAAAATCCATTTTGCTGTAATCGATATTGCCGTTATTCATCATATCCATTGTGCGCTGCATGCATTCCGCGCAGATGCTGATATCCTTGGTCAGATGAATCATCTTCCCTGCCTTGCTTTCCGGCCTGTGACACACAAAACAGACATCCTCATACTGGGTGTCGTCTTCATCATTCTGCGTATGTTCCGCCGGTCCGGTCTCTTCTTTCGTTATCTCCTCATTCGTATTAAATTCTTTTTCATCCATAGATTGTAATTCCCCTTTTCTAACACAACAAATTATAAAACATCCCGCAAGGGGGTACAAGTAAACTTTTTATGAATTATGCCAAAAGGCTGTCGCCGGCCCTTTCACGGACCCGCGGCAGCCTCGCCTTGCTGCTTTCTGTCACTGACAGCTTTATTCTGTTTCCACTGCGCCTGCTTCCTGAGCGGAGCTGAGCGTCACATCCACATTTATCTCTTCATACTGTGTTCCGTTTCCTCTCTGTATGGTCAGAGTTACGGTCTCGCCTGCAGAATAGTAACCCAAAAGGTCGATCAGCTGATCGCTTCCGGTAATCGTATTGCCTTCCATTCCGGTGATAATATCCCCGGTCTGGATACCCGCCTGCTGCGCGGCCGCGCCGTCTGTCACGGTGCTGACATATACGCCGGCCGGAATATTATAACTCTGGGACGCCTGATCCGTTACATCCAGACAGGTGATCCCCAGATAACCTTTCTCATCCTCGCTGACTCTGTCCCTGGTCTCCCGGAGCATCAGCTCGTTGATGATGGATTCCACATCCGAAATCGGGATCGCGTAACCCATACCTTCTACATCTTCAGAGACGAATTTCACCGAGTTGATACCGATCAGTTCGCCCTTGCTGTTCAGGAGCGCTCCGCCGCTGTTGCCCGGGTTGATTGCCGCATCCGTCTGGATCATCAGCTGGGTAGTGGAAGATCCGTCTTCATTGGTAGCTGTTACCTCGCGGTTCAATGCGCTGACGATACCGGAAGTTACGGACAGTCCGAAACCGTATGCGTTTCCGATAGCCACCACCGGTTCTCCTACTTCCAATGAAGTGGAATCGCCGACTGTAGCCACCTTGATATCGTTCAGGGTTTCTTCCGGAATATCGCTCAGCTGTACCGCGATCACCGCGATATCCTTGTCTTCATTGCTTCCCTTTACACTGGCGGAGATTACGTTTGCGTCATCTGCCGCCTCATTATCAGAGTTGAAATATACGCTAAGCTCATTCGCCCCGGAGATTACGTGATAGTTTGTCACGATCAGCAGCTCCGTATCGTTCTGTCCGATAATAATACCGGATCCGCTGGACTGGCTCTCCTGCTGGTAAGTCCCGAAAATCGTCTGGAACTCCGTGGTGCCAACATTGCTGATGGAAACCACCGATGAGATACAGTTTGCCACAATGTCAGACACATCGTACACATCGTTGCTCTGTGTGGATACAGTGGTAGGCGAAACCGTTGTCGAGGTCTGCGCGGTCTCTGATGCGCCGCTTTCTCCTGTCAGCTGTCCGCCCGCGTAACGAACGCCTGTGAACGCGGCTCCGGATACGCTGCCGAACACCAGCGCCAATACCAGGCACTTGGCGACCGTTTTTCCGAATCCGCCTTTTTTCTTCGGTTTTTTCGGCTGTTTCATAGCCTCTGCGGAATCATAGTGTGTATAGCTGCTGCTTGTATCATAATAGCTGCCCGTCGCAAAGCTGTCATCTTTTCTCATATCATTATCTTCATACATGATGATTTCTCCTTTCCATGTAAAAACCTTTTCCTTTTTTTGTGCTTTTAATATATCAGGCATTTGTGATAGAATTGTGATAAATACTTTAAAAATTATTGAAATGGGTGTATACTGTGAAAACCGACAATCATTTCAAAAAGAAAGGATCCTATTACATGAAGAAAAAAACTTTGGTACTATTCCTGGCTGCGGCTATGGCATGTTCTGCTCTGACCGGCTGCGGCAATTCATCCGAAGAGACCGCTCCTGCTGTTACTGATGTGTCAGAGGGTCAGACAGAAGAAGCGCCTGAAGAAGAAGCTGCGGCGCCCGCAGAAGAAGCGCCTGAAGGAATGTATAAAAGCGAACTGACCGGGGAATGGATCGATGAATCCCTTCAGAGTCAGCGCCCGGTGGCAATTATGGTAGACAACGAAAAGACAGCGCTGCTCCACTATGGAATGACGCAGGCAGATATCGTCTATGAGATGATGAACAGTACGGCGAACGGTGAAATCACCCGTTTTATGGCAATCGTAAAAGACTGGGGCAGTATCACTCAGTTTGGAAGCATCCGAAGCGTACGCCCCACCAATTTTATGATTGCGCCTGAATATAACGCAGTGCTTGTGCATGACGGCGGACCATTTTACATAGACGCCTATCTGAGCAACCCATGGGTAGAAAATTTCAGCGGCGGATTTTCCCGCGTAGATAACGGCAAGCCAAGAGAATTTACCGAGTATGTCATGACCGGAGATCTGGAAGATCGTTTCGAATCCACCGGCGTCTCCACAGAATATGACGATTACTATCCCGGCCCGCACTGGCAGTTCGCATCGGAGTCCAGCCCGGTTGATCTTGGCGCAGCATCCGACTCCATCGATTGTACGCTGGTAGATCTTCCCTTCCCGCACAATGAGTCCCAGCTGGATTATGATGAAGCCAGCGGTCTCTATCTGTATTCCGAATATGGCATGAAACACACCGATCCGGCAAACGGAGACGCTCAGCTTTCTTTTACCAATGTCATTCTTCAGTGCGCGGAACATCATCAGTATGATGACAACGGCTATATGCAGTTCAACATTCTGAACGAGTCCGGAGAAGGCTACTATATTACCGGAGGAAAGGCGATCCCGGTGACCTGGTCTAAAGGCGCCGATACGGATCCGACAAAATTCTATGATGCAGACGGCAATGAAATCACGCTGAATGTAGGAAAGACCTATGTAGGACTGGTATCTCAGAGCAGATGGGATGAACTGGTACTTGAATAAAAGTATACGGCAAAGGAGCCGCTTCACAGCGGCTCCTTTGTTGTCTTACCGGCTCATCAGTCCGTAAATTCTCTTTCTTTCATCACGCTCTTATATGCCGGACGGATGATCTTGTTCATGCCGATGATCTCTTCGATCCGGTGCGCGCTCCAGCCCACGATCCTGGCGATGGCGAAGAGCGGCGTATACAATTCCGTGGGAATTCCAAGCATCTCATATACAAATCCGCTGTAGAAGTCCACATTGGGGCTGACTCCTTTGTAGATGCGGCGTTTCTCTGCGATCAGTTCAGGCGCCAGCAGCTCGATATTATTGTACAGCTCCATATCTTTCTCCCTGTGCTTTTCCACGGAAAGCTGCTCCACAAAACTCTTGAAGACACGCTCACGGGGATCGGACAGTGAATAAACAGCATGTCCCATACCATAGATCAGGCCCTTGCCGTCGAATGCTTCGCCGTCCAGAAGTTTGCTCAGATAAGCTGCCACTTCTTCTTTATCAGAATAATCATGTACATGGGAACGGATATCGTTCATCATCTCCATTACCTTGATGTTGGCGCCGCCATGTTTCGGGCCTTTCAGCGAAGACATAGCCGCGGCAATAGCCGAATATGTGTCGGACCCGGAAGAAGTCACCACTCTGGTCGTGAAAGTGGAGTTATTACCTCCGCCATGCTCCATATGAAGCATCAGCGCCACATCCAGCACTTTGGCTTCCAGATGCGTATATTTCTTATCCGGTCTGAGCATCATCAGAAGGTTCTCGGCTGTGGAAAGACCGGCGCTGGGACGGTGAATATACATGCTCTCATCATTTTCATAATGGTTGTACGCATGATAGCCGTATACGGCCAGCATGGGAAATACACTGATCAGGTTCAGGCACTGGCGGATCACATTGTCTACCGCCGTAGAATTCGCATTCGCATCATAAGACGCCAAAGTAAGAATACTGCGTGTCATGGAATTCATGATATCCTTGCTGGACGCTTTCATAATCACATCTCTGGTGAAATTCGTCGGAAGTTCCCGCCCGGAAGCAATCATATCCGCAAAATCTTTCTCCTCCTCCGGACTCGGAAGTTCGCCAAACAGGAGCAGATAAGCCGTCTTCTCAAACCCGAAAACATCACTCGGAATTCTTTTGATCAGTTCGGTCACATCGTAGCCCCGGTACCAGAGCTTTCCGTCGCAGGGAACTTTCTTGCCGTCTTCCATTTTAAACGAATCAATCCTGGAAATCGTTGTCAGGCCCGTAAGCACGCCATTTCCGTTGATGTCGCGAAGACCTCTGTTTACGCCGTATTCCCGGAACAATTCGTCTGGTATTGTGTCATGTTCTACACACAGTTTCTGATACTTTTCTGTATGTTCCCTCCATTTTTCCTCATATCCCATTCCAAGTCTCCTTTCCAAATAAAATCTCATTTTCAATATATTAGCACAATTCACCTATTTTTCCTATTGTTTTTTGTAAATATTTTATAAATTTTGGAAAGTACCTGTCTTTTGCCGGGATCATTTATTCTAAGATTCCGCGGCGGAGGTTCCGGAACCCGCCTCTGTTCCCGCTGCCGGCTGAGCATCCGCCCCTTCTTCAGTTGTCGTTTCCTGTTTAACAGTCTCCGTGCCCGGAAGGTAATAGCAGATCACCGGCATGCCTTTTTCCACATAACTGTACAGTTCCTGCGCCACAGAAGGAGGCAGGTTAATACAGCCATGAGAACCGTTCGTCTTATAAATATCTCCCCCGAAGGAACTTCTCCAGCTGGCGTCATGCATACCTATGTTTCCGTTAAAGGGCATCCAGTAGGATACCGGAGTCTCATAATTCTCTCCTGTCAGCGTTGCGTTGCGCTGTTTATATGTAATACTGTACACCCCGTCCGGCGTATCATATCCGCGGGAAGCGTTGCCCGACACAAAATCCGATTCCAGAATCAGAACTCCGTCCTGATAAAAGAAAAGGTGCTGTGCAGTCAGATTAATCTCCACATAAGTGTCTCCATAATCAGGCGTCCCATAGGAAGCCGCCGTCTGGTAGTAAACCGGCGTACGTTCCCCGCTCTCTCCGTTTTCGATCATCTCCGCCAGTTCCACAGCCTCCTGTCCGTAGTTCATCCACCAGCCGTAATCACCGGTATCAATCGTGATTTCCTGACCATAGCTGGTCATAAATGTCCTGGAGCGGAAGATCGTGTCGTATTTTTTCCGGAGGGTAGCCACATACTCCTCTACTTTCTCCTGATCCAGCTCTACTTCAAATCCGTCCACATGCAGCCAGGTACTGATCGTGGCGCCGTCAAGCACTTCTTTACTGTCTCCAAAAGTATAGGTAATCGTCACATTCGCATAATTCTGTAATTTTTCCAGAGTCGCCAGAAGCTGCTCATTATCGGAAGTAACCTGCGGTACATGGTAGCATCCTTCCTGATCCAGATCCACCTGTTCTTCCAGGCTGTCCACCGCGGACCGGATTGCTTCCAGCGTAAGGTCATAATCCAGCTCGTTCCCCTGTGTCTCAGACACTATCTGGAAACCATTCTCTGACGTATAATCAGAGATATAGGCGTCTGTCGGCGCAACGGCAAAATCGCTCTGAAAGCCGCTGAGCGCCTGAATCCTTTCTTCCAGCGCCTCTTCGTCGTAGGTTATCAGTCCGTCCATCTCATATTCCGCCTCCGCGGGAAGAAACCAGAGCCACTTATTCTGCTGCTCCAGTATTTCTTCCAACGGCTCTGTGGAGCCATATCCCAGGGAAATATCCCTTCCCTGGATATCTTCCTCCAGCGTAGTCCCGTCTGACTGCCGCTCAATGATTCTCAGGAAATAATCCTGAACCTGTTCCTCCAGCTCCTGCACGGTCATATCAGACACGTCGATCCGGTCGATCACCGTCCCTTTCAGGAAATGATTATGATAATAATACACGCCTCCTCCGTAGACGGCGGCCGCCGCCAGGAGCAGGATCAGCAACAATATCCATAACACGGAAAATCCCTTTTTCTTGCCTTTTTTAGCCATGTTTTCTCCTGTCCTTTCTATAAATACTGGTGGGGCCGCCGCAGGACAAATCCCGAGGCAGTCCCACCCAGGTACTGACTCTATCAGTATAAAGAATTTCCGTGTAAAAAACAACTAAAGATTCTCAAAAGAGGCGCTTGCGGGCACCCAGATTCCCGTTTCTCCCCAGGGCTGTTCCATCCGGATACTGACGGATCCCTGATCGGAAAAGACGATCTGCAGCGTCGTCCGCGCAGGGGCTCCCGTAATCATCCCCGTCCTCCGGATCTCTACATCATCCGAAAGATTTAAAAGGCTGCGGGCCGCTTCTTCCGGGTCAAAAATCCGGCTGTATAACTCCGATTCCGGATTCTGCAGCGCATTATCATTCAAGATCTCTCCCAGCCCGTTGGAAGTATAATCCATCCGGGTCCCGCTGATGATTCCATCCGGGTATGCCTGAAAATATTCCGCCGCGGTGGAGATCTGATCCAGATACTGCAGTTCTTCCCCGATCGCCTGGTATGCGCCGTTTACATAGACCAGGGAAAGGCTCTCCCGCCATACCGCCATATGCGGCGTGGAGTCCATGGCATAATAGAGGATCTCTATGCCGTTTTCATCCGCTTCCAGAATCCGGTAGTTCATGGCTCCTGTCTCTTTTGCCCACGGCCAGGGACTGGAATCTCCAAAAGCTTCCGGCGCGTCCGCATACAGAAGACCGTCTTCTTCCATTTTCTCCTGTACAGACTGTGCCGACAAATCCCGGATCGCCGTTCCGTCTCTTCTCGTAAACGCGTCCGGCCATCTCTGTGCAAAGGAGTCTATTTCATCCCGCGGCAGTTCTGTTATGGTCTGTTCATATGCTTCCAGACCATATTTCTCCGTCAGTTCTTCTTCTGTACGGTCCGACAGCACCATGCGCACCAGTACCGCCCTGTCTATCCCGTCGAAATATTCATTCCACTCTTCCCGGGGATTTTCCGTCAGATATTCACATCCGTAAGACACCGTCATATCACCTGCGCTGCGGAATTCCGCCGCCAGAACATACTCTTTATCTTTTTCTGTCCTGTGCAGCGCTCCATCATTCCAGAGCGCAGAATCGGCAAAACCCGGATTGCCTTCCAGCGGCGGAAAATAATAGGTTTCGCGGTCCACCGCTTTTTCTTCCGTGATCTCCAGGTAATTCCACAGTCCCAAGTCCCACTGCTGTCCGAACCGGACCGTCAGGTCCGCGTCTTCGCCCGCCGCTTTCAGTTCCTCCGGCCCCAGATACGACACTTTATAAGATCCCGTCTTCTCTCCGTACTCATAGACCTCAAAATACAGCAGCCGGCCCGGCGTATTTCCCGGGAGATCCATATGATAATCCGCCTCCAGTGTGTAGACAGCCGCTTTATCCGGATTTACTTCCACCCGCATCTGCGCTGTGTCAGGCAACACAGTACATCCGGCCAGCAGCGCACCGGTCAGGATAAGGAAAGAAGCCGCGAAAGGTACCGTCTTTGTGGACGGCGCGTCCACCATCGCCTCCAGCCTGCGGCGTATATTTCCCTGTCCGCCCCGCATGGCGGTGGCTCCGCATAAGGGCGATGGCCCTTTTCCCGCATATTCCAGGATTTTAAGCAGCGCCAGGCCGTACTCTTTCTTTTCCAGTCTTTTACAGCCCCTTATGACGCCTTCGTCACAGGCCAGTTCTGCGTCTTCCCGGGAACGGATCACTCCCAGCCACACCAGAGGATGCCACCAGTAGACAACGCAGAACAGCACTCTCACAAACGACCAGATATGGTCTTTCTGGCGATAATGCTCTGCCTCATGCCGCAGCGCATAACGGCGCACTTCTTCATCTTCCCATATGGCGCTGCTCATCAGGACACACGGGCGGAGAACTCCGAACAGACAGGGCGTTCCCGGAATCTCTCCCACATATACCGGAAGTCTGCCATGCTTTCTTATTTGACATCTGGCAGATGTCATTTTCTTTAATTTCCAATTACTCCGGAATGCATATGCTCCCAAAATCACACTGCCGCACGCCCACAGGACTCCCGACGCCATGGAGACCCAGGATATTCCCGCCGGGATTCCGGCCTGCGGCTGCTGCACGGCATTTGACTCTGTTTCCTGCGCGGACTGCGTTTCCCTGTCTGTCTGAATGTCCTCTTCCGGGCCCGCCGGAAACGCCGCCCCTCCTGCGCCGGAGGTCTCCGCATCCTGATTTCTCTCTCCGGATGCGCTTCCTGCCGGAATCTCTCCGCCCTGGTCCGCCATATCTCCTTCCCGAAATGCATTCACTGTATATTCAAACGCCGCATAGGGAAGGCTCATCACGTTTCCTTCCGGAAGTTCCGCCATGCCAAAGGGAATCAGCAGGCGGATCATCGGAAGGATCCACAGCGCATATCTCGCTTTGGCGGAAAGCTGATTCCGCCACTTTTTCTGAATCGCCAGCACCAGCAGGACCAGCAGCCCGGCGCTGACTGCAAAATACCAGAATCTCATCACGGCACCCCCTCTAATCCCCCAGACGATCCAGGATCTTTTTCAGCTCTTCAATCTCCTCCTCCGATACCTTACGCCCCTGTACGGCATTGCTGACCATCAGCAGCAGATCTCCGTGATACACCCGTTCCATGATGGAGTCCGTCTCCTCCCGGATCGTCTCTTCTCTGCTCCATACCGGGGAATAGGTCCGCACTTTCCCGCTTTCGTCCACAGAGACCGCGCCTTTCTCCAGCATCCGCTTCAGAAAAGACGTCACCGCATGACGGCTCCACCCTTTTACCGGCTCCAGCGCCTCGCAGATCTCCCGCAGCGAAGCCGGCGCGTGATCCCAGAGCACCTGCATGATATACCATTCATTTTCAGATAAGCCTGTGGGATATTTCATATCTTCTGCCCTCCTTCTTCTCAAAAAATTGTTAATCATTTGATTACTTATATTATACCACAGAATCCCGGAACCGCAAGAACTTGTAACCATTTGACTAACAAAAATCGGCTGCCGCCGTATCCTGTCCATAGTCAGGTCGGCAGCAGCCGGTGTAAACACCTTTACACTATGTTATTTTTTCTTCCACATCCTCACGGCCCCCGCCAGCGCTCCATACAGGATGCCCGCCACCGGCCAGACGATCCAGGAGGTCGTCCAGGTCCATGTCCACAGACTGTAGCCCACATATCCCGCTGTCACCAGGCACCAGTAAACCGGGGCGATCTTATCCATAATCTTTCCCGTGCGCTTTGCTTCCACGGTATAATCGCCTTCCTGAAGAAGCTGCCGGAAAGATCCCTGGATAATCCCGGCGCTGACGAACAGCCAGACGCCCGCCGCCGCGCAGATCAGCAGGAAGATGAAAGAACCGATCTCGGCCATTTCAGTTCCCCACAACCCGTCCACCAGCATCAAAGGAATAAATCCAAAGATACAAAGGGCGATCCCGCAGGAGATCTTCACCGTAAATACCGGAGCGTACGCTTCACTCTTTTCCCTGACCATGCCTTCGATTCCATAGCTCAACTCAAAGATCTCTTTTTCCAGATATTCATATTTCCCCATCTCTCTTCCAAAGATCAGAAACGAGGCCACCGCCCCCGCCACGATCAGCAGCACCGCCATCATACCGATACCTGCCGCCAGGTCTTCCGACATATCCAGCATGCCGCTTTCCGCCGCCCCGCCCAGGAACAAAAGCAGAACCGGCGAAAGAATACATGCGGCAACTCCCGATGCGATCTTCGCCGACGCGTCCCTGCGCACCTTCAGGAAATGCTGCGCTTCCTCCATCGTTATTTTACGTGTCTCTTCTCCGTCCGGATTCCCCGATACAAAATCCTCCTCTGTCCGGTCGTCTTTCAGCAGATAATCGGTGCTCACTTCAAAAATCTCGCTCATCAGCAGAATCTTATCCAGATCCGGCACCGACATGGCGCTCTCCCATTTGGATACCGACTGCCTGGATACGTTCAGCTTCCCTGCCAGTTCCTCCTGGGACCATCCGTTTTTCTTCCTTAAATGCATAATCTTTTCTGCCAGTATCATATAAATCCTCCTCGCCGCTCTTTCGGGCTCCCGTGCCTTTCATGAGCCTTATCTGTTGTTTCCCAGCATAACAGACGTCCCCTTGCGCCGCAAGAAAGCGGCCTTGGAAATCTGTCAACCGGCAGTTGCACTTTCTTCCGGCCGGTTGACATGAGGCGGATTCGGGTCAGACGTAGCTTTGATCCACCTTAATTACACATATATATGTCTGATTTTTCTCTTTTACTTTCTCCACCACATAATTCAGCAGTTTATCCTGATCCCCTTCATAATGAGGCGGCACCACCAGATCAAACAACACATTCGTATGAGTATCGCCCGGCACCACGCGCAGGTCGTGGATACTCAGACGCTCATCATATGCTTTCACCTGTTCGGATATGTATTCCCGAAGCTCGCTGACCTCACTGTCGCCGGTCACGATGGGATCATAATGGATCACCACCTGAAGGTGATGCTGCTTCCAGAAATCCCGTTCTATATTGTCGATCAGGTCATGCGCTTTCAGAGCGTTCATGCCGGCATCAAATTCAATATGCAGGGAAGCGAACTGGTTCCCCGGCCCGTAATCATGAACCAGGAGATCATGCATGCCCAGCACATTCGGATAACCCATCACCGTATCCTCAATCATCTTCACCAGCTCCGGATCCGGGCTTTTCCCAAGAAGAGGATCCAGCGCGTCTTTCAGCAGGCCATATCCGTTCCAGAGGATAAACCCCGCCACCGCCACCGTCATCAGTCCATCGATCCGCATGATCCCGGTGGTCTCACACAATACGGCGCCCGCCAGTACTCCCGCCGTAGACAGACAGTCATTGCGGGAATCCGCCGCCGTCGCTCTCAGAGTCTCCGAGTCGATCATCTCTCCCATTTTCCTGTTGAACCCGCTCATCCAGAGTTTCAGCAGGATAGACGCCAACATAACGCATATAGAAAGCCATCCGAATTCCGGCATATTCGGATGGATCACTTTGACGATTCCCTCTTTTGCCAGGTTCAGGCCAATCGCCATAATCATCACGCATACGGCCATCCCCGCCAGGTATTCATACCGGGCATGGCCGAACGGATGCTCCTCATCCGGCTTCTGCGCCCCCAGCCAGAAACCCAGCAGGCTGATCACGCTGCTGCCGGCATCGCTCAGATTGTTAAACGCGTCTGCGGCGATCGACATGCTGCCTGAAATAGCTCCGACCATAAATTTTCCAAGAAAAAGGAGGACATTGCAGCAGATGCCCACAATGCCCGCCAGGTTTCCCACCTTCGTCCGTCCCTCCGAAGTACGGGCGTCCGTCCCGCGCAAAAAGATTCTTGTCAGTATAGATGTCATAGCACACCTCGATTTTCGCTTTTCCATACAGTATATCGCAGCCGGACAGTAAATACAATTATTAATTAGGAATGCTTTTCTCCACGCACAGTTTTCCCCACCCCACGGTCGCATTGGGATATTCCTGAAACGCCGGAAGAGGCTGTGCCCCTCTCTGCAGATAAGCCCTTACTTTTTCTCCGTACAGATACGGGTCGTTCCCGTCTGTAATCCCATACTGCATCAACAGCGCGGCCGCGCCGGTTACAAAAGGCGTCGCGAAAGAAGTCCCTGTCTGCCTCACATATCCGCCTCCCGGCGACGCCGTCAGAATATTGGTGCCCGGAGCTACCAGAGAGGGTTTCCGCTCCGTCTCTCCTCTTCCGGAAAAGTCTGCATATGCGTCGGCAGACGCACGGTACGCTCCGACGGTGATCACTTTCCTCGCTGTAGAGGGAATCGTAAGGGTATTTGTCTCCACCGGATTCAGAAAACGCGTATCTGCTCCCACCACTGAGCTTCCCGGCATCCACATCTGATAAGTTCCTTCCGTAATCTGGCGGGACACCAGGCGGATTCTCCAGATCCCGGAATCCACATATTCATTTTGAGGGATAAAGTCCAGATAAATTTCCTGATTTACGCTGTAAGGGCTGGGAGCACCAAAGTAAACCAGTACCTCTGTATTCCCCATCCGGTAACGCTGCACCGGAGTTCCTTCGTAAAAAGGCCCTGCTGATATCCCATTCGGGTGCATCAGATAAATATCAAACACATCCTCATAGTTTTTCCAGATCTGCAGATTCATTACAAGTTCGTAGGGTCCGACCGTAAATTCCACGTTTTCCTGCATGCCATTCTGGAGCCGTCCGGACGTATGACCGCCTCCCGCCCCTTCATTACCGCTGCCCACACAGATTACCGACTTCCACAAAGCGCTCACATCATCCATATATGTTTCCAGCAGGCTGCTTCCGGTGTGAGAACCGTATGTATTCCCAAAACTGATATTTACAGCTACCGGCATCAGGTATTCTCTCGCCTTCCGAATTACATAGTCCAGCCCCTGCATCAGCTCCGTTGTTCTTGGAAACCCGTCTTCTCTGGGCACTCCCAGTTTTACCGCCAATATACCGCTCTCATATGCCACGCCTCCATTTCCTGCCGCGATTGCCAATACGCCGGTCCCGTGCCCGCTTACATCCTGACTGGCCGACAGTCCCTCCCCGCTCTGCGCCGCCGGTTTATCTTCTCCTCCGGCCAGCGCCGCGTCAATCTGTTCCTTGGTAAACTCGCTTCCTATGTAATATCCTTCCGGAGGATTTCCGGGCACGCTCTGGTCCCAGTATGCCAGAATCCGGCTGCTCCCGTCCGGATTGCGGAATTCCTCATGTCGGTAATCCACTCCGGAATCCAGTACTGCCACCAGAATACCCCGACCGCTTAAAGAAAGCGGCGGGCGCTGCACCGGCGTCATACAGGACGCCCTTTTCCCTTCTGCCCGCGCAAAAAACAGCCTTTTAGGCTTTTCAATATATTCTATCTCCGGACGCTGTGCCAAAGATTCAATCAAGGACTCCGGAACCACCAGAATCGCATATTCGTTAATCAGCCGCGTTACACGTATGGCGTCCGGTACAATGGTATCCAGATTTCCTGAGTATTTTACAATCAGTTCCCAGGTCTTTTCCTCTGGATCATACCCGGTCTCCAGTACCAGGGATTTTTTTCGTTCTTCTTCTGTGGCCTCCAGCGCCAGATTCAGCTGATTCTCTATTTTCTGATCATCCATCATTTCAGCACCCCTTTTCAGGCTATGCGAAGGATCCATTTTCATGCGCAAAAGAAACTTTAAGATTTATTTTTTCCCCGGACTGTATTATAATAAAAACAGCAAAAGAGAAACAGCGGAGGAACCATATGGAACTTTCATTCGGCGAACAGATCAAGATCCTGCTGAAAAGAAAAGGACTGACGATCAAAGAACTTGCAGATATGTACGAAGCGCAGACCGGCAGACCCATGTCCCGGCAAAATCTCACCCAACGCCTGAAAAGAGATAATTTTCCGGAACAGGATATGCACATCATCGCGGCGCTGTTGGGATATCAGGTATCCGTACAGCTGAAGCCTGTATCCATTCCCATGCCGGAATTTATCCGGGCAGAATTTCAGACTGCATCTGCGGCTTCCGTTTCTTCCGGAGAGATATCTCCGGTTCCTCAGACGGTCTCTGTCCCCTCGCAGCCTTCCATACCCGATGTGAATTCTGCGGAGGTGCTCTCTGAAGAGCCGCCTGCGGTTCCCAACAAAATCACTTTCCAGATCCCCGAGGCATTCCGCAAAAACAGGCCCCAGGGAGACATCAATCCGCTGACCGGCGAAGAGTATCTGACGAACACGGTCCGCCGGCATCCGGAGATGGAGGAATTCGTCCAGGTCTATGATCAGGCCACACACTCCTGGTCTGATGTAAGGGAAGATTATTTCTGGGAATTCCAGGATAAGAAAAAACAGATGTTGGGCAAGGATTACCGCGCGCCGATCCTGATCTGACACACAGCGCTGGAGGTCAGCTGGATTCTTTCTCTGATTTTTCCAGCGCTTTTTTCCTTCTGCTGATCATGCCGCCGATCTTCCCTGTCTCCTTGGAAGACAGCGCTTTCCAGCCCCCTTCTCTTACCTTGTCCAGAAGTCCCAGCTCCTCCGCGATCTCATATTTTAACCGGTCGTGGGGCTCCAGTTTTTCAAACTCTACGGTACGTTTCATTTCCATCATTTTACACTCTCCTATATCCGAAGTATTCCCGTTCCCTTTCATCTTATTCACCCCTTTCCAAATTCTCTTTACAGCCCTGAATCCGACTTATATAATAAATGTACCGTTCTGAACAGTTACTGTTTTTTAAGGGAGGCGTCTCAATGAAGCTCAAAAAAACCAGATTTGATATCCTTTTGAATGTCCTGTGTCTGCTTCAGCTTATCGGCATCACTCTATTTCTTCTTATATGCTGGGCCCGGATTCCGCAGCAGATTCCCATGCATTATGATCTGGGCGGGAATATTACGCGCTGGGGAAACAAGGCAGAGCTGATCATAATCCCGGTCCTGGCATGGATCATGTATCTGCTGATGACTGTTCTGGAACATTTCCCGCAGGCCTGGAACACAGGCGTTCAGGTCACGGAACATAACCGGGCCCGGGTATATGCCACCCTTCTTCATATGATCAGCTCGCTGAAATTCCTCATTACCTGCCTGTATACTTATTCCATTCTTCAGACGGCTCTGATGCTGGAGCTTCCCTCCTGGTTCCTTTTCGCCGTCATAGCTCTTCTGTGCGGCGACATCGGGTACTGGATGTACCGTCTCTGGAAATGTAAATGACACTGTAAATTTTTATTTCATGGGAAATAGGCGAAGCGCCTGAAATACAGAATTCTATATGAAAAGATTAACATGCAGACGGGGAAAATGCAACTTGTATTTATAAATTCTTCATCTGGCAGAAATTGCAGTTGTCCCTATTGGGAAAGCCAGTACCAACCAATTTTTCTGCCAGATAAAAGTCTAAAATCACATCATTGGATTAAGATATGAAGCATTTCATAATTGATCTATCTCATTAGTAAGAAACTATTGTTGATCCCTTTAAAACATGCTACATTAAACACAGATCTTTTCACTCTTATAATTCCGGAGGATAATATTTATGTATCATACAATCGTAACTTTGAAAAAAGGAGAAGGCCGCACAATCAAAGCCGGCGGCATGTGGATCTATGACAATGAGATCGCCAGTATCCTGGGCGATTTTGAGAACGGAGATCTGGTGACGGTCCATGATTTCGACGGCTATTTTATGGGATACGGCTTTCTCAATATGAACTCCAAGATCCGTGTAAGGATGATGTCCCGCAGAAAAGACCAGGTCATCGACGAGGCTTTTCTGGAGCGGCGGGTACGGAACGCCTGGGAATACCGCAAAACCGTATGTGATACTTCCTGCTGCCGTGTCATATTCGGAGAGGCAGACTTCCTGCCGGGACTGGTGGTGGACAAGTTTTCTGATGTGCTGGTGGTAGAATCCCTGGCCCTTGGCATCGACCGCATGAAGCTCCGGATCCTGGACATCCTGAAACGTGTCCTGGCGGAAGACGGCATCGTCATCCGGGGCATCTACGAGCGCAGCGACGCCAAAGTAAGGGAACAGGAAGGGATGAAACGGCAGAAGGGCTTTATCGGCGGTCCTTTTGATACGAAGGTCGAAATTCAGGAAAACGGCGTCCGCTATCTGGTCAATGTGGAAGACGGCCAGAAAACCGGTTTCTTCCTGGACCAGAAATATAACCGGCTGGCAGTACAAAGACTCTGCAAGGGAAAAAAGGTACTGGACTGCTTCACGCACACCGGTTCGTTCGCGCTGAACGCGGCTGTCGCAGGCGCCTCAAGCGTGCTGGGCGTAGACGCCTCCGAACTGGGCTGCGAACAGGCCCGTGAAAACGCCCGCCTGAATCAGGTGGAAGACCGCGTGACCTTCCGGTGCGCGGATGTGTTTGAACTGCTTCCGGAACTGGAACGAAAGGGCGAGACCTACGATGTGGTGATCCTGGATCCGCCCGCTTTCACAAAGTCCCGCAATTCCATCAAAAATGCGGTCAAAGGTTACCGGGAGATTAATCTGCGGGGCATGAAGCTGGTGCGCGACGGCGGTTATCTGGCAACCTGCTCCTGCTCTCATTTCATGGACCAGGAATTGTTCGCCAAGACGCTCCGGGAGGCTGCCCACGGCGCGCACCGGCGGCTTCGCCAGGTAGAATTCCGCACCCAGGCCTGCGACCACCCGATCCTGTGGGCCGCGGATCAGTCGTATTATCTGAAATTTTACATTTTCCAGGTGGTGGAGGAGATGTAGGATAACTTGCCGATCACGCCCCTCTCTGCTACAATATATTTAAACCGCGCGGCACAACCAGGCGCCGCACAGATACGGAGGAATACATAATATGATCTGCCCTTACTGCGGATTTGAGTATGCGGACGACCTGCTCCGGTGTCCTCACTGCGGCGCTGAAAATGTCCGGGAAGCCCGGGAGCAGCAGCAGGAAACGCTTGACTCTCTGGAAGAGGAGCGCGAAGATATCCGGCATGAGCCGGAACGGATTCTGAAAAAGACCAACCGGGCCGCCGCCAGGATCGGCGTCCGCATCTTCATTGGAGTCGTCATAGCCGCCCTCCTGATCGTAGCCGGAAGTTTTATATGGAGATTCTGGACCCGTCACACCCTGACCCGCAATGTGGAAAGGCTGGACGCCTGCCTGGCCGAAGGGGATTACGAAGGCCTGTCTGTGCTTCTTGACCGCATTGACTCCTATGATTCCGCCTACGATCCCTACTATCCGGTATTGTATGCCTACCAGGATCTCTCCTATGTGCAGGATGATCTGGAATGGTTCCGCACAGATCTGGAAAGCGGCCTGGAGGACACTTATCTGCTGCAGGGTCTCTCTTTTGCCCTGAACGACGCCATGAATGCACTGATGCGGGCCGAAAGCGGGATTCAGGACGATCTGTATCTGGGCAACGAAGACGCCCTGCAGGACATATATGGGCAGGCCCGCGAACTGCTGACCGGAACCTTAAAAGTCACGGAGGAAGAGATCGGACAGATGGCGGAACTTTATGAAGATCAAGATTCGCTCTATGACGAATCCCTCTTTCTTCCCTATGCGTCATTAATCCTGGAACGATTGGAGTAGCTTATGAAATGTCCTTACTGCGGCGGAGAAGTCTCCGTCAACGATGTCCGGTGTCCATACTGCGGGAACCTGAATCCGGAAGGAGCCGCTTTTCAGGGAGAAGTACGCAGGCGCCGAAAACTGAATGAATACCTCAGGCAGAAGATGCGGGACCAGCTGCGGCTTCCCCTTGCACAGAGGATCATGAATCTGGCTATTGTGATCCTGGCGCTTCTGTGGATCCTGGTTACCGTCCTTGGCATGATCTGGTACCTGGTCCGGGATCCCCGGACTCTGGGGTTGGGCCGTCCCGACGATTATGAATCCCAGCTGGAAACCCTCTATGATGAAGGCCGCTATGACGAACTGTACGCATATATGGACCGTTACAGCCTGGATGGACAGGATTATCCCCAGTACATGCAGATGGCGCTGTATTACTACACTTATACAGACTTCGTTCAGTACAGCATGAACTGCACGCAGGCGCTGGAAAAAGGTTCCATCCCGGATGATTTCCATCTGGAATACGCCATCGACAGCGCGGCAGAACTGATGCAGCCGTATATTCCCGCCTATCCGGACACTTACCCGGTCAATCAGGAAAATCTGAATATCTATCAGGAAGAAGCAAGGACTTTTCTTCTGGGGATGCTGAAGCTGACCGAGGACGAGATCCAGATACTCTATCCGGAAGAGGACGGCAGCGGATATGTCTCTTTTACAGAGATCGAACAGCTCATGGAACTGGCAAAAGAACGTCTAAAAGAGGAGGGCTACCATGAATCAGAAGAATAATGCGCATCACCGCCGCTTTTTCGTCAAAGGGCTGATTATCCTTCTCCTGCTTGGTATGAACTATCTCATGTTTTCTTTTTTCTTTTCTTCTGTTGTGGAAGATATCACTTATGACAACGAGAGCCGCCGGGACACCCGCCTGCTGGAACTGACCAGCGAAGGAGAGTACGCAGACCTGTACGAAGAGCTGAATCTCTACGACCTGTATGAAGATAAATACGATGATTACTGGGATGTGACCGACGCCTGGCATCTGTACTGCCGATTCCGCGCCGCCGAAGAAGCCGGCTCCAGTGCGGAAGCGGAAGTCCTCCGCTCCCGTCTGTTGGAATTGCCGGCCGACCAGGAGAACAGGACTGCGCAGACGGCAGTCGGACGGATTCAGAAACTGGTAAGGGAAGGCGCCTGATTCCGTCAGGCATCTTCTCCTCTCAGCAACCGGTCCAGCGTCGGCCGGAACCCGAACTGCTCCTTCAGCGCATCCACCTCCTGCAGCATCTCCCGCCGTGTTTTCTCCGGGATATTCGAGCGCACGGCGCGGATCAGGATGTTTTTCGGCGTATGGGACAGATCCACGAACTCCAGGAGCTGGGTCCGGTAGCCGCTGGCGGTCAGCAGATTTCCGCGGATGGCGTCCGTCATCAGGGCCGCCGTCCGTTCTTTTATGATCCCGTAACGGGTCAGTATAGGAAGACTTCCGCCCTGCATCTGGCTGTTCAGCTCATGCTGGCAGCAGGGTACGGAAAAGATCAGCTCCGCGTTCCACCGAACGGCATTGTACAGCGCGTAATCGGTGGCCGTATCGCAGGCATGGAGGGAGACCACCATATCCACCGGATACGGACATTCATATCCGTTGATGTCTCCCAGTTCAAAGTGCAGCTGATCGTAGCCATATTTTTCGGCAGCCTGGTTGCAGTGTTCGATCACATCCGCCTTCAGGTCCAGACCGATGATCCTCACATCCAGCTTCCGGATCTGCGTCAGGTAATAATACAGGATAAATGTCAGATAAGATTTCCCGCAGCCAAAATCGATCACCGTCAAGGTCCGGTCCTTCGGAAGGGTCCCGATCTCGTCGTCGATCAGCTCCACAAAGCGGTTGATCTGACGGTATTTATCATACATGGAACGGACGATCTTTCCTTCCGATGTAAAGATTCCCATATCCACCAGAGGAGGGATCATCTGCCCTTCTTCCAGAATATAGTTTTTCTTCCGGTTATGGCCCGTCTTCTCTTTCGGGGCCTGCGCCGTCTTCTTTTTCAGGTAGGAAGCCTTACCGTTTTTGGAGACGCGGACCGCGTGCTCCCGTTCTCCGTCCCAGGCGTTCAGCTGGCGGTATTCCTGCCCCATGGCCCCTTCCAGAAACAGTTTCAGCGTCTCTTCGGACATATTTTCGTGAAAGACCTGTTTTTCCGTATATTTTTCCGCCTGCCAGCATGTTTCCAGACGGTTGATCACGATCCGCCGGTACTGCGCGTCCTTGCGGCACGGATTGCTCAGGATCATTTTATAAGGCTCCGCGGCCAGGACCGCCTCCAGCATCTGTTGTAAATCCATCTTTCTACTCCCACTCATCCAGTTTTTCCAGAAATTCCATATATTCTCTCTTTGCCTCCGCGATACGTTCCGGGTCATAGGTATCCAGAGCATGCTCAAACTCCCGCAGCATCCGTCCCGCCTGCTCCCTTTTCACGCCCAGACTCTCTTCGTAGATTCTCTCGCCTCTCAGCAGGAGAACCTTATTCTCCTCTTTGTCCCGAGGATGAATCTTCAGATAAGAGAGCGTCTTCAGGCGGTCTTCGATCTCTTCCTCGCTCATGTCCAGATTCTGTCCTTTAAACACCTGGCGCACTTTCTTCCCGCTGGAAACAGATTTCACTTCCACTTCCAGGATCGAGTTAATATCATAAGTATAAGTCACATCCACAGCCTCCTGCCCGGCTTTCCCGGCAGGAACTTCAATGAACAGTTCTCCCAGAGACAGGTTATTGACTGCGAAACGGCTCTCGCCCTGTAAGATATGCACCCGGATCCTGGTCTGATTATCTCTCACCGTATACAGGCGTTCCGTACGGCTGGCCGGGATCACTGTGTTTCTCTCGATAATCGGGAAAAACACCCCGTCCTCATACTGGTGATCGCCGTATTCCTGGACCACTTCCGTACCCAGGGTAAAGGGACAGACGTCGGTCAGGATCACTTCCCGGATGCCGTCCCGGCGCTCTTTCATCGCCGCCTGGATCGCTGCTCCCAGCGCCACCGCCTCGTCCGGATTGATCTTGGTGTCCGGGATCATATGAAACAACTTTCCGGCAAATCTGCGGATCACCGGAGATTTGGTAGCTCCGCCCACCAGCACGACCTGATCGATATCCGACAGGCGGATATGGGCGTCCTTCAGGCTCCGCTTCACCGGCTGACGGATCCTGTCCAACAGTTCCTCACAGGCTTCTTCGTAGTCGGGAAGCTCAACCGGAAATACATATTCTTTCCCCTCTATATTACATCTCATCTCCGAGATCCGGTTTTCTCCGAAACCAATCTTGCAAAGCTCCGCCTGACGCCGGATATGCTGCTGCGTTTTTCCGCTCAGTGTAAAACGGTTCAGCTGCGGATGGGCGTCGTAAAACATCTTTTCCAGCACTGCCGTGAAATCTTCTCCGCCCAGGAAGTTGTCTCCCGCCACCGCGTGGACCTCCAGAATGGTGTCGTACAGTTCCAGGATCGATACGTCGAAAGTGCCTCCTCCCAGGTCGAAGACCAGGAACCGCGCATGGTCTTTTTTCTGCCAGAGCCCATAAGCGATAGCGGCAGCCGTCGGCTCGCTGATGATCCTCTCGACTTTCAACCCCGCCAGCTCTCCCGCGCGCTTGGTGGCCCGCCTCCTGGCATCGTTAAAATACGCCGGGACACTGATCACCGCCTCCGTCACCGGTTCCCCCAGAAACGCCTCCGCATCCTCTTTCAGATAACGCAGGACAAAAGAAGACAGTTCTTCTGCCGCAAACTCCTTGTCTCTCAATCGAAATTTCTTCCCGCTCCCCATGCTCCGTTTGAACAGCGACGCGCCGCTGTCCGGATTCAGAAGCATCTGCTCTGCAGCCGATTCGCCCACGTAAACCTGTCCGTCTTCGCCGATGCTGACCACCGACGGAGTCAGGCGCTTCCCAATCCGGTTCGGGATCACACGGGGACCTTCTTCTGTATAATAAGCCACCAGGCTGTTGGTAGTTCCAAGATCAATTCCTACTATCATATGCTGTCAAATCTCTCCTCGAATTCTTTGAACGGTACTTTGAAGTTCCAGATCGTTGGGACAAATCTTAAGAGCTTCCTCTCCGCAGGCAAGCGCTTCGCTCCAGTTTTCTTCTCCCATCTGGAAGATCATCTCTCCGACCAGACCCTCGTAGCACTCCGGTTCCCTGCAGTATTTACAGCGCAGCCCGCTCCGTGTCTGGCTGAAATATGCAAGCGCTTTCTTTTTGTCTCCCATATACAGATAGCACTCTCCTACTTTGCTGAGTCTCTGGGGACGTTCCGCCGGATAGGATACATAAATTCTTTCCGAAATGTAACCCCGCAGCATCAGATCCAGGGCCTGCCGGGCACATCTTGCCGCCTCGCCCGGACGTTTTTCCAGATATTGGATCCTGGCCTGCAGCATCAGGTTTCGGATGCGCTGGTCGTCCCAGGTCTTCCAGACAGAACGGCCATTCATTTCTTCCGCCTTCTTCAGGAGACACATAGCTCCGTCGTTGTCGCCAAAATGATGGAACAGACGGTCCGCGCAGTCTGTATATCTCTGATAGCTGCGTTCCGGGTCACACTGCAGCGATTTCCGGTAATAATATCTGGCCTGAAGCATTTTCCCTTTCGCCACGCAGACATCGCCAAGACACAGCAAATATTCCTTGTCTTCCATATTTTTCTTATATGCTTCAGCCGCTTCTTCGTATCTGCCCATATAACGGTACAGATTCCCTATTTCTTTGTAAAAAGACAGTTCTTTTGGAAACCATTCCAGATCTTTCCTGTAGCATTCCACCGCTTTCCCGTAATCGCGCAGGATCTCATAACAGTCCGCCATATTGCTGTAAGGCAGGAGCTTCTTCTCACCGGTCTTATCCAGACACTCCAGAGATCTTTCATACATCTCGATACTCTTTTGAAATTGCTTCAGATGCTTGTAACAATATCCAAGATTGTTATAGGAGGCCCAATCGTCAGAATTATAGGTCAGCGCTTTTTCAAAATCAGAGATTGCTTCGGGCAACCGCATAGCCTCCATGTATAGCAGTCCGCGGTGAACCAGCGTATAGCAGCTTTCCCAGTTTTCCACCTCCCGGTCCATATACCGGACCGCGCGTTCAAAGTCGTCTTCATTTCCAAAGCAGCGATAACGCTGCATATAAATATCCGCTATTTTCTCATTCACATCCCGAAATGAAGGATCCGCCTCCGCCGCATTCCGAAAATATTGCAGCGCCATTTCTTCATTACCCAGATCGCCGTAACAGCACCCCTTGCCATAATGCCAGGCAGGCGTGTCTTCATAATCCTCTTTTGCCTGTTCGTAGGACTGAAGCGCTTCATACGGCTCATGGGCGTCTCTCAGGATCTCTCCCCGCACCATAAAATACTGCAGCCGGGACGGATTTTCATGAATCGCCTTGTTCAGATAACCCAGAGCTTCTTCCAGCCGGCCATCGTCCCATTTAATCAGCGCCATTTCGTACTTTAATTCTGAAATATCCTCCAGATCCGTCTTTTCTCTGTCCACCGCCGCCTTAAGAGATAAAAGATCTGCGAATATTTCTCTTCTCTCTTCCTCTCCTCCGGCAAGATTGCGGCGCGCTTTCAGACAGTATAATTTCATCTGGTCGCTGAATTCCACCTGGTTTTCTTCTGCACGCTTTATCACATCCAGAACGTCCTCATACTGATGGCAGAAGAAAAATACCTTCTCCGCCAGCAGATACGGTTTGTAATATCCCGGATAGATCTCCACTGCCCGATAATAATCGTCCACCACCTGCTGTCCGTTCTGCAGGCGGAAATACGCCTCCTGCCGGTTCAGATAGGCGGGATAATAGTTTTTCTCCAGCGACAGGATCTGCCCGCAGACATCAATGGCCTTTTCGCAGGCATTCATGGCCAGGAAGACTTCCGCCAGAGAGTTCATGCAGCTCAGTTTCTCTGATAAAACAGTAAGCTCGGGAATCCCTTTCTCCAGAAGTCTGGCCGCTTCTTCATATGCTCCGGTCTGATACCTGCTCCATCCCAGCATCAGATATGCGGAGCCTTTCCGGCGGAAACGTTTCGCCGCTTCCTGAGTCCCGTCGTCCTCCGTTGCAAGAATCATGCGGAGCCATACTTCCAGTTCCGGTACAGCCTCCTGGAAACGGGACATAGCCGCCAGTACGCGTCCCTTCAGGTTATAATAGCTGTATATAAGATTTTCATCCGGCGTCGTCCCAAAAGATCCGGAAATATTCTGCGGAATATATTCACGAAAAGGCATCCTTTCCAGAATCTCCAGAGATTTTTCAAACTCCCGGTTCTGGAAAAAGCACCAGGCAATCTCCAGTTCCGTTTCTCTGCGTTCGTTTCCTTCCGGAAGCACGCGGATCTTATCCTCATATCCGGCGATCAGGAAACGATTCGCTTCTGCCAGATATTCGGACAGATGCTCATCATTGCTCTCTTCCATCAGATCCAGCACCGATTCTTTTGCCTTCTGCGCATCACGTGCATTCTCCAGCCAGTAACGAATCAAGCCGCAGCGCGCCTCGTAATTATCGGGAGCTTTCTGCCAGCAGGCAAAAGCCTTTTCATGATCTCCGTATGTCCACTGCACATTCCCCGCCTGCGTCATAATATACTGAGAATCCGGCCAGTACTCTGTCAGTTCCGCCGCCTCCGCAAGGAGTGCGTCTCTCTGCTTCCTGCTCTCTTCTTCCGTCATCTCCGGCGCATCCAGCGCAGTCCGGTATAACGCCGCATGAATTCTCAGACGCTCCGCGGCTTCCCATGGATAAAAGACTCCATATGCTTCGATCTCATCCGCCTGCCGCACCGCCTCCTTCCATTCGCCCCGGTCGCAGGCCGCGCGGAGTCCCTGATACGCCTGTATGTAACCGTCCACATTCATGGACTCTGCGTCCGCGTTTTCCCGCAGGCGCATCTGGTCGAAATCGATATAATAATCATGTTCTGTATAGAATTCCGCATAATCCAGAAAATCCGCCGGGTACCGCTCTTTCAGCGATTCTTTGTCCTGAACGATCTGGAACTCCCGGTCCAGCCGCTGCCATATCCTGCGGGGCAGGAAGAAATGCGACAGCAAATATCCCAGCATGCCGTCCCGCGCTTCCAGCGACGTATCCAGATCCTGGCAGACCGGATCTTCCAGGATTTCCTCCCATGCGTCCAGATCTCCCCTGGTACGGAAATCCTGATAAACGGCGTCCGCGCGTTCCAGCCAGAGATCTACCGGCGTCTTTTCCCGTTCCGCGTCTTCCGTTTCCGCGTCTCTTAAGAGCGCGAGCGCGGACTCATACGCCTCCCTGAGACGGCGGAAGCCTTCCTGGTTGTCCTCCGGGTTCACGGCCCGGAGCTTTGTGTGATACGCTCTTTTTACAGTTTCTTCATCCGTCAGCTCCGTAAGCCCCAGGATCTGCAGTACCAGTTCTCGTTCCATAGACTCTTCCTCGCTATAATTTCTCCGCCAGATGCGGGAACATGGAAATACTCCGTTTCAAAATTCCTTTCATGCATGCGATCGCCACCCCGTAATTGGTCATGGGGATCCCCTGTTCTGCAGCCCGGCGCTGCCGGGACCGCATCTCTCTTTCATTCAGCATACATCCTCCGCAGTGCAGGATCAAGCGGAATTTCCCCAGATCCTGCGGAAACTCCATGCCGGAGCAGAACTCATACCGAAGTTCTTTCCCCGTATATTCTTTCAGCCAGGCAGGCAGCTTCACCGTGCCGATATCGCCGCACTGCCGGTGGTGCGTGCATCCTTCCGCGATCAGGACCCGGTCCCCGTCCTGGAGCGCTTTCATGGCGGCGGCTCCCCGGACGGCATCCGCCAGCAGCCCTTTATAACGCGCCATCAGGATGGAGAACGAAGTCAGCGGCACCTCCTGCGGAACTTCCTTTGCCACCAGCCCGAACACCTGGCTGTCGGTAACGACCAGCGCCGGCGGTTCCTTCAGTTTCTGCAATGCCTCCGCCAGCATATTCTCCTTCACCACCACCGTACATACGTCCGCGTCGATCAGATCCCGGATGACAAGCTGCTGGGGAAGAATCAGCCTGCCTTTCGGCGCCGCCGAATCGATGGGCGTCACCAGCACGGCCGTATCCCCGGGCCGGACCAGATCCGCCGCCAGGCGCATCCGCTCTTCTTTCTGCGGCGCCAGAGAACCGATCTTCTCTTTCAGCTCATGGATCTTCGTATGGTACAGGGCGCTGACGCTGATGCAGTTCTCCCCGTCCTCCGGCGTTTCCTCCAGCAGGTCGCTTTTGTTCCACACCAGCAGATACGGAATCCCGCTCTCCCGAAACATCTCCACCAGTTCCTTCTCGCACGCGCCGAGTCCCGCCCGGGCATCCGCCACCAGCACGGCCACATCCGTCCTCTGCAGGACTTCCCTGGTCTTCTGTATCCGCAGCTCCCCCAGGCTGCCTTCGTCGTCGAATCCCGGCGTGTCGATGATGACCACCGGCCCCAGCGGCAGCAGTTCCATGGATTTATAGACAGGATCCGTGGTCGTTCCTTTCACATCCGACACCACGGACATCTGCTGTCCCGTCACCGCATTTACTACGCTGGATTTTCCCGCGTTCCGCCTCCCGAAAAATCCGATATGGACCCGGTACGCCATGGGAGTGTCGTTCAGCCCCATCCTTTCTCCTCCTTAAAAACGAAAATCTCTTTGCCCTTCTTCGATCTGTTTCAGATGCTCCGCACAGATCTCCCGCGTGCGTTCCCTCGGGATATTGGCCAGTTCCGCCTGGATCAGCTTTTCGCCGACCTCCCTCGTTTCCGCCGACGCATAATCCATCAGATATTCCTTCAGGGTCATCAGCGCGTTGGGATGGCAGCAGTTCTGGATCTGCCCGCTCTTGCAGAGGCTCATAAAACGGTCCCCGGTCCTTCCTTCCCGGTAGCATGCCGTACAGAAGGAAGGAATGTACCCCAGGTCCATCAGCCAGCGCACCACCTCGTCCAGCGTCCGCTTGTCGCTGACGTCAAACTGCTCGGAGCATTCGTCTTCCGGCTCTTCCTCCGCATATCCGCCCACGCTGGTCCTGGAAGCGCCGCTGATCTGGGACACGCCCAGCCGGATCACCTTTTCGCGTACTGCCTGGGATTCTCTGGTGGAAATAATCATGCCGGTATACGGCACGCAGATGCGGATCAGCGCGCAGATCTTCGCGAAAATGTCGTCGCTGATGCCGTTGTCGAATGCGGACGGATCGATGCCTTCCGCTCTCTTCACACGCGGTACGCTGATCGTATGAGGTCCGACGCCGTGCACCGCTTCCAGATGCTCTGCATGCATCAGGAGGCCGGCGAATTCATAACGGTACATCTCCAGGCCGAACAGGACGCCCAGGCCCACATCGTCGATACCGCCCTCCATGGCGCGGTCCATCGCCTCGGTGTGCCATGCATAGTTGTGCTTCGGTCCGGTCGGATGCAGCTTTTCATAACTTTCTTTATGATAAGTCTCCTGGAACAGGATATACGTGCCGATCCCCGCCTCCTTCAGCTTCCGGTAATCCTCCACTGTAGTCGCGGCGATATTCACGTTCACCCGGCGGATCGCGCCGTTTTTATGCTGGATCGAATAGATCGTCTTTATACTCTCCAGGATATATTCGATGGGGTTGTTGACCGGGTCTTCCCCCGCTTCGATGGCCAGGCGCTTATGTCCCATATCCTGCAGCGCGATAACCTCTCTGCGGATCTCTTCCTGGCTGAGCTTTTTGCGGGCGATCAGCCGGTTGCCCGCATGATACGGGCAGTATACGCATCCGTTCACGCAGTAATCCGAAAGATAGAGCGGCGCGAACATCACGATCCGGTTTCCGTAAAAATCTTTCTTGATCTGCTCCGCCAGACGGTACATCCTCTGGATCCGCTCCGGGTCCTGACAGGCCAGAAGCACCGACGCCTCCCTGTGGTTCAGTCCTTTGCGGGCTTCCGCTTTTTTCAAAAGAGCGTCCACCAGTTCCAGGTTTTCGCAGTTCTCGTCTGCATAGGCAAGCGTCTCCCGGATCTCTTCATCCGAGATGAATTCCTCCGCTTTCATCGATTTTACATCATACATCGTTCTTTTCCCCTTTCCAGTCGCCTCGCTCGGCCGACACATAATAACCGATCTTTTCCATACGTCCTTTCAGCTCTGCAAGTCCCTCGGCCGCCTCGCTTCCGGTACATGCTTTATGGTCATAAAGCGTATATTTCCGCCGTTCTTCCGCCGGAGTCAGGTTGGGCATGACCACATTGGCCCCCGCCAGGATCCCCAGCTCCGTCCCGTTTCCGGCGATGGTCCCCAGGGCTGTGGTGGCGGGCAGCAGTACGTCCGGCAGGATCAGGCGCACCAGCGCCAGACATTTTAAAGTCATGGACAGCGTCCCGGCCGTTTCCTGCGCAAACTTCGTGTCCTTCTGCGGGATAAACGGTCCCAGCCCCACCATATGCGGACGAAATTCTTTCAGAAACCGCAGTTCTCTGGCCAGGTGCGCCGCCGTCTGTCCGGGCGAGCCCACCATAAATCCGCAGCCCACCTGGTATCCCAGTTCCTTTAAATCGTTCAGGCACCGCATCCGGTTCTCCCAGGAAAGCTCCGGCGGATGCAGCATTCCATAATGCCCGGGATCTGCGGTTTCATGCCGGAGCAGGTAGCGGTCCGCCCCGGCCTCTCTCCATCTTCTGTACGTCTCTCTGGAACACTCTCCCACCGACAGCGTGACCGCACAGTCCGGAAAATGTTCTTTCAGCATCCGGACCAGCCGTTCCACCCGTTCCGTATTGTACCAGGGGTCTTCTCCACCCTGCAGTACAAATGTGCGAAAGCCCAGGAAATATCCTTCCTGGGCGCATTCCATGATTTGCTGTTCACTGAGACGGTAACGTTCTGTCTGTTTGTTATCTCTTCTGATCCCGCAGTAATAACAGTTATTTCTGCAGAAATTTGTGAACTCGATCAGTCCCCGGATATAGACTTTTCTCCCGTAATGCTCCTCCCGCATCCGGCGGGCGCGGGCATACAGGCAGGACAGGAGTTCCTCATCTTCTGTCAGAAGCAGATTTATCAGTTCTTTTTCCGGCGGCAGGTCTCCCGCCGCCGGCTGTTCGATCCATTCTCTCATGTTTCTGTTAAAAATATTTACCACGGAATCGTATTGTGCAGCAGTTCGTGCTCTTTTCCTTTGAGCAGACCGTCATACAGCGCCTCTACCGTCGGGTTCTCATCCGCTTTCTTAATGATCATGACGCTGTCCGCATTGTACAGGCCTTTTGCCCTGGCCGCCTTGGTCCGGTCTCCCGGCTTCACAGGCTGTCCGCCTCCCATGATGCAGCCTCTCCGGCACGCCATCACTTCGATGATCTGGTAATTGGCCTCTCCGTTTTTCACCCGGTCCATAACGGTTCTTGCGTTCGCCAGGCCGCTGACCACGCAGACGTTGATGGGAATCCCTTTGTAATCCACGGTAAATTCCTTGATGCCCTCTTCGCCCCGGACTCCGCATTCTGCAATGGCATCCAGAGACTCTTTGTCATGTTTATCCACCAGGCGTCTCAGTACCGCCTCGGTCACGCCGCCGGTGACTCCGAAGATCACGCCGCCGCCCGATCCGAGTCCGAACGGCATGTCGCAGGACTGCGGATTCAGGTCGGCAAACTCGATGCCGGCGCTGCGGATCATACGAATCAGTTCCGTAGTCGTGATCACCCAGTCGGTGTTGCGTTCCCCGTTGTTTACGCTGTCAGGCCGCAGGATCTCCATCTTTTTGGCCGTACACGGCATGATCGACACAACGACGGTTTTCTTGCCCTGGTTCTTCTCATACCCTTTGTAATGCTCTTTGATCACCGCCGAGAACATCTCCTGCGGCGAACGGCAGGTGGAAATATTCGGAATAAATTCCGGATACTGATCATGTACAAATTTTACCCACGCCGGACAGCAGGAAGTAAGAAGCGGCAGATTCTGCCCCTGGCCGAGTCTCTCCAGGAATTCCTTGCTTTCTTCCATAACCGTCAGGTCTGCGCTGAACGTGGTATCGTACACTTCGTCAAATCCCATCCGGTGCAGCGCGGCTACGATTTTTCCCATGACGCTCCTCCCGTTGGGAAGCCCGAATGCGTCTCCTACAGCCACGCGGACTGCGGGCGCCACCTGGGCGATCACACGGGTATTCGGATCCGCCAACGCTCCCCAGACTTCGTCCAGGTTCATTTTGATCGATATGGCTCCTGTGGGACAGTATACCCGGCACTGACCGCAGTTCACGCACTCGGTCTCTGCGATGGGTTTATTGAACGCCGGCATGACCATGGCGTCCGTACCACGGAACGCAAAGCCCAGCGCCCCGATCCCCTGGATCTCTTCACATGCCCGCACGCAGTCTCCGCAGAGGATACACTTGTTGGGATCCCTTACCAGAGACGGCGAACTGGTATCCAGAGGCTGGATCGTCCTCGTGTTTTCAAAACGCACCGACGTAATATTCATGCGGATGGCCAGCTGCTGCAGCACGCATTCCCCGTTTTTCACACAGGTCGTACAGTCTCTGCAGTGTGCCGCCAGCAAAAGCTCCACGATCAGTTTCCGGTACTTTTTAATCCGGCCGCTGTTGGTGTAGATGACCATTCCGTCCCTGGGTTCTTCCGAGCAGGAGGCAAACGTCCTGCCCCGGTCGTCCTCCACCGTGCAGAGACGACAGGCGCCAAAGGTGGACACCTCCGAATGATAGCACAGGGTAGGCAGATTGATCCCTGCCTTCCGGATCACGGAGAGCACGTTCTTTTCATCGGTAAATTCTATTTTTCTTCCATCTATCGTCATAGTACCCATACAAGCATCCCTCCTATGCGTCTACATATATTGCGCCGAACGCGCAGTTGTCCTTGCAGGCTCCGCACTTGATGCAGATCTTCGTATCAATCTCGTGGGGCTCTTTTACTTTTCCGCTGATAGCGCCCACCGGACAGTTCTTCGAACACTTGTGGCAGCCTATGCAGAGTTCCGGATTGATCACATATTTCCGCAGCGCCTGGCAGGTCTTGGACCGGCACCTCTTATCTACAATATGCTCCACATATTCATCGCGGAATGTCTTCAGCGTGCTCAGGACCGGCAGCGGGGCGCTTTTGCCCAGTCCGCAGAGAGCCATGTTCTTGACCATCTCCGCGATCTCCTGCAGTTCATCCAGGTCGGAAAGCTCTCCTTCTCCCGCCACGATCCGTTCCAGAATCTCCAGCATCCGTTTGGTCCCTTCCCGGCAGGGCACACATTTACCGCAGGATTCTCTCTGGGTAAAACTCATAAAGAAACGGGCCACTTCCACCATACAGGTGTTTTCGTCCATGACCACCAGACCGCCGGAGCCCACGATCGCGCCGAATTTTTTCACGGAGTCAAAATCCAGTCCCACATCCAGCTGTTCGGAGGTAAGGCATCCGCCGGACGGGCCGCCGATCTGTACTGCTTTGAAATTTCCGCCGCCTTTGATGCCGCCGCCGATGTCGTAGATAATCTCCCGGAGCGTCGTTCCCATGGGCACCTCGATCAGCCCCGTATTCTGGATCACTCCCGTGATGGAAAACGTCTTGGTACCCGGACTGCCTTCCGTACCGATCGTGCGGAACCAGTCGGCCCCCTTCAGGATAATGCCCGGCACGTTGGCGAACGTCTCCACGTTGTTCAGCACCGTCGGCTTCTCCCAGAGTCCCTTTTCCACGGTCCTTGGCGGCTTCACACGCGGCATGCCCCGGTTTCCTTCGATGGATGCCGTCAGCGCGCTTCCTTCGCCGCATACGAACGCTCCGGCTCCCCGGTTGATATGCATATGGAAGCTGAAGCCGCTGCCAAGGATATTGTCTCCCAGCAGCCCCGCTTTCTCCATCTCTCCGATGGCATGTTTCAGGCGCGCCACAGACAGCGGGTACTCCGCGCGCACATAGATGTATCCTTCATGGGATTGCACCGCATAAGCGGCGATCACCATGCCTTCCAGGAGTTTATACGGATCGCCTTCCATCACGCTTCCGTCCATGAACGCTCCCGGATCGCCCTCGTCTCCGTTGCAGACCACGTACCGTACCTTCTCCGGCTGCCGCGCCACCTGCTTCCACTTGCGTCCTGCCGGAAATCCTCCGCCGCCGCGTCCCCGCAGTCCGGAGCGGTCCACTTCCTCGACCACCTGCTCCGGCGTCATGTCGAAGAACGCCTTCGTCAGCGCCGAAAAACCTCCTGCCGCTATGTATTCTTCCAGGGATTCCGCATCGATCTTTCCGCAGTTTTCCAGGACTATCCTGGTCTGTCCGGCGATAAAGGGAATCTCTTCCGGTTTTTCATAGATCTTTTCATTCCGATGGTAGAACAGACGCTCCACAGGCTCCCCGTGCAGAACCGTTCTTTCAAAGATTTCTCCGCAGTCTTCCGGCTGTACTTTTACATACTGATAATGCGCCGGTTCGATCCTCACCAGCGGTCCCAGTTCGCAGATCCCCTGACATCCTGTTTTCACTGTTCCCAGGTGAGGCACTTCTTTCTGAAATTCCACAGACACGCCTTCCACGTTTTCGCAGAGTTCTTTCATCCGGTCATAAATCTTCTGGGATCCGGAGGCCACGCATCCGGTACCTGCGCAGACAAGGACGCGGCAGGTATAAGAGGCGATCTCTTCCTGCGTCTTCTGACAGACATTGGTTAATGCTTCTCTGTTTTCAATTTTCATGCCGTTCCTCCTCTCAGCTTCTCCAGCAGGGCCAGCGCCTTCTCCGGCGTCATATTCGGATGCACCTCATCGTTTACCGTCATTGTCGGCGCCAGTCCGCAGGCCCCGAGACAGGAAACCGTTTCCACGGTGAACATCATATCGTCCGTGGTGTGTTTTTTCTTGCTCAGGCCCAGCTCTTTCTGCAGCGCTTCCAGAATCGGTACAGATTTTCGCACATGACAGGCTGTCCCATCGCAGACCTTGATAATATATTTTCCCTTTGCCTCAAAAGAGAAATTTTCATAAAATGTCGCGACGCTGTACGCTTTCGCCTCCTTCACCCCGATCTCTTTCGCCACATAGGTCAGCAGTTCTCTGGGCAGATAGCGGTATTCCCCCTGTATATCCTGCATAATCGGGATCAGGGAACTGGGTTTCCTCCCGTAGAGTTCGATGATCTCATCTGCCTTGTCATAGTAAGATTGACTTAACATCTTGCTACCTCCTTATGTTTTTTGCAGTATTTTTCATTTTTCCGTGCGCCCTCTCCATATTCTTTTAGGCAAATGTCACAATTATTATAACTTATTTGTGTTTTTATCTCAACATTTTTCTGTATGCAGAATCCCGAACAAAAACTTATCCGGGACACAGGAATAACTATTGTACTTTTGGGAAGGATCATGTATCTTTAATGGTAAAGTCAATGTCAGGAAAGGAAGAATTATCGATCTATGGAAAACAATCATACCATCATGGATATTTTTGGAACCAATGTATTCAACGACAAAGCCATGCGCCAGTATCTTCCCAAGAGTATTTATCACGAGCTCCGGAAGACCATCGACGGCCGCAAGGAACTGGATCCCGCTGTGGCAGACATCGTAGCTTCCGCCATACGGAAATGGGCCATCGAAAAAGGCGCCACCCATTATACCCACTGGTTTCAGCCGCTGACCGGTTTCACCGCCGAAAAACATGATTCGTTTATCACTCCTCCCCGGGCAGACGGCTCCGTCCTGGAGGAATTCTCCGGAAAGGATCTGATCAAAGGAGAACCGGACGCGTCTTCTTTCCCGTCGGGCGGCCTTCGGACCACTTTTGAAGCCAGAGGCTATACCACCTGGGACTGCACTTCTCCGGTATTCATCCGGGAAGACGCCGCAGGTCCCATCCTGTGTATCCCTACGGCATTCTGTTCCTTCACCGGAGAGGCTCTGGATCAGAAGACGCCCCTTCTGCGTTCCATGGAAGCGGTCCAGGAACAGACACTCCGTCTGATCCGCCTGTTCGGCAACACCACATCCAGGAAGGTGACGCCGTCCATCGGGGCGGAACAGGAGTACTTCCTGATCGACCGTGAAAAATATCTGGAACGCAAAGATCTGATCTATACCGGGCGTACCCTGTTCGGCGCCATGCCGCCCAAGGGGCAGGAGCTGGACGACCATTACTTCGGAACCATCCGCCAGAGGATCGCGGCTTATATGAAGCAGGTCAACGAAGAACTCTGGAAAATGGGAGTTCCCGCCAAAACCCAGCACAACGAAGTGGCTCCCGCCCAACATGAACTGGCCCCCATCTACGCGGAGGCCAATGTGGCCACCGACCATAACCAGATCATGATGCAGACGCTGAAAAGAGTAGCCGCGCAGCAGGGACTGGTCTGTCTGCTCCATGAAAAACCCTTCGCCGGCGTTAATGGATCCGGCAAGCACAACAACTGGTCCCTGACCACCGACGACGGCATCAACCTGCTGGATCCGGGCAAACGCCCTCATGAAAATAAACAGTTCCTGCTGATCCTCGCCTGCATCCTGAAAGCGGTTGACACGCACGCGGATCTGCTGCGGGAATCTGCGGCAAACGTGGGCAACGACCACCGTCTGGGCGCGCACGAGGCGCCTCCGGCCATCGTCTCCGTATTCCTGGGCGAACAGCTGGACGAGATCCTGGACCAGCTCATGAGCACCGGAAACGCCACCCACAGCCTGAAGGGCGGGAAACTGCACACCGGAGTCAAAACGCTTCCCGATCTGACCAAAGATGCCACCGACCGCAACCGGACTTCGCCGTTCGCTTTTACCAACAATAAATTTGAATTCCGTATGGTAGGCTCCCGGGATTCCATCGCGCCTTCCACCGTCGTTATCAATACCATCGTGGCAGAGGCGTTTGCAGACGCCTGCGACGTGCTTGAAAAAGCGGACGATTTCGACACGGCCCTGCAGGATCTGATGCTGCAGTATATCTCGGAGCACCGCAAGATCATTTTCGGCGGCAACGGTTATTCCGAAGAATGGGTACAGGAGGCGGAACGGCGCGGACTTCCGAACCTGAAATCCATGGTGGACGCGATCCCCGCCCTGGTAACGGAAAAATCCATCCGTATGTTCGAGCGGTTCGGCGTCTTCAGCGAATCGGAGCTTTTCTCCCGCGCCGAGATTAAATATGAAACATACAACAAAGCGCTTAACATCGAAGCGCTGACCATGATCGATATGGCGGTCAAACAGATCCTGCCCGCCGTGATCAAATACACAGGCACCCTGTCGCAGATTATCGAATCGCTGCGCGCCATCGGAGCGGACGCTTCCGTTCAGACAGAGCTTCTGAGCGGCATCTCTTCTCTGCTGAACGAGGCCAACGGCGCCGTCAAAATTCTGCGCGAGGTCACGGCGGAAGCGGGGACTATTGAAAGCAATGAAAAACGGGCCCACTTCTATCATGACTACGTGCTTCCTGCCATGGAAGCTCTTCGCCGTCCGGTGGACAAGATGGAAATGCTGGTAGACAAAGAGGCATGGCCGATGCCGTCCTATGGCGATCTGATGTTTGAAGTATAAGACAGAAAGCGCCGCTGAATCATCGTCAACAAATGATTCAGCGGCATTTTTTTAATTTATTGAATTGTTGGCGGCTATGACTGTCTGTAGAGCACAACCGTCTCATAAGGCCGAAGCTCTGCCTTCGTGCCATTCAAACGGGAATCTTCATAGTTTCCAAGCAGCCGTGTGTAACCGTTCAGCCCGCGTCCTGCGTCCCAGATCACTTCTTTGCCGTAGAAATTGCTGATCACCAGCAGCTCCTGATCTTTCCATGTCCTGCGGTAAGCCATGACGGACGGATGTTTTTCATCCAGGGGCTCCAGATCTCCATATGCCACCACATCGTAATCTTTGCGCAGCCGGATCAGCTTCTGATAATAGCGAAAGATCGAATCGTCATCCTGCATCTCAGACTCCGCGTTGATCCGTACATGGTTAGGATTTACGCTGATCCACGGCTCCGCGTCTGAAAATCCGGCATATTTGCCGCCGTCCCACTGCATGGGGGTCCGGCTGTTGTCCCTGGAATGAATCTTCAGGATCTCATATACCGCGGATTCCGGCAGCCCTTTTTCCTGAAGGATCCGGAAATGGTTCAGGCTCTCCACATCCTTGTACTGGGAGATCTGGTCGAAATGCGCGTTGGTCATGCCCAGTTCCTCTCCCTGATAGATATACGGCGTGCCTCTCAGACAGTGGATCACCGTTCCCAGCATTTTCGCGGATTCTTTCCAGTATCTGCCCTCGTCGCCAAAGCGGGACACTACTCTCGGCTGATCATGATTGCACCAGAATACTGCGTTCCATGCGTGATGTTCTGCCATATGGGTCTGCCAGTCGAACAGGATGTGTTTCAGTTTCTGGAAATCATAAGGCACGATCACCCATTTTTCATTTCCCACAAAATCCACCTTCAGATGATGGAAGCTAAACACCATGGACAGTTCCCTGCCGTCCTCCGACGCGTACCGGTAGCAATTCTCCATGGAAGTGCTGGACATCTCGCCCACCGTAATGATTTCCGCATCCGTGCCGAACGTGGCCGCATTCAGTTCCTGAAGGTATTCATGGATCCTGGGGCCGTCTGTGTAGAACCGGCGTCCGTCTCCTTCATAATCGTCCTCGTACCTGTCCTTGCTGATCAGGTTTACCACATCGAAACGGAATCCTTTCACGCCTTTTCCCATCCAGAAACGGATTACTTTCTGAAGCTCCTGACGCACTTCCGGATTGTCCCAGTTCAGATCCGGCTGAGAAACATCAAATAAATGCAGATAATATTCGTCAAATTTTTCTACATATTTCCAGGCGTTCCCGCCGAACTTGCTCTCCCAGTTGGTGGGAGGCTCGCCGTTATCTTTGCCCTTTTTGAAAATATAGAAATTCTTATATTTCGGATCCCCGGACAGCGCTTTCTGAAACCACTCATGACGGTCTGAAGTATGATTAAAGACCATATCGAGCATGAGGCGGATACCTCGCTTCGCCGCTTCTCTGGACAGTTCTTCAAAGTCTTCCATCGTTCCGTATCTTGGATCAATGTTGTAATAGTCTTCCACATCGTAGCCGTTATCGTTCTGGGGAGACACGAAGAACGGCGTCATCCAGATGTAATCTACACCCAGTTCTTTTAAATAATCCAGTTTTCCGGTTACTCCCTTTAAATCCCCGAGTCCGTCTCCATTGCTGTCACAGAAAGATTTCGGGTAAATCTGGTATACTGCGCTCTTCTTAAAATCCATGCTGTCTTTCTCCTTTCACTATTCAAAACGAATAACCGCCGTCTCTCCTGCCACCGCGTCCATGCCGGTCAGATACTCTATATTTCCGGCATTTCCCTGCTCGGTGATGATGAACATGGTCACAGTCGGATGGCCCGCCGCGCGGATCTTGTCTTTATCAAAGCGGATCAGCGGCTGTCCGGCACGTACCTGGTCTCCTTCTTTTACGAAAAGTTCAAAACCGTCGCCGTTCATATCCACTGTATCTACGCCCACATGGATCAGCAGCTCTGCTCCGTTGGGGAAGATCAGCCCGCAGGCATGGCGGCTGTCTTCCATCACTACGCCCACCTTCGCGTCTGCCGGAGCCACAACCGTGTCGTTTTCCGGCTCGATAGCCACTCCGTCCCCCATGATGTGCTGGGAGAATACATCATCCGGCACTTCGTCCAGCGGAATCACTTTTCCGGTCAGCCCTGCCTTCAGTTCCTTTACTTCTGAAACCTCTGCTTCTTCACCGGCTTCTTCACGCGCCTTTTCTTCCGCCTGCTCTTCCATCCTGGCTTCCTCTTCCTCGCCGTACAGTTCTTCTCCGGACAGTCTCTTCCTGCCGACGATCAGGGTCAGGACAAAAGGAATCACGATCGCCGCCGCCATGGCCATCAGGAAATACAGGTAGAACTGCGGTTTGATGGAAAGGATGCCGGGCAGGCCGCCCACGCCGATGCTGGTGGCTTCCACGCCAAATCCTACAGAGATCACTGCAGCTGCCGCAGAACCGATCATACCGCAGACCAGCGGGAATACATATTTCAGGTTGACACCGAACAGAGCCGGTTCGGTGACCCCTAAGTAGCAGGAGATACATGCCGGTACGTTCACCTGCTGCGCTCTTTCATTCTTTTTCTGAAGCATGCTCATGGCAAGCACACTGGAACCCTGGGCGATGTTGCTCAGCGCGATCATGGGCCACAGGATCGTTCCGCCTGTCTGGGTTACAAGCTGTGTGTCAATCGCGTTGGTCATATGGTGGAGACCGGTCATAACGATCGGCGCATAGACCAGGCCGAAGACCGCCGCGAACACATAACGGATATTAGAGGTCAGTCCGGCATAGACTACAGACGCGATGGCGTTGCCAATCGTCCAGCCGATGGGACCTACTACCATATGAGCGATAAATACTGCCGGAACCAGGGAGCAGAACGGCACGACGATCATGCTCACCACCGCCGGGCAGATCTTTCGGAAAAATTTTTCCAGATAAACCAGGACAAATCCCGCCATCATGGCCGCGATCACCTGTCCCTGGTAACCGATCATCTGCACTTTGGCAAACCCGAAATCCCATACCGGGATCTCCGAAGCCGGGGTAGACGCCACAGAAAAACCGTTCAGCAGCTGGGATGATACCAGCGTCAGTCCAAGGATGATACCCAGGATCTGCGTCGTTCCCATCTTCTTTGTAATCGACCACACGATGCCTACCGGCAGCAGATGGAAGATCGCCTCGCCGATCAGCCAGAGGAAGCTGTCGATCCCCGCCCAGAATTGGGAAATATCCACCAGCGTCTTTGTTCCGTTCTCAAAAAAAGCGATGCTGTCAATCACATTCCGGAAGCCCAGAATCAGACCGCCGCAGATCAAAGCCGGGATAATGGGAGCGAAGATCTCGCCCAGATTGCTCATGGCTTTCTGTGCCCAGTTCTGATTTCCTTTGGCCGCCTGCTTCGCAGCCTCTTTACTCACGCCTTCCACGCCCGCATAAGCTGTAAATTCATTATAAAATGTGGAAACATCGTTGCCGATGATAACCTGGTACTGCCCGGCCTGGGTAAATGTGCCCTTTACACATTTGATTTTTTCGATTTCTTTCGTTTTTGCCTTCTTTTCATCTGCAAGGACAAATCGCATCCTCGTCATGCAATGGGACACTGCGGAAATGTTTTCCTTGCCCCCGATCAGTTCCAGAAGCTCTTTCACTTCCTCTGTATACTTTGCCATGATTCCCCTCCTACTGTTTTGAGTCAAACTTGTTTGAACAAGTTGAATATAGCACACTTGTTTAAACAAGTCAATACTTTTCTTTGTTTTTTAACTTGTTTAAACAAGTTTGTATTTTTTCTTGACTTTCTCCATAATAGTCTATAATATGGTACCAGGATCCGACAGAATTGATCCAAAAAATGAAAGGATCCGGTGCCCGGACCGGATCCTGGAACATAAACAGACAGCATGGAAGGAGTAACACGGCATATGCCCAGAAGTAAATACGAATCTATCTACAAAGATATAAAAGAAAAAATCGAAGAGGGCGAATACCCTTATCAGGAGTTACTCCCTTCTGAGCATCAGCTGATCCAGACCTACGACTGCTCCAGAAACACAGTCCGCCGCGCCCTGTCCAATCTGGTAGCCGACGGTTATATACAGACGCTCCCCGGCAAAGGAGTCCGCAACATCTATCAGGCGGTAGAACAGGCTTCTTACACCCTGGGAAACATCGAGTCTTTCCGGGAGTCCTCTCTGCGCAACCGCCGCAGCGGCAGCACCCGGGTGCTGCAGTTCATGGAACTGACGGCTGACCGGAAAATCGCGTCACGTACCGGTTTCCCGGAAGGCGCAGAACTCTACTATGTGCAGAGGCTCCATTACCTGGACCAGAAGCCGCTGATCATCAATCACAATTATTTTCTGAAAAGCACCGTTCCCGGCCTGACCCGGGAGATCGCGGAAGGCTCCATCTACAATTATCTGGAAAATACGCTGCATATGACGATCGTCAACAGCAAAAGAACCGTTACGGTGGAGAAGATCACCCAGATCGACGAAAAATATCTGGAACTGAATGTGGACGACTACAACTGCCTGGCGGTTATCACCAGCCAGACTTACAACAGTGACGGGGTCATGTTTGAATACACCCAGTCCCGCCACCGTCCCGATTACTTTCGTTTCCAGGATAACGCAGTAAGGAGAAAATCTTCATGAATACCAAAGATATGACACAGACTGCCGCCCACCACGCCATGGCTGTAGTGGGCGGCTTTTTCGGGGTTTATGCCCTGATGACGCGCAGCGACACCTTCGGTTCCTCCGAAACATCCAATCTTATTTTTTTGACCATAGACGGACTTGGCGCCTCCTTTCCGGATTTTCTGATCCGGCTGGGAGCCACGTTCTGTTATATTGCCGGGATCGTCTTCGCTACCCTGATGCCCAAATATCTGAAAAGGACAGATCTTCGTTACCTGTCTGTCCTGATCGACTTCGCGGCATGCCTGCTGCTGGCGCAGATTCCCGGCGACGTGAATCCCGTACTGGCGCTTTACCCCATGTTCTTCGCCACGGCGGTACAATGGCTGTCCTATACTCAGGCAGCCGGGTACAACAGCGCCACTATTTTCTCCACAAACAACCTGCGCCAGTGTTTTGCCGGGCTGACGGAATATCTCTACAGCCGGGAAGAAAAGCATCTGGCGCGGTTCCTGTTCTATGGCGGCACGCTGCTGTGTTTTCACGCAGGCGTTGTCTACTGCTGGTTCTGTATGAAACTCTGGGGCATCAAAAGCATCTATGCGTGCCTGCTGCCCCTTGCCGTCGGTTTTATCATGACGCTTCGGGATTCAGGTTCTTCACATTCATAATCAACATCTGCAGCCGGTTCTCGATATTGGCGAAACTTACGTCCGGATCGTAGTCCAGAGGCAGGATCTGCGCATCCGGATACATTGCCTTTAATTTCTTGGCGATACCTCTCCCCACAATATGGTTCGGCAGGCATCCGAAAGGCTGCAGGATCACAAACGCCCGGCATCCCTGTTCCGCGTAGTGAATGATCTCCGCCGGGATCAGGACTCCTTCCCCGGTATCAAAAGTATGCTGGATGATAGAGTCGCTGGCCTTTACGAGTTCCGGAAGCCGGCAGGGCGGCGTATAAAGCGGATGCGCTGACGCGATTTTATCAGTGGCATCATGCGCCGCCTCGAATACCTCGTCCGCGATCCGGTACCATCCCTTCTGCAGAATCGGCGCGTTCAGACGGTATTCGCGGATCTGCGTGTCTTTGGTAAAATACGTCTTCCGGATCACGTCCGTCATATGCGCTTCGATGATCTCAAAGCCATTCCGTTCCAGATAATTCTCGATGTCATGGTTGGCGCCCGGATGGAAATTCAGCAGATATTCCCCGACAATCAGTACCCTCGGCCGTTCCTGGCTTCTGTCATACTTCACTTCTTTCATCAGTTCAATGGCTTTCCGGAAGCCTTTCTTCGCTCCGGAGACGCCCCCGGATTCCAGTCCTTCCACCAGCGCGTCCATACCCTTTTCAAACGCTTCATCCGCAGCTCCCGGCTGCAGTTCGTACGGCCGGATCTTCCGCAGCAGCGCTTCCAATGCGTCGATCATCGGAAGGGCAAAAGCGATCCGGACAGATGTGATCAGATTCATTTTGAAGCCCGGATGGATGTCATGGGGATCCTGGTCATCGTTAGTCAGGATCGACACACGGGAAAATCCCGCGTCGTCCAGCGCCTTGCGCAGCAGACGGCTGTAATGAGTCAGGCGGCAGTCTCCCATATATTTGCCCATGCCGATCGCCACATGGTCCAGATCATACTTCCCGCTCTTCAGCGCCGACAGTGCTTCTCCGATCACCATCTGGGCCGGGAAGCAGATGTCGTTGTGTACATACTGTTTGCCATAGCGGATTGCCTCCTCACGTCCCAGTTCCAGCGATTCCGTCCTGAGCCCCTGCCCGGCAAAAGCAGCGGCCATAATACGGCTGAACGCATGAGAAGTGTTGGGGATCAGCACCACACGCTGTCTGCGGTCTTTGGCCGTGAATTTCACCGGATACGGTTCCGGCAGCGCCCGGAGTTCCATCTTTTCCTCTGAATTTCTCCGCAGAGAAAGAGTCTCCAGGAAAGAACGCACCCGGATCCGGAGAGGTCCCTGGATGTCGCTCTCGTCCAGTTTCAGAACCAAAGGCGTCTTCCCTGAGATTTCTTTCATCAGGCGGATGATCTCGTCAGACAGATAAGCGTCATGTCCGCATCCAAAACTGACGATCTGCACATATTCCAGCTCTTTATGGCCAGCGGCATAGATCGCTCCCGCCAGCATCCGGGCATGGAAGTTGTTCACGATTTCCACGGTGCTTTTGCTCAGGTCTACGTCTTCCAAATCCGGAAGAGAATCCACTGTCACCACCGGGATTCCCTGAGAAACAAACATTTCGGGAAGATCGTGGTTGACCAGGGCGTCGTTCTGATATGGGCGGGAAGCCAATACCACCGCAAAAGATCCCTCCGCTTTCACCCGGTCCATGACCTCTTTCCCGGCCTGTTTCAGCTGCTCATGGAACGAACGCATGGCCCGGTCGCCCTCCTCGAGCGCTCTGCGCGTCTCGTCCGCCGGGATCCGGAAAGTCTGCTCCATGTATTCCGTCATCTGTTTTTCCCGGTCTTTCGCCGTATACCAGTGGAACAGCGGCGTGTCGAACGGGATATTCCAGCGTTCTTCCGGATTGTCCGAGTTGCGGATCACAAATGGATATCCTTTTACCACCGCACACATGGACTGGCTGGTATCCACCGTATTCTCCGACGGCACCGTGGTAATCGACGGCATAAAGATCCGGTCCACGCCCTTCTTCGCCAGATTTCTCAGATGTCCGTGCACCAGCTTGGCCGGGAAACATACCGTATCGGAGGTAACCGCCGACAGTCCGCTCTCGTAGATCGCCCTCGTGCTTGGCGAAGACAGCTGCACCTGGAAGCCCAGGCTGCGCAGAAATGTTGTCCAGAACGGCGCCGTATCCCAGAACGACAGCACGCGGGGAATTCCGATCTTCACTCCTCTGTCGGGCGCCGCATTTTCCACGGGATATTCCTGGAATAAAAGCTTTTCCCTCAACCTGAACAGATTGGCCGTCTTTTCTCTCTCTTTCTGGCGCTCCTTTACCTGCGCCATCACAGACGCGTCCTTCGGATCTCCCAGTACCTCGCCGCGCTCGCAGCGGTTGTTGGTCACCCAAGCCTTTCCATTGGAAAAGCGCAGTACCGTACGTTTACAATGGTTGCCGCAGAACGGGCAAGTGGATTCTTCCGCCCTGGAATAAGTAAAATCTTCCATGGCGTCCAGGCCGATAAAAGTGCTGACCGGCTCCTGTCCCTGGGCGATCTGTCGCTCCCGGTTCTCCTTTGTCAGAATGGCCGCTCCGATGGCGCCCATCATGCCCGGATAAGGCGCTCTCGTCACATTTTTCCCCAGGTACTGCTCCAGCGCCCGAAGCACCGCGTCATTGCGGAAAGTTCCTCCCTGTACCACGATCCGCTCTCCCAGAGAATCCAGGTTCGACACACGGATTACCTTGGTAAACACGTTCTCGATAATAGACCGGCACAGGCCTGCCATGATATCCTCCGGCTGCCTTCCGCTCCTCTGTGCCGTGACGATGCTGCTGTTCATAAATACCGTACACCGGCTCCCCAACGCCGCCGGACTCTCCGCAGAAAATGCGGTCTGGGCGATCACTTCCACCGGAATATGCAGAGACGCCGCAAAATTCTCCAGGAAAGAACCGCAGCCGGAAGAGCAGGCCTCATTAACCACAATATTGGTGATCACGCCCCTGTCCAGCCAGATCGCCTTCATATCCTGCCCGCCGATATCCAGAAGGAAAGTGGCGTCCGGCACATATTTCGCAGACGCCCTTGCGTGCGCCACGGTTTCCACCACATGATATTCCGCAGAAAATGCTTTTTCAAACAACAGTTCCCCGTATCCGGTCGTACCTGCCGCCAGGATAGTAAGCTCCGCCCCGGCTTTTTTCCAGCGGTCTCTCATGGCCAACAGCGCTTTTCTCGCCACCTCGAGCGGTTCTCCCGCGTTGGAAGCATAGAAAGAATCCAGGATATTCTCCTCTTCATCCATCAGGACAAATTTCGTCGTGGTACTTCCGGAGTCAATACCCAGATAAGCCCGTACTTTCTGCCCCGGCTGCGGATGCCAGGTATCTTTCGGAATAGCATGGCGGCGCATGAATTCCTTTTTTTCTTCCTCATTTTCAAAAAAGACCGCCGTCCTGCCCGCGGTCGGCGCGTGGCTTTTCTCACGGATCTCTTCCAGACTGGCCAAAAGAGCATCCACATCCGCTTCCGCAGATCTTTCCGCAAAAAGTTCCTGCAGGGACAGAGCCGCCCCGTAAGCTACCATGATCTCCGGATGCTCCGGCACCAGCACTTCTTCATCCGGAAGCTCCAGACGCTCGGAAAACACCCGGATCAACTGCGGATTGAAGGTCATAGGACCGCCCTCGAAAAGCACCGGGCCTTTGATATCCAGGCCCTGGGCCAGACCGCCTATGGTCTGCTTCGCGACCGCATGGAAAGAAGACAGCGCCAGGTTCGCCTTGGACACTCCCTGGTTCAGCAGCGGCTGAATATCCGTCTTGGCATATACGCCGCAGCGTCCGGAGATATCATATACCGATTCTCCCTGCTCCGCCGTATGGTTCAGCTGTTCTACCGGAATCCGCAGGATCGCCGCCACCTCGTCCAGAAAAGCGCCCGTACCTCCTGCACAGCTTCCGTTCATTCTCATGTCCGCCACATCCAGCCTGCCGGTCTTGTCATCCTTACGGAAAAACAGTACCTTGGCGTCCTGGCCGCCCAGCTCGATGGCCGTGCGCACCTCCTTGTACAGTTTCCGGATCGCAATCGAATTGGCGACCACTTCCTGCACATAAGACAGGCCCAGCCGGTCCGCCAGCTTCTTCGCTCCGGAACCGGTCAGCGCCATGCGGAGTTCCGCCGCCGGGAAACGCTCTTTCAGGCGTTTCAGGCAGTCGATCACGCTCTGCACCTGCTGCGCGCTGTGTCTCCGGTAATCGGAATATGTAATCTCATCTGTGTCCTGATTCACGGCCACGATTTTCGTCGTGGTTGAACCGATGTCAATCCCAATCTGAAGTCTCTCTCTTTCCAAAACTTTATCCTCCGTATCTTGCTGTATTCATCTGTCAAATGATTTACAGAGTTTTAAAAGCAGGGTATAAAAGACGGCACGCTCCTCATCGGCCAGTCCGGCGAGAAGATGCTCCTCCGCCATCTTCACATGCCTCACCGCCATATGGCAGCAATGTATGCCATTGTCGGTAATCTGCACCATCTTGACCCGGCGGTCCGCCGGATCTCCAAAACACTCCACCAGGCCCTTTCTCTCCAGACGCGATACAATGCCCAGCGCCGTGGACTGCGCCACGTGAAGCTTTCTCTCCAGTTCCTTCAGAGGCATCCGGCTTTCCGACGTGCGGTTCAGTATCACCAGCGTTCCCACCTGGGCCATAGTCAGATCCTCCGACCTGAGCTGATTGTTAATCTGTTTTTCCAGTTCATCGTGAATCTGCTTGATAAATACTCCATACATCTCACATTCTGCCATGTCCGTACCTCCTTGAACGTAAGTAGGAGTATAACATGTTTTGACGTTCAAATCAATACCTTGCTATCAATCAAAGTTTTCTCCAAAGTTTTCTTATTTCCTTGTCATCGTCCTGTGAGAATGAAAATGGGCAAGGAAAAGGCTGTGACAGGTATCACAGCCAGGGTTGTTATATATCTAAACTAATTACCTATATCTCTTTCATCAAATAAAGCAGATCTCCGTATCCGGAATTTTCAAATAATTGCCGGAATCCGAAAATCACTTCTTCCATAGAATAGCAGTTATCCTCCAGAAACTTATCGTCTTTCTCCCCTAAATACTGGTAAAAAAGAGCTGCCGCCATCACATCTTCCTTATCTGTGTAATCAATATTCTCCAGAAGCATATTTTCCGCTTCATTAATCTGTCCCGCATCAATCATGTCTAAAAAGTTTCCCAATGGTTTTCCCGACACCTCATACTTGTTCTCTTTTTCCGGCTCAACCGAAACATACTCTTTCCCGAACAGCAAAGAAAACAGCACCCTTACCATTTCTTTAATTAACCGCATAATATAATCTTTTTCGTCAACAAGTCCCATGGTTTCCACCTTCTATATATTTTATTTAACATGCATATAAACAAAATCTTTTATGAGCCGTGCCGCCTCTTCCGCATTGGAAGCGATCGCAGGATGTCCTCCGTTTGGAAAGATATGTACCTGTGCATTCTCAATCAGCGCTGCCATTTCTCTGTATTCTTCTTCCATATTACTCCGGCACATCTGGTCTTCCTTGCTGCCCATAAATAAAACCGGAACTTTCAGGCTCTCCAGAGGTCTATGAAACAACGGCCGCCTTTCTTCCGCACACCGCATCAGCGCCTTGGTATCAAGATCTACTATCTTTTCCCAGTCCGCCCCCTGACACCATTCATAGAACTGCCTCGCCTGAGGATCAGCCTTCGCCATCTCTCTTTCAGTCAGCAAGTTTCCGGCAAAATGATCATTGAGCGTCCGCCCGTCAAAACTGTCTGCCGTCACCGTGCGGAAAAGATCCGGACGCTCCAGCGCGGCATTGACAGCCGCCCATGCGCCTCCGCTGGTTCCGCAAAGGCTGACTTTCCCGCACTGTAAATGCTCCGCAAGCGCAATCGTCTGCAATGCCTCATCGTACCACATGTCCGGCAAAAAACTTTCCACTCTTTCAGATTTTCCGTTTCCCAGGAAATCAATCAGAACGCATCTGAAATTTTCCACATATAACGGCATAAGCAGTTCAAACATCTTAGAAGATGCCGTGTTGCCATGCAAAAAAATCAGTGTCTCTCCACTTCCATATTCTGTATAAAATACAGATTTCCCCTCATATTGAAAAAATGCCATTATTCCTCCCCCGCTTTTTATATCTCTTTCATCAAATAAAGCAGATCACATATCTGCTTCTTCCATAGTCTACTCATCCAGCTTGTCCCCACAATGAGGACAGAATGCAGCTCCGCCGGCATGACCTAAAAATCGTCCGCAGTGTGGACAGCGGTTAAAAACGGCCAGAAAAATAATCGCCGCGAGCATCACAAAAATTGCAACGTAAATCAACCAAACAATCTTCAGCCAGCAGCCCAGTAAAATAAGAAAAATGCCCAGTATGGGGGAAATACCGCCTACAATGCGTACATGTTTTAATTGTATCTTTTTCATTTCCGAGTTTCCTCCTGAGTTTATCGTGTCTGGTAATGAGAAATCGCTAATCTTCTAACTCAAAATCATATTCGTTTACAAGGCCACGAATAAAGTTCTCAAAACTATCTGCTAAAGGAGTGATTTCGTAATCCCGTTCTTGATCGATATGCACTACTTTAGGTTCCCCTTGTGGGCCGCACGGCAACTTGTAGCCTAGTTCCTGCTCAACGCTGGCTATCAGTTCATCGGAAGGCGCTTCACTGACATATTCTTTCAGCGCATATGCACTGTCTTCCCAAAAATTCGCAAAATCAAATCCTTCAAACAATCTCTGCACACCTCCAAATAATAATCTACTTACTTCCAAGCCTGCAGTTCAACGAGTGCTGCATAATGCTTTATATCAAATTCTTCCGGCGCTATTTCGGAAAGCATTTTTAGGTGTTCAGATTCCCATTCTTTTAGTTTTTCTTTAGAAAGAGATGCGCCAACACCACGACAGGCCTTCATACGTCCATTCCATATTCTTTCGCAATTTGATTTACCCATTTGTGAAATTGCACAGCACGCTCTGAATTTCCATAGTACACCATTTATCGTCTAAGCGATTTTCTATGGCACTTGCATACTTCTTAATACTGTCGAAATGATTTTTAATATAATTTTTGCTCATTATAAGGCAAAAATATCTGATGTTATCAAGATATTCTTTTGCAAAATCATTTGCCCAATCAAAAGGGATATAACACCCTTCAATAATAAGGTTTTGCCTATTTTCTATGGCGGTTTTAATTATTTCGCGAACAATAGGCCATAGATACTCCGTGAGTTTGTCGTCATCTTCGGGTGTGAGTTTGGTATAACCGCTGCGAATTAAACCCATTTTCAAATGGTCTATCGATAAATAAGGATATTTGTACTTTTCAAGTAGTTTTTGAGCAAGCACAGTTTTACCTGTGTGTGACGCACCTGTTATTAAAATAATCATCATTTGCTCCTAATTCCGATTTGTCGCTCTGCTCAACTCCCCAATAAATGAGAATAATCCGCTTATCCCAACTGCGCCTTTAATTCTTGCAGCATAGCTCTGGAACTTTTTCTTGCTCCGGGATGGTTCATGCGGATCATTCTGCAATTACAGTCTGAGAGAAGCGAAGCCGCCGGCCACCAGGTACCGCAGGCAACTACTGTCTTTGGTTTCAAAATATCAACTTCTTTTTGTATGAGCTTTTTTGCAATGTCGGTATTTGCCAGCTTATAATATTCTTTGCCGATCTTATTTTTGCCTCTCACCTTATTTATATTTGTAAAGGCAATCGTGCCCAGCGCATCGACGGCTTTTTCTTTCAGATACGCAAGAGAATCTATGGGCACTTCAGGGTTCTGCAGAAGAAGTGCCCAACGGCCGATGTTGTACCACATATTCGGATGTTTTGAAATATGTCCCCGTCCTTGAATGCCATTCCGGGAAATATCACACAGCCATTCACGGAACAGGCAGCCATCCGCATAATCTTTATCGTCCCACCCGTTTGTCTCACGGCCTATAAATAAAACTCCATTCTCTGGATCATAACAGCGAATATCAATAATGCCGAACTCATTCATCCTGCAAGGGGCCGCCTCCTCAAACGCATCAGACCATGCGGAAAGGAAAGCCGGCGTATACTCGTCATATAAGGCCTTTAGTTTTGCATTGATCAGGGCATTATTCATTTTTTCTCCATTTTCCATTTTCTATAATAATAAACAGCTTGAAGAATAAATATGGCACTTAATATCACCCCGACAATACATGTAAGTAAATATGATTTGTATGTAATGTGGAGATAACATATCACTACTGCTAAAAGCGGCAGCAGCCAGAAAGTTCTGATAAATTTTCTTCTATTACTTAGATTCCAAAAACAAAAGGCAAAGCCCTCGTCTATTTTTTCCCCATTCTCCAGTAATTTTTCCAGGAGCAATGAAATAATCAATGAGACGATAATTGAAATCAAGAAAAATATCAATAAATAGCGCATAATACCTCCCTGTCAGCTTTAATAAATTTATTATATATTGCTGAGGGAATCCTGCAATCTCAATAATGTAAAAACAAAGTAAATTGTCAAAGCAAATTCATTATTCTTGCAACGTCAGGATCGTCCCATAATAGCTCTGCTAATTGAATATCTCCTTTCCGCCGCTTGGAAAAACCTATCTGGTTTGTCGTTAAGAAAAAATTCCTATCCATTCTTGCTCTCCCCGATGCTGAAACTTCCGGGATATTGTCCCATTACCTGTTCAAAAAACTCTATATCTGCATCTGATATGATATCTATGACCATCTCCGTGCCATAATGTTCGCTCCAGATATCACATAGATCATTTCTTACATGAATTGTAAAATACTTTGTCATCTTATTATATATACTCTTATCCGCGGGAGCTTCTGCCAATAATTTCCCAAGTAGTTCTTCTGTCACGGAACCTTTGACAGACACTTCATATCCATCAGCAACGACAGTTCCATATAAAGAGGCTTCCCCAATCTCGGCAGCTTCTTCCCGCCAACAGCGGATTTCAAATGTGTCGCCAGCTTTCACAAAATGTTCAATTATCTCTTTCCACCATTGTGACGACATGGAATTATCTATCATCTGAACGAAAAACTGCTTCATAAATCTTATCTCTCCACAACTATCGTTAACAAACACAGATCTTCTTTTCCGGTATTGATGATGCTGTGTTCCGGCCCTTTCCTGCGGATATGGCAGCAGACGGCAGTCAGATTTTCTTCCTGCCCGTCACAGACCGCTTTCCCTCATATACATTCTGTCAGTCATCTCTCCGAACACTTCATCCAAGGCAAACAGGACCGGAAAGCCTTCATTCGCGCCTTGCGCTCATTATACTCTATTTCCGTAATAAATACAGTAAAACTTCCGTCCAATTCCTGTTACAGAATCAGGCGGAAGGTTTGTACACACCCAAAATCATAGTGCAAGCTGCACACCCATCACGGTCAGACCAGCCCCGAATACCAGAAGGGAGACGACAAACAGCAGGCTGAAAACCAGCGGCAGAAGGCCGAAGATCATGCCGGATATGTCCGTTCCCGACGATTTCAGATAATATCTGCCGGAACGCCGGTCACGGTACAAGGGATAGTTTTTTCCGATCTTATATTTTTTCCTGGGCATTTCATCCAGGGAGACCCACCGGGCTTCCCCTTCCGCCCCCGGCACCGCAAACATGGGAAAATAACTGCTGCTGTCAGAGGTGCTCTGGCACACGCTGCCCACATACCTGCCCTCCACCTGTTCAAAAGAACCGGTTATGTATTTCAGCAGCCGCCAGGCCGGGGCAAGGACCGGTTTGAACATATGCGGCAGAAAATACCGAAGGCACAGGCATCCTGCCGCAAAGCAGGCACTCCCAAACGTCACATACAGGATCTCGCCCGCCATATTCGGCGATTCCACTGTAAACTCTTCAAGCAAAGACAGAAACCTTTCGCCCTGCGTAAGGAAAAGCACCGTATAAAACAGACAGACCGGAGCCAGCATGAATGCAAAGACCCAGTATGGACGCAGCTCCTTCTGCAGGATCCAGGCGCCTGTGTTGCGGTTGAAACGGATCGGTATCTTTTGGCCTATGTAACCAGGCGCGTCCATGATCCCATCATATTTTTTCGTCCGCTCACAGACCAGGCCCTCGCACATAAACTGGAACTTCACCTCCGTATAGGAGGAAGCGTCCGAAATGACGCCCGCGCTCTCCCTTGTTTCCTGATACTTGATATCCGTCACTACGGCGTTGGTCCTGACCGTACCATACCACTCCTTCGCACGCCGGAACCCGCTGACGCCCAGACACAGAAAAACGGCAAATAAAAGAAATGAAATCAAAACAACCCAGAAAACCGTCATCGCTCTTCTCCCTGTATAGAATCTGGTATCATTGTACCATATGTGTTTTCCCGCGCTATCTTTTCCATGTAAAATCTGGGTAAAGTTTATATTGAACTGCACGCAGACCGTAAAATGACAGACCTGTTTCTCAATCACCTGAAAGCAAAAAGAAAGCCCCGGAAACCAGCCGTTCCCAGGACTTTCTCATTATGATTCAAAAAAATCTCTTAGCATACACCCTGTGCAAGCATTGCGTTCGCCACTTTCTCGAAACCGGCGATATTTGCTCCGGCCACGTAGTTTCCTTCCATGCCGTAGCGTTTTGCAGCGTCGTCGATGTTGTGGTAGATGTTGACCATGATCTGCTCCAGCTTCGCATCCACTTCCTCGAAGGTCCAGCTCAGACGCTCGCTGTTCTGGGTCATTTCCAGAGCAGAGGTAGCTACGCCGCCTGCATTGGAAGCCTTACCGCAGATGAACAGCACGCCGTTCTTCTGAAGATACTCGGTCGCATCCAGAGTGGTCGGCATATTTGCGCCCTCGCATACAGCGATACAGCCGTTTGCAACGAGCTGTTTTGCATCCTCCAGAAGCAGCTCGTTCTGAGTTGCGCACGGAAGAGCGATGTCGCATTTGATCTGCCATACGCCGCGGCCCTCATGATACTGAGCGCTGGGTCTTGCAGCAGCATACTCGGTAAGACGCGCACGTTTTACCTCTTTTACCTCTTTCAGCAGTTCCACATCGATTCCTTCCGGATCGTAGATCCAGCCGGTAGAATCGGACACCGTCACAACTTTCGCGCCCATCTGCTGCGCTTTCTCGGTTGCGTAGATTGCCACGTTTCCGGATCCGGATACACAGCAGATCTTATCCTTCATATCCATGCCATGGCACTTCATCAGCTCGCGGGTGATGTACAGAAGTCCGTAGCCGGTAGCCTCCGTACGGGCCAGGGATCCGCCGTAGCTTAAACCTTTTCCGGTCAGCACGCCTTCATAGCTTCCGGTCAGTCTCTTATACTGTCCGAACATATAACCGATCTCACGGGCGCCGGTTCCGATATCGCCTGCCGGTACGTCCTTGTCTGCTCCGATGTATTTATAAAGTTCAGAAATGAAGCTCTGACAGAAAGCCATTACTTCGCGGTCAGATTTCCCCTTCGGGTCAAAATCAGAACCGCCTTTACCGCCGCCGATCGGAAGTCCGGTCAGGGAGTTTTTGAAGATCTGCTCAAATCCCAGGAACTTGATGATACCGATGTTTACCGACGGATGCAGGCGAAGTCCTCCCTTGTACGGTCCAATCGCATTGTTGAACTCTACGCGGTATCCGGTGTTCACCTGTACCTGTCCTTTGTCGTCCACCCACGGCACACGGAATTTGATCTGACGGTCCGGCTCTACCAGACGCTCCAACAGAGCCTCTCTCTTATACTGTTCTTCATTTGCCTCGATCACCGGACGCAGGGACTCCAGCACTTCTTCCACTGCCTGCAGGAACTCCGGTTCCGATGCGTTTTTCTCTTTTACTCTTGCGAGTACCTCATCAACATAACCCATTTTTCTCAATCTCCTCAGTTATTTTGTGTTTACGGATTTCAGCTTTTTATTTTAGTACGAATTTCCCGGATATGCAATATTTTTTGCATAAATACCCAAACTTCTTAAATTTTTTGGTACCGCGTGCAAATTCAGGAAATATATTGTCTCTTTTATACAACCGCACAGAGCGTTTCACCGCTCCGGATATCGTAATACAGCATGAGCCCGCTTCCCGAAAAATCATAAATATTCACCATATGTGACAGCTCCGCAAACTGTTCCGGCAGCGGGAGTGTTTTCGCATACTTCCGGAAAAACTCTTTTCGCAGCGCTTCATCCTCTCTGGTCACATGAAACAGAGCCGTGTAAAAGATCTCCGCCTCCACCAGATCCTGAAACATATGACTTCCGAAAGACAGTTCCGGCGCATACAGGGAGCCTTCTTCATCCATCTCCACAATCGCGCAGAAATGCGAGATCCCGGAAAATTTCACCGGGACTCCCAGTTCCGGAGAAGACGTCCCAATGCGTCCCGGCGCCATAAGCAGAATATTTTTCCCGCTGTCCCGGAAACTCAGATTTATGTCTGTCAGCATGGCCGCCACCGTAGCTTTGCGCGGATACGGATACGCATAGTAGGCCGCCGGATCGATATAAATCACCTGGTCAATCCGCTTTTTCTGCGGGATTCCCATGGATGCATGGCAGACGCGGAACAGCGTCTGATCTTCAGCCGCCGGCGGGATCTCTACCCGTGTCCGTTCGGAAAAAGTCTGCAGCGGGCGGCACTGGAGCAGGCAGATCACATACTCCTTCTTCTCATTGGAGTTGACGGTGAACTCAATATCCACCGGATAAGAGTACTCCTTCTGAAGCACCGCCAGGATCCTTCCCATGTCGGAGATAAACCGCGGGTCCTTCACATATCCCCGGCAGGTACCAAAACACACATCCCGCCGTCTGCCCTGGTCATAAAGACGGCGCTCCACTTCATAATCATGTTCCAGCACCAGATTATGGTACCAGTACGGGGTGCACGCCATGATCTCTTCCAGCGGTACTTCCGTCAGGCTGTTTTTCTCCAGATCGATCACATCCACTCTTCGCTGGGAGAACCGCACCTTTTCATCCATTGTGGTCAGATACGTATGCTCCGGCTGGTCGATGTGAATGATCCTGGGATAGTCCCGGTCCGTCCGGTCCACGGCACGGGTGCCCAGTCCCAGCACCATCCGGAGCATCCCTTTTTCCGGATCCATGTTCTGGCTCCATCCATAAGTGTCATAAGAATATCCGACTCCTGCCGCCGACGGGAACAGATATTTCCCGTGCAGAGATCCGGACACGCGCTGTACCAGAATCGCCATCTGCTCTTCCACACCGTCCAGCCCCCGGGTCTCCCTGTATTCCAGCGCAGACGGATCCACCGTGCTGGCATATACGATGCGCACCGCTTCCTCCAGTTTTTTCAGACGTTCTTCCCCGCTTCCCTGATTCGCGCAGAAAACCGACTCATATTTCCCGGCAAACGCATTTCCAAACCCATCCTCCAGGATGCTGCTGGACCGCACAATGATCGGCGCCTGGCCAAAATACTCCAGCATCCGCCGGAACTGTTCCCGGATGTTTTCCGGAAACACGCCTTTCATGATGCCCTCGGACAGCTGGTCGCTCAGACGGTAATAGCCGTCCTCGTCCTTCTGCGCGATGTGCAGGTCCCACAGGCCATTGTAAACCAGGTAGGTATAAAACACATGATCCCCGATGAAGAAGGAATCATGGGGCTCCAAACGCTCCGCAAGATCCGGCAGACATTTTTCCACAATGCTCCGCGCCAGCAGCATACCGCAAGATTTCCCGCCGATTTTCCCCGTGCCGATCATCCGTTTTTTTACCCGGAGATAATCTTCCAGCCGGTAAAATTTCTCAAACATCCGGCCGATCTGTTCGTCCTTCGTCATCATCATGCCGCAGAGCCGCCGGTAGGTCTCCGGATGATCCATCTCGCCTCGCTCTCTGGAACATTTCTGAAAATACCGCTCCCAGCTGTCCAGATTCTGGTCTTCCTCATTCAGGTACCGGCTGACCGCCGCATAATACCTGCTCATCCCCACAGCGTCGGTCAGTGTCCGGAACTCTCCGGTCTGCCGATCCGCCCTGTGGGGCAGGAACATCGTCGCAGAATACCGGTTCCATACTTTGACCGGGTGTAAATAAATATTTTCTTCATCCGAATATATGTCCAGAAACAGCTGCGTCGTCTCCTGAATCCTCGCCACTGCCTCATAGGAATGGTTTCCTCTCAGAAGCGGGAACATGGCTACCGTATCCAGCTGAAACAGAAACGGACAGGTCACCCGGAAAAAATTTCCCATCATCAGATCTGCCGCCCAGACCTCCTGCAGCTCCGACAGACAGTCAAATACGTAGAACGCGTCATATCCTTCCTTTTCAATGATCCGGTGTACCTTTACCGTAAACTGTTCAAATCCCTCTCCCGGGTCCAGGCAGTACCGTTTCGCATCCTCCTCTTTTACCAGCGGCGCATGTCCGGCAAAGCGAAAATAGATCAGATTGCGCCCGTCCTCTTTCGCCTGTCTCACATAGGGCTCCACAAAAAAACAGAATTCTTCCATCCTGCTGACCTGAAGCACCACATTATCACCCAGACGTATATAATCCAACGCCTGGTCCATCGCCGGGATCCCGGATTTTACCCTGTCAAATGCCGCCATACTGCCGTCCCCCTTGTTTTTCTTCTATTATAAAGGCCGAAAAAAGAGACGGCAACGCCGCCTCTCCTTCTTTTTAAAAAACATAAAATTTACGGTTCTCTCCGGTGCAGTCCTTCCCCGTCCAGTTCATAGACCGCCGTGCATACTTCCTGAATAAATTTTCGGTCGTGGGACACGCTGATGACCGCTCCCGGAAACGCGTTCAGTATCTTCCGGATCACCGGCGCGGACAGCGGCGAGAAATTGCGCGTGGGTTCATCCAGAACCAGCACGTCGCACGTCTGCATGGACAGTTTCAAAAGCAGAAGCTTGGCTTTCTGTCCGCCGGACAGCTCCCGGATCGGGCGGTCCATCTCATCCGCTGTATACTTCATACTCCCCAGGTAAGTACGGATCCGGTCCTGTTCCTCTTTCGCCCCGCTGACCGCCAGAAACTCCGCCGGCGTCTGTGACAGATCGAGCAGGTCTTCATAATTCTGCGGCATATAGCCCGCATGCAGATCCGTACGCGCCAGAAGCTGTTCTGCGATCTCTCTCAGCAGCGTGGACTTCCCGGCCCCGTTTTTCCCGATGATGCAGACCCTCTCCGGTCCCCGGACTTCCAGCCGGATATGGCGGGACAGCACGCGCCCTTCCACGGCCAGTTCCTGTTTTTCGTATTCCAGAACCCGCTTTCCGTTCGGCATCTGCATCTGTCCGCCCAGTTGGATAAACATGGCGTCTTCCGTATCCGGAAATTCGGTGAACGTCTCCGCTTCCTTGTCGAAACGTCTCTCCTGCGCTTTCACCGCACGCATTTTCTTTTTCATCAGATAACCGCTGTGCGGATCCTGGCGGCTGACCGACCGCAGTCCGTGTTCTACTTTCTGCTGGATCTGCCGAAAACGTTCCTGCTGTTTTGCATATTCCTTTCTCTCATTTTTCGCCTGCTGCTCCTGCTTCTCCAGGACCGTCAGCCTGCGCTCCACATATTCCCGATAACCGCTCCGCTGCACAGTCACTCTGGACACCGTCTTGCGCCGCACCTGCTCCATGTGAATGATCAGATTTGCAGTGCGCTCCAGCAGCACCTCGTCGTGGGAGATATAAAGCACCGGAACCCGGCTCTCCAGAATCAGTTTTTCCAGGAAATCCAGCGTAGGAAGGTCAAGATCGTTGGACGGCTCATCCAGGAGCAGCGCGTCCGGCCCGTCCAGAAGAATACAGGCAAGCTGCAGCTTTACCTTCTCGCCGCCGGACAGGCTGCCCATCTTCTGTTCTGAATAAAACAAACCCGGATCCAGGCCCATTTTTCCCGCCGTACGCGCCAGCTCTTTCGGCGAGCATTCCAGGAACCCCGGCCTTCCGGAACAGAATTCATAAACGCTCTGTTCCTTCTCTTCCGCTTCCAGCTCCTGCGGCAAATATCCCAGCTTCATCCCGTTTTTTGAGATGGTTCCTGTGAACTCTACATAACCTTCCGTCAGATGCTCGTCATAAATCAGCTTCAGCAGTGTGGACTTTCCGTTTCCTTCCTCCCCGATCAACGCCGCCCGGTCCCCCGGATTCAGGCAGAATGAAAAATCCCTCACCAGTTCCCGCAGGTCTTTTTTATGTGTAATCGTCAGATTTTGAATCTGTAACATCGAATCCCTCCCATCCGACTGTCCGCAAGGTTCCCATACAAAAACTGCTTCCGGATTCTGTCCCGGAAGCAGTCTGCGCGCAAAGAGCCGCCCTGTTCTCCGACCGCAAATGATCCGAAAACAGAGCAGACAAGGCGATACATCCGACATCCGGCAACAGAAACCCGGGGCTGTCTGCAGACAGTCCTGTAATCATGTTTCTGTTTACGCGAAATCCGGATTATCTCCTCATCTTTTCACCCTTTTCTCTTCATATTTACAGTGAAATTCTTCCCACCGCATCTTTCGCCACTATAACATAGTGCAGCTGATATGGCAAGTCGGTTTCTGAAATTTTTCAGAATCTTCTTGACCTGTACGCAGCGTACACGTATATACTGAACTCATAATCAGAAAAGGAGGCACCATACATGTTGATCAACGAAGTCATCCGGCAGGTGGATCTGACCCGCCGCGCGGTCAAATTTTATGAGGAAAAGGGACTTATAAAGCCGTCCAAGGACTCCAACGGATACCGCAACTATACAGAAGAAGATATACAGCGCCTGAAAGAAATCTCCGTCTACCGGAAACTGGGGATCAGCATCCCCGATATCAAACGAATTCTGGAAGGGAAAGAAGAAAAACTCCTGGAAAATATCTATGAAAGTAAAAAAGCGTCTCTTCAGACAGAGACGAAAGAACTGGATGCACTGAAAGCATTTATCGAAGGCCATGACATAGAAGCTGCTTACCAGGAGGTGGACTATCAGACCATCGGTCAGGCCATGCTGGATATGGTCCCCGGTTATTACGGTTACTATTTTATGCAGCATTTCCAGCCCTATCTGCAGATCCGGATCTCCACGCCCGAACAGCAGGAAGCATACCGGACGATTCTGGACTTCTGGGACCAGACCCGGCTTCATCCCCCGCTTTTTATGACGCTTATGACATGGCCCATGTACCGTCTGACTCCCAGGCCGGCGCTGGATCAGATGATTCGGAAGATGGACGATCAGATCCGGATGTATCTGAATCCCACTGCGGAAGAATATGCCGCGCTGAAGAAAAAAACACTGCAGAATGTCCGTCTGAAAACCGGCCCCATGAAATATCATCCGGCGTTCATCGCGCAGAGACGGTTTATGAAGCGCCTGAAGGACTGCGGATATTACGACATCTTTATACCCGCCATGGTGGAACTGTCTCCAAAATACAGAGAATATCGAGAAGCTCTTATGAGCCTGAATGACCGGATCTGCCAGGATTTAGGATTGTATTATGATTCCAATTATAATCTTATATTGAAAAAAAAGAACTGACTGTTACATCAGATATTTTTCTTCCAGACGAGCCATAGGTTTGTTAAACCTTTTCGTGATAAGTCCTACGCAGAGAGCTGCTGCGATGGTCCCTTCCCGTACTCCTTCCAGATGGCCCAGCAAAAGCAGCCCGATCAGTATGGAGATACAGACAAGGGTCAAATCAAATATAACTTTCATATCGCCAAATTTAACCGGCAGCACTTTACAGACCGCCAACACCACGCCTTCTCCGGCATTGGTGATCAGGCGGGCTGTGATCTCCATACTCACGCCGAAAGCAAGCAGTACAATCCCTGCAATACAAAGCGCCCATTGTTCAAGATAGTTATTGCAGGGAATTATCCGAAGGACAACTCCTCCCACATCGATCATTATTCCAAACAGAAAAGATGCAGGAATCTGGAGCAGCTGGAACCAATCAAACCGCTTTCTCAGGATAAGAATCTGAATCAGCACAAACACACAGTTCATAATGACTGTGGTTGTTCCCACTGAAAGGCCGGAAATCGTTCCGGTTACAAAAGGTACGCTGGAAATGGGTGAAGTCCCCAGTGCCGCCTTAATGGAAAACGCCACGCCAATAGCCATAACCGACAAACCGGCACATAAGAGAACGATGCGTGCCAGTATGTGATTCAGATTTTTTTGTTCTTTCATAATTTATGTCCTCCTCAAGATGTGTGATCTGAAATCGCATTGTTCACTTTTATCAAAAGTTCTTTAAGCATCTCCTGCTCCTCCTCTGTCAGCACAGCCGCAACAGGTTCTTCAGCCTGTCGGAAAATAAGTTCCGTTTGCCGGGCCGCCTCTTTACCTTTATCTGTAAGGGACACAAAAAGGGAGCGGCGGTTTCCTTCATGCTGTCTGCGGACAATCAGACCGGCTTTCTCCATCCGCAGAAGAATACTCCCGGCTGTCGCCTGCTCGATTTCACAATAAGAGGCAATCGTTTTTTGATCTGCCTCTTCATGAACCCGTAAAAAATCCAGCACTTTCGGCTGCCCTGCCGTAAGTCCGATTTTTGCCGCTTCCGCCAGAATCTTCCTGGAAAGCATTAAATGCGATTTCATCAATAAATAATGCAGACTCTCCATAGAAATAAACTACCTCACTATAAGAATTCTTATAATAACAATGCTTATTATATAAGTTTTTCTACACCTGTCAAGAATCATTTCATGGGAAGATACTTTTCAGATACAAAACCTTCATAAAATTTAAGAAACAAAATAGCTCTTACTGGTGTACAATAGACCTGACTCACAAGAAAAAGAAAAGGAACGCCCTCTATGAAACAAAGGAAAAGACATGCAGGAAGAACCAGAAAAGATAAAAGACGGCAGAGGATTATCCGCGCATGGACGGCCAGAATTTTCTTCTTGTCCGTGTCGCTTTTAATAATCTGTGCAATAGCGCAAAGCGTGATTCTCATCAGTCGGAAATTTCAGGAAGAAGAACCTGTATTTGCCGGCGCTTCCCGCATTTTATCGGATACAGGCTCCTCCGACACTCTGACAGTTGTAGTGGATGCCGGGCATGGCGGCAAAGACCAGGGAACCAACTCGCAGGACATTTTGGAAAAAGATGTGAATTTGTCTGTGGCCAGGCTTCTCGCCAAAAATCTGGAAAAAGCCGGCGCACAGGTGATTATGACCAGAACAGCCGATACCTATATAGGGCTGGAAGAACGGGCTCAACTGGCAAATGATGCAAAAGCAGACCTTTTTATCAGCGTCCACTGCAATTATTGCGAAGACGACGCTTCCGTACAGGGTCTGGAATGCTATTACAGCAAAGACAGTACAGGCGGCCAGATCCTGGCAGAAACTATCTCCGATCAGATGGATACTATAGATCAGACAGTCAGCCGCGGCGCCAGGACGGCCGACTACCGGGTCCTTCTCCGCACAGAAATGCCCGCTGTCCTGATCGAACTGGGATACTTTTCCAACTCATCAGAGTGCAGGAAACTGGCTACTTCCGAATATCAGTCCCTGCTTGCGGAAAATATTGCGGAAGCGGTCATGAATGAACAGACCATCGCCGCGGCGGTTACAGACATGCCGCAGTGATGGTCTCATCTTCTGTCTCTTTATTTTCGCGGCAACAAACCCTATCCTTATTTCTTTACAGCTCTTACCAGCCGCATGACCTGTTCCGCTGTCTTTATCATATTCCGGCGGGCTGTCTGCGGCTCCATGGCTTCATCCAGCGTTACTACCTGGCGCAATATGGGAAAATACGCATCGATCCCTTTCTCATTGCACGCCTCTGCACCGTCTGCCACTGATCCTGCAAATGCGATCACCGCCGCTCCATGCTTCTTTGCAAGCGCGGCAATTCCAACCGGAGCCTTCCCCATGGCAGTCTGATGGTCCAGCCGTCCTTCCCCGGTAAATACCAGATCCGCGCCTTTCATCGCCTCATCCATATCCACCGCTTCCAGCACCAGATCAATCCCCGGTCTCAGATCAGCTTTCAGATAAGCCATAAACGCGTATCCCAGCCCGCCCGCCGCGCCTGCGCCTTCCACGTCGGCACAGTCTGCGTTCAGGCATCTTTTCGTCACTTCCGCAAAATGTCCCAGATCCTGATCCAGCTTTTCCTTCATCTCCTCCGTCACGCCCTTCTGAGGTCCGTAGATAAAGGTAGCGCCGTTTGAACCGCACAAAGGATTGGTCACATCGCATGCCACGCGAAAACTGCACTCCTCCAGTTCCGGCATGACATGGTCTGTCCGGATCCGCGCCACATCTTTCAGCGCGTCCGCGTCGATTCCCACAGGATTTCCCGACGCATCCAGAAACTCAAACCCCAGCGCCGTCAGCATACCGATCCCGCAGTCGTTGGTAGCGCTCCCGCCGATTCCGATGACAAAATTGCGGCATCCCCGTTTCACCGCGTCGCGAATCATCTCGCCGACCCCATAAGTCGTAGCATGCAGCGGCTGTTTTTCCTTTCCTGCCAGAGTGACACCCGCTGCGGCTGCCATCTCCATCACCGCTGTTTTGCTTTCCCTGATCCAGCCATACGCGGCAGTCACCGGGACATCCATCGGCCCATGCACTTCCACCTGCACCATTTCTCCGCCCAGTCCTTCCGATAAAGCCTCCGTCGTGCCTTCCCCTCCGTCCGCCAGTGGTTTTACCAGGACCTGTGCCTCCGGAGACACCTTCAAGACGCCTTCTTTGATGGCATTTCCCGCCTCCATGGAGCTCAGGCTCCCCTTTAAAGAATCGATCGCAATCACTATTTTCATCCTATTACCCGCCTGTCTGTTTTACTACTTATTTACCACATTCCTGGGTGTGCCGTCAATTACAGACTGTATGTTTTCTGCGGTCGTCTGCATAATTCTTTCCCGCTTTCCAATTCTTCGTACAGATACTGTTCCTTTTTCCAAATTCATTAAACATCTGATGTTTTATGTATATCACAAAATATCAGATTTATAAATAGTTTTCAAATAAATAATCTTTTAAAAAACTTTTTTATGAATAATGCATCTATTCATAAGTTATTTGTTGTGCATCTTTTCTATAAAAGAGAGTGTTTTTTCAAAGACCTATAGAATCGTTGTTTGACGTTTTACTTTTTCATGTTATAATAAGCACATAATTTGAGTGGTATCGATTACATATAGAGGGAGGATTCGAAATATGGAAGTGAATGAATTATTTCGTGCTAATAAGCGGGAATCTGCTGTTGATCTTGTTGTCAACAATATCAAACAGCTCCTGATAGAAAAAAAACTGAAACCCGGCGACCGGCTCCCCAGCGAACTGGAAATCTCAGAAGGTATGAATGTGAGCCGCGGATCCGTGCGGGAAGCCATGAAAATACTTTCAGCCTTTGGACTGGTGGATATTAAAATCGGAAATGGTACCTATGTTTGCGAAACTCCCGGGAATTCTCTGATGGACTCTCTTCTGTTCAGCTTTTTTGTTTCTAATCCTGATCTGGAAAATCTGTATGAATTTCGCCATGTATTTGAGATTGACGTGCTGGAAATGATATTAAAACACTACGATGAAAACGGGCCCGAACGGACCGCTCTGGAAAACAATCTGAACAGCCTGAAAGAAATGATGAAAACCGGTGCGACTTCCCAGGACCTGAGAGAAAATGATCTGGAATTTCACCGTCTGTTGGGGAGCTGTACAAAAAATCCCCTGATGGAACGGGTGTATGGTTTCGTTATAGACTTTATGGAGCCTTCTATCATCGCCAGTCACAAAAATCAGAAAGGCGAAATTGTCTATCAGGTACATAAATCTATCCTTGACGTGATCAAAGCCCGGGACTACGATCGGATTAATCAGGTCATCACCGACTCTGTCGATACCTGGTCCGTCCTGCAGCCCGAAAACGATCCCCAGCGCTAAAATTCTCGTCAAAAAAGGACCGCCCTTTGGCCTCTCAGGCCGCCGGGCAGTCCTTTTTTACACTTCCAGCTTCTCCAGCAAATCCGAAATCACGCAGCCAACCGTCTCGTAGTGCAGAAAATCCGTCACATTCTGATCCACCAGAATTTGCGCCTGCGCAGGAAAATCTTCATCCGCATCCCAGAATACCAGACAAAGATGCATACAAGGGAAAGCCTCAAACTCATATCCCGCATCACCCTTGGGAATCTTCTTTCCTCCCATTTTTTCACAAGCCGTTTCCAATTCCTGTAAATGCCCGGTATACCGGCGGGCAAAAGGATCCAGCAGCGGATCCGGCACACGGGTTCTTGATACAACCCCGTCTATGGTATGGCTGGGCACCCATTTCCCGGAGATCACCGGATGGTCTTTTGTAAAAAAGAACAGGTGATAAATCGCCATAGATTCGTTAAAATACAGCTCGGAAGTCCAGCCGTCTTCCTGCTTTTTCTCCAGGCTTCCGTCTGCCAGCTTCAACCGGTACGGCGTCCGGAAATAATCCACATACAAGTATTCCGGATCCGACTCCAGATGCAGGATCTCTTCCAGCCGGGAAGGATCCAGTCCGGCAAACGCGTCCTTCCATTGTCTGCACACTTTTTCATATTCGGAAAACAATACGCCTCTGCTCTGAAAGGCATGGTAATTTACGCTCATGTCAGTCTCTCCTTCTACCAGCGTTCCCGAAACGAAGACTCTTCTTTCAGTTCCATGTCCTCTGATTTAATATCTTCGATCCTGATGTATCTCTGCTCATACAGATATCCCAGCAATTCTCCGATCCGGGTCTGTGTTCCCTGGACTTCCATCTCCACACTGCCGTCTGAAAGATTTCTTACCCATCCGGTCAAACCCAAAAGCCTGGCTTTGCTGACGGCATGCCAGCGGAAACCTACGCCCTGCACCCGTCCATAGAAAAAAATATGTCTTCTTACCATTGATTTTCCCTTTCACGTTTAAGAAGCATTTTCCCTGTGTAACAAAAAACCCTCTGATTTCTCAAAGGGTTTCCGCATGGAGATAGCAGGACTCGAACCTGTGACCCTCTACACGTCAAGCAGATGCTCTCCCAGCTGAGCTATATCTCCATGCGCCGATTATAACATAACTTTTTCTCGTTTTCAACAGCCAACCGGACAAAAAACGGTCTTCAAAAAACGGTCTCATATCCCTATCTCAAATTCCGCCTTGTATACATAAGTATCATAATCTCCGGCTCCCCGGTAATCCGTCACTTCCTTGCAGAACCGGTATTTCCCTTCCGGCAGTGTTCCATAGTACCTTTCCCAGTTTACCTCTTCTTTCTCTCCTCCGTTCTCCCCGATCAGAAACGCGACGGCTTCCCAATTCATGTCTCCATCCAGACGCACCCAGCGTCCATCCTCCAGTCGTTCCAGCCAGTATTCTTTTCCGTACTCAAGCTCGCCTGTGGGATTCCCTCCCTTTCTCGCAAACTGCATGGTAAGGCCCGTCGGCGTCACGTCCCGGATCTCCAGACTCAGTCCCATAGGATCTTCGATCTCGAACACCGCATATACCTGCTTTCCATTTTCCAGATCCGGCCCGCCCTCTGCTCCTTCCGGAAACACCTCTTTGCTCACACAATAGATTCCCGGCTGCAATGTTTCGTAGATGGAGTCCCAGACGATATTCAGGCAGTCCGTCTCCGGATCTTCTCCGATCTTCCAGTATGAAGTAACGCCGCAGAAACCGCCCTGGACCGGCAGCGGACCCCAGGCTCCGTCCGCGTACTGTTCTATGGAGAAAAATTCGTCGTAATACCAGACCTCGTTTTCATGACCTTCCGCTAAAGAAAACCGGAACTCTCCTCCCGACGGCCTGGCAGAACCGGCACACCCGAAGTCCACTCCTTCCGCTCCGCCCATATGCTCCGGCAGCCCGTCAGATCCCCCGGCGGTATCTGCAGTCCCTGGCTCCGACGTATTTTTCTGCGTCCCCTCTCCGGGTTCCGCCCCGCCCGCGTCATCCGGGTTCCCGCAAAGTCCCAGAAACAGGGGCACTCCTGTGCTGTCCAGGATTCCGTACAGAAACGGCCGGTCAAAACAGAGCTGCAGCGCCGCTTCTTCCGCCGGCATCGAAGTCCCGGTGAGCATCAGTTCTGTATAAGCCGACGCCTCCACCCCTTCCTCTTCCAGGCCGATATGTGTCTCCTGCCGGATCTGCGAGATCAATATATCTTCGTCCGTCATATTAGAGAAATCCGCCTCGTCTCCGAAAGCTGATTCCATTCCCATCTCTCTCAGCGCCGGGATCAGTTCCATGCTGTCCCCAAAGGTAAACTTCGGAAGAGACAGATTCACTTTCCCGGTCTCTCCTTCCGTATCCCCGAACATTTCCTCCAGTTTTTCCGCAGTGAAAAGTTCCCGGATATCCGTCCCTTCCTCCGGCAGGATCAGCACCATGCTTCCGCCGTTTTTCAGTCCCAGGCTGGTTCCCGTATACCCGTCTCCGATCAGCCAGGGAAGGAAATCAAACTCCTGGTTCATGTAAGTGACATCCGATTCTTCTCCCGAAAGAGTTGTAAATGCTCCCTCTGTATTCTGTTCCTCCCCGAACCGGCTCGACCATTCGTCATACAGATAAACTGTATTCAGCACCGCCAGCGCATCCTCTTCGGAGGTGGCAATCTGCGGCGCCAGAGTGCCGTTCGTGTGTTCCACGATCCATTCTCCCATGGCTTTTCCGGTCTCTTCATCGCCAAAGTCCACCAGGAACAAGTCCGAATAGAAGTCGTCCTGCGCCTTCTGTATAAAGTCTTTTTTAAACTTACTTTTTCCGGACATCCACAGAGAATCCGCAAGTTTCAGCTGTCCGATTTCATTATCCGTATACAGCAGCCGGTACAGTTTTCCACATGATTCCGCCAGCTCTTCCCTGTCACCCACACCCAGCAGGTCTAAAAATTCCTGTTCCGTCGTTCCCGACGCCCCCTGAGCAGCAAGCGCCAGCGCATAATAGAGAGACAGAGGAGAATAGTTTCTGTTTTCCTCGGTTTCCTCCAACAGCAGCGCCGCCGAGCCCCAGGAAAACTGCCTGACCGCTTCCAGAAAACTTTCCGGCACCTGGTTTTCTTCGCGGCGGGCGATCCTTCCTTCCACATCGTCAAAAGCGATCGCCTCAGGCTCCTTCACGTTCGTCTGACTTTTGTATCCCCCGTTTTCCATTTCCTGCCCGGCCCGCATACCGCATCCGTTCAGACACACAACCGCTGCCAGCGCCGCTGCCGAACCTCTTTTCATCCATTTTTTCTTCATTTTGCATCCTCCCTTTCGAACGGCTGTGATTTTAGAAGTAAAAAAGAATCACCATTCTGTTTTGTCCTGAATAGTGATTCCTACATATAAAACGTATGCTTCTGTTCATTTACTACACAAAATACTTATTTTCCCAGATATCTCATGATCCACCGTGCCACGCCGTCTTCGTCATTGGACTCTGTCACCTCGTCCGCCGCGGCCCGGACCTCTTCTGCCGCGTTCGCTACCGCGACTCCTGTTCCGGCAAAACGGATCATATCGATGTCATTTTCGGCATTTCCGAAGGCAGCGATCTCCTCCCGACCGATTCCCAGCATCTTAGCCAGATCCCGAAGAGCCGGTCCTTTCCCGGCGTCTTTATTGGCCGTCTCCAGAAGCACATCTGCAGATGTGGTCAGATAGATGCCTTTCACTTCTTCCAACCTCTTGCGGACAGCGGGTTTTCTCTCCTGTTCTTCTACCAGCAGATTAACGCTGTCCAGGCACTCCGCCTGCCGCAGAAAAGCAAAAATATCCTCCACCGGTCTTCTGGTACTCTGCACATACCGGGCATTGCGTCCGGTCCGGTTCAATCTGTCTGTATCTTCCACATAATTCCGCTGGGAATAGGGAACTCCGTCGATGAATCCTTCCACCAGCAGCCCCTCTTCCCGCGCAATATCCAGGATCCGGCCTGCCGCCTCCTTTTCCAGGAACTTTGCCATTACCCGTTTTCCGGTTTTTACTTCATAGATATTGGCCCCGTTGGACGCGATGGCATATTCCACAAACGGAAGGTCTGTCACCGCTTTCGGCAGAGCGGAAAACGCCCTCCCGCTGGCTGCCACGATCTGTATTCCGTTCCGGTCTGCTTCTTCCAGAGCATGACGGGTATATTCCGACAGATTTCCTCCTGTTCGCAGCGTTGTTTCATCTAAATCCAGCGCTACCAGCCGGATATTTTTTTCTGTTCTGTTTTCCATTCATACATCCTCCAAAATACGACATTTGCCGCCAGATTCAGTATAGGCAATATTTTTTCAAATTACAAGGTTTTCCGGCGGTTTTATTGACACCTGTGCGGACGCTTTGTTAAAATACCCATGAACCGTTGTTATAAAATATTTCTTTTGAGAAAGGATTGAACATATGCCAAGATTAAATGAAAATTATCTGAACCTGAAAGAAAGCTATCTGTTTTCAGAGATCGCCCACCGCACAGCGGCCTATGCCAAAAAGAATCCGGAAAAAGGCGCCCGCATCATCCGTCTGGGAATCGGCGATGTTACCCGTCCTCTAGGAAAAGCAGTACTGGAAGCGCTCCATGAGGGTGTGGACGCCATGGGTAAAACCGAGACTTTCCACGGATACGGCCCGGAGCAGGGTTACGCGGAAACCAGAGAAGCCATCTCCGCCTATTATAAAAAGAACGGCATCGAAGTGGATCCGGGCGACATTTTCATCTCCGACGGAGCCAAGAGCGACACCGGAAACATCACCGACCTGTTCGGCCATGACAATGTGATTCTGATTCCGGATCCGGTTTATCCGGTCTATGTGGATTCCAATATTATGTGCGGCAATCAGGTCACCTATATCGCAGGGACTACGGAAAATAATTTCCTCCCCATGCCGGATCCGTCACAGCACGCGGATATCATCTATATCTGCTCGCCCAACAATCCTACCGGCGCATGTTACACCAAGGCCCAGTTAAAAGAATGGGTGGATTACGCCATCGCCAACCAGGCGGTCATCCTGTTCGACTCCGCTTACGAAGCCTTCGTATCCGAGCCGGATCTGCCCAGAAGTATCTACGCGGTGGAAGGCGCGAAAAAATGCGCGATTGAGTTCTGCTCCCTGTCCAAGACCGCAGGATTCACAGGTACCCGCTGCGGTTACACGGTCGTCCCGAAAGAACTGGTATTCCAGGCGTCAAACGGACAGGAGATGTCTCTGAACGCCATGTGGAACCGCCGTCAGAGCACCAAGTTCAACGGCGTATCCTATATTGTGCAGAAAGGCGCGGAAGCCGTGTTCTCCGAGGAAGGCATCCGTGAATGCCAGGAGAATATCGGATATTATAAGAAAAACGCGAAAGTGATCGCTGATACGCTGACCCGTCTGAACATCCGTTTCTTCGGCGGCGTCAATTCTCCTTATATCTGGTTTGAGTGCCCGAACGGAATGGAATCCTGGGAATGCTTTGATTACCTGCTGGAAAACATTCAGGTAGTGGGCACCCCCGGCGCAGGATTCGGAGAGAACGGAAAAAACTATTTCCGCCTGACTTCTTTCGGCACCTATGAAAATACCTCTGAAGCCATGAAACGTTTCGAGGAATTGTTTGCAGGAAAGAACTGATCTCTTCACCTGCGGAAGCGTTCATAAAACTGATCATAAAAGTCCCGGTTCCGGTCGTAGGGAAGCATGTAGAAAAGTCTGAGCACGCTCATGCTCAGCTCCCTGATCTGATCCGGGGCTTTCTCTGTCTCCTTCTGCAGGTCTTTCAGATAATAATGCCAGTCGCGCACAAACTGTTCGTAGCGTTTCAGGTCCGGCGTATCCAGCCATTTTCTGACTCTGACTTTCGTCTTTTTCTTCGGACATTCATGGACCTGCAGAAAGTACCGGAAATCTCCGTCCTCATAGATCCTGCCCAGCGGGAACAGCCGGCAGATGCCCGGCCGGTATTCATGAATACTGCAGCGTCCTTCCGGATTCAGGAACGGGCATCGCTCCCCGTCTCCTGCCATCTTCAGATTCGGCAGAATCACACCATCTACAATATTCAGTTCTATCTGCCGGTCCAGCATGGATTCAAAATCTTTCCCGGTTGCCGCGCACAGCCGGAAAACATCCAGGGGATCCAGTGTAATGGAACTGCCCATCCCCGTACAGCACGACGAACAGCCTTCGCATCCGCCGCAGTCCGCCTTCACCAGATCATTGGAAGTATACAGCCTGCCGTCAGATACTTCTTTCATATCAATTTCCCGTTCCATATCGTTCACTCCTCTTCCCCGCTCAGGCTTTTTCTGCCCAGCCTCACATCATTCAGATGTTCCGCCAGTTCCTCCGGCAGATAATCAAACAGATAATTGCCGCTGTTCGGAAAACGGTCCAGATACTCTGCCCGTATCTCCCTGCTGATGCGTTCTGTCTCTTCTTTCAGTTCTCTGGCAGACATAGTGCGGCATCCCTGCCCCCGGATAATAATCTGCTCCAGACCGTCGGAAGTAGCCACAGTCACCTGATACTTTCTCCCGATCGTATGGGCTGTACGCTCAATATACTGGTCCGCCGTCTCTGCTTCTTTCGTGTAAACCACATAAATGTTGTGGTATTTCACCGTTTCCTCCACATGCCCCTCCACACGGTACGCGTCAAATACCAGTATGAGGTTGCATTTTCGGAATCCCTGATAGTTGCACAGTACGTCCATGAGCTTTCCCCTGGCCCCGTCTATATTGGTCTTTGCCATCTCGCTCAGTTCGTCCCAGGCAAAGATCACGTTATAGCCGTCCACAAGAAGATACTCTTCCGGATTTTCTTTTGCCCTGGAAGATCTGTGCTTTCCCGGGACATATTCCGAATTACTTTTTTCTTCCGCTCCATAGACGCGGACCCTGTCTTCCGCGCCGGGAAGCCTCCTCTTGGGAGCGCCAAAGGTACGCGCAAAGATCTCTTCCAGTTCTTTTTCTTCTTCCGCGGTTCCCAGCGGCGCGCGTTCTCTCCGGCGGGGAGCCGGTTCTGCCTCTGCTTTCCCTCCGTCTGCCCCGCTGTCTGTCAGATCCGCCAGATGCATATGTTCTTTTACTTCATACCAGGGTATGACCGTGCCTGCGCCATGATAACAGAATACGGAGTCCGGCGTATTTTCCACATCTGCCTCCGGATCATAGCCAATACTCCGGATCACCTCTTCCGCATCCCTGCATGGCGCGTAACCTCCGGGCATGCAGGAAAGATGCCCTCTTCCTTTTGTATAGGAAGTGACTTCCTGCTGATAATTCCGCATGGCAGACACCGGCGCGGATCCGGATAAAACCGACATCTCTCCTTCCGTCTCCGGCTGTTCAAAAGACGCGTGCATCTTTTCCAGATCTGTCATGGCCCGTCCCACATTTTCCAGCGGAATCTCCAGACGGAATTCATAATAAGGCTCCAGCAGAACATTCTGCGCCTGCATCAGCCCCTGCCGGACTGCGCGGTAAGTCGCCTGCCGAAAATCCCCTCCTTCTGTATGTTTCAAATGTGCTTTTCCGGAAATCAGCGTGATCCGTACATCCGTAAGTTCTGATCCGGTCAGCACACCCACATGCGTCTTCTCTTCCAGATGGGTCAGTATCAGGCGCTGCCAGTTCCTGCTCAGCTGGTCCTCGCTGCAGGCCGAAGCAAACTGCAGGCCGCTGCCCGGCTCTCCCGGTTCCAGCAAAAGGTGCACTTCCGCATAATGGCGCAGAGGCTCAAAATGCCCCACACCCTCCACCGTATCCGCAATGGTTTCTTTATATACAATGCTGCCTTCTCCGAAATCCACCGACACATCAAAACGTTCCCGGATCATGGTCTTCAGCACATCCATCTGCACTTCTCCCATGAGCTGCGCCTGGATCTCTCTTTGCTTTTCATCCCACCGGATATGGAGTTCCGGTTCTTCTTCCTCCAGTGTCCTTAACTTTCCTACCATCTGCACAGGATCACATCCCCGGGGAAGCAGGATGCTGCAGGACAATACCGGTTCCAGAACCGGCAGATTAGAACCTTCTTCCGCTCCCAGCCCCTCTCCCGGATAGGTATGGATAAGTCCGGTCACTGCACAGACCGTACCGGCAGCGGCTTCTCCTGCCGTCTCATATCTGGATCCGGAATAAAGGCGTATCTGGTTGACCTTTTCTTCCCACGCGTCTTCGCCCCGGCCTCCGCTCAGGAGATCCTTTACCTTCAGGGCTCCGCCGGTCACTTTCAGATAAGTCAGACGGTTTCCCTGTTCGTCCCGTCCGATCTTATATACCCTGGCGCCGAACTGTTCTCCATACTCGGGCACAGCCATACAGATTTCCAGACCGTGAAGGAATTCGTCCACCCCTTCCAGTTTCAGCGCCGATCCAAACCAGCATGGGAACAGATCTCTCCGGCAGATCAGCCGGTTGATCTCATCCTGCGGGATCTCTCCGGTCTCCAGGTAACTCTCCATCGCTTCTTCCCCGCAGACCGCTATGTTCTCCAGAAAAGTCTCCCGGTCCTGTCCGGCGCCAAAATCCACGCACCGGTCATCCAGCAGCCGGCGCAGTTCTTCCAGAAGCTTTCCCCTGTCTGTCCCCTGCTGGTCCATCTTATTGACAAACAAAAATGTGGGCACCTGATACCGCTTCAGCAGTTTCCAGAGCGTCCTGGTATGTCCCTGGACGCCGTCCGCTCCGCTGATCACCAGCACCGCGTAATCGATCACCTGCAGCGTCCGTTCCATCTCCGCGGAAAAATCCACATGCCCCGGCGTATCCAGAAGCGTCACCGGCTTTTCCCCCAGACGAAGCCTCGCCTGCTTGGAAAAAATCGTAATCCCCCGATTCCGCTCCAGCTCATAAGTATCCAGGAACGCGTCCCTGTTGTCCACACGTCCCAGGCTGCGGATCGCGCCGCTGCGGTAGAGCATCGCTTCCGAGAGCGTAGTCTTGCCCGCGTCCACATGGGCGAGGATGCCGATGTTGACCGGCTGCTGCGCAGCCGGTCTGGTATCTTTATTATCAGACGTATTTCCCATAGAAATACCCCTTTCCGTTTTATGATCGTATATCCGTAATCATATCACAGAAAGGGGGATAAGTCGATAAAGCTTATCAGGGCTTTTTATCTTATTGAACCACTAATTCCAATGTCCCTGTATAGTGCTCCGCCACCACGGTAATATAGTTGCTTGCCGAGGGCAGATCAATTGTTCCGGAATATGAATCTTCCGTATCGCACAGGATCTCCGGCTCGTCTGCCCCTGTCTGCAGGATCAGTTTCAATGTTCCGCTTTCCGTATCCATATGACAGGAGATTTCTATTTCGTTTCCGCCGTCCCGTTCAAGCGCGGTGCCTCCGAAAAGGACCTCTTCGCCGGAAAAATCTTCATAGTTCGCTTCGTAAGTTCCCACATAGCTGTCTGTACCCGGACTGCGTTTCCCCTGCAGCTCCTTCTTATCTGTCAGCCCGGTATCGGGCAGTGCCTGCAATGCCTGATTGTATTGTTCAATGATTTCATCTTTCGAGCATGCTGTCATGGATATCAGACAGCACATCATCAGCAGTAAAAGTATTATTTTCCTCATGTCCATTCTCCTCCCGGTATTTTCGTCCGCTTTTAAAAAATTGTAACGCACTTTATCTGCCCGAGTACCGTCTCCCGCGCCCTCTTTTCTTTTTCTTCTTAGCCGTCCCCGTTTTGCTGCCGGGATGAGAAAACAGCAGAAGCGCCATGGTCAGGGCAATGACTGCCGCCATCCCCAAAAACGCCAGCGGGATACCGGGGGCTTCTGTGGCGCCGTTATACTCCTGCATATCGAACCCGGTGAGAACCAGCGCCGCGGAAAAGGGATAGGCGGAGAGCAGGAAACCGCTTTTAAAAAACAGGATGCAGTATCCGAGAAAGAAGGTCAGAAGCGATCCTCCGAGATAAGCTCCCCGAATCTGGCCGAATATCAGGATGACCGGCATGCACACCAGGCAGGTGTTGAAAGCGGCTCCGATCACCTGCGCGCCCTGGCCTGCAAGAACCGCCGGGGATAATCCGTCCAGGCCTGCCGCGGTTCCGGTCAGAAGCGTCACAAATACGCTGTATACTCCAAATATCAACGACAGGATTACGGTTATCGTCAGTTTTCCGCCCATCAGTCTGGGATAAGAGACCGGAACCGTAAGCAGATTTTTCATGGTATCATTCGTGTTTTCCCGGTCTATGATCCATCCTCCGATCATCACAAGCGAGATGGGCAGAAAGATCTGGGTGTTTCCCCATATGACACTGTTGAAAAGACTTACAAAATTATAACCGGGGTCCCGCAGCTCGGGATTCATGACCAGTTGGGAACCGTATTGCACCACAGGGCAGAGAGCCAGGGCCACGATCCCTACCAGCAGGATCTGGCACCGCCGCAGCTTCCGCCATTCGCCTTTGATAATACTCCGCATGCTTCTCACCTCCTTAACAGCCCTGGCGCTTATAGACCCACGCGATCAGAGTCAAAAACAGCGCCGCTTCTATGCAGACTATGAAAAACGCCTGCGGGACGGTTACAAAATAAGGACTGATCCGCTCCACCAGCGCCGCCGTCTCCGCGCCGATCTTTGATGTATCAAAATACTGATAATACCAGCGAAAACTTAAGGGACCGGGCAGCAGCGTGCCCAGGTTGAATCCAAACGGCTGCATGATGAACGCATCATTCATACTGCAGATGTAATTGACCGTTGTATAAAAGAAGGTGATGATCACAGAGATAATATAACTGCGATTCAAAAATACCACCAGAAGGATACAGGGCAGCGACCCGGCCCACATCATGATCCCCTGACCGATGCCTACCCAGAAAAGCCTCCAGAATCCCACCGGTTCCCATCCTGCCGCCAGCACAATCACCAGGATGACCAGGCCGCCTGCCGCCATGAAAGCCGCCGCAAATAAGAACAGCAGGGCCATCTTCGCCAGTGCCAGAGCAGACTTGTTCACCGGAACGGTAATCAAATTTTTCAGCGTGTCGTTGTCCTGCTCCTCAAAAAGCAGATTGGAAGCAAGCACCACCAGCGCGGGCATGAGCAGCATATACGCGCTCATCTGGAATAAAGAGGCCATCATCCTGTCCACCGCTTCCGCGCCGCTTGTAAACGCTTTGAAATCCGGCAGGAACAGCGCGCACCCCAACGGGATCAGGGCCGAGACAGCCGCCGCCCCGAAGAACAGGGGCCTGCGTTTCAGCTTGGCAAATTCACATCGCAGCAGTCTAAGCAATACCCTCACCTCCCGTAACTTTTTTAAAGTAATCCTCCAGAGTATCCTCATAGAGATGCGCGTCGGATACGGTCAGCCCCTCGTCCACAAACAGGCGGACAGCCGTGCCCGCATCCAACCGGGAATCCCGGACGGTCAGTTTCGTGGAACTGTCTATTTCCATATTCCGGATACCCATCCTGTCCTGAAGCAGTCCGGATGCCGCCGCCGCGTTGGACACCGTAAATCGAAAATATTTTCCATTCTTCTTCTCCAGTTCTTCCAGACTTTCTTCCTCCAGCAGAACGCCATGGTCAATAATGCCGATATCGTCGGCCAGCAGAGAGATCTCGGAAAGTATATGGCTGGAAATCAGGATGGTTTTTCCCGTGGCGTCGCACAGATTCCGTATGAAATCACGCACCTCCGCGATACCGATGGGGTCAAGCCCGTTGATCGGTTCGTCCAGTATCAGGAGCTCGGGATTGTGCATGACGGCCAGGGCAATCGCCAGACGCTGTTTCATGCCGAGAGAATACTGGGAAAACAATTTTTTGTCTTTATAAGGCAGATTGACCAGTTCCATGGCATTCTTGATATATTTCGGACCTTTCAACCCTCTCAGATCGGCAAAAATCCGCAGGTTTTCCGTCCCGGTCAGATTCGGATAAAACCCCGGCGATTCGATCAGGGAGCCGATACGGGGCAGGATCTTTTTCTCATTGCCGCGAAGCGGTTTGCCGAAGATTTTCACGTCTCCGGAAGTCGGCTCCGTCAGCCCCAGAAGCATCCGCATGGTTGTCGTTTTACCGGCTCCGTTCCGTCCCAGGAGCCCGTAGATACGCCCTTTTCTCACATGAAGAGACAATTTGGATACGCTGGTCTGCTCTCCATACTTTTTCGTGAGACCGCGGGTCTCGATGATATAATTGCTCATAATCAGATATCTCCTTTCGTGCTGCCTATAAGATAGCATCTCTGTTCTGAGATAACGCTGAGCCAACCTTGATTTATCTCTGAGATTTTCACCGAAGAATAGCCGAATGACATTGGGGAGGGTATAATACAGATAACAACGGATGATAAAGGGGAATGATTTATGGCAGATTATAGAATATTACTGGCCGATGATGACCGGGGGCTTCTGGAAATGCTTCTCTCTATTTTCCGGCGGGCAGGCTACCATGACCTTCTCACCGCCTCGTCAGGGCTCGAGGCGCTCCGCCTCTGGCGTGAAGAGCAGCCGGATCTGGTTGTCCTGGATGTGATGATGCCGGGTATGGACGGATTTTCTGTCCTGAGAGAGATACGCCGCGCAAGCCGTGTTCCCGTCCTGATGCTCACCGCCCGTGGCGAAGCCGAAGACCGCATTGAGGGATTGGAAAACGGCGCGGACGACTATCTTCCCAAGCCTTTTTTGCCGAAAGAACTGCTCCTGCGGGCAGGCGCCATCTTAAGCCGCGCCTACCCGGAGCGGAAAGAGCAGGTGGCGCTGGCCGGTTCCACCGTGGATATGGCGAATGCGGAAGTATGGAAAAACGGAGAACGAATATCATTGACGGCGAAAGAGCTGCAGCTCTTTGAAAAACTGTATGAAAACGCAGGGCGAATCGTCACTACAGGAGCCTTGTGCGAGACCATATGCGGAGAGTTCTGGCAAGGATACGAGACTACCCTTTCCACCCACATCCGGCACCTGAGAGAAAAGATAGAAGAAAACCCCTCCAGGCCGGTTTCTCTGGTGACGGTAAAAGGAATCGGTTACCGTCTCCATCTTAAGGAGGGCGCATCATGAATTCTGTACAGCGTTTCTTCCGACGTTATATTCTTTCCATGATCGGAATCATATTTTTATTCCTGGGTATCAATATCGCGCTCTTTTTTGCAGTCATGGTCATAGGGAGTATGAGCGGTTCCGGGACCTCTCTCTCTGTCCGGGATCTTTCAGACGGCGTGGTATGGCAGGACAGCGCCTGGACCGCCGACAATGCCGCCCTTTCCATACTGCGGGAAAACGACGCGTGGGCCATGCTGCTGGATGAGAACGGGAATGTTGTCTGGCAGCAGGATCTGCCGGAAGATCTGCCGCGGTCTTATACAAGCGCGGACATTGCCTCCTTCAGCCGCTGGTATCTGGACAGTTATCCGGTAAAGATATGGGCGCGGGAGGACGGCAGCCTGATGGTAGCCGGTCTGCAGCCCCGGACCCTGGTAAAATTTTACTATTCTCTGGAATGGCCCTATATAGAAGTTATGGCAGGCGGAATCGCCGCAGTCTTCCTGTGCAATCTGTTTCTGATTATTTTTCTGATCCTGCGCAATACCCGCAAAGTAGAGAAAGCCATGACTCCCATCTTACAGGGCATTCAGGATCTGAGCCGCGGCAAACCGCGGCATCTGGAAGAGCAGGGGGAACTGGCTGAAATCAGCAGGGGTCTGAACCGGGCAGCCGACTATATGAGCCGGAAAGATAATACAAGAGCCGAATGGATCCGCGGCGTGTCCCATGATATCCGCACGCCGCTTTCCATCGTACTGGGATACGCCAGCGAGCTGGAAGAAAACGATGTACTTCCGCAGGAAGCCAGGAAACAGGCCGGGATTATCCGCCTGGAAAGTGAAAAAATGAAAAGGCTGATCGATGATCTGAATCTGACCACCAAACTGGAATACGCGCTTCAGCCTGTCCAGGTCAAAAATGTCGATCTGGCAGAAACAGGCCGTCTGGCTGCCGGTGAGGCGCTTAACAGCGGTCTGCCGCAGCAGTATGAGATTACATTTTCCGAGGCACGGCCGGGACGAAGCCTTCCTTTTTCCGGAGACAGCAGCCTTCTTCTGCGAATGCTAGATAATCTGATCCGAAACAGTGTGATTCACAATCCGCAGGGATGCAGGATCATCCTTTCTGCCGGAGAGGAAGACGGATATTATCTCTACACGGTATCGGACGACGGTATCGGACTTTCTCCGGCGCTGCTTGCCGCGCTGAACCAGGGACAGGACATTTCCAGCACCCGAAACTGCGGCGGAAAACTTGAACATGGACTGGGGTTAAAACTGGTGCGGCAGATCGTCCGCGCCCATCAGGGAAAGATACAGTTTTCTGATACTGTCCCTCACGGGCTGACTGTAAAAGTTTTCCTGCCTATAAAATCATGAAAGCTATGCCAGCTTTTTCACATTCTCCATCACATTCCGATATGCCTCCCGTACCGCGAGAAAAAGGCCCTGCACATCGCCGTCTTTTTTCCCGCCGCGGGTGGCGTCGGACAGACGCGTACACGTTTCATAAAGCGGCGTAAGCTCCAGATTTCCCGCCACACCTTTCAGCGTATGGGCGGCGGCAAAGATCCCTTCATAGTCATTTTCTTCCATGGCTTTTTCCAGCGCCTCATAGTTCCTGTCATTCTCAAATTTTTTCAGCATCCGCGCAAGCAGCCCCTGATTTCCCATCATCCTGGACAACGCGGTCTGATAATCCGCTCCAATCTCTTTATAGAATTCTTCCGGCGTCATCTTTCTCTCCGATCCCGGACCATTTATCTGCGGTCCGTTTTCTTTCATCATATAACAGGCCGGGGAAACTTTCAAGCTCCCCCGGCCGTATCAAGCGTTCTGATTCTTTGTTATTCTCTTGCGGCCATCAGTTTGTTTCTTAACTCGTCTTCCAGTCTTGCCAGTTCCTGTTCTGCCGCCTGTCGTTTCTGTCTTCCTTCCTGCTGGATCCGAAGAGTCTCCTCAATCGTGGAGATCAGGTTCTCGTTTACTTTGCGCAGGGTATCGATTTCCACGATCCCGGCCTCCGATGCTCTTGCCGTCTCCACCGTATTGGATTTCAACAGCTCTGAATTCTTTTTCAGAAGCTCGTTCGTCGTATTCATCACTTCTTTCTGCATCTTCAAGGTCTTTTCCTGACGGTACAGTCCCAATGCGATGACGATCTGGCCTTTCCATACAGGAATCGTGTTCATGACAGCCGTCTGAATACGTTCTACCAGCAGTTTGTCATTATTCTGGATCAGTTTGATCTGCGGCGCCGTCTGGATGGCAATCGTACGGCTCAGTTTGAGATCATACAGTTTTTTCTCAAATCTGCTCACCGTCTCCTCAAAGTCATTCACCAGCTGCGCCGCCATAGGATCATCCGAACGCTCTGCTTCCGCCCTGAGGCCCGGCAGCGTTTTTTCCCGCAGCTCGGTCAGTTTTTCTTCCCCTGCTTCAATATAGATCTGCAGTTCCCTGAAATATTCCAGGTTTTTTTCATACATGGCATCAAACATGCCGATATCTTTCAGCATGCTGACCCGGGCTTTTTCCAGTTCGCCTTCAATCCGGTCTATCTGAACTTCCACTTTCGCATAGCGTTCCCGGAATTTTTCCAGACTGTTCCGGGCGTTGCGTACAAACGGGATTTTATCCAGGATCCCTTCCCCGTCTCCCGGCTTCGTGATATCCATACCCTTCACCTGGATAACCAGATCGGATAAAAGACCTCCCACATAACCGGTATCTTTACTGCGGACATTCCCCAGAACCGTATCCGCGAAATCCGAGAGGTTCCGCTGCGCGCCTACGCCGTACTGTATCACCGCCTGAGAATCCATCAAATCAATCGATTCCCGGATTTCACGGATCTTCTTCTGTTCCTCTTCCGTAAAAACAGGCATCTGCGATTTTACTTCTGTGAGTTCTCCCTGTTCCGTATCCGCAGTCTCCTGCTGTCCTCTGGCCCGCGCCAGATCTGCCAATGTAATCTCTCCCATTTTCTTCTCCTTTTCTACAGACTGTCTATGATCCGCCTCATGGCCGGATAATCCGGCACCTGCATCACTCTGGTCACCTCCGGCGCCATTTCTTCTATTATTCCTTCAAAACTCTGGCTTGCCGCCCCGTAAGTGCTGGTCCGGAATCCATGCTTTTCCCATGCCAGCTTCTGGATGTCTCTGTCCAGCAGCGCCTCCGCTCCTGCGCGCCCGGCTTCGTCCAGCGCAATATATACGTGTGTGGACCATACGGTAGGAGACGGATAGATCATCACCAGATCATCCTTCATCTGTTCATAATCCTCCGGATTTTCCACCGCGAATTCCAGAAGCTGGCTCTCATATCCGGCGATCATCGGCTTCGCGCCCACTCCCATCCGCAGGAACTGATTGAACAGATCAGAAGACGACGTCTCCATATATCCCAGTCTGGCAAAGATCTCCTGAAGTTTCGGAATAACGTTTTCCACGGTAGTCTCGTCCACCGTCTCCCCGCCGTTTAGCACATTTGCCAGCAGCGCCGCGAACATATTTCCGGAATTGGATTTGGCAGGATCTGTCGTGTCCACAGAGACTTTCCCGTAGAGCTCCGGAACCCCCAGATCCGCCCAGGAAGTGTCTGCCATGATCAGATCTGTCAGCTTCACCATATCCGCATAATAGACCCCCTCCTCTTCTTCCACGATGCCTTCCCTCATCAGCGCGTCCAGGACAAGCTGATGTGTATAAAGAACAATCGGCGTATTGAATATGATCTCATCCTGCACCGGCTGCCCTTTCTCGTCTTCATAATATGCCAGCGCCGTCTGGCTGGAAGGGAACAGATAGTCCATCCCCGTCTGATCGGCAGTCACCATATCCAGGGAGCCTGCTCTGGAATATTGAAATTCCAGATGGTACTCCCTTCTCAGGATCTCCGCCGCCTCTTCATCTTCAAAAAGCCCGATCTTCTCTCCGCCCAGATATCCGTCCAGCACGGTCACCCTGCTCTGGGAAGAATACAGATAGTATCCTCCGGAAGCCAGGATCACTACCGCGAGAAGAATGATTCCCAGTGCTCTGGATTTCATGTGATCCCCTCCATCTTTCGCATTTTTTCCAGCAGTTTGATCTCTGCGTCCATATCCAGCATTTCACTGCTCATCAGGCGCTGGAACTGCTGTTCAAAAGCACGGTTCAAAGTCTTGATCGCGCCTTTGGTGTCCTCTTTCAGACGCAGCGCTTCCTCTGTCTTCAGACTGCTCTCCTGCAGTTCCACATATTTCCCCAGCAGAGAAGACGCGGTATCCTGATAGTAGTCGATGAACCGTCTGGCCATGCCGATCTTCTCCGGATGTTTTTCCAGATACTTCAGGATGCGGGCCGCCGTCTCATGCAGCTGTTCCGACTGTTCCCGCAGTTCAGCGTCTTCGATCTGTTTCATGGATCTGCGTATATTCTCAAAGTCTTCTCTGGCTTCTTCCAGTTTCTTCTCCAGCTCCTCCCCATTCTCCAGATCTTCCACGATGATCTTTCCGATCCTCCGTCTGGGGCGGCTCAGCAGATATACGCCTTCAAACAGCAGCACCGCCAGAACGATGCAGAGGAAGAAATTCCAGTGAAGTCCCAGAAACGCCGCCAGGAAAAACACTGCCGCCGCCAGTCCTGACAATATGCTTCGTACCTCTTCTTTTCGCTTCATCTAGTTATATCCTTTCACGCTTCGGAAAGCCCCTATCAGATCTTCTCTTCCATCGAACACTCTGGCATTCGTAAGATTGGCCAGTTCTTCCAGCTGATCCTCTCTGGCGTCTCCGAACATAATAGAAAATACCGGGATATCGCTTCCGTAGTCCTGATATGCCTCCGCGAAATCCGAATAGTCCATGCCGCCGTTGGATCTGCCGTCCGTCATCAGAATAATCGCAGGCGTATACTGGCTTGCGTCATAATCCTCTTCTATCATCTGCAGCCCCGTCAGCGCGGCGTCATAGATGTCTGTTCCGCCGGTACAATCCTCTGAGGCAACCGTTTCGTACAATTCCAGCAGATTCTCATCTGTGGAATCATTTACCACATAGATATTATTGATTTCATCGCTGAATGTAATTACGACATTTACTTCGCCCTGGTTTGCCTGAAGAAGGTTCTGGCGGGCGTAGTCCTGATCCAGGATCTGCTGCATAGCTTCCACCAGCTGACGGTTTCCTTCCCCGATCATGCTTCCGGAAAAATCCAGACAATACACGTTCAACGACGGTTTTTTAAATTCTGTCTGATACAGATTCAATGCCTTCAGCAGGACCTCCGAAGAGGGCATCACGATCGGTGAAAGGATCCGCTCCGTATCGATACCCCAGTCGCTGCGGAATACATCCAGATTTTCTTCCTTCACGCCTTCATAGCCGGTTCTGCGCCCGGTACGCTGAATCGCATTCTGAGCTTCGTCCGACAGCAGGTATTCCTGCACTTTCAGAAACGCTTCCTCTTTGCCGCTGTCGCCATGATCCACATACCCGAACGGCGAGTCCGCGATACTCAGTCCATCGTAGGGATAGACCACGTACAAAGTTTCTTTTCCCTCTGCTTCCAGCTGCTGATTGGCGCTGATCATCAGGCACTCATAATTGACCATGGCGTCATAGTCGCCGTTCAGGAACATATCTTTCAGCCAGTCAGAACTTCCGGAACTTCGTTCAATACCGGACAGCAGTTCTGTAATTTCCTGTTTCAGTTCTTCATTATCCAGATCTTCCTCCGTCATACTGTCCTGTTTGCCCATCAGAGCGTACAGAAAACCGATATAGGCGCTGGCCCCGGAATTGGACTGGGTGGCGCTGGTCATACAGAATGACATCCGGCCGGAACGGATCGCCTCCAGGATTTCGTTTACCGACACGTCTCTGCCTTTAAATCCCAGTTCTTCCGCCAGGCTGTCACGGATCCCGAATACCACCGGCGTCATGGAGACAGACTCCGCATGTTTTACCAGATATCCCGTATCTCCCATGGAGATCCAAAGGCTGCTCGCAGGCCAGACCGCGTCATAATCTTCAGCGCCCTGCTGCAGTTCCCGCATGATATCCAGCGATCCCTTGTACTCGATCTCAATATCTACCTTCGTCTCAGACGCGCACTGCTCCAATATGGATGCCAGTTCCTGATTCTCTGAACCGGACAGGATCCGGATCGTCTCATGCGCCCCTCTCGTCCTGAAAGTCTGCCATGTCCCGGAGGACTCTTCGGCTCCGCTGCTTCCGCAGGCAGACAGCAGGCCCACAGTCAGCAGCAGACAGACAGACAACAGACAGATCTTCAGATATTTCGGCATATGATACCTCCCTTTTTCTCACACCGGTATGAAAAACAGGAGCATGCAGCAAACGCATGCCCCGACCGCTTCTGTTCTTATTATGGCAGATGCTTCTGCCTGCTTCTATCATACCCGCCTGAAAATCAGGTAAAATTTATGTAAATATTGCTCAAATTGGATGATCTGTAGTACAATGGGATCGTTGCGCGAGGTGAAATCTATGAATGAGATAAGCGCGGGAGCCGTCTCCGCAAGAAAAGACGGCAAAATAAAAAAGGCGTTTCTCGCCGCATTTCCCCATACCATCCCGATCTTTGCAGGATTCTGGTTTCTGGGGATTACATACGGCATCTATATGAATGTTTCCGGCTTCAGCTTCTGGTACCCTATGCTGATGAGTCTGACCATCTTTGCAGGTTCTGTCGAATTTGTGGCCGTCAACATGCTGCTGGGCGCGTTCAACCCTCTTCAGGCGCTGGCCATGACCCTGATGATCAATGCCCGCCACCTGTTTTACGGGCTCTCCATGCTGGACAGGTACCGGGGAACCGGATGGAAGAAATTCTATCTGATCTTCGGCATGTGCGACGAGAGTTTTTCTATCAATTACTCTGCCCGCATTCCGGACAACGTAGACTCCGGATGGTTCATGTTCTTTGTAACACTGCTCAATCAGATCTACTGGTTTACCGGGGCTACCCTAGGCGGCATCTTCGGTTCCCTGATCACCTTCAACACGGAAGGGCTTGACTTTGTCATGACCGCCATGTTCGTAGTCATTTTCATGGATCAGTGGCTGAAAGAAGAACGGCATATCAGCTCGCTTTTAGGACTGGGGATCTCATTTCTCTGCCTGCTGGCATTTGGAGCCGATAACTTTATTATTCCATCTATGATCGCCATTTTAGGCGTTCTGACATTTCTCAGAAAGCCTCTTGAGAAAGGCGGTGAAATCTCATGACGCTGACGCAGCAGATCATCACGATCGCCATAGTCGTACTGGGTACCATGCTGACCCGCTTTCTGCCCTTCCTGCTGTTTCCGGCAGGAAAGCCTACGCCGAAATATGTCCGGTACCTGGGCAAAGTCCTCCCGCCCGCCGTATTCGGCATGCTGGTCATCTACTGCCTGAAAAACGTCAGTATCTTCACCGGTTCCCACGCCATTCCGGAGATGCTGTCCATCGCCCTCGTAGTGGCGCTCCATCTGTGGAAAAGGCAGATGCTCCTGTCTATCGCGGGCGGGACTGTGTGTTATATGCTGCTGGTGCAGCTGGTATTTTGATTAACGAAAACCCTCAGATGGCGGTCCGAGGGTTTTCTTATTCCTTTGCGGGGAATTACTATCCCCTTAAAATTTTATCCATTGCCTTCCCTTTTGCCAGTTCATCCACCAGTTTATCCAGATAGCGGATTTCTTTCATGAGCGGTTCTTCAATCTCTTCCACTCTGATTCCGCATATGACTCCTTTGATGAGTTCTCTTCGCGGATTTAATTCGGGCACCTTCTGAAAAAAAGAAGCGTAATCTATATCCGAGACGGAAAGTGTTTTGATCGCATCCCGGTCATAACCGGTGAGCCAGGAAATGACTTCATCCACTTCTTCCTGCGTGCGGCCCTTTCTCACAGCTTTATTTACCAGCAGAGGGTAAACCGATGAAAATTTCATCCGATACACTTTTTCATTATCCATTTGTCTGACCTCTTTATCGGCAGTCTTTTACTGGAACTCTTTTCTCAGCACTTCTCTGGGCGGTTGGATCTCATTGGCCAGCGTGTGCTCCGTAAGTTCTGACAGAATCTTGAGTTTTTTATTCAGAAGCGGCCTCATACAGTTGGGAACATGCTCCTGGTGCGCTCTGTGAATTGCCACACATTCTTTACAGTTTCCGTGATAACGGCACGCCTTCTGACAGGGACAATGATCCTTATCCTGATATTCCTCACGAAACTCGGACGCGAACTCTTCTTGCAGGCGCAGTCCTTCCGCACGGTTTCCCTTGTGAAATTCCTTCATGGCTGCAATTTCTTTTGGATTGTTTTCAATGAGCACTTTTATCCCCTCCCGATATTCTGTCCGTTCTGCGCTTTATAACCTTCGCCCCAGTCCTGCATGGCGTCAAGGATCGGTTTCAGACTCCGTCCCAGCTCCGTCAGGCTGTATTCCACCCGCGGCGGCACTTCCGCATAGGCCTTCCGGCTGACAAGACCGTTTTCCTCCATATCCCGCAGCTGCGCGGTCAATACCTTCTGCGACACATTGCCGATGGATTTTTTCAATTCTCCGAAACGTTTTGTCCCCGGCATCAGATCCCGCAATATGAGTACTTTCCATTTGTCGCCAATCAGCATAAGCGTGGTCTCTACCGGACATGCCGGCAGTTCTTTGATTTCCTGCATAGTCATCATTCCTCTTATTCGTTACTTTTGGATACTTACTTTCCAAAATTCGTTATGGAATAATGATAACATCAGGGAAAGAGAAATGCAATTTGAAAATCAGCAGATCTTATTCCCGTTTGCGGTCACTTTAAATTTCAGTCCCAGAAGTTCCGCAGCGCGTTTGCACATCAGCATCCGCTGCAGGAAAATCTCGAAATAATCCATCATAGAGCAGATATCTTCGTCCAGTTCAATCTCCAGCGTGATCACTTTTTTCCCGGCGTCTACCCGGAGATTGGAACTTAAAGCGGCGTAATTGACCCGGTCATGTTTGTCAAAGCTGGATTTAATCCGATTGCGCACCCGGTTGCGGCGTACATCTGTCTTGTCCGCCAGAATCAGTGCCGCCGACACCGGATCTACCGCGGATCCGCTTGACTCGTCATGCTGGCCGATGGCGCTGACGACTACCGCGATGTCCTCCGGCGGCATTCCCCATTCCCGGAGCATCTGAAACGCCATCAAAGCCCCCGTATGGGCATGGTCCGCCCGGTTGATGCTGTTGCCCATGTCGTGCATATATCCGGCGATCCTGGCCAATTCAACCGTATGATCGTCAAAATCCAGCTTCTGAAGGATTTTCCCGGCCGTTTCGGCTACTTTCGCCGCATGTTTCAGGGAGTGCTCTGTGTAGCCGAGCACTCCCAGTACATGATTTCCCTGTTCTATATAAGCATTTACCTCCTGCATCTGCTTGATTTTTTTATAAGTAATCTTTTCCATCGTGTTTCTTCTCTTTCTGTCTTTATAGTCTTCGAACGGCGTCCATTGCCAGGTCCGACCGCTCGCATTCTTCCGTCGTCATAGTGATCTGCCAGCAGAGCGGGCTTCCTTTCATATATTCAGAAGCATAGCTGAGTCCGTTGGTCCTTTCATCCAGAAACGGCTTGTCAATCTGATTGGGGTCCCCCAATAAAATGATCTTGGTCCCTTTGCCGGCGCGCGTAATGATGCCTTTTACCTGGTTCGGCGTCATGTTCTGCGCTTCGTCAATAATCAGATAAGTATTCACAAAAGAGCGTCCCCTGATAAAATTCATGGCCTCTGTCTGAATGATGCCCCGGTTAAAGATCTCTTCTATTTTCCCTTGAAGCTCCCGCTCATCGCGGTACCGTTCCTGCTCATTGGAATCAATCAGCTGCTCCAGATTGTCAATGATGGGACGCATCAACGGAGATATCTTCTCCTGCTCATCTCCGGGCAGGAATCCGATATCCGAATCGAACTGGGCGTTGGGACGGCAGATCAGGATACGACGGTATTCTTTTGTAGGATTATTTACGATTTTTTCCAGTCCTACGGCCAGGGAATAAAATGTCTTCGCCGTACCGGCCATTCCTTTCACGATCACCAGCGGAGCGTCCTTTGCCGGCTGCATCAGCGCTTCCTGCAGAAAATACTGGCCTGCGTTCCGGGGAGATACTCCGTACGGTTCGCTCTTCTGGTATTCCAGCGGCACCACCTTTGTGCCCTTCACTCTTCCTAAATGTGTTTTTTTCAGTGACTGATCCGCTTTCAGGATCACGAATTCATTCTCCGTCAGTTCCGGGCAGCTCCGGTTGCCTTCCTCGTCCGAAAGATACAGTTCGCTGCAGGACACGCCTTTTTTCTTAAATTCTTTAAACCGCTCTTCCGGCACATAGCACTGAATCCGCCCGCAGTACTGCTCTTCTTCCGGGATCACCTGCTCCGTGCTGAAGTCTTCCGCTTCCAGTCCCATGATCTGCGCTTTGATCCGGAGCACCAGGTCTTTTGTCACCAATACGGTGGGAATCCCTTCCCGTTCAATTCCACGGCATACCTTCAGGATCCGGTTATCCGCCTTGTCTTCCGGCAGGCTTTCCGGCAGTTCCACATCCACGCAGTTCGCTTCCACCCGCAGAAATCCGCCGTTATCCAGCGGCACTCCCTGCAGAAGATCGCCCCGCCCGCGCAGTTTTTCCAGAAAACGGATAGCCCTTCTGGCATTTGCTCCCCGCTCTCCGTCCGCTTTTTTAAGTCCGTCCAGTTCCTCCAGGACCACCAGAGGCAGTACCACCTGATTTTCTTCAAAGCACTGCATGGCGTAAGGCGCCTGAATCAATACGTTCGTATCGATGACATAAGTTTTCACCATCTGTTATCTTCTCCTCGCCTTCTCTGAAAATACATCTATGATGTTATTTTACTTTAGCAGGGAGATATAGAATCTATCTGTGCAGAACGTAAAATACAGGTAAAATTTCCGTCATGCAAAAGAGGCCGCCTCACGGCAGCCTTTCCAGACATAAAAAGGAAATATGTCTTGCTATACACTGTACCTGTCATTATACTGGACAATAAGGAGGAAATCATTATGGCAGAATATTACCGGATCCAGCCGAAGCTCACCAGTATCACCGAAGATGAATTTAATTCTCAAGAGACCGGAATCCCAAAAGTAGCAGTGTTGTCTCCCAAAGAAGCTTCTGGAAATATGTTTCTGCAAAAATATCATCTGCAGAATCTCCATCTTTTCGGTCAGGCACATTTTTGTAAGGCAGAAACCCATATGGGATTTTTATGCGGTACTTTCGCGCTTCCCTCCCCTAAAGTCCATGAAAAAAACGGGCGTTTCAGCTATCTGCTGGCAGGCGGGAAACTTATTTTTCTGGAAGAAGGCAGCCACGTTTCAAAAATACTGCGCCGCCTGTCCGAATCTTTTGACGGCAGCCATGCAGGGCTTGGTCTTTTTCTGGCCGCATTTATGGAAACCCTGATCGAGCATGATCTGGAGCGCCTGATCAAAATTGAAAACGAACTGGCACATCTGGAAGATGATGTACTTTCCGGGAAACTGGATCAGTTTAATCAAAAACTGTCGGCATGCCGCAGGCAGATCCTGGTATATTCTCACTACTACCTGCAGCTGGCCGACATAGGCAGCATTCTTCAGCAGAACGGTTCCGATTTCTTCACGGACAGCGAATTAACAGCCCTGCGTCTGTTCAGCGAACGAATCGGACGCCTGCATGAAGAAGCGTTGATGCTAAGAGAATATTCCACACAAGTCCGGGAGGTATATCAGTCCCAGATTGATATACGGCAGAATAATATTATGAAAATCCTCACCGTTGTCACCACTGTCTTCATGCCGTTGACGTTAATCGCCGGATGGTACGGCATGAATTTTACCGCCATGCCGGAACTGAACTGGAAATACGGCTATGCGGCGGTAATCATTCTGAGTGCCGCCACGGTTTCTCTGTGTATTTATCTCTGTAAAAAGAAGCATTTTCTGTAATTTTATAAAAATCCGTCAATGCCCCTGACAAAAGATACTCTCTCCATCCTTGATTGTTTCCAGAACCCGGATCTTCCGGATCCGGTCCTTTGGAACCTCCAGCGGATTTTCTGACAAGATCACAAAATCCGCGCGCTTCCCCGGAGCGATGCTTCCTTTCTGATCCTCTTCAAAATACTGATAAGCCGCATTGACAGTTACCGCTTTCAACGCCTCCCAGACAGAAATCCTTTGATCCGCTCCTAAAATAATCCCGTTTTTAGTCCGACGGTTCACAGCGCACCATATGGTCTCCAGCATATCCGGCAGAATTACCGGCGCGTCCTGATGAAAAGTAAAAGGCAGGCCGCATGCCAGAGCCGAGGCCGCCGCGCTGATCCGGGAAGCCCTTTCCAGTCCGAAGTTCTGTACATGTACGTCTCCCCAGTACCAGGTGTGCGCGGTGAAAAAGGAAACAACCGCCCCCAGATCTCTCGCTTTCAGCATCTGATCCGGCCGCATAAACTGTCCATGAATAATCACAGGACGAAGCGTCCGTAAAACCGGATATTCCTGTTCCGCTGTTTCCAGACAGTTCAGGAACTGCTCCGCAGCCGCGTCCCCGTTGCAGTGAGCGATGATCTGCACCTTCCTTTTTCCTGCTTCTCTTAATGCATCCAATACTTCCATATCCGTCATCGTTCCATATCCACGGTAATCCTCATCTCCCTGGTAAGGTTCTGTCATCCAGGCTGTACGCCCTTGCGGAGAACCGTCCAGAAAAATCTTGATTCCGCCGATCCGCACATGGCTGTGATAGCCGGTCCCGTACATTCCTATCTGCTGCTCTGCGGCCGCTAACGTCTCTTTATCCGGATATACAGCCAGATCCAGCTTCAAAATACGGGCATTTAACAACAATTGATACAACGGAAGCATTTCGTCCACCAGCATACCTTCCTGAATGGTGGTGATTCCAAAAGAGGCATATTGTTCCTGTGCCATTTCATATGCATGAAGAAGTTCCTCCGGGCCGGGCATAGGCACTTTCTTCGCCGCATCAAAATAGGCGTTTTCTTCCAGATAACCGGTCAGTCCTTTCGTATCCTTCCCGATATACCCTCCCTCCGGAGATTCCGTATCCGTGGTAATCCCGACATGTCGGAGCGCCATCCGATTCATAAGTCCGGAATGTCCGGACTTGTGCTGGATCACCAGAGCATGCTCGGGAGCCAGACTTTCTATTTCATCCACAGTCAGATGTTTCCCGTCCGGCAGAAGATTATGGTCATAATCTCTCGCCTGCACCCATGAGCCGGGACGAATCTTTTCTCTCTGAATAAATTCCAGGATACGATTATGGATCTCCTCTACGGATCCGGCGCCGTCCAACGATACCTGTAAAAAACCCATGGCCACCTGTGTAAAATGGCTGTGCGCGTCTATGAATCCCGGAAGCATTGTCTTCCCGTCCAGATCCACCGGCTCAGCATCCGGAGCCATCCTTAACAGTTCTTCCTTTTTTCCAACGCCAATAACTTTTGCTCCGTCCGTCAGGACCGCCTCTGCCGGCATCCGGTCCTCCATAGTCAGGATTTTTCCTCCATGATATAGTTTTTTCATTTTCATTTCCTTTCACTTTTTATTTTTATAAGGATTCCCCGGCAGGCGTCTTCTCAACCGCCTTGTTTCATTCGCTCCGCCGGACTGGCTGTCCGGAATATCTTCTGTTATAATAGATAAGATCGCAAAGGAGGCATGATCATGAATTCGGAAAATAAAGATAAAATCATCTCACTGAGGCATCTTCTTCATGCGAATCCGGAACTTTCCATGCAGGAGATAAATACCCGGCACTTCCTGATAGATTTTCTAAAAAAATATACCCGGCTGGAAATCCGCGAATACGGGCACTGGTTCTGCGCGCTGTATCATGCTCCGGTTCCCGGCGCTCCCATGATCGCATTCCGCGCCGACATGGATGCGCTCCCCATACCGGAAGGCGATGCTGTCCCGAAGGATCACGCGTCCCTGCATCCGGGCGTCAGCCACAAATGCGGCCATGACGGCCACTGCGCGGCCCTTGCGGGATTTGCCCTGGAAGTCTGGCAGAAACAGCCATCCGTCAACGTCTGCTTTCTTTTCCAGCACGCAGAGGAGACCGGACAAGGCGGCCGGGAATGTGCCGAATCTCTGGCGGATGCAGGCTGCGCGGCCGTATACGCGGTCCACAATCTCAGCGGATATCCGGAAAACAGTATTATCTGCCGGAGGGGGCTGACACAGTGCGCGTCCCGCGGACTGACCCTGTATTTTCACGGACGGGCGTCTCATGCCAGCCAGCCGGAAGACGGACTCAGTCCCGCAGGCGCGCTCTCGCGGATGGTTTCTTACAGCCAGAGCCTTCCGCATTCCCATATTTTCCGGGAAAAGGTACTCTGTACGGTCATCCGCATACATATGGGAGAAAAGGACTTCGGCATCGCTCCGGGGGAAGGCGAGATCTCCTTTACCATCCGCGCGAATCAGGAATCTGATCTGGAACTTCTGGAACAGCTTCTGAGGGAGAAAGCCGCCGGTCTCGCGGCGGCGGACGGTCTTTCCATGGAATATCAGATCGCGGATCCTTTTCCCGAGACCCGGAATCACGACTCTGCCATAACTGCCGTCGAACAGGCTGCGAAACGTCTCGGCAAAGAGAGGATCGAACTTCCGGAGCCCTGGAGAGCCTCCGAGGATTTTGGATATTATACAAAAAAATGTCCCGGCGCCATCTTTTATGTGGGCAACGGGACAGACTATGCGCCTTTGCACAGTACCGATTATGATTTCAATGACAGGATCCTGGAGACCATCGTGGATATGTATCTGGAGATCCTGACGGAATATTGCTGACCGCCGTCATCGGTCCGGACTGCCGGTAAGTTCATAATAAAATATATATTGCTGCATCACTCCCTGAAAGCCCCGGTATCTTCTGTTGGGGAATCCCCTCCGGTAATGCCGCTCCAGAGCCTGACGGATATGCGTATCCACGGGAAAGGCCTCCAGGTGATGCAGGGCAAACAGACAGATACAGTCCGCCACTTTTTCTCCCACGCCGTATAATTTCAGAAGTTCTTCTCTCGCCTTTCTATACGGCATCTGGGAGAGCCTCTCCAGATCAATTCCACCGGACAGCACGCTTTTTGCCGCGCGGACCACATACTTGCTGCGGTATCCCAGATTGCAGGCTTTCAGCGCGTCCTCCGAAAGTCCCGCCAACGCTTCCGGGCGCGGAAATCCATAATATTCTTCTCCCCAGGCGCTGACCTGCCTGCTCCCGTATTCCGCACAGATATTCTCTATACAGCGCCGGATCCTCGCGATATGGTTCTGCTGGGAGATCAGGAAAGAGACGATGGTTTCCCACAGATCCTGTCTGAGGATCCGGATGCCTCCTCCCAGTGCCGCCGCTTCTCTCAGATAAGTATCCCGCGGATTAATCTGCTCTATGTATCCGGCATAGTCATTTTCCAGATCAAAATAATCTTTCCAGTATACATCAAATTCCTGTTCCGGACAGTCAAAGACACAGTCTTCTCCGTTCTGCATCACCCTCACAAGGCGCTCTCCCGACGGGATCACGTAAGTTCCGGGAGCCGTTTCCCTCATGCGAAAGCACTGACCGGACGCACAGATCTGGGAAAGGTCAAAGTTCGATATAGTCTTTCGTATCATCCTCGTACCAGCTCCGCTGCGGCCTCTGCCAGAGCCGCGTGTGCCTCCCGGTCCAGATGCACCTGATCGGTCCCGCTTGCCCGGATCACTCTGGACGCGTCCAGAAACAGGCAGCCCTGATGCTCTGCCACGGCCTTGTACGCGGATGCCAGCGCCATGGATTTCCGACGGGATTCTCCGTCAAAATCACATCCCCATACAGAAGTCTCCACTCTCGCGCCCAACCAGGCCGGTGCGATCAGAAGAATACGGGCGGGCGCGGCCGCGCAGGCTTTCGCCCGCTCCACGATCCGTTCCGCTCCCCGGGCAATCTGAGACACAGACGCATGGTATTCTGTCTTGCAGTCGTTGGTCCCCAGCATCACGATCAGCATGTCTGCCGGCTGATTCCGGTTCAGCGCGTCTTCCACGCAATCCAGGCCGCAGATTCCCGGATTCCCTTCCTCCCGGAAAATAGTGGTCCTTCCACAAACTCCTTCCTCTGCTACCAGATACTCATCTCCCAACAGCTCCTGCAGACGTCCCGGCCAGCGTTCCCGCCGGGAAAAACGTCCGCTTCCGTCCGGAATGTATCCGAAAGTGTTGGAATCTCCAAAACATATTACTGTCTTCTTCGTTGTCCTCTCCACATTCATCTCCTTAATGGTCCCCGCAGCTGTGTCCGCCGCAGCCATGATCCCCGCAGCTGCCGTCATGATGATGTTCTCCGTGATGGTCGCAGGTGGCATCTGTATGGTATTCCAGTTCATTTTTCAGAAACGCATCCACTGCTTCATCTGCTTTTCCCGAACATCCCGCGTACAGCCGGATCCCCGCAGCTGCCAGCGCATTCTGCGCTCCGCCTCCGATACCGCCGCAGATCAGCGCGTCCACCTGGTGTTCCTGAAGAAATCCCGCCAGCGCGCCGTGTCCGCTTCCATTGGTATCTACCACTTCCGAGGATACTACTTTTCCGTCCTCTACCTGATAAATCTTGAATTGTTCCGTATGTCCAAAATGCTGAAAAATTTCCCCGTTTTCATAAGTTACACCAATCTTCATTTTTTCTTCTCCTTTACCTGCCGAGTTTTCAGGCATGCCTTGACAGTGCCGTCTGCAGCACTTTTCCCGCTCCCGGCAAAATACATAATTACCTCCGCCGATCCTCAGTTCCAGACCTTTGGCAAGGCACAGGGCCAGTTTCTTCCGCGCGCTCTGATAAATAGACTGAACCGTCGTCCGCGCCACTTCCATCTGCGCCGCGCACTGTTCCTGAGTCAGTCCCTCCAGATCCATCAGCCGGATACATTCATATTCATCCAACGTCATGGATACGGAGGTTCCCCCCAGGGACCGCCCTTGTCCCAGAGGTCCAAAACAGGTATAAACCGGACGTCCGCAGACCCTCCGCCGCTTACATGGTCTTGGCATCCTGATCCCTCCATCATCATTTTATAAGATGATTATAACTCATTATTGACATATGTCAACAAAAAAGAGATAATAAAATTACTGTATTTAGGAGGCGTTTTATGAAGAATACCATGACAACCTTTACCGGCAGACATTTTGATCCTATGCAGATCAAAACAGAAGACATCTGCATGGAAGACATTGCCCATGCTCTGAGCCTGACATGCCGGGGCGGGGGACACCTGAAATATTTTTATTCCGTAGCACAGCACTCTCTCAACTGCTCCGCAGAGGCCAAAGCCAGAGGCTGGTCCGGAAAACTCCAACTTGCCTGTCTCCTTCACGACGCCAGCGAAGCGTACATCTCGGATATCATACGTCCGGTCAAGGCGAACCTGAGCAACTACCTTGAGATCGAAAGCCAGATTATGGAAAAAATCCTGGAAAAATTCAACCTTTCCGACCTCACCGAAGGTGAGCGCAGAATGTGGAAGCAGATCGACGATGAAATGCTGTATTATGAATTGAAAAATCTGATATCCGGAGAAGAAGATTTGGCCGCACCGGAATTGTGCGCTCTGCCTGATATATCCGAACGGAACTGGCAGAGTGTAGAAACGGATTTTCTCAGAACCGCGCATACGCTGATTTCTGTTAAATGAACATCTTTATCAGCCTGCCGGAAGTAAAAAGGAGCCGCTGCTCCCGGAAGTGATTTCTCTTCCGTTTTGCAGCGGCTCCCATTATAAGGGTTAAAATCAGCCTTCAATGGCGATCTTGTTCTTTGCCTCCACTTTTTCGCCGGATTTCTTTGGAATGGACAGTTTCAGAATACCATCCTCGTATTTCGCCTTGATCTCTTCCTGGGTAACGCCGTCACCCACATAGAAACTACGGCTCATAGCTCCGGCATAGCGCTCCTGGCGGATGTAATTTCCTTTTTTATCTTTCTCGTCTTTATCCAATCCTTTTGCAGCGGATACGGTCAGATAACCATCTTTCAGCTGCGCCTGAATCTCATCTTTCTTAAATCCAGGCAGATCGATATCTACTTCATAAGAATCGTCTGTTTCACGTACATCGGTCTTCATCATATTCCTTGCATGTTTACCATACAACGGATTCTTCTTTTCAAAAAAGCTGTCAAATGGGAAATCCATCCAGTCGTCAAATAAGTTTTCTCCAAAAATACTAGGCATCAACATAAGTCATATCTCCTTTCAACAACTCTCATTACAGTTTCAAAGAACATCAGGAAAGGAGATCCGCGGGTCCGTCTCAGATGTCTCATCGTTTCCCTTTCCTTTGTTCTATCTGTACTATAACACCAATCATTAGCACTGTCAACCCCTGAGTGCTAATTTTTTTGTGAAAAAATTGTGAACGTTAATGCCTCACCGCAAAGTAAGTCGCCAGAATATCCTTCATATACTGATACCGTCTGGCATAGGAATTTTCCACCCGGATCAGTTCCATATCATGTGCTTTGCAGATCGCCTGTTTCTTCCGGTCCCTTGCCTTCACCGTTTCCTCTTCAAAATGCTCTTTTCCGTCCAGCTCGATCACAAGGACCGGATATTTCCCGTTTCCGCGTTGTTCGTATACTACGAAATCAAACCGTCCTGAATAAAAAAGGTCGCTGTAATTTACATTCTCCTGGAATACCTGGGACACTGCCACCTCTTTTTCCACCGAAAAACGGTTCTGAGACAGCCAGAGGTTATCCAGCGCGTGATTCAAAGTGGTGAGGAAGGCTTCCTCCGTGGCCGTACTGAACGGCTTCACCCCCAGCGCCCTGGAACGTACTTCCTTGGGCGCCACCTGGGACTGTCCGTTGGTCTGCACATACCGGATCAGGTCATACAGATCATCTTCGCTCCCTTCCTGATGCAGCCGTTCCAGATTCCTGGTGCTGGACAGGACGATCAGACGGTCCCTGGCGCGGGATACGGCCACATTGATCAGTTCCCGGTTGTTTTTCAGCCATTCATAAGTACCTGCATAGGTTTCGTCCGTCAATGCCGTGGAAAACAGCACCACATCCTTTTCGTCCCCCTGAAATGCATGCACGGTACCGCAGGACACATGTGTCAGATGCTTTTCTTTCAACCGGTCCTCAATGGCCTTTCTTTGATTGACAAATGGCGTGATGACGCCGATACTCTGATCCTTGTGTGTCTCCGCGTAGCGAATGACCTCTTCCACTTCCGCCGGCGCTGTATTTTTATAATCCGTTTTTCCATCCTCCATATCCATATAGACCAGAGGCGAATCTTCCTTTTCCTGAGAACGGATCAGCAGTCTGGAATTGTAATACTTCTTATTATTGAATTCTATGATCTTCGGGCTACACCGGTAATGATAGCGCAGCAGCACCTCGTCACTGACCGGGTCGCACGCCAGATAGGTTTTATAGATCGAATTTTTACGATAGTCATACTCATCCGGCACCATATACTTGCGGCGCAGCCGTTCGTTGGAGGTCTCATCCAGCAGGATCACGGGATTAAGCTGCTGCGGATCTCCCACCAGCATCAATTTTTTACCCCGGACAATAGGGGTAAGAGAGACTGCGGTATTACACTGGCTTGCCTCGTCCATGACCGTCATATCGAAGCAGGGTTCCGGCGGTCCCAGCCGATGGGCTGATATGCAGGTAGTGGCAATGACCGGGAAGATTTTCTGGAAACGCTTCAGGTTCTCCTCACTGCCAAGATAGGTCCCGAACGCCTCCATCTGTTCCCGTTCTTCTTCCATATACAGGATCTCTCTCAGTTTCCGGTTCTGGTCATCACCGATCCGTCGGATATACTTCACGGATATGTAATAAAGATATTTATACAAATCCTCCTTGTCATCCGTCAGAAGCGCCCACGCATCCTCATCCGTAACCTCTCCTACCTTTTCCATGCGGCGTTCTACACCTTCCAGCTGGCGTCCTTTCAGGTCAGCCTCAAAAGGCAGCTGCTGCACGGACATTCCATGCTGTTCATGGTATTCCAGCAGCCGGTCAATGGCTTCTTTTCTCTCCTTCAGATCCAGCAGTTCCTCATACCGGCGCAGCAGACCGGACAGCCTCTTGGCCCGCTCTGCCCGTCCGTCCCGGTTCCGTTCCAGGGTGGAGGTGTAGACCGTAATCTTCTCCGTACTTTCGTACAATTCCCGCATCCGCTTCAGCGCTTCTTTCACCTTTTCCTGGTTTCCCAGGCGGATGACCGGAAACGGGATCTTTTTCCCTCTGTATCTCAGGTTTTCCAGTTTTTCCACCACGCCGTCGATGGGATGGTTATTGTAAGAGGCCAGAAGCACTGTCTTCTCGTTGAAAAACGCCGTCAATACCGTATTGAGGATTGTATTTGTCTTTCCCGTTCCGGGCGGCCCCTGGATATAAGCCACCGGATATTTCATGGCATTGTGGATCGCCAGCAGCTGGTCCAGATTCAGTCTCTGGTTCAGGAGGGCGAAGGGGACCGGCCTGCTCCCCCTGGGACGGTCCAGCAGTTCTCCGAAAAATGCTTTTATGGGAACGGTCACCTCCCCTTTGCGGTACATCTCCAGGATCCCGTTATACTCTTTATGGAGATCCATCGGCAGATCCATACCCAGTCCGATCAGGTAGGGCAGATCGTCCACGACCGTCTTCCCGCCTGCCGCACGCGTCAGCGCATCCTTGATCTGCTCCTGATTTCCCTCAAAATCATCCAGAAGCTCATAGTCTTCTGCATCCAGAAACCGTCGGATGCTCTCCATGTATCCGCCCACCGTAAATTCCCTGCAGACCGTGATATCCTCATCCGGCCGGAGGCATCTCTGTTTCACGTCCAGCCGCATTCTGCGGTAGGCAAGCACATACAGTCCCTTTGATGTGTAAAGGCTCGTCACGTTCATAGCCAGCTGCTGGATGACGATTTTGCCGTTTTCTTTCCGGTCGCGGCCCCGTCTGGCGCGGATCTGAAAATCGCGGACGATTTCCCGGAATTGTTCATCGTCCAGCGAATACTGCTCTCCATGAAAACTATCTCTGTCAAGATGGCTGACCAGGGCAAAATCCGCCTTATAGGGCGTCGCGTCCATCCGGCTGCAGTCTTCCAGATAGTTTAATATCTTCAAATTAGGAGCATGCTCAAACAGCGGACGGTATTTATGCGGGTTCCGGCTGATATCCTTTACCAGCCATTCATTGACCGGATACCATGTCCCTTCCAATATCTCCGAAGAGAGGATAGAATCCAGGTATATGGCAGGAAATTCCTCGATACGGTACAGCCCCAGATGCATACCTTCCACCTTCAGAGTTTTCCGCCTGGGATCCAGATCCTGGATTCCGATCCAATAGCGGGTGACCTGTCCTTCCCGGTTCCGGTACTCTATGGTCATCCACTTTCCTTCATGAATTGCCTGAAACACATCACGGTATATGGGATTCATTCCGCCACTCCCTCTCCGATCATCTGTATTTTCACCCTCAGGATCCGTTCTGCCGACTCGTCAATACGAGCTTCCGACAGTTCTCCGTTTTCTGCCGCCTGCAGGACTGCCTGGTACGCATCCTGGAAATCCTCCGGCATCAGCAGGAGATCCGCACCGGCGTTCAGCGCCGTCAGCGCCACCTCGCCGGACGTATACTGCTCCGTAACCGCGCCCATATTCAACGCGTCTGTGACTACAATCCCGTCAAATCCCATATCGCCGCGCAGGATCTCTGAAATCAGAGTATACGACATCGTCGCCGGCGTATCGTCTCCCGTCACCTGCGGACAGGAAATATGACCGGCCATGATCACTGAAATCCCCGCGTCAATTCCTTCCTGAAAAGGAATAAGAGCGCCGCTTTTCAATTCTTCCAGCGTATCATCCACGTATGCGTAACCGTTATGAGAATCCCCTGTCGTACCTCCGTGTCCGGGGAAATGCTTGTATACTCCCAGGATTCCCTGACTCTTAAGCCCCCGCCATTCTGCCAGGGCCATCCTGCCGGCAGTCTCCGGATCTGAACTGAAGGCGCGTTCCTTTACCACTGTATTCTCCGGATTCGTAAGTACGTCCGCCACCGGAGCCATATCCATATTGAATCCCAGTTCTTTCAGATAAGATCCAATCTGTTCACCCAGCTCATAAGCCTCGTCTGTGTCCCCAGCGGCCCCGATCTCACTTAAGTTCGGGAATTCCGGCACGTCAAACGCCGGATTTCCTGCAACGCGGGTCACCTGGCCTCCCTCTTCATCTACCGTCAGGAAAACCGGCAACCCTATACGTTCTTTTGCATACCGGGCGGTATTTTCCAGCATGGTCTTTGTCTGTTCCGGATTCTGCAGATTTTTGGCAAAGTACACCAGCCCGCCCACCGGACAATTCTCATAGGCTTCTCTGGTGGCGTCCCCTGCCTGGACCGCAGTATCCACGCCTGTCAGCTGCTCCGGTGTGATGATGAAAAGCTGGCACACCTTTTCCTCCAGCGTCATGTTCTCCAGAATCTGCTGAATTTCTTCCGTATCCGCATCCTGCGCGGCCCCGGCTGAATCGGCAGAAGCGTCTGCGATATCCGCGGCGTCCGCCGCGGCTGTCTCACTGCTCTCCTGAACAGGTGCGGCCTCATTGTTCTTCCTGACAGGCGCTTCGGCGTTTCGGCATCCCGGCAGCAGCGACATACAGAAAAGGGACAGCAATCCCGCGTATAAAATCGATTTTCTCATATTCCTTTCTCCTCGAAGATCTCCCGGAAACGCAGGGCATCCTCCAGTGTATGGTTCCAGCCGTCTTTTTTCAGATCCACCTGCCACCCGTCCTCCGTATCCCGGACTTCCACGCCCTCTGCTTCCAGCAGACGCTTCTGCAGGTCGTACACATCAAATGAGGCCGCTCCGCTTAAGATTCCTCTGGCATTCACGATCCGGTGCGCCGGAATCCCTTCGCCCAGCCTGCCCCGGCCAAGGGCGTATCCCACCTGGCGGGCATTGCGGGGTTTTCCGCACAGCAGCGCGATCTGTCCATAGGTTGCCGCTTTTCCATAAGGAATATTACGGCACACAATCTCTATTCTCTTATAAATATCCATTCTGTTCACCCCGGTTCTATCCGTAGTATATCGCGGAGAATACCCGGTTTGCAACCGGTTTGCAATTACTTAGAACTGTATATGACGCAGTACGCGGGATTTTCTACATAAAAAAGCCGCGCGGCAGACACCGCGCAGCTTTTCATGCGTCTTCCTTCTTATGGCTTTCAAAATAAGGGAAACGTTCCATGGCTTCCAGGATGTCCCGGAAGTCCTCTCTGGGCGCCAGATCGATATATTTCTTCAGAAGTTCTGTCTCTTCCTCTTTGTATTTCCCATAGAAAATGTCAAACAGATTGTGGCCGCGCACATAAGTGCGGATCTCCTCCATATGCTGCTTTACATCATCCGCCGTTTCCAGATCTTTTCCCAATATCTCCCGCAAATGTCTCCCGCTGGTGATCCGGTGCAGATACTCCTTCCATTTCTCCAGCAGTATCTGATAGAATGACTCTTCGGATTCTACCACTCCCAGCTGCGTCATCACTTTGGGATTCAGGAAATAATTTTCAAAGGAGTAATATCTGAGAATCAGCACATTTTCCGGACGCACTCTGGGCAGCCGGTCCATATCCTCCAGGTTCCGCTCCTCATAGTACCGGCAAAGCTGGCGTCCCAGCACGGCCGGATCCTCGCCGTCCCCGTCCCGGATCATCAGGAACTGATCCCGCAGATAGATCTGGTTCATGTATTTCAGGTTGGCGTAGGTCTTGATATTCGTACAGCTGTTGGTGGTAATGATCGCGACTCGGGAGAGCCTGCCCTCCGCGTCGTACACTTCCGAATAATATTTCTGAAGCAGCAGGGGAAGGCGGCTTTTATCCTGTTTTCCTTCTACGATAAATACAAAGTTCACGTTCATCAGATCGCCCGCAGTATATCCGAGGTCGTCCAGGATCGCGCTGATATCTGTTTTCTCCCGGATATCCGAAGAGCCGTCCTCCCGGATCACCATCTGGCGGATCTGGCGGCTGTTAAAATTAGACAGCAGGTTGGGCGAATGGGTTGTAAAAATCACCTGGTTTTTCCTGGACAGCCGGTACAGGATCTCTCCTGATACTTTCTGCAGTCTGGGGTGAAGGAAAATCTCCGGATCTTCAATCAGGATAATGCTCGGCAGATTTTCTTCAATCTCCGTATACGCTTCCAGCAGAGAAAACAGATAAATGCATCGCATGCCCTTGCCCATCCGTGAAATGGGGCGGGCCAGATTCTGGGCCGGATTCCGGAATTCAGTTGTTACATGAAGCATCTGTTCCACATCCCGGTTCATGGAATACAGGATCTGGTCCCGGCCGCCGTTCTTCCGGAAGCTCTGATTCACGCGTCTGGCGAAGTCGTCCAGGTTCAGCTGATACAGTTTATAATCCAGCAGCTTCGCCGTCTCAAACACATCCAGTTCCCCCGGCGCTTTCTTCTCGATCAGCCCGATACAGCTGAAGCAGTAATTGCACTTCTTCGCCTGATTGAACATACAGCATCCGGACCGCATTCTCTGCAGGATCTCATCCTCCTGCAGGAGCAGCAGATCGCCCTGCAGCGCCTCCAGGTTCCGTTCTGTATCCACATAATAAATCTTCGGAAAAACTTCCTGCAGATACGGATTATGTTTTCTTACGCCGTCCTGACAGCGCACCCGTCCGGACCTGTTCGCCGTCATGGTGAAGGACAGGCGGCCATCCCGAAATGACGGCAGTTTTTTCTGAAAATCCTGAAGCCAGGCGTCTTTTCTGCGATACTGGCTGACCATACCGCCCCGGTGCAATAATTCCAGATCTTCCGGGGTAAATTCCAGCGTCACCGAAATCTCGACGTTGGCCCCGTCCTCTCCGAAATCCTCCGGCGTGATCTCATACTCCCCTCCCACAGCGCGGACCGCATCCAGCACCGTCGTCTTGCCGGTATTGTTCTGGCCTACCAGGATCAGGGCATTCTCGATATTCCGGATCTGCATGTTATGGATAAATTTAAAATTGTGAATATACAGGTCTGTGATCTTCATGCTGTTTTGATCTCCTGACAAACTCTTTGAGTCTCCGGGTAAAGTTGATGTTTCGCAATTACTCTTTTATTATATTTAGCGTTGTCAGAAAACACAAGGAGCAATACCCGAATTTCAGGAAATGAATATTTCTCAGCCCGCCGTCACATCTTTTTTCTTCAGCCAGAGGACTCCAAAGGAAACAAACAAAACCAGGAAGATCAGCGCGGCGGCCAGGAACCCGCCCAGATTGCCGACCATATCTTCCTGCCTGTTGGCGTTCATCCCCATCATCATCAGCGAGTATGGCCAGAACAGTCCCAGCCCGCTGTTGGAGGCCAGCAGTCCGAGAATACTTCCAATCAGCGCCAGCGCGACAGGTACGGCGAAACTGCGGATCACCATGGACAGGCACATCTGCAGCGCCGCGATGGCAAGGCCTCCGATGCTTCCTCTCAGAAGCCAGATCAGGATCTGGATGGGCGGCATACCCGGAAGTCCGCAATATTTGCCGGTGATCAGGTAGAGGATCCAGAGCCAGAGCTGCAGCCCCACCGTACACTCCAGGGATAAGAGCAGTTTGGACAGGAAAATGTCTCTTCTGGGCACGGGCATGGTCATCAGTGTATTCCAGTTATAATTCATATGCTCCACCCTCCAGATATAGGAGCAGTAGACCGCGATCAAAGGAGCGTAGAAGAAATTCGCGTAAAACAGGGACACCTGCGTCCAGAGAGAATACCAGCCGGACTTCAGCAGCTCCAGATTCTGCATATAGTTGCCCGCTCCCATCACTGCCGGGATCACCGGTATCACGGCAAAGACCAGCCAGAGATGGGAATGCTTTAGTTTTTTCTGTTCCATTCTTATACAAGTTGCCAGCATGTCAGATCTCCTTTCTCGTCACAAACAAATATCTGCCCGCCGCATAGCCTGCCGCGATGATTGCCAGCAGGATCAGAAGCCCCGGAAAATTAAACGGCGCATTATAATAGGTCGTGATCCGCGTCGCTTCATCCCAGGTGTAACTGATGTACGCAAGCTCGGAATAATATCCCCAGGGTATCAGATACCAGACGGGAGCTCCCGGCAAAAACCAGGAAAACAGGCCCGCGAAAGATCCAAACAGCCCGGCTGCCAGCGGTATGATCTGGTTCTCATAGAAAAACGACAGTACCTGCTGCAGGAGCAGCAGCAATATACTTGACGTATAATTCTCCAGGAAAAAATATACCAGGTGCCGCGTTTCTGCCGGACGGCCAAATCCCAGCGCTGCAGACAGGAAAAACATCATCGCATATTCCGCGATTATAAAAAGCAGCAGATAGACCGCTCCTGTTAATAGCTTCAGGTCAAACAGCCGTCCTTTCTTCTCCATGGTACACAGCAGTTTCAAAGTATTCCCTTTGACCTCCGCGTCGCACAGCCGGCTGGCAAGCATGGCGATCATCGTGGGAAGCAGGATCGTATTAATCAGAGCAAACTGCAGGAAGCATACTCTCCAGCCGTCATAGATCTGCTCTTCCGACGAGTCGCCGATCGCCCAGGTAATCCAGGCAAAGATCAGGACCACAAACGCGCCGACCAGAAGTCCGATCTTTCTTCGCCTGACTTTCATCCATTCTGTTTTCCATTCTCTCAGCATCACAGACTCACCTGCCTTCCGGTTAATGCCAGGAAGATGTCCTCCAGGCTCTTCTGCTGCATCTCCACATGGGTGATCTGCGCCCCTTCGGCCGCCAGCATCGTCACCACATCGGCCACTTCCCGTTCGCTTCGCTCCGGAAGCAGCAGATCCGCGCCGTCGATACGGTACTTTTCCCGGTGTTCATCCAGGATCCGGACCGCTGTCCCCTGGTTCAGGGCATGGACTCTCAGGCTCCCTTTCGCCTGTTCATGCAGTTTTTCCAGACTGCCCTGGTAGATCATCTTTCCTTTATCGATGATTCCCACATCCGTGGCCATCTGGTCCATCTCGCTGAGCAGATGGCTGGATACCATGACCGTCATCCCGTAATGCTCCGGCAGACCGGAGATCAGATCCCTCATCTCCTGGATCCCCGCGGGATCCAGCCCGTTGGTCGGTTCGTCCAGCAAAAGCAGCCTGGGCCTGCCCAGAAGCGCGGCGGCCAGTCCCAGTCTCTGCTTCATACCCAGGGAATACTCCCTTACCTTTTTCTTCTGCTGTCCCTCCAGCCGCACGATCTGCAGTACTTCATCGATCTCCTTTTCGGGCACCCCTTTCAGGGTCCGGATGATTTCCAGGTTCTCTCTTCCCGTCAGATGCCCATAATAGGAAGGCGATTCAATCAATGACCCTGTATCCCGCAGAATTTCGATCCGGTTCCTTTCCGTTATTTCTTCTCCAAAGATCCGGATCTCTCCTGCCGTAGGCTGTACCAGGCCCAGGATCATTTTCATCGTCGTGGACTTGCCAGCTCCGTTGGGGCCCAAAAATCCATAGACACAGCCCGGACGTATTTTCAGACTGCATTTTTTCACTGAATATTTGTCCCCGTACTTCTTGCAGAGGCCGTTTGTCTCGATCATATACTTCATATTTCTTCCGCCTTTCTTTTTCCTTTTCGGTTCATGATCATCATACAGGATCTCTCTTACCGGCCCTTTAAGGCTCCCTTACAATTTCCTTAATTTTTCGGTTTTCTGCTGAAAACAGGCGGAAAAACTCTTATAATAATACAGAAGCCGCGGGGTTTCGCAAAGGAGGACGATACACATGACCAATCTGTACGAAAGCAGAATCCTGATCGTGGACGACAATGCCGATATTTTAGAAATGCTGAAGAATATCCTGTCCCGCAAAGGATTCCTTTCTATTGAGACCGCTTCCTGCTGCGGACAGGCAAAAGAAAAGTTCCGCACTTTTCAGCCGGAGCTCATGATTCTTGACGTTATGCTTCCGGACGGAGACGGGTTCTCTCTTATGCGGGAGTTTCGGATGTCTTCCGACGTTCCGGTACTTTTTCTGTCTGCCAAAGACGAGGACAATGACCGGCTCTTCGGCCTGGGACTGGGTGCCGACGACTATATCACAAAGCCGTTTCTCCCCGACGAGCTGGCACTGCGTCTTACCGCCATCCTGAAACGCACCTACTTTTCCTCGCTCCATCAGGAATCGCCGTCGCCGGAACTGCATTTGGGAAACCGCACCGTCTATCTGGAAAGCGGAATCGTAAGACAGAAAGACGGAAAGGAGACTTCCATGACCGCAAAAGAGCTGGCACTCCTGAAAAAACTGAATGAGAACCGCGGCAACATCGTCACTTTCGACGCTCTTTCCGATGCGGTATGGGGTGAAAATTATTACGGATATGAAAATACCCTGATGGTCCACATCCGCCGCCTGAGGGAAAAGATTGAAGAAGACCCCTCTCACCCGGCATGGCTTCTGACCGTCCGGGGACTGGGATACAAGCTGGCAAAAGGGGGGAAGACCGGATCATGAAAAGCCTTTCCAAGATTCTTTTCCACTATCTGGCCACGGCCGTGCTGATCGTGCTGAGCGTACTCCTGTTCAACGTAGTGCTTTACGTCATCATCGGATTCCAGATCATCCGGTCCACCAATTTCATCAGCCGCACCACCGGACAGATCGCTTCAGAGATTTCGGAAGAAGACGGGCGCCCCGCCCTTTCAGAAGAGGGATATGACTATCTGGAAGGAGACTATTCCTGGGCCATGCTTCTGGACGACGCCGGGAACATCGTATGGCAATGGCAGCTTCCGGAGAATCTGGGCCATTCCTATACAGTTCCCCAGGTCTCCGCTTTCAGTAAATGGTACCTGGACGATTATCCCGTGACGACCAGGGTCACCGATTACGGTCTTCTGGTCACTGCCCACCCCAGGGATACCATCTGGAAATACAATGTCAGCGAATCCTTGTCTTTTCTGCACAAGATCCCCAATGCCATAGGGGCGGGGCTGATCTGCAACCTGCTTTTTGTCGCGGTTCTGTGCCTGCTGCTGGGATTTTTCTTCTACCGTTCTCTGCGCTCTGTGGCAGTGGGAATCGAGCGGCTTTCCCGGCAGGAAGCGATCCGGCTTCCGGAAAAGGGTATGACGGAGCTGCTGGCGCGGCAGCTGAATCAGACGTCCCGGATTCTGGAACAGCAGAAAAAGCATCTGAAGAAAAGGGACGACGCCCGGACTGCCTGGATCTCCGGCGTCTCTCACGATATCCGCACGCCCCTTTCGCTGATCATGGGATATGCCGATACCATGAAAGGGGATCCGGCTCTGAGTCCGGACCACAGACAGCAGGCCCGGCTGATCGAAGAACAAAGTCTTCAGATCAAGCAGCTGATCGAGGACCTGAATCTGACGTCCAAACTGGAATATGACATGCAGCCCCTGCGCCTGTCCTCCTTTTCTCCTGCGGGACTGCTGCGCGAGATCGTCAGCGGATTCTACAACCAGGGGCTGCCTGACCGTTATGCTTTTGATCTGTATATTGATCCGGGCGTGGAAAAAATGCTGGTCAAAGGAGACCGCCAGCTGATCCTGAGAGCGTTCCGCAATCTGCTCCACAACAGTATCCGGCACAATCCCCAGGGCTGTACGGTCACGGTTACCGCTTGCCCGGACGCGGAAGGGATCTGTTTTCAGGTCTCTGACGACGGCTGCGGCATTCCCGGCGAAATCATCCGACTGCTGAACCGGGATGTCTCTGTACCCTCCGCATCCGAACAGCCACCCGGCACGCCCCACATTATGGGACTGCGCATCGTATGCCAGATCTTCCAGGCGCATGGCTGGACCATACGGTTCACAGACAATCACACAATTCATATATGGCCGGGAAAAGAACCGGAGCAGCCTTCTTAATGAAAGCTGCTCCATCCTTATTCCTGAAATGTGTACTTGTGTGTCACCGCGCCTAGCGCCAGCGTATAGACGACGGCTCCGTCTTTTTCGGAGCTTACCGCCTTATCGAAGTCATCCGGATGAACACTTTTCATGTACGCTTCCGGACTCTCCGCGTCTGCCTCGATGATCGCGGTCTCCGCTCTTCCCGCTCCCCCGCAGGCATTCACAATCTCGTGAATAATCTCATATTCATGCATACTCAATCCTCCTTGTCCTGTACGCCACATCATCGTTTCTATATTCAGTCTACCACACAAAAGAATATGCATGTAAGTACTTTTTACTTCAATACGGAAATATCCGGAAGAAGAATATTTTTCTGAGCCATGAACCGTTCCACTTTTTCAAGAGAAGGAAGTGAAGGCATCGCTCCCATGGCGGAAACTGTCAATGCCGCCGTATGGTTGGCAAACTGCAGCAGTTCCTGATTCGTCCATCCACAGCAGGTTCCCACACAGAAGGCTCCCACAAAGGAATCTCCCGCAGCTGTGGGGTCCACGGCTGTGATGCCCTCCACGCACGGACTGTGTACAAATCCGTCCGGACCCAGCAGTACCGCTCCTCCGGACCCCAGCGTGATCAGTACGTTCTGAACTCCTTTCTCTCTCAGCGCTTCCGCAGCCGTTCTTGCATCTTCCAGATTCACATGATCCCCTTCCCGGCGGATCGGAATCCCTGTCAGATCTTCCGCTTCATGCTCATTCGGCGAAATAAAGGCAAGATGGGAAAGCAAGGAATCCGAGAGTGGAGCGCTTGGCGCCGAATTCAGCATGACCGGCACTCCGTTTTCAAAGGCCATCTCCGCAAGATACTCGTTGATCTCCATGGGAATCTCCAGCTGCAGCATCAGCAGGTCATAATTCCGGATCTTATCTCTCAGGGACTCTGCTTCTGTTTTTGTAATGCTCATGTTAGATCCTGAAATTACAATAATCCGGTTTTTTGTGGATTCCCCAGGCTTCTCTTCCAAGATTATCACAGAACAGCCGGAAGCCAGCACCGGATCAAACAGAACGTCTTCGGTATGGATTCCCGCCTTCCGGCACGTTTCCAGCATCTCCTCCCCGTTCGCGTCCCTGCCCAGTTTTCCGAACATGGTCACCTCCGCTCCAAGTCTGGCCGCCTGTACGGCCTGGTTCGCTCCCTTTCCTCCAGGAGCTTTCTGAAACGATCTCCCCAGCACAGTCTCTCCTTCGCCGGGGAAGACTTCTGTCGATGCGATCTGGTCCATGACGAAGCTGCCTGCCACTAATATCCTGGGTTTTCTTTTCATCCTTTCATCCCTGCCCTTCTGTTTCTTTCCAAAATATTCCTTAAACTGTAAATTATAAGTCAAATAAATTTTACATAAAAAAAAGGGCCTGCGCAATGCACAGGACACCTTTCTGTTCCATTTTTCATTCTTATTTCGGCTAAACCAGCTCCAGCACCCCGCGGATATCCCGGATTACCCGATCTGCGCCAGCTTCCATATAGCGGTCCGTTACTCTGCGGATCATCTGCTCTCTGGTTTCATCGTCCAGGGCTTCGTACTCCTCTTTGGTCAGCCCCATCTCAGAGCTCCCTTCGACGATTCCCACAGTGAACACGCCCGCGTTTCTGCCTTCTTTTATATCAGAAATGGTATCGCCCACTTTGATCACATTTTTTACGGACGCGACCCGGAGCATTTCCATATTCCGGAAAATCATATACGGATAGGGACGCCCCATATGCTGGACAGAATCCGGACTGAACCAGCAATCCGGTTCATAACCTTTCTTCGCTGCCTCTCTGGTCACGATTTCCATCATGACGTCGGTATATCCGGTAGTAGATCCAATCCGGATCCCTTTCCTGCGAAGCGCCTCCACCGTTTCTCTCACATAATCTTTCGGATCGGAGAACCTGTCCAGGATGCCGAGAAGCATCTCCTGAAAACGGTTGTGCATGGCGTCTACATCCACATCCGTGAAATCTCTGCCGTGAATCCGGCGGAATTCTTCCCCGATGCGCTCCATCTGCAGCATAGTCTTGATATGGTCCCATTTCAGCATACCCATGGGTCTTCTTGTTTCTTCCATCGTCGGTTCGATTCCGTATGCGCGGAAGATTTCCATAAAAGCCTGCATCGGAGCAAAACATCCATAGTCAACCGTCGTCCCGGCCCAGTCAAAGATCACCGCTTCACATTTCATGCCGCCGCCCCCTTTGCCTGAAGAAACTCCCGGAAAATCCGGCAGAGTTTTTCCATATCTTCCAGATAGATCTCCCCGATATTTCCGATGCGGAAAGTATCTGCATCCGTCACTTTGCCGGGATAAATCGCATAGCCTCTCTCTTTGATGTAACGGTACATCTCATCAAAAGTGTAGTTCCTGTTCTCCGGATAGAAGAAAGTAGTGATAATCGGTCCCTGGTGTTCTTCCGACACATAAGGGATAAATCCCATAGCCTTCATATGACTGATCAGATAGCGGTTATTTTCCTGGTAACGACGGCTGCGGGCTTCGATACCGCCTTCCTCGTCCAATTCCTCCAGGGCTTTCGCGAATGCAAGCACCACATGCGTGGGGGAAGTAAATCTCCATTTTCCGTCCGCCTGCATGGTCTTCCACTGATCGTACAGATCCAGGGACAGGCTCCTGGCCTTCCCCTCACATTGGTCCAGCGCCTTCCTGCGGCAGATGATAAAAGAGAATCCCGGCACACCTTGAATACATTTGTTGGCGCTGCTGATCAGAAAATCGAGCTGAAGCTCTCCCACCGGTATATCCACGCCGGCAAAGCTGGACATGGCGTCCACGATCATGGTTTTTCCGGCTGCCTTTACTGCTTTTGTCACAGATGCGATATCATTGAGAATTCCCGAAGTCGTCTCGCTGTGTACCATGGACACATGGGTGATCTCCGGATGTTCTTTCAGGATCTCTTCCACGCGCCCGGCATCCGGGATCTGGTCGTAATGAAATTCTTCCATTGGCGTCCAGAGCATGTTTCATCGCCTCCATCGCTTCGTCATCCGCATTGGTGTAGATCACCACTTCTCCGGAAGCCGCATTAGCTCCGGAACCGCATCCGGTCAGAACTGCCGCGGACAGCATCGCCGCCGCAAGCAACAGGGACGTACATCTTTTTACATTTTTCATTCTTCTTTTCCTCACATTTCTTTTGATTTTTTCAGTTATAGCTGTTCAGCCCGCCGATTTGGAGATCACCGGACGGCGCACCGTCCTTTTTACTTTTATTTTCTGCCTGTCCGTGGCTATATAATGGAACAGGCCTTTGGCGGCAAGATTTACCGCCAGGATCAGAAGAGACAGTACAAATACTTCATTGAATTTCGTATAATACTGTAGCTCCTTGATCTTCGTGGTAATCACCATCGTCCTGGCTCCCGCGATAAAGATTACGGCGCTGACCGTCACCATGGCATTGACAAAATAGTAACTGAACACTTCCAGAATCGTTCCCATGGCGTTGGGCGTCACCACCCGGACGATCGTCTTCAGCCAGGTGTCCCCCATCAGCATGGCCGTCGTCTCCCAGGACGCGTTCATCTTGGCCAGGGAGCTTTTCATCATCAGGTACGGCGTTGAAAAATAATGGATCACATTGCAGATGACGATGATAAACAGCGTGTTCTGCAGGGGCGTACCCGAAAACACCAGCATATAGGCGATACCGATGACCATACCCGGGATGGTGTTGGTAATCAGGGAAATATTCTCAATCACCTGTTTTACCTTCCCCGGCAGATGGCTTCTGGCTGTGGTGAGCGCGGCGCCGTAGGCGGTCAGGGAGCCTGCCGCCGCCGTCAGGAACGCCACGATCAGGGAATTCCGGCACACCGTTACCAGGCTGCTGTCCGAGAATACGCTGATCACATGTTCCAGTGTAAACTGAATCCGGTACGGCCATTCGTCCACAAAGGGCACCACGAAGATCACAGCGAATACCGAGAGCACGCACAGCAGGATCAGGGCGCTGAGTATCCCAAACGCCGTATCCCGGACGGCTCCTTTGCGGATCTCGGTCTGGGAGATCTTATTATAACGGATGTTGTATTTTTCCAGATAATGCAGCAGCGCAATCGTGACCATGGACGGGATCAGCATCATCATGGCCACGCAGGCTCCGCGGCTGAAGTTCGGCACGCTTCCCAGCATCTCGTTGTAGAGTACGGTCGCCACCACTTCAAACTCGCCTCCTACCGACGCCGGGATTCCGTAATCGGTAAAGCACAGGAAAAAGCACTGCACGAAAGAGGCGGCCAGCGTTCTCAGAAGCGGCCGGAGCACGGTTCTCACAAAAGTAGCAAAGGGGCTGTCCCCCATGATCCGGGATACGATGGAGAATTTTTTATCCACGTAACTCATGGTATTGCTCAGGAGCAGGAACGATACCGGCAAAGTATAGATCACATATCCCAGCAGCAGCCCGTTGAAGCCATAGATATCAAAGAGCTGCGCGCCGAACAGCTGTGTGATCAGTCCCTGTTTCCCAAACGAATAAATGATCGCGAACCCGTAGGTAATCGTCGGAAGCAGCATGGGGATCACTGCCGCCCGGCTGATAAAGCCTTTATATCCTTTAGGAAGATTGCAGTAATGGACCGCATAGGCCAGGATAAAAGCCAGGGCCGTGGTCATCACCGCGCTTACTGACGAGATCAGCAGGCTGTTTCCAAAGGCTTCCAGGAAGCCTCTGCCCGTCAGCACCTCCGCATAATGGCCCAGCGTCGGGCCGGCGTCCCCCATAAAGGATTTCAGAAACAGGCGGGCCAGCGGGATCAGCAAAAAGATGAGAAATACCAGGACAACCAGTCCAAAAATCCCTTTGATTTCATTCTCTTTCCTTCGGTTCATCTCATCCCACCTGCGCCGCCATCTGAGGCTCGTTCCCCTGCCTGAATAATGTAAAAATATTGTTCTTCTTGATCAGAAGCTGGTTGAGAATAAATTCTTTCACAAAATCATTCTCCGGCTTCTGGATAATATCATCCGGTTTCCCATACTGGGAGATCGTCCCGTTCTGGATGATCAGGACTTTGTCCGACAGCGTCAGCGCTTCCTCCGGGTCATGGGTAACGATGATCGTTGTCAGGTGATAGTCTCTGGCGATCTGTTTGATCTTTGCTTTGATAGATTCTTTGATCACCCCGTCCAAAGCGCTCAGCGGTTCATCCAGCAGAAGGATCTTCGGTTTCATCACCATAGTCCGCGCCAGGGCCACTCTTTGTTTCTGACCTCCGGAGAGCTGCTCGATCTTCTTATCCAGATGCTCTCTCAATCCCAGAAGATCGATCAGGTCCTCCACTTCCTGCTTCGTAGAAATAGAGGGATTATTTCTCAGCCCGTAAGTAATATTCTTGTATACGTTCAGATTCGGGAACAGCGCATAATCCTGAAACACTATATTAAATCCTCTCTGTTCCATGGGTACACGCAGCATATTTTCACCCTGGAACAGAATCTCGCCCCCGTCGGCGTCCGTGAGCCCCAGGATCAGGTTCAAAAGCGTCGTCTTGCCGCATCCGGACGGTCCCAGGATCGACACGATCTCTCCGTCGTCAATCGCCAGATTAATATCATGCAGGATCGTAATTCCGTCATATGATTTTTTCAGATTCTTAATCTCAAGCATTCTGCTCTAACTCCTTCCTTCTTTCACAGCGTCTTGCTTCTCGCCGTTCTCAGGTCCAGATATATGAAACCATTTTTCCGGCCGTACCGCTATCAAAAAGCAGGGAAAAGTTTGTAAAGAGCACGTAAAAAAAACTGTAGAAATTCTACATTTCTACAGGTCAAAACTTACATATGTAAAATTTTCCAAAATTTAAGATGACCCGGCACGGGTCTGAAGCCGTCTGCGCAAAGCTGTCCCTTCTATTCTTCCGGCGGGTACGCCTGCGCCTGGATCAGCCGGCTGCTCCGGTCCAGAATCCCGGTATATTTCTCATAATCGCTGAGCATGATGCCTGTATAGATCATATCCACCACTGCCAGCTGGGATACCCTGGAAAAAATCGCGTCTCCATAAAAATGCTGCTGATTGCTGGTCCGCAGCACCAAATCAGAGTACTTCTCGATCAGGCTGTTTTCAAAATTGGTAATCGCAATCGTCTTTACGCCGTTCTCATGCGCTGTGCGCATGGCATCCACCGTACTGCGGGAATTTCCCGAATATGAGATTCCCACCGCCACGTCTTTTTCCGTCAGATTTCCCGCGCTGACATTCTGCATATAATAATCATTATATGCGCAGCAGTTCATGCCAAGGTACAAAAGCTTCGTTACCAGGTCGCTGGCCGTACATGCAGAATTTTCCACATAGTAGACCGCGATCTTCTCCGCCCGGACCAGCGCCTGCACTACTTCTTTCAGCGTATCGGGAGAGATGTTCCTGAGCGTGTCTTTCAGATGCTCGATGGTCGTGCTGATCAGCTTGGCCGGCACATCCTCCACATGGTCGTACTCGGTAAACGGGAAGCCATACAGAATATGGTCCCATGTACCGGTCTTCTCCTCCTTTTCTTCCGCCAGTACGTAGCGGAACTCTTTAAAACCCGAATATCCCATCGCGCGGATAAAACGAAGGACGGTCGGCTGGCTCACCTCCGCTTCCCGGGCAATCCGGTTCAGCGTCAGATTCCGGTAAGACCCCGTATGGCTCAGCAGATAGTCCGCCACCTTCTTTTCAGACCTGCGCAGATCCGGATAGATTTTCTGTATGGACAGTTTTAGAGACTGATTCATTCTGTGCTCCTCCGTGCGTACACCCCTGGTTCTCTGCCTGCACTGATGCAGATGACTGCTTCTGCAGCTAATTCTATCGGATTTATCCTCGAAATACAAGAATCCGTATAAAAATTCATCCGACACATATCCCTGTGCCGGATGACCGCTTTCCTGCCGCCGGTTATTTTTATCCATGCTGATGCAGATACTTCTCCCTCGTCGCCATCCCTCCCCGGATATGCCTTTCTGATTTATTGATATCCAGCACTTTCCGGGCCTCCGCCGCCAGATGCGGATTAATGTACAGAAGCCGTTCCGCCACATCTTTGTGCACCGTAGACTTGCTCACCCCAAATGCATGAGCCGTCTGACGGACCGTCGCGTTGTTCTGTATAATATAATTCGCAATCTTTACGGCTCTTTCTGAGATATAATCTTTCAATGAAATCCCCTGGATCAATTGTTTTTACAATCTATGCAGGAGGTCCCTGTAGTATACCCCAAAGGGAGGCGAAAAAGCCCTTACATTTCCCTGTAAATCACTTTTCCGTTTTTCATTTCTGATTTCATAAGTGAAGCCTTTTTTACCATCATCTCTGCCTTGCCCAGATGTACCTCATATGGTTTCTTTGCCGCCGCTTTCCGCACCAGCGTAATGTGCGGGACAAATTTATCATGATCGAATGGGATGTCTGCTTCTTTCAGCGCTTCCCGCAGATCCTTTACATAAGTTTTCAACTTTTGATTCCCTTTCACTCCTGCCCAGAGAAGATTCCCAAAGTTCCCCTTCTCCGAAAGACTGAGCCGGAACGGCGGCAGAGGAACACTTTCGAGTACCCGTTTCACTCCGGCGGGATCGTCATATTCTCCGATAAATGCCAACGTCAGATGCAGATTCTGCGCCGGCACATAGTTTCCCTCCACGCCCTGCTTCTTCAGATCATGCATGCAGGCAACCAGAGCCTTTTTCATTTCATCCGACAGTTGAATGGATATAAACAATCTCATATCCTATCCCCCCTCATTCCAGAATATCTATATAATCAATCAACGGATGCAGTTCTCCTCTCCGATACAGCTCTTCCAACTGCTCCCGATCCGCCCACATCGCCTGAGTCACCTCGGTGGCCTGAAGCGTCAGTTCTTCCAACAGCACATCCGCATGAAATATCCATACATCATAAAAATCGTGTCTTTGATCCCGCCTGACCTGACGGACCCGTTTTCCTCCTCTGTCCTCTGCATGTTCCAGTTTCTGAAAAAAGCACTCCGGCATCTCGCGCAGCTTCAGATTTTTGGAGATGCAGGGCGAGCAGCCTTTGTCATGGTTTGAAGGATGCAGCGGGCAGTCCAGATTTTTGCAGGTACAAAACATCCTGATGTCCTCCTTGTTCTTATCATTAAATCAAAAAATATATGTATATTTTAACACAACGGAAAATTTCCTGTCTGCCTGATCCTGCAAAAAATATGCCTCTTTCTCCATTTCGCTGTGTTCATACGGATTTAACACATTCTTCCGGACGATCTTGCCATCCCGTGCCCATACGCTTATAATAGAATGCACTACTAAAGGAGCGTACAAATCGATGAAAAAACATCTCTCTTCAAAAGAACTGATTCTGGTGGCAAGCATGCTGTTCGGCATGTTCTTCGGGGCAGGAAATCTGATCTTTCCGGTTTCTATGGGACAGCTTGCCGGAAGCAGTCTCTGGGCAGCCTCCGCGGGGTTCCTGATCACCGGCGTAGGTCTTCCTCTGCTGGGCGTAGCCGCGCTGGGTATCAGTCGGAAAGAAGGACTCCTGGAACTGAGCAGCCAGGTCGGGAAAAGTTACGGTATATTTTTCACCTGCATTCTGTATCTTACAATCGGGCCTTTTTTTGCAATTCCCCGCTGTGCATCCATGTCTTTCACTGTAGGAATCGAGGGAAGCATTCCCTCCGGGATCCGGGCGGCGGCTCTGGCAGGATTTTCTCTTATCTTTTTTACCCTTGTCCTCTTCTGGTCCCTGCGGCCGGGAGAGATACTGACCTGGGTGGGGAAAATCTTAAACCCGTTATTTTTATGTTTCCTGGGTATTCTGGTTATCCGTGCCCTGATCTCTCCCATGGGCAGTATCGGCGCCGTATCTCCGTCCGGCAGCTACGCGGCAAATGCTTTCGCGCAGGGATTTCTCGAAGGATATAATACGATGGATGCTCTGGCCGGACTGGCCTTCGGAATTATCGTCGTCCGGACAATCCGCGGGCTTGGCGTAAAAGATCCATCCTCCGTAGCCGGCAGTACGGTAAAAGCCGGGGTCTTCAGCTCCCTGTTAATGGCCGCGATCTATCTGCTCACCGCCATCGTCGGCGCACAGAGCCGGGGAATGCTGGAAACCGCTGAAAATGGAGGTATTGCCCTGGCCGAGATCGCGACCCATTATTTCGGTGCGGCGGGAACCGTTATCCTGGCCGTCACTGTCACAATCGCATGCCTGAAAACAGCGGTCGGACTGATCACCAGCTGTGGAGAAACCTTTACCCAGATGTTTCCCAAAGGGCCGTCCTACCGGGTATGGGCCACGGGTTTCTGCATTCTGTCCTTTCTGATCGCCAATCTGGGGCTGAATGCAATCATCGGTTATTCCCTTCCGGTTCTGCTGTTCCTCTATCCGCTGACAATCACCCTGATCCTGCTCACGCTCACATCCGGGATCTGGGGCGGACACAGATCCGTTTACCGATGGGTGACCGGTTTTACCGCGGCCACGGGACTGCTGGATTTTCTGAATGCGCTGCCTGAAGGGCCATCGGCGCTGCTGCACCTGCACGAAATCCTTCCCCCGGTCACAGGGCTGCTGCCTTTCTTTGACGCGGGTTTTGGCTGGATCTGCCCTGCTTTGCTCGGGCTGCTGATCGGGCTCTGGCGCTCCCGGACTGATTAACCTCCCGTCCTCTTCTCTTTTGGTCACAGAATCGTCATAATTCTTAAGACTTTATTATTTTTTTTGCAAAGAACTTGTAATATTTCAAAAAAGTGGTAATGTCTTTAAGGTTATATGTATTCCTATTAAAACTAATAGTCAGACAGGAAAGGGAAGATTATGTATCATTTCACAGAAAATTTTAACACGACTGTTGCAATCATCCTGACTCTGTTATATCTCTATCAGTTGGGATATCTGTTATTGGGATTTGCATGCAGGAAGGGAAAAACAAACTGCGCACCTGGGAAAATGCACCGTTTTGCCGCCATCATATCCGCGCGCAATGAAGAAAACGTCATCGGCTCTCTGATCGCAAGCCTGAAGGCGCAGAACTATCCAAAAGAGCTTTTGGATATTTATGTGATCGCGGACAACTGTACGGACCGGACAGCTCAGATCGCCGCATCCGCCGGCGCTTTTGTCTACCACCGTTATAACAGCCATCAGATCGGCAAAGGCTACGCGCTGGATTTTCTGTTTAAACGCCTTGCGGAAGAAGGCAAAGACGACTATGACGGATATTTTGTATTCGACGCCGATAATTATGTAGATCCGGATTTTGTGAAAGAAATGAACGTTACTTTCGGTTCCGGAGATTATGCGGCTCTGACCAGTTACCGTAACTCCAAAAATTTCGGCGCCAACTGGATCTCTGCCGGATACGGGTTGTGGTTTCTCCGGGAAGCACGTTTTCTAAACGCGCCCAGAATGAAACTGGGTGTAAACTGCGCGATCTCGGGAACCGGTTTTCTGGTATCCGGCGACGTCATCCGCGAAAATGGCGGCTGGCCGTTCCATCTGTTGACGGAAGATATTGAATTCTCTGTAAATTGCGCTCTGAAAGGACAGATGATCGGTTATTGTGAAAAAGCTGTGGTCTATGACGAACAGCCGATTACATTCCGTCAGTCCTGGGATCAGCGTCTCAGGTGGTCCAAAGGATTTTACCAGGTGGACTACCATTACAGTTTTCCTCTGATCCGCAGTATTTTTTCCGGGCTCCGCAAAGGATTCTCCTGCTATGACATGTTCATGACCGTAGCTCCCGGCATGCTGCTGACCATGGCGGCCATCTGGTTTAACGTGATGATTCTGGGATCAGCGCTTTTTCTGCCGCAGCGCATGGCGCGTATACTGATCCACGAAAACATATCTTTTATCATGGAGACTGTTTTCGCTTTTTATCTGGGTCTGCTCCTGTACGGCGCGCTTACTGCCTTCAGTGAGTGGAAAAAGATTTCCATGCCGGGCCGGAAGAAACTGCTGTATATATTTACGTTTCCGATATTTATGTTTACATACATTCCCATAGCTGCAGTGGCGCTGGTGAGCCGGGTAGAATGGCGTCCCATCTATCATGGAGCCAATCAGCGAAAACTGTCGGGGAACCGGATGTGAAAACAATTTAAGGCTGATGCAGGGCATTCCCTGTACCAGCCTTTTCCTTTAGCCAATCTTCTCCAGTATCTTTTCAATATCTCCGGTCCGTTCTATGATATAATCCGCTTCTGACTGATCGAAAGAAAATCTCTCGTCTCTGCGCGCCGCCACCTGCAGTCCTGCGCGCTTCGCCGCCTGGATGCCGTATGTAGAGTCCTCCACCACAATGCACGCTTCCGCCGGAAGCCCCAGCCTCGACAGCGTATAGAGGTAAACCTCCGGATTTGGCTTGCTCTCGCGGAAATTCTGGCCGCTCACCGTCAGAGAAAAATACTGGCTGATCCCAGTCTCCCTCATCATATTTCCGATGGACTCGTCCGATGAAGAAGAAGCGATGGCCAGTGTCAGGCCTTTCTCTCTTAAGCGCTTTAAAAGCTCCGGGACTTCCGGAAACATGACTTCCCGGTACGGCGCATGATGCGGGCCATACTCCGCCCGAAAAATCCGTTCCACTTCCTCCGCCTCCGCTTTTTCCTTCCACATCTGCGCCACCAGCCGCCAGGTTCTGGCCCTGCTGGCTCCCGCGATGGCTTTCATCAGGGATTCGTCCGCATGCCCGCCGTATCGTTCCAGAAACTCCCGGATATTTTTCAGGTAAAAAGGCTCGCTGTCGATCAGCACTCCGTCCATGTCAAAGATCACCGCTTGTTTTTTCATGATTCTCTCCACTTAAAAAATGATGTTGGTCAGGTACTGCACTGCCAACATCATTTTAAAATTCGTTCCTTTTTCTGTCAACTGCTTCTGTTTGTGATCGTCCAGCCTCCCAGAGACCAGGTATGTACTTTTTTCTCCGGCTGTTTTTCCGGACGTTTTTCCCTCCGGATGTCCTTATAACGATATACGCTGAGCACGATTCCTAAAAGGATATAAGATACTGCGAGCTGGCTTCCTCCTACGGAGAAGAAAGGAAGATTGCTCGCCACCGCCGGCAGCAGATTCAGGTTCACCATAATATGCATGACCGACTGCAAAAGAAATACCAGTCCGCTGGCGCATCCCAGGATCATCCCCAGCTGGTTTTTCTGATGCAGGGCGATCCGGAAAATCCGAATGATCAGATATACAATCAGCGCCGCAGCCAACGTCCCTGCCAATATGCCGAAGGTCGCGACCAGACTGACGAACACATACTCGCTGTTGCATCCCGGCAGACTCTCCCACAGACCGGAGGTCTTCGTAATGCCGCCTCCTGCCAGTCTGCTGCCCTTAAGGAACTGCCTTGCCATCTCTGAAACATAGCTTGAATCCGAAGATTTTCCCAGAAACGCCATGATCCTCGCAACCTGATATTCCGCAAAGCCTCCCGCCAGGATCCCATATCCCAGCCATGCCAGAAACAGTGCGGCCATACCGCCCCATAAAACTGCCAGTGTTTTTTTCCGATTCACCCGGTACCAGCTGTGCCATACGGCAACGGAAAACAAAAGGGCGAAGGCGGCAAGCAGGATCATCGTGGCAGACAGGGAAGGTATCCGCCAGGATATCCATGCAGGAACCAGCGCCCATAGGAGCGGCTTCCACATGTCCCGGTATCCGATACCCCTGCAGTCATACAGCACCGCCCCGTAAAGCGGGATATAAAGATACAAAAGCGGCGGCACCGATACGTGCATACTGCCGGCATCAATATAGACAGCGCCGGCATGCAGACTCCCGAACAGCAGGATTCCCGCAGTCACCATAATTAAATATACCGCCGCAATCCGGCGCGCCCGCCCTGCCAGGACAGTGTAATCCAATCGGTATACCGCCAGCATCAGAACAATTCCTAAAATCGTATAACGAATGTGTCCGTTCAGCCAGTACATGCCGGCACTTCCGGACGCGTTCCCGCTTCCGGCAGCCAGAGCCGCCTGAAGCACGATGCCGAAGATTCCCAGCGCCCCTGCCAGCGCCAGCGTGCCCCACGACATATGAGGCCTGTGTATCCGGTCCAGGGCAACGCCCGTCTCCACCGGATCCCCCATGTCGCGCACCGCTTTCTCCAGCGCCTCTTCCTCAAACATCCCTTCCGCCTCATAAGCCTCTGCCTGATCTCTGATATGTTCCCGAAGTTCTTCTTCCACCATATCCCTGGCTCCGGCACACCGGATCTGGTCCGTCACGGTATGCAGATATTCTTCCGGCTTCATCCGAACACCTCCAGCGCAAGGACGTCTGTCACCGCCTGAGAATATTCCTTCCACTCTGCTTTCTTTTTCTCCAGATAATCTTTCCCCTCCCGGGTGATCCGGTAATATTTCCGCACTTTTCCCGGGACTTCCTGTTCATAGGACGTCAGATAATGCTTCTCCTCCAGTCCGTGAAGCAGCGGATACAGCGTGCCCGCTTTCAGCTCAAATACATTCTGGGACCGCTTTCTTAACGTGTCAATCATTTCATATCCATACATATCCTTCTCCGAAAGCAGTCTCAGAATCAACATTCCCATGCTTCCGGACAGCCATGTTCTGTCTGCAGCCATACACATACCTCCTCATATATTGATAATCTATATATAGATTGACTATATATTATATCGATTATCTATATATGTCAAGGATTTTTTATGACCGGTGTAAAATCTTCCGTGTCACCGCAGAAAAATCCTCCCATCCTTCCGGACAGTCCTTCCATCACCGGCTTCAGCGCTCCATAGGCGTCCTGACGGATCGTAGCGGCAAATACGGTACATATCCCATGTTCTTTCAGGAAGTCATTCCCTTCCTCATCGCCAAGATCGCAGGGCGACTCTTCCAGATCCAGGGAGCCCGCTCCCGGCACCTCGATCTCCATGGCTCCGGCTTCTTCCCAGAACTCCACGCGAAGCCCCTCGTCCTCCCGGCACAGATCATAGATCTGTCGCAGACTCACCTTTTCCGGAAGCAGGTACCACCAGTCCGCCGGCACATCATATACCGGTTTTACAGGTTTTCCGGTATCTTTTTTTCTTTTCATCTCATTCTCCTTTGTCTTTTTTGTTTATTTCAACGTTACTATTCACAGCCGCCCCACCCGCATTCGCACCCGTCGCCTCTTCGAGGCTCCAGTCCCGCGCCTTACGGCGCTAAGGCTGCTCATGAGGGTGGGGTGACTGCTTCGCAGTCCTGATTCAGAATGGACAACAAGTGCTTACGTGCAAGCACGACGCACGTGCTGCCCATTCTGAATCGGCTGTGAATAGTAACATTATAACAGGAAATACAAAAGATTTCTCTTGACTTTTTCATGGAATCATGTTGCTATAAAAAAGTATAATATAGATATGACGCAGCATAAGGAGGACCTACTTACTATGTGTGGAATTACAGGATATATCGGGAAAAAGCAGGCGGCACCTATCCTGCTCTCCGGGCTTTCCAGGCTGGAATACAGAGGATACGATTCTGCCGGCATCGCCGTACGCAGAGAAGAAGATCAGAAAATCGAGATCATTAAATCCAAAGGACGGCTTCAGGCGCTGATCGAGAAAACCGACGGCGGACGCGCTGTCCACGGAACCTGCGGAATCGGCCACACGCGCTGGGCCACCCACGGAGAGCCGTCCGTGACCAACGCGCATCCCCACTGCAGTGACGATCATTCTGTGGTACTGGTTCACAACGGTATCATCGAAAACTATACAGAAATCAAGGAAAAACTTCAGAGATCCGGATATACTTTCTATTCCCAGACGGATACGGAAGCGGCGGTGAAACTGATAGACTATTACTACCGCAAATCGTCTTCCCCATTGGAAGCCATTTCCAAGGCAATGCTCCGTCTCCGCGGATCCTACGCGTTCGGCATCATGTTCGAGGATCAGCCGGATAAGCTCTTTGCCGCGCGCAAGGACAGCCCGCTTATTATCGGTGAAAGCAAAGACGGTCATCTGCTTGCTTCAGATGTTCCGGCCATTCTGGACATGACTCGCACCGTCTACTACATCGATAATATGGAGATCGCAGAACTCACGGCAGACGAGGCGCATTTCTATAATATTGACCGGGAAGAGATCCAGAAAGAGCCGTCCCAGATCCAGTGGGATTCAGAAGCTGCAGAAAAAGGCGGTTACGAGCATTTCATGATCAAAGAGATCCATGAGCAGCCCAAGGCAGTAAAGGATACTCTTGGTGCATACATTGCCGACGGGCAGATTGACCTGACCGCCGTAGGACTTACCGACGACGTGATCCGGACGCTGGACCGCATCTATATCGTGGCCTGCGGTTCTGCTTACCATGTGGGGATGGCAGCCAAATACATCCTGGAAGATCTGGCCGATATCCCGGTGGAGGTGGATCTGGCATCTGAATTCCGTTACCGTAACCCGCGGATGATGCCCAATTCCATCGTCGTCGTCATCTCTCAGTCCGGAGAGACCGCAGACAGCCTGGCCGCGCTTCGTCTGGCCAGGGAGAAACATGTTCCCGTACTGAGCATTGTGAACGTGGTAGGCTCCAGCATTGCCCGCGAGAGCGATTATATCATGTACACGTACGCAGGACCGGAGATCTCTGTAGCCACTACCAAAGCTTACAGCGCGCAGCTTATTGCCATCTACCTGCTGGCTGTGCAGAGCGCGAAAGCAAGGGGGAAAATTTCTGAGGAACGCAGTCTGGAACTGATCCGGGAGCTGCAGACACTGCCGGACAAGATCCAGCGGGTTCTGGATGACAAAGAACGTATCCAGTGGTTTGCGAGCAAGTACGCCAACGCCCACGATGTCTTCTTTGTAGGCCGCGGCATCGATTATGCCATCAGTATGGAAGGCAGTCTGAAGATGAAAGAGATCAGCTACATCCACTCTGAAGCCTATGCGGCCGGCGAATTGAAGCACGGCACCATCAGCCTGATCGAAAAAGGCATCCTGGTAGTCGGCGTCCTGACCCAGAATGCGCTTTTTGAAAAGACCATCAGCAATATGCTGGAGACCAAGAGCCGCGGCGCCTATCTGATGGGACTGACCTGTTATGGAAACTACAGCGTGGAAGATACCACTGATTTTACCGTATATGTACCAAAGACCGAGTCCTGGTTTACTACCAGTCTCGCCATCGTTCCTCTGCAGCTGCTGGGCTATTATGTCAGCGTTGCCAAAGGACTCGATGTGGATAAGCCGCGGAATCTGGCGAAATCCGTCACGGTTGAATAATCAGTCCAGGCAGAACTCTTCCCGGGACTGTACAAACACCCGGATATCGCAGTCTGCGCAGTGTCTGCCATTGACCGCAAGCTGATAAGTGATCAGTACTTCCAGTCCTTGCTCGTCTTCAGCGACGCGCACGCTGGTGGTACTGGTTTCTACCTGAAAGCTCCCGTAGGGCACCTGATAGATGCTCTGCCGGGAGCTTCCTTCCTCGAATATCATATGGGCCGCTACCGGTCCTCTTTTGCGGATCTCCAGTCCCCTGTCTTTTATTTTTATGATATTGCGGACCGGTTCCGCCATTCCTTCCATCATCTCGTCAAACAGGATATAATGGTTCCCGTTTTTCTTATAGTACTCTCCTATGTGCACCAGTTCAATGGCATCCTGATCCTCGGAATCTTCTCCGATAGCCTGAAGTCCCGCAATTGTAACCATTACTTCTTTTGTCATCTTTTGCACCTCTCTTCTGTACAGTGTAATTATTTTATCCGTTTTCCGCGAACTGTTCAAGCCCTTTTACCCATTGAAAACGCACCTTTACCGGCAGCCGTTCCGGGTTTGGCCGTTCTGTAATCAGCGTCCACCATGCCACCGCCTGATGTTCCGTCCTGCAGCCGCTCACCCGGATCGCCCATCCCGTCGTTCCGATTCCCAAAAGCAAAAAGCACAATAACGCCAACAAAATTCTGCGCATCCGTCTGTCTCCTTTCCATACCACCGGCGCAGGGCCGTATGCCCTGCTCCTGTTTTGGTCTCAGTATGGCCAGGATACTTCTCCTTTATACCGATGGTCCTCCGTAATCACCGGAATCGTGCAGCTTTCTTTGTTATACCAGGCATTTAAGATCCTGTGCAGAGGCATCCCGCTCTCCGGCTGTTCTTCTTCCCATGCTTCATCGGCTGCCGCTGCTTTTGTCACATACACGGAGGTTCCGCGGGAGTAAGCTCCGTCTGTCTGCAGTTCCTCCAGCAGCTTCGGAAAGGCTTCCAGATACAGTATCTCTTCTGAAAAATAAAAATTCTTCAGATGATTAAAATCCATATTTTTTTGATATTTTTCATCATAGACTTCCTTTGCCTCACGCAAGGATCCGGCTTCCGTTTCAAATGGCTCTACCGGATTATCCTCTGCCGCGCCAAATCCGAAGGTAAGACGATAGGTCCCCTCCTGTCCCGGATCCACACAGACAGATGTCACCAGACTTCTATCCTCCAGCTCCTGACCGCCGCATCCGGTCAGGAAGAGTACCGGAAGCAGGATCGCCGCCAGCATCCTCCGGCCATATTTTCCAACCCGGCGCAGTCCACCGGACAGCAGAATCAGGATCTGGAGCGGCGTGGATATCATATAGATAAATTCCTGGCCCCAGTCCATGAACGACGGATTCAAAGCAAATGCATAAGAAGCCGCCAGCAGGGCAAACATCAGATATTTTTTCCTGGTATCCGGCTCTCCGTCCTGAAGAGGCGCCAGAAGCGTACTGCATAAAAGAAACAGCCCTATGACCCATGCAAATACGAAAAGAGCGTCCAGACGCCCCACTACTTTTCCGGGGAAATGGGCCAGAGTCATAGCGGACGCCATGGGAAATACCAGTCCTGTATGTCCCGCGTCCCCATAGATGCCGTAAGAAAAAATGCTGAATGCCAGGATTACGGACGCTCCGGCAAGCCAGACCTTCCCCACGGTTTTCCCGTATTTTCCCTCAGGCGCCGTATGTCCTCTCAAGTGCCACAGGCTCTGTACTGCTCCCAACCAGCAGAAAAGCTGATATCCCGCTTCTATCTGGCGCACATCCGCGGACAGCCGCAGTTCAAAGCAGTGTTTCAGATCTACTTCTCCCCACATCATGGCAGTCAGGAAAAGCAGCAGAACGATGAAGAAAGGAAACAGAATCTCGCTGACCCGGTTGCGGCATTCCGCGCCTTTATACAGATTATAGAAACAGAAAATATAGAACCATCCCAGGATCAGCCACAGTCCGGTGCCGTCCAGCAGGAACTCCCGGATCAGCAGTCCGGTCATCCTCGCCGCCATCGTCCCCAGTACCCAGTAATGTACATAACAGAGCGCCTTGATCCAGACAGATTCCGGTCTCGGCACATACACGGTCCCGAAAAGCCAGGCGCCCAGAAACAGCAGCGCCCACAGGATCTGTGTCAGGTTTTCCCGGTTCATGGCCAGCGGCGCCAGCAAGGCTCCCAGGCTGATCAGTCCTGCTGTATAATTCCGGTATAATTGCCTGCATGAGATTTTCTGATTTCCTGAAAACATTCCCGATCACCCCTTCTTTCGGAGTTTTACCCTGGCATTCCTTCGGGCAAAGACGGGCCTTCTGGTAATCATCCGGAATGGGAAGCGCAGCAGGGCGTCTTTCTCATCCGCATATCCATTCAGATCAGAAGCCACATACGGCATCAGATACGGAATCCCGAAACTGTTCAGGTGGGACAGATGAGTCAGAACCCACAGATAGGACAAAAGCACTCCGTAGAGTCCAAGCCAGGCTCCCATAAACATGCATCCGTATTTCAGCAGCCGAAACGCCGAAGCAAATTCTTCGTTGGGTATGGCAAAAGAGCAGAGGGCGGTAAAAGCCACCACAATCACCACAATGGGACTGACCAGGTTGGCTGTCACCGCGGACTGACCAATGATGAGTCCTCCCACAATACCTATCGTATTTCCTATGGGCCCCGGCAGCCGGATACCTGCTTCCCGGATCAGCTCAAAGGATATTTCCATGAGCAGGACCTCACCCAGAGACGGAAACGGCACCCCTTCTCTGGCTGCCGCCATGGACAGGATCAGGTTGGTGGGAAGAAGGCTGGTATGCCACGAAGTCACGGCCACATAGATAGCCGGGAAACTCATGGCGAGGATCGCTGCAAAAAAGCGCAGGATTCTTGCAAAAGACGCGGTTTCAAACCGGTTGTACCAGTCGTCGCTGGTCTGAAAGAAGCTGTTGTAATCCGCCGGAAATACCAGCACAGTAGGAGAATGATCCACCACCAGTACGACACGCCCTTCCAGAACGGCCGCCGCCGCCCGGTCCGGACGTTCCGTAGACTGAAACTGCGGAAAAGGAGACAGCCAGTGCTTTTCCACCAGCTGCTCCAGCATACCGCTGTCCAGGATCCCGTCGATCTCATAAGCGTCGAGTCTCTCCCGGATCGTGTCCAGCAGACGGGGATAGATCAGATCTTCCATATAGACCAGCGCCGTCATGGTATGAGAACGGGTTCCTATGGTCTGCTCCTGTACTTTCATGCGAGGATCCCGGAGTCTCTTGCGTATTAACGCCACGTTCAGTTTCTCACTCTCCGTAAACCCTTCCCGGGAACCCCGCATGACCTTCTCGCTCTCCGCCTTGGACACTCCTATGCCCGGATACCCCTTGCTGGATATTTTATAGACGGTGTCATCCCCTTCCAGGAACAGGATCCCGTTTCCCGCCAGCAGCGCCGCTTCCGCCTGCTCATATCCGTCAAGAGGCTGCACATCCGACAGACCGATCACATGCTCCTCCAGCATCAGATTGCTGACGGTCACTTCCACATAGACCAGATAACCCTCCTGACGTCCTTCTCCCAGGAATACCTGACGTTTCAGGATATCGTCGCATTTTTCAAAACGCTTTTTCACCCATTCCTGGTTCACGGTCAGGTCTTTTGACACTCCGCCCATATACTGCACGCTCCTTTTTTGTTTTCCGCATCCGGGGGCCCGGCGGTCGGATGCCGGGGCATGAAAAAAGGATGGCATTCAGCCATCCTTTCTGTATTATGTCCCTATCGCTTCACATTATACGGAGTTGTGAGATAAACCTGTTTCGCCAGCTTCCTGGACCTGAGTTCCCGGTATGCCTGCCTCGCTTTCCCTCTGGTGTCATAGATGCCGAATACGGTCGGTCCGCTTCCGCTCATCATTGCGCCCAGCGCGCCATACTCCACCATGAATCTCTTGATCTCATCGATCACAGGGTAGGCCGGAACCGTCACCGTCTCCAGTACGTTCCCCATCCGGGAAGCCAGCAGACCCAGGTCTTTTTTCTCCATGGCCCGGATCATGGCGTCCACATCCGGATGCTGCTCAGGCCTCAGATCATTAGCGTGGAGATTCTCATACACAAATTTTGTGGAAACGCTGATCCCCGGTTTGGCGATCAGGATATAGCACTTCGGCATGGGCGGGAGCACGCTCAGTTTTTCTCCGATCCCTTCCGCCAGCGCCGTCCCTCTGAGCACGCAGTAAGGCACATCTGCTCCCAGCTTTACTCCCCGGTCCATCAGTTCCTGCCTGGAAAGTCCCAGTTTGTACATCTGGTTCATTCCCCAGAGTACCGCGGCCGCGTCGGAGCTTCCTCCTGCCATCCCCGCAGCCACAGGGATCCTTTTCCGAAGCCGTATGCCGATGCCGTCCCGAAGGCCGAATTCATCTTTTAAAAGCTGCGCCGCCTTATATACCAGATTGTTTTCATTTGTAGGCAGATAATACAGATTTGTCTCCACCTGGATTCCCGGCTGTTTTATCTTACGGATCTCCAGTTCATCGCTAAGTCCGATGGTCTGCATGATCATCCTGACTTCATGATATCCGTCTTCTCTTCTGCGCAGCACATCCAGTCCCAGATTGATCTTTGCCAGCGCTTTCAGTTCTATCCTGTCCATTCGTTTCCCTTTCCGCTCCCCGTCCGGCGCCGCTTTTTTCGCGGCTGCCTGCTTTTCCTTTTTACGATTATAGCAGGAAGCGTGAAAATGCGCAACGCAAGTTATCTCTTCCGTGATGCAGCTTCTTCCAGATCGTCAAAATCCCCCAGATCCTGGATCTTCACATGAGACGCATCCACACCGCTTCCCGGATGCTCCAGCTGCTGACGAAATGTGGAGGGATAAATCCCTTCCAGCTGTCCCCGGGCGCTTTCGGCCCGGAGCAGGCAGATCTCTTCCAGCGTATCCAACGCTGTCAGAAAATCCTCATAGGTACAAAATGCTGTAGGGTCCTGCCGCACATAAGGCGCGATCATCTCCCCCGTCTCCTGAATCTTTTCTTCCAGATATCCGCTCTCTATATACCCTTTAAGGAACTGATCAAAATACTCATGATACTTCTGAAAATATTCATCGTTCTTCATCAGATTGTGATACAGAGGGCGTTCCTGCATAACCTCTCCCGGTGCGGGCGTATTGATGGGGTAATTGATCAGCACGTCAGGATCCCGGATCGGGTCCGTCATACCCAGCGCATACGTTCCAAACGCAAGATTATAATCCCATGGAAGGATACTTAAGACTCCGTCTTCCTCATAGAGAAAATAATTATGTCCGGTCCGCCCAAGATAACTGTCCCAGTTCATCACGAACACCTGGACTGCAAAATACCGCAGGACTTCATCCACGTTCACAGCCGTCTCCAGGTCTTCTCCCCGGTCAAGCGTACGGAGAGCCTCGATCAGACGCTCCTGGTCCTCTTCGCTCACATGAAATTTCGCGTTGCGGAAAATGTTGTCATAACTTTCAGGATTCTCATCTACATACCGGAGCGCCACGTCCGCATTCTCGTCTGACAGCCGACGGTAGTCCGGCTTATACAGTTTTCCGTAGCCGCTTCCAAAATTTCTCCTGGCAAACGCCTCTTCCGGCTCCTCCACTGCCAGAAAAAGTCCCCAGTCCTCACCGTTCACCGTAACCCAGACGTAACTGCAGAGCGGGGCAGGAACTCCCATAAAATCCATCATGTCATATACAAGATAACTTTTCATATAACTGTTATCCTGAAAAGAAGAATCCAGGGACAATTTATCCAGGCCATAATAATTTCTTCCGTCCTCATAGTGATCAAACTCCAGCTTCAGGCTGTAACGGTGAAGCCCGTATTCTTCCGTCAGCCGCAGGGAATTATTTCCCTTTGCCCTAAGGCCCGCCCGGGAGATTTTTTCTCCATCCACCACCACGTCGCAGGGAATATAGGTTTCCCCGCCGGCCTGTTCCAAAAATCCATCCCAGTCTTCCACCTGCAGATCTATGGTATGTACCCGGCTGTCATCGAAAAGGCGGCTGACATATCCCGGTTCATTTCCGGTCTCTCCATGCACATTCCCGCCAAAGAAAACTCCGGCAAACAGCAGGGCCGCGGCCGAAGCCGCAGCCAGGCAGATCCTGCCTTTGTGTCCCTGTCTCATATCTGGGACCGCCTTTCCCTCTCTGCATCTTTTTCAGAGAGAATCAGTCATCGTAATCAGAACCGCCGTCGTCGTAGTTGGATCCGCCATCGTCATAATTGGAGTCCCCGTCGGACGCCTCCAGATCATAATCGGATCCGCCGTCATCATAGTTAGTATCCCCGTAGCTGCTGTCTCCGGACGGAGCAGGCACTGGCGATGGCGCAGGCGCCGGTTCCACATAGTCGGTCACCCCGTCCGCGTTCGGGCCATAGTCCGTGTCGTCATAGTCCGTCACTCCGTCCGCGTTCGGACCATAGTCCGTGTCATCATAGTCCGTCACTCCGTCCGCATTCGGGCCATAATCCGTGTCATCATAGTCCGTCACTCCGTCCGCGTTCGGACCATAATCCGTGTCGTCATAGTCCGTCACTCCGTCTGCATTCGGGCCGTAATCCGTGTCATCATAGTTCGTCGCATCGGTGGAGGCCGCCGGCTCCGCATAATCGGTCACCCCGTCCGCATTCGGACCATAATCTGTATCGTCATAGTCCGTCACTCCGTCTGCATTCGGGCCATAATCCGTATCGTCATAGTCCGTCACTCCGTCCGCGTTCGGGCCGTAATCCGTGTCGTCGTAACCGGTCGCGCCGTCCGCGTTCGGACCGTAATCTGTCGCCGTATAGTCGGTTGCCCCTTCGATATCAATATCGCTGGTCAGCTGCATTGTTGATACATATCCTTGTACATCTGCCACAATCTCATTCAGAAATTCCTGATCCGGGATCGCGGAACCCTTTTCCACTTCAATCACTATCTGCCGGTTTTCGCCTTCAATCTCTTCTGTGAAATATCCGGCCTCATTGATATCTTCCACCAGATCCCGGACTACTTCCCGACACTCGCGCCCGATAAACTGTTCCGCGTTCTGTACCAGAGAGATTCCATCACTGTTGACGCCTTCCACCGCGGTGACGATCCCCTGATCATCATAATGTACGGCCACTTCCGGATTTACCTTTACATACAGGACGCCTGTTTCCGGCACGACTGACGCTGCCGCGTCCTGCATCGTAACTTCCCCAGCGGTTTCCTGAACCGTTTCTCCGGCAGCTTCCTGCACAGTCCCTCCGCATCCGGTCAGCGTTCCTGCTCCGAGCATCATTGCCATGGTCATTACTGCAAATAATCTGTTCTTTCTCTTCATCATTTTTTCAGTCTCCTTTTCTTTTTATTATTTCACGTTCTTGTTTCAGGAAGGTCGAAATTTCTTGCTTCTGTTTATAGATTACGGAATCCGATTCCCAAAACCGGGGGATTGAAAAAAATTTTTTAATTTTTTTAGTAAATCTTCTAATCGTCATCATCGTCGTTATCATAGCCGCTGTCTCCGTCATCGCCGCCATCGTCACCGCTGTCATCATAGCCGCTGTCTCCGTCATCGCCGCCATCGTCACCGCTGTCATCATAGCCGCTGTCCCCGTCATCGCCGCCATCGTCACTGCTGTCATCATAGCCGCTGTCTCCATCCTCCTGCACGGGCAGCGTCTGTGGATCCGGGGCCGGCTCTCCGGCATCACCTGCCGTATTTTCCACACTGTAGTCAGATATTCCGTCGTCCGCATCGTCACTGCCGTAATCCGACACCCCGTCATCCGTATCACTGCTGTCATAATCCGATACCCCGTCATCCGTGCCGTCACCGCTGTAATCCGATTCTCCGGCTTCCTGATCCGGCATCGGCTCCGCTGCCGGAGCTGTCGGTATCACCACCTGTATGGATTCGTCCACGCTGTTCTGATCCGGCGCTACATCTTCTCCAATATAGATAACGATCTGCGTTCCGTATTCCTCTTCCATCTGTGAGCGCATACCTTCTTCTTCTCTTAGCTTCCACTCGGTATCCGTACTGTCGATGGAGATCGACACACTGTCTCCATTGGACAGATATCCCATATCCATGGCCCGCCTGATCAGCTCATGCGTCACATCCTCCCGGTCTTTTCCGCTATAGTCATACTCTCTGATCAGGTCTTCCCCGTCAGCATTCAGCCCTTTCAGGTCCAGGACTCTCTCCGTACGGCTGAGTGTCATCTCCACCTCCGGATTGATCTGGATGCGAATGGTTCCGTACGCTACAAAGTTAGGCTGATAATATCCAAAGAATACCAGACAGAAGCAGGCTGCCGCTGCCGCCACGGCGGCGATCTGCCTTATCAAATATTTTTTCTTTTTCTCATGCGCCGGTGATCTTAGTTCTACGACATTCTGTACGGTGTCTCCCACCTGGTAATTCAGGTTGGCCGCCTTCAGGAATCTTCCTTCTTCATCCAGGAGCACCGCATAGGCAGGATGCGTTTCCATAACCAGATATTTCATCGTCCGCTTCCTCCTTTCCCGGGACCGATCTGGCACAGATGGCCGCGAATGATCTCATACCCGTTGGTGAAAGCCAGGAGGATGGCCGCCAGATATTTTCGGTGCCGCTCCATCGTCTTCTTATCCGTTCCGGATCCCTGCGACAATTCATTTACCGGCAGGCGGCCTGTCTTTACGAAACGGTCCAGCAGTTCCGGATTCTTTCTCGCGTAATCCAGCACTCCGCGGCATGCTGCCAGCGTCCTTTCCTGTTTGGGACAGTTATCCGCCACGTCAGAAAAAGTTATTCCCAGGACGGCAAGCTGTTTCTCAAATTCCTGAATCTCCTTACGGCTGGCTTCCCGCATCTCATATGCTTCCACCTCATTTTTCTGATCCGGAAGCATATCCAGAAGTTCTGTCTTCTCCTCCTCATCTGCCGGAGCATGAAGAGATCCCACATGTTCATGCCTTTTTTCTTTTCGATAATAATCGATCAGCCGGCTGCGGATCGCTCTCGCCGCGTACGGCAGGAACGCTCCCCGTCCCTTTTCATAGTTCATCACCGCTTCATAAAAGGCAAACATGGCGATACTGATTTCATCTTCATTTTCACCGTAGGACTTCTTCGTCGTTTTCATAGCCTCGCTTCGAATAAAGCCCATGTACTGGCGGATCAGAGCATCCGCCGCTTCCGAGGCTGCTTTTGCCGCATATACCTGCGCAACAATATCATGTTCTATGACCGCCATTATCCATCCCCCGCCTCCACTATAGAAGAATACGCAAAATGCCCCGCATTTTCGGGGTATTTTGAAAATTTGCAACATTATTTTATTCAGAAGCGTACAATATCCTTATTTTACTCCCATTATAGCAAAACCCTTACTTTTCTCTCTATCAAATTCATGTAAAATCTGTGTAAAAAAAGCAGGAAACCTTCTTGATTTCCTGCTCCCTTTACCATATCTGTTCCCATCTTAACCGACAGGTCTGTCGTCTTCCGTGATATTTCTCAGCACACGGCAGGGATTTCCCGCGGCGACCACATGATCCGGAATATCCTTTGTGACAACGCTTCCGGCCCCGATCACCGATCCTTCCCCGATCGTTACTCCGGGAAGAATCGTAACGTCTCCTCCGATCCATACATTGTCGCCGATCGTGATCGGCTCCGCTTTTTCCAGCCCCTCATTCCTCTCTTCCACCGTCAAAGGGTGGATCGCCGTATACATGCCGCAGTTGGGGCCGATAAAACAGTACGTCCCGATCCTGACCGGCGCGCAGTCCATCAGATAGGCGTTATGATTGATAAACGTATGATCGCCGATGACGCACCTTGTACCATAGTCTGTATAAAACGGGGAAAGGATCGTGACGTCTTCCCCCTTATTCGGCAAAAGTTTTTTCAGGATCTCTTCCCGTTTTTCTTCCATTTTGGGAGGAGTCTGATTCAGATAAAAACACAGCTCGTCCGTATCCGTTCTCTGTTCCTGCAGTTCCGGATCGTGATTCGCATTATACCAGTATCCCTTTTCCAGTTTTTCACGTTCAGTCATATGGAACTCCTTTCAGCACTTATCATATCTGGTTTGCAGATATGATAATATACTCCTCCCCGTACGTCAATCGGGAGAAAACGGCGCAGCTTAAGCTGCGCCGTTCCCCATCACAGTCTTCTTTTTTCATACCGTCCCGCCGTTCCCGCGCCCGCTGATCTCTTTGATCAGCAAAAGCTTCTGTCCCGGACGGACTGCCTCCTCTTTCAGCTCATTCAGTTCCGCCACTGCCGCGCATGAAGCGGCGTGTTCCCTGGCAATATCCCACAGACTTTCCCCCGGCTGTACCACATGGATCACCATACCCGGCATCCGTTTCAGGCGTTCCATGTCAAGCGGCTCTTCTTCCAGATCCTCCACCAGATCCAGTTCTCTCTGGCACTGGAAAAGAGCCTGAATCTGAAGCACCATCTTGATCTCCACTTCTCTTTCATCCTGCATGTTAACCGTAATTTGATCCAGTCCCAGAGAAACCTGCCATCCGCTGTTTTCTGACAGTTCTGACGTTTCTACCGTATAATCAAACGGGAAGCTTCCCATCACGCAGGCCACGGGCTGCGCGTCATCTGAGGTCGTATAAAGTACCCACGGCTCCGTCATTCCCTGTACCTGCAGCCCTTTCTCCGAAATTTCCATATGTCCCGCATGGATCTGAGCCCCCGCGCTCAGGATCTGAAGGATAGAAGGCGCTCCTTCTTCCAGTTTCAGTCGGCCTCCCGCCCTGGCCCTGGCGTCCGATATTCCCTGCACAAAATCCCAGGCATAGGTCTGTCTCACAGGATGGATCTCCCGGTCCAGACTATAAGCATCGCAGAGCACTTCGCCAGAACTCTCTTCCAGGTACCGCATGCGTAGTTCCAGTACCGCGTCAATACGCACTGTCCTGGGTTCTCCGTCATAATCGGCCTGGAGCTCCATATCTGCGCGCTGCAGCGACACTTCCGTCTTCCCCGTCAGATCGGGCCGGCATCCTTCACACTCTATTTCCTGCTGGAAAGGAATACTCTGCTCCAGCCACTGCAGCCGTCCGACATCCTCTGCTTCACCTTCATACAGAAAAAACACGGACAATTCTCCTTTTATAATCACTTTCCCTTCTTCCGGACGTATCCCCAGCCCCTGAAGTCGCAGCTCTTTCCAGATAATCTTCCGTATATTCGGCTTCCCCGGAGGCAGCGTCAATTCTTCCCTGATTCGAAGAGTATCCTTTTTATGTACCGTTTCCTGCTGCACACTGACCGGACAGGTACGTATAAACAGGTCTTTTTCTTCGGGAGGCGCGCCGACCAGCGCGGCTGGCTGTTCCCGGTATGCCTCGGCTTTCAGTGCCAGCACACATTTCATATTCACCTTGCGGGAATGTATCGCCGATGCATGGAGATCTTCCAGTTCCCAGGAGAAATCCAGTCCGTCTCCATCCTCCAGTTCATTCAAAAAGACGGTCTCTTCTACCGGCACGCTGCCTTCCAGCGCGTCCGGCATCCGGTCCGCCCCTTCTCCCACATACAGGATCCGATAGAAAAAGACTCCACGTACCTTGATTTTTCCGATCTCGCCTTTGATCTCGTCCGCCCGGAATTCTCCCTGCTTATGAATAATCCGGAAAATATCAGGCTTTTGATCCGGCACATTCAGATCTTCCTCCAGCGTAATCTGACTGACCGCGCCGCCTTTCCGGCGGTTCAGGCCAATATATCTCCGTACCAGTTCCATTGTTCTCCCCTCTTTCATTTTATTCAAATACCACCGGCTGCTCCAGATATTCCAGTTTCAGCACCAGATAAGGGCAAGTAACCGCGTCTGCCGTCTGCTCTGTTCCATCCGGACCTAAAAGCTCTGTGTCCACATAGACCGCGTTGCCGGTCAGATACAGATCTTCCACCGCAATACTATAACCGCTGCTTGGCTGCTCTCCATATCCAATGCAGATATACAAATATCCGTCATCCTCATACGTCACCTTGAATGGTTCTGTTTTTTTCTCCTCCAGCACGTTCCGAAGCTCTTCCGGGGTCCTTTCCGGATCCAGCACCGTAAAATCCAGGTCTTTTACTTTTTCCTCATCCTGCGTCTCCACTCCGCATGCTGTCAGCATCAGCACTGTCAGACAGATCAGACACCATTTTCTCATACCTGAAAAACTTCCTGTTCTTTTGCTCTATCATATGTGGAAAAAAACCATTTCAGACCAGCGTTCTTCCTTGTATTCCCGTTCCTAATCCATTATAATGATAGATATTGAAAAATGGAGGATCGTTTCGTGCATTTCAAAGTATCCAAAGAAGACCAGACCAACCACCGCTACAGCGGCGTGCTCTGTCATCCTACTTCTTTCCCGTCTCCTTACGGGATCGGAGACCTGGGACAGGGCGCTTATGATTTTATCGACTTCCTGGCGGCTGCCGGGCAGCATCTGTGGCAGATCCTGCCTTTGTGTCCGACCACATGGGGAGATTCTCCCTACCAGGGCTTTTCCGTATTTGCAGGTCAGCCTCTGCTGATCAGTCCGGATCTCCTGAAAAAACAGAATCTGCTTTCTGAAGAAGATCTGGAAGACATTCCGGATTTTGATCCGGACAAGGTAGAATACGGAGAAGTAAAGACATATAAAAAAGGACTTTTCCAGACCGCCTGGAAAAATTTTCATCATACCGCCGACAAGAATTTGCTGGAAGAATATCAGGCGTTCTGCGACAGCAACGAATACTGGCTGAATGATTATGCCCTTTTTATGGCCGGAAAAGACTACCACAAAGGACTGAACTGGTATGAGTGGGACACCAGTCTCAGAGATCCTGATCCGCTGGAGAAGGAGGAATGGACAGAAAAGCTGAAAGATGAAGTGGATTATTATAAGTTTCTTCAGTTTCTGTTCTTCGACCAGTGGTTTGATCTGAAGGAATACGCCAATAATAAAGGAATCGCCATCATCGGTGACATCCCGATCTTCACCTGTCTGGACAGCGCGGACGTATGGGCGAACCGCCGTCTCTTCCGCCTGGACTCGAAAGGCTTTCCGCTGGAGACGGCCGGCGTTCCGCCCGACTATTTCAGCGCTACGGGACAGCTCTGGGGCAATCCGCTCTACGACTGGGACGTCCATGCCGCCGACGGTTATTCCTGGTGGATCGAACGCATCCGCAACCAGCTGGATCAGGTGGATTATCTCCGCATCGATCATTTCCGCGGTTTTGAAGCCTACTGGGCCGTACCCGCCGGGGAAGAAACCGCTGTGAACGGAGAATGGAAGAAAGGCCCCGGAGAAGATCTTTTCCTTGCCATTGAAAAGGAACTGGGCGAAGGACTTCCCATCTTCGCGGAAGATCTGGGTATCATCACTCCGGAAGTAGAGCGTCTGCGGGATATGTTCGCGTTTCCCGGCATGAAAGTACTGCAGTTCGGTTTTGAAGGAGAAGGCGAAAGCACTTTTCTTCCCCATCAGCTGGATACCCGCAACTGCGTCTGTTACACCGGCACCCATGACAACGATACCAGCTGCGGCTGGTATGCCAACACGAACGAGCAGAACCGGGACAAGGTACGGCGCTACATGAACACCGACGCCAGCAGCATCAGCTGGGATTTCATCCGCACCTGCCTGGGTACTATTGCCAGATACGCCATCTTCCCGGTTCAGGACCTTCTGAAACTGGGCAGCGAGGCCCGTATGAATGTTCCCGGAACCCCTTCCGGAAACTGGACTTTCCGTTTCCGCGAAGGGCAGCTGGATCAGGGGATCGCAGACGGGCTGCGTCAGATGACCCGTTTATTCGGGCGTTGGGGATAATCCCTTTTTAACGGAAAGAAGGATTTGACATGATAAGATTTTTACTGATAGCACTGCTTCTGTTCCTCTACCTGCTCCTTGGAATACCTGTTCTGCTGGTTGAGAAGCTGGTCGCGAAGATTAATCCGCATGCGCGGGATATCAGCTGCCTTCGCATGGTGCAGTGGGCTTTCAAACTGATGCTCTGGATCACCGGCGCCGACATCTCCTATATCGGCAGAGAAAACGTCCCCAAAGACCGTGCGGTTCTTTACGTGGGCAATCATAACAGTTATTTTGACATTCTGCTTACGTATTCTCAATGTCCCGGCCTGACCGGTTATGTGGCCAAATCCGAAATGCTGCGTTATCCCCTGCTCCGCGACTGGATGAAGCGGCTTTACTGCGTATTTCTGGACCGCAGCGATCTTCGCGCCGGTATGCAGATGATCCTGACATGCATAGATTATATCAAGAATGGTATCTCTATCTGTATTTTCCCGGAAGGCACCCGGAGCAAGGACGGGCAGATGCAGCCTTTCCATGAAGGGAGCCTCAAAATGGCTGCCAAGACCGGCTGCCCCATTATTCCGATGGCGATCAGCAACTCCGCGCAGATCTTCGAAAACCATATGCCGTTTGTCCGTCCGTGCAAAGTGATCGTAGAATATGGAGCGCCTGTTTATCCCAAAGAGCTGTCAAAAGAAGACCAGAAATTTCTGGGTGCGTATACGCAGAAAAAAATCCAGGAAATGCTGGATCAGCATCATATAGATTGAGGAGGCAGTTATGAAAATTGTAGTATTGGCAGGAGGTATCAGCACTGAACGCGACGTCTCGCTGGTCAGCGGAAGAGATATCTACCGGGCGCTGAAAGAAAATGGACATCAGGCAATACTGATAGATCTTTTCCTTGGCCTTCCGGAGCCGGGAAGATCCCTGGACCAACTGTTTGACGCCGATATAGACTGGACCGCTTCCATCTGCAGCGTGTCTGCAGAAGCCCCCGATCTGGAGTCAGTCAAAGCGCTGCGTCCCGGATACCGGAGTCTTCTCGGCCCTCATGTGCTGGATCTCTGTGCGATGGCCGATATGGTATTTCTCGCCCTCCACGGTTCCAACGGGGAGGATGGCAGAATACAGGCTCTTTTCGATCTGATGGGTATCCGTTATACAGGAACCGGCCATGTAAGCAGCGCCATCAGCATGGACAAAGATCTGACAAAGCGTATGTTCCATGCCCTGGGGGTTCCTACTCCGCCGGGCGTTACAGCCGTGAAAGGGAAACCGTTCACTCTCCCGGAGGAGGTAGGCTTTCCCTGCATGGTAAAAACATGCTGCGGAGGTTCTTCCGTGGGCGTTTATAGGGCAGATACCCCGGAGTCTCTCGCCGGAGCTCTGGAAAATGCGTTTTCCTATGAAGATCAGGTAGTCGTGGAACGGTGCATTATCGGACGGGAATTTTCCATCGGAGTCATCGATGGAAAGGCTCTCCCTGTCATCGAGATCGCGCCGCTGGAAGGTTTTTATGATTATAAAAGTAAATATCAGGCCGGAAGCACCATAGAGACCTGTCCCGCCGACCTTCCGGAAGAGACGGCTGCGCGTATGCAGAAACATGCGGAAGAAGCATGTGCCGCTGTAAGCATTGAAGGATATGCCCGGGTGGATTTTATGCTGGATGATCGTACCGGGACAGATTATGCGCTGGAGATCAACACTCTTCCCGGGATGACCCCCACCAGTCTGCTGCCGCAGGAAGCGGCCGCCATCGGATACAGCTTCCCGCAGCTCTGCGAATGGATCCTTCAGGTATCCTTGAAAAAATATCAGTGATCCCGGATTTCGGGACAGGAAGGACGGATTATCATGAAAAATTTTACGGCAGGCCAGTTTCTGGAAGCCTGCGGAGGAACCTTCTACGGTCCTTCCGGGATTCTGGAACAAAATATACAGGGAGTAAAAGTCGACAGCCGTCAGATCCGGAAAGGAGACCTGTTCCTCGCCACCGTGGGCGAACGGACAGACGGCCACCGCTTTATCCCCGGAGTGTTTGAGAAAGGCGCTCTGTGCGCGGTCAGCCAGCAGAAGCTGACCGATCCCGCCGGCCCTTATATTCTGGTCAAAGATACGCTCCAGGCCCTGAAAGACGGCGCGGAGGCTTACCGGAAAACCCTGTCCATTCCGGTTATCGGAGTAACCGGCAGTGTGGGAAAAACAAGCACCAAAGAAATGATCGCCGCAGTTCTGGGCCGGAAGTACCATGTTCTCAGAACGCCTGGCAATTTCAATAATGAAATCGGTCTTCCTCTGACCATTTTCATGATTGACCGGGAACATGAAGCCGCGGTTCTGGAGATGGGTATGAACCATTTTGGAGAGATGCACCGGCTGAGCCGTATGGCCCGTCCCACTCATTGTGTTTTTACCAATATCGGCGTCGCTCATCTGGAGTATCTGGGATCCCGGGACGGTATCTTGAAAGCCAAGATGGAGATGCTGGATTACGCGGCTCCCGACGCCGGGATCTTTATAAACGGCGATGACGATAAACTGACCGTTATGAAAGATCGCGCCGTAACCTTCGGATTAAACAAGACCAACCAGATTTATGCCGATCAGATCGAGAATCTGGGTCTGGACGGCATCCGCTGCCGGATCCGCACGCCGAAAGGAGACATTCACGCTGCCATCCCGATCCCCGGCATGCATATGGTCTACAACGCCATGGCCGGCACCTGCGTGGGACAGTCCCTGGGGCTTAACTCAGAAGAAATAGAAGCCGGGATCCGGTCCCTGTCCGCCCTTCCGGGCCGCGGGCATCTTCTGCATACCCCGCGCTATACGCTGCTGGATGACTGTTACAACGCCAACCCGGTCTCCATGCGCGCCATGCTGGATGTGCTGGATCAGGCGCTCACCCGCAAAGTGGCTGTCCTGGGAGATATGGGCGAACTGGGAGATCAGAAAAAAGAACTCCACGCATCCGTAGGAGAACACTTAAAGGATCTTTCCATCGATGTGATCGTCACCATCGGCCCGCTCAGTGAATTCATTCACGAAGCGGCCAGGACGGCTTCCCCGTCCTCCTGCTGTCTTCATTTTCCGGACAAGGAGTCCTTCTTAAAGAACAGGGAACATATCCTGAAAGACGGCGACTCGGTCCTGGTCAAAGCTTCCCATTATATGGGATTTGAAGAGATTGTAAACGTTTTATCAGAATCATAAGGAGATATGACAATGCTGAATTTTGAATACTACACGCCCACAAAAGTTGTCTTCGGAAAAGGGACGGAAAAAAGAGCCGGAGAACTGGCCAGATCCTTCGGCGCTTCCAAAGTGCTGGTACACTACGGCGGCGGCAGCGCAAAAAAATCCGGTCTTCTGGACCGGGTCTGCGATTCTCTGACAGAAGCCGGACTGCCTTACGTATTGCTGGGCGGCGTAGTACCCAACCCCCGCCTTGGACTGGTTAAAGAAGGCATCGAACTCTGCCAAAAAGAAGGCGTGGATTTCCTTCTGGCCGTGGGCGGCGGCAGCGTCATCGATTCCGCCAAAGCCATCGGCTACGGATTATATCATAACTGTGATCCGTGGCTCTTCTATGACAGAAAAGCCACTGCTGCCGGATGTATCCCCATCGGCGCCATCCCCACCATCGCGGCCGCCGGAAGCGAGATGAGCGATTCCTCCGTCATCACCAATGAAGACGGCTGGCTCAAGAGAGGCTACAGCAGCGATTACAGCCGCTGCCGTTTCGCCATCATGAATCCGGAGCTGACCTGTTCTCTGCCGCCTTACCAGACCTCCTGCGGATGCACGGACATCCTGATGCATACCATGGAGCGGTATTTCAGTCATGAGAAACACACAGAGCTGACCGACAGCATCAGCGAGGCCTTAATGCGCACGGTGATGCACAATGCGCATGTTCTCATGGAAGACCCGCAGAACTATGACGCCCGCGCGGAGATCATGTGGGCAGGCAGTCTCTCCCACAATGGACTTACCGGCTGCGGAACCGCCGGAGACTGGGCCTCCCATCAGATCGAGCATGAGCTGGGCGGTATGTTCGATGTGGCTCATGGCGCCGGTCTGGCCGCTGTCTGGGGCAGCTGGGCGCGTTATGTCTATCAGGAAGAGCCGGAGAAATTCGCGCATTTTGCCATCCATGTGATGGGCGTCCCTGCGGATTCCGGCACGGCAGAGGAGACCGCTCTGGCAGGCATCCGGGCTATGGAAGATTTCTTCCGTTCCATCAACATGCCGGTCTCTCTCTCAGAACTGGGCGTACATCCCACAGATGACCAGATCCGTGAGATGGCACAGAAATGTGTCTTTTTCGGGCATCGCACAGTAGGCGGATTCAAAGTCCTCCATGCGGAAGATGTCGAAAAGATCTACCGCATGGCTCAATAATTCATGGTTTTGTCTTACCGAGATGCTCCCGGATAAGCGGGAGCATCTCTTCTTTTCTTTTTCCCATAGCAAAAGCAAGCTCGCTGTACAGCGCCTCTTCCGCCATCTTCATATATCTCTCGTCTACAGACGCGGCTTTTTTACCCTGCCGAAGACGCGTCTGTTTTCTCCGGTACAGAGTCTTGAGAATCCCTACCCACTGCCTCCGGTCTCCGGAATTCAAAGCCTCTTTATATCTCTCTTCCCTCAGCTTTTCATTATCTACCTTCAGTTCCTGAATATCCTGTATCTCATCCAGGAAATTCCACGCTTCACTCTCGGATATCAAACGCCGGGCATTGACGTTCTCCTTATCAATCGGGAAATAAATACGGTTTCCTTTTACCGCCAGAGGCACCAGCACATAATACAGCCTCCCTTTATCCGCGCCGGGGATATCCGGGTGTATAATATCTTCCACCCGGCAGATACCGTTGTGTCCGTACATGATGTATTCGCCTTTTTCAAACCTCATTTTTTGCCTCCTCAAATACAAGTTCTATAGTACTGATACAACCTCTGATCGTCGTTTTGAATCCCTCATAGCGTTCCGGCACATGAAGGCAATTATTTGTGTCTATATGAACATCAAAAATCGTCCCGCTGCCTTTTGACCTCAAAGGCGGTGTTTCATCTGAGATATAAAGCAGATGTTTTCCCACCCAGATCCCCTGAATGTTTTTCTTTCGCAGCTTATACTGCACCGGCATGCTGACTTTTCCCCTGACAACCCTTGTTTTTTCTTCCCCTATTGCAAACATCGAAATCCCCCTTTTCGCCGGAATCTTCAGAAACAGAAAAAGAACCAGACAGGCTACAATGAGCGACCGGTTCTTTTGTATTTCTCTATTATCCAGCAATTCAACCTTCCCCATGTGTTTTCTCTGCTAATATATATTTATCATAACAAATTCTTCCACATTTTGTAAGGGGGTAATCGAAAATATTTACTTTTTTCGCACAATTGCTTCTTTAATCACATGATTTTCCACACTCAGGACGCGGATCTCCAATTCGTCTGTCTCCCAGACAAAGCGTTCTCCATCGTCCGGCACTCTGCCCGCCAGCCCCCAGATGTACCCGCTGAAAGTATCAAAGGTATCCGTTGGCAGCTTGACTCCTACTGTCTCTTCCACTTCATCCAGACTTGCGCTCCCCTGAATCTTCCAGCAGTCTTCACCCAGCTTGCGGATATCTTCCGGCCGTTCCGGTTCCTCTGCGTCATTCAGATCTCCCACCAGAGCTTCAATCAGATCGTGGTCTGTAATAACACCGCTCATCCCTCCGTATTCGTCGATCAGAATTGCAAAATAGACCTTCTTTTCCTTCATTTGCCGCAGGAGCACATTTGCCTTCATACTCTCCGGAATCAGATACGGCTCTTCCACGCATCGTTTCATGATATTTTCTCTGCTTCTGTCGTCTGTCCGGAAATAATCTTTCGTATCCAGAACTCCCACAATGTCGTCCTGGCTCTCGCCGACCACCGGATAATGAGTATAACGATGATTGCGGATCACTTCCTCCCACTCCTCCGGCGTATCTTCCAGATAAAGCATCACTGCCTCCCGGCGGTGAGTACAGATCTCGTCCACCGGAATATCATCAAACTCGAACACATTGCGGATCATCTGCGTCTCTTCCAACTGAATATTTCCCTGCTCGCTCCCCTCCATCAAAAGCATGCGGATCTCCTCTTCTGTTACCTGATCCTCTTCTTCCTCAGGGCTGATCCCCATGAGACGCAGGACCAGATTTGTGGACACAGTCAGAAGCCATACCAGAGGCGCAAATACCTTCGCGACAAAATACAGCAGCCCGGCCATCCCCAGCGCCATCTGCTCCGTCTTTTTCATAGCCAGGCGCTTCGGCACCAGTTCTCCAAATACCAGTGTAAAATAGGACAATATGATTGTGATCAAAACAATGGCCGCGGATCTGAGCACATTTGCCGGAACCGGAACCCCTGCCTCCAGCAGCACCGTCACCAGCGGATCAGCGAAAGTATCCGCCGCGAACGCACTCTGTAAAAATCCTGCCAGCGTGATCGCCACCTGAATCGTGGCGAGAAATCTGGCCGGCTGCTCGATCAGGTTATTCAGTTTCAGCGCACGTCTGTCCCCTTCACCCACCAGCTTTTTCAGCTTCGTCTCGCTCATGGACAATACGGCGATCTCCGCGCTGGCGAACACCGCATTTAAAAATATCAGTATAATCAATAGTACTATGGCCTGCATACATTCCTCTCCTTCTAATCATTGCCAATTTTCTTAAAAATACACAAAAAGGTATAGCCTGTTCGTCTTAAACGTCTGCAGACTATACCTTTCTCTATTCATATGACTGCATGAAGCAGTGCCGTCTCCGTGCAATTATGTGTATCTTGATCGCCGTCGGCGTCGCTCTCCATGATTTTCACCTGTCCTTCCTTCTCAGATATCTATGGGGGCAATCATATCACATTCCCGCGGAAATATCAACCGTTTTTTCCGGACTCCGACATGCTGGTCAATGTATAACCGGTTTTTGCCACCAGAACCCGTATGTCATCCCGGGTTACCGGCTGTTTGGTATGAAGAACTGCGCTTTTCTTTTTCAGGCTTACTTCGGCAAAATATCCGTTCTGGCGGTTCAGGGCGTTTTCCATACGCGCCTCACAGTTCCTGCAGGTCATGCCGTCAATCCCGATCTGATACGTATAGGGATAATGGGACAGGTCGCGGTCCTCCGGTCCCGTCTTTCTGACCTGATCTCCGCCTCCCCCGCAGCAGCCCTGTTTCAGCTTCCTGCAGTAACTTCTGACCGCAAATACACAGATCAGAACCAATACCACTATAATAATTGCATTTGCCATACCGTTCATCCTCCTGTTGCAGTTTCAGTTAGCGTATCCTAATTTCATTTCTACTATAGCACGGTTTCAGGACTTCTGGCAAGCCTCTTCCGGATCTTTCAGCAGATTCGTCATGCTTCTCAAACTGATGGCAAGCGTAGAGGTGTTATGCAGCAGCGCGGAGGCGGCCGGAGTCAGGATCCCTCCCACTCCCAGCAGGATCAATCCCAGATTAAAACCTATCACAAACCGGTAATTAAACTGCACTCTTTTCAGAAGCGCATTGCTGATCGCTTTCAGTGTAACCAGCTGGTGCAGCGCGTCTTCTGAGATAGTGATGTCCGCGATCTCCCGGGCGATCTCCGCCCCCTCACTGATGGCAATGCCCACATCCGCGGCAGACAAAGCCGGAGAGTCGTTAATACCGTCTCCCACCATCACTACTTTCCGTCCTTTTTTCTTCTCCGCCTCCACAAATCCGGCTTTATCCTCAGGCAGCACCTCCGCGTAATACTCATCGACACCGACTCTGGCAGCGACGGCCCTGGCAGTTCGTTCCCCATCTCCGGTCATCATCACAATCTTGGAGATTCCCAGTTTTTTCAGGTCGGCGATCACCTCCGGCGCTTCCTCACGCAATGGATCCTCGATGCAGATCACGGCAGCCAGGCGTCCGCCTATCGCCAGAAACAGATGGGAATATTCTTCCGGCAGCTCCTGGAACCGTCCTTCTTCTCCTTCCGGCACTGCGCACTTTTCATCCTCGAACACAAAATGATAGCTTCCGATAATGACTCTTTCATCTCCTATATAAGTAGCTATCCCATGCGCCACGATATAATCCACCTTGGAGTGCATTTCCTCATGCACCAGGCCGCGCCGCATAGATTCCTGAATCACCGCGTTGGCAATGGAGTGAGGAAAATGCTCTTCCAGGCAGGCGGCGATCCGCAGCATCTCCTCCGGATCACGGCCTTCAAAAGCCACTATTTTCGCCACAGTAGGTCTGGCTTTCGTGAGCGTGCCGGTCTTGTCAAATACAACCGTATCCGCCTCCGCCATGGTCTCCAGGAACATGCCTCCTTTGACCGTGATCTGATAATTTCCGGCCTCACGCATGGCGGAAAGTACCGCCAGCGGCATAGACAGCTTCAGAGCGCACGAAAAATCCACCATCAGGATCGATAGCGCTTTTGTGGTATTCCCGGTCAGAAGCCAGATAAGTGCCGTTCCTCCCAGGCTCCAGGGCACCAGCGCATCCGCAAGGTTCTCCGCTTTTCCTTCCAGTGAGGATTTCAGCTTTTCTGATTCCTCGATCATGCTTACGATCCGCTCAAACCGGGTGGAGCCTGCGGCCTTCTTCACGCGGATCAGCAGAGCGCCTTCTTCCACTGCGGTACCTGCATACACATAAGACTCTTTTTCCTTCCTGACCGGAATGGACTCCCCTGTCATGGAAGCCTGGTTTACCATAGCTTCTCCATCTTCGACGATTCCGTCCAGAGGGATCATACTGCCCACGCGTGCGGACACCAGGTCTCCTTCCCGGATCTGGTCGATCGGAACCAGGACTTCCTGACCTTCCGCATACAGCCACACTTTCTCGATGTGCAAAGACATGCTTCTTGCCAGATCGCCCACCGACTTCTTATGCGTCCATTCTTCCAGAAGTTCTCCGACCCCCAGCAGAAACATAATAGATCCTGCCGTATTAAAGTCCAGTCTGGCTATGGACACCGTCACGGCCGTCGCGTCCAGCACTTCCACTTCCAGTCTGCCCTTCGCCAGGCACCGGATTCCTTTCGCGATATATTTCACCGCCTGCAGAGTCGTATAAATGGCTCTGGCCCAGGAAGGCAGAAAGAACTTCGTTAAAACGCGGACGCTCACTTTCTGGATCAGTTTCTCCTTATATTCCTGGTTCAATGCCCGGCCGCTGTTCTTTGGCACCAGCGCCTTCAGCGATTCGTCTTCCAACGAAAACCGGCTGATATATTCCAGAACTTTTTCCCGGTCGCCTTCATACACCACAGCCGCGCCTGCGGTTCTCTCATAGACCTTCGCCTCCCGCACACACGGGCAGCTGCATAAATAGTAATAAAAAAGATCCGCCTGGGGGACGGTCAGCTGTCCCAGACACAGGCGGACACGTATCCGTCCCCGGATCTCATGTTTGATCACAAATTTCATCTTACTCTTCTGATTCGTCCTCCACGACTTCTTCCGCTCTCTGACGATTGATCTCCTGGGCCTCGGCAAGGATATCGTCGGCGTTCTCCTGAACGGATGCGGCAGTGGTCATCACGCACTCTTTCGCGCGCAAACCGGCAGCCACACAATTTACATAAAATTTCTTGGCGTCCTGACTTGCCAGAATCTTGATTCCGGCAGTCCCGAACAGTACGCCTCCCGCAAAAATACCAATCTTCTTAAAATCCAGACACTGTAAACATTTCAACATCTTTTGATTCCTCCTCCTACTTATGTTTGTAGCCTGTATACATGACCATGAAAAGGCAGAATATCATGGCCCATGCCCAAAATCTGTGTTTTTTCATACGATGCACCAGCCTCTCTGTAAAGTCGCAGTTTACATATTTTTTACCTGCATTTAAAGACTAACAAAGATATCCGGGGTTAGTCAATTCCAACACTCTTTATCGAAATATTTTCTCATTTACGCACAAAAAGCCCGTGTGTTCCTGCATTGTCGCACAAAACACACGGGTTTTTTGTTTTCAGAATTATTTCAGGATATGAATTACCCCTCGGTCATTGAGATTTTTCAGCAGAGACAAAGTGATCGGGAACCCAAACAGTCCGATGATCCCAAATAACTGAAGTCCCGCCAGCATACTGAGCAGCGTCACCACCGGATGCAGCCCTACCTGATGCCCCACGATCTTCGGTTCGATGATATTCCGGATCACCGTAATGATCAGGTACAGTGCCAGAAGCCCGAATCCCAGTACCCATTTTCTCATGATCAGGCTGATAATTGCCCAGGGGATCATGATGCCTCCGGTGCCCAGAACCGGGAGGATATCAAAGACCGCAATGCACAGCGCGATCAGAATCGCATTCGGTACCTGCAGAACCGTCAGGCCCACGGAAATTTCCAAAAATGTGATACAGAGAATCAATGCGTAGGACGCCAGACATTTCAGCAAGGTTCCTCCCACATAGTCTCTTACCTCGCCGATGTAAAAATCCGCTTTTTCCGGAAGCTGGCGCAGAATAAATCCGGTCGCTTTCGGATAGTCGATCGCCAGAAAGAAAGTGACAATAATCGTGATAATCACATTCAGGAAAGATCCCGGAACCGCAGCTGCGACACCGGAAATATAGGAAATGATGCGCACCGACGCATTCGTCACAAAGCTTCCCAACGAACCAAGCGCCGAATTCATATTATCCGTCAGCGCAGTCACTACCGCCGGATCCAGTTCATCCAGATAAACCTCAAGGCTGCTGAACATAGTTTCCAGTGCCGGCTCAAGAGTATTCCTGTAAAGCTGCGGCAGCGCGCGTACGGTTTCCCATACAAACATAAACACCCGAAGACCCAGAAAGCTGAACAGCGCCGCCGCTGCCACATAAAACAGCAGCGTCATCAATATAGCAGGCACTACCCGCTTCCCATTCAGCTTTTCCGCCAGGAACATAATAGGCCTGTTCAGAAGAGCGGCTATGAGAAACGCTACCACAAACGGAAGCAAAAATGGCAGCACATATTTTAGGCACAATATCACAAGCAGTATCACTACTGCCCAAAATCCAATCCGGATCAGAAACCGTTTCTGAGTTTCAATGTTCATTCTACGCCTCCAAATTTCAACACCATTCGCCATGTTCCGGCAAACTCCCACTAACAACAATCTAACCTTTCTTAAAGAAAGCGTCAAGTCCCAATTAGGCTTCTTAGCACTCCTTTAGAAAATTTTAAGTTTTTCCCGGTATTGTTGACCTTCCGGTCTTTCCGGCTTAAAATAGAAGGAAAATCAACAAAAGGAGCGCTCTTGTATTTATGAAATCATCCGAAGACCTGAAGATAAAGTTAAGATCCATCGATCACCGCGGCTATCCCGCCTACAAGGATTTAAAAGGACAGTATGACTTTGGCGGTTATGTCCTTTCCATCGACCATGTACAGGGAGACCCGTTCGCTTCACCGTCCCGGCTGTCCGTCCTGATCTCCTCCGAGAGGGCCGCTTTTCCTCCTGCATTATACGATACCTATGCCAAAAGAATCACTCTGCAGGATCATTTGACCCGTCTGTTTGCCGCACGTCTGGCATCTGCCGAGACCAGGGGAAGAGGTTCGGGAAAAAGCGGTCTTCTAGCCGTATCGCACTGCGGCCAGGAAGTACTGGAACGCACTGCCTGCCGGATCAAAGACGGGAACATCATCCTGCGTTTTGAAGCAGGATTTCCTGCCCGCGGCCGTACCATCTGCGCGGGGGAGCTGGAAACAATGCTCTTCGACATTCTTCCCGGCTGCGTTACGGGCAGTCTTTATTACCGCAGAATCGACCAGAAACGCGTGCAGGCGGCTATCGATCTCTGTGAAGACCAGGAATATATCCGCAGTCAGCTGCCCAAGCTGGGACTTTGCGCATTTCTTGCCGACGGGTCTGTCCTTCCCAGACAAAGCGGCGTTTCCGACCGCCCCATGAAGGACGCAGTGCCTTTCAAATCCCCGGATTCTATGAAAGTCACTTTACAGCTTCCTCACAGAGGCGCCGTCTCCGGCATGGGGATTCGCAGAGGTATCACCTTGTTCGTGGGCGGCGGATATCATGGAAAATCCACCGTACTGCAGGCGCTGCAGAGCGCAGTGTATAATCATATCGGCGGCGATGGCCGGGAACTGGTCATCGCGGATCAGAGCGCGTGGAAACTCCGGTCCGAGGACGGCCGCAGTATCACCGGCGTAGATATCTCCCCGTTCATCCGTCATCTGCCCAACCGCAGGGATACCCGCTGTTTTTCCACGGAAGACGCCAGCGGCAGCACCTCCCAGGCGGCCAATCTGATGGAAAGTATGGAAAGCGGCAGTACTCTGCTGCTGATCGACGAAGATACCTCTGCCACTAATTTCATGATCCGCGACAAACTGATGCAGCAGGTAGTCTCTCCGGAAGAAGAGCCCATTATCCCTTTTATCGAACGGGTGCGAAGTCTTTATGAGGATTTTGGAATCTCCTCCATTATTGTAGCCGGCAGTTCCGGTTCTTATTTCCATGTAGCGGACACCATTGTGCAGATGAAAGAATATACCCCTCTGGACATCACAGAAAAAGCCAAAAAAGCCGCTGCCGCCTTTCCTGTTTTTTCTTCCGAGCAGGAAAAGTTCCCGCCATATACTTGTCAGCGCTGCCCGCGGCCTGATCCGGCGCTCCGGAAGGATGACCGCCTGAAGTTAAAGGCGATGGGCACCAGTGAACTTTTTCTGGGACATGAAGCTGTAGAACTGCGGTACCTGGAGCAGCTCCGCGACAGCGAACAGACTATGGCTCTTGCCTATCTGCTGAAATACATGGAACTCCAGGTTTTTGACGGAAAAAAAGACCTGACCCGGGCTGCTGATCAGGTGGAAGCGCTTCTGGACAGCAAAGGGCTGGAAGCTCTCTTTGAACGCGGAGATGTGCGCTCCTCCCTGGCACGGCCCAGACGCCAGGAGATCCTGGCCTGCGCAAACCGCTACCGGAGACTTGCGATAGAATCCAGAACAGAAAAATAGCATCTGATCCCCGAAAAGCAAAAGACAGGGAACAGCGTCTCTGCGACCTTGTTCCCTGTCACCCTTATCCGGTATATTTACTGTTCGGTTCCTTCTTCCTGTTCTTCTGCCGCCGCGTTCTTCAGTTCTGAAACGACAGCCACTGTTGCTTCCGGATCTGTAATCAACTCTACCTCTTGGTCCTTCGCGATATCCAGATCCTTTACTTTTATAGAATCACCCGCATGCATGCTGCCGGCATCGAATTCCACTTTTTCCACCAGCGCATCCGGATATGCTTTATATGCGATCTCTTCCAAAAGCAGCTGGAACGCTCCGTCCACAACATTTTCGTGATTCAGCGGAATCACTTTCGCCGTAGAATGGACTTTTTCCCCGCTTACCAGTTCCTGAAAATCAATCTCATTGATCTGTTTCTTCAGCGAATCATAATCAATCTCTTTGATCAGTACATTGTAGGATTTCCCTTCCACTTCCAGAAGGATTTTACTTCCTTTTCCGCTGGTCTTCAACGCCCGCTCCAGTTCTTTCTTGTTCATCTTAACCATGACAGATTCTTTCATCTCTCTGCCGAAAATATTGCCGGTCACATAACCTTCTCTTCTTAATCTCTTTGCTTTAACGTCTTTGCTTCTTTTTTCAGCCTTTAAAGTAGTCATTTATCTTTTCCTCCAAAAACTAAATATGGTTCTTTTTGTTACATTCACACTATAACACTTATATCAAAAATAAGATTGCCAAATATTCAGTTTTTTTGTCTGTGTTTTTGTGCATTTTTTATTTATTCCATGGAATAGCTTGTAATTTTCAATTTTATTCCGTATAATAAAAAACCGGAGGTATTGCACATGGAATATAAAAGATTTGAAAATACAATTATCGCAAGGATCGACAGGGGTGAAGAAATCCTGGAGCAGGTCAAGGAAATCGCCCTGAAAGAAAAAATCCGGCTGGCGTCCGTTCAGGCACTGGGCGCTATTAACAGATTCACTGTAGGTGTATTTAAGACAAATGAGAAAACATATCTGGCTAATGAATTTGAAGGCAGTTATGAGATCGTCTCCCTTTCCGGGACTATTAACACCATGAACGGAGAATTCTACTGCCATCTGCATATGAGTGCAGGGAACGAAAAAGGAGAAGTTTTCGGAGGGCATCTGAATCAGGCGTTTGTCAGCGCCACCTGCGAGATGGTAATCACAGTCATTGACGGCACTGTGGACAGATATTACGACGAAGAGATCGGATTGAATCTGTTCCGGTTCTGAGAAGGAGGGCTGCCGGATCCCGGCAAGCCCTCCTTTTATTCCAATGAGCACTGAGCCAAGCGGACATGCTTGCATCGGAGTTTTTGACTCATCTCACTGCGGACCCTAGAAGGCCGCCTCGTCTGTAACGACTCTGTGAGCTCTTGCTTTGTCTACGCTTCCCTTTACCGTCAAAGCCGCCAGAAGCATCACCGGGAAAATGATCGCCGCCAGGATACCTGCCCGCAGATCGTCGCCCAGCCATCCGGACACCTGGCCTGCCACTGTAGGCCCAAGGGAACATCCCACATCTCCTCCCAGCGCCAGCAGGGCAAACAGGGCTGTGCCGCCGCGTTTCATAGCGGCGGATGCGATACTGAATGTCCCGGGCCACATGATGCCTACCGACAGGCCGCAGAGCGCGCATCCCGCCAGTCCCAGAGACGCTATCGGGCTGAAAGCAATCAATAAATATGAGATAATGCAAAGCATCCCGCTCCATTTCATGAAATGTTCCAGGTTGATCTGATCGCCTTTCTTTCCGTAAAATGCCCTTCCGAGTCCCATCATAACCGCGAACATCATCGGCCCCGCCAGATCACCGGCAGTTTTACTGAGTCCGAGGCTGCTCTCTGCCAGAGAAGATGCCCACTGGCTGACTGCCTGTTCACTGGCACCTGCGCAGACCATCATGATCAGCAGGCCCCAGAACATTTTCATGGAAACCAGCTGTCTTAAGGGAATGCCTTTTTCTCCCTCCTCCATCAGAGGCGCGATCGGCACTTTTGTAAAGACTGCCGCATTTATCAGCGGAATCAGCGCCCATATGCCGGCCAGAACCGGCCAGTATCCGATCCCCACAGCGCGGAAAAATACGGTGGAAATCAGTACGACGCCCACGTGCCCCCAACAGTAAAACGAATGAAGAAGACTCATCGCTTTCTCTTTATTGTCCGACGGACAGGATTCCATCACGGGGCTTACCAGAACTTCCAGAAGTCCTCCTCCCACGGCATAGATGATCACAGATACCAGAAGTCCCGTGAAAGGATCCCCGAATATGCCGGGAAGAACCGTCATCGACAGCAGTCCCGCCGCAGCCAGCACATGTGCCAGCACCATGGACGCCCGATATCCGATCCGGTCCACAAATCCCACCGACAACAGATCCACCAGGAGCTGAAGTCCAAAATTAAATGTGATCAGCAGCGTAATCTTCTCCATCGGGATTCCATAGTTCTCATGAAACATGACAAACAGCAGCGGAGCGAAATTATTGACAATCGCCTGTACGATATAGCCTGTAAAACAGGCATAAATTGTTTTCTGATATGGATTCTTCATCTTTCTCCTCCTTACATGACTTTTGCATTTTATCACGTTTTATCGGAGAAATCGCTGTATTTTATCACAGATTTATTATATAATATCACAAAATCGGCAGTCGAACGAAAGGGAATACAATCATGGAGCTTAAAAGACTTGAAACGGACGAAACACTCAGAGAATTAAAGACACATGGAGACAGCCGGTTCCCCTTTCAGTATTATCTGGACGATTTCAGCCTCTATGAAAATCACTGGGAAGACTGGCACTGGCACAACGAGGTGGAATTCGCGTCCGTATCTTCCGGCTGCGCCGACTGTCTGATCGGCCAGCAGCGGATCACCCTCCGGCCCGGGGAAGGGATTTTCATCAACAGCGGAGTCATACACCGTTTTGAATCCAACGAAAACGGGAAAATGCCGAACATTTTATTCGCGCCGGATTTCCTCGCCCCCAGAGGCAGTCTCATCTATGAAAAATATGTGGAACCCGTAACTGCATCCTCCTGCGAATATCTGGTCCTCCGCCAGGCCGAGCCCTGGCACCGGGAACTATTGAGCATGCTCTATCAGACTTACGCGGCCCTGGAGCAGACGGAGATGCAGGAATATACAATTTTTCAGCATGTTCTTCAGCTATGGCGCATCCTTTTTCAGAATGCGGGCATAAATCCGACACCGAAAGAACCGCGCGGAAACACTCTGCAGCAGGCACGTCTGCAGCTCATGATGCAGTTTATTCATGATCACTTTGCCGCAAAGATCACCCTGGAAGAGATCGCGAACGCGGCATCTGTCAGCAAAAGCGAAGCGCTGCACTGTTTCCATGCGGGAATCGGGACGACGCCTGTGGCCTATCTGATTCAGTACCGGCTGAACCGCGCCGCCGGACAGCTGCTCTCCACTACCGCATCGGTTTCCTCGATCGCAATGGAATCCGGCATGGATAACGTGGGATATTTCTGCCGGAAATTCCGGCAGGAATACGGAATGACTCCATCCGAATACAGAAAAAACGGAGCTCTCCGGCAAAACCGGAAAGCTCCGTCCGAAGGCTCTCCGCCTATCGGATAAAATTCATTCTCTCGCCCCGCTCAGTCTCGGGAAGCGGGATGCCGGCTGCTTTTCCGGCCTCGAAACATTTCAGCATCCAGGCCATGTTGTGGGCCAGATTGCGCATGGTCTGAAGACCTTCCGTGTCAAGTGAAGCCTCCCCCGGCACGCACCCATGCACCTGGTTCCAGTAAGTGGAGCCCACTACAGGCATTCGGCTGATGCCAAAATATTTATTCAGCACATCAAAGGATGCGCTCGTTCCTCCTCTCCGGGCCACCGCCACCGCGGCTCCGGGTTTAAATGCAAATGCCTGCCCGCTGCTGTAAAATGCACGGTCCAGGAAGGAAAGGATTCTTCCGCTGGGATGCGCATAGTACACCGGTGTACCGAATACGAAACCATCCGCTTCTTTCGCTTTCGCTACAAATTCATTGACCTTGTCATCATCAAAAACGCATCCTTTTTCCGAACATTTCCCGCAGCCGATGCAGTCGCGGACGGGCGCTCCTCCGATCTGGAAGATCTCGTACTCAATCCCTTCCTTCTCCAGTGTCTTTCCCACTTCCAAAAGAGAAAGATATGTATTGCCCTTCTGATGGGCGCTTCCATTCAGCATCAATACCTTCATTTTCATTCTCCTTTCGTCTGACATATTCTTATCATATTCCTATCCTGCACAGAAATCAAGCGTCACCCAAACGGCAGGAACGCAGACGCCACCGCCAGTATCAGCGCCAGCCCAGTCTCCCGTCCCAATGCAAAGAAAAAGCGGTCCCGGGGTACATGCTTCTGTATCCCCGGGACCTTCCGTTCTTTCCTGCGCTCTGGTCTTTCAGTTTTCAAACAATACGACTTTTGTCACGCTTCCCTGATCATCCTGCCAGATCAGGCAGCCTCTGCCTTCCGTAATGTCTCCCACCGTCACAATATTTTTTGTACGGAAAGGCTGGATATCCACATCCTCCGGGATCTCCCAGGTACTCCCATCCGTTCCTTCCAGAGTATATACGCCATCTTCCAGCATTGCATCCGCTGCCGCTACCACATACAATGGAGCCCCACTGTCCTCCGGGACATTGGCAATCACCACATACGGCACGGTCTGCGGCGGAATCGACATGGTCATTATCGAACCCAGATATGCTTCAAAACTGCCGCCTTCAATATCTGCAAGCGTGAGGGGCAGGCCGGTCTGTCCGTCAACAATCAGTGTACTCTCCGGATCAATCGTCAGAATTATCTCTCCTTCATAAGAATTTCCCGACTGGTTGTCCACCGTGATGGTGTCCTCTCCTACTTCCTGGATCGTACCGTAGATCCGGACCGGAGCCTCGCTCACCGTCCCTTCCTGACCGGCGCTTTCATCCGGGGACGTGTCTGCCCCCGCTTCCGGCTCTGCCTCTGCTCCTTCATCCGGAACCGTGTCCGTCACTTCCTGTCCTTCTTCCGATTCCTGTGTCTGCTGATCCCCTTCGGCCGTATTTCCCGAACATCCCCCAACAAATGTCAGTGCAGCGGTCAACCCCAGAATCCACATGATCTTCTTCAATCTCATGATATTTTCTCCTTTCCCCGCGGATATTTCCGTCAGGTTCCCCATATTCTATCAAAAGATATCTGCCTTGTCCAGTGAACAATTTCTGAAGTTCGAAGCCGTCTGTACCGAAGCTCTGACAATCTCTTCCAGGTTCACCGGCATATCCATATAAGAAGGATTCCACTGTTTCAGAGTTTCTATTATGTATTGTTCTGGGAAATTCTAAGAATATTTTCTTACCAGTTCTCTGAAATCGTCTCTGTCCCGCAGAAATGCGAATTCTTCTTCTCTTTCCATAGACATAAGAAGGTTTTTCCCCATTTGTTTCCATGCAGACGTATCTCCGTCTTTCATCTCAGCGTGGACAAATAAAATGGATTTTCGGATATCTTCCGCGTCCTCCAGCGATTCCAGCATTTTCTTCAGGAGCTCTATACTGCGGTCCGCATCTTTTTCTCCCGCAGCGACTGTAAAGGCGGTCATATGCGTAAAATACTCCCATCCATAGATTTCCATAACCTTACCGCTGTACTCAGCCAGCTTCCAGGCACGGTCCGTATCTCCCTCTTTTACTGCCGCATCGGCAAGCAGATTCAGCTGAAGATTTGCCTTCTGAAGGGAAGCGCTTATGCTCTGTTCCAGGAGCCTTGCCGCTTCTTTGTATTCCTTCTGTTTCATCAATATGGAAATCTGCAGCTGACGCTTGTCCATGGCATTCTCTTCCGGCAGGCAGTCGATCAGGTTCTGCGCCTTCTCATATTCCCCCTCCTGAATATACATGGAGGCAAGTGCATATCTGGCATAATCGGCAGCCCTCACATCGTCACACTCCGCAGCCTGCCTGTACAGCTCCGCCGCATATGCGGAGTTCTCCCGGATCTCCTCCGCCGTATTCGCTGTTATGATGGAGATTCCTCTCAGCATAGTGCCCATCTGATACAGCAGTTCTCCGTTGGAAGGATATTCTTTCACGATTTCTCTGATCCTCTCCCCGGCCGATCCCGCTCCTTCCGTCCAGGCAAGCTTCGTCACCTCATATATATACCCGGCGACATCCTCTTTTGTAAGCTCTTCCCGGAAACACAGAAGTGTATTCAGATCCGTTCTCAAAAGCCGTGCCAGCGGCGCCAGCAGAGACACATCCGGATAAGTCGCTCCGCTCTCCCATTTATTCACCGCCGGCGCAGTCACGCCAAGCCGGTCCGCCACCTGTTCCTGGGTAAGTCCATACTCCCGCCTCTTCTGACGGATTACATCTTTCATCTGCATCTTCCGCACCCCCTTCGTTTTTTATTATTGTAACAGATGTATGTGGGGCCGGGTACTGAACGGATGTTAAATTACGGGACATTTTTTTAACTAATAGGAATTTTCTATGGGAAATGTCACGCTCCAGCTGCCCTCACAGCGTTCGTCACATGTCACGAAATATCCCTCCGCAGAATATCCGGACAGGTCATCCGCTTCTCCCGCATCAAAAATAAATTCGTCATAACTTCCCGTACCTTCCTCATCCCAAAACGAGACTTTAACCGCGCATAAAATACGCTCTCCGTCCGGGTTCACCAGATAAATTTCTCCGTGATTGTCATAGTCCCGTATATTCTCATAGTGTGTCTGTATATGCAGTTTCCCATCGACAAAACCATATGCCGTCACTTCCACTCCATCCACCGGAGAAAACTTTACTCCTGCGTCAGGAGCCAGATACCCCGTAATATCCTCCTCATCCACGTCTCCGGAAGCCGCAAAGGAACATCCTCTGATACGCGCGTCTATGTCTTCCGGCAGCAATATTTCCGCCGCCTTCTGAGCATGCTCCAATTCAATCATGGGCAGTTCCATGGTCACTTCCTGTTTTCCGCTCAGGAATTCAGAAACGCGAAAGGTCAGTTTTTTTCCTGCAATACGGTTTCCTGGCTGCCGTACGGAAATGAGGAATGTCGTCTCCTTATTTCCTGCGTCATATCCCACACGCTGGCATCCTCCGATCTGATCATAAGAGGGGCGGATCTCATAGCTGTCGAAGAGATCTGTCGTCTCATCGATCCGGTCTCCGGTCAGGTCTTTCATGGAAATATAGATATCGGCAGAATCATCATGCACATAGATCGCTTTTACGCACATCTCAATGCCATTGTCCACGCAGGACTCATTGACCGGCGAAAAAAACTCCGCCGCACCGGGAAAAAGTGTATACAATGCCTCATAAGCAGAGGAAGAACCCGCCGCTGTAGCGATGGACAGCGAAGAGATCAGCAGTATAAACGCCGCGCACAGACAGGCGGCAGCTGTCCCCAGCCGTTTCCAGATTTTCCGATAACACTTTCCATCGCTCACGTATTTCACGCTTTCCGCTATATACCTGTCGTCGATACCGGAAAGCACAAGTTCCACATACTCCTGTGTTTTCAAAGCAATCCCTCCTCCTTCAGATATTTTTTCAGCCTGTCTCTGACCCGGAACAAACGGACATTCACATAATTGCGGGTTACTCCCAGACTCTCTGCAATCTCCGGAATTTCCCGGCAGAACCAATAACGCTGTATAAAAATCACCCGGTCTTTCCGTTTGAGTTTGTCCAGGAACACATTGACATAGGCAGAGATCTCCCCCGCCATCACCTCGTCCTCCACCGTATGTTCCGAGACCAGACATTCGCTTATTTCTTCCAGCACCATATCATACCGGGAGTTCCGTTTCTGCGCGGCAAGCGTATGATATTTTTTCAGCGCCAGATTCTTTGTGATCCCGCATATGTAAGCCGATAACGGAGAAGGCCTCTCCGGCGGGATACGCTGCCAGACCGCCAGATACGCGTCATTTACACATTCCTCCACATCCCGGCTGTCCCGGAGGATTCTATTCGCCAACGACCGGCATAAACCCCCGTATTTTCCAGCCAGCTCTGCAATCGCGTATTCTGACCGATTCCAAAATAATTCCACGATCTTCCGGTCTTCCATTCATTCCGCCCCCTCTCTAACTATATACTACGAATTTTGACAGCAAAATTACAGATGATTTCTTTCCTGTCTCTGGCAGATATGTTAATATAGGAAGACAGAGAAAAACCCTCCGTTATCGGGAGGGCGTATCTTTTTTCGGCTGCCATTGTACACAGGCCGAAACATTCTTATGTTTCCATATTTAGGAGAATTTCAAAATGAAAAAACAGTATCCGATCCTTTTGGCTGTATGGCCGTATCTGTCTTTCCTTACCGTCCTGATCCCCACCGGGCAGCACACACCTTTTCTCTGGATTGCCTGCATTCTGGCCACACCTGTCATATATATTATGAACATCATCTATGTCTGCCGTTTTCACGAAGAAGGAGCCTTCTATCAGTTGGCATTCTGGAATATGGTCGTTAAGCTGTGCCATATCCCATTTTACCTGATTACCGCCCTGATCGGTGTGCTCCTTCTGCTTGTCATGGTCGTACCCGCTTTTATCTTTGCATCTCCAATACTGGTTCTGATATTGGCGGCTTCCAATTATCTCCTGATGGCAGTCACCTCCGCCTATGGAGTGAGCGCTCTGGTCCGCGCGGGAGCCTCCGGAGTCGTCTCCAGAAAATGTATGATCGCAAATATCATCCTGCACTTCTTCTTTGTGCTGGATGTGGTAAGTTCCGTTTACGTTTTCTGCAGGATGAAAAAATGTCGAAAATCCGGGCAGGATGCCTAATGCATGATTTTAACCGATAGCTATTTTCTGTTTTATGACAAATTACAGGGATTTAAGCTAATGATTTAAATTCCTTGCGGATATCGGCAAACACTTCTGAAGCCGGACGGGTACGCTCCGCCTGGATATCCGCATATCCTTTCTCCAGCTCTGCATTTAGCTGCTCCGGCGCCATACGGCTGACATCCAATGAGTGGCCTGCCAGTTTTTTTGCGCATACATCCCTTCACAAATTTCAATGGCACCCCCATGCGTTCTGCCGCCTGCTCAGGGGTCATGCCGCCATCCAGAAATTTCCTGCAGACGGATTTCATGTTCTCGCCTACTTCAATCACATGCCGGTCCGGATCATAAAAGCGCAGGACCCGCTGTCCCCAGCTGTGTTCGCGGACAGAATGGACATAATCCAGGTCCAATGACTCCAGTTTTTCTAAAAATTTATCGAAATCATCTTCTTCAAAATAGAGTTCTGTATCTCTGGCGCCGAAAATAATTTCTTCTGTTCCGATAAATTCTTTCCAGGTATCCAATGTCTGCAGACAGACTCCCCCTGTGAGCGTAACATTTGCTCCAAGATCCATGATCTTATGAAGTCCGAGCACGTTCTTATAGAACTCCACGCTTGCGTCCATGTCTTTGACAACCAGTAGAGGATTTTTAAATTTCATATATCTCTTCCTTTTCAGATCTATTTTTTTAATATTCTCTTCAATGCGGCTGCATCCAGAAGATTGACCGTCTCGAATCTACCCTTATAAAACACCGCCCAGTTGTTGAATACACAAGGCAGTTCTTTTGCCTTTTGAAGTGTATCCACCAGGAAAAACGACACCGGAACATGGTTTGATGCACAATACTGTTTCACAGACTCGATGCTTTGATAAGTATACGGACATTGCTGATCATAGTAGATGGTCAGTTCCTCCTGTTCTATTTTCATCTTTTTGGCGTTCGGAGAAAAAGCAGGAACGGTCCCGTCAAAGGAACGCGCCAGCAGTTCATAACCATTTTCCGTCCGGTCAACAGTCTCAAAACCGAATTTTTTCGCAAACGACTGATCCGACAGCCAGGCTTTCTGTTTTGTTGCTCCCAGCATACACACTCCGGATCTGCCCATCTTTTCGGCATCATTCAGGCAGTATTCCATTAATGCCTTTCCATAGCCTTTTCCTTTATAATCTCCCAGCACCCACCGGCAGTCAAAAACCCCGATGCAAGCATCAGGGTATTTGACCCTCGCGGCAGTCGCCAAATGGACATGCGAGCATGTCCGCTTGGCTCGTTGCCCGCGGGAATAAATATAGATATAATTATCACCCACGATGGGAACCCAGGCCGCTTCCAGCGGCGCATGCTCCACAAAAACAGTGGCTTTTGCGTCCAGCTTCCGGAAGACGTGTCCTTCTTTCAAACGCTCCGCAAGCCATCTGCGTTTTGTCTCCACTCCCGGATGCGCCTTCCTGCTGCGGATAATGCAGCATAGATGTTCTTCCGCCAGATTTCCCGCCGTCAAATTTATAAAGTCCGCACACATAGTTCAGCCTCTCCCCTCTGCCGGTTTCACCGGATGCCGGATCACCGTCTTCCATTTCTCCGGAGCCACTCTTCTTACATCGCTTAAATAAATCTCATGATGGAGCCGTTCCTCTGTGATATCCAGTTCATATCCCTGCTCTTTCAGAAAGTCATGCATCCTGCCGATCGTCTCCGGCTCCTGGTCGTAGGGGCCGATATGCATACACTGGACGCACAGACCCTCGTTATAGGTCAGAAACTCCACTTTTGAAAAGTCCTCTCCCTTTTTCCGGGCTGCCTCTTCCAGCGCCCATGCAAAATCCTTCTCCGTCACAAAATCCGGCAGCCGGATCACAGAGATAAAACGAAATCCTTCTTTCTGAGAGTAATCGATCTCTGCTCCATGCTCCTGCCACCAGAAACCTTCCAGGGGAGGAACCACATAGTCAAAGTATCCTTCGATCGGATGACTTCCCTTTTTACTCATCTTGATCGTAAATGCGATGGCATACAGCAGTCCTATGGATGCTTTATACTCGCTGCCCTCTTCGTTCGGGTCGCCCTTCCCCCGCACTGCGATGTAATTCACAGGCGGTACTTCCACGATTTCCGGCTTGTTTTTCGGCATATAAAATTCTTTATATTCCTTCTTATAATCAAACGCCATCTACTGTTCTCCCCCTTCCCTTCTGACGGTATCTGCTTTCTATCCTTCTCAAAATTTCGCCAAATTCTTTCCGGATCTCCTTTGGCTCCAGCAGTTCTGCCCGGTCGCCGAACGTCAGCAGCCATGCGGTCAAGTTTTCTTTATTTGTATAATCTGCCTGGAACAGAAGCCTGCCGTCATCCAGTTCCCGAAAACTCCCGGCTCCAAATTCCTCGATCAGTTTCCATTTGCATTCCGGCTCAAACAGGATTTTCACCATAATGCCGCCCGGAAAAATGGTCTCATTTCTCAGATCCGGAAGCGGCACCTGTCTTCTCGTAAATTCCCGGTCCGTCACCTTTATCTCTTCCATGCGGTTCAGCTTAAACAGCCGGAAATCTTCCCGTACTCTGCACCATCCCCACACATACCAGCTGGACCATCGGAAGATCAGGTAATACGGTTCTATGAGACGCTTCGTCTCCCCTCTCGGCGAATAATACGCAAATTCCAGTTCTCTTGTTCGCTCTATCGCCGTCCGGATCTGTTCAATCTTCGGCGCTAAAGATTCCTTGTACCAGGAGGACAGATCTATCAGCACAGACGGATCACCCGCTATGAAATCCGAAGATCCTGCCGACAGTTTTTCCATCAGTTTTCCGTACCGGTTTGTCCCGCTGACACTGTCCAGACTCCGGAGCCCCGCCAGAATATCCTGCATCTCAGAGCTGTTCAGTAAGGTCCGGTCAAACTTGTAGTTTTCCATAATCGAGATTCCGCCGTTTATACCCTGTTTTGTAACAATGGGAATCCCTGCTCTGCACAAATCTTCTATATCCCTGTTAATCGTCCGTCGGGATACCTCAAACTGCCTCGCCAGATAAGGCGCGGTGACGATATCTTTTTGCAGCAAAACCGCCAGGATACCGATCTGTCTGTCTATCTTCATGCCTGCTCCTTCTACCTCTCCATTATACATGCTTAAACACGACAACTGTATGTCATGTTTTATCATATCAAATGAAAAGAATATGATCAATTATCCGCAATACTTTCTTTCGCTTTCTGTCAAAAAATGGGAAAGCATGTTATAATGTTCGCACAGGCACTAAGCAGTGCGGAATCAGCCATAGGGCCGGAAAACGGAATCAAAAAAGGATGCCTCTCGGCATCGTTGTGGGGAGAAAATTTATGAGAGATCAGATCTTTATCAGTTACAGCCATGCAGACAGCGATTATCAGCTTCGTCTCAGGACGCATCTGTCTATTTTTGAACGTTCCGGAAGTGTAAAATACTGGTCGGATACGCAGCTTCGTACCGGAGACCAGTGGAGAAATGAGATTGAAAACAATCTGGAAAAAACCGCTGTGGCCATCCTTCTGGTATCCGCAGATTTTCTGGACTCTGATTTCATCCGCTCCAACGAGCTTCCTCCTCTGCTGGATGCATGGGAGAAAGAAGGCGTATATATTCTGCCGGTCATCGTAAAACCCTGCAGTTTTTCTCATGTAACGGAACTGTCACGTTTTCAGGCAGTCAACGATCCGGAGTATACCGTTGCGGAGATGAACGATGCAGAACGGGAACGGACCTGGAAAAATCTTGCCGAAATCGCATACAGAAGGCTTCTGGAATATCAGGAAAAGCATCCGGAACCTCCCGTTTCAGATTTTGAGCAGGGACGTCCCTCTTCTTCCTCTTTCATAGATCTTTCCGACCTGATTGATATTCATATTGAAGTTGAAGAAGAACCTCAGAAACCTGAGAAAAAGCATGAACCTGATGTTACATCTCATGAGCAGGAAGATGACCTTCTTTTTTACTATGTTCATGATCTTCTTGAAGATCCTTCCCGTCTCCAGTCCTATTATGTGTATACTTATGAACATATCGATATTTTAAGTTTTCTTCCTTCTGCCATAGATTTTCTGAGCGCATATGGCGGGTGCCCCGCATTGATCCATCAGGTTGAAGAGCTGTTCCGTCAGAATGGCTGGGAAGGCGACGGCGAGATCCGCCTCATGTGGTTTCCGCCTTTTCTCAGAATCGGCGTAGAAGATACCTGGGGTACGCTTGCCTGGTTTGTAAAGCAGAACAATAACGGGACATCCTTCATCGCTTCGCCGGCGGCGATCCCTTATCTGACGCTTCCCAATCCGCAGATCCTGACGCCGGACGCGGACGGTTACTATACCGCGCAGATTGCGGAAGTACGAAGAAAAATCAATCCCCAATACCGCTGTTTCAAACTGCGGGGACTGCTGGATCAAGTTTCCAAATACAAAGAAGATGAAACGCACTGGCTTCTCTATCATACGGGAGATTTCCAGGATCCATCTGTCAACGACTGGGTACGTTTCAAAGTAAAAACGGTCTGCGGACTTCGGGATTTTCCTGACATACAAAATACCAGAAATATTTATCTGTATTCCCTGGAGATTCTTCCCTGATAAAAGATCAGGGCAGAAAATTATTCCTCCCTGATCTCCTCCAAAAACCGCTCCCCATACCGTTTGTACTTTGCCTCTCCCACGCCGGAGACATCCAGCATCTCACTTTTATTCTTTGGACGCTTTACACACATATCGATCAGCGTTTTATCCGTAAATACAATATAGGGCGGTACCCCGGTCTCCCTGGCGATCGCCAGGCGCAGCGTCCGCAGCCGCTCGAAAAGCTGCCAGCTGGCGGAATCCAGATCCCCCGCGACGCCCGCCCTCTTTTTCGGCAGGGGCATCTTCTTATCTTTTGGCCTGGAAAATTTCATGATGATCTGCCGGTTTCCATCCAGGACTTCTTCTGCGCCCTCTCCCAGACGCAGCACCGTATATTGGTCATCGCTCTCTTCCAGAAGGCCCATTCCTGCCAATTCGCGGATGATCTCTTTCAGCCGGAATTCTGTAACACTGCTCTGTCTGCCATAGACACTGATCTGATCCAGCCCCCCGGATTTTATCCTGGCCGCTTTGCTGCCGTGAAGCACTCCCGCCACAGTTCCGGCGCCGTAACTCCACTTCATTTCCCGGATGCACTGAAAGATATCCCGGCATATATCCGTTACATCCTCTTCCACAAATTCATGCAGGCAGTTGGAACAGTTTTCACACCTCCGGGGCGCCTTCTCCCCAAAATAATTCAGGATATAACCGCGCAGACAGTCTTTGGTTGTCCCATAATAGGTCATACGCTTCAGTCTCTCCGCGTCTCTTTCACGGACTGCGCCGGTCTCTTCTTCCGTCATCTCTTCCCGGAATTCTTTATTTGCCAAAAGCATCTGATTGATCCGCACGTCCTGAGGGGAATACAGGAGCACGCACTCCGCCCGTTCGCCATCCCTTCCCGCACGGCCTGCTTCCTGATAATAATTCTCCATGCTCTGAGGCATATTGTAATGCACCACATAGCGCACATTGGACTTATCGATCCCCATACCGAACGCATTGGTAGCCACCATGACCGGCCGCTCGTCGAAGATAAACTGGTCCTGGTTCTGTTTCCTTTCCTCTGCGGACAGGCCCGCATGATATCTGGTCACCGGAATATCCGCCATCCGCAGCGCGGTATACACAGCCTCCACATTCTTTCTGGTCGCGCAGTAGATGATCCCGCTTTCACCCTGATGCTCTTTTATGTATTCCAGAATCTGGGCATCCTTGCTGCCGCCGTTTCTTACCTCAAAATACAGGTTTGCCCGGTCAAATCCTGTCACCAGTACTTTCGGCTCCCGAAGCCGCAGCACACACTGTATATCTTCCCGAACTTCCTTCGTCGCCGTGGCCGTGAAGGCGCTGACCACCGGACGCACCGAAAGTCCTGCCACCATATCCACGATGTTCAGATAGCTGGGCCGAAAGTCCTGTCCCCACTGGGATATGCAGTGCGCCTCATCTACCGTCACCATGCTGATCTGAACCTGCCTCGCGAAATCCTGGAACAGATAAGTAAGCAGCCGTTCCGGAGCCACATAGATGATCTTATACTGTCCCCGACACGCCAGAGAAAACGCCTTCTCGATCTGTCCCTCCGTCAGAGAACTGTTGATATACGCTGCATGAACGCCCGCTTCATTCAAAGCGCGCACCTGGTCTTTCATAAGAGAAATCAAAGGAGAGACAACAATCGTAATTCCCGGCAGGAGAAGCGCCGGAACCTGATAGCAGACCGATTTGCCCGCGCCGGTAGGCATGATGCCCAGCACATCCCGGCCGGACAGGATTGCCTCTATCAACGATTCCTGCCCCGGCCGAAAACTGTCGTAACCAAAATATTTCTTCAGTATGTCATGCGGATTCATTCGTCTGTCTGATCCCTCCCTCTTAAATATACCGCCTTACTCGTCTCCTGTACTGCTCATAAGCGTCTCCGAATTTTTCCGCGCACCATCTCTCCTCTGAAAGAATGATCCAGTGTCCGGAGATCTGGAAAATCAGCGTCATCTCCAATAATAGCCAAGACCGAGTCATTCACGCCATTCCTGTAAAACACACAAAATAAGCCACATACATGGGATTACGGGAAAATCTGTAGATCCCATTTGTATTCAACCCGTTTTCATCCGGCATAGAAAAATTTATGACGGCTGCCGTACACAGGCACAGCCCGACAAGGTAACATCCAAGTCCCAGATAAAAGAACCATGTAAAATCAATTTTTACAGTCAGGAAAAACAAAGATAAAAAGACAGCAATATTAGATATCTGATAAATACAGTATGCAATCCTTTCACCGCCCTGCAGCGGCGCAAAATAGGCGGCGCGCCGGATTGCTTTTCCATTTAAAACAGATAATAGCACAAATCGAATTATTAAGAAAGGGCACAACAGGAAAGAAGCGTTCATTTTTCTGCCTCGTCATTTTCTGTAATCGTTCCAAAATAATAACCATCTGTAAGGATACGCAGGCAGCCCACCAACACCTGACCATCATATGCGGTTATATTTAGAGTTTTAGCCAATGCCGCGCGCGTCTTATCCACATCATAATTCCCCGGCCAGATTTTATTAACAAAGGAAAGGAAAACTGACGTCTCCAGTTCCTGATCATCCACTCGATACTCCATCCTTTTTCCCCCTTCTTTTCCTTTTTACACCTGCCTGAATAACTCTGGCAGCGACCACAAAAGCCAGCCCTGCCGCCGCAGTCATTCCGACCATCAATTTTTCTCCAGAGGCTGTGTTGCTTATCGTTTCCTGTCCTCCTGCAACACAAAAATTGAGGGCCAGAAACAATATAAAATAAACCGCCCCCACTGCACCTTCCAGAAATCTGTTCGTGGTTCGGAACGCCAGTCCGGGGATTCTCCTATCCAGATAAATCCCACAGCCCAATATAACTATAAGAGCCGTCCAGCATAAGAGATTCACCAGATCAGCACTCGGCAGGAAAGTGTCCCTTCTTAAAAACGGGATATAAAACAGAATAATCTCCACCGCTCCCATGGCATAAAGTACGGTCTGAAACTTATAAAGCTGTGCCTCACCGACAGAATCCACCAGCATCTTCTCGGCTTCCTTCTGGCAATACTCCGGCTCAATCCGCTTTCCTGCCAGAAGCTCGCTGATACTGATTTCCAATTCCCTGCACAAATCCTCCAGGATGTTTACATCTGGAAATGCTCTTCCGGTATCACATAGTTAAAGATATTGGTATCATTCAATCAATTTTGCCGATAAAGCGGTAGAAGATTTCTACCTCCTGTTCCCGGCTTCCGTCCTCACCTTTGACCGCTTCATGGACAACGATTTTTTCAATCAGCGTATTCAAAAGTTCGGCGGTCAGTTCCGTTGGATTGACGCACTCTTTCATCAAGGCAATCCATTTTTCTGCGTCTGCGGCGTTCTGGCTTTCAGTGGCGATAGCGGATTGAAGCTGTTCAATCTTTTCGTCCAGTTCAGCCTGTTCGCTTTGGTACTTCCCGGACAGCATAGAGAAGTTGTATTCCGTGATACGCCCCGCCGCCCAGTCCTCATACATCCGGGCAAACAGGGTATCGACTTCGGCTTTCCGCTTCTCTGCCTTTTTCAGTTCTGCGGTCTGCTTCTTTCTTGCGGCGGCCTGTCCCTTATCAGTGGCATTTAACAGCCGCTTCAAAAGCCGTTCTTCATCATGCTGTACCAGCCCCGACCAGTATTGCAGACGGGAGAGGACATAGGCGTAAAGCACATCATAGCGGATATAGTGCATGGAGCATTGGCGTGTGCCCTGTCCGTACTTGCTACAATGATAATGGCCGTAAGGCTTGCTGTTCTGCCTGTTTTCCCCATAGGACAACGACCACCCGCAATCCGCACATTTTACCAATCCGGAAAAAATCTGCGTTGTACCATCCTTGCACTTCCTACGGCGGTTTGCTATCTGCTCCTGTACCTGCCGGAAAACCTGTTCGCTGATAATCGGCTCCTGCGTGTTCTCCACCCGCACCCATTCACTTTGGGGCTTGCGTACCCTCCGTTTGTTCTTAAAGGAAATGTTCGTTTCCCGGTAGTGGATGGTATGGCCGATATAGGTTTCATCTTTCATAATGCTCTTGACCTGGGCTATCGTCCATGCGTAGCTTTTTTCCTCCGGCGCACCCGCATAGATGTTTGCGAAAGTCCCGTCACGCTGAAAGTTGATAAATCCCGGAGTGGGAACCTTTTCCGCAATCAGTATGCTTGTGATACTGGCCGCCCCTCTGCCATGAAAGGCAAGGTCAAAAATCTTCTCCACTATCCAGCGGGTTTCCTCGTCGATTATCAGCTTGTTTTTGATTTCCGGGTGTTTCCTGTACCCGATGGGAGCATAGGCGCCGATACGCTGTCCTGTGGCAAACTTTGCTTTGAAAGCGGCCTTTACCTTGCGGCTCGTATCTTTCGCAAACCATTCATTGAACAGGTTTTTGAACGGGACAAAATCGGAAAGCCCTTTTTCTGTGTCCTCATTCTCCGCAACGGCGATATAGCGCACCCGTTTTTCCGGGAACAGAAATTCCAGATAGTAGTCCATCATCACATGTTCCCGCCCGAAACGGGAAAGGTCTTTCGTGACAATGCAGTTTACTTTTCCGGCTTCCACATCGTCCATCATGCGCTGAAAATCCGGGCGTTCAAAGTTCGTCCCCGACCAGCCATCGTCCACATACTCACCGACTACATGAAGCCCCTGTTCCTTTGCGTACTGTTGCAGGATTGTCCGCTGTGTTTCAATGCTTACGCTGTCACCATAGTTTTCATCGTCCCGGCTCAATCTCATATAAAGCGCCGTGTTGTAAATCGTAGTATTGTAAGGTTGTTTCACCGTTAAAAATCCTCCTTCTAAAGAAACAACCCACGCTTACAATACTTTTGCTCTATGGCAATTATATCATAAGCGTGGGCGCGTTATCAATGATGGGCTATCAGGTTGAAGCGGCTTTTTCTGCGGTATGCCGCACCACATCTACAATCAGATCACCGAGGGGCTTCCCGCCTGCGGCGAAGTGTTCGGAGATTTTTATACGGTTGTTCCCACATACAAAATACTGCGTGCCGTTCTCTGCTTGTATGACCTGCCCTGTCCGGGGTGTAAAAATATCGCTTTCGCTTTTTGCCATCCAGTGTCCTCCATATTCAGTTTTCAAGGTACAATGCCGCACAGGGGCGGCGAAAATTTCTGCTTATATCTATCACCTTTCCTTTACCGTGTGCCGTTGCTGCCGTTTCAGTTCCGCCAGTATATCCGGCGGGATACGGTCAACCAGCCGCTGTAAATTGTCCAGTTCGCTTTTCAGCTTTGCCCGTTCCATCGTATCTTTCATCTTGCCTTTTTCGCTGGCCTTTGCCCTTGCTTCCAACTGCTCATTCTCCGCCAACAGGTCATTGATTGTGACCTTGTACTTTTTCAACTGCCCGGAGAAGTTCTCCATCTGCGGGAACCACTTTTTCAGCATGGAGAGGGCTTCCTCTTTTTTCTTTCCGGCGTTCAGTGGGTTAATGCCGTCAAGGGCGGCTTCAATGGCTCTGGCCTGTTTGGAGAGGGAAACCGCCTGTTTGAAAAGTCGGGTGGGAATATGCTTCCGGCCTGTCTTGCTGGCACTCTCCCCACGCTCCAAGTCCGGATATTTCTCCACCATATAGGCGTGAAAATCGTCCTGCCACTTCGTCAGGTTTGCCCGGTTGCCGATAATCTCCTTTGCACACAGGCGGTTGTCCTTTGTCAGCGGAACAAAGGTCAAATGCAGGTGGGGCGTTTTCTCGTCCATGTGTACCACCGCCGACACGATATTTTCCCGTCCTACCCGGTGGGTGAGGAACTCCGCCGCCCGCTGAAAGAACGCCTGTATCTCCTTTGGAGATTTCCCCTTGAAAAACTCCGGACTGGCGGTTATCAGCGTATCGACAAACCGTGTGCTGTCTTTCCTCGTCCGGCATCCTGCCTGCTCGATACGGCTCTGAATGAAGTGGTAATAGCGTCCCTCCGGCTTGACGATATGGAAATTGTATTTGCTCCGGCTTGTGTCAATGTCGGGGTTGCTGGCGTATTGTTCTTTCTGTCTTTCGTGATGGGCTTCCAGCGGCCTTGCCGGGTTGCCCTTGTGTTTCTCAAACCGTAAAATTGCGTGTTGTGCCATTCTGCTCCTTTCCCCATTCCTTTCCTATCCGGGGGTTTCCACAGGGAAAATCCCGCCAGAATTATCTCTGATACGATAGGAATGGAATGGATATAAATAAATCATTTTAATCTTTGTATTTCTATATACCGTCCGGTTTTCGTACTTCAAGGGGGCGGTTTCCGTACTTCATGGGTACGGTTTTCAGTCCTCCGGCGTACCAGAACGGGATTTCTTGAAGTCGGTGTTTGGAACCGCTTCATAGGATTTTGGAAAAATGCGGTTGGGTTTTCCACAGCCCTGCTTCTGGATTTCCACCAGTCCGGCGTATTGCAGTTCCCGCAGGGTGTTCACCGCTTTCTGCCGCCCACAGTGGAGCAGGTCAACCACCTCACAGATAGGGTAATACAGGAAAATCCGTCCGCAGTCATCCGCCCACCCATTCTTGCGGGATAACTCTGTCCGGCGCAGGATAAAGGCGTACAGAACCTTTGCCTCGTTAGACAGGGGCTTGAATGTGGGGGCTTCAAAGAGAAAATTCGGGAGCCGGGTGAAGCTGAACGCCTTTTCCAGCTGATGGATATAGATGGTATTTGTCATAGTGCGTTTTGTGGACGGTTAGAAGCCCGTTTTCCGGGGCGGGCGATACTTTATACCACCCGCCCCGGTTTGGGGCTTGTAAAGCCTGATAAATCAAGGCTTTTTTCGCTCCTAACTGTCCACAGCAGACCTCCTTTTCCGTTCACTTTCTGTTTTCTGCCGCCTGTGAACTCTGGCGGCACAGCCGGGGCAGTATTTTGCCCGGTTGGATTTGGGGACGAACACACCGCCGCAGACCTCGCAGCGTTTCAAGTCCTTATCCCGAAAAATCTCCGCTTCCAGCGTCCCGTCCAGCGGCAAGACCGCCCAGCGGAACCACTTACAGCAGACCGAGAAAGAAACCGTCTGCGGGCAGGTGCAGGTGTCCCCATCGTCAAGGACAATGCAGTTGCCGTCCTCACAGCAACAGCACTCCCGGCGTATCAGGCTGGCCGCCTGTTTCCTCTGCGCCGGTGTCATGCGGTAAAGGAAACCGTCCGGCCTGCGTTCCAGCGGCGGCAAGTCTTTATAGGGGTTATCTCTCATGCGTTCCCTCCATTTTGCTTTCCGTTGCCGTTCTCCCCGAAAAGGTTTCCTGCCCCATTCCTGCGGCGTGTTCCAGCGTTGGCACGCTCCCCGTAGCTTCGGGACATTTTGTCCCGAAGTCCGGCTCCTTGCGGTGCTTCCCCAGCCGGGGTATCCCTTTTCGGACGGTCATTCTGTTTTCAAGGTGCTGTCCATCGATGAACTACCCTAAGTCTACACGAAAAAAATGCAATCCCCGGAATTTTGCGAGAATTGCATTTTGATGAAGTTTACACTTTGGAAATTGCATTTTTGCAATCATTCTGTATAATGGAAGTATGCGGAGGAGGTGCGTGTTTATGGCTTTACCCGGAACACCCGGACAGCGGATTTCCGATTTATGCAATGGGAACCACATCACACAAAAGGAACTTGCGGAGAAGATAGGCGTTTCCGCTTCCCAGTTGAGCCGCATTGTCAGCGGCGAAACAAGAACGGTAAGCAGTGATATTCTCATAGGTGTGGCAAAGGAATTTAAGGTATCGACAGACTACATACTGGGCTTGTCTACCGTGAGCGTCCGTAAAAGCTACGATATTTCTGAATTAGGCTTGTCCGAGGGAGCCGTGAGGGGGCTTGTGACGGGTGCTGTTGATGTGCAAATCCTCAACCGCCTGTTGGAACACAGGAATTTTCCCAAGCTGATAGATTTGATACGGATTTATTTTCAGGACACGGCGGCAAAGGGGATAACAGCAAGAAACCAGCTTATCGAGATAGCAACGGCTTCCCTGTCCGACCTGATGAAAGAACACCCGGAACACCGGGCGGAAGCAAAGCAGGATTTACAGCTTTTGAACGCCCAAAAGATGGGGGAACATGAAGCAGAGATTGAAAAAATCAAAAATGTGTTCCTGGCTATCCTGCGGGATATTAAGAAAGATATTGACAACGGGGAACAGCCAGGGGAAGCTGTGACCGCCGCTATGTTCCAAGCCATGCGGGACGCACTGGCGGAGCAGAAACAAAAGCCGCTTTCCATTGACGATGTAACGGCGATGATAGCCGGACAGATCGGACAGCTTGCACCGATGGATGAAGAAACTGCCGACTTGTTCCAAAAGTTGTTAAAGAAAGTGATGAACCAAAAAAATGACTGATATTTTATCAGAGAAAATCGCAGTAGCAAGGGAGGATAACCATGAAAGAACAATGGCTGGAATGGGCAATAGAATTACAGAGTCTTGCACAAGCAGGATTGACCTATGGAAAAGACATTTTTGATAGAGAACGCTATGAAAGGATACGGGAAATTTCTGCTGAGATAATGGCATATAAGACAGATATACCCGTTCAAAAAGCGAAAGACCTTTTCTGTAATGAAACAGGATACCAGACGCCAAAACTTGATACCAGAGCCGCTATTTTTCAAAATGGAAAAATTCTTCTTGTTAAAGAGAATAGCGGAAAATGGTCACTTCCCGGAGGTTGGGTTGATGTAAATGTGTCTGTCAAAGAAAATACTATTAAGGAGGTCAAAGAAGAAGCGGGCTTAGATGTAACTGCTGATAAAGTGATTGCAATTCAAGACCGCTCTAAACATAACTTGCCAGTATATGCTTATGGCGTATGTAAAATATTTGTACTTTGCACCATTATCGGAGGTGCCTTCAAAGAAAATATAGAAACTACGGGCTTTGCATATTTTTCAGAAAATGAACTGCCGGAACTGGCCACGGAAAAGAATAATGAAGAGCAAGTAAAAATGTGTTTTGAAGCATATCGAACCAAAAACTGGTCAACTCTTTTTGATTAGACCGAGGGAAAAGGAGGAACAGTCCTATGGGTTATAAGCAGATTGTTTTTGATGTAGACGGAACTCTGATTGATACAGAATATGCCGTCATTCATTCTTTGCAAGATACTATAAGAGCAATAAACGGAAAGATAATCTCCGATAAAGAATTAACATTTGCTTTAGGAATTACCGGCGAAAATGCTTTGCGGCGTTTAGGAGTGAGTGATATAGCGTCAGCACTATCCATGTGGGACAAAAACATGGAAAAATACAGGGACACGATTACTGTATTTCACGGGATAAAAGAATTGCTTGAAACTATTTCGGAATTAAAATTAGGCATAGGTATTGTTACCTCTAAAACCCATGAAGAATTTAGAAGCGATTTTCAGAAATTTGATATATCATCTTACTTTGAAACCGTAGTCTGTGCTGATGATACGCTACAACACAAACCAGAATCAGACCCGCTTTTGAAATATATGGAATGGACAAAATGTCAAGCAAATGAGTTACTGTACATTGGCGATAGTATCTACGACATGCAGTGCGCTAAACATGCAAATGTAAACTTTGGATTAGCAAAATGGGGTGCTGGAAATAGAGTGAATGCTCAAAAAGCATTCTGTACTCCTTTTGATTTAGCCAAAAGTCTTGCTTTAACAAAAAGCTAATACTTGATACAAGCAAGTAGCAAAGCCAGCCGAGCCAGTCAACGGTCAAGATGAACGGCGCATTTCATGCGCCGCCGTTGACAGTCACGCCCGTCTTTGCTAAAGGGTAATCAAGGCGGGAAAGCCCTAAAATGGCTTCCCGCCCATTTCAATTTTTAGAAAAGGAACGCTCCAAAATCAGAAAGAGAGCGGCCAAGCACTTTGAGGGATTGGCCGCCTTGTCCACCCATTCAGCGGGGCGGCGGGCGGCGGTCAAGACCGGGTGCAAACCCGTTCATTTCAGTCTTGACGGTTGCCCGCTGTCCTGCTATTTTTCCGGGAGTGTGGCCACAACTTCGGGACACTTTATCCACAAGTCAGAGCGTAGGACGAAGAACGGGGGCGTTCATATACGCCCTGTCTGCTGTCGAAAACAGACCTGCGCTTGCGGCTCCACGCCACACAAGCACAGCCCTGTTTTCCTGCCGCTTCAAATGCCCTTGCCCTCCCCGGCGGCAACGGCATTTTCACGGCAACGCCGACAGAGCGTATAACACACTACACTTTGCTTCGCAAAGTCGTGTGCCAAATGGGGGCGTTGCCCCCTTTGGAAACCCCCACAAAAAAGGCGGTACGCTACCCCTCCACGGGGCGCATACCGCCTTTTCTTGTTATCCAGCCCTCCGGCTGTATCGGTTGAGCAAAAGTCAGCGTGGGATTGGTGTGGTATCTTTATCTAAGTGATACCCCGGTTTCCCATTTCGAGACGGCCCGGTCAGTTACATTCAGTCTACCGCCAAGCTGCTTCTGTGTCAATTTTTTCTCTTTCCGGCATTCCGCGATGAATCTTCCGGTTTCTTTCAGATCAATCATAGATACGCCCTCCCGTGATAAAATTATAACATATCCTTCACAGAGCGCATCCTACTGTTGGTTGAATCATCCGTTTTCTCCCTGAATTCTGTTATGATTCCGGTAATTCTTCCTCCCTGTCCAGAATAAAGTAAACCGGACTCGTCTATCCAGCCGGCTTCCTATCATTCCAACGGCTTTTCCCATTGTAAATGCCGCCAATACGGTCCCGATTCCCAGCCCTTTTATCTGCCTCAGGAAAACATATGTCATACCGGCAGTTACCGCCAGACAGATCGTATCAAATAATATCTTAATTTTAGAATAATCCACGCCCGTTATCTGAGCCAGCTCCCTCGGGAAAAGATCTGTAGGTATAATCGGAAGCCCGCAGCGGTTTGAAAGCGCGATTCCAAAACTGATCAGCAGATAGCTTACGATAAAATAAAGCAGCCGCAGCCATAACGCGTCCGGCAATATACCGATCCAAAGTTCATGAATATCCAGCAGTTCGCCAAATACAAATCCTACTACAAAACTAAACAAATACGGTGGTACAAACCTTTTTCTTAAAACCATCAGGCTGAGAACCAGCAGACCCTGGAAAATATAAGTCCAGGTTCCAAGCGAAAGCTGCGGCAATACCTCTGAAAATGCAAAAGGTACACTGGAAATAGCGGATATTCCAGAGCCGGAATAAATCATTAACACAACTCCGAAACTGTTGATCAGAACCGCCAGCAAAAGTGTTATTTCACCGCTCCAGACGTGTTTTGAGACTGCCTCTGCAGTCTCTGCCTTTTCTTTCACAATACATTCCTCCCATATACTTCTTTTCTCTTAAATCTATGACATTTGCAAATTTAGTCTAGTTTCATACGCTCTATTTATCAAATAAATATTTTTAATAAAATCATAGATGTTATCTATCAAAAGAAGTATAATACAGGTATTGGGAGGAAACAGGATATGAATTTGTTTTATCTACGATATTTTGTGGCATTGGCACATATACAGCATTATACCAAAGCGGCAGAACAGCTCTGTATCACCCAGCCCAGTTTAAGCCATGCGATCTCTCAGCTGGAAAAAGAACTGGGAGTGCCGCTTTTTGAAAAAAACGGAAGAAATACAACCCTCACCCAGTTTGGACAAGAATTTTTGACCTGTGCCGAACTGACCTTATCTACCCTGGACGCCGGTATTGAATCCATCAGACGCAGCGCCCATGGAGAAGGATTAATTCGATTGGGATTATTGCGAACGCTTGGTGTGGAATATATCCCTCGTCTGGCAGCAAACTTTTTAAAAGAAAATGCAGGTCTGAACATTCAATTTACTTTTCATACCGGAGTCACACAAACGTTACTTGACGGACTTGCCGCAAAAAAATATGATTTGGTATTCTGCTCTCAGCCTCCCGCAAATCTGGACTTTACCGCAATCAGTGTCCAGAAACAGGATCTGGTTCTGATCACACCCAGAAACCATCCTCTTTCATCCCGTCATACGATCGAACTGCTTGAAACCGTTCCGTATCCGCAGATCTTTTTTGAAAAAAGTTCCGGTATGCGCTCCGTCGTAGATCAAATGTTTTCGGATATTGGGGCAGAACCGCATATTGCCTATGAAACAGAAGAAGATCAGGTCATTGCAGGATTGGTCGCTCAGGGATTTGGGATCGCAGTCGTCCCATACATGGACTTGCTTTTAAAACTTGACCTTCATATTTTACAGATCCGTTCGCCTGCCTGCGAGCGCAATCTCTATATGGTCAATAACAATACCGTATTCATGGCTCCTGCCGTGCGTTATTTCCGTCAATTTGTCATGGACAACAGCGCTTTTTAAAGTCTTTCAAAAAACAGGCAAGCCTCCCGCAACTTAGGAAGGTTTGCCTGTATAGACTTTTCACCTGTCTGCAATTTAATCCTGCCTGCTCAGGCTCACGGTCACGTTCACCATATCGCCAGGTTGTTTCCCGATCTTTTTCCTGATATCTTTTCGGATTCCAATGATATAGCAAATGGAGCCATCGGCATTTTTCACACCCATATTCACAATACTTCCCCGATACGGTTCTCCGTCAAAAGTGATGTCCGCGCTGACTCTCCCCTTCCCAAATTCCTTTCGTATATCATAGGGAAAGCGGACATAAGCGCCTCCTTTATCCGGAACTGGTTCGATCATAGCACAAAATGTATATATTTTTTCGTTTTCCATGAGCACTCCTTACTTCATTTATACCCGCTGTCCATATCTGCCATGCATCTTTTTCCAGAAAAAAATGTACGAGATCCCTCCCGGAATTCCGATCCATAATAGCATAGCGATAAGCGTTACCTGTTCAAAACAATTGACAGTTAAAGAACAGGCCACATACAACAGGGCCAGCGGCACAGAAATATATCCCAGAATCGTATGCGCTACATTCCAGGTCTCCTGATCCCGGATCGTCCAGGGAAGCCTTAGACCTGTATGTCTTGTAAAAGGCAGTTTAGGAGATACAATTCCCGTAAAAATCATGATGCAGGCAACAAAAATCATAGCAAACATTTTCTCGCCATGTTCTGAATAATGAATTACGTCTGCCGCCGTAAGCGCCGCCAGTATAACTCCCAAAAACAGCACTCCAATATTAAACAGAGTGGTCACACGTAATACTTTCAGTTTCATATCATTGGTCGTCACACTGGTCAGCAAAGCCAGGTTTCGATACAGGACAACAATTGCCAACAGCATGCATCCGCCCGACAGCACAACTGACACAACCGGATTTTTAATTCCGAGCGCGATCAACATTGAGATAAAAGACAGGCTCAGGATCAGTCCTCTTTTTTCACCTGCTCTTTTCATCAATGTTTCCCGATGGTTTTTCTCTGCAAGCTCTTCATTCAAAGCAGCAAGCTTCTCTGCCAGATTTTCTGTATCAACTCGATCCGCCTCGTCCCCAAGCAGTTTACTTACCGGAACTTCAAACAGCGCCGCCATATCAATCAGTACTCCGGCATCCGGAACAGATTTTCCATTCTCCCATTTTGAAACTGTCTGCCGGACCACATGAAGCCTTACTGCCATCTCTTCTTGACTGAATCCTCTTTCTTTGCGATATTTGCGTATATTGTCATGAATCATACTTTCTCGATCCTTCCATAATGAAATTTTAGCACCGGAGCTGTATGAAGTATATCCGCAAAAACGGCAAATTGACAAGCAATGATAGTTAACATTGGGATTTAACATTTATTCATGCTATGAGGAATATATAGTAAAACCTTTTTTGAGCGAAGATTGGTTAACCCATGTATATCCTGGCATAATTCAATTACTATCTTTGTGAGAAGGACATCTTTTATCTGATCACATATTCGTTCCCATTATAATTTCATCCACATTTCAGTGGAAAAACACATTAGAAAGCGTCTTATTTTTTACATTTAATTGAATTTCAAGCCATGTCTCCACGAGGGAGACGACTTAGCAAGCCGGCATAGCAGTCATATACATCAATATTTCAAGCCACGTCTCCACGAGGGAGACGGCACGGACGTCCTGGTGGAATATAAAAAAGGATCCCAATTTCAATCCACATCTCCGCGAGGGAGACGACTGAGTCTGTCCCCGAAAAAGCATATCCACAAAGATTTCAATCCACGTCTCCGCGAGGGAGACGACATTATCCGGCGCGGCGGAACAGATTCCGACGCAGGGATTTCAATCCACGTCTCCGCGAGGGAGACGACACCAACAGCTGCGTCTTTGTCGATAGCCATAGAATTTCAATCCACGTCCCCACGAGGGGGACGACCACCATCTGCGGACTGAACATTGAATATCCATATATTTCAATCCACGTCCCCACGAGGGGGACGACCATGCTTACAATTTTCTGGAAATCGTGCATGAACTATTTCAATCCACGTCCCCACGAGGGGGACGACGCCTTTGTAGTGAGTGGGATCACACAGGTTATCAAGATTTCAATCCACGTCCCCACGAGGGGGACGACATATAGGGGCGCGTCTGAGCATAGCGGGATTGGTAATTTCAATCCACGTCCCCACGAGGGGGACGACCTTACTGGGAGGATGACAGATATACAGTCGCAGAATTTCAATCCACGTCCCCACGAGGGGGACGACCTGCAGATTGCAAAGGAGAAAAATATTACTGGAATTTCAATCCACGTCCCCACGAGGGGGACGACTGCAATTTTAACTAATTTTCAACATCCATTTTTATAAACATTCACCAAATCTACTTCTTATATTCTAAAAGAAGCCAACCGAATATTATCATCCTCCTTCATTTTTCTCTTTTTTATGCACTTTTTCTGGTGCGAGTCTCCCCACAATTTTATGTACGCTTCAGGTTCGCACATTCTTATAATATCAAAGTTTGATCTGCCGCAAGTCCTCTGTCCACCCCTATGTGCTCCACTTTTGTCTGATACTTATTTCCCAGATAATAAAAACGCAGACTATCGACATTTTCGTCTATGATATCTGTTAAAATTGACTTCAACATGATACATTGTGCATTGTCCAAGATGCATTCAAACACAGAGTTTTGCACTCTTCTTCCATAATTCACACATTGTTTTGCTACTTTCCGCAGCCTGGCTCTCCCTGCGGCGGTTTCTGTATTTACATCATAAGTAATCAATACCAACATTTTTCCTCATTTCCACAAAAAGACCGGATAACTGTCCAGATCGCCTCTCAGATACCGTGCCAAAAGCATTGCCTGTACATAAGGGACCATTCCCCACTCTATCTTTTCTTGCAGATAAGGATGAGTAATCATCTCCTTTTTCTTGTTTTGCCATTCAGACAGCACCTTTTTTCGCAATTCATCACTCATTAAAACAGCGCCATTTTCTTTTTTCGAAAAATTTTTCCCGTTAATTATCTTCTTATTGATCAGTGACAGTACAAAACGATCTGCCAGCACCGCACGAAGTTCCTCGATCAGATCAAGTGACAAGGAGGCTCTGCCCGGGCGTTCTGTATGCAGATAACCAACATATGGGTCCAGACCTACACTCTCCAGCGCAGAAGTAATATGATTTGTCAACAATGTATATACAAAAGAAAGCAACGCATTCACATTATCCAAGGGCGGTCTCTTATTCCTGCCCTGAAATACAAAATCCTTCTTTTGCTGTAAGATCAGTTGATCAAATACCCCAAAATAGACACTCGCTGCTTCTCCTTCATAGCCCCTCAGCTGTTCTTTTGACTGCGCATTTTGAATATACTCTAATGAATTTTTCAAGAAACAAGACGCTTCTTTTACCTGAGCTGTATCGATCTGTAGTGGATGGTCTCTTATCGCCCGTTCTAATACCCATCTGGCATTATATACTTTTCCAAGAATACAATTTTGAGCTATTTCCAGGCTTGTCTTCTCGTCTCTGCTGCTGGCAAACTGCTGTTGTCTCAAAAGCACATTCCCTCTTGTCTTTCCAGAGACACGCGCCAGGAATTTCCCCTGCGGAGTCAAATAGCATAAAGAAACATTTCTGTCAGCACATGCTCCCATCAGTGCCGGGCTCGTTCCTCTGTATCCAAAAGAGACAATCCCCTCCAGATTATGCAAGGGCACTCTCCCAATCTCTGTCTTATCGTCCAGTACAACAACATTTTCGCCGTCCAATGCCAGATAACTGTTTTCAGAAGTGACATACAAGGTATTCAGCAGCTTTTTCATTTTTCTTCCTCCTCCAGCATCCGCTGAATATATGATTTCACAGATCCGGTTTTTCCAAGTTTAGGAAGACAGATTTCCTTAAGGGAACATGCGTTACAAGACTTGCTGTATTTTACTCTGGGAGTATAGCGCCGAGAATAATATCCGTGCATTTCTCTGAACACATCCCGTACCTCCTCCCTAAGTTCTTTCGTGATCTCCACCGGTTCACGACGCCGTGTTTCCCCATAAAAGATCGCTCCTTCTGGAATTTGTGTGGAAAACATTTCTTCCAGACATAAAACTTGCGCGGCAAGCTGCAGTTTGTCCTCTTCTGTCAGTTTCGGTTTCCCTTTCTTATATTCAATAGGGTATACCGAATATAGTCCCCTATGCCCATACAGCTTTATTCCATCTTCACATTTATGAAATTCCACTACGTCACATTCTCCGCTGATTCCAAGTTCCCTGGAAGAAACCGGCATAGCCCTTGCTATGATTACATCTTTTCTTTTTTCTGTCAGATAAGGATCATGTACTTTTTTATGCATCAATTCCCCGACCACAGTATGTACATTATCTTCCCATTGCTGTTCAACATGAATCAAAGCCCATTGGCGCCTGCAAAATTTAAAGTGTTGTATTCCTGAAATCATCAAATAGTCATCTTCTGCATATTCCATCAAATCATCCTTTTTATTTCCACCGAGTCCGGGATCTGGTCATTGTGGATCTGAACTGTATAGTCCTGATATTTTCTCGGATATTCTACCCCTTCATTTCTTCGGACTTCTACCGCGTCAAACAGTTTATATGCCGGACAATCGCCCAATTCCTTACTATGCTTAAATACAATCAACTCCCGAACTGCCATTTTCCCTCTCGCAGCCGAATGATCGTTTTCAAACATATTAATAATCGCATCCCAAAGAAGCTGCAGATCTTCTTCCGAAAATCCCGTCACTTTACGCGCCAGATTTGCAGAGATAAATCCTTCCGCCCGATACAGTCCGTATGGAACAATACTTTTCCTTCCCATCTCCGTACTCTTGTTTTCTGCATCTTTTTCTGTGGTGATTGCAACCCTGGTGATCGTCACCTCCTGGCTGACAATCGGATCAATACTCCGGGCAAATCCAATCTGCACGGGCCCCCTCACCTGTCCGCAATTCAGCGATGCCTTCACAAAAGTCGTCATGACCGCCCCAAATGTACGGATATCATAAAAGTTCCGACACATATAATCCCTCAACTTCACATCTACATCCGGATCGTCTTTTTTTAATTTTTTCAATGCGTCTGTAACTTTTTTATCTTCTGTCTCACGGATTCCCAGAGATTCGCATGCTTCCCTGTCGCTCCGATTCAAAGGTACATCTTCTTTTATGTAAATCTTATATCCGGCCTCGTCTTCTTTCACCATTTCTACATAATTACGAATCTTTCTTTTCAGACACACATCCGTCACCAGGCCAAGACCGCTCTCCGGATCAATCCTGGGCATATTTCCTGCATCTGGATCGCCGTTGGGATTTCCATTCTCCACGTCAAATAATATGACAAACTCATATCTGTTTTTGATTGCTTCGCTCATTTATTTATCCTCCTTTTTCTCATATCTTTTCTGTACCTGGTGATAATATCCCAGGATGAATTTCCCCTGCTCTTCCAACGACAGCTGCTTTGGAAATGCCTCAAATTTTCCCATAATCCCTGTCAACAGTTTTTCATAATAAATCTTTGATCCTGCTTTATCCCTCTCCAGCTTCCTCATATGACTATTCTTCAGTTTCAAAAGAATAGGGAAAACAAACGCCGGTGTCGCACAGGCAGAATTGAAATAGCGATCCCGGATCGTTGCGTTAATTCCTGGATTTGCATCCATCTGGACTGCCTCCAATACAGCAAACAGTCTTCCCAATACATATGGAGTTTCATTGCTGGCTTCATTTAGTCCCATATAATTATCTCCTTTCTCCCATTTACGGTTTCGCATCAAATATGCTTTTATAATGCCTGCTCTCCCCCAGGTAACATTCCCCTGTTCCGCCCGGATACGAATCAGCGTATTCGTATAAAGGCTCTCCGGATACCTGCTCCCCGATAAGATTGCCTGCAATACCATGGCGGCCATATTGGGAATCGGCAACTTATCTTTGGATTTTTGATTTACCGTCTCATACAGCAGCTGTCTGGTTCCCAGGTATTCCCGTTTTTCCCAGGACGGTTTTACCACTGACATTCTTTGATAGTGTCGGGAAAAATTCTCTAATATATTTCCAAAAGAATCCTCATAGAAAAACCTTACCGAAAGTCTCGCCGCATTAGGCGCCAAACACAAAATATAAAACCTCTGATCCGGGTTCAAAGAAATATCATTTACACGGATCACGCCCTGGCGCTTCAGATTTTCGAATAATCCCTTCAACTCCTCCTGATTATCCGGTTCTGGTTCTGCAGCCATGGAAAAGAAATCCTGATATGTTTCTTCACCGTTTTCCGCCCAGAATACTACCATAGAATCACCAAGCTGGAACGTGTACTCCCTTCGGCCCAAAAGATAATTCAAGGCCGTCGTGTAGGCAAACTCTGCATATTTTCCCACAGGGGCATTGTAGCTTTGTTCTTTCCCATACGACTCGAAAGCGGGAGCATTAAAAGAGACTAATGCCGCGCCGCTGGATTGCGCTCCCGGCACTCCTTTAATCGTCCTATGTATCCTGGAAATTTCCGCCTTTTCCCCTGTTACCAGACAGACACCTTCCGGAACTCCGGCGCTAACATTTCTGGACTGATTCCATTCCTGTCTGATATAAAGATCATCCTGTGCATACTCCATCCCCATGCAGAAAATCAGATTGCCGCCATCTGTTAAATTCTCCCAGTTATCCTTTATTTCACTGCTCTCCTGGGCTTTTTCAGGAATCCAGTTTTCAAAATACAAGCGTACTGCCTGCGCCATATCTCCTTCCACGTCTTTCAATATGTCCAGATGTTTCTCTTTGGCTGCTCGAAAACATTCCAGAACTCTCTCATTCGTCCCGTCCGCATCGATTCCAAGAATGTATTTGGAATTATCACATAAAAAATTAGCAGATATCCCGGATGAGCGAGTCACCATTTCTGGAACAATGGCTGGAGACGGTATCCATACCTTTTTCTTTCCCCTTGGAACCTCCTGTTTCAAAGAAACAATTCCAAGTATTTTCCCTTCCTTCGATAGATTCAATGCATAGGAAACTTTCGCCTGACACCAGCCTTCCCTTGCCACCTTGCCTTCTTCCGCCAAGTCCTCATAATACTTTACCAATGCCTGTAAGATCATCGAACCACCTCACAGTCTCTCAGGTCCAGAACGCCGTTTTTCATAACGGCCCGGAAAAACATAGGCTGAATATTTTCCTTATCCGAATAGTCAATGTCATAAAGCATAAAACCCAGGTCTTTTTCATCCACATCCTCATAAGCCGTCTGAATCTGCTCTTCTTCGCAAAGGCAGAAATGTGCCGGAAACTCCCTGCAGCCAAAGTACGGCATATGGAAACATTCCCCCCGCCGCAGCCGCCTCATAATAATATCCTTAAATTTCCCGGCATTATCCGACGCGTTCGCATTTTCAGTCATTTCAAAATGCGCCTCGATCACATATTCCACATCACACAGCAACAGCGACGCCCGCTGAACAATGTCGGATTTACTGCTTATGCAGAGGGACTTGTCTGCGCCATTATAAACTTGCAGTACATTGCTTGCGAGGATTTTACTTTTCACTTCATTGCGCCGGACGCTGGTAAATTGGATCGGTTTTTTTACATAAATCTTATCAATTATCCATCTCATACCAGGATGCCAGTAAATGGCTTCCAGTATTCCTCTCGCGGCAGACGGAGTCATTACATCATAAGAACACCGCTCCACTTTCATCTCCGGACGCGAGAAGAGAGCATAATCTCCCCATACCCTGACTCTTACCCCCATTCCCATGATCCATACCCCTTCCTTTCTTTCATCTACAGTACCACTCCTTCCTTATAGCATGCCGCAATATAATCCCGCGGCTGATAATAGAAATCTGTATTATAATCCGAGATATGCGCGTCGATCCAGGAATGATATACTTCCCAGATTCCCTCCACAATCTGCCCATCTTCATAAGAGTCTTCTATCAGCCTCTCATATACCTCTCCGATGTCCCAATAATCCGGAACTACGTACCTGCATTCTTTTACATTGTCAAAGTTCCCCTCTGTAATCCCGCTGTCTTCCATAAATTCCGCTGCGACTTTCTCAATAGGTTCACAATGAAATACATCCGCATATTCATAAATCCTTGCGATTCTGTCCTTCCCCAAAAAATCTGCAACTTCTTTTCTTGTCCTTTTCACCCGTCTGCCGATATATTCGATCAGACTGCATGTGAAAAATAAATGATTGTTATTTTTTGTCCCCATATACAACCTCGCTTCCTATAAATGTCAATGTATCAAGGGCAGAAATTGAATGAAAACTAATCTGATGAGTCGGATATTTGAATTTTACCAATTCCCAGAATGCTGCCCGAGATATTTTCCCGTCTATAAAGTTCTGAATATAGTTATAGATCGTATCATCTGCCATAGGCCCCTCCACAATATCATATTTATGTGCCTTACCACTGCGGCAGGCTACAACAAAATCCAGCCACTCTTCTGTCATCTCTGGAAATGTTAAATAACTTAAATTGCTATTCGGAATATATTCATACTTATTCAAATATCCATCACTTCCATAACGCGATGCCCAACGTTTTGCCTGCTCTTCAATTTTTGTACAGTAAAATCCAAAGTAAAAGTCCTTATTAAATTTTGCCTTTCTGATTTCTGGATATTCTACAATTTCTCTGCTTCCATGATATAAAGTCATACTTCTCCCTTTCATTTCTTTTATTTTCTAATTTTTTCTAATTATACTACACTGCATATATAAGTGCAATACTATTTTATATTTGGTTACATTAAATATCATTGAAATGTTATTATAAATATTATTGAAGTTATTTTTTACTTCTGTTATACTTTCTTAGTCAGGGAATCCTGTGGATTGAAATAATGACATTTACAGTAATGCAAACAGGACGGCATCAAAGTATATTTTGCTTTGATGCCGTCCGCATTTATTACAGATATAAATTCTCTTCAGACTTTTCAAGAAAAAATAGCTATCCCCGACTCCACATCCAGGCTCAGCCCCATCTCATCTGTATACTGAGAAAAATTCACCAGTTCATAATAATCCTCGATATCTTCAGAAATCCTTTGAATCATCCCCGCACCATATAATTTATCAAAATCCCTTTCATACACCTGGATACAGTACTTTCCAGCTTCCCGCATCCCCGACTTTGTATATCCCTGGCGTTTCATTTTCTGCAGCAGCTGCTTTGCCGCCTCTTCCAGCGGAATATATATCGTTTTCATACTTTCCTCAATCAGCCGAAATTCTTTGCCCACTTTAGAAAAATTGTACCTTTGTTTTCTGAATTCCTCCATGATCCGCTTTTTATCCAAACCCTCTCCCCGAAAATGATAGAGCCGCTTAAAATATTCTTCCACCATTTTCTGAGAAGACAGCTCCCATCCTTCTGCAAGCAGATTCTTGGTCACGTCGATCTGCTGCCTTTGTCCCGGTACGGACTCTTTTCCCTCAAACCAGAAAAGATACACCACACTTTCTGCCGCGCATCGTTTCCCTTCGCGATTGCATCTTCCTGCCGCTTGTATGATGGAGTCCACTCCGGCGATCTGCCGGTACACCGTCTCAAAGTCCAGATCCACTCCGGCTTCCACCAGGCTCGTCGAGATGACGATACATTTTTTCTGATCCTTCAAACGTTTTCTGATCTTATCCAGAATCCTATATCTATGCTTGGGATACATGGTTGTAGACAGATGATAAACCCCGTCCCCTTTTAACTGCTGATATACGCGCTGTGCCTGTTTTCTGGTATTCACAATGCATAACGCCTGATTTTCATTTTCCAATCTCCCCACCAGATCTTCCTCAAATACCGCACCCAGATTCTGATAATTCACCCTCTCAAAAAATCGGAACTGTTCCTCCATCCTGGGACACAACTCTATAATATTCGTGATATTTGGAAAAAAAGAATCCAGTGCAGGCTGCGTAGCAGTACACAATACTACACTGGATCTATAATTTCTGACCAGTTCTTCCAGCATAGCCGTACATGGAATCAAATAATCATTGGGCAGCATTTGTGCTTCATCCAAAACAATTACACTATTCGCAATGTTATGCAATTTTCTGCACCGGGAAGATTTATTTGCAAACAAAGATTCAAAAAACTGTACATTTGTTGTTACTACCACCGGCTTATCCCAGTTCTCTGAGGCAAGCTGCATGGGAATCAGTTCCTCCGCATCTCTGTAATCCACATTACAATGATGTTCCAATACGTTCCGTTCTCCCAGAATATCCCGGAATATACTGGCGTTCTGCTCGATGATACTGGTATAAGGAATCACATAAATCACCCGGTCCATCTGATGTTTCACTGCATGATTCAAAGCAAACGCCAACGAGGCAATCGTCTTCCCTCCACCGGTAGGCACAGTCAGACGAAACATCCCCTTTTCCGCCTCTCCACTGTCCAGGCAGTGCTTCAGAATCTCCGTTCGCCTCCCGTTCACTGTCTCCAGATCGTCATTCTGCAGCCAGCCGGAAATATGCTGATCTAGTTTTTCCAGAAGAACCCCCATGCTTTCCCCCGCATCCCGTTCCACCCGTTCATTTTTCATGAATCTCTCTGTATCCAAGAAATCAGCATCCACCAGACAAGAGTATAACATCCGAATAAAGATACTCATGGAAAAATCAGGATTCTTTGTTGTTCTTTGATCAAAGGGCAGTGTTTTCACATCCGGGATTCTGATTTCATCCTTATACGCCTGATAATCATCTACTTTTTTCCTTTTTCTGGCCTCCAAGGTCCCATCCGTATCAAAAGAGCTTCCGTAATCCGGAAGTCCCGTATGATGCCCCGCGATACAGTAGCTCATGTATCCGTATAAACCGCCTTTTTCCATACATACCTGTGCGCCAGCCGTGGAATGGTCAACCTGCCTGTTACTGTTCCCTTCCAGCTTTTTTTGAAATGCTTCTGAATATTTCCCAATATCGTGAAGCATCCCGCAGCAGTAACCCCAATCCTTTTTCCCGAATGATTCCGCAAACTGCGCGGCTAGTCCGGCAGTTCCTTCCAGGTGTTCTTTTAATGTCTGTTTTCTGTCTCTGTTTCCTTCATCCACATGTGCAAAATACTCCATTTCATCCCCCTTGGATTCTTATATCCCTCTATTTTTGTAGCTCCCCACACAGCATCTCCCCCTCCGCATCATACCTCTCCCTGTTCGCCCTCACCCGTGCCGCGCTCCGGACCGCATAGCAATACCTGCATCCGTTCGGGCAGGTATCATAAGCCCCCACATCCACGCTCTCTGCGCAGCCGCAGGCCGGGCGCTGGTTCCGGTCCTTCTTCACAGGCAGACTTTTCCCGGTGACCCGTTCGATCAGTTCCCGGTCGATACAGCTCCCATGGCGGATTCCTTCCGACTCCAGATCCATCGTCTCCGCACAGCTTACAATCTCCAGTCCATGTTCTCCTGCGATGGCCGCCAGCCGTCCTGCTAATTTCCGGATCTCCCCTTCCGGCGCTTCTCCCACGCCAAGCCGTCCCATGTCTTTCTGAATCCCGGCGTACATATCCAGGAAACTGACTACCACACGTTCTGTATACCCGGACAGGCTTTCCGCGATCTGAGAAAACGCTTTTTCATGATATTCCGCCGTATATCTGTCATTGATCAGGATCGGATCATACCGCCAGACCACCCGCTCCTTCCCGATCCGGTCTGCCAGTTTCCGAAACAGCGGGATCAATACTTTTTTCTTGTCCGGCAGTCCCGGCTCTATATCTCTTCCATATCCGGTCAGAGTGAATTGAAAATAATAATGATAGTCGTGCAGCTCATCCAGCCGGTCTATGATCCCGGAAGGATTCTTCGTCCAGAAAACAATACAGTCCACCGCTTCCGGCGACAGGTCCACACGGCGGATCTGCTTCGCATTCACAGGATTTTTCACATACAGTTCTCCTGCCCGGATCCGGTTCAGGAACCAGTCCGCATAATGATTGGGAATATCCGTTCTTCTGCTGACACTCAGGATCATATTGCCGCTTCCCTGGCGCATTCTATCACAGGGCGCGCCGTCTCCAGATTGACAAAATCCACAGTTCCTCCATACGTTCTCAGAATCTCTCTGTCTTCTTCCCCCAGTTCCGACGGATCTTTTTTCTTCATCATGCGGACCAGCATCCCCATCATAGAGCGGTGCACCAGGCTGAGTTTTCCATAATCGATCCCGCCGCGCAGATGAAAGATCCGGAACCGTTCCATCATATCCGGCGTCAGAACCTTGCCCAGACTTTCCCGGATATGCTTCACATTCTCCGGGTCGGACGGATCCGCCAGCCCGCAGGTAAATAAGATGACTTTTTTATTTTCAAGGAATTTATCGTTGCCGGTCAACAGGCGGATCCCGCTTACCCCTCCGGCGTACAGGCCGCCCCCATAGACGATTACATCATAATTCTTCAGATCATCCTTGCCGGCCTCCGCTCTCTTTTTCAGCGGGCAGCTCAGTTCCTCTGCGATCCACCGGGCATATCTTTCTGTAGAACCATATTTTGAATCATAAATCACAACAACTTTTTCCATGATTTCCTCCTGTACAAGCACAGAAAACGCGGCGCGGTTTTCTCTCCACATCCTGTACTAAGATCTCTGAGATTTTGTCACCTTCGCGCGTATCCTGCAGATCCCCTGTGTCATCGTCCCCATAGGACAGAACGCGCACCAGGAACGGGGTTTATAGAATACCATCACGATCAGCCCGATCAAAAGAGAGGTCAACATCAGGCTGTAAAGTCCAAAACTATACTGGGCGATCCAGTCCGGTACCGTTCCCGCTGTATACGTCCATCCCCAGGGCACACGGATCGTCCAGAAAAGCTTGATCGTCTCCCGGAGCGACGCGGCTCCGGCTCCCACCAGATAAGTCTGAAACACCATATTCCCGAACATAATCAGGAAAAAGACCAGGAATCCATATCGAAATCCTCTGGAAGTCAGAAAACGGGGCGTCGCACGCCTCCGGGAGCATTTTAACTGTCCTCCCAGCTTCGCGAAGAGCTGCCCTCTCCCGCAGAAATGGTTGCAGAACCCTTTATTCCCGCCAAATATGGCAAATCCCAAGGGAAGCAGAAAGTCGATCATCCCCAGCCAGGCAAACAGAATGTTAAAAAATCCCAGGGCAAAATAAACAATCGACCAGATCCACAGATAATCATACCAACGTTTTTTCATCTTCGCCCCTCCCGGTCTTTCACCTCAATGCACCCTGCGGGGCAGATTCTCGCGCATTTCCCGCATCCCACGCAGATTTCTTCCTGAATCCGGGCGAAGCATCCGTTCATAATCCGGACTGCTCCTTTCGGACATTCCTGTGCGCACGCGCCGCATGCCACACAGCGCGCCCGGTCCACTTCTGCCAGTCTCTTTGATAACATACTGTCTCCTCCAATATCTGATATTTCGCGGCAGACAGAGCGCGCCTGATCCCGCCCCGCTCTGTCTGCCACATTGCCTTTTTTCATTATATCGGAGAAACATCCCTTTGTATGTAATAAAGTCACACGGATTCCGTTTTCCGTCCTCCCAGTTTTTCCAGCGCTTCTCCTGCCACCCGGTATACGGTCCAGTCCTTCATGGGCTCCGCTCCCATGGCAAGATAAAAATCAATACTTGGCTGATTCCAGTCCAGGCACCACCACTCCAGCCTGCCGCAGCCCCGCTCCAGAGCGATCCGCGCCAGTTCCTGCAGCAGCGCCTTTCCATATCCGTTTCCCCGGCATTCCGGTTTTACATACAGATCCTCCAGATAGATTCCCGCGCGTCCCAGAAATGTGGAAAAATTATGGAAAAACAGGACAAATCCGATCTCCTCCCCGTCCTTTACCGCAAACAGCACCTCCGCTTTTTCCTTTTCGAACAGCCATTCTTCCAGCAATTCCTCTGTTGCCACCACTTCATCCAGCATATGCTCATAGGACGCCAGTTCCCGGATAAAATACAGGATCTTACTGACGTCCTCTTTTTCAGCAAATCGAAATGTTAAATTTTCCATGCCGTTACCTCCGCAGATATATTCTCTGCTTCAGTATAGCACATGATCCGATTCCCGCCTACTCAAACTGGCTGTAGTACAGCGCCGCATAGGCTCCGTTTTTCTTCAGCAGTTCTTTGTGGCTGCCCTGCTCGATGATGTTTCCATGTTCCATGAACAGGATCATATCCGCATCGCGGATCGTGGACAGGCGGTGGGCAATCACAAAACTGCTACGTCCGCTCATCAGTTTCTTCATCGCCTTTCCGATCTCTACCTCCGTACGTGTATCCACGCTGGAAGTCGCTTCATCCAGAATCAGGATCGGCGGATTGCACAGGAAGATCCGGGCAATCGTCAGAAGCTGCTTCTGTCCTGCGGACAGGGTAGACGCCTCATTGTCCAGCTTCGTATCATAGCCCTGCGGCATGGTCCGGATAAAGTAATCCACTTTGGCCGCCCTTGCCGCCGCGATGATCTCTTTCCGGGATGCGCCCGGTTTTCCGTAGGCAATGTTTTCTGCAATCGTTCCGCCGAACAGCCAGGTATCCTGTAAAACCATACCAAAATTCTTTCTCAGGCCGCTGCGGCTCATCTTCGCCACGTCCACTCCGTCAATGGAAATCTGCCCGCTGTTGATCTCATAAAATCTCATAAGCAGGTTTACCAGCGTCGTCTTTCCCGCACCGGTACTTCCCACCACTGCAATCTTCTGACCCGGATGGGCCGTGAAGCTGATATCCTTCATCAGGAGCTTGGACGGATCGTATCCGAAGCTGATATTGTCAAATTGGATCTCGCCTTTCGCCCGCTCCAGCGTCACCGGAGATGCAGGATCCGGGATCTCCTCTTCTTCATCCAGCAGTTCAAATGTACGCTTCGCGGACGCGAATGCCGCCTGCAGGGAGTTGACCATATAAGAAGCCTCCGTCAGCGGCTCTGCCGCCTGGTTAATGTACTGGAAGAATGCCTGCACCACGCCCACCGTCATAGTTCCGTTCAGCATTGCCCGTCCTGCGATGATCGCAATCACCACGTTCGACAGACGGGTCAGCAGACGGATCAGCGGGTTCACACAGTTGATCAGGAAATTGACCTTCTGGTTCGCCACACTGGCATTTTCCGCCGCCGTATCCACCTGGGCGATACTCTCTGATTCATGATTATATGCCTTGATCACGTCTCTTCCGTTATAAAATTCTTCCACAATACCGGTCAGCACGCCGATGGTCTCCTGCTGCTCGCCCGCGTATCTCAAGCTCTTTGACGATACAATCTGCGTAATCACCACGCTGACCAGCATAAAGAGCAGGAAGATACAGGTCAGCGGCACACTGTAGTAAAACATGACAATCAGCGAACCGATGATCGTACCGATGGCCACGATCAGTTTCAGAAGACCGGTCTGGAGAACCTCCGTGATCTTATCCAGGTCGCTGGTGACGCGGCTCAGGATCTCGCCCGCCATGTTCTGGTCAAAGAACCGCAGAGGCAGACGGTTCAGCTTTGCCGCTACCTGTTTTCTCAGATCCAGAACCAGGTTTTCCGCCACGTTGGCCATCAGATAAGACTGCAGGTAATAAAAAATCCAGGTAAAGAAATATTGTACAGTAAGCTGCACCAGTTCGCGCCCCATATTGTCCCAGGTGATGGCAAAGGCGGTTCCGCTTTTCCAGGACGCCTGCACGCTCTGCCACAGATGGTCGATCACAATCGCGCTGTACATGGGATTCCAGATGCTTAAGCCCACATAGATAATGATGGAAACCGCCACGACCGTCAGCCGGATGCGCTGGGAATGCAGGTGGCTGAACAGCCGGATCACGGTATTCTGCTTTTTGATATTACTCATGCTTCCTGAGCCTCCTTTGTCTGGGATTCATAAATCTCACGGTACACCGGGCAGTTTTCGATCAGTTCCTCATGGGTGCCCAGTCCTACCATCTCGCCCTCATGCAGCACTACGATCTGGTGCGCATGACGGATCGTGCTCACACGCTGGGCGATGATCAGCACCGCCGCGTCTTTCGTCTCCTCCGCCAGCGCTTTTCGCAGCGCCGCATCGGTCTTGAAGTCCAGCGCGGAGAAGCTGTCGTCGAAAATATACAGCTCCGGTTTTTTCACTAACGCCCTGGCGATGGAGAGGCGCTGTTTCTGCCCTCCGGAGAAGTTCGTTCCTCCCTGGGCAACAAAGGAATTCAGACCGTCAGGCAGGGAACGGATAAAATCGCCCGCCTGTGCCACATCCGCGGCATGCATCAGTTCCTCATCCGCAGCGTCCTTCCGGCTGTAGCGGAGATTCGACGCAATCGTACCGGAGAACAGCCATGCTTTCTGCTGTACATAGGCAAGATGATCCCGCAGAAAACTCTGCGTCATATCTCTTACATCCGTTCCGTTCAGGCATACCTGGCCTTCCGTCACATCGTGGAACCGCAGAATCAGGGACGCGACTGTGGATTTTCCGCTGCCCGTTCCTGCGATGATCGCAGTGGTCTCCCCTCTCCGGCAGGAGAAGTTCAGATGGTTCAGCGTATTCTCCTCCGCATCCGCGAACCGGAACGATACATCACGGAATTCCAGCACATTTTCTTTCCTGTCAGCCGGTTCTTCCGGGTTTTCGGTCACCAGATCCTGGATCTCCGGACTATGATCCAATACCTCCTGAATACGGTCACAGCATTCCAGCGCACGGGGCAGCGTCAGAATCACCATCTGAGCCATCATCAGGAAGAACATCACCATCATGGCATAGCTGATCGTCGCGGTGATATCGCCGATCTGAAAATTCCCTCCGGCTATTTTGCCGCCGCTGAGCCAGTAAACGATCACTACGAACAAGTTAATGAAAAAGAATGAGATTCCGTCCAGGTTCGCGAAACGCCGGTTTGCTTTGATAGACGTTTCCGCATAAGCCGCAAACGCCGTACTCATACGGTTTTCTTCCCGGTTTTCATTGTTAAAGGCGCGTACCACACGCACTCCGGTAAGATTCTCCAGCAGCACCGTGGACATCCGGTCCAACAGTTTCTGCAGCCGTTTAAACAGCGGAGCCGCGCTGTACATGATCCCCCATGCCAGAAGAAGCACGATGAATACGGCAATCAGAAGAATCAGACCCATCTGCACATCCAGATAGAAGCAGAGCGCCAGCGCGATCACGCAGATGACCGGAACCGGAAGGATCATCTGGATCGTACTGCTCAGCGCCATCTGGATCGTGTTGATATCCGAAACCGTTCTGGTTGTAATCGACGCTGTTCCGAACTGCCGGAAATCAAATACGGACAGCTTCAGGGATTTTTCGTAAATCGCCATACGTATGTCCTTGCCGATCCGCGCAGAAAGCACAGCACAGGTGTATCCGCCAAGGATCGCACAGGCCCCCGACAGAAGCGAAACCGCCGCCATCTGCACGCCGGTATTCAGCAGTTCGGAAAAGGAACTTCCGGAAGTTCCCATATTCAGCATTTCCGCTGAAAGCGTAGGGATAAACAGCGCTCCCACCACATCCAGGATCAGCAGAAGCACGGTGACTATAAAAAGTTTCCGATGTGGTTTTAAAAATCGCATAATCAGTTTCATACTTATTCATCCTCTCAAACATCAAATCTTATGACAAAAAAATAGCGCCCGGTTATCTGTTTTCAAATAACCGAGCGCACTCGACATCTTCTCCGATATTACAGCTGCGGCTGCATACCCTCCGATGATTGTCATACTGTTTTACTTTTGAAATCAGAACCCTTTTTCAGGGGTTCCAGTATCTCTCCGAGTACATCTGTGTACTTCCGGGTCAGTCGCGCCAGCGCTTCGCTTTCCTCCTGGCTGAACTTCTCCCAGGCCTGCTCTTCGATCCGGTGCATCCGTGTGACCTGTTCCTCCACCAGACGATCCCCCGATGGGGTCAGAACCGCGCGTTTGGTTCTCTGGTTATCTTCATAAGGCTCCAAAACAATTAAGCCTTTTTTCACCAGTTGTTTAAACGCGGAATTCAACGTCTGCCGGCTCATAAACAGCTGCTCGCTGATCCGGCTCTGCGTCTCCACTCCGTCATGGATCAAAAGCAGCGACCAGTACTCCGGCTCCGAAAGACCACAGGATTTCGGAAAAAAAGAATACAGATTATCCAGTTCCATCGTCGTTTCCCGGAAAACCTTCAGTGTCTCGCGGCATTTTTTTTCCTTCGTTTTTACCGCCTCCCATCATTATATAAAAAATCGGATATTATGATTTCGGACAGTTGCTACTATAGTGCAAAGAGGAATGACTGTCAAGCGCTTTTTAAAATTTTTCAGGAATTTCACTCAGCGCTTTCAGAAAGTCATTCGGATTCACTGCCGGGATTTCCGAATTGCAATAATCTTTCTCGTTACAAGTAATTATGTAATTTTGAAGCATATAGCAAGCAATAGCATTCATTTTCAAACTATCTGGTCTCATTTATAAACCAGTTTCGTTGTCTTCGTTAACGCAGCGGCAAGAATGAGTGTGATTGCTTCAGCCAAAAATGGCGCCAACCAGACCGCGCTGTCTCCCAATAAAAGAGGAATACCCAAAATAGTTATCGCTTTTACAATAATCCCGCGGCTCAGCGCGATCGCATCAGCCTGTGCAGTCCTCTTGGTAGAAAACAGAAATGCTGTGTAAATCAGGTTCAATGCCATAGGAATAAATGACAGGCTGAAAACAGGCAGGGCCTGTGCAGCTGCCTGCACCAATACCGGGTCTTGGTTAAAAATACGGATGATAGCTTCATCAAAAACAAATAATAAACAATAGATCACAGCAGACAGCAGGATATTGACCGATAGTCCGCGCCGAAGCAAAGCATTTAATTCTGATGTATTCCGTTCCCCATAACTGTTTCCCCAAAGGGGCTGGATTCCTTGTGCTACACCCGAAAGTATTGCGTTTGCGAGAGAATAGATAAAGCTTAACACACTGAACGTCGAAACACCTATATCACCAATCAGATGAGCCAGCACCAGATTATAGCAGAACGCAGTAACCGGCGTGTTAAGCTGCGATACTGCTTCCGGGACACCCCTCCTGCAAATCTTCTGTACCAATGAAAAGTTTATAGAGAAAGGTCTGATACGCAGTCTCCCTTTCTTAAAGACAAAATGGCTGAGCAGGACCAGCACTGCAAAAACCTGCCCCAGACCAGAAGCGATCGCCGCGCCGACCACTCCCATACCCAGCGGAAATATAAACAGCCAGTCAAGAAAAATATTTGCGGCAGCGCCAACCCCCATTCCAATAAATGACAACGCGGGCGAGCCATCATTTCTCACAAAAACAGACAGACATGTACTCATTAACATGGGAATGGAGAAAGCAGAATAATAAAATAAATAATCTACTGCCATTTCCCTCATTTCACTGCTGAGTTTATATCCTCCGCTTATGTCTATTATATGCTCCGAAAATACCATACCTACTATCATAAGAACGACAGATACCAGTACAGTCAGGACAAAAGAAGTCATAAAAGCATGATTTGCTCCCTTATCGTCTCCCCGTCCCATACGGATTGCGACTACCGTTGCTCCTCCCATAGGAAACATGGCAGCCACAGCAACTACAAACGTAATAAACGGCACGCCGATATTGACAGCGCCCAGCGCTGCGGCCCCGACACCCTGGCCGACGAAAATACCGTCTACCACATTGTAAAGATAAGTCATAAACAGACCGCCGACTGCCGGGAAAATATAACCATACAGGGACTTTGTTCTCTTGTTCATAAAACACCTCCATAACAACAAAAAAGAAGTGGGACAAAACCCAAATGGCCTTATCCCACTTCAACAATCTGATTGATTGCAAGTCCTCTGACAAGCAGCTGTATTGTAGCACGTACAATTTTTAAAGTCAATAAAATAAATGCAGCTTTTCTATACCCCCATCCTTTTGAAAAAAGATAAATCTTATTTTTGATTTAGTTATGCGTCAGCAACTAAACGGTCAAAATCGCTCTGATACAGACGATCTTGGATAATTCGATACTGCTCAAATTCACTTTCTGCAAAAGTCTTGGCGATTGCTGCAGTAACCTTTCCCTTGTCCTGCAAAATTTCAGCTCTGTACCGTCGCAAAAAAATCTTTCGTAATCTGATTGTCAACGGAGTAATCAACGACAGTGGCATAAATGTCCGTGATTTTCTGGTAGAAACGACGCTCGCTGGCCCTGATTTCCTGTATTTCGGAAATCAGATGGTCAAAATAATCCTCATCGAAGATTTGACCGTTGATCAGCCTGCTTTTATCTAAGACATATCCCTGCTTAGCAAAAGTGTCCAGCACCTTTGTTGCCCATTGCCGGAACTGTGTTGCCCTGCTCTTTCAAACATTATATTTATTCTTGCACTGCGGACTGCAAAACACGGCGCTCGGCGTGCTTGCGGCAAATCCAGCAAAGCAATATGCCAGGTGGGCGCATTGCTGCCAAAGGCCACCGTGCGAAATTTTCCGACAGGAAGCGGATATCCAGCTCGTCAAGATAATCTTCCAGCCATCCCTGCAGGTCATGTACATAATCCGTTCCGTCGTCCAGAAGATAAAGCTCTTTTGCGAAATCCGGATCCTGGGCGCGCCCGTCAGATATAATCTCCGTCAACAGTTTGAAACATCTGTTCCAGAAAACTTTCGCGTTCATCTTCCGGAATGCTGCGGGCATAGTTTCTGACCCAGTCCCGGAGTTCCTCCTCGGTTTTAATCAGAGAGAGATTTTTCAACTGAATCCATAAATAGTTTAAAATCCATAATGGCACCCTCCAAATTCCACTGCACGTTTACTACATCTGCTTTCTGACCACGGCATACTCGTCCCCGTTCCGATAATACGGGCACTGATAATGCCTGTCCGTCATGATCCTCACATAGTCGTCCTCGTCCATGTTCATATCGCACAGATACGCCCCGTATTCATCGTCATAGACGTAAAATGCGCAAGTTTCACAGCTTGTCGATCTTTTATCTGCCATGTTCACTCTCCTCTGCACCTCTGTCTTCTTCCCGCCGGAATATCCCCAGATACACCTGCGACATCTTCCATGTTCCTCCAACCTGAGTCCATAAGCGTAGTATAGACCGGCGGGTGGGGTATTGCAAGGCGAATGGTTAAATTATTTCACTGACGATGCCCGCCGCCAGCAGAAGCGCCGCCGGAACCACATATTTCCTCGGATGCCTCCACAGATCGTTTTCCGTCTTCCACCCTCTGATCGGGAAAAAATATTCCATGAAAACAGTTCCCGCCGCCCCCAGGGCACAGAATAATACCGCCATGCCATAATCCGCAGGCAAGGTCCGGTTTCCGCAGATCTGCCAGCTCCCCAGAAAAACCAGATCCAACGCGCCATTACAGAGAAATACGAACACGCCGTACGGCGCAAAAAATCCCCGGATCTGCCCAGGCAGTGAACGGACGGCCCGTTCCAGGGAAGGATCGCAGGATAACAGAACGCCCAAAGGCGTATTCAGGGAAAGGATCGCGAAACCGATGGGCAGAACGAACTGTCTGTCCATCCCCTGAAAAAAGAACGGCAAAGCGGCAGCCACCACCGCCAGCATTCCCGTATTGACCAGATAATTTTTATGCGCGGTCAGATAACGGACAAAATAACGAAATACCGCATATTTCCCCGATCCCGTTCTCCGGGCTTTTCCCTTTTCCGCATACGGGCGCAGTTCATAAGCATCCGCTTTTGCCAATAATAATAAAACCAGCATTAAGTTTCCTGCCAGCAGACACCATAAAAAACCCGTCTCCAGGCAAAAGATCCCCATTATCTGGAAAACTCCCCAGCACACCATCAGGGCCTTATGTTTTCTGTACAGCCAGACTGCCGCCGCCATACCGATTCCGTTTCCCGCGCAGAGCCAAGACAGCGCCCACTCTGCGGGTCCCTGCACCGCCACTGCCGCAAGCGCCGCCGTCAGAGGCATGACCGCGGTAAACAGCGTATAGATCCCGCAGGCTCCCACACAGGCAAATACCAGCTTTTGCCGGTGAAAGGGCAACATCAGCAGGCCGTCCAGATGACCGGCATTTTCTGCGGAAGAAACCGTCCTCCACATGACGCCTGCCGCGCAGAGCATGCTCATGATATATAAAACCTCCGATGCGATCCTTACCCGATACCCGGTGGAACGAAGTGCCCAGAACAGCAGCGCGCACACTGCCATCTCCCGAAACACCCGCCTGTACCGGATTCCAAGCAGTCCCCTGGCAAAGCTCTCAAACATCATCCTCATCCCGCAGCGCCTCCCTGATCTCATCCGCGTCTATCTGCTCTTTCTCAAAAGTACGGCCGATCCGGCCATGTTCCAATACCAGCACCCGGTCCGACGTGAGTGTGATGCTCTCCAGTACATGAGAGGCAAACAAGACCGTCCCGTATGCCTTATAACTCCGGATCAGCCGGTATAAATATTCCGTGCTCTGAAAGTCCAGTCCGTTCACCGGCTCGTCCAGGAGAAGGAGCTCCGGTTTCAGCGCGAACCCAGTGATCAGGAACGCTTTTTTCCGGTTTCCCGTGGACAATTCTTTCATCCATACATCCTGATATTCCGTGAAATGAAAGCCTTCCACTATTTCACCCGGATCAGGCATATCTTTTCCTGTTTTCCCATACGCCCTGCAGACATAAGAAAAATACTCCCGAAACGTAAAGTATGCAAATGAATGATCCTCATCGAATACGGTATAACGATAATATTTGAACGCTTCATCCCGGAAATCCACCGGCCGGGAACCGCTTCGAACCTCATCTGCCCGGCAATTTTTCAAAAGTCCCGACAAAGCCCTGATCAGCGTCGTCTTTCCGGCGCCGTTCCAGCCGATCAGCCCCACCGCCTCGTGTTTTTTCAGCTCCATGGAAAGGCCGTAAAGCACCCTCCTCTGCGGCATGTACCAGGCCTGCAGATTCCGGACCATCAAACAGGAAGCATCCATCCTATCGTCCCTCTCCGCCGTCTCTTGTTTTTTTCCAGAGATCATAAGCGCTCCATCCGAAGACAGCTCCCACGATCAGGAACAGGGGATTCATGCTGATCACTCCAACCACTACCCACAATAAGGTCATTGCAATTCGAAAATACACATGTTTCATAATCCATTCTCCTCCATAACTTTTTCCTTTTATGGCTTTATCATAGACAAAAAAACGCCGTTCTGCGGAAATGTCCGCAAACGGCATTTTTTTGTCCTCGAATGAATAGGAGCTACGTTTTTTCACGCAGATCCGGAAAAGAGAGCGTCACGACCGCCCGGAAAATATTTCCCTCACAGGAGGTCCGCACCGTCCCGTCGTATTTCTCCGCCGCGGCCTGCACGCTTCGGATTCCCCAGCCGTGCAGTCCCTGTCCGGATTTGGTGGACACCAGATGTCCGTCCTTCTCCATCGGCTTTCCGGCAAACGTATTTTCCACTTTCACCACCAGCATCCGGTGAATCCGGCGGATGGTAAGCGCTACCTGTCTCTGATCCGGCTCCGGTACTTTCTCTGCAGCCTCCAGCGCGTTGTCCAGAAGGTTCCCCAATACCGCGCACAGATCCGCGCTCTGCAGATTCGCGTGTCTTGGATACTCCGCCTGAACCCGCATCCGGATCCCCGCCGCTTCGGCTTCCGCTTTCTTGCTGCCTATCAGGTAATCCGCCGCCTCATCGCCGGTCCAGGACTGTTCCGTCAGATTCCGGACCGGCTGCTGTAGTTCATTCAGATAATGACGCGCTTCTTCATATTTTCCTGTATCCAGAAACCGCTGCAGTACTCCGATGTGATTGTGAAAATCATGAAACAGCCTGGCGTTCGCCCCGTACAGCCGGCTCAGCTCCGTATAGTCCCTTTCCAGAAGCTCTGCCTGCTCTGCTTTCACCTCTGCCAGTTCCCGTTCCACCTCATACTGTCTGCGCATCCGGAAAATCAGGATGGCGATCATACAGATCAGAGACAAAATCATCCAGACGTCCAGCGTATCGCCGGAGATGGCAAGCATGCTCTGTTCCGAAAGCGATATCGTACCCACGAAGCCCAGGATCGCCAGCCCCGACGCCAGGCGGAACCCATCCTTTTCCCTCAGATCCGGATGCCGCCTTATGTACAGGCATAATCCCGCCGCCGCTATGCCGACCGTCCAGCCCGCCGCTATCCCTGAATACCCGGCAGATACCGGCAGCCCTGCCGCCGCCTGCACCAGTTCCGCACCCGCTTCCGCCAGAAAGATCCAGAGAGAAAAACCAATCTCATAGAATATATTCACAAACAGACCCTGGCGCACATCTGCTCCGCAGCTTCTCTTTTCATACGCTGTCATCCAGAGACTTTCCAAGGTGATACGCAGTGATAACGGCACCCCGGTTACCGCCAGAACCGCCGACAGGACCACCGTTCCCGCTGTACCTGCCAGGACCGCTCTCTTTCCCGGCCGATCCATTCCCAGTATACGGGACGCCAGGAAAAATCCCGCCGCCATACGCATGGTCCCGGTCAGGATCTCCGATATCAGAAAAAACGCATGGATCATATATGACTCCCCCAGTACCGGTTGATCTCCTCCTTCACAGACTGCAGATGGGAACGGCTCACCGGCAGGACCGATCCGTCTTTCAGGACTGCCGTATTCCCCTTCACCTGCGCAATATGGATCAGATTGACGATGCATCCCCGGTCAATATAGATAAATTCCTCCGCGTCCAGTTCCTCATGAATCTGCGCCAGGGTCCGGCGCACTTTCGACACGCCTGCGGCGGTGACAATGGCCGCGTTTTTGCCGTCCCTTTCAATATAATAAATGGATTTATAAGGGATACGCTCCAGACGGCTGTTCGTCCGGATCGTATAGACCCGATCCGCCTCCAGTTCCAGCAGCTTCACCGCATCCAGAATGGCAGCGGGAAGCCTCCGGTCCAGATCATTCTTCGGAACATAGCGGAAAACGGACAGTTCATAAGCATCGATGGCATACTCTATATGAGATGTGATAAATATGATCTTCACATCCGGCAGATACGGACGGATCTTTTCCGCCATCTCCATCCCATCGGTCCCCGGCATCTCAATATCCAGCAGCAGAATATCATAAAAGAAACCGTCCTCCGTGATGTCGGAGAGAAGATTGTCGCTGCGCGTATAAAGCGCCGTCTCATAGACCGTCCGGTTTTCACTTAAGATTTCACGGATCTTGTCCTGATGGAGACGCGCCGTATTTTCCTCATCGTCGCAGACCGCAATACGGATCATGTCTGTCACCTCCTGTCTGTTTTCATTATACTCATCTTTATATACTTTTGAAACACCTGTACTGTATAATAGTACGTGACAATTTTCTCATCCGACAATGCCGTCCGGCATCCAAAGCAGCATTTTCTCGCTTTGTGTCGTGTAAAAACCAGACATTACGCTTTATCCTGTGAGTAAAGAAGGTTAAAAAATGGACCAGCAAAAAACAGGACGTTTTCTGAAAGAACTTCGGAAGGCAAAAAATCTTACTCAGGAACAACTTGCAGAAAGGCTGAATATATCCGGACGAACTGTCTCACGTTGGGAAACCGGAAACAACATGCCGGACATCAGCCTGCTGGTCGAACTGGCAGAGTTTTATAATGTAAGTATTCCTGAAATCATCGATGGAGAAAGGAAAAGCGAGAATATGGAAAGAGAAGTAAAAGAAGTTGCTGAAAAAATGTCGGACTATGCAGGAACCGAAAAAGAGACCCTTATCAAAAACATACGAAATCTTAGCCTCATGGGAGTCTGCGCGCTTGCAGTATATTTTCTTCTTGACACAACAGGCGCTGCCCTGCAGAATGCCATATTGGAAAGTATATACGTGTACTGTCAGACGCTGATCTATGTTACAACCCTTTTGATTCCCTTATATACGACCGGACTGCTGGGGAAATTTGAACAGAGAAAAAAGAGCAAAAGATTTGACTGCATGCCCGGACCTGTCAGGATCATTATATGCGTCATTGATGCGTTCGCCGTCGCGGCAGCCGTTCAAATACTTTTGTCAAATATTCCGATCTTATGACAAACCCCTCCGGATTGCGCAAGATTCATGAAACAATCCCTTTCTGTTTCCGCTATACTTTCTGAAGGAAGGAGGCCGCCATGACGGATCAGATGTTTGCGGGCATCGGCGCCGCAGTCGAATATATAGAATCCCACCTGGAATCCCGGCTGGACCTGGACCAGGTGGCGGCCGCTGCGCACTATTCTAAATACCATCTGCACCGGATTTTTTCTGAAGTTGTCGGCATCTCTGTGCACGAATATGTGCGGAGACGGCGGCTCACAGAAGCCGCCGGAAAGCTCGCCGGCGCCGGCGCGCCGATCCTGGATATTGCGCTTGAGTGCGGTTACGAAAGCCAGCGGGCATTTACCACTGCTTTCCGGGAAATGTACAAGCTTTCTCCGGCAGAATACCGCAGACGGGGGAATTTCTATCCTCTGCAGATGCCTTTTTCACTCCGCCGTGAGATCTCAGGAAATATATGCTCTCCGGATAAGATCCGTCCGGCAAATCCGGAAGACATCCCGGCCTGGATGGAACTGGTCTGGCAGACTGTCGGCGGATATCCATATCTTACCGAGCAGGGATATCTGCCGGATCTGCGGAAAAGCATCGCCGAACAGCGCGCTTTCCTATGGGAAGACGCTGGACAGGCGGCAGGGATCCTGATCTTTTCCCCGGAATCCGCTGCCATCGACTTTATCGGCATCCATCCGCAGTACCGAAAGCAGAATATCTTTTCTGCCTTTCTGGAGAGACTGCACATGGAATATCCGTACTGCCGCCGGTTCCAGATCACGACCTACCGGGATCAGGACAAAGCCGATCCGGGATACCGCCGGGATCTGCTCCGCCTGGGTTTTCTCCCGGATTGCCTGCTCACGGAATACGATTATCCCACCCAGCGTTTCCTCCTTCCTCTATCACCTCAGGAGGAATTCACATGCACAAGAAAGTCATTTTATTTCTGATCAGCCAGAGCGTCACGCTCTTCGGATCCACACTGGTTCAGATGGCAGTCGTCTGGTACGCTACTTTGCTGACTTCATCCGGCGTCTGGGTCGCCGCTTTCAGCGTCTGCTCCTACTTTCCCCAGTTTCTCGTCTCTTTCTGGGGCGGTGTCTGGGCAGACCGTTTCCCCAGGAAATGGCTGATCACGGGGGCGGATGCTGCCATCGCCGCGGTCACGCTGGCCATGGCCGCGGCGATCCCCCATATCCAGGATCCGACCATCCTGCTTTTCCTGCTGCTTCTCATGTCGGCGGTCCGCTCTCTGGGGGCAGGGATCCAGACTCCGACAGTCCATGCCGTCCTGCCCCGGCTGGTTCCGGAAGAACAGCTGATGCGTGTAAACGGCATCAACGCGGCCTTACAATCCCTGGTACAGTTTGCGGCGCCTGCGGCTGCCGGAGCCGTATTAGTCTCCTTTTCCCTGCGCAGTACGCTTCTGATTGATGTTCTGACCGCAGTGCTGGGGATCGGCCTGCTGTGCCTGGTTCCGATTCCTTTCCGGAGACCTCCGGAGAAAAAAACATCCGCCTTTCAGGAATTGAAAAGCGGAATCTCTTATGCCGTTTCCCACCGGGACGTGGGCACGCTTTTGCTGATTTACGGAGGCTTTGTATTTCTCTGCGTTCCCGCCGGTTATCTGTCCGGTCTCTTTGTCAGCAGAGTCTACGGCGAATCCTACGGATACCTGACCGCTGTCGAGCTGGCCGGATTCGCAGGCATGACCGCAGGCGGACTCCTGGCAGCATGCAGGGGACAATCCCGGAAAAAGGCGTACGCTCTCCGGAACAGTCTGACGGTCTTTGGAACCATGGCCATCCTGATGGCTGTTTCCAGCCGCTTTCTTCCTTACCTGCTTCTGATGGGCATCTACGGCGTCGCGCTGGCCGGCGTACAGACCGCTCTGACCACTCTCCTGCAGGAAAGAACAGGGGCTTCTATGCAAGGGCGCATTTTCGGGCTTTTCAGTTCCATGTATTCCGGCTTTATGCCTCTTGGCATGGCAGTCTTCGGCCCGCTGGCGGATCATATCCCTTTGCGTATCCTCATGGCTCTTTCCGGGGCAGCCTTAATTGGTCTGGGTAAATGCTCTTGTGCCATAAAATATCCTGCAAAACGTAGATGTTAAGATGCGTTGCTTGCGGCAACGGGCGATTCAGACTACAATAACGGTAACGATGGAAAGAAAGGAGACTGTCCCTGATGCTCAATGAAAATATTAAAGCAATCAGAAAATCAAAAGGACTTTCGCAGCAGGAGCTTGCCGTCAAACTGAATGTCGTGCGGCAAACCATTTCCAAATGGGAGCAAGGTTTGTCGGTTCCCGACTCTGATATGTTAATCTCCATATCGGAAGTGCTTGAAACACCTGTAAGCACGCTGCTGGGAGAAACGGTTATTCAAGCGGAGGCTGATAACTTAAAAGCCATTTCCGAAAAACTAGAGGTGATAAATCTGCAGCTGGCACAGAGAAAAACCACAAGAAGGAAAATGATTCGTTGGCTGCTTACTTCATTATGTGTAATTATAGTAATGGTTTTTGCGGCTCTGGCAATATTGAATAGTCCTTATCTGGGTTGGGATTACAGCGACCCTGAAACCGCCGTTCTCGGAGTGGCTTTTCACTCGTTTGAATGGCTCTTTGTCAGGACAGCGCCGATTATCTTTATTATTGCAGTCATTGGGATTTTCTTAACACGGAAAAAAGAATGAAGCTTTGAACTTGAAAGTTTATGGGCAAACCGAAAACTTTCCAAAAGGAATATAGAGGAATACAGAGGGGACGATTCAGTTCCCTCTGCATTTCTCCAGAATCCTGACCACTTCCAGAGTATTGTCCAGGTTCCTGTAACAAGTCTCATAATCTTTCTGCTCCACCAGGCGCGCCAGTTCCTGCACTTCATAGAACCACTGGTCGCCGTCCACTTTCACTGTCAGATCCTCGGTCCCTTTTCGTACTAAACGCGCTTCCTGAAGATTGTTGCTGCAGGGAGTCACCCGGATATATCCCTGGTCTCCCATAATCTGTGCGCTGTTCTCGCACCAGGTATCTTTCGCGCCGGTGCACTGACAGATCACATCCCCATAACGCATCACGAGGATTCCATGGATATCGACGCCGTTCCCGTGGTGTCCTGCGAGATATTCCACCTGATCCGGCCGGCCCAGAAGACCCACAATAAAATGAATATTATACACATTAATATCCATTAAACTGCCGCCGGCAAATTCCGGGTCAAAAATATTGGTAACTTCTCCGGCTTTCAGCTGGTCATAACGGCTGGAATACTGGCAGAAAGTACAGGAAATCATTTTCAGATCTCCCACATCCGCCATATGGCTGCGAATCCATGAATAATGCGGATGATACAGTGTCGTGACCGCTTCAAACAGGAACAGATGCCGATCCTTCGCCATACGGATCAGTTCCTCCGCTTCCGCAGCCGTGGGCGTAAAAGGCTTTTCACAGATGACGTTCTTCCCATAGCCCAGCGCCTTCTTTGCCTGCTCATAATGGAGGCTGTTGGGCGATGCCACATAGATAAAATCGATTGCCTCGTCCTGGCACATGGCGTCCAGATCTGTATACACTTTTTTCACTCCGAATTCATCTGCCAGCTTTCTTCCCGTCTCTTCTTTTCTGGAATACACCGCTTCGCAGCATATCCCTTCCGTGCGTTCTACCCCTTTCAATATGTGCCGGACGATCACGCCGGTACCGATGGTTCCGATTCTCATATCCGTTCTCCTTTTTCTGTACTTCTTTTCGTTTCTCCTGTAATCACCACAGAACTGCCGCCGTTTTTTACAGATTCTGTCGGCATTGTTCCTTTATCATATCATAAGTCCTCTCTGCAGAAATATCTACACTTTTTTCGTTGACAAATAGTATCTTATCTATATAATAGTCTCTGCATCCCGCAGATGCTGAAGACCATCGATCTTTTTAACAGCACAATGAAAAAATTTCTGGAGGAGTCCAAATGAACCAATACAGAATATTCCTGAAATATGTCGCGCCTTCCGTGCTGGCTTTCGCCCTGTCCGGGGTCTACGCCATCGTGGACGGTTTTTTCGTAGGCCACAGCATGGGCGATGCCGGCCTGTCCGCCATCAATATCGCGTTTCCCGTTGTATCCCTTATGCAGTCTGTAGGCACAGGCATCGGTATGGGCGGAGCGGTGCTTTGGACAGTCCGGAAAGAGACAGAAGGACCGGATCCGGCCGGAAAGTATATTCGCGCCACCCTGCTGCTCCTTCTCATCTCAAGCATGCTCACCACAGCCTTCTTTTTCTTTCTGACCGGACCAGTCCTGCGGCTGTTCGGGGCCAGGGGCGATATCCTGACGCTGGGCAAAGACTATCTGGATGTGATCGTACTGGGCGCCGTCTTTCAGATCCTGGCTACCGGTATCGTTCCTTTTATACGGAATAACAGCAGTTCCTTTTTCGCGCTGATCACTATGATGTCCGGTTTCCTGTCCAACATCCTGCTGGACTATCTGTTCGTATGGGTGTGGGATATGGGAACCGCCGGAGCTGCCCTCGCAACCATCCTCGGACAGGCTGTCACGACAGTGCTGGCGTTTGCCTATCTGATTTACAGCCGGCTGCCCGTCACCGGATCTCTGGCCGGTTTCGGCAAGATGGCCGGAAATATATGGAAGATCGGCGTCGCTCCCTTTGGCCTGACGCTCTCTCCCATGATCTCTCTTATGCTGATCAACCGTTTTTCCATGGTTAACGGCGGGGCCATGGCTGTGGCCTGTTACGCCTGCATCGCTTACGCCCTCACCATTGTCCAGATGTTAATGCAGGGCGTAGGAGACGGAGTACAGCCGCTCCTGAGCCAGTATTATGGAGAAGGAAAGACGGATCTGGTCCGCCGGATGCGTAAGACTGCCTATATCTGCGCCGTCGGCCTGGCTCTGCTCAGCAACGCGGTACTGTTCGCCGCCCGGTCCGGACTGGGAGTACTGTTCGGGTCCTCGGACGACGTCAGCGCGATGGTGGTCCAGGTCCTTCCGATCTTTTTATTCGGACTTATCTTCTATGCGTTTTCCAGGATCACGACCTCCGGGTTCTACGCCACAGAGAACAATCTCTATTCCTATCTCTGCGTCTACGCGGAACCAGCCCTGCTGCTGATCCTGCTGTTTCTCCTTCCCCTTGTCCTGGGGCAGACAGGCGTATGGTGGAGCGTGGTACTGTCGCAGATCCTGACCGCGTGCCTTGCCCTGGCATTAAAGACCGCGGAAAATAAAAAAATCGCCGTCTCTCCCTAAATAATAAAAAATGAGGCGCTGCTTCAGCATGCAGCGCCCCTTGTGCGTTCACATATTTTATTTCGCAGAGATCCTCTCCAGCGCGTACAGGGCTGCTCCCGTGGCCCCTACGATCTCCGGCTCCTCGCAGATATACAGCTTCGCGCCGATCTTCTCTTCCACCGCGCGGACGACGCCCGGATTCTTCGCCACACCTCCGGTCATCATGAAATCCGGTTCCAGCCCTACGCGGCGCAGAAGTCCGAACGCCTTGTTGGCGATGGCATGGCATACTCCGTCGGCGATATCCGCCTTTTCCTTATTGTTGGCGATCAGTGAGATTACCTCCGACTCCGCGAACACAGAGCACATGCTGGTGATCTCGATCTTCTCCGCAGACGTCAGCGCGATGGCTCCCAGCTCGTCCAGACTGACTTCCAGCGTACGGGCGATCATCTCCAGAAAGCGTCCGGTTCCGGCAGCGCATTTGTCATTCATGACAAAGTCCTTCACCTCTCCCTTTTCATTCAGATGAATCGCTTTACTGTCCTGTCCTCCGATATCCAGGATCGTACGGATCTTCGGGTTAAAATAATGGGTTCCTTTCCCGTGGCAGCTGATCTCCGTCACATTCTCGTCCGCAAACTCAATGCTGACCCGGCCATACCCGGTGGATACAATCCAGGATATATCATCCCTCGCAAGGCCCGCGCGCTGCAGCACTTCATCCAGCGCTTTCTGCGCGCTGACACCGGATTTTGCCCCGGTACGCACTACAGAAAATGCTTTAATCTTTCTGTCCCGGTCCATGATCACCGCGTTGGTAGATGTGGAACCGCTGTCTATTCCCAGCACATACATGGCGTTCTCTCCCTTCGTCTGTCTTTGAATTCTCTGTACATCCGGCTTAAGTGACTCCAGAAACGCTTCGATACGGGTCAGGATCTGCCCGTAACTCTGTCTGGTATAATCCGTCTCCAGAAGCAATAGCGGCTTTTTCAGCCAGCTTTTCAGCCATGCATACTCATAGGCATAATTGTCGCAGAACTGGACCGTATGATAGATTACACCGTCCACACTGTCCGCAAAGCGCCGGATCAGTTCGTCCCGGTTGGACGCCTGCTCCATCCGCATACAGGGAAATTGACTCAGAAGACCGCCTACATATCCGGTCATCGGATCCTGTTCTTCATAGACCGCCTTACGCCCAAGACCGGTACAGGTCAGATCAAACGCCACATTGGCGCCCTTTGTTTTCAGAATCTCCGCGATGTTTTTATTTGCCCTGGCTCCCAGGATGCCGATATTAAGCGCGCCTGCGCGCACAGCAATCTGCTGTTCTTCATTTTTTCCCTTTATATACTCACGAAAAATCTCTTCATCAAAGGTTTTTCCGGAAAATTCCTCATAGGAGCGGATCATCGCCCGGATCCGCTGCTCATAGAGACTGATTCCGGCGTCCTTCGTGATCCTGGGGGTATCCAGCATATAGATAAATTTCCCCGGATATTCTTCTCTGAGCACGTCATAAAGACGGCGGATGCTGTCACAGCACGTGGTGAGAATGACGCCTTCATAGTCGCTGCTCATCACATCCTCCAGCACGCCCTTGGCAAAGCTGCAGATGTTGGGATGCATCCTGATCTCCGCCTGGTTAAAATTTGTCACATCCGGCTCGATCCGCTTCATCTCCACGCCCATGGACTCAAAAATCTCTACCGGAGCATATTTGCATATATAACCTAACATACCTCTTCCCGCTCCTTTTCTTCAGAGTCCAGCATCTCCAGGAATGCTTCCAGGCGGGTCTTGATCTGCCCGTCATGGCTGTTCCTTTTATCAATGCCGTCGCCGTCCAGTATTAACATGGGGATCTCCAGTTCCTGCATTTTTTCTTTCAGAAGAATGCTTCCGCCGGAAGACTGCTTGCAGCCCCAGTGGCAGAACTGGATCACCGCGTCCGGACGCAGCGTATCGGTCAGTCCGCAGACCAGCTCCGCTCTGTGTGAATAAGACCCGTTATAGGCATTATGGATGATCTTGCGCGCCAGTGCATGGAACGGTTTCTCCGCGTCCATCTCCTCCACAGAGTCCAGGATAATATCGCTGGCGATGATCTGATATTTCTGGTTCGTATTAAAATATTGCTGCAGGCTCTCCTGATAGAAAGGAAGAAGATGCACCCACAGGATCTTTTTCCCCTCAAATTTCGGATAGGTCTGGATCTCATCGATCATAAAACGGACCAGATCCAGGAATTCCCGGGTACCGATCAGCAGGTGCATGCCCATCATCATATACAGATGGCTGATCAGCTCTCCCGGATAATAATATTCACTCTGGAGCCGGAAGAAACGCATCAGTTCTTTTCTTGTCTCATTCTCGATACGTATGTTTTCTTTCAGCTTCTCCTCGTCAAATGTTTTCCCGAAACGCCGTTCCAGCTCTCCGGCAAAGTCCCGAAGCTGCCCTGCCAGATAATCCACCGACGCCTCGTCATCCCCATACGGCACATCCAGAAAAGTAAACGGCACTCCTTTTTTCTTTTCCAGATAGCGGAAAGTATTCAGATTGCCGTCGCAGGAAAGAGAGGTGGTCACCGCGTACTGGGGCGCCGGCACAGCGCCGCTGTCAATGGCCCCCACAAACGTTTTATGATAGGAACACAGCGTGGGCGCGATGCCTGTATTCTGCGCATAATCAATAAAATAGTCTTCCAGGCGATATCCGCTCAGATAGCAGGACAGACATTCAATAGATAAAGTGCTGAGGCCAAAACACTGCATGATCTCACAGGGCGAAAAGATATTTCCCCATACATAGCTGTCCGGCCGGCAGAGTGAATCCGCCACAAAAGACATCATCAAAGCCTCCAGCTTCTGGTAGCCTTTTGAGATCTCTTTTTTCGGAAGCAGTTTGGTCCGGAGCTTGTTTGCCTGAAATCCCAGCAGCATCCTGCCCCAGCTCTGGCCGGGATTTTCTATGGTCTGTTCTCTTACGTAATCAATATATTTGTCTGCAATCCACATATCGATCCCTCCATATATAATAAATCAAAATCAACTCACAACAGGATACTATACTACATTTTTGGAGGGATTTCCAGAAGCGTTAATATTTCTTTTTACCAATCACATTGTTCAAAATAATCAGCAGTGTCGTTGTGATCACCACACAGATTAACGCCATAGCCATCGCTACCGAGGCGCTGCCTTGTTCAAATTCCCGCACGATAAAAGTGGATACCGTCTGTACATTAGGCGGAGAGATCAGGCTGGCAGCGACCAGTTCCCGAAATACAATAATAAAAATCATCATCCATCCCTGCATTACGCCCCGCATAATCAGCGGCAGTGTCACATGCAGGAAAACATAGGACCGGTTTCCCCCGCACACTTTTCCCGCTTCCATCAGAGAATCTCCGGTTTGCATGATCGCAGAGCTGACATATTGTATGGAATACGGCAGAAACATCACCACATATACCAATACCATAAAACCGAGCGTATTATATAATGGCAGCAGCTTATATATCTTATTCCAGAACAACATCATCCCGATCACAAGTACAATATTGGGCAGCATCTCCGGCAGAAGAGCTTCTCCTTCTATTACCTTTTTCCATCTTCCGGCTTTTTTAATCAGAACGACAATCAACGTTCCCATTATACTGGCGATAGTGGCAGATACCACTGCCAGGAAAGTACTGGTCGCCAGCGCTTCCCATCCCTTGCTGTTTTTCGTAAACAATTCTACATAATGCTGAAATGTAAAATTGCCCGCTGCCAGGCCATACCCTCTTAGTTTAATCAGAGAAGTCGCAATCACTGAAAAATACGGAACGCCTATTGTGACCGCTACGACCAGAAATATATAGACGCCTCCGATCACTTCCGCCGCCCGCCTGCAGCTGTACAGGCTTTCTTTTTTCCCTTTTCCTCCGACCAGATTATAAGTATGTTTTGAGGTAGTATAGCTCTGCGCCAGCCACATGACCATACAGATAATGATCAGTATGCTGGACAGGCTTGACGCCTTTCCAAAATCAATCGGCGCGGTAGACGCATATCGGTGAATATCCGTCGTGAAAACATAAAATCCGATACGATTTCCCAGGGTAGAAGGAGTTCCATACTCAGAAAGCGTTTTTACAAATACGAGCAGCATGGCAATCGCATAATTTCCGGTCAGCAGAGGAAGCATCACTCTCCTCAAGCGGTAAAGAAAACCCGCGCCGCTGACAGCGGCGCTTTCTTCCAGATTCATGCCAATATTTAAAATAGCATTTTTAAGCATGGTCGTCATAAACGGGGACACATGAAAGCTCATGACAAGCACCAGGCCTCCCAGAGAAAAGAAGCTCTCCGAGACGCTTCCTGTCCAGGGAAACAGCTGCTGGAATAATCCCCTCTTCTGCATAAACAAAATCCAGCCCATGGAGGAGATATACGGCGGCGTCATAAAGGGAATCATGAGAACCACATCGAGCCACTTCCATCTGGCATATCTGGTGCGCGCCAGCAAAAGCGCCAGCGGCGTAGATATAATAGTAGAGACGATTACAACCAGCACGCCAAGAAGCAGGGAATTGGTAATCGTAGTTAAATTCTCCTTGTCTATGACCGTCCGCAATGCATTGCTAAAATCAAAGCGGCCATCTACAATGACCGCTTCGCTGAATACTACAATGACCGGAAGGATAACTAATGCAAATAGTATAACAAAGATCGTAAAATATACAATCGTCTGTTTTTTATCTGTTGTTCTGTTCACTTCCTGCCGCACCTCTTTACTGACATAACTCGTTTAATCTCGCCGCGATATCGCTGGAATTCTCCATCATCACATTCCAGTCAAGATCCTGGAAGGTAGGAATATCGGATACATTCGTGCGGTTATCGCAGGTAATATCGCTTCTTCCCGGAAGCAGATACGCGTCCGCCACCATCTGCTGCGCCTCATCGGACATCAGATAATCAATAAATGCTTTGGCGTTTTCTACGTTCTTGCTGGTATTCATGATCATTGCCGGTCTCGGATTGATCACAGTTCCGGAAGCCGGATAATAGATTGCCAGAGGTTCTCCTTTATCAATATTTGAATAGGCATTGTAATCGACGCCGGCTACAAGGATCGCTCTCTCTCCGGTTGTCACCGTCTCCAAAGCTGCCTTGTTCGCGCCTGCCACCATCAGGCCGTTTTCAGCCATCCCCTCCCAGGCGCTCCAGTCATTATCCGTGGAGTACATATACCCTGCAAGGAAATCTTTGCAGGAGCCTGATTTTTCCGGATCCGGAATAGCAATCATATCTTTGTATTTTGCATCCACCAGTTCCGACCAGTCAGCATCCAGGCTGTCGATCAGCGTCGTGTTATAGATAACGCCAAGAGCGGAAGCACTGGTGCCGAATAACATATTGTCTTCATCTACCCAGCCGTCATAAAGCTTATCTGCATTTTCCGCTTCCGGATAGCTCATAATCTGCCCCGTTTCTTTCATCGCCAGTCCGTCTGACCAGGATGCCAGGACTACCACGTCCGCCACCGGATTATCCTTTTCTGCCTCCAGGCGGGCCTGTATCTCTCCGGTCGTTCCCTCGAATAATTCCACTTTGATGCCGGTCGCCTTTTCAAACCCATCTACATAAGCGGTATTCAGATCTGTCGGGCTTGGCATATATACAGTCAGGGTGCCGCTCAGTTCATCCGAACTGTCCTCGGCGTCCTCCTGTGTCTCTGCATCGGCTGACTCCGTATCCGTTTCGCTGCCGCCTTCCGACTCCTCAGCCGTCTGCGCGGAATCGGCTGCTGTCTCAGCGCTGCTGCCATTGGAACTGCAGGCCACAAGACTGACTCCCATAGCTGTCATTAAAAAAGCTGCTAATAACTTTTTTTTCATAGTGTGATCCTCCTGTTGTCTTTTATTTCTGAAAGGTCAATATTTGATCCTCATTTATATAAACAGATACATCGGAACCGATGTCATATCTGCATGCGGATTCCATAATCCACTGTTTTCCCCCGGCATCCAGATAAAGCTGATAATTTTCTCCCAGGAACTGGACTCCATCCACCACTGCGCGATATTCTTTGTAGCCATCTTTTTTTTCCAGGCTCGCTGTCTCCGGACGAAACATTGTATCTTGATCCAGCCAGTTTGATTTTCCAATAAACTTTGCTGTAAAAGGAGTACTGGGGCTTTGATAGATCTCTTCCGGTTTTCCCTGCTGCTCGATCGCTCCTTTATTTAAAACTACAATACGGTCGCTCATGCTCATGGCTTCCATCTGATCGTGAGTAACAAAAACCGCGGTTACACCCAGTTCCACAGTCAACCTTTTAATTTCTATGCGCATCTCATCTCTGAGAATCGCGTCCAACGCAGATAAAGGTTCATCGAACAGAATACAATCCGGCCTGGTCACGATCGCCCTGGCAAAACCAACTCTCTGCTGCTGGCCTCCGGAAAGCTGGGACGGATATCTGTCCCGGTACTCTTCCAGCCTTACAGCCTTAAGCGCATGCATTACGCGCTCCTCCATATTTTTTGTATCCCGTCTTGCCCGGAGGCCAAACGCCACATTTTCAAAAACTGTCAGATGAGGCCACAGTGCAAAGTCCTGAAATACAAATCCAATATTCCTTTTCTCCGGGGGAATATTGATTCCCTTCTTATCTGAAAAGACGCACTTATCATCGAAATAAATCTCGCCGGATGTAGGAGTTTCCAGCCCGGCGATCATACGCAGAATCGTTGTCTTTCCACAGCCTGAAGGGCCAAGCAGTGTAGTAAATTCTTTATCTGCAATTTGCAGATCCAGATTTTTGATCACATCCACCTTGTCATAAGATTTAGAAATATTTTTCATGTTAATACGCATATCCAGCCACCTCATTACAAGATTTTACGAAACGAATGTAAAATCCTCTATCTGCAACTTGTAAAAGATTGGTAAATATAATGTGAAATCCCGCAAATTTCTTTGCGGGATTCCATTCTTCCATACTTTTAAATATCATAACTCACTGATTGTTTCCGTCACAGACATATTCCGTATCCTTTTTGCAGGCCCGTAAACTGCCGCCGACACAGACAGTATTACAAGCAGCAGTATGATCCCCAGGGAACCAACCGGCGCCCTCCAGACCGCGTAGCTGAAATGGCTGGTGATCAGAAAACCATACAGCAGCCTGGCAAACGGCAGCCCGGCCCCGCAGCCGACCGCGCAGCCCCAGAAAGCATAAGTAAATGCTTCGGCCGCGATCATTTTCCTCACCTGGCGTTCATCCATTCCCACCGCCCGCATGGCGCCGTACTGTTTTATCCTCGCGGATACGCTCATGGAGATACTATTGACAATATTCAGCACGGTGACCAGTGCGATAATCGCCAGGAAACTATAAACTCCAACCACAAAGGCCAGATAAGTACCGCCGGTACTTTGTTCACGCCTGTCACTGAATATACATTCACTGCCTGCCGCGCCGCGGAGCGCTTCCACTTCTTCCTCCGTTATATTCCCTTTCGTCTGCACCATAATAAGAGAATAATCCTCCGTTCCGGTCAGACGGACAAAAGTTTCATCTGAAGTGATTAACGTGATCTTCCCACCCGTCAGCCCGTCGCTGCTGAACGGATCGTATTTCAGAAGACCCGCGATTTCCAGTTCCTCATCTCCGATCAGAACTGTATCTCCAATTTCCCAGCCGCAGTCCTGATCCCATGTGGCCAGGACATACCGGCTGTCTCCATACACTTTTGACAAATCACTGCCGCGCTTCAACATTCCATCTTTCTTCAGACTCTTCAGATCAAAATCGTCAAAGGAAATCATATCCGCTTTACGGGCAGATTCTGTATCCCCTCTCAGAATCACAGAAACATCAAACCAACTCCGGCGGCCGTATGCTCTTTTTACGCCGTCCATGACGCTGACCGCCTCCAGCAGCCCGGCATCGACCGTGCCGCCGCCGTCCGCGCTGGATATATCTATATCCGAGGCCGCTGCTGACTGAGGCATAAGATATCCGACGAAATCGATCAGAACAGAAAAGCTTAAGAACAGTATAATGCTGAGCGCGAAAGATCCTGTCATAAGAACCAGGTTCTTCCCGGCGGAAACAGCGTGATGGATTCCCATCGCGGTTTCGATCTTCACAAAACGCGCGTGAACCGGACGCCGGCCTGCGTTTCCATTTTCCGAATTGCCCGATACAGCCGCGGCGGGCGGTACCTTCGCGGCCCGTCTGGAAGGGGATCCGGCGGCCAGCAGCACGGAAATGATGCCGACGGCAATGCCGCTGATGATTCCGACGGCGCTGAAGCCAAAAAGAGGAATCCTGGAAAACTCCTCTCCTACCAGGAAACGGAGCGCCGCGCACAGTGCCCATGAAGCCGCGACTCCCAGTACAAGACCTATGGGGATCGCCGTCCTGCACCAGTTCAGGGCTTCCAGCCTTACGAAACGGATAATCTGCCGCCTGCTCATCCCGATGCAGCGCATCATCCCGAAAAATCTCGTCCGCTGGGCCACACTGCTGTTGATGCTGCTGGAAATCATCAGCACTCCCGCAGCCAGTATGAGCACAAACAGAACTGCCGCGGTGACAAGGAGTGTCTGACCCATGGCGGTGCTGCCGATTTCCTGAAGAGTCAGGGCATTATGCTTGTCTGCAAGCCGCGACTGCTCCATCCTCACACCCATATCCGCCATGCTGAATATGGCCGTCACCATGAATACGGCGAAGATAATACACAGAAGCGTCATACGGTTCTGGCGCCTGTGTACTCTCGCCGATATGGGAATCAGATCAAGATAGCTTTTCATTCGCGGCACCTCCCGAAATCCGTCAGCACGCCGTCCGATACTCTCAGGATCCGGTCCGCCGTCTGGGCTATACTCCGGCTGTGCGTAATCATCACGATTGTCTGCTCATATTTTCTGGACGCTTCTTTCAACAGAGCGATCACCTCGCTGGTATTCTGCGTGTCCAGATTGCCGGTCGGTTCATCCGCCAGGATCAGCGCCGGGCGGGTGATCAGCGCGCGCCCGATGGCCACCCGCTGCTGCTGTCCTCCGGACAGCTGGCCGGGCAGATGATGGCGGCGCTCTTTCAGGTTCAGAACCGTCAGCAATTCTTCCAGATACTTTCTGTTTGGTTTCTGGTAATCCAGCAGTACCGGAAATATCATGTTCTGTTCTACCGTCAATTCCGGAATCAGATTAAAACTCTGGAAGATAAAACCGATATTCCTGCGGCGGAATACGGTCAGGTTGCGTTCTTTCATGGAAAAAATATCTTTGCCGTCGATAAATACCTTCCCTGAAGTAGGCATGTCTAGCGCTCCGATCATATTTAATAACGTACTTTTTCCGGATCCGGACTCTCCCACCACTGCCACAAATTCACCCTTGGGGACAGAAAATGAGACCTTTTTCAGCGCCCGCACTGCCGCTTCCCCTTTTCCGTATGTTTTAGAAACATTCTTAACTTCCAACAGTTCCACTTTTTACACCTCTTTCTGCTTTCGATATGGAAAGAGTAACACTTTTTCCCTACTGCCGGATGACATGCAGCCTGCAATTTTGTAGGAATTGCCGCCTCACAAAATAATGGCTCACAAAATAATGGAGTCCGGCTCTTGAATCCCTCCGCCGAATGTACTATATTGATAATAGAAAAAGGAAAGCCGGAGACACACGGCCTACCCGACAATAGAAAACTTTACCTCATATGAGGTCGGCCGTCACTATTGGGAGTAGTGGCGGCTATTTCTTTCCTCGAAAAATTATATAACACAATCCTACAAGGGCTACAATGAACATTCCAATCTGAACTAAGTCCTGATATGTAACATACATTGGCATCGCCCTCCTTTCCTCTTTGGTCTGGAGGGTCACCCCCTCCAATAAATGGAGGGGAGGCCGCCTTTATACGCTCTGGTTTTCCATATAAAGCGTATAACATACCACTGTCAGCAGAGCAATCTAAAACTAAATTATTGAAAATAAAAAGAGCTAATGCAAAATCCCCCTTTCCCGACACGCCGCCGGAAGAGGGGGATAAAATTTAACTCAATATCTCTTAATACAGCTTCGCACCCGCCGGGATAGCAGCATCCACCATCAGCAGATTCAGCCCTTCATGCCCGTCATACTCGTACACGGCGCTGATCAGCATGCCGCAGGAATCGATACCCATCATCTTCCTCGGCGGCAGGTTGGTGATCGCGATGCAGGTCTTTCCAACCAGCTCCTCCGGCTCATAATACTCGTGAATACCGCTTAGAATTACACGGTCTGCGCCGGATCCGTCGTCCAGGACGAATTTCAGAAGTTTCTTGCTCTTTGGCACAGCCTCGCACGCCTTCACCTTCACGGCGCGGAAATCGGACTTGCTGAACGTATCAAAATCTACCATATCTTCAAACAGCGGCTCGATCTTCACTTTGGAAAGGTCCAGCTTTACAGCCGCCTGGGCAGCGTTGTTCGCCTCGTTCTTCGCGGCTCCCTGGGATTTCATCGTCGGGAACAGCAGCACATCCCTGATCGCAGCAGAGTCTGTCAGCAGCATGCACATACGGTCGATACCGAATCCAATGCCTCCGGTAGGCGGCATACCAATCTCCAGGGCATTCAGGAAGTCTTCATCGGTAGTATTGGCTTCCTCATCTCCCTGGGCCAGCAACTCCTCCTGCGCTTTAAAACGCGCCCTCTGATCAAGGGGATCATTCAGCTCTGAGTAGGCGTTCGCCATCTCCCAGCCATTCATAAAGAACTCGAAACGTTCTACATAATCCGGATTCTCCGGTTTCTTCTTCGTCAGCGGAGAAATCTCGATCGGATGGTCCATGACAAACGTAGGCTGAATCAGATGTTCCTCTGCGAATTCCTCGAAGAACAGAGAAAGGATGTCCCCTTTCTTATGACGCTCTTCATATTCCACATGATGCTCTTCTGCCAGAGCTCTCGCCTGCTCCAGAGTCTCTACTTCATTCCAGTCAACACCCGCATACTTCTTCACTGCGTCTACCATAGTGATACGCTCAAAGGGTTTGCCCAGATCCATCTCCACACCGTTGTAAACAATCTTCGTGGTGCCCAGCACTTCCTGAGCCACGAAACGGTACAGATTCTCTGTAAGATCCATCATACCGTTATAGTCCGTATATGCCTGATAGAGCTCCATCAGCGTAAATTCCGGATTGTGCCGGGTATCCAGACCTTCATTGCGGAACACGCGCCCGATCTCGTAGACACGCTCCAGGCCGCCTACGATCAGTCTCTTCAGGTACAGTTCCAGAGATATGCGAAGCTTGAAATCTTCGTTTAACGCGTTAAAGTGCGTCTCAAACGGACGCGCGGCAGCGCCGCCCGCATTGGCTACCAAGATGGGTGTCTCCACCTCCATAAATCCCTGGCTGTCCAGGTAACGGCGGATCGCACTGATAATCCTGGAACGTTTGATAAAAGTATCCTTCACATCCGGGTTCATGATCAGATCCACGTAGCGCTGACGGTAACGCAGATCTGTGTTGGTCAGCCCATGGAACTTTTCCGGAAGAATCTGAAGACTCTTGGACAGAAGCGTAAGCTTTGAAGCGTGGATGGAGATCTCTCCGGTTTTGGTTCGGAACACCTGTCCTTCGATACCTACAATATCCCCGATATCGTACTTTTTGAATTCTTTATAACTTTCCTCGCCGACGCTGTCCCGCGCCACATAAGCCTGAATATTGCCTTTCAGATCCTGTACATTGCAGAAAGACGCCTTGCCCATCACTCGTTTGGACATCATCCTGCCTGCCACGCGTACAGTATGGCCTTCCAGCGCGTCAAACTGCTCCTTCACATCACTGCTGTGATGCGTCACATCGTATTTCGTTATCTGGAACGGATCCTTTCCTTCATTCTGGAGCTCCGCCAGCTTTTCCCGGCGGATCTTCAGAAGCTGGTTAACGTCCTGTTCCTGCACATTCTTTGCTTCTGCCACTTTTTTCACTCCTTAGCTTGCTCTATGGATACTGAGTACCTTATACTTTATCTCTCCTGCCGGGGCTTCCACCGTCACCACGTCGCCGATTCTAGCGCCGATCAGCGCCCGTCCGATGGGAGACTCGTTGGATATTTTATTCTGCAGGCTGCTCGCCTCAGAAGAGCCCACCAGCTTATATTCTTCCTCTTCGTTGTATTCAAGATCCAGGACACGTACATTGCATCCGATATTGATCTTGTCCAGATCAATCTCTTCTTCCAGAACCACTTCTGCATTTTTCAGGATCTTCTCGATCTGTTCGATCCTGGCTTCAATGTCCCGCTGCTCATCCTTCGCCGCGTCGTACTCCGCGTTCTCAGACAGGTCTCCCTGTTCTCTCGCCTCTTTAATCTTCTCTGCAATCTCTTTTCTGCGGACTACCTTCAGATCCTGCAGCTCATCTTCCAGTTTTTTCAAACCTTCATAGGTCAGAATATTTTTCTTCTCTTCCATCCTCTACACCTTCCAATCTGTGATGCTGCCGTGAAATAACGGGCTTTTCCTGAAAAATCAGACAGCCCTACATAATCAACGTATTATAGCCTACCTCAGAAATAATGTCAAGGTGCTTTTCCCAGTCCCTCAGATCCAGCACCAGATTTCCCGGAACATTTTCTTCCCCGGCTTCTTCCCGTATCGTAATCAGAAGCCCATTCTCCTCGTAGGCCTGTTCTGCCAGTTCTTCAAACGCTTCTCTGCGCTTCGTCACCAGATAAAGGAGATTCAGATCCGTGATCAGGATTTCCAGCAGACGGACCACTTTCCACGCCGGCTGTTCCTCATCGTCGATCACAACCAGCTGCAGATCTTTCCTGGGAATTCCCTTCTCCCTGCGGAACCAGGTCAGGATCTGCGGCGCATATCTGGTATACAGCAAAAAGCTCTTTTTCTCCGCCGGTTTCTCCGGCGCATCCTCTTTTTCCCTTCTGCGAAACCAAAATATTTTTTTCCAGATCATCTACCAAACGGCCATTCAGCTTCTTCGTTTCAGTATATGTCAAAGCGCCCGGATTAAACCCTCCAGTTCTTCTAAAGTTTGCGCTTCATTGATCCTTCCCCGCAGTTTTGACGAATTCGGATATCCGGAGGTATACCAGGCCACGTGTTTGCGCATCTCCCGAACTCCGGTATATTCTCCTTTATATTCCGTCAGCAGTCTCCCGTGACGCAGGATCATTTCTTTCACTTCCTGAAGATCTGGTTTCTTTTCTTCCTCCCCGGTCTCCATCCAGCGAAGAATCTGATGAAAGATCCAGGGATTTCCCTGAGCTCCTCTGCCGATCATGATCCCGTCGCATCCGGTTTCTTCCAACATCCGCCGCGCTGCTCCGGGAGAATCCACATCGCCGTTCCCGATCACCGGGATCCTCACGGCATCTTTTACCCGGCGGATGATATCCCAGTCTGCTTTTCCGTGATAATATTGCTCCCGCGTACGTCCGTGCACCGCCACAGCCGCGGCGCCGGCGCTCTCTGCGATCCTGGCGATCTCCACCGCGTTTATATGCTCCTCATCAAATCCTTTCCGGATCTTCACCGTAACCGGCTTACGAATCGCTTTTACTGTTTTAGAGACGATTTCCTCCACCAGTCCCGGATTCTTCATCAGCGCGGAGCCCTCGCCATTATTCACCACTTTAGGCACCGGACATCCCATATTGATATCAAGGATTGAAAAAGGACGATCTTCGATCTTTTTTGCCATCCCGCTGATGATGTCCGGATCGGAGCCAAAAAGCTGGAGCGATACGGGCGTCTCTCTCCTGTCGATTTCCAGCAGACTCTCTGTATTTTTATTATGGTAATAAATGGCCTTGGCGCTGACCATCTCCATACATACCAGCCCGGCCCCCTGTTCTTTGCAGAGAAGACGAAAAGGAAGATCCGTGACTCCCGCCATAGGCGCCAGGATCAGATTATTGGAGAGCTCCACGTCCCCGATCTTCAGTCTGCGGATCATTCTATCTTCTCTCCCCGGAAAAACACCTTATAATATAGTTCCAGATTCTGCAGAAGCTCCGCTTTCTCTCTCTGAATCTGACGGATCTTCAATTCGCTGCCGATCTCGTCATAAAGCAGATCTCCCGGATCCGCGGAGACCTCCAGAAGCAGGTTCCCGTCTTCGTCAAATGCCAGCGTAATTATTCCGCCCACATCTTCTGTAAACAGCACGCACATGATCTTCAGCTCATCCTGTATCTGGGACGGGAGACTGCCGAACGCCTCATTCAGATAATATTTCTGCTCATACGCGCTGGCCGCGCAAAGCACCACTTTATCCTGTTCCATATATTTCCTCTCTGTCTTTTCTCCTCTCAAATACGCCCCTATGTATATCCATACAGCCCCCGCACGGATACTTCCCCCGCATATACCTGCTCTACGGTGCCGTCTTCACGGCGCACCAGCAGCTCTCCGTTCTGGTTGATCCCTTCCGCCGTCCCGGTATACGCGCCCTTCGGATGCAGCACCCGTACCTGACGGCCGCAGTTGACGCACAGTTCATTATATTCCTGATACAAATCGCGCAGATCTTCCGTCTTCAGGAACGTCTCATAGACCGGCTCCAGTTCATCCATGATACATGCGGCCAGTTCTGCCCTGGAATAGCTGCGGCCGGTCTCCAAGCGCAGAGAAGAAGCAGTTTCCCTTAATTCTTCCGGGAATTCTGTCTGATTCACATTGATGCCGGTACCGATGACTACATAATGGATATAATCCACTTCCGTGTTCATTTCCGTCAGAATTCCGCAGATCTTTTTATCCCCCGAAACCAGATCATTGGGCCATTTGATCTTTGATTCCAGACCGCATATTCTGCGGATTCCCCTTGCCGCCGCCAAAGCCATCAGCAAGGTCATCCGGGACGCATGCTCCGGCCGGATCTTCGGGCGGAGCAGGAGCGTCATGGCGATCTGTTCTCCTCTCGGAGAAGACCAGTTCCTTCCTCTTCTCCCTTTTCCGCCTGTCTGTTCTTCCGCCAGCACCAGCGTCCCGTCAGCCGCCCCTTCTTCCGCCAGACGGCGCGCATATGTGTTCGTAGAATCCACCGTTTCCAGGCAAATACATTCCCGGCCCATCCACCGGGTATGCAGACGGCTCCTGACTTCCGCCCCGCTCATCAGTTCCGGGCTCTCCTGAAGACGATATCCTCTGTTCTGCACCGCCTCGATCAGATAGCCTTCTTCCCGCAGCTGACAGATCGTTTTCCAGACTGAAGTTCTCGAGACATTGAAATGTCTGCAAAGCTGCTGCCCGGACACATAACCGTCTGTATCTCTCAGAATCTTCAGAAGTTCCGCTTTCATAAGATCCCTCCTATGTGCAGCACGCTGAAAACAGCCGCCGCCAGAAACAGCAAAGCAAAGGTACCCTGAAAACGGCTTCCGGTCTTCTTCCCTGTCTTCCGGTCATATGCCGCTCCCGTTCCATATAAGAGTGTTCCGGCAAAAAAAGCCAGCGGGATGCAGATCCTGCTCAGTTCTTCATCCGAAGCCACAGCAAATACAAGAGCCAGAATCAGCAGGCTCAGACAAACCGTGACAGTTCTGTACCTCTCTTTCATGAGCATCCCCGCTCCTTTCCGCACTGCTTATGCGCCCAATGTAGCCGCCATCACTGCCTTGATGGTATGCATACGGTTTTCTGCCTCCTCGAATACAATGGATCTGGGAGATTCGAACACTTCGTCCGTCACTTCCATGGCGTCCAGTCCGTATTTTGCGCTGATCTCTTTCCCGATCGTCGTATTCAGGTCATGAAATGCCGGCAGACAGTGCATAAACACTGCTTCAGGTCCCGCCATCTCCATCACGGAACGGTTCACCTGATACGGGAACAGATCCTTGATCCGTTCTGTCCAGACTTCATCCGGCTCGCCCATGGAAACCCACACATCCGTATAGATCACATCGGCTCCGCTCACCGCTTTCTGCACATCTTCTTCCAGGATGATCTCCGCGCCTGTCTCTTTGGCGATTTCGCGGCATCTGGCTGTAAGTTCTTCCGACGGCCAGTATTTCTTCGGCGCGCATGCGGTGAATTTCATACCCATCTTCGCGCAGCCCACCATCCAGGAATTACCCATATTATAACGGGCGTCTCCCATATAAGTCACCTTTACGTCCAGAGTGCCGAAATGTTCCCGAATCGTCAGCAGATCCGCCAGGATCTGCGTAGGATGAAACTCGTTAGTCAGTCCGTTCCATACCGGAACCCCTGCATATTTTGCCAGTTCTTCCACCACATCCTGTCCAAATCCGCGGTATTCGATGCCTTCATACATTCTTCCCAACACCCTGGCCGTATCGGCGATGCTCTCCTTTTTCCCGATCTGGGAACCGGACGGATCCAGATAGGTAGTTCCCATCCCCAGATCATGAGCAGCCACTTCAAACGCGCATCTGGTTCTTGTGCTGGTCTTCTCAAAAATCAGCGCCACATTTTTCCCATGCAGCGTATCTACAGGAATCCCTTTCTTTTTTTTCTCTTTCAGCTCCGCGGCAAGATCCAACAGATAGCGGATCTCTTCCGGCGTATAATCTAACAGTTTTAAAAAATTTCTTCCTCTCAAATCCATAGGATGCCTCCTCCGTCAAAGGACTGGCGCGATCTGCACCAGCCCCCTTGTCATGCAAATATGAAGTTACTTTCCGTCTCCCTCTTAGACCTCTGTTCTGCCGACACCCGCGCTGTCTGCCGTCGGCTCCATATCCGTCTTCGCCACTTCGGTCAGGGAAGATACCAGTCCTGCCAGATTCTGAATCTCCGACGGGATGATAATCTTTGTTGCCTTTCCGTCCGCCGCCTTGGCGAATGCCTCCAGGCTCTTCAACTGGATCACCGCTTCGTCCACACCGACTTCTTTCAGGAACCGCAGACCGTCTGCATTTGCCTGCTGTACCTTCAGGATCGCCTCCGCGCGTCCTTCTGCTTCCTTGATCATCTTTTCCTTCTCTGCTTCCGCGCGCAGGATCGCCGCCTGCTTCTCCGCTTCCGCATCCAGAATCGCGGATTCTTTATTACCTTCCGCTACCAGGATCGTAGATTTCTTTTCACCTTCCGCACGCAGGATCGCTTCACGGCGTTCACGCTCTGCTTTCATCTGCTTTTCCATCGCGTCCTGAATCGCCGCCGGCGGGATGATATTCTTCAGTTCTACGCGGTTCACTTTGATTCCCCAGGGATCCGTCGCCACATCCAGAGAGGCGCGCATCTTCGTGTTGATCGTTTCACGGGAGGTCAACGTCTGGTCCAGTTCCAGATCTCCGATGATATTCCGCAGCGTAGTAGCTGTCAGGTTCTCAATAGCCATGATCGGGTTCTCCACACCGTAAGTAAACAGCTTCGGATCCGTGATCTGGAAAAAGACCACCGTATCAATCCGCATGGTTACATTGTCCTTCGTGATCACAGGCTGCGGCGCGAAATCCACTACCTGCTCTTTCAGGGTCACCCTTCTGGCCACACGGTCGATAAAAGGCACCTTGAAATGGACACCCACCTGCCAGGTCCCGTTATACGCGCCCAGTCTCTCCATTACCAGTACGGTAGCCTGCGGTACAATCTTGATACAGGATGCCAGGATTACAAGAACCACAAGAATCAGAACGATTACTACAATAGGCATTTATTTTTCCTCCTTTACCTCTTCCACGATCAGTTTTACACCTTCGATCGCGCATATCTTCACCTTGCCGCCTTCCGGAACGACACAGCCGTCTTCTTTGGTCCTGGCTGTCCAGCTCACATCAGCGATCATCACTTCTCCGGTCTGGGCAAGATTATTGATCTCTTTTGATACAACCGCCGTCTTTCCGATCAGACTGTCCGCATTCGTCCTCACATGACCTTTGCTCATATATTTCATAGCCGCCGGACGGGTCAGAACCAGAAGCGCGAAAGACAGTATCAGAAAAACAGCCCACTGTACCGTAGTATCTGCGCCCAGAACCGCAGCGGCAAACGCCGCCAGCGCCCCTCCCGCAAACCAGATCGTGGTCAGCTGCAGCGTGACGATCTCAATAACCAGCAAAAGGATTAAAAGTCCCAGCCACATCATAGCAGGGGACTCCAGTATCAGTTCCATACCGTTCCTCCTTTCCATTCTGCATGCGCTCATTATATCATGTCCGCTTCGCAGACATGATGCCTCCGGCGGATGCGCCCGGCTTTCTGCGGCGAGCGCAGAAACCGGCATGCGCGATGGTATAATTCGCGTTTCACGCTCATTATATCATGTCCGCTTCGCAGACATGATGCCTCCGGCGGATGCGCCCGGCTTTCTGCGGCGAACGCAGAAACCGGCATGCGCGGTGGTATAATTCGCGTTTCACGCTCATTATACCATGCCGTTTCATCCTTGACAATGGAATTTCCCGTAAGCAGCAAGATCCCGCAGTCTCTTAAAACTACGGGATCTTGTTTATCTTTATCTGTTTTTCTTCAGCCGCTCAGGATAACGTCCTGGACAGTTACATTATTTAATAAAAGACGTGTCCGCCGATCACTACCGACGGTCCGCTGACCGGTGAACTGGCGCTCTTGAAGTGTGTGAACGTTCCTACCGTGGTCTCTCCGTTAATCGCCGCCTGCGCCGCCTGCATGCAGCTGGATTTCGGTCCTGACGCCATGATGGACGCCACCTGTCCGGTTGCCGCCGGTCCGAACTGTCCCGGCGCGGAGATCACTCCCTGAATCGTGTTCGGATACGCGCTGCTGCGCACACGGTTCATCACGACTGCTCCCACAGCCACCTGCCCCTCATACGGCTGGTTTCCCGCCTCCGCCTGAATCAGCGCCGCCAGCAGCGTCACTTCATCGGTAGACGCGGCAACGGCTCCCAGATTCGTCGTTCTCTTCGCCTTCTCTTCTTCCGCTTTCTTCGCGGCTTCTTCCGCCTCTATCTGCTCTATGGTCTTCGCCTCTCCATATTCGTATGCGACTTCCACATACTCGGCGGAAACATAATCCACCTCGCCGTCCGAATACAAGATCTGCAGCCAGCCGTTTTCTTCTTCCCCGACCTGGATTTTCTCACCCATGCCGATCAGGTCGATGACACTGGCGTCCGTGCTGGGCTCATCGCGCACTTTCAGAGTCTCTGTGACAACGGTAGCCGTCTTGGCCACATCCTGCGCCGCCCGCTCTTCCGCCTCCTGGCCAAATGCCAGGTACTCATTGCTGACCCATCCATCCACATCTCCGGACTGGATTCTTGTCCATCCGTCTGCCTGCTCCACGATATTTCCGGCGTCGCCTCTAAACATCTTGCCGACCACTGCGGAATCCGTACTGGCCGATTCACGGACGCTGACAGAGTCTTCTACCTTTGCCATCACTCGTCCGGCCCATTCGTCTTCGGCCATAAGCCCTTCCACATCCTCTGCGGACAGCTGTCCCAGCAGTGCGCTCAGCGTGTCTTCCCCTTCATTCCCAAGCGTGGTAAATCCGGACAGACAGAGCCACATGCCAAGAAGCATACAGCAAAGCATCCCTTTTTTACACATCTGATATTCCCTCCATATTTTACCATCGGATTCCCCGATTGGTACAAATATATTACAAAACTGTTACATTTATTACAGAGAGTTTATCAGATAATGAATTATTTGTCAACTGCGGCGCTGTCTGTTGACCTCGTACATAAGAATCGAGGCCGCCACTGCCGCATTCAGCGACTCAAGACTTCCTTCCATAGGAATGCGGATCCGCACATCCGCCATACAGCTCAGCCGTTCTGAAAGCCCGTTTCCCTCATTGCCGATGAAAAAGGCGGTCCCTGTCCGGTAGTCCTCCTCATCGTAACAGTTCTTTCCTTTCAAATGGGCGGCATAAGTCCGGATATTCCTTCTCTTCAGCTCCGGCAGAATCTCCTCGATTTCCTCCACATACAAAAAGGGCATCCGGTAAACAGATCCCATGGTGGAACGAATTGTCTTCGGATTATAAAGATCCACCGACGCGCGGTTCAGTATAATACCGTCAGCGCCTGCCCCCTCCGCCGTCCGGAGGATGGTTCCCAGATTTCCGGGATCCTGCAGATTTTCCAGGATCAGAAGATGAGGATTCTCCCGGCGCGTCAGATCCTCCAGCCGGTACCGGAACTGCTCTACCACGCACAGGATGCCCTGGGGCGTTTTGGTATCGCTGACCGCCTGAAATACCCGGTCATCCAGAACTTCATATTCATGGTTACGCAAAAAAGCCTGTCCTTTTTCATCGTACAGGCTTTTGGAAATATACACTTTGCGCATTTTCTCATCGGGCGCTTCCTGGAACATCTTGATCCCTTCCACCAGAAAAACGCCCTGTTCATTTCTCTCCCTGGCTTTTTTCGCCAGCTGCTGCAGGTGCTTCACCTGCTGGTTCGATGTACTGGTAATCATCACTTTGCCATCGCTTTCGAAACATCGATCATATACGGGTCTACGCCTTTGTTCATGCCCAGAGCCTCGTTAATGTCGAAGTCTTTGAATTCTCCGTTTTTATATCCCACCACACGGTTGGACTTGCCCTCGCAGAGCAGATCTACAGCCAGCGCCCCCATCATGGTCGCGTATACGCGGTCCTGACAGGAAGGGCTTCCTCCGCGCTGCATATAACCCAGGATCGTCGCACGGGTCTCCACGCCGGTTGCGGCCTCGATCCTTTTCGCCATGGAAGTGGAGTGGCCGATGCCCTCCGCATTGATGATGATGTGATGCTTTTTCCCTCTCTTCCGGCTCTCAATGATATTGTTGATGATCTTCTGCTCATCATAATCATATTGTTCCGGAATCAGGATATCTTCCGCGCCGTTGGCGATACCGCACCAGAGCGCAATATATCCGGCGTTTCTTCCCATCACCTCTATAATACTGCAGCGTTCATGGGAGGTAGAGGTATCGCGCACCTTGTCGATCGCCTGCATGGCCGTATTGACCGCTGTATCAAATCCGATCGTGTATTCGGTACATGCGATATCCAGGTCAATCGTTCCGGGCACGCCAACCGTATTGATCCCCAGATTCGCCAGCTTCTGCGCTCCCGCGAAAGAGCCGTCTCCGCCGATGACAACAAGGCCGTCAATATGATGCTTCCGGCAGATTTCAGCACCCTTTTTCTGTCCTTCCTCTGTGCGGAATTCCGCACAGCGGGCTGTAAACAAGATCGTACCGCCGGTATCGATGATATCGCTGACCGACTGGCGGTCCATATCTATGATATCTTCTTCCAGCAGTCCCTGGTATCCTCTCCGGATCCCTTTCACCCGTTTTCCGCTGGCGCATGCCTTTCTTACAACGGCACGTATCGCCGCATTCATACCCGGCGCGTCACCGCCGCTCGTCAAAACCCCTATTGTGCTAATTTCTTTTGCCATGGTTTAACCTCCGCAAAACATTGCTGCGTTTTTACATTATCAAATATCATTTTAATCTATTTGAGCTCTGTTTTCAATACGCTTCTCAACGGCTTTCACGTTTTTCTCCCCGAAAACCGCAGCGAGACGCTCCAGGAGCTCCTGATCCGCTTTAACATTCCGCGACGCGGGCAATACCTTCTTCATTTTTTCTTTGCGCACGTAGATGATCACTTCGTCGTCGCCCTCGCTGTCCATCAAAATCCGGTACAGATTATCTTCCTGGTTCCGGTACGCGTCCATATCCGGAAACTGGATCCACAGCTGCCGGCGCACCGTCTCAAAAGGCACGATCTTCTCCAGGATCAGCTTGCTCGCCTTCTCCTCCTCCGCCGAGATCCGCCCGCTGACAAACACCTTGCCGTCCAGATTCAGAAGAGAGGCATTTTTTTCATAATCCCGCGGAAATACGATCACTTCCACCGTACCGAGCAGATCTTCTATCGTGATAAACGCCATCATCTTATTATTTTTCGTGGCCTTCATGGTCTTGGAAGTGATCATTCCTCCCACGATCGCCCGCTCGCCGTCGCGCACTTTGGGTGCCTCCCCTTCTTCCGGCGCCAGAAAGTCCGCGGTCACATGGCTGATGCCCTGCCGCCACTGCTCCTCATATTCTTCCAGAGGATGGCCGCTGATATAGATCCCCAGCACTTCTTTTTCAAATGCCAGCAGTTCTTCCTTACGGTACTCTTTCACCTGCGGAAGCTCTATCCGGAATGCCTGTTTCTCTTCCTCCGGAACCAGATCGAACAGGCTCATCTGGCCCGCGAAGTCTGTTTTTTTCTTCTGGGAAGCCTGATCCATCATCCGTTCATACACTTTCATCATCTGATGGCGGTTGGCGCCCAGACCGTCGAAAGCGCCCGCTTTGATCAGATTTTCCACGGTCCTCTTGTTCACTTCCCGTCCGCAGGTCCGGTCGATGAAATCATTCAGATCCTTGTACGGACCATTTTGCCGGCGGTCCTCCAGGATGCTTTCGATCACAGGACGCCCCACGCTTTTCACGGCGTTCAGTCCGTAACGGATCGCGCCGTCCGACACGGAGAATACACCTTCGCTTTCATTGACATGAGGCGGGAGAATCTGTATGTTCATCTGACGGCAGGTCATAATATATTCAGACACCTTGGCAGAATTGTCGATCACCGACGTCATCAGTGCCGCCATGAACTCTACCGGATAATAATATTTCAGCCAGGCAGTCTGATATGCCACCACCGCATACGCGGCCGCATGGGATTTATTGAACGCATATTTGGCGAAATCAGTCATCTCGTCAAAGATCTTATTTGCAGTCTGCTCCGAAATTCCTCTGGCAATACAGCCGGGGACATTTTCTTCTTCATTTCCATAAACAAAGTTCTGGCGTTCCCGTTCCATGACGGCGGCCTTCTTTTTCGACATGGCCCTGCGCACCAGGTCGCTCCGTCCCAGCGTATAACCCGCCAGCTTCTGGACAATCTGCATGACCTGCTCCTGATAGACAATACAGCCATAAGTCGGCTCCAGAATCGGTTCCAGTTCGGGACAGTCGTAAGTGACCTCCTCCGGATGATTTTTTCCCCGGATATATTGGGGAATAAAGTCCATAGGGCCCGGACGATACAGGGAAATTCCGGCGATAATATCTTCCAGACTCTGGGGCTTCAGCTCTTTCATGAAATTCTTCATCCCCGTACTTTCCAGCTGAAACACGCCGTCTGTATGTCCTGTTCCCAGAGAATCCAGTACTTTCTTATCATCATAGTTAATATGGTCAATATCTATCTTTTTCCCGCTGCTTTTCTCCGCCAGAATCACCGCGTTCTGGATCACCGTCAGCGTCCGCAGCCCCAGAAAATCCATCTTCAGAAGTCCCAGTTCTTCCAGCGTCGTCATCGTAAACTGTGTGACCAGAGACCCGTCCTGGGCTCTGGACAGCGGAACATATTCATCTACGGATTTCTGGCTGATTACCACGCCCGCCGCATGCATGGAAGTGTGTCTCGGCAGTCCTTCCAGACGCTTGGACATATCTATCAGCTCTCTCACCTGCTCATTAGTCTCGTACAGCGTACGCAGTTCCGGATTCATCTGCAGCGCCTTATCCAGTGTAATATTCAGTTCCTGAGGCACCATCTTCGCGATGGAATCCACAAACGCGTAGGGCAGATCCATGACCCTTCCCACATCCCTGAGCACACCTCTTGCAGCCAGCGTACCGAACGTGACAATCTGCACTACCCGGTCCTTGCCGTACTTGCGCACCACGTAATCAATGACTTCCTGTCTCCGTTCAAAGCAGAAATCCACGTCAATATCCGGCATGGATACCCGCTCCGGATTCAGAAAACGTTCAAACAGGAGCTGATATTTGGCCGGGTCGATGTTGGTAATACCAAGCGTATAAGACACCAGACTTCCTGCCGCGCTTCCTCTTCCCGGTCCCACAGCGATCCCATGATCCCTGGCATATTTGATAAAATCCCACACGATCAGGAAATAATCTACATACCCCATCTTCTGAATAATAGAAAGCTCGTACTCCAACTGTTTTCTCAGCGTTCCGTCGTCATCCGGATAGCGTCCGGCAAATCCTTCCCTGCAGAGTTTGTTTAAATATTCCCAGGAAGTGTAGCCTTCCGGCACATCGTATTTGGGGAGCTTCGTCACGCCGAATTCGATCTCCACATTACAGCGGTCCGCGATCTTCTGTGTATTTTCCAGCGCCTGCTTCGCGTAGGGGAACAGCCGCTCCATCTCTTCCGGAGATTTTACAAAGTACTGACCGCCTTCGTACCGCATACGATCCTCGTCCGCCAGCCGTTTCCCCGTCTGCAGGCAAAGCAGGATATCGTGCGGTTTTACATCCTCCGCATAGGTGTAATGCACGTCGTTTGTGGCTACCAGCTCTATCCCCAGTTCCCTGCTCATGCGCAGCAGCGCCTGATTCACCATCTTCTGTTCCGGAATACCGTGATCCTGCAGCTCCAGGAAAAAATTGCCCTTTCCAAAAATATTCTCATAGCGGCGCGCCGCATCGCACGCTTCCTCATACATCCCTTTCTGGATGCAGCGCTGCACTTCGCCGGCCAGACAGGCGCTGGTGGCGATGATCCCTTCATGGTACTTTGCCAGGATCTCCCGGTCCACCCTGGGGCGGTAATAAAAGCCCTCTGTATAACCATCGGAAACGATCTTGACCAGATTCTGATATCCCTGATTGTTCTCTGCCAGCAGGACCAGATGATAGTACCGGTCTTCCCCTCCGGTGGTCTCCTTGTCAAAGCGGGAATTCGGCGCCACATACACCTCGCAGCCTATAATCGGCTTAATCCCCTGGGCTTTCGCTTCTTTATAAAAATCGATCACGCCATACATGGCACCGTGATCCGTGATCGCCGCGCTGTCCATGCCCAGCTCTTTCACCCTGGCCACATATTCTTTAATCTTGTTAGAGCCATCCAGCAGGCTGTATTCTGTATGTACGTGCAGATGCACAAAACTCATGCCGCCATTCCCCCTCGTATCTGTTCCTATCTGCTCCGATCCAAAAGTGTTCTATAACGAAAAAAGGAGCAACAGCTTTCGCTGTTACTCCTCCATTATAACCGATTAGCCGTTAATCATAAAGGACAATAATTTATCAATATCCTCTTTCTCATATGCAACAATCTCCAGCTCCGGAATCTCACCGTTGGAGAAGATATTTGCAAGAGATACATACTGGGAAAGTTTGGACTTCAGGTTCAGTCTGTCTCCTTCTCCAGTTACCAGTTCTACTTTGCCTTTGCAGCTGTCTACTACTTCGAAAAACTTATTTACGTCTTTTATATTCTGTACTTTCATTTCCTTATGCTCCTTTCCTTTCTTTACGCCCCCATTATAATCAATCAATTCCGCGATTTCAAGTAATTTTTTCCTTTTATGAGAAAATCAGCAAATTGCCTAGGGCGAACTATCGTTTGCGAATGCTTTTATCTGTAATTTCAACGCGTCCTTCCTTCAAAAGCCGTCCCACTGCACGTTTAAATGCATTTTTGCTCATAGAAAGCTCTCTTTTGATCACTTCCGGAGACGCTTTGTCTGAAAACGGCAGAACTCCGCCGAATTCTTCGATGGCTTTCATTACCTGTTCCGCGTCCTCATCGATCTGCAGATAGGTCTTCTCCCGCAGGCTCAGATCCAGTTTTCCGTCCGCTTTCACCCCCGTTACGCGAGCTTCCACCCGATCTCCGATCTTTGCCTGATCGTAAAATTCCTTTTTAGGGACCAGACCTGAATATAGGTCGTCCACCGCCACAAACGCGCCAAAATTCTCGCTGATCTGATAAACCGTTCCCGTCACATGGTCGTCCGGTCCATACGGGCTGTCTGTTCTCAGATACTCGTATACATTCATGGTAGCGCACAGCCGCCCGCTTTTATCTATGTAAAGAGCCACCAGACACTCTTCACCTGCGCGCACCTTTCTGGTCTGCTGCCGGAACGGCAGAAACAGATCCTTTTCCAGTCCCCAGTCCAGAAACGCACCGATCCTGGACACCTCTTTCACCTTCAGCCGTCCCACATCCCCCAATGTGAGCAGCGGCTCCGCCGTCGTAGCGATGGGTCTGTCCCTGGAATCTTTGTACAGGAAGACTTCCATCTGATCCCCCGGCCGTACCCCCGCGCGCACCTGCTTTTTCGGCAGCAGCACTCTGTCTTCCGGATCATCCGGATCTGCCAGGTAGATTCCAAAATCCACTATTTTTACGACTGTTAATAACTGTTTCTTTCCTAATTGCATGTATTATCTCCTATCTGAATTCCACTGTCGCATAAGGGGCGCCCTTCGCATCTCCGAGGAGGATCACAAATCTGTCTTCCACCCTCCCCAGGCGGGGATAGATTACATCGCCCAGCAAAGCCGATTTCTTATATTCAGCACGCATTTGACGGATCTGAAAGCCTTCCGGGAGATAGTCCCCCGCAAGCTGTACATACTGTCCATTATTCACATGATGATTCACGTCCAGATGATATTCATGGATCAGAAATGTATCTTTCTCCTCCATACTTTCAGGCAGCGCTATCTTGCCCTCATCATATTCCATATCCAGCCGGGGCTCCGTCACATACGTCCGCTCCATCAGCTCGTCCAGTCTTGTGGGGCGCATCCGCTTCGTATCCATGTATACCCAGAAAGAATCTGCGCATGCCGCCACACTGCCGTCTTCCCCTACCAGCCGGAAATTTCTCTGTCCTGTCATCTTTCCAAATGCGTATGGCCATGTTTCCACCGTGATACGCTCTCCAAATTCTGGATACCGATGCACCTGTATCTTCCAGGAATTCAGAACCCACATCCGGCCCATACTCTCCAGCGTTGTCATTCCGACTCCCAGATCCTCTGATTGAAACGTGGCACAATCCTGAAAGTAATTCAGGATTGCATTTAAAGTGGTCTTTCTGTTCTGATCGACTTCTGTAAATCGTATTCGACTGACATATTGATACATTGCGCCATCCTCTTTCCGCACTTGGTTTGCCAGTCTTCATTATAACGGCATTTATGGAAAAACGCTACAAGAAGTTTTACATACAATAGGAAAGAGCCATTCGATACTATAATCTTCTCGAATGGCTCTTTACCTGTCAATCTGGAGTTTCACCTTTTTGATCTCCTTTCAAGATATTTTTCGGATTCCAGTATCCCTTGTTCTCTGCAATCGTCACATTTAAGACTTTTCCTGAACTTCCGCCTCTCATCCCGACAGGTCTTCATTTCTGTCGACAGCTCCAACCCTTCCTGCTCCAACAAAAACAGATTTTAAAGTTCTTCTACAAAACCACTCATTTCATAAAATACTTTACTGATTCTTTTTGTCTTCCATATCCAAGGTTCAGATCCTGCCGCCGTCATCCATGTCATTCCATCTTAGATGATCGCTTTCATCCTGAAATCCATCTGGTGAATTTTGATTACCTTCCCATTGGACCTTCCTCCGTCATCCAGAGATTGGTGAATCTCTTTTGATTTTGTGATTTTATATTACAACATCTCTTCTTCTTTGTCAATAGTTTTCTGAAATTTTTTTCAAAAAATATTTATTATTTTTCTTTTTTGTATTTTATCTATTTTTTTCTGTCGTATCATTGTTGTTTTTATGAAGGAAAGAGCCATTCGATACTGTAATCTTCTCGAATGGCCCTTTACCTGTCAATCTGGAGTTTCACCTTTGAAATCCCCTTTCAAGATAGTATTTGGATTCCAGTCCCCTTGTTTTCCGTAATCATTACACTTTTTCTCTTCTCATGACTTTCTCATATCTGATCTTCTTCCACCGGATTTTTTTATCATCATCTCAGGTTCATCTCTCCGATGCGTCTGCCTTCGTCGAATTTCTTCTCAGATAATATTCAATCCTTGATATCTTCTCACGTATGATTTTTTCATTTACGAGATCTTCTTTTCCCTCTATGTTCAGCAGAAACAGATTTAAAAATATAAAATATTTTCCTGATTCTTCCTGCCTTCCACTTCCGGGGCATCTGATGCGTTCCTCTTTCTCCATGTACTTCCATGTCGTCTGATTCTTACATCCTGAAATCCTTCTGGTGGATTCTGATTACCTTCCCATTGGACCTTCCTCCATCATCCAGAGATTGGTGAATCTCTTTGATTTTGTGATTTTATATTACAACATCTCTTCTTCTTTGTCAATAGTTTTCTGAAAATATTTTTAAAAAAATATTATTATTTCTTTTTTTTATTTTATCTTTATTTTTATCTGTCATGTTTATCAACCGCACAAATACGCCCCGGGCATTAGTCCGGGGCGCAATATGCCGGAAAGATCAATATTTCCCGTATTTGTCCAGCGTTTCAAACATGGCTTCCAGATTCTCAGGTTTGCAGTTCTCCAGACTTCCATTCAGGTCAAACAGATACCCTCCGCCGGGCGCGCAGATATCCAGCAGACGTTTAGTCTCTTCCACAACCGTCTCCTTCTTCCCGAATTCCAGCTCCGTAACGGACAGGTTTCCGCAGATGCAGGCTGTATCGCCCAGGATCCGTTTTGCTTCTTTCATATCCACCGTCTCAAAATGATACAGCACTTTGCCCTTCGGCACATCCGTCAGCTGTTCCAGTCTGGTATTGTACGGCCCCTCCGTATAGATGTAAGGCGTAACATCCATATCGATCAGCGCCATCATAATCTTTTTCAGCGGTTTCCAATAAAAGCGTTCAAACTGAGCCGCACTCATAAATCCGTCCATAGCTTTGTGCAGCGGGAAGAACACGCGTCTTACCGGCAGACTCGCGTTCCGGAAATACTGCAGGGCCTGAATCTGCTGATCTGCGAACATCCAGCACGCCTGCTCCACATAATCCTGGGTCTCCTCGTCCAGCAGATCTTCAAAGATTCCCATGGTCCCCCGGAAATAATCGCCCAGAATATCATACGGCGCCTCACAGCGTCCGGTCATCATAGGGGGAAATCCCATTGCCGCAATCTTTGCCTGATATTGTGCGGTCATCTCCGCAGCCTTGGCGTCCTCCTCTCCGATCTGCCCCAGCAGTCGGAATGTTTCCCTCGCCTGAGGGGTATAGAGCGGCTTCAGCAGGCTGGTGCTCAGGACGATGGCCGGATCCAGGCGTATATCGGACGTACCGGTGAGATTTTTATACGCCCTGGGAATATACTTGCGGATCATGAAACCGGTAAAATCTCCCAGCATCTCCGGGTATTCTTCCGGGGACATGAACTCACGCTCGATCACCTGATGAGAGCTGTAAGGAGAGACCATCGTGCCGGGTCGGCCCGGCCAGTCAATCATCTGGGAGCCTGCCAGTTCATTGGCGCGCCCGCTGGTAAATCCCGAGAACATGCTCACATCCATCTGCGGATGATCCTTGTAAAACTGTACGGCGGCATCGCCCGCTTTCTCATAATTATAGTAGAGATCCGCATAACAGGAACCATAAGCCCGCTGCGCGTAGGACGCGATAAACGGGACCACCGGAACCCGGTCCGGTTCTTTCAGCGCGATCGCAGTCTCCACACGCTGTACTCTCTGATTGTACGCCTTCTGTTCCGGCGTCAAAACTGTCTGTTCACCCATATATTATCCTCCTCCTTAAAATAATCTTGATAATTGAATTATATGGCATGGCAGGGGCTTTTCCCAGACGCCGCCTGTTGATTTTTGCGGGAGGACACGCTACAATTTGTAGCAGGAGGATATACCTATGAAAATGACATTTGCAGTGCTCCTCTATCTGCTGCAGCGGCAGGGCTGTCATCTGCATACCGCCGCAGGAGCAGACAATGAAGAGAGCAGGGAGATACAAAGGCTGCGATATCTTAAAAGGAGTTCGGAGGAACAGATCCTGTCGGATATTTCTGACGGGCAGAAAACTCTTTATCTGAAAGACGGCGATACAAAAGACTCTGTATTCATGTACCTGTCGGATAAATCCGGGATGCCGGAAGCACATCCCTGCTGTCATATCAAAGGAGCCGCCGAAAGTCAGCAGATCTTCGAATATCTGGCAGAACAATGGCAGGAACTGGATGCATGGGAAAACCGGCTGGCACAGAGTATCCTGCAGCATGTGCCTTTCCAGAATATTTTGACGCAAGGGAAAACATACATCCGGCAGGAATACGCGCTCATCGACCGGGATATGAACGTCATGTTCTCTACACCGGAATATCACACGGAACTGGCAAACACCAAAGAAGAACACGCTGAAGGAATCCGGCGCCTTTCCGCCGAACTGACCCACTCTCTGCTGATGCGCAAAGATTTTCATGAGGCTGCTTTGAAAAAAGAAGGATTTTATTTTTACAACCATTATACAGAGTCTCTTCTCTATTGCCGGAATATTTTTCTTTTCGATCAGTATTATGCCCGCCTGATCTGCCGCCTGAATAAGGGGCAGGATAATATTTCCCAGGGCGAAGCATACCTCATCGAGGTATTGGCCCGGTATATAGAACTTTATTTCCAGAACAACCTGCAGACTCCGGACCGTCATCAGAACGATCTCCTTCACCAGCTCTGCAGATCTCTGTACGCAGATGAAAAACCAGACATCGCTTTGCTCCAGACTGCCCTTTCCCCATATCACTGGAAGCTGGGCCACCGGTACCAGGCAGCGGTCCTGAAAGCATATCAGCAGGAGGAGTGGCAGACCCAGATGGAGATCACGCTTCCGTTCTTAGTCCGGGAACTGGAACGGCAATGGCCGGATTCCTGCGCGGTCTCTCTGGGAAATAAAGTTTTATGGGTGATAAATCTGTCGCTCACAGAACAGGCTTCTTTTTTCTCCCGGTTTTCCGTGTTCATCCGGGAGAATGTGTGCCGCGCAGGAATCAGTGAAGTATTTTCCGGCATTTCATTTATCCACAGCGCGGCTCTGGAAGCAGAGGCGGCTCTGCGCCTGGGGTCCCGCTCCAACGATACTTTCTGGTACTATCAGTTCGAGGATTACCGGCTGCGCTACTGTCTGGAAAACATGACGAAAGACCTTCCCTCAGAGCAGCTGCTGCATCCGGCTGTACGGCTTCTCCGGGACCGGGACATACAAAAAGGGACCGAACTGGTCCCTACTCTGAGAGCATATCTGAACTGCGGCATGAATATGACACACGCCGCAGATCAGCTGTACATTCACCGCACCACTTTCTGCCGCCGGATGGAGCAGATATCCCATCTGACAGGAATTACAGAATTTACTTCGGATCTCACACTGGATCTCCTGATTTCGCTGAAACTGCTGGAAGAAGAGGGGAATTGAGCAGCGGAATGATTGTGCGCCGGGAACTCATAGAAGTCCTTCTCACACTCCTGCACTTCCAGATCCTGCTTCAAGTCCTCCGGTACATCCCCCTGTTCGGCAAGAAGATCATCCATCAGGTTCAGGTCTTCCAAAGGTCTCCTTATATAACTCTTCCATTCTTCCTTTCCGGCGAATGCAAAACCTTTGAAACTTTACAGGCATACAGAAAAATCCGGTTCTACTCCGGCAAACGCATATTCCTGCCTTTTCCCACGGCATCCGCCAATATATAAAATTTTGATATCTGTGAAAATGTTGGCGATTTGCCAGAGATGCCTGTCAGCTGGTGATGCCCGATTGGGGACAGACTGTTTTCACTTCATTTTATTTTGATTTACTTTATGTATTTTCCCAAGGGTCATAACACGGGAAGCAGTAGCTCCTGACAATCACTCCAGCACTGGATCGACATATTCTGCCATTTCAAATTGACCTATGAATTGACCTATCCATCTGAAATTTCATGAAAAACCCGGGAAAATCCGGGAAATCATAAGAAAGAGAGTTTTCCCTCTCCAAAATGCATCTCTCAGAGGAAAGTGCAAGAAAGCCTGGAAAATCAACATTTTCTGGCACAAAAAATCCCCGGCAGATCATCCCGCCGGGGTCATAGAGCAGGGCTACAAGGATTCGAACCTTGAAATGACGGAGTCAGAGTCCGTTGCCTTACCGTTTGGCGATAGCCCTATGTGTTCAACGAATGTTATTATACGGGATACCGCGTAAAAATGCAAGTACTTTTTTTATTTTTTTCAACTTTTTCTCGTCTCTTTTTACCGACCAGTCTCCGCCCTCTCCAGCCGGAGCAGTTTTTCTCCAATCCCCTGAAAATCCCTCTTCGCTTCTTCCATCCTGGAAGGGTCCCGAAGCAGGGCTGAAGGATGGTAGGTCGCCGTCAGAAAGCATCCTCTCCGCTCGATCCAGGTTCCATGCTGCCGCGAGATGCGGTAGTCCGGATCGATAAGCCTCTGGGCCGCAACCCTGCCAAGGCATACGATAGCCTGCGGTTTCAGCAGATATGTTTCATACTTCAGATATGGAATACAGGACTCTTTTTCCTGATCCAGCGGATCCCGGTTTCCCGGTGGGTGGCATTTCAGAATATTGGTAATATAGATATCTCCCCTTCGGATCCCGGCCGCGGCCAGCAGCTCATCTAGCACTTTTCCGGACGGTCCCACAAAGGGAATGCCTGCCAGATCTTCCTGACTTCCCGGTGCTTCCGCCACCAGCATCAGCTTCCCCTTGTGATCACCGCGTCCCATCACCGGATGTTTCCTGGTTCGGCAGAGCGGACAGGCTCTGCAGTTATTTACAAACTGTTCCAGTTCTTCCCAGGTATACATAATGTATCCCTCTTCTTTCGCAACTTTACTGCTCCATCTGCCGTCCCAGAAATCCTGCCGCAGATGCCGCAACCTTCATCTCAACTTCTCCCATTTTGGCTTTGCTGTCCCGCGCGAGGATCAGTACTGCGCCGATCACATCCCCTTCGCTGATCACCGGACAGATCGTCTCTCCTGTGATTCCTTCCATTTCATCCTGAATCACCTGGATAAATTTCCTGTCTCCGGCGGACGCCTGCAGACTCTCCCGCTCCTCGATCAGATGTTCCAGATCATGACTGATCGCCTTTCCAAAATAGTCTTTTTTCGCTCCGCCCGCTGCCGCGATCACCATATCACGGTCTGTCACGCAAACCATATGTCCGGTAGTCTGGGCCATACTTTCTGCGTACTGCTTCGCAAAAGTCCCAAGTTCTCCGATCGGAGAATATTTTTTCAGGATAATCTCCCCTTCCCGGTCCGTAAAGATCTCCAGGGGATCACCTTCTCTGATTCTTAAAGTGCGCCGGATTTCCTTCGGAACCACAACTCTGCCGAGATCGTCAATCCGCCGCACAATTCCCGTTGCTTTCATAGCAAAAAATTCCTCCATCCTACATGCTGTCTTTATCACCCTCCGCCATAAATCTGGCAGATCCGGAAGATAAACATATTATCTGTAAAATAGAGGAATTTATACCTTATTGTAAATCCTTTTCCGTTACTCTCCTGCATGCATCTGGTTCAGCAGGTCCGTTTTAATCTTATACAGACGGTCAGAAAGATCCACATACACTTCATGCGGATTCACCAGACGGCGGGTTTCGTCCCAGAGCGTTTCCTGCTCGTGGAAACAGTATTCCCGGATATCCATCACCGACGGAGATTCGTAGACACACTCGCCCTTGTCAAACACTTTCACCATCAGTTCTCTCATGGTATAGGTGCCGCCTTTCAGATGCGTCTTCTTCCAGGTTTCCACCGGGTCAAAGATCACCAGGTCTTTCGATTCGTCAAAGCGGTCGTCTACCAGGCTGATCAGATCGGCTTTCAATTTTCCATTGGCCTTCTCATAAATCCGGTACACCGTTTTATTTCCGGGATTCGTCACTTTTTCGGAATTCTCGGACAGCTTGATCTTGGGCACAAAATCACCGTCACCGGTCTTGACTGCCGCCAGCTTGTAAACGCCGCCGAATGCGGGACAGTCCTTGGAGGTGATCAGATTGGTTCCCACTCCCCAGGAAGTAATCTGTGCCCCCTGAGACTTCAGGCTGTCAATCAGATATTCATCCAGATCGCTGGAAGCAGATATGATCGCGTTTTTAAATCCCGCAGCGTCCAGCATCTTGCGGGCTTCCTTAGACAGATAAGCCAGGTCGCCGCTGTCCAGGCGTATTCCATAGCGGCCGTTCAGTTTCTTCGCCCTGCGCATCTCTTTAAATACACGGATCGCGTTGGGCACGCCGGATTTCAAAGTATCATAGGTATCCACCAGCAGCGTGCAGGCATTGGGATACAGTTCCGCATAGGTCTTGAACGCCGTATATTCGTCCGGAAAACTCATAATCCAGCTGTGGGCATGAGTTCCAAGAACCGGCACATCGAACAGCTGTCCGCACAATACATTAGATGTACCGATACATCCCCCGATCATCGCCGCACGCGCGCCGTAAGTTCCTGCATCCGGTCCCTGAGCGCGGCGCAGTCCAAATTCCATGACCCCGTCTCCCCGGGCCGCGTTCACCACTCTTGCCGCCTTGGTCGCGATCAGGCTCTGGTGATTAATAATATTCAGAATCGCCGTTTCTACCAGCTGCGCTTCCATAATGGGAGCAATCACTTTTATCAGAGGCTCTCTTGGAAAAACCACAGTTCCTTCCGGAATTGCATAGATATCTCCGCTGAAACGGAAATCCTTCAGATAATCCAGAAAATCTTTCTCAAAAATCCCCAGGCTTCCGAGATATTCCACATCTTCTTCTGAAAACCGAAGATTTTTAATATAGTCAATCACCTGTTCCAGCCCTGCGGCAATCGCGTAACCGTTGCCGCAGGGATTTACCCGGTAAAACGCGTCAAAGATCACGGTCTCCTGTACCGGGTTTTTGAAATACCCCTGCATCATGGTCAATTCATAAAGATCTGTCAGCAATGTCAGATTCTGTGCTGTGCTGCTCATTGGAATATCCTCCTTTTATCTACTGCTGCGCTGGGCAGCTGATATTTATACCCGCATTTCCTGTAATTCCGTTCACATACCCCGTAGCCGTATACTGCCAGATACTAAAGGATCCGAACGACGAATGATCCGCGCCGTCAGCTGCCAGCCAGACCTGCGCATGATTTGTCTCTGACAGATCCAGGCTGTTGACCATCCAGCTTTCGCCTCCGAATATCATCGGTTCATATCCAGCATTTCTGACCGTCGTGCAAAACGCGCGGACGATCTTTGTCCGGTCCTCCGGGCTGAGTCCGTCTGCTCTGCCAGTATAAGACGGCCCGGAATAATCCACTTTTAGAGCTATCGGCATAGAAGTTCCATATTTCCCTGCAAGCGAAACGGCCAGACTGGCTTCTTCAATCGCTTCCTGCTCCGTAACTGCCTGGGAGAAAATATAGACGCCTGTGTCCAGTCCTGCCGCAGCCGCTCCAGACAGGTTACATTCTGCTTCCGCATCCAGTATCAGCCTTCCATTATCCGCGCCCCTGTATCCTGCCCGGATCATGGCAAATCCGATCCCCGCGTTCCTGACTTTGTCCCAGTCTACAGCGCCGTTCCGGCTGGAGACATCCACTCCGGTACGGCTGATCAGATACCCGTTCTCGTCAAACCGGTATCGAAGCCCTTTTATGACCTGATCTCCCGTCACCCGCTCGCCATTTTCATCATAATAGCAGGCATGTCCGTTTTCGTTCTGCCATCCAAAATACCGGTATTCCCCGGTAGGCACTTCCTTTTCCACCATGACGGGAACTTTCTCCTGTATGACCCGCGTCTCTGCCGTCTGTGTCTGAACGGACGCGGTTACAGTCAGATGCTCTGTTTCTCCGGGTTCCCCTTCCAGAGGCTCCGCTTTTCTGTAAAGCACCTGATAGCTGTACCCGGCTGCGTTTCCTTCTTCTTCAATACGGTCGCAGACGACCGATACCAGTTCATATCCGTCGTAAGATCCGTCCATATTCAGAAGCAGCATGGCCAGTTCTTCGTCTTCGCTGTCCAGCACGACTTCTCCGGTACTGTAAGAATACTCCTGCCATACGCCATCCTGAAGGGAATACTTTACCTTGCCGGAGCTGTCGGAATACTCTGTAGGAGTCTCCACCGTCACCGGAATTGTCTCTTCTCTTTCAACAATCCGATAGGTGGAGGGATCGCTTTCATCTACCGTCGACTCTTCATAGACCGTTTCCATGATCTCCTCTTCAGAGGAGCCGACAAACTCCACCGTATCATTTGGCATTCCAACAGAGGATGATGGAGACCATGTATCTTCCAGAGCGGAATCCACCGCATCTTCTGTCAGTACCACTGCCGACACGTCCCGGACCTCATAAGAGATCTCAGCCTCTTTCTCCGCTTCTTTTGCCTCATATTCCTCAGTTTCATGAAAAGCGGAAACTTCTGTATCGTTTCCGCTTTCCTGTCCTGTAGAAACTTCTTCCTGATACTCTTCCTCATATGGGACCTGCGCCGTCTCCGTATTGCTTTCTTTCGAACCGCAGCCGGAAATCACGGAAGCCAGCGTTCCGAAAAGCAATACCAGGCCCGCCGCGTTCCTGCTCACCTGCTTATTTTGCCTCCGTCTCTTCAGCAGCATCGGTAGATGCCGCGTCATCAGCAGTCTCCTCATCCGTCGTATCTGTGTCAGTCGTCTCTGTATTTGTTGTATCTGTATCCGTACTTTCCTCTGTATTCGTCTCCTCCTGCTTCATATTGAAAATTTTCTCCAGAGGAATAGTATTCAGCACTTCGTCATTTACCGTAATCTCTGCCGCCTCCCTGAGCGGATTCAGCCAGTTATCATAAGCTTCCTGCTCCCTGTCAGCCAGCACATTCTGTCTCTCTGTCTCGGTCGCCTCTTCATCAAACAGACTTTCCATATAAATCACATAATATGCGCTGTCCGTCTTGACCACATCTGAGAATTCTCCTTCTCCCAGCTCGTCCGCCGCCGCTTTCAGGTCTTCGTTAAGGGAAGAATTATTGTCCTGGCCATAAGTGACCGTCGTAGCCGTCAGGTCATGCGCCTCTGCCGCTGCGCTCAGATCACCGCTCTCTTTTGCCTCGTTCAGAATCTCATTCATAGTGATCTCTTTTTCAGCCAGTTCCGCCGCCGACAATTCCGTTGTATTTCCATCTCCATCTGTAGTTCCGGTAATGTCGTTTCTTACATAGGAGATCCTTTTCTGTACCACATCTTCATCCGGCACGTTTGTGTCAATAGTCTGCGCCAACGTCTGATATACTTTCGACTGAAGCGCGGCCAGCTCCAGCACATGTGTCACAGCAGCCTCATCTGCCGTCATCGCCTCCAGAGTTTCACTGTCGTTCGCAGCAAGAAACGCCTGCGCAGCTTCAGACGCGGCTGCCTTCTCTTCTTCGCTCAGAGAGACTCCCAGATCTTCCGCATTGGCCTCCACAATGTAATATTCCTCCAGGGTATCCACCACAGTGTCACGAATCGTCTCGCCATAAGGGGTTCCCGTCCCCATCAGATCCTGGCTCATAAAATCTTCACCAAAATAAGCTCCATACATGCTCTGCATCTGGGCCTGCTGATATCTCAGATAAAAATTCACCTCAGACAACGGGATCGATACTCCATTCACACTGGCTGCTTCTGCCGTACCGTCCAGAGTAATCCTTCCGGAACAGCCCGTGACTGCTGTCGCCACAGTCAGCAGCAGAGCGAAAAGTCCCGCTATTTTCCTTTTCATAATAAGTATTCCTCCTAAACATTATCATAGTAGTTAATTATAATCCCTTTTGTTTTCTAAAGCAATTCCTTTAAAACAATTTTCACATTTACCTGGTCCATCACATCCTGATCTACTGTAATTTCAGCCTGTTCCATCCACTCGTCCAGGATCTGGGACAACCGTTCCTGCCTGCCCAGATCCGTCAGATAATCTTTCCAGTAATCACTGGCGTCCTCGTCAAAATCGTTCGTGTGCTGAACCACGAACCAGCCTTCCTCCGTCTCAATGGGATCTGATATTTCACCTACTCCCAGCATCCTGGCTGCGTCCAGCATCAGCGGTTCCTGCCCGTCGTTTTCGTTGGTCATGCCCATACTGGAAACCACCGGCGTCATCCCTTTTTCCTCAGCTGCGCTTTTCAGGTCTCCGATCTCCCGGGCTGTCTCACAGATCTCAAAAGCCAGTTCTGTCCGCTCCTGTACTTCTTCCTCTGTGAACGGAGTCAGGTTTCCTTCCGCGTCCCGGAGGCCCGTGGTGGATACAAGCACATAGCAGATTCCTTCCCGGTGATAGTCTTCCTCCGAGAGTTCCGGCTCATAATCCGCCACAGCCGCCTCCTCGGCCTGAATGGAGAGTTCTGTCAGCGCAAGCTGGTCGTAGACAAATTCCTCATCCGCCCCCGCATATTCCAGCAGCGCTTCATTGTAGGCTCCCATAAAATCCTCTGCCCGCTGCCTCACTTCCTCCAGCTGTTCCCCGCTCAGAGAGACGCCGTATTCTTCCGCCTTCTGCGCGGACAGATGCGTTCTGCAGATCAGATTCATCACTTCTTCTTTCAGGCTGTCCGCCAGCGTGGTCCCGTCGTCGTCAACTTCCATGCTCCACATGTCGTCCCCATATGTGTCCAGGTCTTCTCTCTCCCACTGCATCTGGTTCATCCGAACATAAAAATTCCATTCTCTGAGGCTGATGTCTTCCCCATTCACCGTAAAGGCAATCTGGTCCGCATCGGTTTCCTGCTCCCGCCCCGCCCCGCAGCCGGTCAGGAACAGCGCGGCCATCAAAAGTGCGATTATCTTTCTTCTCATTATTTTACTCCTGCTCTTTCAGTATCTCCATATCATCCAGAATCTGCCCTGTTACCTCCAGAAGATTACCGGAATATTTTTTTCGGCTGTTTTTCATTTCATAGATAAACTGCGGAGGTTCTGACTTGCGGAAGGTCATGGCTCCGTCCATAGACGCGATCAGTTGCGGGATCTTCGCCGGATTGATCCGCGCGCGCTCATACATGGTAAATACGATGCGGTCAGGACGGCCCTGTACCTCTTTAATGTACAGACGATGCGCCTTGCCCCGAAGACCCGTTATCTCCAGAAGGTTTAATACGGATTTGGGCGGTTCTCCAAACCGGTCGATCAGTTCTTCCAGCATGTCATCCCGTTCCTCTTCACTCTCCACAGCCGCAATTCTCCGGTAAATGTCCAGCTTCAGAGCCTCGTTGCGGATATAAGCATCCGGTATAAACGCGTCGATCTGAAGATCCGCCACCGTCTCAAATTCATCGGTTCCGTCCCGGCTGTCTCCCTTCATACGCAGCACCGCCTCATTCAGCATCTTACAATACAGGCTGTAACCTACCGCCTGCATGTGGCCATGCTGCCTCTGTCCCAGCAAAGTACCGACTCCCCTTATCTCCATATCCCGCATGGCGATCTTAAATCCGCTGCCCAGATCGGAATATTCCCGAATCGCATGGAGACGCTTCTCGGCGACCTCCTTGAGCATCTTATCTCTCTTATATAAAAGGAACGCATACGCGGTACGGTTGGAACGGCCCACTCTTCCCCGGAGCTGATAGAGCTGCGAGAGTCCCATATTGTCTGCGTCATGAATGATAATCGTATTCACATTGGAGATATCCATACCGGTTTCAATAATCGTCGTAGCCACCAGCACGTCTACTTCTCCTTCGATGAATTCATACATGATCTTCTCCAGCTCATGCTCCTTCATCTGGCCGTGGGCAAAAGCCACCACAGCCTCCGGCACCAGTTCCTGGATCCTGTGCGCGATATCAGCGATGGATTCCACCCGGTTGTACACATAATATACCTGCCCCTCTCTGGCCAGTTCCCGGTGAATGGCCGCGCGCACCATCTCCTCGTCATATTCACATACATAGGTCTGGATGGGCAGGCGGTCAATGGGCGGCTCTTCCAGCACGCTCATATCGCGGATCCCCGCCAGACTCATGTGCAGGGTCCGGGGAATCGGCGTAGCGCTCAGCGTCAGCACATCCACATTGGTCTTCAGCTTCTTCACTTTTTCTTTATCCGCCACGCCAAACCGCTGTTCCTCGTCGATGATCAGAAGCCCCAGATCCTTATACTCCACGTCTTTTGACAGAACCCGGTGAGTGCCGATCACAATATCCACGAGTCCTTTTCTAAGATCTTCAATCGTCTTTTTCTGCTGCGCGGGCGTGCGGAATCTGCAGAGCAGGTCGATCCGGACGGGGAATTCCTTCATCCGCTGCACAAAGGTATTATAATGCTGCTGGGCGAGGATCGTCGTCGGCACCAGATATACCACCTGCTTACTCTCCTGTACGGCCTTGAAAGCGGCCCGGATAGCCACCTCCGTCTTTCCGTATCCTACATCGCCGCAGATCAGGCGGTCCATAATTTTCCCGCTCTCCATATCTTTCTTGGTATCCGCGATGGCCTTAACCTGGTCCTCCGTCTCTTCATAAGGAAACAATTCTTCAAATTCTTTCTGCCAGACAGTATCCGGTCCATACACATATCCCTTTTCGGACTGCCGCGCCGCATACAGCTCCACCAGGTCCCTCGCCACTTCCTGGACGGCGCCTTTTACCTTTGATTTGGTCTTTTTCCAGTCCTGTCCGCCCAGCGTATTCAGTTTAGGAACCTTCTCGCCATCCGCGCTGCTGTATTTCTGGATCGCGTCCATCTGCGTAGCCAGAATGTAGAGGCAGGCCCCTTTGCTGTATTCAATCTTCATATAATCCTTGACCGTCTTGTCTACCGTGATCTTTTCGATTCCCCGGTAGATCCCCAGGCCATGATTTTCATGTACCACATAGTCTCCCACGGACAGTTCCGTGAAGCTGCTGATCTTCCGGCCCTCGTAGGTGCGCTGTTTCCTGCGTTTTTTCTTTTTCTCCCTGCCGAAGACATCCGTCTCCGAAATGACCGCGAAACGGATCAGCGGATATTCATATCCGCGAAACACATTTCCGTGCACCACCATGATCTCCCCGGGCTGCGCCACCCTGGAGGGATCTTCACTGTAAAACGCATTTAATTCCTCCGCCAGAAGGTCCTCCGCCAGGCGGCGGCCTCTGGTCCTGGAAGCGCAGAGCAGCACTACCCGGTATTTCTCCCGTTTCCAGCGTTTCAGATCCTTCACCAGCAGTTCAAAATGGTTATTGTAGGACTGAATGGAACGGGTATCCAGGCGGAAACGTCCGCAGAAATCCATTCTCTTGTCTGTCGTCTCCAGTGTGCCCAGCGCCGCGCCTCTCATATGGTTCAGCATATGAAGCACCTGTTCATAGGGAATGATCTCTTCCGGCTGGTCTTTCCGGATCTGTCCCTTTTCCAGCCGGTTTTCATAGTTCTGGCGATATTCCTTTTCCACGGTCTCCCCGCATTCCGCCAGGCGGTTCACCTCGTCCAGAAACACCAGAGAATCAAACTGGCGAATATACTCCAGCAGGCTGACGCCCTTCCCATCTTCCCGGGAATCCATTTCCGCCGCCGGATAGAGCGTGATCTCGTCCAGGTTTTCCATGGACCTCTGACTTTCCGCATCAAAACTGCGAATGGAGTCCACTTCATCATCCCACAGCTCGATCCGAACGGGAGACTCTTCCGTCAACGGATAAATGTCCAGAATCCCTCCGCGCACCGCGAACTGTCCCGGCATCTCCACCTGGCCGGTCCGTTCATATCCCATCCTGATCAGACGGGTCTTCATGGCGTCCATCTCAAGAACGCTGCCCGCACTGATGGTCACGGTAAGCTGCTTCCACTTTTCCAGCGGAAGCAGCGGATCCATACACCCGTCCAGAGTAGTGATGATCACAGTCTCCGGTCCGGAAAACAGGCTGCTGACTGCGGATATTCTCTGGCGCAGCAGTTCTTTTCCCTGAATATCTGCATGAAAAAAGAGAAAATCTTTTGCAGGATAGTAATAGACCTCCTCTTCCAGGGCCTGATACTCCTCGTAGATTTCCTTCGCCTTTAACTCATTATAAGTAAGAATCAATTTCACCGGCCAGCCGCGTCCCATTCCGTACATCAGATGTGTTTTTTGAGAGTCTACGCATCCGGTAACCAGCTGGAGACCCTGATCCTTCTTCAGTCTCTCTCTGATCTGTACAAAGGTCTCCATCTGCAGCAACGGTTCATAAAAAGTATCCATCTTCCGCTCCTAATTGAATTGATTCATAGCTCTGTCCGCGCCTTCTTTCAAAATCACGGCCACCGCTTCCGCGGCCCGGTCAAACGCGTCCTCCATCTGTTTCTTTTCTTCCTTGGGAAAATGGCCCAGCACATAATCTGCCAGATCATATCCCTCCGGCTTTTCTCCAACACCTACGCGCACTCTTGTGAATGTCTGGGTTCCCAGGTGCAGGATGATATTTTTTATTCCGTTATGGCCTCCCGCGCTTCCCTTTTTACGGATACGGAGCTGTCCGGGCGGAAGCGAAACATCATCATAGACTACCAGAAATTCCGTTTCCGGATCTGCGCCGGAGAACCGGACCGCTTCCTGAATACTCTCTCCGCTCAGATTCATAAATGTCTGCGGTTTCATCAAGAGTACTCTGGTTCCTTCAATCATTCCGGTCCCGCAGACCGCCCGGTGCCTCTTCAGCTTCATATCTATATGATATTTTTCCGCCAGCCGGTCAATGACCTGAAATCCCACATTATGTCTTGTCTTTTCGTATTTTGAACCCGGATTACCCAGGCCGGCAATTACATACATCTTTTTCTCTCCATTTCAGCGGCTAATCTGCCCTGCTCATTGTACACGACGGAGATTTTTTTGACAAGTAGCAAAAAACCGGCGCACCTCTCGGTGTGCCGGCCTTCCTGATCTGCCTATTCCACAGCAGCTTCCTCCGCTGCCGCAGCAGCCTCTGCATATTTATCCAGAATCATTGTCTGGATGAAATCACGTGTGGCCGAATTGATGGGATGCGCGATATCCCTGTATTCGCCGTCGGACGCCTTCCGGCTCGGCATTGCTATAAACAGCCCTTTTTCGCCTTCAATCACCTTGATATCATGTACTACAAACTCATCGTCTATCGTAATCGATACCACTGCTTTCATTTTACCTTCTTTGGCAACTTTTCTGATCCGTACATCTGTGATTTTCATATGCTCTCCCTCCGTATATCTATCCTGATTTTAAGACTTACATGATATACCTTTCATTTTTTTCTACAACGATCTTAATTCCATCTTCACCTGCATAACGTGAATTGGCACGGATTGTATCCCGGCTTTCCACAATGCAGTTTTCAATGCAGGTATTGTCTCCCAAATACACATCATTCAGAATAATGGAATTTTTGATAACACAGTTGTTTCCAACAAATACCTTCTTGAAAAGAATGGAATTTTCCACCACGCCGTTAATGATGCATCCGCTGGCCACCAAACTGTTCTTTACGTCCGATCCGGCGTTAAACTTGGCGGGCGGGAGATCCTGTACCTTGGAATATATCTCCGGATATTCCCGCAGAAAATAATTTCTTATCTCCGGCTTCAGGAAATCCATGTTTGTCTCATAATAAGATTCTACCGATGAAATACTGTTCCAGTATGTGTCCATCTGATATGCAAATATCTTTTTAATATTCTTATAGCGGATCAGGATATCCCGGACAAAATCGAAGCGGTCCTCCTGCGCGCATTTTTCTATCAGCTCAATCAGCTGCCGTCTGCGGATCACATAGATCCCACAGGATACCATACTGGCGTCCGTGGCTACAGGCTTCTCATCAAAATCCAGAATTCTTCCCGTATGATCGATTTTCACCACTCCAAAGCGGCTCATGTCTGTTCCTTCCGGCATCTCTTTGCAGACGATCGTAATATCCGCCTTCTTATCAATATGGTATTCCAGCACTTTGTTGTAATCCATCTTGTAGATGCCGTCTCCGGAAGCGATTACCACATAGGGCTCGTGGCTCTGCTTGAGCCAGTCCAGATTCTGCCAGATCGCGTCCGCCGTACCGCGGTACCAGAAACTGTTATCCGCAGTCACCGTCGGAGTGAATATGTACAGTCCTCCCTGTTTTCTTCCGAAATCCCACCATTTGGAAGAACTCAGATGCTCGTTCAGGGAGCGGGAATTATATTGAGTGAGCACTGCCACTTTCTGTACATGAGAATTAGACATATTACTCAGCGCGAAATCAATACTGCGGTAGCTTCCCGCCACCGGCATCGCAGCGATCGCCCTTTTATTGGAGAGTTCTCTCATCCGGTGATTATTTCCACCGGCTAATATAATGCCTATCGCCCTCATACTCGTTCACCTGCCTTAATTAATGTCTCACCGCTTGCAAGCACGCCGTCCGGGTAGTCATCGCTCTTTGTCGCGCCGGAAACCGCCGTATTCAGTCCGATATGCACATTGGGCGGAATGACCGTCTTTTCTCCGATCGTCGCCAGCCCGTAAGAATATACTTTGGGATTCAGTCTGTTGGGAATGTCTTCGCCTTCCCCGATTACACACCCGTCTCCTACCGTCACTTCCTCGGCAATGATCGCCCGGCTGACCCTGCATCCCTTTCCGATTACAGTGTTTTTCATGATGATGGAATCTCTCACTTCCGTGCCCTCTCCGATCGTCACGCCTGCTCCAATTACAGAATTAATCACTGTTCCTTCCACGATGGAATTGCCGCTGACAATGCTTTTTTCTATATAGCCGGTGGAAGACACATACAGAGGCGGCACTGCATCGCTCTTGGTATAGATCTTCCAGAATTCTTCATAAAGATTAAATTCAGGGATGATATCTATCAGTTCCATATTGGCTTCCCAGTATGAACCAAGCGTCCCCACGTCTTTCCAGTATCCATTGTATTCATAAGCGAAAAGACGTTCTCCTTTTGCCAGACACTCCGGAAGAATATGCTTTCCGAAATCGCAGCCGGGTACGTCTCTCATCTTAATCAGCGCATCCCTGAGCACTTTCCATGTAAAAATGTATATTCCCATGGACGCCAGATTGCTTCTCGGTTCGGCCGGTTTTTCTTCAAATTCGCTGATCTGCCCCTTTTCATCCGCGATCACAACGCCAAAGCGGCTTGCTTCTTCCCACGGAACAGGCATACAGGCGATCGTGACTGCCGCTTCGTTCTCTTTGTGGAAATCAAGCATCACTTCATAATCCATCTTATAGATATGGTCGCCGGAAAGGATCAGTACATAATCCGGATTGTAAGTGTCAATATAGTCAATATTCTGGTAGATAGCATTTGCAGTACCGGAATACCAGTCACTCCCGGCACTTCTTTCATAGGGTGACAGGATCGTCACTCCTCCGTTATTTCGGTCCAGATCCCAGGGCATCCCGATCCCTATATGTGTGTTCAGTCGAAGGGGTTGGTACTGTGTAAGCACACCGACAGTGTCTATTCCGGAGTTAATGCAGTTACTGAGCGGGAAATCGATGATACGGTATTTCCCTCCGAAAGCCACTGCAGGCTTTGCCACTTTGGATGTCAAGACGCCCAGCCGGCTCCCCTGCCCTCCTGCCAAAAGCATGGCAATCATTTCCTTTTTAATCACGCTATCACCTCTTGCTGCAACATATAAATGCTTTTGATGGTGACATTATACCACACCTTTTGTAAATAGTGAACATTTCAATGCAAAAACATTAGTACTTTTTTAACATTTTGTGACAGTTTTTATGCTATATCGAATGCATTTTTCTCTTCTTTCGTCATATTATACATATATTTCATCAACATTTTGTGCAATTGTTCATGCGCACTGTTTTTCTATAGATCCGTGCATTGATTTTTCAGATAAAAGAAGTATAATTTATACATAACAAACCATTATTAAAAAGGAAACGAGGGCTTTGTATGTATCAGATAGATTTTCATACTCCTATTCATGTTCATTTTATAGGAATCGGAGGCATCAGCATGAGCGGGCTGGCAGAGATTCTTCTGAAGGAAGGATTTACCGTATCCGGTTCTGACTCCAAAGAATCCGAGCTGACCAGACACCTGGAATCCGCAGGAGCGAAGGTACACTACGGACAATGTGCGGAAAATATTGTCCCAGGCATAGACGCGGTGGTCTATACTGCGGCAATCCATCCGGATAATCCGGAATATGCCGCTGCTGTCCGGGCAGGAATTCCACTGCTCGCAAGAGCAGAGCTGCTGGGGCAGATCATGCGGAATTACCGGCATGCCATCGCCGTGTCCGGCACCCATGGGAAAACCACAACTACCTCCATGCTTTCCCTGATCCTTCTGGAAGCTCAAAAAGATCCTACTATTTCCGTAGGCGGAATCCTGCATGAAATCGGCGGAAATATCCGGATCGGGCACTCCGACGTTTTCCTGACAGAAGCATGCGAGTATACCAATAGTTTTCTGTCATTTTATCCCACGCTGGGAATCATCTTAAATATAGAAGAAGACCATATGGATTTCTTCAAGGATCTGGCAGATATCCGCAATTCCTTCCACCGCTTTGCGGCGCTGCTGCCCTCCCACGGTCTGTTGGTTCTGAACGGTGAGATCAGCCGCCCGGAGGAGATCACAGACGGGATCTCCGCACGCACAGTCACCTATGGCCTGACAGGGCAGGAAGACTACAGCGCCGTCGGCATTACCTATGACGGGAAAGGATGCGCTTCTTTCCAGATCAGGCATCAGGGCAAAGATCTCGGCCGGGTCATCCTCCACGTGCCCGGAATTCATAATGTCTCCAATGCGCTGGCCTCCGTGGCCGCTTCGCTGGAATTGGGCATCTCCATGGACATGATACAGAAGGGCCTCTCTCAGTTCCACGGCGCCGACCGAAGATTTCAGTATAAAGGAGAAGTAAACGGCGTCACGGTTATCGATGATTACGCCCATCACCCCACCGAGATCGCCGCCACATTAAAAGCCGCTTCCAATTATCCGCACCGGGAGATCTGGTGCGTCTTTCAGCCGCATACTTACACCCGGACCAAGGCATTCCTGCACGAATTTGCAGAAGCCCTTTCCCTGGCAGACCATGTGGTGTTGGCGGACATCTACGCCGCCCGCGAGATCAATACATTAGGAATCAGCTCGGCAGATCTGCAGAAGGAACTGGAAAAATCAGGGAAAACCTGCTGGTATTTTCCCACGTTTGAAGAAATTGAAACATTTTTGTCAAAAAACTGTATGCACGGAGACCTGTTGATAACTATGGGGGCCGGAGACGTGCATAAAATCGGCGAAAATCTTCTCCGGAAATAAAGTTATCCACATTATCCACATGTTTATCAACATCTCGTATGTTTGAAGCATGTGGATTTTTTCGTGGATAACGCATTTACATAATTTTTACATACCTTTCTCATTAAAGTCCCGATTTTACGCATTTTACCACGTTTTTTGTCGAATCCTGGTTCCCATAATAAAATCTTTCCACCGAGTTATCCACATTATCCACATTTTCAGTCAACATCCGATTTCCTCTTTATGGGCATATCCACATACTATTTCATTTTAAAATCCAGTGTGATATAATGGCGATACTAAAAAGTTTTCGCGGAGGCAACTGCTGCATGGAGCACCTGACTTTAAAAACTGATCTGTCTGCCGGCGCAACCAGTATTTCCAATCTGTTTCTGGATTATTACATGCCGAAAGCCAGCGGAGAATACACAAAAGTATACTTATATCTGCTGCGGTCCCTGCAGGGCGGACGGCAGGATCTCACTGTAGCCGGGCTTGCCGACGCCCTGGAATACACAGAAAGCGATATCCTCCGCGCCTTGAAATACTGGGAAAAACATCATCTTCTAAAACTGGAATGCGACGCGTCCAACACACTGCTCGGCATCTATATCCTGCAGGTTCCGGAACCCGCAGCCGACACAGAACGTCTGCACATTCCTTCCGAAAGCGCCGCACCCGGCCGGAAATCTTACAGCCGCAGCGAACTGGCGCAGTTTGCAGAGCAGGCGGAGTGCCGCCAGCTTTTGTTTGTTTGCGAACAATATATGAAAAAAACCTTGTCTCCGTCTGAGATGGAGACAATCCTTTATTTTTATGATCAGCTGCACTTTTCTGCAGATCTGATCGAGTATCTGGTAGAATACTGTGTCTGTAAAGGAAGCCGCAGCATCCACTACATAGAAACCGTGGCTCTGGCCTGGGCGGAAGCCGGAATCCAGACGGTATCTCAGGCCAAAGAACGCACGACCACTTACACGCGCAACACCTTCTCCGTCATGAAGGCCTTCGGTATCAACGACCGCAATCCGGTGGAGCCGGAACTGAAATACATAAACAAATGGCTGAAAGAGTACGATTTCACACTGGATCTGATCCTGGAAGCCTGCAGACGTACTATGGAACGCCTGCACAAACCAAATTTCGAATATGCCGACCGGATCCTGCAAAGCTGGTCTGAGCAGAAAGTACACACGGCGGAAGACGTCCGCAGACTTGACGAAGAGCATCAGAAGCGCCTGTCAGCCCGCCAGAAGCCCGCCCCCGCTCCCTCATCCACACGTTTCAGCAACTTTGAGCAGCGGGACTACAATTTTGACGAACTGGAAAAGCAGCTGATCGAGAACTCATAGGAGGTAATATATGCCGCTGACCAACAAACAATATGACGCGATCATGCGTGAGTATGACCGCCGTCAATATCATAATTACCGGATTCAGTGCGCGCGGAAGGATGAGATCTACCAGAAGATACCGCGCATTCGGGAAATCGAAGAGAGCATCTCTTCCTTCAGTATGGCGCAGGCAGAAAAGCTTTTTCTGTCTGAGGAAAGAGACAGCGCCGACCCTAATGCCCTGGAGGATCTTCGCCGGGGGCTGGCCTCCCTCCGGCAGGAAAAAGAGCTTCTTCTGAAACAGAACGGTTATCCTGCCGATTACCTGGAGATGCATTATACCTGCCCCGTATGCCGGGACACGGGATATGTGGGCAGCCGGAAATGCGGCTGCTTCCACAGGGAAGAGATCCGGCTGCTTTATTCATCTTCCCGTCTAGAGGAAGCGCTGTCCAGAGAAAATTTTTCGACGCTCTCCTTCGATGTATACGACGAAGAGCAGAGAGCCGCCATGCCCGCCATCATCGATGCCTGCCGCTTATTTGTGCAGACCTTTGACGGCAAATTTCAGAATCTGATGCTCTATGGCCCGGTCGGCACCGGAAAGACTTTTCTGACCAACTGCATCGCGAAGGAACTGCTGGACCGGAGTCACTCCGTTGTTTATTTTACGGCATTTCAGCTTTTTGAACTGCTTTCTCCTTCCCATGCGGAAGAAAATGATTTCCGGCAGCGCAGCGAAGCGGTCCTGGACAGTGATCTGCTGATTCTGGATGATCTCGGCACGGAAATGCTGAATACCTTTACCGTGTCGCGTCTTTTCCAGGTGCTGAACGAGCGGGCTCTGCGCAGACGTTCCACGATTATCTCCACCAATCTGTCCCTGAAAGATTTCCGGGATCTGTACAGCGAGAGGATCTTTTCCAGGATTACCAGTTCTTATACGCTTTTAAAATTTACAGGCAGCGATATCCGTATCCGCAGGAAAATTTCCGGTTCTCCGTGAAATCCCTTGACGGTCGCACGCAGACAATGTTATAAAGGTTTTGAAAGAATGTTTTACTCACGATTCACATATATTTCATTTACATTTGGAGGACATATCATATGAATATTCAGCGCAGTGAGCGTGTTTTAGAGACGATTCCGGTCGGCTCTCTGGGGATCATTCCCCTGCCCAGCTGTAAAGAACTGGGACAGAAGGTAAACGATTATCTGGTACAGTGGCGCAAGGAAAGCGCGCTGGAGCACAAAAACACCATTGCTTTTCAGGGATACGAGCAGGATTCCTATCTGGTAGACGCCGCCGTTCCCCGCTTCGGTTCCGGGGAAGCCAAGGGCATCGTACAGGAATCCGTAAGAGGCCGCGACCTTTATCTGATGGTAGATGTGTGCAACTACAGCATGACCTACAAGCTCAGAGGCCAGATCAACCACATGTCCCCGGACGATCACTACCAGGATTTAAAACGTATCATCGCCGCATGCGGCGGCAAAGCGAAACGACTCACTGTGATCATGCCCTTCCTTTATGAAAGCCGTCAGCATAAGCGTTCCGCCAGAGAGTCCCTGGACTGCGCGCTGGCTCTTCAGGAGCTGGCCAATATGGGCGTGGACAATATCATTACCTTTGACGCCCATGATCCTCGTGTGCAGAACGCCATTCCTCTCCATGGTTTCGAGACTGTACAGACTGCCTATCAGTTTATCAAAGCTCTGCTCGGAAACGTACCGGACATTCAGCTGGACAGCGATCACCTCATGGTGGTCAGCCCGGACGAAGGCGCTACCAACCGCGCCGTCTATATCGCCAACGTGCTGGGGATCGATATGGGCATGTTCTACAAACGCCGCGACTATACCCGCGTAATCAACGGACGCAATCCGATCGTGGCTCATGACTTTCTGGGAAGCAATGTGGAAGGCAAAGATGTGATCGTTATTGACGATATGATCTCTTCCGGCGAAAGCATGCTCGATGTGGCAAGGAAGCTGAAAGAATTGAAGGCCAGAAGAATCTTCCTGTACTCAACTTTCGGACTCTTTACGAACGGCATGGACAAATTCGATGCCGCTTACGAAGAGGGTGTCTTCTATCGGATCCTGACCACTAATCTGATCTATCAGACGCCGGAACTGCTCTCCAGGCCATATTATATTTCCTGTGACATGAGCAAGTATATCGCTCTGCTGATCGATACGCTGAATCACGACGCGTCCATCAGCGATCTTCTGGATCCCTACGAGAGAATCGCCGCTTTTCTGGAAAAATACCGAAACGGACAGATCTGATCTCGAAAGCCCTTCCCATCAAAGTGGACGGGCTTCCTTTATGAAAGGAACATATTATATGAAGAACTTTATCTTTATCTCACCATCCTTTCCCGGCAACTATGAGAATTTCTGTATTGCCCTGAAAGCCGACGGTGTCAATGTGCTTGGGATCGGAGATGCTCCGTATGACGCGCTGTCACCCCGTCTTAAAAATGCGCTGACCGAGTATTACCGGGTAGATAATATGGAAAATTACGACGAGATGTTCCGGGCAGTAGCATTTTTGTCTTTCCACCACGGAAAGATTGACTGGCTGGAAAGCAACAATGAATACTGGCTGGAGCAGGACGCCCGGCTTCGGGAAGATTTTCATATCACCACCGGACTGCTGCCCAAAGACATGGCTCTTATAAAACATAAATCTCGAATGAAAGAAGGATACGCACGTGCCGGGGTTCCCTGCGCGCGTTTCCATATGGTTGGAACCCTGGAAGAAGCCAAAGAGTTCATCCAGGAAGTAGGATATCCGGTCATCGTAAAACCGGACTGCGGCGTAGGCGCCTCCGATACCTGGAAGCTCCAGAACGAGCAGGAACTGAACAGCTTCTACTGCAATCTTCCGGATGTACCATATATAATGGAAGAATTCGTACCGGGCGAGATCTGTTCCTACGATGCGATCGTAAACAGCCGGGGACGTGTTCTGTTTGAAACGGGCAACATTACTCCTGTTTCCATCATGGACTGCGTTAATATCCATGAGAGCATCCGTTTCTATATCGTGGATCAGGTGGCCGAAGATCTGAAATCCGCAGGACGTGCCTGCCTGAAGGCCTTCCATGTGCGAAGCCGGTTTGTTCACCTGGAATTTTTCCGTCTGCTGGAAGATCATCCTCATCTGGGCCCCAAAGGACAGATCGTGGGGTTGGAAGTCAATATGCGTCCATCCGGCGGCCCAACCCCGGATATGATCAACTTCGCCTACAGCACGAACTGCTACCAGCATTATGCCGATATGATGGTCTATGACCGTCTGATGCACCAGACCCGTTCCACCCGCTGTTTCTGCGCCTACGCGGGACGCTGGAAAGGACTCCCGTACCTCCATTCTCATCAGGAAATTCTGGAAACATATCAGGTACAGTTGAAAGCCGCGGAGGAACTTCCGGATGTACTGGCTCATGGCATGGGCAATTATATGTATCTGGCAAGACTGAAGTCGCAGGAAGAGCTTCAGGACTTTTTCAAATATACGCTGGAACTGGTTCCGCCCTCTGATGCCAGTCCCGTCAATACCAAAAATCAAACAAAAAAGGAAGCGACCAAAAAATGCAGACAAAAGAACTCCACTGGTACAGCGAACGATTAAACCGGGATATGCCGTTGAAAATATACGGTCACGCAGGCAAGCCCTGCCTGGTCATCCCCTCTCAGAACGGGAAACACGGCGATTTTGAATCTTTCGGCATGGTAGAAGCCTGCCGTCCCTGGATCGACGGCGGAAAGCTGCAGCTTTTCTGCATTGATACCATCGACGCGGAGACCTGGTCCTGCTCATGGAAACCGCCCAGAGAACGCATCGAGCTGCATGAACGCTGGATCCAGTATCTCATGCGGGAAGTCTGTCCGCTCATGGAAAACTGCAGCGAAGGAGACAAGCTCATGACTATGGGCTGCAGTATGGGCGCATTCCATGCCGGGAATCTGTTCTTTCGTTTTCCGGACCGTTTCGACGCGACCATCTGTCTGAGCGGCGTCTACGACGCCGCCAATATCCTTGGCGGATATATGGACGACCTGGTGTATCTGAATTCTCCCATCCATTGTCTTCCCAATATGCCGGAGGATCATCCCTACATGGATCTCTACCGCCGCAGCCGGATGTTCTTCTGCGTAGGGCAGGGCGCGTGGGAAGATGAACTTCTTGCGGACACCCGCAAACTGGACGCTGTTTTAAAAGCCAAGAATATCCCTGCCTTTGTGGACTACTGGGGCTACGACGTGAATCACGACTGGGACTGGTGGCGCAAACAGGCCGCTTATTTCCTGGGCAAGATCATGTAAATGCTTTTTCCCATTCTGCCTCTTTAAAGCCGACCAATACCTGATCCTCCATGACGATCAACGGGCGTTTCACTAACATGCCGTCCGTTGCCAGGAGGCGGAGCTGCTCTTCCTCGCTCATCTCCGGCAGCTTTTCTTTCAGCTGCATGGACTTGTAAAGCATTCCGCTGGTGTTGAAAAACTTTTTAAGAGGCAGTCCGCTTCTGGCATGCCACTCTCTCAATTCTTCTTCCGTAGGATTCTGCTCTTTGATATGACGGTCCTCATATTCCACCCCATGCTGATCCAGCCATTTTTTCGCTTTCTGACAGGTAGAGCACTTGGGGTATTCTACAAACAGTACAGACATCTTCTTCTCCTTTCTTTCACACATTATTCATTTGACATTTCCATTGTACACTCCTAAAATAGACACATCAATGTTAAGAGGAGCAAAAGTATGAAAAAATTAATCGTATTTCTTCTGTGCACAGTTCTGATCGGCGCTGCATCGGGCTGCGGATCCAATGCAGAAGCGGATGCCTCCACAGGCGACGTCGATCTTTTAAGCGGTCTTCACTACGCCGAGATCCAGGTGGAAGACTACGGCACCATTTCGCTGGAGCTGGACGCTGATACGGCGCCGATTACCGTCACCAATTTTGTCAATCTGGCAAAGGACGGATTCTATGACGGACTGACTTTCCACCGGATCATCGACGGTTTTATGATTCAGGGCGGCGATCCGCTGGGCAACGGAACCGGCGGCTCCGGCGAAACGATCAAAGGGGAATTCTCCGACAATGGAGTTGAAAATGATATCTCTCATGTGAGAGGAACGATCTCCATGGCAAGATCCAGTGACCCGGACAGCGCTTCTTCCCAGTTTTTCATTGTTCACCAGGACAGCACTTATCTGGACGGACAGTACGCTGCGTTCGGCCATGTGACGGACGGCATGGATGTGGTAGACGCCATCTGTGCGGATACGCCGGTGCAGGACGGCAACGGAACAGTGGCGGCGGATAATCAGCCGGTGATCACTTCTATCACGATTTCAGAGTAATTTTGCATCGAAAAAGGCTGCCGCAAAACCGCGGCAGCCCACTCTTTTTATTCTTTTGTTTCTCAAGCTTTTCCATCGGATCCGAGTACGTTCACAATCTTGTGAGCAACCATTTCCTTAACCGCCTGACGAGCCGGTTTCAGATACTGTCTCGGGTCGAAATGATCCGGATGCTCTGCCATGTACTTTCTGATCGTACCGGTCATAGCAAGACGGATATCGGAGTCAATGTTGATCTTGCATACTGCAAGCTGAGCTGCCTTTCTAAGCTGCTCTTCCGGAATACCAACAGCATCCGGCATATTTCCGCCGTACTGATTTACCATCTTTACGAACTCCTGCGGAACGGAAGAAGAGCCGTGAAGAACAATCGGGAATCCCGGAAGTCTCTTAATGCACTCTTCCAGCACGTCGAAACGCAGTGGCGGCGGAACCAGAACGCCGTCCGCATTGCGGGTGCACTGATCCGGAGTGAATTTGTATGCTCCGTGGGAAGTACCGATAGCGATCGCAAGAGAATCACAGCCTGTCCTGCTTACGAACTCCTCTACTTCTTCCGGACGGGTGTAGCTCTCATGACCAGCTTCCACAACGACTTCGTCCTCGATACCAGCCAGAGTACCCAGCTCAGCCTCAACAACTACGCCATGAGCATGCGCGTACTCAACGACTTTCTTGGTGATCTCGATGTTCTCCTCGAAAGGTTTGGAGGAAGCGTCGATCATAACGGAGGTAAATCCGCCGTCGATACAGGATTTGCAGGTCTCAAAGCTATCGCCATGATCCAGATGCAGCGCGATCGGAATATCCGGATTCTCAATCACTGCCGCCTCTACTAATTTTACAAGATAAGTGTGGTTTGCATAAGCTCTTGCACCCTTGGAAACCTGAAGGATCACCGGGCTCTTCAGCTCGCCTGCCGCCTCGGTAATACCCTGTACGATCTCCATGTTGTTCACATTGAAAGCGCCTACTGCGTATCCGCCGTCATACGCCTTTTTGAACATTTCTGTGGTTGTAACTAATGGCATTGTTTGTCATCCTTTCTTCACCATATTTGGCACACCGTGCCCATATCAGTATCTTACTACATTTTCTTTGAATCAACAAGCTATTTTTCAGGAAATCACCGCGTTTTCCACAATCAGGCTGATGACCCGTTCCTGTATCATCTGTTCTTCGATCATATCTCTGCTGTAGACTGCCTCGATATCCGCCGTATCTTCATAACCGTACTGATCAGCCAGGCTCTGCAGCTGCTCCTGATACTCCTCTTCAGAGACTGTGAGTCCTTCTTCCTCTGCCACTTTATGGAAAGCCAGCGTCATCTGCACACGGAAATTGGCAGTTTCACGGAATGCTTCCCGCAGCTGGGCTTCGGTCACTCCCAGCGACTGCTCCAGGAATTCATCCAGCCCCATACTGTACATAGCGGCATATGTCTCATATTCACTCATCATCTGATCAATATAAGCTTCTACATCTGTATCCTGAATCTCGAACTCACAGCCCTCCAGAAAAGCGGCCACCAGATCATATTCCAGATTCGATTCTGCCTCTTCCTCCGCAGTCTGTTCCAGATTGGCGCGAATAGAGCTTTCCATATCCGCTATACTGTCATAATCCAGATTTTCCTGTACAAATTCATCGCTCCAGTCGTCCAGGACATATTCCTGTACTTCATGTACATATACCTCAAAGACAGCGTCTTTCCCGGCCACTTCCTCATAATATTCCTCCGGGAAGGTCAGCGAAATTTCCCGCGTTTCGTCCGCCACCGCTCCAATTAACTGATCTTCAAATCCGGGAACCATCTCCCCGCTTCCCAGTTCCAGAGAATACTCTGTCCCCTGCAGAGAATCCGATGTCTCGCCATCCACGTATCCGGTAAAGTCGATGACCACCACATCCCCTTCCTGCGCGGCGCGGTCCACAGTTTCCAGCTGGGAATATTCTTTTTTAATCGCGTCTACTTCCGCCTGCACGTCTTCATCCGTCACTGCCGTGACTGCGCGCTGCGCTTCCAATCCCTTATAAGGGCCGAGAGATACCAGCGTGCTGGTCAGATCCTCGTAGAGTACAGGATCATATCCCGATGTTTCTTCAGCGGATTCTTCTGTGTTTTCCTGCGCTGTGTCAGTTCCATTATCTCCATTTCCACTGCTGCCGCAAGCGGTTAGTCCGAGCAGGAATACCGCCAGGCAAAATAATACATATTTTCTCTTCATATTTTGTCCTTTCCTCCGTTATGGTAACAAAGTATATCATTTTCCCCCGGCGTTGGCAACCTCTCTTATTCTTGCAATTTATGATAAACAATGCTACAATGAGACGAGAAATTGAAACAGGGAGGAACGCGGAAAAACATATGATCTGGAATGTATTGATTGTTATTCTTGTAATTCTGATCATCGTACTGGCTGTCCTGTATTTTATGGGACGCCGTCTGCAGAAGAAGCAGGACGAGAGTCAGGCGCAGTTAGACGCCATGGCCCAGACCGCCAGTATGCTGATTATCGATAAGAAGCGTATGAAGATCAAAGAGTCCGGTCTGCCGGCCGTCGTGATCAGCCAGACACCCTGGTACCTGCGCCGGTCCAAAGTACCGGTGGTCAAAGCCAAGGTCGGACCCAAGATCATGACTCTGATCGCAGATGAAAAAGTCTTCGAGCAGATTCCGGTAAAGAAGGAAGTCAAAGTCGTGATCAGCGGGATCTACATCACAGCGATCAAAAGCGCCCGCGGCGGTCTGGAGAAACCTCAGAAAAAACAGGGATTTTTCAAACGCCATTTTGGAAAAAAATCATAATTCAGCAAAAAAGGAATGCCGGCGGCATTCCTTTTTATCATTCTTTTTATACTTTGAATCGATATCCGACCCCCCATATGGTCTCGATATACTGGGGTTTCGCCGTATTGAACTCGATCTTTTCGCGGATCTTCTTGATATGCACTGTCACAGTCGCGATATCTCCGATAGACTCCATATCCCAGATCTTGCTGAACAGCTCCTCCTTTGTAAACACATGGTTCGGATTCTGCGCCAGAAAAGTAAGCAGGTCAAACTCTTTGGAGGTAAAGGCTTTCTCTTCGCCGTTCACCCAGACACGTCTGGCCGTCTTGTCAATCTTGATACCGCGAATCTCTATAATCTCATTTTCCTGAATCCCGCTGCCCACCAGACGCTCATAACGCGCCAGATGCGCTTTGACACGGGCTACCAGTTCACTGGGGCTGAACGGCTTCGTCATATAATCATCCGCTCCCAGACCAAGCCCCCGGATCTTGTCAATATCGTCTTTTTTGGCCGAAACCATAATCACAGGGATGTCTTTCTCTTCCCGGATTTTTTTGCAGATTTCGAATCCGTCCACGCCAGGAAGCATCAAATCCAGAATAATCAGATCAAAGTCTTCCTTCAGCGCTTTCGTCAGTCCGGCGTCTCCTCTTTCCTCAATCTCTACCTCAAATCCGCTCAGTTCCAGATAATCTTTCTCAAGATCCGCAATTGCTTCTTCATCTTCGATAATCAATATTTTACTCATTCACGGGTACCTCCTGATATTTTCTAAGCACAAAATACATAGTCGTGCCAATCCCCTCTTTGCTGGTCACCCAGACTTTTCCTCCGTGATCCTCCATAATTTTGTGAACGATGGAAAGTCCGATTCCGCTGCCCCCTTTGGAAGAGTTTCGGGAGGTGTCCGAGCGGAAAAACCGGTCAAAGATATACGGCTGGTCCTTTGTAGGGATACCCTTTCCGTTGTCTTCAATCTCCACCTGGATAAAATCGCCCACATCCTTGACCCGGATATGGACAAATTTCTCCGGCTTGTCCATATATTTGACCGAGTTGCTGACAATATTGTTGATGACACGCTTCATCTGTTCCGCATCCGCGATGACGGTTACATCGTCAGCCACCTCGTTCGTATAAGACAGCCCGATTTTCTGCGGGCTTAGTTCCAGCCCGATATCTTCGATACAGTCGTCAAAATATTCTTTTACATTAATTTTGTTGAACGTATATGGAATCCGGTTCGTATCAATCTTGGAATAGAATGTCAGCTCGTTGATCAGGCGGTCCATATCATTTGCCTTATTATAGATGGTTCTCAGATATTTCACCTGCTTCTCGGGCGTATCCGCCACTCCGTCCAGCAGGCCTTCCACATACCCCTTAATCGCGGTGATCGGAGTCTTCAGATCATGGGATATATTGCTGATCAATTCCTTGCTCTGGCTGTCAAAAGCAATCCGTTCCTCCGTCGATTCCTTCAGACGTACTCTCATTTCTTCAAAGTCCGCGCAAAGCTCGCCGATCTCATCGTTGTCCTCGATCTCCATCTCAAAATCCAGGTTTCCGTCACGAATATTCCGGGTGGCTTTCTTCATGGTCTCGATAGGATTTAAAATGCTGCGGTATATCCAGACGATCAGAAACGCGCTGGTCATTGCCATAATCAAAAGCACCGAAAGAAGCATCTCCCCCAGGAACTCCTTCGTCTGAGGCGTAGCCACCTCTGCGGGCTGCATACTCATAAATCCTATAAATACAATCGTAATCAAAAAAAGGGGAACCGCGATCACCACACTGAAAGTAATAATCAGCTTTGTTTTCAGATTCATGATATCCTCCGTCTGTCGGTCCGGCAGGGTTTTCCCCCGCAGTGCGCGCTCGACTCCGCTCCGCTCCGTCTCGCTCACGGGCTTCGCCCTATAGAATCCGCCAAAAACAGATTCTTCATGCAAGCATGAAGCGTCAGCTTTTGCGTCTTCTGCACCGGCAGGGTTTTTCCCCGCAGTGCGCGCTCGACTCCGCTCCGCTCCGTCTCGCTCACGGGCTTCGCCCTATAGAATCCGCCAAAAACAGATTCTTCATGCAAGCATGAAGAATCTGTTTTTACCGTCTTCTGCACTGCTCATTGCCTACGTGAACATTATATCATACATTATCTTTTCTATTTATAAACTTTTTGTAAATCTATTGACTTTTCTATGTTCCTGTCGTATCTTATTGTGTGTGAAAAAAGTCCATAGCAGTATTTCTCTTATTCAGAGCGGTGGAGATACATAGGATCTGTGAAACCCGGCAACCCCTGTTTTCAGGAAGGTGCTAACCTGAGCGAGCAATCGAACAATAAGGGATTTGATAAACGCTTTTATCAGGTCCGCTTATGCGGGCTTTTTTTATGTCACTTTTACTTTTGGGAGATATCGGCTCCCGCAATTTGCTAAAGAAAGGAGTTTTCTGATGGAAAAATTATTATTTACTTCTGAATCTGTAACAGAAGGGCATCCTGACAAGGTCTGCGACCAGATCTCTGACGCGATTCTGGATGCTCTGATGGCTCAGGATCCCATGAGCCGTGTGGCGTGCGAGACTTGTACCACCACCGGTCTGGTTCTGGTCATGGGAGAGATCACTACGAAGGCATCCATCGATATTCAGAAAATCGCAAGAGATACCATCCGTGAGATCGGTTACACTGACGCGGCATACGGTTTCGATGCAGACACCTGCGCGGTAATCACTGCGCTTGACAAACAGTCCGCCGACATCGCCATGGGCGTAGATAAGGCTCTGGAAGCCAAAGAAAACACTATGGACGACAGCGAGATCGAAGCGATCGGCGCCGGCGATCAGGGTATGATGTTTGGATACGCTACTAATGAAACACCGGAACTGATGCCTTATGCGATCGCGCTGGCACACAAGCTGGCACGCCGCCTGACCGAAGTCCGCAAAGACGGCACTCTCCCATACCTTCGTCCGGATGGAAAAACTCAGGTGACCGTAGAATACGATGCAGAGGGCAGACCAGTACGACTTGATGCGGTGGTTCTGTCTACTCAGCATGATGAAGATGTGACTCAGGAGCAGATTCACGAAGACATAAAAAAATATGTCTTTGATGAAGTTCTCCCTGCGGACATGGTTGACGACGATACTAAGTTCTTTGTCAATCCTACCGGACGTTTTGTCATCGGCGGTCCCCATGGAGACAGCGGCCTGACCGGACGCAAGATTATCGTCGACACTTACGGCGGATATGCCCGCCACGGCGGCGGAGCTTTCTCCGGCAAAGACTGCACAAAGGTAGACCGTTCCGCGGCTTACGCGGCACGTTATGCAGCCAAAAATATCGTTGCGGCAGGCCTTGCCGATAAATGCGAGATTCAGCTTTCCTATGCCATCGGAGTGGCAAAACCCACTTCCGTCCGCGTGGACACTTTCGGCACCGGAAAGCTTTCTGACAGCGAGCTGGTAGAAATTATCCGCGAGAATTTTGACTTAAGACCCGCAGGAATTATCCGGATGCTGAATCTTCGCCGTCCGATCTATAAGCAGACCGCTGCTTACGGACACTTCGGACGCACAGATCTGGATCTGCCCTGGGAAAAAACGGACAAGGTGGAGACTCTCAAGGCATACCTGAGATAACCGCAGAAAGATTTCAGCGCAAATCATATGGACGGCTGCAGGACTTTTTCACAGTCTGCGGCCGCCCTTTTTCTATCCTTAAATCCGCCGGGATTATATGTACGAATGAAATTTCCCCTGGAAATTTTCTGCGGATTGCCAGGAAGCGAAAAACAACATATACTATAAGAACAAATGCCCGGTCCCATTCGGGCAAATAATTACTAAAGGGAGATAATACATGAAAAAAATCATTTTCAGCCTTCCGTTCCGGCTGCTTCTGGGCGTCGCAGCCGGCATCCTGCTGGGGCTTCTTTCCGGCCGTTATCCGGAAGCCCCCGTTTCCATGGCATTCATGAATGTCATTGTATCTTTAAAACAGATTCTGGGTGAGATCATCAATTTTTGCGTGCCGCTTATCGTTATCGGGTTTATCGCGCCGTCCATCACCACTCTTGGAAAAAACGCTTCCCGCATGCTGGGCGTTGCACTGCTTCTTGCATACGCTTCCTCTATCGGAGCTGCCTTTTTCTCTACAGCAGCTGGCTATGCACTGATTCCGCGGCTTTCCATCGTTTCCGCTGCCGAGGGGCTTCGCTCTCTTCCGGAAGCTGTCTTCCAGCTGGAGATCGCGCCGATCATGAGCGTGATGAGCGCTCTGGTGTTTTCCGTCCTGATCGGGCTGGGTGTCACCTGGACCGGCTCTTCCCGCACCGCGGAGCTGTTGGATGAATTCCAGAAGATCGTACTCCAGGTCGTAAGCCGCGTCATCATCCCGGTCCTGCCGTTCTTCATTGCCTGCACATTCTGCGGCCTTGCTTACGAAGGGACGATTACTCAGCAGCTTCCGGTTTTCCTGAAAGTAATCATCATCGTCATGATCGGCCATTATATCTGGATGGCGCTCCTGTATTTCCTGGCGGGCGTTTATTCCGGAAAAAATCCGCTGGAGGTCGTGAAGCATTACGGCCCCGCCTACATCACGGCAGTCGGAACGATGTCCTCCGCGGCAACCCTTGCCGTCGCCCTGCGCTGTGCGAAAAAATCCTCCGTCCTGAGGGAAGATATGGTGAATTTCGGCGTACCGCTGTTCGCTAATATTCACCTGTGCGGCTCTGTCCTCACAGAAGTCTTTTTCGTCATGACGGTATCGCAGATCCTCTACGGTACCATTCCGTCGCTCGGCACCATGATTCTCTTCTGCCTGCTGCTGGGTATTTTTGCCATCGGCGCTCCCGGCGTTCCCGGTGGAACGGTTATGGCTTCCCTGGGACTGATCACCGGAGTCCTGCTGTTCGACGCTACCGGAACCGCGCTGATGCTGACCATCTTCGCGCTTCAGGACAGCTTCGGCACTGCCTGCAACGTAACCGGGGACGGCGCATTGACGCTGATCCTGACCGGATATGCGGATAAACATCATATCGAGGCATAACTTTGCTTTACCGGAGACCAAGAGCGGGGCAAAAAAATCCTATCAAAAATCCAAAACAGATTTTTGATAGGATTTTTTATCTCCAAGTCTTACTGCCGAACCGCGGTCTAATGTTCTGCGCCAGAGGACCGACACCTCGCTCGATCAGCCCACTTTCAGCTTAAACTTCTGGATCTCTTTCTCGCTGGCCACTTTCTCGATCTGTGCGCCCAGTCCCCGCAGTTTCTGATCCAGGTTCTCATAACCGCGTTCAATATAGTAAATGTCATCCACAATCGTGATGCCTTCGGCTGCCAGCCCTGCGATCACCAAAGCCGCTCCGGCTCTCAGATCCGGCGCGCTGACTCTGGCTCCGGTGAATTTCTCCACGCCGCTGATCACGGCCACATTTCCTTCTACTTTTATGGAAGCGCCCATCCGCGCCAGCTCGTCCACATAGCGGAACCGGTTCTCAAAAATGCTCTCTGTCACAATGCTCGTCCCCTCTGCCAATGCCAGGGAGACTGCAATCTGCGGCTGCATATCCGTGGGAAATCCCGGATACGGCATTGTTTTCACATGGGTATTCTGCAGCCTGCCGTGGGAAATCACCCGCACCGCGTCGTCATACTCATGCACTTCACAGCCCAGTTCCAAAAGCTTGGCGCTGGTAGCCTCCAGGTGTTTCGGAATCACATTGCGGAGTACCACATTCCCACCGGTAACCGCCGCTGCAAACATAAATGTCCCAGCCTCAATCTGATCCGGAATAATGGAATACTCCGTCCGGTGCAGAGACTTCACACCTTTGATACGGATCACATCCGTACCGGCTCCTTTAATGCTTGCTCCCATACTGTTCAGGAAGTTGGCCACATCCACCACATGCGGCTCTTTTGCAGCATTCTCGATGATCGTATTGCCGTCCGCCATGGACGCCGCCATCATGATATTGATCGTCGCGCCCACCGATACCATATCCAGGAATATATGAGCGCCGTGCAGTTTTTCTGCCTCGGCAATAATAAATCCATGCTCAATTCTGGTTGCGGCCCCCATTGCCTTGAAACCTTTCAAATGCTGATCAATAGGACGGCTGCCGATATTGCATCCGCCGGGAAGAGGCACCTGAGCTTTTTTGTATTTGCCGAGCAATGCGCCCAGCAGGTAGTAAGAAGCCCGAATCCGCTTCATACTCTCATTTTCTACGATACAGTTTTCCAGACCGGATCCGTTGACCGTCACCGTATGTCTGTCCAGTCTTTCTACTTTTGTTCCAATGCCTTCCATCGCTTCCAGCATGGCGTTGATATCCCTCACGTCGGGAATATTATCGATGTAGACGGTTTCATCCGTCATATTTGCCGCTGCCAAAATCGCAAGAGCCGCGTTTTTCGCGCCTCCTATCTCCACTTCACCGTTTAGTGGTATTCCGCCTTTAATAACATATTGTTCCACGATTGCACCCCAGTTTAATTGCGTTCTATCTATATATCTAAAGGTTGCGCCGAATCCGCGCTTTTTATTCTCTGATTTTCAATGACATGTATCTGCATATCTCATATATTATATATTACTGTATTTGAAAAATCAATGAACACATTGTCAAAAAAAGGCTTATTTTCAAGTCTTCCGCACACAGATTGATCAATAAATGTATCTGTATATTCACACAAATTACATATTTTTTCATATTGACCTTCTCTGTCCATGGTGTTATATTATATATAGAACAAATAGAATTGTTTGGTCATGTATTTACAGAAAGAGGGTGAACGCATTGGCAGCAAAAAGAGATTATTATGAAATACTGGGAATACAGAAAAGTGCAGACGACAACGCCATAAAAAAAGCTTACCGCAAGCTGGCGAAAAAATACCATCCCGACACCAATGGAGGAGACCCCGGGGCGGAGGAGAAGTTTAAAGAGGTCACGGAGGCATATACCATACTGAGTGATCCCGAGAAGAGAAAGCTTTACGATCAATTCGGCCATGCGGCCTTTGACGGCACCGGCGCCGGACCTCAGGCAGGTCCGGGCAGTTCCGGCGGATATCAGGAATATCATTTTGAAGGCGGAAACATGGACGATTTGTTTGGAGATCTGTTCGGACATATGTTCCACGGCAGTGACCCTCACGGGTTCTCTTATGAATATTTTAACAGCGGCGATCCCCACGGCGGTTTTTCCGGACGGGGCGGTTTCCGCGGCAAAGGTCAGGATATACACGCAGACCTTTCTGTCACATTCGATGAGGCTGCGTTCGGCGCAGACAAGACCATCACGCTCTCCGATCCAAACGGCGGATCCCAGAGACTGCAGGTTCATATTCCGGCAGGAATCGACAGCGGGCAGAGCATCCGGCTCCAGGGGAAAGGCGCTGCCGGATACGGCGGCGGACCGTCCGGCGATCTGTATCTGAAGGTGCAGGTAGGCGCGAAGCCGGGATACGAAAGAAAAGGAACAGATCTGTACACGACCGTATCAATTCCGTTTACGACTGCCGTATTCGGCGGAGAAGCGACGATCCAGACATTATACGGCAGCGTTGTATGCAAGATCAAAGAGGGGACACAGTCCGGTTCCAAGATCCGTCTGCGCGGCAAGGGAATTGTCTCCATGAAGAACCCGGGCGTACGCGGCGACCAGTACGTGACCGTCCAGATCCAGGTACCTACGAATCTGAATCCGGAGGCGAAACAAAAACTGAAAGAATTTCAGCAGGCGTGCGGCAGAGGCCGCAGAGGGGCGGCGTGATCACCGCCAGAAAAAGGCACTGTTTTGAAACAGCGCCTTTTTGTTTTGGCCTTTTTATCGGTTTATAGAGGAGGCCATCCTGTGATAGGTATGGCGGACTCCCCGTATCACTTTTCCATATTCCAGAATGTTTTCCGGCAGTGCCATCCCTACATAGCCGGAGTCTCCCAGATGATGCAGATCCGTCCCGGTCATCTTGCACATGAGCGCGATCTCTCGAATCGTGGCGGTATCTGCCCCTTCCTGGGAGGTGCCGATGGCCGTGAGCGTCAGTTTCCCCAGCTCGTGCGCGCAGGACACCAGTCTGCGGATGTATTCCGTCGTGATCCCCGGAACGGTGCCCGGCGCCGGCATCAGGATCACGTCGGCCCCCGCTTCGGCAAAAGCGCGCACATCTTCTTCCGTGATGATCTTTTCCCCGCTCTCCGACAGGATTCCCGCCGCATGCATCTTGCCCGCGACCAGCAGGATCCGGTCCCCGAACGCTTCCCTGTATTTTTTCAGTGTCTGCGTGATCGCCCGGTTGGTCACTCCTACCCCCGGATTCCCGGTGAGCACAATAAAATCCGCGCCCATTGCAACTGCTTTCTCTGCGTTTTCCAGCGTTCCGGCCCTGCCGGAGGTCAGTTTCCATTCGCTGTTCGTACCGACAGAACTTTCCACGCCGTCTTCCAACGGTTCCAGATTAATCCCCACAGCTCTGCCCGTAAGCCTCTTGACTTCGCGGATCACGTCTTCCGGCGCCGTATCCGGAAGTCCCTGGATCACAGGAGCATGGACATCAAACAGGTTCAGTATGATGAGATCCGCTCCCATGGCCGCGGCGAATTCCGCATTGGTCACATCCCCCAGCATGGGACGGACCGCTCCGATCGTCTCGCAGACCAGAAGCCGTCCTTCGCTTCCCGCAATCGCGTCCGCCAGCTCTTTTCCATTCATCCGGCGAATCTCTGACGCCGTACAGTCCAGATATCTCTTTCCCATATCAGCCCACCGCAAAGGTCAGTTCTGCGGAAGCCGCCACCTTGCCGTCCACCGTCGCCTTTGCTGTTCCCATGCCTATGGGACCCTTCTGCTTGATAATCTCCAGTTCCAGGGTCAGCACGTCGCCCGGCACTACTTTTCTTTTGAATTTTGCTTTGTCGATTCCTCCAAAGTAAACCGTTTTTCCCTGATTTTCCGGCTGGCTTAAAATCGCCACCGCGCCTACCTGAGCCAGCGCCTCGAGAATCAGCACGCCGGGCATCACGGGTTCCTGCGGAAAATGGCCGTTGAAAAACGGTTCGTTATAAGAAACGCATTTTTTCCCCACCGCGCGTTTCCCGGGTTCCAGTTCCTCGATCCGGTCGATCAGCAGAAACGGCTGACGATGCGGAATTGTTTCCATGATTTCTTTGATATCCATTACCATAATCATAACCTCTTTTCAAATATAATATTGGGGCCAAAATACCTTTTGACCCCAGAATGTCCGCAGATTATTCCGCCCACTTCTTTACCAGGATACTTGCGTTGTGTCCGCCGAATCCCAGAGAATTGGAGAGAGCGTACGTAAGATCCATCTCCACGCCCTGCCCCTGTACATAATCCAGGTCCAGTTCTTCATCCGGATGTTCCAGACCTCTCGTCACATGCACATAGCCTTCCTGAATTTCTTTGACGCAGGTAATGAATTCCACCGCGCCTGCCGCTCCCAGCAGATGCCCGATCATGGATTTGGTGGAGTTGATCTTCATTTCCTTTGCGTGCTCTCCGAACGCTTCTTTGATCGCCCGGGTCTCAAACAAATCGTTGTGGTGCGTGCTCGTCCCGTGGGCATTGATATACATGATATCTTCCATGGCTGCCCCGGACTCCTGAACCGCCCATTTCATAGCGGTAGCGGCTCCCATGCCGTCTTCCGCCGGGGAGGTGATATGATATGCGTCGCTGGTTGCTCCGTATCCTACCACTTCCGCCAGGATCTTTGCGCCTCTTTCCTGAGCATGCTCCAAAGATTCCAGCACGACCACTCCCGCGCCCTCGCCCATGACAAATCCGCTGCGGTCTTTGTCAAACGGAATCGAGCAGCGGTCCGGGTCTTCGCTGGAAGAAAGCGCGGTCAGCGCCGCAAATCCTGCCACTCCCAGCGGGCAGATGCAGCTCTCGGTACCGCCGGCCACCATAACGTCCGCGTCGCCCACCTGAATGCTGCGGTAAGCCTCGCCGATGGAATGCGTACCGGTCGCGCACGCCGTCACCACGTTGATGCTCTTGCCTTTCAGGCCATAAGCGATGGAGACATTTCCGGCCGCCATGTTGGAAATCATCAGGGGAACCATCAGCGGATTCACACGGCTTGGCCCTTTCTGGGTCAGCTTTGCATACTCTCTCTCCATCGTCTCCAGTCCGCCGATACCGGAACCGATCGAGCATCCCACGCGGTACGGATCTTCCTTTTCCATATCCAGTCCGGCCTGCTCAAGCGCTTCCTTCGTGGCCGCTACCGCATACTGAGAGAACAGTTCCATTCTCTTGGCAGCCTTAAAGTCCATGTAGTTTTTCCCCACAAAGCCTTTGACCTCCGCCGCTACCTTTGCCTTGTATTCACTGGCGTCAAATCTGGTAATCGGTCCGAAACCATGATTTCCCGCCTTCACATTCTCAAAAAACTCATCCACATTCAGACCCAGGGGAGTGATTGCCCCCATACCGGTCACTACCACTCTTCTCATCAAATCGCCATCCCTCCGTCAACGCTGATAATCTGTCCGGTGATATAGGACGCCTTCTCGGACGCCAGATAAGCTACCATATTGGCGATATCCTCCGGTTTTCCAAACCGTCCCAGAGGAATCTGCGCCGTCGCGGCCTCTTTCACGTTTTCGGGAAGCACCTGTGTCATATCCGTATCCACAAATCCCGGCGCCACCGCATTCACCGTAATGCCTCTGCTTGCCAGCTCCCTTGCCATCGTCTTGGTCAGGCCGATGATGCCCGCCTTGGATGCCGCATAGTTGGCCTGTCCCGCATTGCCCAGGATTCCGGACACAGAAGTAATATTGATGATCCTTCCTGCACGCTGCTTAAGCATCTGGCGGCTGACCGCCTTGATGGTATTGAAACAGCCTTTCAGATTGGCGTCAATCACCGCGTCGAAATCTTCTTCGCTCATTTTCATGATCAGGTTGTCCCTGGTAATACCGGCATTATTCACCAGAATATCCAGTTTCCCATAGGTTTTAATCACTTCTTTCACCATATCCGCCGTGGCTGCCGTATCCGCCACGTTGCACTGATATGCCACACCGTCCGCGCCCAGTGCCTTGATCTCTTCCACCACCTGCTCCGCGCGCTCTTTGGATCCGTTGTAATTTACCACAACCGTCGCTCCGTCTGCCGCCAGCGCCAGTGCGATCGCACGTCCGATCCCTTTGGCCGCCCCGGTAACCAGAGCAATCTTTCCTTCTAACATGCTCCCTCTCCTTTCAGAGTCTCCATGACTTTTTCAAAATCTTCCATCTTGTCGATATTCATCATGGTCACTCCCCGGTCAATCTTTCTCATGAATCCGGACAATGTCCTGCCCGGTCCGATCTCTATAAAAGTATCCGTACCGTCCGCGATCATCCGTTCCACCGACTGCTGCCAGCGCACGCTGGACGCCACCTGCCTGCAGAGAAGATCTTTTACTTCTCCCGCGGATCTGACGTAATCCGCTGTCACATTGGTCACATAGGGTACAGAAAAATCATTCAGTTTCACATCTTTTAAAACTTCTCCCAGCTTCTCGCCGGCTTCTGCAAGCATCTGGGAGTGGAACGGTCCGCTTACATTGAGCTTTACCGTCCGTTTCGCGCCTGCTGCTTTCAGCGCCTCGCAGGCTGCGTCCACCGCCCCTTCCTCTCCGGTGATCACGATCTGTCCCGGACAGTTATAATTGGCGATCGATACGATTCCCTCTGTCTGTGCGCAGATCTCTTCGATCTTCTTCGCATCCATGGCCATAACCGCCGCCATGGCTCCGCCGGTGGGAACCGCGTTCTGCATCAGGATTCCCCTCTGGCGCACGACTTTGAATGCATCGGCGGCGTCCATGACGCCGGATGCGATCAGCGCCCCGTATTCGCCCAGGCTCAGACCTGCGTTTACCTCCGAACGGACTCCCTGTCCTTCCACAGCCTTCAGGATGGCCGCTTCCACCGTCAGCATGCAGATCTGGGTATATTCTGTCTGATTCAGCTGCTCATTCTCCTCGAAGCAGAGCTTCGCAATGTCCAGCCCGGTGGCTTCCGACGCAGTCTCAAACACTTCCCTGCAGACCGGAAACGCCTCGTAAAAATCCTTTCCCATGCCAACGTACTGCGCCCCCTGGCCGGGAAATACAAAAGCAGTCCTGCTCATATCCACACCTCATAAATTTTGATTATCAAAGTTTTTGATTCCAATAAAGGCTGCGGCAATCAATGTTCCGGCAGCCTTTATCAGTCCTGTTTATTTCAATTTCAAAAGAGTTTCCGCCTGATCCATGACTTCATCGATGATCTCCCGGCAGCTTTGGCGTTTGTTGATCATACCTGCGATCTGTCCTGCCAGCACAGATCCATTGTCGGTATCTCCGTCAACCACCGCGCGGCGCAGGCCGCCCAGCGTAAGATTCTCCAGTTCCTCAAAGCTTGCGCCATTCGCTTCCAGCTTCAAGTATTCACGGGTCATCTTGTTTCTCAGGCCGCGCACCGGATGGCCGTGGCTTCTTCCGGTCACTTCCGAATCAATATCTTTCGCTTTCAGGATACGTTCTTTGTATTTCTCATGAACGGTACATTCATTGGATACGCAGAAACGGGTTCCCATCTGTACCGCTTCCGCGCCAAGCATAATCGCTGCGGCAAACCCTCTGCCGTCACCGATGCCTCCGGCTGCGATCACCGGGATCTCCACCGCGTCCACCACCTGAGGTACCAGGGTCATGGTCGTCGCCTGGCCGATGTGTCCGCCAGACTCGGTGCCTTCTGCAACGACTGCGTCCGCACCGCACCGCTCCATACGTCTTGCAAGCGCAACAGAAGCAACGACCGGGATCACCTTGATGCCTGCGGCTTTCCACTGTTCCATATATTTCTCCGGATTGCCCGCGCCGGTGGTCACCGCCGCAACGCCTTCCTCTACCACTACCTGCGCGATCTCGTCCGCATAAGGACTCATCAGCATGATGTTCACGCCGAACGGCTTATCCGTCATCTGCTTTGCCTCGCGGATATAGTTTCTGACCACATCAGCCGGCGCGTTCGCAGCTCCGATGATTCCGAAACCGCCCGCCTCTGAAACAGCCGCCGCCAGATGGGACTCTGCCACCCATGCCATGCCGCCCTGGATGATCGGCTTTTCGATGCCTAAAAGTTCTGTTACCCTTGTCTTCATTTTACAACCTGCTTTCTTATTCTTCTATACCTTTGGATTTCAGATAGTCAGCAACGGATCCTACTGTAGTAAGGTTCTCCAGCTCCTCGGACGGGATCTCGATCTCATACTCCTCTTCCAGCGCCATAACCAGCTCGAACAGGTCCAGAGAATCTGCACCCAGATCATCCTTGAAAGAAGTCGCCTCGGTGATCTCCGCTGCGTCAACATTTAACTGCTCTGCTACCATCTCTTTGATTTTTTCTAACATGTTCGTTCTCCTTAAAACTCTTTTTTTATTGGTTTTCCTTTATTTTGACACTCAAAGTATATGTGTTAACATGTCGTTTGTCAATGCTTTTTTTACCATTCCAGCAGGCATGCACCCCAGGTCAGCCCCGCGCCGAATCCGGACAGTACCAGTTTGTCTCCGCGCTGCAGGAGTCCCTGCTCGTCCATCTGTGCCAGAAGGATCGGAAGACTTGCCGCGGAAGTGTTTCCGCACTGGTCCAGATTCATCGGAAATTTCTCTTCCGGCTGGCCCAGCCGCTTTGCCACCGACTGTATAATCCGCTTATTCGCCTGATGCAAAAGAAAGTATTTTACCTCGTCCGCAGCGACGCCCGCTTTCTCCAGCGCTTCCTCCACGCAGACAGGCACTGTCTTTACTGCAAACTTGAAGACCTCCTGCCCGTTCATGGTCAGATACCCCGGCTTTCTTTCCTCCTTATTGAGAGGGTTTTCATTGGGCCGTCCCTGGCACTCCAGTACTTCCCATTTTCCTCCGTTGCTCCCGACAATCTGAGAAAGAATGCCCGGTTCTTCCGTTCCCGCCAGAACAGCCGCTCCCGCGCCGTCCCCGAACAGGACGCAGGTACTCCGGTCCGTCCAGTCGATGATCTTGGACATGGTCTCCGAACCGATCACCAGCGCGTTCCGGTAAATCCCGCTGCGGATAAACGCCTCCGCTATATGCATCCCGTACAAAAATCCGGAACATGCCGCATTCACATCAAAAGCCACCGCCCGGTGCGCGCCGATCTCTGCCTGCACCCGGCACGACGTACTTGGCGTTTCCGTGTCCCCCGTGATCGTCGCAACAATCAGGAGGTCGATCTCCTCCGCCTTCATCCCGGCACGCTCCAAAGCCTGTACAGAAGCGCGCACCGCCATGGATGTGGTCGTCTCCTCTTTTGCCAGATGTCTGGTGCGGATACCCGTACGCTCCACGATCCATTCATCGCTGGTATCCACCAGCGTGGCCAGGTAATCATTGTCCGCTGCAAATGCCGGCAGGTCATAGCCGGTTCCAATTATTTTCGTGTTCATCTTTCTCTCCGTTCATCAGACCGGTCGGATATGCGCCGGATCCGTTCCCCATTCTCATTTACTTTGATTATCAAACTATTTCGGCTAAAGTATATCCGGGAAGGGATGGTTTGTCAATACCCTTCCCGGAAAATATTCTCACCAGCTGTTACTATTCAATCCTGAATCAAGACTGCGAAGCAGTCACTCCACCCATATAAGCAGTCTTAGCTCCGGCAGGAGCGGGACTGGAGCCTCGCAGAGGCGACGAGTGCGCATATGGGTGGAGTAGGCTGTGAATAGTAACTATCAGCGCTCACTGCAAGGTATCATCCCGGAGCGCATCGGCCAGATTCATGCGCAGCACCGTTCTTCCTCCTATATAATAAGCCAGTCCGACGAATGCGAACTCTGCCAGTACAAACGCCAGCAGCGGCGCCGCCGGCACACACCGGAGAAGCAGCGCCGGATCCAGATATGCCACCCTCATAAATATCCAGGAAATAACGGCAAGAACCGGCAGTGTGACCAGCACCGGCCGTCCCGCCAGTACCAGCGCTTCCACACAGAACATCTTCCGGATGCTCTGAGGCGTCATGCCCACGGACAGATAACGCGCCACCTCTCTCCTTCTCTCGCGGGCAAACCCCAGCGTATTGGTAAACACATTGCCGATGCCGATCATGGCAAGCAGGATGCAGAAACCGCCGATGATCGTCATCAGCGCCCGGTACGAACTGTCGCTGGCCTCCTCTTCTCCGATGCGGTTCTCACTCTCGATCTCATAGGAGCTGCCGATTGCCTGCGCCAGTTCTCTCTCCAGCGCCTCCAGTCCGGCGCGTTCCGTATTTTCTTCCGCGAAGACGCGGATATACATATCTTCCTCGGCGCCTTCGATTTCTTCTTCTATTTCCTCCCACAGCGACACAGGCAGAACGTGTATCATCTCATAATAATCCAGCGTCTGGTATTCTTCTCTCAAAACAGGCAGTTCCTGCGCGTATCCAAGCACCCGGATCCCGGCCGAGCTCTCTTCCTGCCCGGCGCAGTACAGAACCGCCGTTTCCTGCCCCTCTTTCAGATAAGGAAACACATTGCGCACACGGAAGTTAGGATCTGTGTCATCCCTCACCTGGTTCAGAACGACCGCGCCGTCCAGCCGCGGTTCCACGCCGATCTGTCCGCAGTACTGCAGGAAACTGGCGTCGTCCAGGATCCATACCGGCGCGTTGATCAGCCAGCCGCCTTCCTCCGGAGTCACATAAGTCTCCGAAACGCCCTCAAAGCCGCCGGCGTCCCGAAACTCGCCGCTCAGTTCTTCTTCTGTCAGAAACCGTTTTGCCCGGGCTTTCTGGTACACGGCGGCATCCCGGACCCCGGACAGATGCCGGATCTCTTCCGTCCGGTCAAATTCTTCAATATCTGTATTCTTTACCGTAACCATCACATCCCACTCGGACGCCGATCCGTCAAAATAAGAAATCTGCGTACTGAGGCTGCTGATGGAAAAGAAGCAGAGCATAAACCCAAACGCCAGAAAGGAAAAGGTCAGTGAAAACGACGCAGTACGCAGGGATCTTCTCCGGGCTCTCAGCGCATTTCCCGCCAGCTCGCCTTCTATCCCGAACAGCGTTCCCAGAAGGCGGGACTCTTTTTTCTTTGTCAGGCTTCGTTCTCCACTTCCCCGGACGGCTTCCATGGGGCATATCCTGCCCAGCTTCCAGGCAGGCATCCAGGCTGAGATCATCACGGTTGCCGCCACGCATAAAAGCGCCGCGCACAGAACCAGCGGATGGTAGGAGAACGGCACATCCAGCGTCCCGGGCAGCGCCCGGTCCCTGACCCAGTCGACCCATGCCATCATTCCGGCTGCCGCGCCGATTCCCAGAAGGATCCCTGCCGCCGCCGGAAGGACGCTCAGCGCGGCTGCTTCCTGCAGGAGTACCGTCCGGATCTGTGCCGGAGACGCTCCCACACTGGACAGGATGCCGAGCTGACGGATCTTTTCATTCATAAAAACCGCAAAAGAATGGTGAATGATCAGAATCAGGGAAAAGCACGCGCACAGCGCCGTCCCCGCAAAAACGACCAGTACCGCGTACACATCCAGGGCATCCGGGCGGTCCGGGTTGACCACGAAAAGCAGATTCAGCAGGTCTTCATGATAGGTCACATCTCCGGCGTCCAATCCCGCCAGCGCCGCGATCTTCGGAAGGTCTTCATACACGGAAGATGCATCCCGAAGACGGATATCCGCCGTCTTCCTGCCGTCTTCCGAGATTTCCCGGCGAATCCGAACGCTCTCCACATTGGCATAGCCTTGTATGGCTTCTACGTCCTCCTCCGTCAGCGTCCCCGTCAGCCTCGCATGATAATCTCCATCCTCCGTCTTCACTCTCACCACATCATAATTCCAGAAATTATAAAGTACGCCGCACAAAAGCGACAGGAGCAGCGCCGAGATCAATACCGCGATGATCACAGACATGCTGGAAGCCCGGTTATAGCGAATGTCATCCCGGGAATATTCTTTCCACATAACGTCACCCCCGTTTCCGGTCGCCGACGATGCGTCCGTCTTCCAGCGTCACGATCCGGTCTGCTTCCAGAGCGGCTTTTTCATCATGTGTGATCAGGATAACCGTCTGTTTCAGGTTCCGATTTGACATCTTCAAAAGGTCAATGACCTCCTGGGAATTTTTCCGGTCCAGATTGCCGGTGGGTTCATCTGCCAGAAGAATCGCCGGACGGTAAATCAGCGCTCTGGCGATCGCCGCCCGCTGCTGCTGGCCGCCGGAGAGCTGGCACGGCAAGGCTTCCAGCCGGTCCGCGATCCCCAGGAGCCCCGTCACCTTGTCAAAGTATTCCTGATCCGGCTGCCGCCGGTCCAGCACAAGCGGCAGCAGAATATTTTTTTTCAAGGTGAGCGTGGGAATCAGGTTGTAAAACTGATAGACCAGTCCCACCTTTCTGCGGCGGAATATGGCCGCCCGGGCGGGCTTCAGCGCGGAGACATCCTCTCCGTCCACCAGCACCTTCCCTTCTGTGGCCCGGTCCACGCTGCCCAGAATATGGAGCAGCGTAGATTTTCCGGAGCCGGAAGCCCCCACAATTGCTACGAATTCTCCCTTTTCCACAGACAGGTCGATTCCACCCAGAGCCACGACCCGGCTCTCACCGCTTCCATATACTTTACGGACACCTTCGCATCTCAGAATTTCCAAAGACATCACCTCTTTCTGTTGATCTGTAAAAAGCATAGCAGACGAAAGTGACATCTCAGTGACTGTATATGCGGATCTCAAAACATGCGCCGCCTTCCGGCCGGTTGCGCGCCGTTATGTTTCCGTTCTGCAGTTCAAAGATGGAACGTGCCAGCGCAAGACCGATCCCCGCGCCGCCTCCCGCCGCATCTTTCCCCTGATAAAAGCGTTCAAAAAGATGCGGCAGGTCTTCGGCTGCAAATCCAGGACCATCGTCCTGGATCCGGATCCAGACGTAAAGGGGATTCGCTCCATAGTCACAGAAAATTTTCCCTCCGGCCGGTGTATGTTCCATGCAGTTTTTCATCAGGTTCATGACCGCCTCCATGGACCATTCCATGTCTCCGTACATCTCCGCACTGCCCCGGTCCGGGATTTCCACCTGCACCTCTTTCTGGCTCAGCAGCTCCTGCAGATTTTCGGCCGCAAGGCAGAGCAGCGTATAAAGATCCACCGGAGCATGCTCCATCTTCAGCGTTCCTGCGTCGATTTTGGAAAGTGTGAGCAAAGTCTCTTCCAGCCAGGCCAGCCTCTCCAGCTGGCGGCGAACCGATTCCAGATGTGTGTCTCCTGCATCTTTTCCGGAGGATGCCTGTTCTGAGAGCTGCAGAGACAAAAGCGCCGCCGTGACCGGAGTCTTCAGCTGGTGGGCAATGTCCGCCAAATGCTCCGCATAGTTCTCCCTGGCTTTCAGGGCCGCGTCTCTGGCCGCATGCAGATTGGTGACCGTTTTGTAGATCTCATCCTGCAGGTGGGCAAAATCATCTTCCCGCATCTCCAGAAGCGTTCCCGGGGCATCGGTATTGACCCGTTCCAGATACCCGGTCAGTTCCCGGATCCTCTTTTTTGCCGCACGCCTCTCCTGCCGCACCGGCAAAAGGCAGGCGGCCAGGATTCCCGCCGCGCAGACCGTGCAGACAATCCCTGCCGCAGTTCCGGGAACGGCCCGAAAATCCTTCGGAGTATATCCATAGGCTTCCAAAAATGGTTCTCCGGATGCCCCGTTCCCCATCCGGTTCTGATACTCTTTCAGCGAAATCCGCAGCGTTTCTTCCGCTTCCGGATCCTGTTCCAGAACTGTCCGGCAAAATGCATCCAGATGCGTATAGACTGCATTCTGGTACAGATGCCCCCATACCAGGATGACCGCCAGAATCCCCGCCGCGCAGGCGCCGGCAGACAACAGCATGCGTATATTCCGGCAGCTTTTCCTGTTCATAAACTGTCCTCCATACGATATCCAAAACTGCGCACTGTTTTCAGACAGGACGGATGGCCCAGTTTTTCCCGGAGCCGTTTCATGGTGACCGTCAGCGTATTATCGTTTACATAGTTCCCTTCGCTGTCCCAGATCTGCTCCAGAAGCTGTCCGCGCGTGACAGTCCTTCCTTTGTTTTCCATCAAAAGCAGCAGAATCTGATATTCCGCCCGGCTCAGCGCAATCTCTTTTTCTCCGCTGAACACCTGCATTTTTTCCGCGTCCAGGGTCAGCGCGTCGCAGCAAAAGCTGTGTTCCTTCTGCTGTCCTGCCCTGCGCAAAAGCGCCCGTATCCTCGCGCAGAGCACTTCCAGATCAAAGGGCTTCGTCACATAATCGTCCGCTCCGCTCCGAAAACCGGCCAGCATATCAGCGGGTTCTTCCCGAACCGTCAGAAAGAGCACCGGAAGCTCTTTCCACCGGGCACGGATCCACCGGCATATCTCGTCTCCCTGTTCCTTAACAGATCCTTTGGGCAAATTCCAGTCCAGAATCACCACATCCGGGCGGCGGATCTGCAGCGCACGCTTTAATGCTTCCGCTTCCGCGAACACCGTCACCCTGCAGCCCCGTCCGGCCAGGTATTCCCGGACCGCCTCTGCAATCGCCTTGTCATCCTCGGCATAGTACAGAGTTACCGCTCTCTCATCCATCCGGCTGTCTCCTCTTTTTCCCGGAAGTGCGCCCCGGTTTCTTCCGAACCGAATAACCGAAGCTGCCTACCTTCTCTCCCAGCTCGTAATACTCGCCGTGGGAATACGCTACCAGCCCGGCATCGCTCAGGCGGAACTTCCCGTTCTCATCCATGTACCGGTCTTCCACCGTCACGCCGGCCACCTCTGCCAGGAACAGATCGTGACTGCCCAGCGGAATCACCTCTTTGATCCGGCATTCTATATTGACCGGACTTTCCGCAATCCCCGGCGCCGCGATCTCCCTGGACGGCAGTTCCGTAAGATGCATCTCCCGGAACTTGTCCACATCCCGTCCCGAGCGGACGCCGCAATAGTCCGCAGCCCGTGTCAATTCTTTTGTCACCAGATTGATCACAAACTCTCCGGTCTCTTTTAATATATGGTAGGAATGCCTCTCTTTCCGAACGGAAATGGATACCATCGCAGGGGAAGAGCAGACCGTCCCCGCCCACGCCACCGTGATAATGTTCGGCTTCTCCCCCGGACTCTGGCAGCTCACCATCACCGCCGGAACCGGATAGAGCATGTTGCCCGGCCTCCAATATTCTTTTGCCATAATGTTTCCTCCAAACGCCGTTTTCTTCATTCTACGCAGATTCAAAGGCTTTGGCAAGGAGAAGTCTTTCTTAATGTCACTGCCTCTTCATTTCTCCGGGCGGACGCTTGCACTTCCGACAGAAATTTCTTATAATATTCAGGCAGGTATGAAAGCATAAGATTATACCTAGAAGGAGGAATCATCTATGAAAATCAGCGCACGCAATCAGTTTAAAGGAACCATTGTCAGCATCACCGAGGGAGCTGTCAACGGGATCGTTCAGATTGATATCGGAGGCGGCAACATCGTTTCTTCCACCATCTCCATGAATGCCATCAAGGAGCTGAATCTGGAGGTCGGCAAAGAAGCATATGCTATCGTTAAAGCAACTTCCGTGATGGTAGGAATTGACGACTAATTTCACCATGACAGCAGAAATCCCAGACTACCGGGTAAATCTACAGATTCCGGTATTCTGGGATTTTAGTTTCTTACGCCGTATGCTCCTTCAAAATGTTTTCCAGCGCAGCGCCGCTGCTGGTGTGGCAGCGGACCACCTGGATATTTTTCTTCTTTGCCTCATCCACTGCGCATTTCACCATCTTGTGGGACACCGTATTCGTGAAGAGAATGAACATATCCGGCGTGCCCACCTGCTTGTTCAGGCAGGCCGGCATCTGGGTAAACACCTTGGCTTTACACTTATAGTTCTTGCAGATCTTCATGTACTGGCAGACCATCCGGTCATGTCCTCCAATAATGACAATACTCATGGACGGCACCTCCTAACAGGATGCCAGCTGTTTCCCAAGCTGCATACATTTCTCTTCGGCTTCGCCGTCCGGGGCTTCTACACAGATCGCGTCTTCACCGCCGAATACTTCCGCTCCTGCGTTCTTCATCTGCTCTGCCCAGTTCCGCATCCATTCACCGTCTCCCCATCCGTAAGAGCCGAACAGGCCAATCTTCTTCCCGGACGCAAATTTCTCTACCTCCGCCACAAACGGTTCCACGATCGTCTCTTCCAGGACTTCGTCTCCCATGGCCGGGCATCCCAGCGCAAAGACTGCCTCATCCTTAAGTTCTGACGCCTGGAAATCGTCGATCGATACCACTTTGGCGCTCTTTCCTGCTGCCTCCACTCCCTTTGCCACCATAGAAGCCATCGCTTCCGTATTTCCTGAGCCGCTCCAATATGCGATAATAATCTCACCCATCTGAAATCTCCTCCTGATTTTTTAGACTGCATAGCTGCTGATCTCATACAGGCTTCTGCCTGCGGACAGCATTTTCAGCATCACGTCCCGGACCGCTCTGTAAAGCTGAAATGTCTCCTGCGCACGGTTTTCATTCTGATAGACTTTCCAGTATCCGGAGCACAGAAAATTTTTTCCCTGGTGTTTGATGAATCCTTTCACATCTCCCAGCGGATATCCCAGAAAAATCCCCAGTTCATGCGGAAAATCGGCCTGTTTCTCCTTGTACAGCGTATACCTCCGCGCCATGCGCGTCAGCATCTCTTCAAAGGAGAACCTCCCGTATCCGTATGTTTCCAGAAATTCCCGGACCTGGGGCCAGATCAGCGCCGCCTCCAGGCGGTCCTTCCGGTACAGGAGCCAGGTGCTCTTTTTCCCGGAGTGCAGGCAAATGCAGGAGATCCCTTCGATTTCATCCATCTGCCGGAAAGCCGCTTCCTCTGCTCTGGTCAGGATCAGCAGATTAGAAGGCTTCACATCCATCAGAACAGGGGCGCATTGATTGGCTATGGTCTCCCAAATGTTTCTGTCCATCTCAGTCTTACTTCCTTCCGAGTTAGTTGTAGCTAATTAGTTGTTGCTAACTAATCATAGCAAAAAGCTCGGAAAAAAGCAACCGCTCTTGCTGAGGTTCTTTCTCAACAAGAAGCGGCCTTTTCTGCCAGACATTTTTTTATATGTTTTACAAACCGTTTGCCATCCTCTGAAAGCCCGTCTCTCTTTCGGCTTATATAGCCAAAAGAGATGCTCTCTTCCGTCCCTTTGATCGGAATAGCCCGTATTGTATCATGGGCAGACAGGTCCGGAGAAAAACCGCAGCCGATATGGCACAGATCCGTCTCCCGGAGCAATTTTACCAGCAGGCGGCGGCTGTTGGTCTGCATGACCTTCCCCTGTCTCCGATAATACCGGTAATCGTCCCTTTCCGGAATCAACTGTATGCTCAGTGTGTCCTGGTCGTCCTCGTTCTGGACATAGCGCAGATCCCGCAGGTCCTTTCCGGTCACAAAGGCCGCCCGGTAAAACGGATTTTTAGGCCCCGCGAACAGCAGCGGTCCCGTCTTCCCCAGCTCTGTAAACTCCAGTCTTTTATACTCCAGCGTCTGATGGAACGCCGTCATCTGTTTCTGGTCCACATACGTGAACCCCACTTCCGCCGTATGGCGATGCAGCGCCTGGAAGATTCCTTCCAGATCACATTCCAGGTACTGGGCATCCAGATCTTTTTCCTGTATATAAAATTCCTGAAACATCTCTTCCAGCCGGTCGCTGGGATGCGCCGCGATCCTCAATGTCCGCGACCGGCGGCGATCACTGGAAGTATAGATCTGCCCCGACTCTACCAGGATCCGGCAGGCGTGTTCATACACCTTTCTCCCGGCTTCCGTCATTTCCACGCCTCTGGCCTTTCGGACCAGAAGTTCGGTCTGCAGCTCTGTCTCCAATGACTTGATAATCTTACTCACATGGGGCTGGGAAGTATAGAGCAGCTCTGCCGTCTTTTTAAAGCTGCCGCTGTCCACACTGACCACAAAATATTGTAACTGCTTCAAATCCATAATTTATATTCCCTTACTCCTACGTCATACATATGTTTTCAATTTTCCCTGAAGTCCGGCGTATTCTGCCAGTTCTTTCAGTTCCTCGCAGAAATCGCCTTCCAGCTCCTCGCCCAGGGTACAGATCACTTCCCTGCACTCGTCCACCAGCTCCTTTGCCCGCCGCAGCTTCTCCGGCCGGATCCGGCAGAAAGCATTCTCGTCCACTACTTCCACGGCAAGCGCCTTTGCCGAAGGGTAGTCCAGGTCATTTTTCCAGAGTACGCCCGTGGCAAAAGGAATCCCCGATCTCTGCAGACGCCGGTAAACCGCGGTACCGCTCCCCGCTCCGCCGATCACAAATACCTTCGGTTTTCCCTCCACCGGCGCCAGCTCCAGATTGCCGGTCAGTTCATCATAGGATCCGGCCGTCATCTGGTAAAGCTTCGGAATATATCCTTGGGTAAAAATCTCTTCCGGAGTTCCGAAGCGTTCCACACAGTCTCCGTGTATACACGCAATTTTATCAGAAATACGCCCGGCCAGGTCCAACTCATGCAAAGACATAAGCACAGACAGGTTCTTCGTTCGGGACAGGTTCTGGAGGATAGACAGGAACTCCAGCTTATAACGGATATCCAGGAACGACGTGGGCTCATCCAGCACGATCAGTTCCGGTTCCTGGCAAAGCGCCCGCGCCAGCATCACTCTCTGTTTCTGCCCGTCGCTGATCCTGGAAAAATCTCTGGGCCCCAGCTCCTGAATATGTACCAGTCTCATGGACTCCTCCACGATCTGGTGATCCTCTTTCGACAGCACACCGAACTTCCCCGTATATGGGTACCGTCCTGTAGCCACCACATCCTTACATGTCATCATCTCAGGATGCACGCGGTTTGTCAAGACCACAGACAGTTTCCTGGCCAGCTCCCGTCCGGACAGTTTCTGGACATCCTGCCCATCCAGATACGCCACGCCCCCCAGCGGTTCCAGCTGGCGGATAATACTTCTCAATATGGTGGTTTTTCCTGCCCCGTTGGGTCCGATCAGCGTAAGGATCTCCCCTCTTTTCAGCCTTAGCTCCACTTCTTTTATCAAAGGGACTCCATGGTACCCCACCGTCAACCCTTTTGTATAAAAATAGAATTCTTCCATCTATGATTCCGTCCTCTCTCTTTTCCCCTTCAGCATTATGACAATGACAACCGGAGCGCCGAAAACAGCTGTCACCGTGCTGATGCTCAGTTCTGTAGGCGCAAAAAGGCTCCTGGCCAGCAGATCACATCCCAGGCAGAAAGAGGCGCCCCCCAGGAAACAGGCCGGAATCATCAAAATCGGTTTCGCAGTTCCAAACAGGCGCTTCGTCAGATGAGGCACCGCGATCCCCACGAAGGACACGGGACCGGCAAAAGCCGCCACGCAGGCGGAAAGAATACTGGACAGCAATACCAGAAGCACGCGGAACAGAGGAATATTCAGCCCCATATTTTTCGCATAGGCTTCCCCCATCTGATAAGCGCTGATCGGCTTCGACATCAGAAACACGCAGACGGCCGCAGTTGAAATAACGATCCATATGACCGCCACGTTATCCCAGGTAATACCGGAAAAACTGCCCATGGACCAGTTATGCAGATTCACGATATCCGAGTCATCCGCAAACGTCACCACAAAATCCGTGATGGCAGAACAGATGTATCCAATCATAACACCGCTGACAATAAGCATGCTCATTTGTTCTACAAAGCGGGACATCAGGATAACAAATCCCATACAGATCATCGCTCCGGCGAAAGCCGCCGCGATCAGTCCCCACGAACTGACCTGAAGGGAACTGCCCAGCGCCGCCACCATCGTCAGCGCCACTACCATCTTGGCTCCGGAAGAGATCCCCAGAGTAAACGGACTGGCAATCGGATTATGGAAAAAAGTCTGCAGCAGGTATCCTGACAATGCCAGCGCGCCGCCCATGGCAGCTCCGCCCAGAGCACGCGGAAGACGGATCTGCATGACGATATTCCGGTACACCTCGTCCGCCTGCTCTCCTGTCAGAATATCCCATACCTGGGAAACCGGCACGCTGACGCTTCCAATACAGATATTCGCCGCCAAAGCGACGCCCAGTAAGATTACCAAAGTAATAAATGCGGCAATATATCGGCTTTTCTTTCTCATAGTGTTCACTCCAGCGGATAAATATAGGTCATATCTGTTCTGTCTGTAAGCATACTGTGGATATCTGAGATAATCGTTCCCAGCTCCATGGACGATTGATACAGATCTCTGGTTGTACAGAACACATTGCCGCTCTCCACCGCCTTAAAGTCTTTCAGCAGCGGGCTTTTCGCCAGCAGCTCATCCAATGAGGACAGTTCACCGTCTATCGTGCTGTTGTAGATAATATAATCGGCATCTTTTGCCCCCGCATAAAATTCCTCCATCTGCATCGTTTCGGTAGAAGACGCCGATTCTTCGTATCCCAGGTTCCGGAAGATGTATTCGCCTCCCGCCATATCAATCATCTTTGCCAGATAATCTGAGGATTTCCGCACATTTGCTTCCCCATTGGCGGTAATGTAGAAAAATGCCACGCTTTTCTCATCCCCGATGTCCTCTTCGCTTTCCTGTATGCTCTGAAATGCCTCCATCTCCGACTGGAATGCCTCTTCGGCCGCCTCTTCTTTTCCGATCAGCAGGCCATAGAGCTTCACCCACTCGGTACGCCCCAGAGGCTCCGCTTCATAGCTGGAATAATCCACCAACACCGGAATCCCGAAATTCTCCAGCTGCTCCTTCACTTCCGGCGTGTGATAAATCATCGTGTTTTCCACCGCCAGGCCGCATCCTTCCGCCAGAATCTGTTCATAATCCGGCGTGGAATATTTCCCCGCGTACAGGATATCTCCCGCTTCCATGGCTTCCCTGGCCTCTTCGATATACCATCCGCTCTCCTGAAGACCGCTGAAGCGGACCGAGTCCAGCGCGTCCATGGAAACAAACATGTCCATCACCGCTGACGCCACCAGATAAATATGATCCACCGGCTGCTGCAGCACAGCTATCCCCTCCGCCAGATCCTCCGGAGCTTCCATCCCTTCCGGTACCAGCAGATACTGCATATCCTGGTTCACCGTGATCAGCGCATAACCATCCTCGTAGTAATCTACCGCAAATTTCTCTGCATAAACCAGATCCATACTGCCGGTGTACGTCAGCTCCTGACTGATATCCGTATTCCTTTCCTGCGCCGCCGTTTCGGTCCGTCCGCATCCTCCCAGTAAAAGGAGTAAAACCGCCGCTATTCCCAGCAATTTTATCCGTTTCATACTTATACACCCTTTCTTTTCCTTCTTCCGTATATTACAGCGGCGGCCAGCACGGCTGCTGCAGCGGCGGCGCATATCCAGAATGCCGGATTGTTATACCAGGAAGCCTGCCCCGCGCGGGAAACAGACGCGGAATCGACAGTGAGCGTATATTCGATCTCATGGGGCACGCTCATAGCCGTCGTATCCCCGATGACCGTTACCGGTTCATCAAAAGCAGGCACCGGAATCTCGAAAACAGAATTTCCTTCCTCGTTCACAGGCAGATACGTCTCATCTCCCACTTTCATATAATCATAGTGAGAACTGTCCCACTCAATACGGATATAAGGCTGCCCGTCCTGCACCAGAAGAACTGCCGGCGAAGCGATCTCTGACCTGCCGCTGCCTCCCTCCAGGGCCACATCCACACGATACTCTCCATCCTCCAGAGCAACATCCTCCGCGCAGACTGCCACAGGCAGCATCATCAGTCTCAGCGCCAGTACCGCCATCCAAACCTTCTTCCTCATAATTCATCACTCCATTCCGTCAAATGCTTCTTTCTCCCCATCCGAGAAAAGGGAAAGCCTCTGCAGGGGCTTTCCCTCCTATTTGTTCCGGATTTTACTCTGAAACCGCTTCTTCAGCCGGCTCGGGGTTCGAGACAATCACCTTATGGTCGTACCAGGTTCCCTTGGTTCCCAGCAAAGCCAGATCAAATTCCTCATCCAGCGCGGGGACAGGGATGTCGAAACCATATACTTCTTCTGTGATTCCGTCGCTGTAGGTAACTGAATCCGTCGTCGGCTCCAGCACTTCTGCGCCCTCTTTCTGCGCATCCTCGGCCAGTCCGGGATACAGGTTCACGATGTTCTTGGAAGCCAGCGAAACATGGATCGTCATGGCTCCGTCCTGTACGGTCAGAGTCCCCTTTCCATCGCAGGCCTCGCTTACGTGGAACATACCGCTGTCTGTATCAAATTCAGCCGTGTAGACTCCGTCTTCCAGAGACACTTCCGGAGCTTCTGATTCCATCTCTTCTGCCGCTTCCGCGGTCTCTTCCGGCGCTGTATCTTCCGCCGTATCCGCCGTCTCTTCCGGCACCGTTTCTTCCGTCTCCGCCGTCTCCGACGGCTGGCTGCCGGAGCTTCCGCATCCGACTGCCAGTGTGCATGCCAGGACTGTCATCCCCAGCAAAGTAACTATCTTTTTCTTCATCTTACCGTCTTACTCTCCAATCACTGCCGCGCTGTGGTCCACATAGATCTGCTGAATCGCTTCGATCCGTCCAAGGCCTTCCACCTGGGCATCCACACTCTCGAAGTTTCCGGATGCATTGAACATGCTCAGCCAGGATTCTGCGTCCTCTCCGGCCATGTCGTTGTTCGCATGATCGCCTGCTACCACCATCAGCGGGCGGAGAACTACTTTTGTATAACCGGCATCGGCCACTGCAGCAATGACAGACTCACAGTCTGTGCCCTCCGGTTCGCCTTCCACAGTTCCGATAAATGCATTGTCATAACCAAGCTCCGCCATCTGGGTCTGCATCTGGCTGTAGCTTACATTCGCCGTGTGAGAAGTACCATGTCCCAGGAAAACAAACGCGGTTCCATCTTCCGCTGCCGCCTCCGCGCTGTCGTATCCGGCTTCTGACACTGCCTGCGCCGTGAGCGCTTCTGCAACGGCCTGCTTGTCCGCATTGATCACAGTTGCGTCGCTTCCCACGTCTCCCAGCAGCGGTTCTGCAATCGCTATCGATGCGAACTGATCCTGATAAGCCTCTACTGCTTCTACCATCTCGTCATATTCTGCACCATGCATCAGATGAGTCGGCTGGATCACCAGGTTCTGCACGCCGTTTGCCACAGCGCGCTCCAGCGCCTGATCCATGTTGTCAATATACTCTCCGTCGCGCGCCTGTACATGGTTGATGATGATCTGCGCGGTAAACGCTCTTCTCACGGACCAGTCCGGGAACGCTTCCTGCAGGGCATCTTCTATCGCTTTGATATCCTCTACACGGCTGTCGTTAAAGGAAGTACCAAAGCTTACAACCAGGAGCTCATTCTCGCCGATTTCATCCTGATTGCGCGGATCATCCAGCGAGGCGTCCCCAGTATCTCTTCCAAAATAATCCGGATCTGCATTTTCTCCGGATACCAGTTCTTTCTGAGCATCCGTCAGCGCGTCCCATGCGGCTTTTGCTTCTTCGCACTGCGCGTCTGTCTCATCGGTTCTCTGCTGTACATAAATAGCGTCAATGAGAGCAGCTACATTATCTGCCGCTGCCTGATCCGCATCCTCTTCGCTCTCTGCGGATTCTGTATCCTCTGCTGCAGCAGCGTCTTCTGTGCTTTCTGCGGTATCTTCTGTCGCTCCCGTCTCTGCCGTCTGCGCAGTCTCCTGCGTCTGACCGCCGCATCCTGCCAGACAAGATGCCGATACCAGAAGAACTGTCAATAATTTCGCCATTCTCTTTTTCATTTTTGTCCCTCCTTGTCTCTGCGATGGTTTCCCATCTGTTCCCCATTTTTCTGTTCCTGTCTCGCGAAAACAAAAACGCCCTCCGGGGAGGAGGGCATGAGGGTAAAAGGACGCACTAACGCCATTATGGTATACATACGACCAATTACTCGTGGCCTGGGATATCCCCTGTCTCCCACAGGCAGGTCTCCTGACTCGCAGATCTCCATATCCGGCCGCCTTCCCGGTCTCCCAGTGGCCTTGTGGACGGATACTCCCTGCATACAGTGACGAGTTCGCACAGGATTCTCACCTGTTTCCCTTTTCACCCGCTCCGTGTATCCGGAGCAGAGCACCTGTGAATGTTATTGATTGATCTTTCTGATCACATGTGTACTATAGCACCAACCGATTGCCGCCGCAAGAGATGTGACATGCCAGTTTGGCATACGTCTTTAAATCTTTACATATCTTTGGTTTCTGCTGTTCGGCTTATCCGGAATGGTCATCCTGATAAGATTTACTTCAACAGCAGGATGCAGATAATTTCTGCGGAAACCTTCTCTGGATTTTAGTCCCAGCTTTTCCATAAGGGCCTTACTTGTATATTGTAAAAGGCGGCTTATATTCTCCCATAAAACACCTCCGCATTCTTGCGTATTATCTATCTTTCCGTTATCGCCTGTTCTGGAAATTTCCTGTCATATAAGAGCGCCGCGATCAGTACCACCAGGCAGGAGCCCGCGTTATGCACCAATGCTCCCGTAGTGGGATTCAGGACTCCCATAAGGGAGAGGGACACCGCCGCAAAATTGATGCACATGGAAAGAGCAATGCTTACCTTGATTGTTTTCACCGTCGCGTCAGACAACCATTTCAAATACGGGATTTTGGACAGGTCGTCGCCCATCAGCGCCACATCCGCAGCTTCCACCGCGATGTCGCTTCCCATGCTTCCCATAGCGACACTGACATCGGCAGCTTTCAGGGCCGGCGCATCATTGACGCCATCACCGATCATGCAGACCCGATGGTTTTCTTTCTGCAGTTTTTCGATATTCCAGACCTTTTCCTCAGGCAAAAGTTCCGGTTTGACATCAGAGATGCCGGCCTGGAGGGCAAAATAGTCTGCCGCCTTTTTATTATCGCCGGTAAGCAAAACGGTACGGGTATGCATTCCGGCCAGCCGGGAGACCATATCTTTTGCTTCCTCCCTCAGTAGATCCGAAAGCGCGATGATACCGGTGCAGGCGCCTCTGTCTGCCACAAGAACCAGTGCTTTACCTTGCATTCGCAGCTGCTCCATTATGAAACAAGTGTCAGCGCTGACAAAAACGTCGTTTTCAGCAAGATACTTTTCATTTCCGCAGAGCAGCCGGTGGTCTTCCAGCTCTGCATAAATTCCCCTTCCTCCCTGCATCCGGAACACCTCAGATTCCATAATTGGAATATCTCTTTCTTTTGCATAATTCACGATCGCTTTTCCCAGCGGATGTTCGCTTTTCGCTTCAGCAGAAGCAGCCAGCGAAAGCAGCCGGTCTCTGCTTACGGCAGGCTCCAGAGACAAAATATCGCTGACTGCCAGGCATCCGTAAGTCAGAGTACCGGTTTTATCAAATGCGACCGTATCGACTTTTCCCATTTTCTCCAGGGCTTCTCCGGATTTTATGATCACTCCGTGCTTCGCCGCCTGCCCGATGGCCGCTATCACTGCCGTCGGCGTCGCCAATACCAGCGCGCAGGGACAGAATACAACCAGAACCGTAACCGCCGTGACAATATTTCCGGTCCCTATGTACGCGCCTATGGCGATCAAAAGTACAAAAGGAACCAGCCAGCTCGCAGCCTTGTCGGCAATGCGCTGCATAGGAGCCTGTTTATTTTCCGCTTCCTGTACCATGCGGATCAGTTTCTGCAGGGAACTGTCCTCTCCCACTTTTGCCGCCCGGATATCAATCGCCCCAAAACGGTTCACTGTACCGCAGAAGACCTCTTCTCCCACGCCTTTATCCACCGGAAGGGACTCCCCCGTGATCACCGACTGGTCCACGGAAGTCTCCCCTTTTATGATAATTCCATCTACCGGAACCGCTTCCCCCGGAAGAACCCGCAGGATATCGCCCTTCCGGATCTCTTCCGCCGGGATCATCTCTTCTGCTCCGTCCCGCAGCCTGCGGCCTTTTGCCGGCGCGAGGCGGATCAGGTTTTTGATCCCTTTCTTCGCCCGGTTCGTCGTGGCGTCCTCCAGAAGCGCTCCTACCGCCATGATAAAAGCCACTTCGCCGGCCGCGAACAGGTCCCCGATCCCGATGGCCGCAAACATGGCGATGCAGATCAGCAGAGCGGACGAGATCTTACTGATGCCCGGATTGTGAACCATTCTCCACAGCGCCAGATAGAACAGCGGAATGCCGCAGATCAGGACCGTCACCCAGGAGGGCGATACCGGGAAAAAGTCCTTTCCCATCAAATGAGGAATCAGATCCATCAGAAGAAAGACTCCCGCCACCGCCGTCATCGGCGCTCCGGCCAGGAAATCACTGCATTTTTTCCACATCTTGACATACCCCTTTCATTTCCGTACAATTAATTCAATAGCGAACACTTTGTTCATTTTTATTTTAACAAACGAACGAATAAATGCAATGGATGATTTCATCCCCGTGTTTCTTACAGAACAATTTTTCAATTTTGTACGGAGGAAAAGAATGGACAGACGTCAGCAGAAAACCAGAACAGCTATTTTTCAGGCATTTGCCGGTCTTCTCGAGCAGAAAAGCTACAGCCGGATCACGGTGCAGGATATTATCGACGCCGCCAATGTGGGCCGCACAACTTTCTACGCCCACTTTGAAACAAAAGACGACCTTTTAAAGGCGCTGTGTGAAGAATTATTCGGACATATCATCAGCACCGCCATGGACCACACCCATACTCACGGACTGTATTCAGATAAACGGGCTCCCGAATCCGTATTCTGCCATCTTCTTCACCATCTGCAGGAAAACGACCACAATATTCTGGGACTGCTCTCCTGCGAGAGCAGCGAAATATTCCTCAGGTATTTCAAAGACAGCCTGAATGAACTGATCCAGAGCCTTTTTGTTTCTCAGGACTCCGGATCAGCCAGGACGGTACCGCAGGATTTTCTGGTCAATCATATATCGGGAAGTTTTGTGGAAATGGTATTATGGTGGATCCGGGGCCGCAGAAAACAGACCCCGGAAGAACTGGACCGGTATTTCCGCGCGGTGATTGAACCGATCCTGTAATGATCGTTTTCATCTATCTGCGGACTCCATACGCGATCATCGGACCGCCTTCCGGGATGTTCAGGCTGCAGGTCTGATACAGGATCACCCCGGAAGCCTTCGCGCAGCAGATATGCAGCGTCTTTCCGAATACATCCCGGATCTCTCCCAGCGTTTCTCCCTCCCGGATCTTTTCTCCCGCGTGATACCGCGGGTACCAGAAACCTGCGCAGGGTGCGTCTTCATAGACCGCTTCCTCAAACAGCTCCCTCTCCGGAAACTCGTCCCGATCCGGCAGGATCCCTTCATAGATATAGGACAGGATCCGCCGCACGTCCGCCTTGTCCTGCTCCACCTGCTCCCGGTTCCACAGCCCCCGGCACCCCCGTTCCAGCAGGATGCTGGGAATCCCCAGCGTACTGGCATGGTTATACGCTCCTCCTGCGGTACACTGGGACTCCACCATATAACGCACATCTGCGCACGAGGCCATGGCATATGCTTTTTCTCTAACCTGCGCATCCACCGGTCCCACATAGTAGATGTAGGGAACCAGTTCTTCAAACGCATCTCCCGAATGAAGATCCAGATAGTAGTCCGCCCTGGAGAACAGCTCCGTCGTGACCGTGTGGCAGATCCTGTCCGCCACCGTACCGTCCGGGCTTCCGGGAAATTCCCGGTTCAGGTTCTTGTTGTCTTCATATACCATGCTCATACACCGCCTGACGATGCCGCTCACATTCACCACCGGGACGATGATCAGCGTACCTTTCACCTTTTCCGGCTCTGTTTCCTCCGCCAGCTCTATGGCTGCCTGGATCCCGGGATATTCCGCGCTGTGGATCCCCGCCGTGATCAGCGTCACTGGACCTTCCCCGCCGCAGATTACCGTCAGGGGCAACTCATATTCTGTTCCGGGTACCGGAAGGCTTCCTGTTTTCTTTTCCCCTTCCGAAACCGTCAATGTTCCTAATACCAAGTGTTCACCCTTTCTTTCAGTTCGCAATAAGAGAGCACCGCTCTTTTTATTTTTCATCATACAGATGACACGCCACCTGATGTCCTTCTCCCATATCCCTGAGCGCCGGCAGCGTTTTTCTGCATATTTCCATGCAGTGTCCGCACCGGTCCTGGAATGGGCATCCGGGCGGCATATCCAGAGGGCTCGGCGCTTCGCTCTTGATGCTTTCTATCTTTTTGGAAAAGTCCATGTTCAGGTCAAACACAGCGCCCAAAAGCGCCTGTGTATACGGGTGCATGGCCTTTGAGCTGATCTCTTCTCCCGGAAGCACCTCCACGATGGTCCCCAGATACATAACGGCGATCTGATGGGCAAAAGACTGGATCAGTCCCAGGTCATGGGCGATAAAGCCGATGGAAATCCCTTTTTTCTTCTGGAGTCCCACGACCAGCTCGATGATCGTTTTCTGCACAGATACATCCAGCGCACAGGTGGCCTCGTCCATGACTATAATCTCCGGTTCCAGGGCGATGGCGCGGGCGATCGCCACACGTTGCCGCTGTCCTCCGGACATATTGTGGGGATACCGGTCCGCGAAATCGCCGGGCAGATCCACCATTTCCAGCAGCCTGCAGGCCGTCTCCTCCTTCTCGGACGCCTGAATCCTTTTAAAATTCATCAGGGGCTCACAGATAATATCCCGTATCTTCATCTTCGGATTGAAAGAAGCGGAAGGATCCTGGAACACCATCTGTATATACTGATGGTTTTGACGCAGTTCTTCCCCTTTCAGTCTGGTGATATCCTTTCCATGAAAAAAGATCTCCCCTTCCGTAGGGATGTCCAGAGATACCAGGAAACGCATAAACGTGCTCTTCCCGCAGCCGGACTCTCCCACCAGCCCCAGCGTCTTGCCTTTATATAATTTCAGATTCACGTCCCGGCAGGCAGTCAGCGTACGGCCGCCCGGCGCGGGAAACTTCCGCGTCACATGCCTTGCCTCCAGGACAACGTCTTTTTCGTCAAACATATCGCACACCTCCCGGGGAAGGAACCGCATCGAGCAGTTTCTGGGTATACCCGTCCCTGCTGTCCTTTAAGATATAATCCCTTGAGCCTTCGTCTTCCACGATTCCCTCTTTCATCACGACAATATGGTCGGACATGTAGGCCGCCACGCCCAGATTGTGCGTCACCATGATGATACTTGTCCCATATTCCTCTCTCAGCTCCATAAACTGACGGATGATCTGTGCCTGAGTCGTCACGTCCAGCGCGCTGGTGGGCTCATCCGCCAGCAAAAGCTTCGGCTGGTACGTCATGCCCATAGCGATGCCGACCCTCTGACGCATGCCGCCGGACAACTGGAAAGGATAGCTTTTCATGATATTGTCTCCGTTTGGAAGGCGCATGCGCTCCAGCATTTCGACGCCTTTTTCCCAGGCGTCCTTTTTGGAGATCCTTTCATGCGTACGGATGTATTCCACAAAACTGCTCCCTATTTTCCTGGTAGGATTCAGCATGGCGCCGGAATCCTGGAAGATCATGGAGATCTTCGATCCCCGGATCTTCCGCCATTCTTCTTTGGATTTATCCAGAAGCGTCTCTCCTTCAAAGAGGATATCCCCCTTCGTCACTTTTCCTCCGCCGGGCAGAAGGCCCAGAACCGCGCGGATCACCGTGGTCTTTCCGCTTCCGCTCTCTCCTACGATACTGCAGATCTCTCCTTCTTCCAGGCTCAGATGAAAACTCTGCACTGTGGGTACGCCGCCGTAAGAAATCATCACATCTTTTAATTCAAGCATTGCCATCTCTTCACGCACCCCCTACTCATTTTTAGGATCCAGGATATCCCGGAGACCGTCCCCCAGCATATTAAAAACCACGACCGTAATGAAGATCGCGATGCCGGGGAATACCATCAGCCAGGGCGCCGCCTGCATATATGCCCGTCCTTCATTCAGCATAAGTCCCCATTCCGCGGCCGGAGCCTTCGCGCCGAATCCCAGGAAAGACAGGGACGCCAGTTCCAGCATCATGCTGCCGATATCCGCCGCCGCCGTGATCACCAACGTAGGCAGCACATTGGGCAGCATATAGTGCAGCAGTATGTAGGGCGTCTTCGATCCCGTGACGACCGCCGCTGCAACAAAATCCCGGTCGCGGATCTTCATTACCAGGCTCCGTGCCAGCCTGGCATATTTCGTCCAGCTTACAACGGCAAGCGCGATCACCGCGTTGCGGATACTCGCCCCCATGATGCCCGCCACGGCCATCGCCAGCACCAGTCCGGGGAAAGAGATCAGCATATCCGCGATACGCATGATCACCGCGTCCACGGCTCCTCCGAAATATCCCGCCAGGATCCCCAGCACCGTCCCGATCACAAAGATCAGGATCACGACGGAAAAGGACGCGGTCAGCGATACCCTGGCCCCGTAGATCACGCGTGTAAAGATGTCGCGTCCCAGCTTGTCGGTTCCGAAGACGTGTCCCGGGCCGGGCGGCTGGATCGCGGTCGACAGGTCTCCTTCCGCAGGGTTGACCCCTCCGGTGACCACCGGGGCGAAAACGGCCGTCAGGATGATCAGGATCGCCAGGACACCAAAGACGGTGAAAGTTTTATTTCTCATAAAAAAATTTTTCTTTTTCATATTGCTCACCTCTTCAGTCTCATGCGCGGGTCCACGAAATTATATGATATGTCCACAGCCAGATTAATCGCCATGTAGATCAGGGCGATCCACAGCACATACCCCTGGATCAAATTGTAATCGCAGGAGGTAATCGCCGATACTGCCAGATTTCCCAGCCCCGGATAGGAAAAGATCACTTCCACCACCGAAGTTCCTCCCAGCAGGGAGCCTGCGGAAAGGCCCAGCATGGTGATCAGGGGCAGAAGGGAATTGGGAAATACGTTCAGCCAGAGTACCTTCCACTCCGCCACGCCTCTGGCGCGGGCTCCCGTCACATAATCCTGGCTCAGTTCTTCCAGCACCGCCGTACGGACCTGTCTGGTATATTTGGAGGACATGGCGATCGCCAGCGTCACAGAGGGCAGGATCATGCTTTTAAAGTCTCCTCCGGAGCAGATTACCGGAAGCCAGTTGACCTGGACGCAGAAGACCAGCATCAGCAGAAGTCCTGCCCAGAAGTTGGGCAGGGAGATACCCAGGAAGGTAAATCCCCGCACCAGATTATCGATCCAGGAATCCTTGTACACCGCGGAGCACATGCCCAGCGGAACCGATATAATCAGCATCAGGACCATGGAGAAGATCGTAAGCTTCAGGGTCGGCCAGAGGCGGGCTGCCAGAAGCTCCACCACCGGCCTGCTGAAGGAGTAAGAATCTCCAAAGTCTCCATGAAGGCAGTTGCCCAGCCACCGGAAATACTGAGTAAAGAACGGGTCGTTCAGTCCCATCTGCTCGCGGATCGACTGTACCAGTTCTTCGCTGGGCATGACGCCGGTGGCGCTGAGCATCGTCCGCACCGGATCTCCCGGCGACAGATAAGTCAGCAGGAAGGTCAGAAAACTGATGCCTATCAATACCACTACAATCTGCAGCAGTCTGGAAACCAGTTGTTTTCTTGTCACACTATCACCCCTTGCTTATCCGTTTACTCCGCCGGAACGATCTCCGTGCTCAGCCAATAGTAATCGGCCGTATGAATATGCGCGTAGCCCACGTTCTTGGAATAGATCATGGAGCTGTTGTAATATCCGTCCACCAGAACCGCCGCATCGTCGATCAGGATCTGCTGCAGGCGTGTGATGATCTCGGTACGGGTTCCCTCATCCATCTCGGTCAGCAGCTGCTCATAGAGCTGATCGTATTCCTCATTGGCATATCCACAGTAGTTGGACGCCGACTTGCTGTACCAGTTCGCCATATATTCGGTGGGGTCTCCATTTCCTACGGTAGTCCAGTTATTTCCGTTGAAATCATAGTCTCCTGCCACCAGGTTGCTCCACTGGTCATCGGAACTGCCTTCCCGCTCGTTGACCTCGATGCCGATTTCATTCAGATACTGATGATGCGCCTGGGCAAATTCTTTCAGCAGGCGGTTGCCATAGTATACATAGTCCAGGATGATGTTCTCTCCGTCCAGTTCCCGGATACCGTCTCCGTCCGTGTCCACGATGCCCGCGTCGTCCAGCAGCTGCTTCGCTGCTTCCGCGTCATAAGCGAATGGATTCTCCAGCGTATCATATCCGTAGGAAAGATTGGAAGGCAGTACAGAATATCCCGGCGTATATAACCCGCCGATCAGATTGGAGGCACAGATACCTTCATCATCGATGCCCATAATCACCGCCTGGCGCAGTGCGTCATTTCCAAGCACACCGTTAAAATTGATCCAGGAGAAACCGCACCGCACGCCGCTGGCAATGTCTACGGTGAAATTCTCGTCGTTCTGCAGTTCCTGAATATCCGCCACATTGGTGATATTTTCCACCAGGTCAACCTGCCCGTTCTTGAGCGCCATGGCCTTTGCGCTCGCATCGCTCATATACAGGAGCTCGACTCTGTCATACGGCACGTCTTCTCTGTAATTTTCATTGGCGACCAGCGTATAGCCCACCTGCTCCGTAAAGGTGTCGATGACATACGGACCGGTTCCGATCACGCCGTGATCCCAGTCCGTGGTATCCGTCACGTCCACAATCGCCATGACCGGATAAGCCAGGTTGCCCGGCAGATCCGGATAAGCCGTCACCGTCTGGATGGTAATGGTGTTCGCCTCATCATCCGCAGTGATCTCTGCCTCATACTCCAGGAAACGCTCCGGAGTGGATGATCCGTTCGGGCCTTCTACCTTCAGACGATCCAGGGATTCTTTTACCTTAGTGGCCGTCATATCGCAGCCGTCGGAAAATTTGATTCCGTCTTTCAGCTTGATCGTCCAGGTCAGATGGTCATCCGATACTTCATAAGATTCTGCCAGCCAGGGTTCCACTTCCATGTTATCGTTAAACCGGAACAGCGCTTCTCCTACGCCGTAACGCATGCAGTTCCAGGCTGCGTTGATCTGATTGGTCGGATCCACCAGGCCGTCCCCGTAATTCTGGCAGCCAAATGTCAGGACTTTCTCTCCGTCCGCACTTCCGCTCTGCGCAGCTGTGCCGTTCCCTGATCCGGAGGACCCGCATCCGGCCAACGCTCCTGTAGCCAGCGCCGCCGTCATACCAAGCGTTAAAATCTTTTTCGTTGTTCTTTTCATCTTTTTTCCTTCCTTTTCCTTGAAAGATTTTCTTACAAAATAAGAACCCCTGCACTCACAGGGGTTCAAAAAACAACATATTTACCAACAGAGATATTAGGCATCTATAACCGCACCGCCATTACAAGTTCCTGCCGGACTACCGCATCCGTACAATCCGATATATCCATCTCTTTCGTATGCAGTCCTCATATACACCGTATGAGTGTCTCCACGGAAAACTGGCAGGTCTCCTGACTTAAGTTCATCGCAGGCAGCGCCTTCCCGGGGCTTTCATCCCCAGTGACATATTTGCTGCCGGCTCCCTATCACAGTGACGGGATCGCACCGGACTTGCACCGGTTTCTCTTTTCATCTGCGCAAAGCAGAACCAGACTCCACGAAATACAGTATTCCTTTTTATAAACAGTTATATTATACTTCCTGTTTTCGTGATCTGTCTAATTCCAATTTGATATACCGGCGGCCTTTCCCGGCTCCTCCCACCGGATCTCTTTATAGCAGGCAAACAGGCACAGCGCCGTCACCGCCCAGGTAACCGGATAAATCAGCGCTACGCCCTGTACGTTTCGCCAGACTCTCATGACCGCCTCCAGGACCAGAATCCTCACCACGCACAGATTCAAAATCACGACCAGCATAGGCGCCGCCGCGCGCCCGGCTCCTCGGAGCGTGCCCGCGAACACCTCCAGAAACACATACAGAAAATAAAATGGAAACGTGATCTGCACGATCTGCGTTCCCAGACGGATCACCGCGGCTTCCGTACTGAACCATCCCAGCACAAAGCCCGGGAACAAAAGTACAGCGGTGCTGATCAGCACCGTCATAAAGACGCCCATAGCGGCGGACGTCCATGTTCCCTTCTTTATCCTCTCCACGAAACCCGCCCCCATATTCTGGCTGGCGAACGCGGCGTTGGCCTGCCCCACAGCCAGGATCGGCAGATAGACCAAGTTCTCCACTTTAAAATAGATCGTAAACGCGGCAATGCTGTCCACGCCCAGGCCGTTGATGCGGGACTGCACGATGAGGTTGGAGAGGGTGATCACCACGGACTGCACCGCCGAAGGAATCCCCACCCGCAGAATCTTCCCGCAGGTATGAGGATGGATACGGATCCTGGAAAATCGCAGCCGGTACGGTCCCTGCATCCGGCGTAAATGCCTCACCGTAAGCGCCGCGGCTACTCCCTGCGACAGCATCGTGGACAAAGCAGCTCCTGCCACTCCCAGTTTCAGCACATACATAAAAAAGGCATTTCCGAATACGTTGGCGATACCGCCAGCAAGCTGATACAGCATAGGCATCCGGGAATCTCCCAGGGATCTTAAAATCCCGGAACTGATGTTGTAGGCTATGATAAACAGCAGACTCAGAAAATAAATGCGCAGATAGACCACGGACAGCCCCAGGATATTTTCCGGCGTATTCAGCCACCTGAGAAATACAGGCGTCAGAATCCATCCTAAAATCGTGAAAAGGATGCCTCCCGCTATGGAAATCCCCGCAGCCGTATGGACGACCTGATCCAGTTCCTCTCCGTCGTCAGCGCCAAAGGCATGTCCGGCTGCGATCCCCACGCCTACGCCGAGACCTGTAAACAGCCCCAGAATACACGTCACTACAAGTCCTCCAGATCCCACAGCCGCCGATGCGTCTGTCCCCAGAATCCTTCCCACAAAAATCAGATCCACCGTATTGTACAGCTGCTGGATCAGACTGCTTCCGAACAACGGCAGCGCAAACAGGAACAACGATTTCCCGATGGCTCCCTCCGTCAGCCGGACGCCTTCTTTCATACACATCCTCCTCTCCCAAATATCCCTGCCACTATACCATATCCCTTTCTCAGGCACAAGAAACGGGACATGCCGATATGGCATGCCCCGTCAGCCTTACCTTATTTCAATATGATATGATCGATCTCCACATCCTCGGAATATCCCTTCTGGATGAGCGCTTTCTCAAGCACCTTTCTCCATTCTTCAAAGTTCAGTTCCACTACGTTTTGATCCTTTAAAAATATTTTACAGCCGTTCCCTGATTCGCCGGAATCGCTGCCCGCGAGACAATAAGGCATATTCTGCCGGAAAAGCCCCAGTTCGCTTAACGAATTGATCATACGGTAAACCGTGGCGATCCCGATATTTTTATCCTTTTTCGCCGCGCGGTAATAGATCTCCTTGCAGCAGCTGCATTCATTCTCCAGGACAATATCCAGAATCAGTTCCCGCTGCTTAGTGATCCGCATTCCTTTTTTGCGAAACAGTTCCAGGATCTGTTTTTTCTCCTGCTCTCTTCCATTCATTCTTTCATCTTGCATCCGGAGCATCCTCCGCTGCACCCGGCGCAGGATTTTCCGGACTTTTTATCCTTCCAGATACTGCGTACCGCGGCAGCTGCGATTGCCAGTATAACGATTCCAACGATCAAGGTTCCCATTATGCTTTCGCCATTCCTTTCAGATTCACTTTCAGTTTTCCGTCCTGCTTATACGGACGCACCAGCAGCCAGATAAAGAGCGCAATGATCACCAATGCCGCAGCCGTGCCGATGCCGAAGGCTCCTGTGGTGATCCAGGTGCCGATCTGGTAGATGCACAGAGACACCAGATATGCCAGGCCGCATTGATAGCCGATCGCGATGAAGAACCACCTGGTATTGTTCATCTCTCTCTTGATCGCGCCCATGGCCGCGAAACAGGGAGCGCACAGCAGGTTGAATACCAGGAAGCTGTATGCGGATACCGTGGTCATGCACGCCGCCAGATCTCCCCAGATCTCTGCGCCGTCTTCCGCCACTTCGGCAAAGCCGAACAGGACACCGAAAGTAGCCACCACGTTCTCTTTCGCGATCAGGCCGGTTACTGCCGCCACAGCCATCTTCCAGCCCTGGCCGCCCTGAGTCCATCCCAGCGGAGTGAAGATCCACGCGATCGCGTTGCCGATGGATGCCAGAATACTGTTTTCCAGTTCCACCGCGCCGAAACCGTCCGGTCCCCAGCCATAACCCTGCAGGAACCACAGGACGATGGTGGACAGAAGGATGATCGTACCGGCCTTCTTGATAAAGGACCAGCCTCTCTCCCACATGCTTCTGAGCACGCTTCCAACCGTAGGCAGATGGTATGCCGGAAGCTCCATAACAAACGGAGCCGGGTCTCCGGCGAACAGTTTCGTCTTCTTCAGAATAATACCGGAGCAGATGATCGCCGCGATACCTACGAAATACGCGCTCGGCGCCACCCAGGACGCTCCGTCAAACAGCGCGCCCGCGATCAGGGCAATGATCGGCAGTTTCGCTCCGCAGGGCACAAAAGTGGTCGTCATGATCGTCATCTTGCGGTCACGGTCATTTTCAATCGTTCTGGAAGCCATAACGCCCGGCACGCCGCATCCGGAACCGATCAGCATCGGAATGAAGGATTTGCCGGACAGTCCGAACTTCCGGAAAATACGGTCCATGATGAACGCGATACGCGCCATATATCCGCATCCTTCCAGGAAAGCCAGGAACAGGAACAGCACGAACATCTGCGGAACAAATCCCAGGACTGCTCCCACGCCGCCTACAATGCCGTCCAGAATCAGCCCCTGCAGCCAGTCCGCGCAGTTCAGGCTCACCAGCACGCTCTCGATGGCCGGAGGGATGATCTCTCCGAACAGCACGTCGTTGGTCCAGTCTGTAACGATGGTTCCAACAGTGGTAACGGACACGTAATATACGACAAACATAACCAGCGCGAAAATCGGCAGTGCCAGGATACGGTTGGTCACGACCCGGTCGATCTTATCCGATATGGACATCTCGCCTTTTCTTGCTTTTTTATAACACTTTCCAATGATAGATGCAATAAAATTGTAACGCTCATTGGTAATGATACTTTCAGAATCGTCGTCCATCTCTTTTTCCAGCCCGGCGATGATATTTTCCACGTCCGGCGCCGTTTTCAGCTGGTCGCCGATCTTGTCGTCGCGCTCAAACAGTTTGATGGCGAAGAAACGTTTCTGCTCTTCGGGCACTTCTGATCCAAGCATATTCTCAATATCCGTCAGCGTCTCTTCTACTTTTTTATCAAATGTATGTACGACCGGCTGGTATGCATTGGAAGACGCTGCCTGTACCGCGGCTTCTGCCGCCTCTTTGACGCCGGTTCCTTTCAGCGCGGAGATCTCGACGACTTTACAGCCCATCTCCTTGCTGAGTTTGTCTGTGTAGATCTGGTCGCCCTCTTTTCTCACAATGTCCATCATATTGACGGCCATGACGACCGGAATCCCCAGCTCTATCAGCTGTGTGGTCAGGTAAAGGTTACGCTCCAGATTCGTGCCGTCTACAATATTCAGGATCGCGTCCGGCCGGTCCGCGATCAGATAATTTCTGGCGACCACTTCCTCCAGAGTGTAAGGGGAAAGGGAATAGATTCCGGGAAGGTCCATGATCGTCACATCTGAGTGGCCTTTCAGTTTTCCTTCCTTTTTCTCGACAGTAACGCCGGGCCAGTTTCCCACAAACTGGTTGGCGCCGGTCAACGCATTAAACAATGTGGTTTTGCCGCTGTTCGGATTGCCGGCAAGTGCGATTTTCATTGACATCTTCTCCTCCTCGGGGTTAGTATCTCCTAACCCATGCTGCTAAAAATAAGCCGCTTTCTGCGGCCGTCAAAAAAGCTCCTTACTGTACTTCGATCATCTTCGCGTCTTCTTTTCTCAGAGACAGTTCATAACCGCGTACAGTCACTTCCACCGGATCTCCCAACGGAGCTACTTTGCGGACATAAACCTCCGTCCCTTTCGTGATTCCCATATCCATGATCCTGCGCTTCACCGCGCCCGTTCCATGCAGTTTCACGACTGAAACGCTCTTTCCCACAGGTACTTCTTTCAAAGTCTGCATCTTCTTCTCCTTCCCGCCGCATGCGCTACGCTACCATAATCTTGTTTGCCAGGCTTCTGTCCAGCGCAATACGGGCACCTTTTACCAGAAGAATCATGCCTGCGGCAGTCTCACCGAGCACCTGCACCTGTGACCCCGGCGCAAATCCTATATCCTGAAGATGCCTGACCACTTCTTCCTTTCCGCGGACCTTCACTACAGTCCGTGTTTCTCCGATACTCATAAGTGATAATGCCATCATGATCCCTCCTGTTTTCTGGCATAAATGAAAACGACTATCATTTACATTCTGTATTATAGGAGCATTATATGTTAATGTCAACTAACTTTTTTAAAAATATTATGCTGTTACAGATAAATATTATCAATAATACTCCTGTAAGCTTTACCAAACCATTTCCTCATAATCTCAGGCCGGAGGCAAAAAAAGAGCGGATGCACATAATACAATACGCATCCACCCTCTTGGTCTACTGCTGCAGTACCGTCATAATGCTGGGAATCAGCTGTTTCTTTCTGGAAACCAGTCCTTTCAGGACGATATCCTCCATATCCCCCGGAAGCTGGAATGCCTCCCGGATCACTTCCTGCGCCCGTTCTCCGAAACAAAGAAGCTCGGTATCTTCCTTTACAATATTCGTCAGCATGACAAAACACATATCTACGCCAAGCTGATCGAAATTTTCTTCCAGATACGGCACCATTTTCTCCTTGATCTCCTGCAGTTCGATGGTATTCATACTGTTGATCTGGGAGACGATAAAATTGTAATCATTCACTTCAAACTTCTTCTGATCCTGCCGGAAGATCTCCTTCGCGGTTCTGGAACTCATATTGCTTCCCGCGCTGAACATATCGATCGCCAGCTCTTCGATTTCCACACCGCAAATAGAAGAAAGATCCTCTGCCGCATTCTGGTCTATGCGGGTGCAGGTCGGAGAACGGAACATCAGCGTGTCTGAAATGATCGCCGCCATCAAAAGCCCCGCGATCTTCTTTGGAATCTCAATGCCGTTCTCATGATACATCTGATAGACAATGGTGGCCGTGCAGCCTACCGGCTGATTGCGGAAAAATACCGGCTCCATGGTCTCCAAGGTACCGATCCGGTGGTGGTCGATGATCTCCAGCACTTCCGCGTGGTTGATACCGTCCACGGTCTGGCTGGCCTCGTTATGGTCTACCAGGATCACCTGTTTTTTTCTCAGATTCAAAAGATTTCTTCTGGAAATCATGCCGATGTAATTATCGTCCAGATCCAGGATCGGAAATTCACGGTAACGCTTCTGTCCCATGATTCCTTTGATATCTTCCGTTTTTTCCGTCAGTTTGAAAGTAGTGAGCCCGTCACGCCGCATAAAATGGGATATCGGCATGCTCTGATTGATCATACGGGCCACAGTAAACGTGTCGTGAGGAGTTACGATAATACTGCAGTGATTCTCCTGCGCCAGCTTCCGGATCGTCTTGGACACTTTTGCGCCCATACATACGATGATGCAGGCCGCGTTCATTTCAATGGCGCACAGCTGGGACTCATACCGGTTGCCCAGAATCACCATGTCCCCTTCGTGAATATACTCCTCCATCACATCAGGATTGGCCGCCGCGATCACAACCTCGCCTTTTTCGTAATACGCATCTTCATCTCCAAGCACCATGGTGGCATCCAGGGCTTCCAGGATATTTTTATATGGAGTCTTTGCCGTGGAAAGGATGCTGTTGTCATAGACATTCATATAAGCGTTGGCAATATCCCCTACTGTGATCAGACCTTTCAGCTTGTGATCTTCCGTAATGGGGAGAGTAGTAACACCCAGAGCCCGCATCATATTCCATGCTTTTTTCAGAGAAATCTGCCCGGACACTCCTTCCGTCTTGCGGATGTCAATATCTCGTACATCCGTCATCACATCCGCCACATACTGGGGCGCCGGCACCTGGAAAAAATTCAGCACATACTGGGTTTCCTGATTGATCTGTCCCGCCCTGGCCGCGCAGTAGCCTTTCCCGTACAGGCGGTTCTTCAGTTCCGCATAGGCAATGGCGGAACATATGGAATCCGTGTCCGGATTCTTATGGCCGATAACATATATCGGCGCTTTTTCTCCTGCTGCCATTTACATATCCTCCCTATATTTCTTGCTTTATTTTAGCACTTCCTGTTTGCATTTACAACTGTTTCCCGCCGCGGGGCCTTCCTGTTTTATTTATTTTTTACAGGTTTTTCTGCTTTTTCTTATTATCTTTGTGTATTTTACACACTCTTCAAATTTTGTTCATAATTTATCCATATCTGAATGCTACACTAAAATCAATCAAAAGGAAAGCCAATAAGATAACTCGATAAATTTTTTCATAATAGCCCCGGTATCCGTATTACCGGGGCACTCCTCATTTATGGAGATCATTCCAAACAACAGCGGCCAAAAGGAAGACTTCCTCTCAGCCGCCGTCAATTTTCTTCATTGCTTCATTCAGCGACATCATCTTCCCGTCCAGCTTCGAGATGATCGACGCGCATTCTTTCAGTTCCCTGGAAAAATAATCCGGTGCGTTCCCTTCGTATTTATAATATATCTTGTGCTCCAGACTGGCCCAGAAATCCATAGCCATGGTACGGATCTGCAGTTCCACATTCGTAGGCACCACCGCGTCCGCCAGAGCTACCTGTATGCAGAGGATCATATGATAACTCTTATATCCGCTTTCCTTGGGATGGCTGATATAATCTTTGATGCTCACCACTTTCAGATTGTCCTGCCGCGCGATCATATCCGCCAGGAAATAAATCTCCGAATAAAAAGAGCAGGTAATACGAAGCCCCGCAATATCATGAACATGTTCAACCATATCGTCGATACTGATATTATGCCCGTTTTTCCGAAGCTTTTTCGTGATGCTCTCCGGTGTCTTCAGCCTTGTTCTGATATATTCGATCGGATTATAGGAATATACATGGTTCAGCTCGTTATTCAGGATCTCCAGACGGCTGGCCATCTGAATCAGCGCCGACTCATAGATAAACATCGCCGTCTGAAAGCTGTCTTTCTCCGGCCTTTTCCTGATATACTCCTGTATGCTCATCTCTACTGCCATTTATGCATTACTCCCCTGTGCAGAACATTCTTGCGCGGCTGCCTCCCGCAGCCGTCCGCCACCCGACGCGCGCCGGATGCGCATATATAAGAAATATTATATCATAAAAACTTTACATAATTTGTCATTTTTTCTGGAAAATTTATATGTATTTCACAACTTTGACATCGTTTTTATAAGTTCTTCTTATCTTTTGTCGTAATCATCCAGGAAATGATGGACGTTATTTCCCTGTTTATAGCTGATGATCGTATCCAGATTCACATTTTCCACGCTGCGGAAAATATTTTTCTCGATGACAGGGCTTATCCGGCGGAATCTTTGAATCAGTTCTTTCATCTCCTGCCGTTTGGAATTGTTGGCTCCATGTTCATCCACTTCATAAGCTTCTGTAAACCGACAGGCACATTGAAGGAAATGGAGGTCATGGCAACGCGCCCAGTCCAGAATCGCCTCCTCATGTACCAGATACATAGGGCGTATCAGCTCCATTCCCTCAAAATTGGTGCTGTGCAGCTTGGGCATCATTGTCTGCATCTGCCCTCCATACAGCATCCCCATCAAAATCGTTTCTATCACGTCATCAAAATGGTGGCCCAGAGCGATTTTATTGCATCCCAGCTCCCTTGCATGCGCATACAGGAATCCTCTTCTCATCCGCGCGCACAGATAACAGGGATTCTCTTTAATATCCACTACCACGTCAAAGATATCCGACTCAAAAATATGTATGGGAATATTCAGAATCTTCGCATTTTCCTCAATACGCCTTCGGTTTGCCGGATTATATCCCGGATCCATCACCAGAAACTCAAGGCCGAAATGAAATTTACCGTGGCGCTCCAGTTCCTGTAAAAGTTTCGCCAGAAGCATGGAATCTTTTCCGCCGGAAATACAGACCGCGATGCGGTCTCCTTCCTGGATCATATCATATTTCTGAACGCCCAGAACAAAGGGCCGCCAAATTTCTTTCCTGTACTTTTTTATAATACTTCTCTCGATTTCCTGATAACGTTCCACGTAATTCTCCTTCTTTACTTTCCCCATACAAGCCTTTATACTGAAAAGCAGATACAGAACAGTTTCAGACTACAGGAGGATACCGCCATGTTCCGCGTATGGGGAAAAATATTTAAAGATAACCGCATGTTAAAAGACATTATGGTATGCGACGGGCAGAACGACACCAGAACCCATAAAGTATTCCGGGCCCTTGATGAGATCTGCTATGCGTTTGACCTGAGCCGGCCGATCTGGCTGGACTCCAATATCCGCGAGTTTAAGCGGCATGCCCGGACACGTTTCCGTCCGGACAGCTTTGTCGACGATGTAGATTTTGATTTTCTGGAATTTCAGGTGATCGAGGAGGACTGACGTCCTCCTTTCCCATATAGAAAGCCTGAGCTGCTTATTCTGAAAGGAAGCTCTGAATCAGGTCCCAGATGGATGACACGAACCGGGTAATAAAATTTCCCACTTTCTCTCCATCCAGTTCAATACCCATGGACTCCAGCCGGCTGTACAATTCTTTTGCCTGGGATATAAGCTGATTGGCGTCAATATCCAGATTTCCCAGTTTCAGAAGAAGGTCCACGATATTGGACACCTGCTGATCCGTCAGGGAGATCTCCATCTCGACCGCCACCTGTCTCACCAGGTTTTCCAGTTCTTCCGGATCATCCAGGCCTCTTTCCGCGATCTCCTGTTTCAGATAGGCAATCATATCCGACACCTGATCCGGATCCAGATTATTCAGTTCATCCATCAGATCTCCGGTCAGAACCAGCTCATCCGTAGCTACCTCCAGCGCCTCATCCGTTACCGGCTCCCCGCTGTACGCTTCATATGCCTTCACGGCCCCGATGAGCGCCGCCGTACCGCTGATCGAGCTGGGCGCCGCCACGATTACCTTCGCGTCCGCCACACCGGCAGTCAGCAACGCGTTCCGGTACATGGAGATAGTACAATAACTGATATTATGCGTCTCCACACTCAGACCGCTTCCGCTTTCCTGCGGAATGAGAAGAACCGAAGACAGGGATCTGGTTCCTACCACAGATGCGCCCAACGCCTCGTCCAGATACTGGTGTTCCATGTCATTTGTAATATAAACAGTCTGGTAGGATGCCGCCTGCTCCGCCGTAATCCCCATTTCTGAAAATACGATCGCTTTCTGGTCTTCGGTCAGATCAGCTCCCAGCGCAAGGACCGGAGCCTCAGCCGCATCCGCTTTTATGCTGCCGACCGCCAGCAATGCTATAACCAGACAGCACATGGAAATCCATTTTCTCATAGTGTCTTCCTCCTTCAACTTTTCACAACGGCGTCGCACCATCTGCGAATATCCTGGAAGACCTCCTGTCTGTTCAGTTCGTTGAGCAGCTCATGTCTCGCTTCCGGATAAGTCTTGCAGGTCACTTTTTTCATTCCTATTTTATCCAGCATTTTCTCAAACCGACGGACGCCTTTTCCATTTTCTCCCACAGGATCTTCCGCTCCGGACAGAATCAGGATCGGCAGGTCCTTTGGCATCCGGACCGCTCTTTTCGGATCGATCACTTCCTCCACGGTACGCAGCAGCGCTTCATACGCGTTCAGAGAGAAATGAAAGTTCATCTTCTTGTCATTCAGCGCGGCCGTCATCACCTGCGGATCCCGGCTCATCCAGCTTCCCGTACGCGCATTATCCGGATATCTGCCTGCAAATCCGCTGCATGTCAGCCGGTCAAGGAGTCTGCTTCTTCCATGTTTTCCGGATTTCAGCATACTCAAATAGGTCAATGCCAGCCCTGCTTTGACCAGCAGCACGGGCTGCTGCCCGGTTCCCATCAGGACCGCGCCGTCCACTTTCTTTCCATGATAAATCAGATATCTGCGCACCAAAAAAGAACCCATACTGTGGCCGAGAATAATATACGGAACTTTCGGAGCATAGGAGGCCGCCATCCGGCGGATCTGGCCGATATCTCTCAGCCATAAAACCGCCCCCTGTCTGCCCACATATCCAAGTTCTTCCGGAGACTTCACAGAATCCCCATGTCCCAGATGATCATGTCCGACCACAAAATAACCGGCAGAAGCCATATACTCCGCCAGCCCCTGATAACGTTCTATATATTCCTGCATTCCATGTACCAGCTGCAGGACTCCTTTGTATTCCACCTCGGGATCATACCAGCGGTAACCGTGTATCATATGAATACCATCTGCTGAATCCACGTAAAATTCTTCCCGTGTAATCATTGAGAATCACCTTCTGTCTGCGTGTTTTCCCATAGTTTATCACAATTTCCCATGCGATGGCGGAATTTCATAAAATTTTAAGGATTCTTAAAAAACGGGGCATCTGCCGGATACTTTCTTCCGCAGAGCCCCTTCCCCGGCATTTTACAGCTGAGTCGTCACAAAGATATCGTAGATTGCCCGAATCGCTCTCTCGAAGTCATCGTTTCTTACTCCGACAATTATATTCCACTCACTGGAACCCTGGTCGATCATCTTCACGTTCACATTGGCATGGGCCAGCGCTGAGAAGATCCTTCCTGCGGTTCCCCGGTTGGCGCGCATAGCGCGTCCAACAATGGCGATCAGAGCCAGATCACCTTCTACTTCCAGATAATCCGGCTGTACAGCTCGCTGAATGCCCGCCAGGACATTCTGTTCATGCTCTTCGAACTCGTCCTGATGTACCACGATGCTCATAGTGTCAATACCCGAAGGCATGTGTTCGAAAGAAATTCCATACTGTTCGAACACACCCAGCACTTTGCGGCCAAAACCAATCTCCGAATTCATCATGTCCTTTTCAATGTTAACGGTCACAAATCCCTTCTTGCCCGCAATGCCGGTGATCGTATAATCCGGTTTATGGCAGGTACTGGCAACAATCATGGTGCCTTTGTCTTCCGGCCGGTTAGTGTTGCGGATATTGATAGGAATTCCTGCCTTACGCACCGGGAAGATAGCGTCTTCATGGAGCACGGTGGCTCCCATATAAGACAGTTCCCGGAGTTCGCGGTATGTAATCACGCTGATCACCGCGGGATCTTTGATGATTCTTGGATCTGTTACCAGAAACCCGGACACATCTGTCCAGTTTTCGTACATATCCGCTCCGACTGCCTTTGCCACGATAGACCCGGTAATATCGGAACCGCCTCTGGAAAACGTTTTGATTCTGCCATCCGGAAGCGCTCCGTAAAATCCCGGAATCACCGCATTGGGCATTTCCTCCAGACGCTTTGACAAAATCTCATCCGTCGTATCCCCATCAAAATCACCATTTTCGTCAAAACGAATCACTTCCGCCGCATCAATAAAAGGATAATTCAGATATGCCGCCATAACCAGACCGTTGAGATACTCTCCTCTGGATGCGGCGTAGTCGCTTCCCGCTTTTTTCCCGAAATTTTCCGCAATCGCTTTAAATTCTTTGTCCAAAGAGAGTTTCAGATTCAGGCCTCCGATAATCTCGTTATAACGGGACTGGATCTGCTGCAGCATCCCTTCAAAATCTTCGCCGTTCGCCGCAGAATAATAACACTGATATAACATATCCGTTACTTTTATATCTTTGGAAAAACGCTTGCCCGGCGCAGACGGCACAACATAGCGCCTGTCTTCATCCGCGCGGATAATATCCCCTACCTTGCGAAACTGCTCTGCGCTGGCCAGAGAGCTTCCTCCGAATTTTACTACTTTTTTCATTACTCCATCTCCTTGTTCTCTTCCCGCGGACAACTGTGCTCCCCGCACGGATCGTCAGTCCGCAGTCTTCCGATCTTCACAAAGCCAGCTTTGATTATACTGGGATTTTTCTCAGAAGACAATACTTTTTATCAAAAAAACCGGGCCGCCTGGGAAATTCCCCGGCGGCCCGGCCGTTTCGTATATCCTATTTGGTATCCTGTCCGTAATACGCGTTCGCGCCATGTTTACGGAAATAATGTTTGTCCTGAAGTTCCTGAGGAGCCGGCTGGATCCTCGGATTGATCGTCTCCGCGCGGTAAGCCATCTTTGCCACTTCTTCCAGCACTACCGCGTTGTGCACCGCTTCATGGGGATCCTTGCCCCACGCGAACGGGCCGTGGTTCTTGCACAGTACCGCGGGCACCGCCATAGGGTCCTTATTCATGGCTCTGAAAGAATCCACGATCAGATGTCCGGTATTCTCCTCGTAAGCGCCTTCAATCTCTTCTTTGGTCAGACAGCGCACACAGGGGATCTCTCCGTACATATAGTCTGCATGGGTCGTTCCGTAGCAGGGAATGTTTCTTCCCGCCTGCGCCCAGCTGGTCGCATAGGAGGAATGGGTATGCACGACGCCTCCCACCTCCGGAAACGCTTTATAGATCTCCAGATGGGTCGGCGTATCGGAAGACGGTTTGTAATGTCCTTCTACCCGGTTTCCCTCCAGGTCCATAACCACCATGTCTTCCGGCTTCATAGTCTCATAGTCCACGCCGCTGGGCTTGATGACGAACAGGCCGCTTTCACGGTCGATCCCGCTTACATTGCCCCAGGTAAATGTTACCAGCCCGTATTTGGGAAGCAGCATATTGGCTTCATATACTTTCTGTTTTAATTCTTCCAGCATCGATCCTGCCTCCTGTCGCTTATCTGTAAGCAACCGCGTTCCATCTCAGTTCGTTCTTGAAATCGCGGATGTTGGTATTGTTATCGATTACAACGCTCTCAATGCCCATAGCGGACGCCCAGTCTGCCATCTGCTCTACGGACAAATCGTAGGAGAATGCGGTATGGTGCGCGCCGCCCGCCAGGATCCATGCCTCGGTACCGATCTCCAGGCTGGGCTGCGGAGTCCAGAACGCGGTAGCCACCGGAAGCTTCGGCATCGGTTTCTCTACCTTCTTGCAGTCCACCGCATTGATGATCAGACGGAAGCGGTTTCCGAGATCTACCAGAGACGTAGCCACTGCCGGGCCGGTCTTGGATGTAAATACCAGACGCGCCGGATCTTCCCGGTTGCCCATGGAAAGAGGCTGTACTTTGATGGAGATAGGGCCGTCCGCGATGGACGGGCATACTTCCAGCATGTGTGCCTGCAGAATGCCTTCCTTGCCCGGCACCAGGTTATATGTATAGTCTTCCATGAAGGAAGTTCCCTTCGCGTTCGGGATGCCTTCGGTCATGATCTTCATCAGACGTACCATAGCCGCCGTCTTCCAGTCTCCCTCTGCGCCGAATCCGTATCCTTTTTCCATCAGCCTCTGCATTGCCAGACCCGGAAGCTGTTTCAGTCCGCCCAGCATGCCAAAATGTGTTACGATCGCATGATAGTCGCCGTCTTTCAGGAATTTTTCCGCGCCGATCTCGATCTGAGCCTGAACCGCCACATGTCTGCGGAACTCCGCTTCGTCTCTGCCTTCCAGCAGAATCTGATACTTGTTATAGTACTCTTCCACCAGCGCGTCTACATCACCCTGCGGAACCGCGTCCACATACTCTACCAGGTCATTGACATTGTAGTGGTCGATCTCCCATCCAAATTTGATCTGCGCTTCTACTTTATCGCCTTCCGTAACCGCCACATTGTTCATATTATCGCCCACACGGCATACACGGATATGGGAGGATTCCATCACGCCCACAGCGGTACGCATCCAGCTGCCCAGACGCTCCTGCACGGACGGATTGTTCCAATGGCCGAAGATAATCTTCCTCTCAATACCCATACGGCTCACAATATGGCCATATTCCCGGTCTCCATGCGCGGACTGGTTCTCGTTCATGAAATCCATGTCGATGGTGTCATACGGAATCTCTTCATTAAACTGGGTCAGCAGGTGGCAAAGCGGTTTCTTATACTCCTGCAGGCCGATGATCCACATCTTCGCCGGAGAGAAGGTATGCATCCAGGTGATCACACCCGCGCACTCCGGATCATTATTTGCGTCGTTCAGAGTCTGGCGGATCGACGCCTGGCTGATCAGCGTCGGCTTCAGCACCACTTCAAACGGGAGCTTTCCGCCGTTGTTCAGACCTTCTACAATCTTTGCAGAATGTTCCGCCACTTTTCTCAGGCACTCATCCCCGTACAGATCCTGAGATCCGGTACAAAACCAGAACTTATAATTTTTCATGACTTCTACCTCTTTCCCTTAAATGATTTATTCTTTTCCTTCCGGCTCCTCATCCGAACCAGGCTTGTCGTACTCGCCTTTCAGAAGAGCTTTCAGGGAAAATCCTCCTAATACCAGCGCGATCGCTGTAAACGCGACAATCGCCACTATAAATAAAACGCGCTCCGCTCCATCGTGGGCGGCAGGCGCTCCGCGCAGCTCCCACGCCGTATACAGCAGATACGCCGCCACAACAAGCCTCGCGATCAGAGCCATCATTGTATTCCTGGGTTTCTTCGCCCCGTCCATCCTTCTAGCCTCCTATTCTTTTAATCGAGCTCCTTTCCAGGACTTCCGGGCAGTACAGATAATCTTCCTGAAATCCAGGCTCTACGATCATACGCACCATATACTCCGCCGCTTTCTGGCCAAGTTCTTCCATCGGATGCGGAATCGACGTGATCTTCGGCTCGCAGAGCAGCGACAGTTCCGTCCCGTCGATACTGATCACGGACAACTGTCCCGGCACCCGGATCCCTTCCTTTTGAAGAAGTTCGATTAATTCAAATGCTACCTGATCATTATAGCAGAAAACTGCCGTACAGTCCATAAGGCGCCGAAGAAGAGACGCGCGAATATTTCTTATATTTTTCTGGTCCTCCGTATCGATCCAGAGCACCTTCCGGTCGTCCACACCTATCCCCGCCTTCAGCAGCGCGTTCAGATATCCGGAGTAACGAAGTCTCCCTTGTCCGTCGTCCGCCTTGAAGATGCCTCCTATCTTGCGGTGGCCCTTTTCAATCAGATAATTTACCGCTTTTTCCGCTACTTTCTCATCATCCAGCGCCACCAGCGGAGCGTCCAGTTCCGGATATCTGCAGTCGAAAAACAGAAGCGCGATCTGCCGCTTCTGAATTTCCCTGTAATATTCCAGATTCGGGTTGGGCAGCGCGCATTTCACCGCCTCCGCGATCACCCCGTCCACCTGATCTCTCTCCAGGATTTCCTCCAGTATCTTTCTTTCATTGTTAATCTGGTTCCCGGTAAACGTAATCTGCGTCGTATACCCTTCCGCGGAAAGCTTCTGCACAATCCCCTGCAGCATGGGCGGAAATATGTATCCGTCCACATAGGTACTGATTACCGCGATATTCATCGTAGGCTTCCGCGCTGTTCCCATGCGTTTTTCAATATAAGTGCCGCTTCCGCGGACCCGCTCCACCAGGCCCTCCGTCTCCAGGATCCCAATGGCATGGCGCACCGTCTGCCGGCTCACCCCGAACATGGCACTCAGTTCATTCTCCGAATATAGCTTTGATCCCGGCCGCAGTTCTTTTGTGCTGATTTTTTCCCTTATCCAATTTATCAGCAGGATGTATTTGGGCTCTTGCTGTCTCATAGTTATTCAATGGGGGCTGTCGCACCAGCCGGTTTTTCCGCTGCGCGCAGCCCCCTTCCTTTTTCATTATTTAATTATTTTTTCCTCTTGGATACCAGGTCGATCGTAACTGCACCCAGAAGAACTGCACCTTTTACAATCTTCTGCATATCGGTGGAGAATCCGTACAGGGACATACCGTTGTTCAGGATACCCATGATGAATGCTCCTACGACCGCTCCGATGATCGTACCAACACCGCCGGAGGTTGCCGCACCGCCGATGTAGCAGGAAGCAATTGCGTCCATCTCGAACTGGTCGCCTGCTTTCGGAGTAGCGGAAGCATTACGTGCGGAAAGTACGATACCTGCTACTGCGCAGAGGATACCCATGTTCGTATATACCCAGAAAAATACCTTCTCCGTGTTGATACCGGAAAGTTTCGCCGCCTTCTCGTTGCCGCCCAGAGCGTAGATCTGACGTCCTGCTACCGTCTTCGTGGTAATGAAATGATAAAGTCCTACCAGAAGAACCATCAGCACCAGCACGAACGGAATTCCGCTGTAGCATGCCAGTTTATAGAAGAAGAACCATACGATTCCGATGATCACCACATTTTTCACTACCAGCTGCCACAGCGGGTTGGTAGCAAAACCGTATTTTTTCTTTGTTGCGATGCTCTTAAGCTCTGCCAGGATGATCAGGACAGATACCACTGCCGCCACAATGATACATACCATATCGATCTGAGCGCCTTCCGGTCCCACTTTGATCGTCGGCAGGAATCCTGCTCCTATGTAAGTAAAGTCTGCCGGAAGAGGTCCTTTCGTCTGCGCCTGAAGGAGCACGTAGGTAAGTCCGCGGCCCATCAGCATGGTTGCCAGCGTTACGATGAAAGGCGGAATGCCAAGCTTCGCAATGAAGAATCCGGCGAACATACCGCAGAGAAGTCCGACAACCAGCGCTGCCAGAATCGCTACCCACATATTCCATCCATAGTCTACCATACCGATACCGATGACCGCACCGCAGGTAGCTACGATAGAGCCGACGCCCAGGTCCACGTTACCGGTCAGGACGCAGAGCAGCATACCTACTGCCAGGATCACAATGTAGCCGTTCTGCATAATCAGGTTGTTGATATTGGCCGGGGACATATTCTTTCCGCCGGTCAGGATCGCAAAGATTACATAAACCGCAATCAGGGCCAGTACCATGCCGTACTGTCTCATATCAATATTTACTACTTTCTTATTTTCCATGATTACTCACCTTTCCTGTTATCCGCCATAATGCATCCCATGATCCGTTCCTGAGTCATCTCGCTCTTGCTCAGTTCTCCGGCAATATGGCCTTCGTTGATGATGTACAGTCTGTCGCAGGTACCGATGATCTCCGGCATCTCGGACGAGATGACGATGACCGCCTTTCCTGCCTTCGCCAGATCGTTGATCACGCAGTAGATCTCATACTTCGCACCCACGTCGATTCCCCGGGTAGGTTCGTCCAGGATCAGCACATCCGGCTGTGTCAGCATCCACTTGGCAAGTACCACCTTCTGCTGGTTTCCTCCCGACAGGGAACCAACCGTCTGGTCGATGGAGTTCGCCTTCACATTGATCAGTTTTTTATATTCCTCTGCCTTCACGATCTCCTCGTTGGCGTTCACGATGCCGTTTTTGGAGAAGAAATTGCGAAGGGCAGCCATAGTCATATTCCGCTTGATGTCGTCGATCAGGACCAGACCGTTGCCTTTCCGGTCTTCCGACACGTAGGCCAGTTTATTGTCGATGGCCGTCCGCACGTCTTTCAGGTTTACCTCTTTGCCGTTGATCTTAACGGTTCCGCTGATCTTCTGTCCATAGGACTTTCCGAACACACTCATGGCAAATTCCGTCCGGCCCGCTCCCATCAGGCCTGCCAGCCCTACCACTTCTCCCGCGCGCACTTTGATGTTGATGTCCCGCAGTACGTGCCGGTCCGGGTCGTCCGGATGATATACGTTCCAGTCTTTCACCTCAAATATAACGTCTCCGATCGTTACTCCCTCGCGGACCGGATAACGGTTCGTCATCTCACGTCCCACCATGCCTTTGATGATGCGGTCTTCCGAGAAATCATCCACGTCCTTGACCAGCGTCTCAATCGTATGGCCGTCCCGGATGACCGTGATGGAATCTGCCACATAGCTGATCTCGTTCAGCTTATGGGAGATGATGATCATCGTCACGCCCTGTTTTTTCAGATCCAGCATGATGTCCAGCAGTTTCGCCGACTCTTCGTCGTTCAGCGCCGCCGTCGGTTCGTCCAGGATCAGCAGATCCACGTTTTTCGCCATCGCCTTGGCGATCTCGATCAGCTGCTGCTTGCCCACGCCCAGCGTGTTGACCGGCACGTTCACGTTCTCATGTTCCAGTCCGACCTTTGCCAGCATCTCTTTCGCCTTCGCCTGGGTCTTCGTCCAGTCGATCACGCCTCTTGCCGAACACTGCTCGTTGCCCAGGAACACGTTCTCCGCCACGGACATGTACGGACTCAGCGCCAGTTCCTGATGGATGATAACGATGCCCTTTGCCTCACTGTCCTTGATGTGGTGGAATTTCATCGTCTCGCCCTTATAGACGATGTCCCCGGTATAGGTTCCGAAGGGATACACACCGGACAGAACGTTCATCAAGGTAGACTTCCCGGCGCCGTTCTCCCCGCATAACGCATGGATCTCTCCTTTTTTCACTTTCAGATTCACATCGTCCAGTGCTTTGACGCCCGAGAATTCCTTGGTTATGTGGTTCATCTCCAAGATATATTCTGACATACCTCTCGCTCCTTTTCTCTGTATTTGCTTCAAAAAGGCGGCGACTTGCGCCGCCGCCTCTGTCAGGTCCGAAAAATTACAGCCCCAGATCTTCAGCTGAATAGTATCCGCCGTCCACGATGACTTCTTGCAGGTTCTCAGCGTCCACCGCTACCGGAGTACACAGATAGGACGGAACCGTGATTACATTGTTGTTGTACGTCGTGGTATCGTTAATCTCCGGCTCGGTTCCGGTCATCACAGCCTGTACCATGGTGATGCACTTCTCAGCCAGGAGACGGGTATCTTTGTAGATAGACATGGTCTGGGATCCATCCAGGATATTCTTGCAGGCCATCAGCTCTGCGTCCTGTCCGGTAACCAGCGGCCAGTTCTCTTCGGTGTATCCTGCTCCCTGAAGAGCCGCCTTGATGCCGTATGCGAAACCGTCGAACGCGGAGCATGCGATATCCAGGTCTTCGTCAGCATAGAAACCGGTCAGGTAGTTCTCGCACCACTGCTGAGCGGTCTCCTGGGACCATCTGAGGATACAGGTGTCTTCAAAAGAAGTTCTTCCGGTCTTGCATACCAGGGTGCCGTCGTCCAGATACGGCTGAAGCACTTCCATGATGCCCTGATGGAGCAGAACGGCGTTGTTGTCGTCCGGGGAGCCCATGAAGAACTCGATGGTGTAGCTTTCACCGGCTTCTCTTGCCGCTTCCAGGTCTTTTGCTTCTACGATGTAGTTCGCGATCGCGGTTCCGACACCCTTGTTATCGAAGGATGCATAGTAGGAAACTGCGTCGGTGTCCATCAGAAGACGGTCGTAAGCGATGATCGGGATGCCCGCCTCTTTTGCCTGAGCCTCAACCGTGGTCAGAGCGCCGGAGTCAACTGCTGCGATAACCAGACAGTCAGCACCTGCCGCGATCATGTTCTCGATCTGAGAAACCTGCATCTGAACGTCGTCCTCTGCATACTGAAGGTCTACTTCATACCCAAGAGCTTCCAGCTCGGTCTTCATGTTATTACCATCGTTGATCCATCTTTCAGAAGACTGGGTCGGCATTGCCACGCCAATTCTTCCGCCTTCTCCGGTTGCCGCGGCTGCTTCATCCGTAGCTTCCGCCGCCGCATCGTCCGCAGCTGCTGCGTCATCCGTAGTTTCTGTGGTTGTGTCGCTGGTGGTCTCTGTGGTGGAGCTTCCGCATCCGACTGCCATAGCAGCTACCATAGCGACAGCGAGAATTGCGCTTAAGGCTTTTCTTCTCATTGTTGGTAATCCTCCCTTTAGTTGATTAAAAGTTGTATTTACAATCCGCACAACTTGTACGGTGTTGTACATGTATAAAATTTACATATATAATTTCAAACACAGGAAAAACTTTGTGATTTTAACGAATTCAGGTTTGTATATTGTTTATGATTTAGTAACAATATACATTCCGACACCTGTTTTGTCAATTATATTCGCACTATTTTCTCTCCTAAACTGCACATTTTTTACTGCTTTCTGACAAGTTGTATTCTTTTTTCGCGAACTTGTATTTAAATTGTACATGATAATTTGTCTCATTATCGCAAAATATAATTTACACTATATTTTCCCTGTACTTCTCTTTTTTCGCATAATGTATTTTTATACAATCGGTTCCGCATAAAAATTCATTTCCACTTTGCGGTGTTTGTCCATTGTAGGTTAGGGATTATTTTGTTATAATTGCTATATTTCATATAAATCTATTTTGCTTTTCAGGGGAAGAAGCAGACATATCGGAGGGAATTATGTCAAAAATCGCAATCATGACAGACAGCAACTGCGGGATCATGCCGTCGGAAGAGTCCTCTTACGGGATCCACATACTGCCTATGCCGGTCATTATCAACGGGGAAACATATTTTGAAGGGGTAGATATCCAGCCGGATGAATTTTATAAGATGCAGGAAGCCGGATCTGCCGTCAGCACTTCCCAGCCGTCTCCGGGGGATGTGACGGCCATGTGGGACCGTCTGCTCCGCACACATGATGAGATCGTATTTATTCCTATGTCTTCCGGCCTGAGCAGCGCCTGCCAGACCGCCTGCCTGCTGGCGGAAGACGAGCCGTACCAGGGAAGGGTCTTTGTGGTGGACAACCACCGGATCTCCGTCACGCAGGCCGTATCTGTCCTGGACGCTCAGGAACTCGCCGAAGAAGGGAAAAGCGGACAGGAAATCAAAAATATTCTGGAGAAAGAGGCCATGGACGCCACGATTTTCATTGCTGTGGATACGCTGGAATATCTGAAGAAAGGCGGGCGGATCACTGCCGCTGCCGCCGCGTTGGGAACGATTCTTCGGATCAAGCCCGTTCTGACGATTCAGGGCGGCAAACTGGATCTTTTCGGAAAGGCCAGAGGAGTGGAGTCCGCCTTCCGTCTCATGCTGGAAGCCCTGCGGACAGACATCCAGTCCCGTTTTTCCGGGATGAAAGAGCAGGGGCTTTTGAAGCTCGGGCTGGCAAACACCCTGATGGATCCTGACAAACTGGAACATTTCAAATCCGCGCTGCAGGCCGAGTTCCCGGATATGGAACTGGTCTACTTCCCTCTTTCCATGAGCATCGGAGCCCATGTGGGCGCCGGCGGACTGGGAATCGGCGCAGTAAGGGGACTGTAAAAAAGCATAACTAAAAATCGAAAAGGGCCATGGGAGAAAAATAATCCCAAGGTCCTTCTTTTATACCAGATCAGCCCCGATAAGCAGACTTCGGTTCTTCATATTCGTAAAATTCAGAAGCCATTTCCAGATTTTTCAAAAACGCCGGTTATCACCACATTAAAATAATTCGTAAGACCTGTCAGCAGGAGAACCACACTGATACTCCCCAGGATCATCCGGTTTCTCTGAATATAAGCAGTTGCATCCTGTAGCTGCAGCTCACCAAAAACTTCCATCTGCTCCATATAATTATGGCATAATTGCTATATAGGCGGTATACTCTGTACCCCGCGCCAACCGTCATTCCCCTTTTACTTTCACGGGAATATGCAGCCTGCGCTGCCTGCGCCAGATCACCCTGCCCGCGATGCCCGCTATCACCTCTTCCATACTTGTCAGAATCAAAATATAAAGAAGTATAAATGCCCAGCGGATAATCCCCAAAAACCCTTCTGTTTCCCCCGGCAGTATCAACGGCATATATTCTCTGACGAGCATGTAATTAAACGGAGCTGATACGGCCGGCGTCAGCACAGAGATCCACAGGCTTTCTCTCCTGCGGCAGACCGGCAGTACGGATACCAGAAAAAACAGGGGCACATAAACCATCAGCACACTTTTCAAAATCATATTGTCTCCTTTCTTCCCTGTCAGCGGGCAAGCCTTCCTATCAGGCATAAACTCAGCAGGTCAAAGATCAGATATAGCGGCAGCAAGAGCTGCATTCCAACGGTCAGATAACACTGAAGGAGCACCGCATAGCCGTTCACCTTTCTGCTCCTGAGGCGCCTCCTGGATTCCCTGTCCCCAAGCAGCCTCCTGGCTTTCCGAACCATGTTCTCTTCTCCCAGAATCTGTTCATAGATCTGCATCCCGTCCAGGCCGTCTGCCAAAGATGTATTCAGAACCCCCAGGATAAAATTGACTGTTGCCGCGTTCTGCAGGAATTCGCGGCTGAAAAGCCCTGTTTTCAGAAGCAGAAGGAAAAAACCGGCCAGGGCAAAGTTGCATTCTATGCCTGCCGCCAGGATCTGCACCCTTTTAAGCCTGCTCCTGACACATTCCCAGTCTATGTTCACATAAACCTGCGGTATAAAATACCGGAACATCAGGCCGCCGCCCAGCACACGCCCGCCATACGCCAGGCAGGCACAGACATGAGCCAGCTCATGAAGAACAATCCCGGATACATATCCTACCAGAATTCCCGGCCAAAAGGATGCCGCTCCATCCGCAGAGCTGGCTGCCGCGCACCAGCTGCCATCAAACAACATATGGACGCCCGCCCAAAGCAACGGGCAAAACGACAGCATCAAAAGCCGGTTCAGCACGCCTGCTGCCCCCCGACAGTTTTTATTCCATTCTCTTTTATCCGTATGTCTGTCCATACTGATACCTCCCGGTTTATAGTTTCAAATAGGAAAGGGGAATTTCCGCTAATACTCCTTTGAAAGCTTCTCAATATCTCCCGTCTGGGTCATGGGCCTCATCCTGTCCCGGCGGTGCCTTTAAGTCGATGACCGCCCGGACTGCCTTCCCGCTTTCCGGCTCCCTGCCTTCTACCGTGAGCACCCCGTCCCGCCGGATCGTGACCATCACCTCGATATCGGATCCCTTCGGCAGATTCTCCGGCAGCTCCAGTATGCAGTTTCCCAGGAATGCCTCCGGATGAACGTCCACGTATCGTTCATCGGATATATTTTCATATATTTTCAGGTTCACCTGCTTCTGGTTGTCGCAGGATGTATAAAACCGACGGACGATGGCGATCGGTAGCTTCGCTGACCGGAAAATCATATTGCATACTTTCCTTTTACCATCCTCTCCCATCATGGCCGCCAGGCCATAGCTCCTGGTGCATATTCTGTTCAGACGTTTTTTCGGCGCGGCATACCTGGCAGAGGAATGTCCTCCGGCGGAGCTGTCAAGAAGCTTTGCGTAGACCGCCGCGCCCTTTGCCACCGCTTCGTCCTGATCTCCGGCGGCAACGTGCGTATAAGGAAATGCTTCCGCTAGAAGCCTTTTAATCTGGGGCATCCGGGTTGCTCCCCCCACCAGGATGATCCGGTCAAATTCACTGATCCCTTTTCTGTACAGAGTCATCATCAGGTCGATGATAGCGACCCGGACCTTCCTGTTCAAATGCTCCGTACACCGGTCAAACTCGCTGCGGGTGACTTCTACGGCAACGCGCCCCTCCTTCGTCGAAACATAGAGCTTCGTCTTCTCTTTTCTGGAAAAGATTTTTTTCGCCTTCTCCGCCGCCAGCAGAAGCTCCTGCTCTTCCTCCGGCACCAACGTGCAGCTCTGCAGACGGGTCCATCTGATATGATCTGCAAAGGCCTTATCCCAATCGACTCCCCCAAGTCTCATATTCCCGGTGATCACAATCTCATTGATCTCATTTTCACGCACCTCGGCTGCGACCAGGTCCAGTGTCCCTCCGCCCAGATCGAAGATCAGTACTGTTTTTCCTATCAGATCGCTCAGCACATCACAGTGATACAGTGCGGCCACCGGTTCATCCAAGATATCCCTCACCCGAAGCCCCGCCATCTCGCCGGCCTCGATGGTGGCCTGCCTTGCGGATGCGCCAAAATATGCCGGGACTGTGATCACGGCCTCCGTGACCTCTGTCCCCAGCTCGGTTCGCGCATTTTCCACCGCTTCCTTCAGCACCAACGCAGCGACCTGCTGCGGAGAAAAAGCCTTTCCCTCTATCATGAATGCTTCCTTGCTGCTACCCATTTTCCGCTTGAAAAACATTGCTGTCCGATCCGGATGCAACATTGCCCCTTCCCGGGCGACCGTACCGACCACATAGGAAGAACTGTCTTCAAAATATACTGCGGACGGGAGAAGCGTCGTCCCCTCCTGATTCATGCAGCATTCTCCCCTCTGCCCGATCTCATCATAATAGCTCACTACTGTATTGGTGGTTCCAAGATCAATCCCCAGAATTCCGCACTCAAATCTCGCCATCATATCCGCCTTCTATATGACTTCATACACACCCGCAGCCACATCTGCCTTTTTCAGTACGCGGCCATCCCACCGGTATCCGGAAGAAAAAAACTTAAGTATCCTTCCGTCAGTAACCAACCGGATAACTGCCAGTATACTGCCCTGTACCGTAAAAGATATGGCTTTCCACCGCGTTATCATGATCTGTTCCCATATGGTAATGATAGTAATACCCCGGCTTGTCTTTATCTACCTCCGGCCCGAAAAATTCTCCATTTAATTCTGCGCACGCCAGCGCAGAAGTCCCCGTCTTGTCCGGCGTCCATACATCTCCCCCGCAGAATCTTGCGTATACATAGGCTTCCGAAATGGTCAGACAATTGTCTCCTTCAATAACCAGCAGACCATTCTTCATATCCCGCGTCACCATCCGGAAATTGGTTTCCGTGCAGACCTCCGGGTTTTCCTTCAGATAATCCAGAAAATCTATTTCCTCTGTCACCATCTGCAGCGTCGTCGGGATATTGTCGGTAAGATACAGACAGATAGTTCCGATGATAAGAACCCCTGCTACCATATCCCCGAACGGCAATGCAGTGTCTCCCAAACTGAGGATGCCTGCCTGGGCCATCGTCGACATCATATATGTGTCCTCCTGGGACACCTCCACATAAGAAGTCCCCATCACATATACATCCCCACATTCGCAGTAGCTGTACTCTACGCCCTCAACGTACAGGCAGCAGTAGCCGTGGGTATGCGGTTCCACATTTCCGCTGTAAATAAACGCGGTATTTCCATCTCCCGGCTCTTCCTCCCACGCAACCTCATACCACAGATTCCCATACTCGTTGACTGTCTCGTCAACGACCGCCAATACCCGGCCCAAATATGTGTGGTCAACCAGCTCTGAATACTTGGTCGGCCCGCTCCACAGGGGCGCGTCCACCTTCGTCACATCCACGCACTCTGTCTTTGACGCAGCGTGCACCGGCACGGCCTCCCATTCCCCTGCAGTCATAGCGATTGATACAACCAAAAGCGCTGCCGTCAGTTTTTTTACAAACCCAGTCATCTTAATGCCCTCCTTCGCATTTTTCTGTTTTTGTAACTTCATTATGCGACAGTGGAAACTGCGGATACAATCCGGCGACAGTCAATTTTGTTTTTTTTCTGAAATTTCCGTTTCAGATCCGAAAAATCCCGGCATTTCGGATCTCAATCTCCATGCAGCCCTCTGTTATAATATCATTCGCTTTAATCTTTAGTGATCGCAGAAACACCCTTTTTCAATTCAGGGATACAGCTTTTCACAAATTCGGCTATTTTTCTTTTATCTTCCGCATTTTCGATATCTGCCAGCATATCATAGCCCTCCTCGTCCTTGCGCACATATGAAGCAAGAATATCAAAGGTGCCATCTTCGTTATCCAGTGCATAAACAGCGTACTCAACCTCGTCGATCTCGGCCAGGCAGAGAAGTTCAGCCTTTGCAGTCGTTCCATCCTCCAGTTCTACTTCAAATACCTGCCTGTCTTCCTCAACTTCTTCATCATCAGTCTTGGCATACACTTCATCCCTCAGCATACCGTCTTTTTCATTCATTTACTTTCTCCTCCTGTCTGGTCGGCATTTGACGCAGTTTACTCTCCATGTATCCATGCAGCTGCGCCCCTCAAAAAAATTATACACTATTTTTTATCAGTTGAAACCCGAAACAGTTCCAGCAACTGTCGTTTCCTATACACCATGGTCAAAACCATTATCAAAAATGTCTTCATCCTGCTCCCAGTCATCGTCAAACAACTCGGCAAGATCATATATCTCTTCCAGCATATGATCTCTCTCTTCATAATGAAAACCTTTTTCCTGAGCGTATTCCTCTACAAATTTACGTACTTCCCGGTCCGGATCCCGATTGCACGCACAGTATATTTGCGTAATCCTCTGTTCACAGTTCACTTCCATGGTTACAAAAGATTTACCGGGGCGCTGGACCCGGCGGAGAAAAAGAATCGTGGTAGCCCTCTCTGCATGCATACTGATGTATTGCACCAGACAGTTTTTCTGTTTATCTGCTTCCCTGAACATATCCGCCGCATTTTCCGGAAGAATGATCTTATAGTCTTTATTTTCATATTCATAGTATCGATCCCTACGTTTTCTTTCTCGGATCTTTTTATCGGCGTCTTTTATGATCGCTTCCCGATTAAACATCAGCGGTGCCCGGCGGAAACCGTGAAGCTGACGGTTTCTGACGGGAAGAGGCTGCCTGACGGGAAAATCTATGAGAATGTCTCCCATTGCCTTGTAAAGACATCTGTTAAATCTCTCCGCCGCATGGATACCTTCGTTGAAATATAAATCTTTCAGATAATTCCACTGTATTTCCGTGGGAAGCGTTCCTTCCATGTAGGGCGCAAACAATTTGTATACAGCCACGCATTCCTCCATCGTTTTTTCATTGTAAAGATTTTCGACAAGTTCCGGATTGTTCAAGATACGCAGAAGTTTCAGAGGTACCCCATGCCCGATAATCTCCGCGGGCCTTTTTCCTTCCGGCCTGGCGGCCGGGATTTTTCGAATATGATATGCGATTTCATCCAGTCCTGACTTGTACAAAATCTCCAGCGGGCCACTCCTGTGGCTCGCAAAATACAAATGTTCCAGCATTTCCCCAGCCCCGCTCGGAAACGCCCGAACGATATTCCAACCCGGAAAACGGTTTCCAACATCCAGCCGCAGACAAGACATAGACATAGTCCCCATAAAAAGATCCTTTTTTTCTGCATATGTCAAAAAGCTTTTCAAATCGTCCCCTGACAGACGATATCCCTCCCGAATCACAAATCGCCTGTACTTTTGCGGCCGGATACCCGGATCCCACACATAAAGATCTACAAACGGAACGCCCTCTCTCGTTTCCCGCACATACCCAAAAACAAAACAATGCTGCCCTGCACCGTCAAAGTCACGCTCCATCTGCCGCATCAAAATACAGTCCTGCAACGGATACTGTGCATAATCTCCGCAGTCCGTCACCGGGCACTCTTTGTTCCACTCTTCTCTGATCCTGCATTTATCCATATGAATCCCTCCTCCGGACAGTGGCCAGACGGACACGTCCTATATTTTCCTCATACATAAAAAAGACATATTCTTTTGAATATGCCCTTATTATAAAACGATATTCTTTTTCCAGCGTCCTATATCTCTCAATTATGTTTCTGATACGCAACCGAAATTTCCAGACAGAAATTCTCTGCCTAATAGATTTTCGAAAGCTGCTCAATATCTACCTTCTGAGCCATAACCTCATCCGGCTCCAAAAGCGCCTTTGATTCCATTGTCACTGAAACGCTTTTCCCGCTTGCAGGATCGCTTCCCTCTACTGTGAGCACGCCATTCCCGCTGATCGTGAATACCACCATGATAGCAGAGCCCTTTTTCAACCCTTCCGGGAGTTCCAGCACGCAGTTTCCTAAAAGAGCTTCCGAATGGACATTCACATACGGTTCATTCGACAGATTTTCATAGATTTTCAGATTTACCTGTCTCTGGTTATCACATGTTGTATAAAAACGTCTCTTTTTGGATACCGGAAGTACTGTCGAACGAAAAATAATATTGCACACCTTTCTTTCGCCGTCCTCTCCCAGCATTGCCGCCAGACCATAGCTTCTGGTACAAATTCTGTTCAGATATTTTTCTGAAGATACCTGCCTGACAGGCTGCCGCGTACCGTCCACAAAATCTCCTAAAAGTCTCGCATAAACCGCCGCGCCTTTCGCCACTGCCTCGTCCTGATCCTTCGCTATAATGTCCGTATAGGGAATCCCTTTAAGAAACTGTTCTATCTGCGGCATCCTGGTAGCTCCGCCCACCAATATGATCTTATCAAAACCAGTGATCCCTTTTTCAAACAGATCCATCATCAGATCCAGAAGAACCTTTTGAACTTTTTTCATCAAGTGAGCCGTGCATCGATCGAACTCCTCGCGGGTAACCTCTACCGGAACACGGCCTTCCGCTGTCGAAATATATAGCCTTGTCTTTTCTTTTTTAGAAAGAATCTTTTTTGCTTTCTCCGCACTCAGCAAAAGTTCCTGTTCTTCCTCCGGGTTCATCGTACGGCCTTTCAGATAGCGTTCTTTCAGATAATCTGCGAAAACCTTATCCCAATCGGAGCCTCCAAGTCTTGTGTCCCCGGCGATGGCAATCTCGTTGATCTCCGTTTCGCGCACTTCAGCTGCGACCAGGTCGAACGTACCACCCCCTAAGTCGAAGATCAGCACAGTTTTATCTATAAGATCCCCCAGCACGTCGCAATGATACAGAGCGGCCACCGGTTCGTCAAGGATATCCCTAACATGAAGTCCCGCCATCTCTCCGGCTTCCATGGTGGCCCGCCTTGCGGCCGCATCAAAATAGGCAGGCACTGTGATCACTGCCTCCGTCGCTTCCGTTTCCAATTCCGCACGTGCGTTCTCCACTGCTTCTTTCAGCACCAGAGCGGAAATCTGCTGTGGAGAAAAGGCCTTCCCATCAACCGTAATGGCCTCCTTATCTGCCCCCATTTTCCGCTTGAAAAACATCGCCGTACGATCCGGGTGCAATATGGCGCCATCCCGTGCCACCGTTCCGACCACATATGTGGAACTGTCTTCAAAATAGACTGCGGACGGAAGCAGCGCTGTTCCTTCCTGATTCATGCAGCATTCACCCCTCTGCCCGATCTCATCATAATAGCCCACAACAGTATTGGTAGTTCCCAGATCGATCCCCAGAATCCCGCACTCAAATCTCGACATAAGCTCCGCCTTCCCTCAGCCCCGAAACCGACGGTTAAAATAACCGATCAGTTTTTCTTTCGCCAAATCTGTTTTTACATAGCCAAACCACTCAAAAACCGCCGTTACCGGCCCTGACAAATCATACTCCAACCGGACATGGTCGCCCGCCTTCAGCACAGTATCCAGACCAGCAGGCGAGATGCCGTCATTTACATATGCTCTCTCCAAATGAAGTCCGATCTCTTCTCCCTGCGCAAACGCGAAATCCAGCACCGTAATGCCCGGGCAGACCGGAGCGTCCGATTCCCCATGCCTTCTTCCGACAGCGCGACGGTTCAAATGCCTGCGATACTCCAACTCCGACTGAACATACAGTCTATACGTATGGCGGTACTTGTCTGTCAAAACATAGAAGCTCTCCTCCCCATCGCAAAAACATCCGGTAACTGTCATCCGGTAAAACCCCTGGTACAGTTTGTCATATACTTCAAAAAACAAATCATCCGGCCTGCCGCTATATTGGTCACTGACAATAATAAAAATGTCAAAAACAGAGAGCTTCTCTTTTATGAATGCCTTTCTCATATCTTTGTTGTCTGCACGTAGCTTTGACAAGTCCTGATAAAGACTGTACGCATCTCTGCGCTGGAAAGAAAGGCTTTTCACCATGCTTCCGGTTCTGGCGCCATCCTGTACCAGCTTCTGCATGCTTGCCTCCACTCCGTATTCTTCGCGGAAAGTATCTCTGTTTTTTCTGAGCGTCTCTTCATATGCTTTATGAATCTCTTCATACAGATCTTCTTTTACAGGCATCATATTATTTCCTTTCCGCGCGCATGCCAGAGATGGTTCTTTTTATATAGTGATAAAATTCCTCGTCATCTTCCAGAGATACTTTTAAGTCCCTGGACAAGTTTCTCTCCAGCGTTTCGCGTAAAATCATATTAAAATTGCTTTTCACAATGGCTTTCTTCTGTTCGCCAGAGAGCGCCGCCAGGAACTCTGCAGCCCCCGGGCTGTACAACTTCTCCACAAAAGCGGCCAGTTCTCCTACAGATTCTTCATCCACGATGCCCGGTCCGCGCATCAAAAGATACGACGCAAGCTCCTCTTCGGACACATCCAGTGAATCCTTGACAATTGCCACATACTGGACGCTGGGGGCCGCACCAGCTCCTCTGGACACGGATATCATCGTTCCAAGCCCTCCGATATATCGTCCAGAATTGCTCTCCGGCCGATGAAAAATCATATGGATCGCGTCCTTGACCCCATCCGACCTGAGATCCATATAAATATGTTTGGAAGAAAGATCCAACCCGCCGAAATACGTACGACTCATTCGTGTGGCATTTTTTATTTTATCGAGAACCGAGGATTCAGGAGAACGTCCATTTCTTACGGCATCCCGGATATATCGGTCCGCACTGTCTTTAGACAAATCAAGGATTCCATAGATTTTATGCCCGCTGCCCCTGCAATCCTTCTCCATATACAGGACGCCGCTTTTCAGGGAATTCCCATGAAATCTCCTTTCTTTTTCCCGGAAAGAAGAAGTATTAAAATAATAGACCTGATAAGCCCCCTGGAATTTCATATAGCTGGCCGCAGGCAGGTCTTCCTCATCTCCCGTCTGGAATATCTCTGCAGTCCGAATATCTGTAAACAAGAACTCATCGATGGAATAATGGAACCTTTTTGTTATATTTACAAGAAGCGGATACAATGGCGGCATCTGCTCCTTTTTCAGTATCTTTGTCAGTTGCGAAGGACTGATCTCCAGGATTTCCGCCAGATCTTTCTGCGCTCCGATCTGATATTTACTCCGGAAATAGTTCAGGTTTTTTACCACATGTTCCAGGACCTTCTCTTCGCTCTCCACTTCCTGCTCTGGCGGAAGCAGAGATGTCTCTGCCGGTCGTTTTTTATTCACTCCATCCATTGCGTAAAACCTCGCAAAGCATTTTTATCGTTTTCCACGGGATTCCTCTCGCCTCCCGGACAAGCAGCAACTTGTCTCCCTATTTCATATTATATATAATGACAAAAAAAACATCAATTCAAATAATATCAAAAGGGGAATAAAGCCATGACGCACTTAAACAACTGCCTGAATTCAAAAGATTTTTCATCATCGCGGCACTTCTTTCCGAAATAAAAAAGAACCGGAGATGCTGAAAATCAACATCTCCGGCGCCCCTGCCAAGGAGTCGATGCGACAGGATTTGAACCTGCGACCTCTGCGTCCCGAACGCAGCGCTCTACCAAGCTGAGCCACGCATCGATATTTTATTTCTGTTCTCAACTGCGAACTCGTTTATTATACCCCGACTTTCACGATTTGTAAAGAGTTTTTTTTAATTTTTTTATTTTTCCTGCTGAAGCGAATTTGCTTCAGCAGGTGCAGGTCCGGCACTGTCTGTCCGGTATGAATTAAATCTGATTACTTTGGGCTCATCCGCCTCAGTTCGTACCCTGTTCCGTACTCTGAGTCTGTGTGCCCGACGCAGGATCACCGGTTCCGGTATTATCTGTACCCGCAGCAGGATCTGTAGTCCCGGTACTGCCCGCATCCGCGGCCGGATCCGTTGTCCCGGCACTGTCCATATTTGCGGCCGGATCCGTCGTTTCGGTTCCGTCTGAGCCAGCGGCAGGATCTTCGGTTCCGGTATTATCCGTACCCGCAGCAGGATCTTCAGTTTCAGTCTGCTCCGACTCTTCCGGCTCTTCGGTTTCTTCTGTTTCTTCCGGTTCCTCTTCCTGTTCTTCTTCCGTGTCCTCACTTGGCGTAGAAGTAGAAGTGGAATAACTGGTCCAGTAATAATAAAAAATATGGTCCTGAATAATCCAGTAAGGGACTCCGCCGTTCTGAAGATTTGTGATCAGCGAAGGCACCGGCGCCCAGGTACGGAAAAACAGGGATTCGCCCACATTGCTGCTTCCGTTGACCACTTCTCTGGCAGCGTTCCAGCAGGACTGAGTCACGATATCGGGAATATCATCATCCTGTTCCGCCTGAAGCACCAGATCGAAACGTCCGGAACCGACTGGCTCAAACTGTTTTGACTGGCGCAGAACACCCTCCAAAGTACTGGGGTACAGACTGCTCCTCACACGGTTCATGATCACATAGCCCACGGCCAGCTGACCTTCATAACTCTGATTCCCGGCTTCGCAGTAGATAATTGTCGCAAGCATCAGAAGTTCATAATCGCTGAGCGAGATCTGATGGTCCGAAATCTGCGCGTCGCCGGCAATAATCGTCACATTCTCCATAGAGGACGCCGCATTTTGAGCCGCCTGGATTCTGGCCTGACGCTCTTCCTCCTCTGCCTGGGCGATCAGTTCGTTCAGGATCTTCGTTTTTTCCTGAATCAGCTCATCCATGTCTCCGATCTTCCCCTCCAGATCACTGATCAGACTGTTGTATTCACTGATCCTGGATCCTGTCGCCGCCTGCTGCTGCGCCACCTGTTTTTTCTTGTCTTCGGTCTCTGTTTTCAATAGTTCCAGGGCTTCCTGCTCGTCCGCCAGGTCCGCCTGCTGCTGTTCCAGAGTCGCCTTGGATGTTTTATATTCTTCCAGCCGCTGCCGGTCATAGTCATTGATACTTTCCGCGTATTCTACCTGGTTCAGCATATCGGAAATACCTCCGGTCACCAATGCCGCCAGATAAGTGAACAGATTATTCCCGCCGTTTTCATACATGTACTGGATACGCGTTTTCATATCTTCATACTGTTTGTTTACTTCCTCCTGGGCCTTCTCGACTTCCGCTTCCTTTTCCGCTATCTCCGCTTCCTTTGCCTCAATATCCTGCGTCAATATGGAGATCTGTTCATTCAGGCTGCTGGCCTGCTGATCCAGATTTTTCAGATACTCTTCCATCTCCGATCTGGCATTATTCAGATTGCTTTTTTCCTGTTCGGTAGCCGCTTTCTGCTCCTCTGCCTCACTTTTCTCCTGTTCCACCTGATCGATCTTGTCCTGGGTCTCCTTACTGGCCGCCGACACGGCATAGGAAGACGCTGCAATGCTGAGCGCCAACATCACACTGAGCATTCTTTTGTACATCCTGCGGATTTTTTCTCGCATAAAGCTCCCCCTTCTAATCCCAGCTGTATTTTGTCAAGTTTCCTCTCAGCTGCATATGGGCAAAATTCTGCTGACGGAGCGCTTCATAAAGAACAATCGCCACAGAATTAGACAGATTCAGAGATCTGATCGACGGGTTCATGGGGATCCGTACCGCCATCTCCCTGTTTTCATGCAGTATCTCTTCCGGAATACCGGCGCTCTCTTTTCCAAACATAATATAGCAATCCGGTTCGTACTGTACATCCGTGTAAATATTCGGCGCTTTGGTAGACGCCATATAGATTTTTGCTCCCGGATTCTTTTGCAGGAAATCTTCATAATCCAGATAAGTTGTCACATCCAGATCTTTCCAATAATCCATACCCGCGCGCCGGAGTTCTTTTTCCCCCAGAAGAAATCCCAGCGGTTCGATCAGATGGAGCCGGCTGCCCGTAGCTACGCAGGTTCTGCCGATATTTCCGGTATTTGCCGGTATCTCCGGTTCATACAGTACAATATTCAAAGCCATAGCAGTTCTCTCTTTTCCTATTCATAAATCTTATACAGCTCATCCGTTTTCGGCCTCTCCAGATAAGCGGTGTCTTCTCCATTCAGAATCTTCTTCGCCTTTCCATCCACACAGCGTCCGATCAGCGTGGCATGAATCCCTGCTTTCTCCAGATCACGGACCAGCCTTCTTCCATCCGAAGCCGTCATCAGCATGCATCCGCTGGATATCAACTGATACGGATTCAGCCGATAATACTCACAGAGCTCTATGGTCTCCTGACGGACAGGAATCTTTTTCAGATCAATCTCCAGCCCTACCCCGGACGCTTCCGCGAGTTCCCAGAGCGCGCCGTAGATGCCCCCTTCCGTCACGTCATGCATGGCGGTGACGCCGGACTTTACCGCGGCGGCCGCGTCCGGCACCACTGACAGAAACCGGTCGAAATTCTTCGCCTCCTCTACAAAGGGGGCTGCAAAACGTTCCAACAGCTCCTGCTCTTTTTCTCTGGCAATAATGGAGGTCCCCTCAATCCCGATCCATTTGGTAGCCACCACGTCGTCTCCGACCCCGGCTCCTCCAGTAGTCACAAGATGACCCTTTTTCGCTTTACCGATGCCGGTCACGGAAATCACCGGCTGATTGACCACCGCCGTCACTTCCGTATGGCCGCCTACTACCTGTATATGAAGTTTCTCACAAGCCTCATCCACTTCCCTCATCAGCCGGCGAATCAAAGGCTCATCCGCCGTCACAGGGAGAAGCACCGTCAAAAGCAGCGCTACCGGCTCCGCCCCTGCACTGGCCAGATCATTGGCCGTGATCTGAACCGCCAGTTCTCCTGTATTCTTGTCCGTCCCGGTAATCGGGTCTGTAGACAACACAAAGACTTCGTCCGGTCCCAGCTGCAGAGCCGCACAATCCTCTCCGACCCCGGCTCCCACCAGGACCTCTTCTCTTCTGGTGTGTATCTGCCGAAAAACGGCCCTTTTCAGGACCGCCTCCGGCACTTTTCCGATTTCCATAAATAGTCTTACCCTCTTCCGGATTATTGTGCAGGCGTTGCCGCCTGAACCAGCGGCGCAATATTGGCGTCCGCCAGCGCCTCATCCTGCAGGGCGATAGCCGCGCGCAGATTTTCTGACAGCACAGGGTCTCCGGCTGTTCCGTAGGTCACCGTCCGGTTGCTTCCGCGGTAGGTGCTCTTGTTGACTTTGATCCTTTCAGTCTCTACACCGTTTACCGTTACTATCTTATACAGCTCCGCCACGTATCCGGTCCGTCCGGACGACACGTTCTTGTATCCCAGCGGCTGTCCCGCATCCTCGGTCAGCACGGTAGTCGGATCTGTCTGGCTTACCAGCACGCTTTCAAAGGAGATCTCCCTGTCCGGATCTCTGGTCTCTTTTCCATAAATATTAAATGTTACCTTTTTATCAGAAGTTGTATATCCCTCTATGTAAATCGGATAATCTGTATTATTCACAAATTTCAGATCTTTGTATGTTCCGGCGATTGCCGCATCTTCGGCAAGTTCTACATAGGCGACGGTCATGGAATGCGGAGAGCGTTCCGTTACTTCCAGTTCCGCACGCAGCACCGCATTGTACAGCGTTGTAGACACCTGACAGATTCCTCCGCCCATACTGTCCACAGTCTCCCCGTTCAGATAGGACCCTGCCATGGCATAACCATTTTCCTCCGTAAACGGAGCCACCACTTCATAAGCGGAAAACTCTTCTCCCGGATACAATACGGTACCATTGATATGCTCCGTTCCACTGGTGATATTCTTGCTGCGGTTGGAACTGGATGTGGAATAACTGGTGGTAAAACTTCCCAGCAGATCCTGTACATACTGAAGCTCTTCCGCGCTTCCCTCCGGCTCTGTAATCTCTGTCACCAGATCCACGGAACCGTTTTCATCCCAACCGCCGTCCAGATAACTGACAATAGCCTGAACCGACGCGTCTACGTCTAATACGAGCCCTTCCTCCCCCGCTACAAACTGGAACTCTCCATCTTCACGGGTAAGAGAAGCATTTTTAGCTTCCTGGTCAAACTGTGTACAGTTCTCCTCTACATAAGTGCGAACCATAGACTCGTTTGCCGTCCATTCCAACGGATAAACTTTTCCTCCGTGCTGCAGGTCTTTCTGTTCCTTATATCTTTTCAAAATATGTCCGGTACGCCCGATTCCAAGCGCTTCATCCACTGCATCTTCATATGTACAGGTAACTCCGAATTCTGAAAGCGGAGCTTCCAGCGTGTTGTCACCGATCTTCAAAGTGATTGTCTGCTCTTTTACATCCTCCACATAAGACGCAAGCGCATCCATCGCCTGAGCTTTTGTCATGCCCGATACGTCCACTTCCCCGATCGCAACACCGTCCAGGATCGTATCTTCCGCAGCAAATACGCAGGACCCCAGTCCGAATACCAGAAGGCATATGCCCAGTGCTATCTTACTGATCCATTTTTTCATACTTTCTCCTCATCCTTCCCTACAGCGCATAAGTCAGCAGCGGCACAATCATAGCCACTACCAGCAGCAGCACGATCACCGCCGCCACAATTCTTCTTTTCTTATCATTAGATCTCATTACGTATCATCCTTTCCTTCTTCCGATTCTGCCATACTGCAGAATGATGTGGTCGATCATGCGGGAGGCTTCGCTCTTGGTCATCTCCTCCACGCAGATACTCATTTCTATTTTATGATATTTCAATAAATCATTCAAGTATCCTTTTTGTGAATTTGTAATCGGGCATTCTTTTTTTACAGAATACATCATTTTCTGAAAAACAAATACCTGCGGCTCCGTCCCGCCGAATTCCGACTGCATTTTCCGGAAAATCTCGTGGGCGGATCTGGCGTCATCCAGCGCCCGGTGGGAATTTCCCGGATCCACATAATAATGCGCGCACATGGCCGGCAAAGATCTGGACCTCATATCAGGCAGCACTTTCCGCGCAATCTTCAATGTATCGATGCCGTCTTTTTCAAATCCCAGACCGCACATAACCGCGTTCTGCTTCAAGAATCCATAATCAAACTGTACGTTATGCCCAAGAATCGGGTATCCTTCGCAGAACCGCACTATCTCTTCCATGGCCGCCTCCAGAGGTTTCCCCGCCTTTTGCATCTCATCCGTGATTCCGGTCAGTTCCTGTATCCGGTAAGGGATCGGCACGCCTGTATTGATCAGCGTCTCATAACTTTCCCGTATCTCTCCGTCCTCCACCTTTACGGCTCCGATCTCCAGGAGCCGGTCCTTCGCCGGATCCAGTCCTGTCGTTTCCACATCCAGCGCCACATATCTATCTGTCATGTCCTTTTTCCTTACAGTATCCACGAAGGAAACACTCCCCGCATTTGGGATTCCTTGCCGTACAGATACTTCTTCCGAATGTAATAATATGTATATTCCAGAGGATCCAATGATCCTTCGGCAGTTTCTTCATCAGGTCAAATTCAATCTTAACCGGATCTTCTTCTTTTGTGAGTCCCAGCCTTCTGGATATCCTCTTTACATGTGTGTCCACCACCACGCTGGGTTCATGGAAAATATTTCCCCGGATCACATTGGCGGTCTTCCTTCCCACGCCCGCCAGAGAAGTCAGCGCATCCAGATCGTTTGGAACCTCTGCTCCGTACTCCTCCACCAGTTTTCCGGCGCAGGCGATGATATTTTTCGCCTTATTGTGATAAAATCCGGTGGGTCGGATATCCTCTTCCAGCTCTTTCAGGTCCGCCGCGGCGAATTTCTCCAGAGAATCATATTTACGAAAAAGATCCGCTGTCACCTGGTTTACCCTGGCATCCGTACACTGGGCGCTGAGCATCGTAGCGATCAGAAGCTGCCACGGCGTCTCATAATGCAGATAACAGACGTATTCTGTCCCGTATTCCCTATCCAGAAGCTCCAGGATCTCTCCGGTTCTCTTGGTCATCTCAGTACCTCCGTATATGCTTCCTTTGTCAGAGGGCTTCGCCTGTCATAATCAAAAAGCACAAATTCCGGCCCATGTTCTTTTTCAAATACCTCGATATGCACTTTCCTGCCATAGGCCCGCTCATATTCTTTCAGACGCTCCCTGTAAGGCGTCAGATCCGCGGCAAATACAGGGCGGCTTTTCAGTCTCTCCCTGGCGTACAGGTCAAAAACCATACACTGGTCTGCCTCCGCGGACCAACAACCCTTTTCCCTCAGAAAATCCCTCAGAATTTCATACCGTGCCATGCGCCCGTGACTGACGTCTGCCAGCCCCTTTTCATCATAATATACTGCAAGTTCATGGAAGAAATCAAATGGAGATACCTTCCTTTTTAAAATTTCCGCCAGAGTACGGTCAAACTGATGCGAATTGTAATAAATTTCCGTCATCTCCTCCACTCCCTTCAGCAGAAGCACCTCGCCAAAAGAGAGCCAGGAAGTGGCATATACTTCGTACGGAGGATTCTTCCGGCAGAGGATCCCGTAACGTTCCGCCCGCGCCTTCATCTTTGTGCCTTCGAGCACTTTCAGAAACCCCAGCTGCAGCTGCTCCGGTTTCATGGCAAACACTTCGTTATAAGATCTTCGAAAGCTGTCCAGATCCTCCTCCGGAAGTCCTGCGATCAGATCCAGATGCTGATGGATATTTCCGCGGCTGCGGACTCTCTCCACCACCGTTTTCAGCCGTTCCAGATCCATGACCCGGTCAATTTCCCGGATCGTCGCAGGATTTACCGACTGTACGCCGATCTCCAGCTGAATCAGCCCGGGACGCATCCGGCTCATCAGTTCCAGTTCTTCCTCTGTGATTAGATCTGCGGCAATCTCAAAATGAAAATTCGTAATTCCATTGTCATGCTCCATCATCCAGCGCCACAATTCCGCCGTCCTTCCGGGATTGCAGTTAAAGGTGCGGTCCACAAATTTCACCTGGGGGATCCGCGCCTCCAGGAATCTTCCCAGCTCCGCTTTTACCAGATCCAGACTGCGGAACCTCACATTTCTGTCCACGGAAGACAGGCAATAGCTGCATCTGAACGGGCATCCCCGGCTGGATTCATAATAGATAATCTTATGCGCGAATTTTCCCAGATCGTCATAAGGAAACGGAACCTCATCCGGATCCAGAAGCGCTGCCGGGGGATTCTGTCTGATATTTCCGGAAAAATCCCGGAACGTCAGTCCCCGGATATCGCTCAGAGAACCTGTTCTTTCTATATAATAGGAAGCAAGTTCCCGGAAGATCCCCTCTCCCTCACCGCGCATGATACCGGTCACCTCCGGATGCTCCTCCAGAAACGCCTCCGCGTTAAACGATACTTCCGGACCGCCGGCCCATATGCTGATCCCCGGAAGCACCTTGGGAAGCTCTCCCATCAGTTCTTCCACCATCAGACGGTTCCAGATATAACAGGAAAAAGCAACCACGTCCGGCTGCCTTCGGTAAATATCGCTGAGTATATCAAAAAACTGTTGATTAATGGTGTATTCCGCAATTTCCACCTCTCCCGCGGGCCTTTCCGCCGCTTTTTTCAGGCTGTATACAGCCAGGTTGGAATGAATATATTTAGCATTGACTGCCACAAGAAGTATTTTCATATGCACCTCCGGTCACGCGAACATTGTAGCACATTTTTTCCTTTTTGTTTCGTATTTCTTTTGTTTTTTTAGAAATCCTTTATTTCATCGCCACATTTTCGTCACATTTCCTTGCTATTATAATACTCGTAACAGGAACACATCAGTATTTCATTCATAACACTTTAGGGGGCTTCCCAAAAGCCCCCACTCCCTCGAAATATCAAGGTTTTCACGAAAGTGGAGGCCTTTCTTTTTTTCTCTTTTCATTTTATATTATAATTTTTCTATGCTGAGACAGCCAACTGCATCTGGCCCAATCAGGGCAACTGCAAGATTTTCCCGGTTCCATTTGCAGTATTTCTTAATCAGTTCGACAGAAATTATGTGGAGCCGGATTTTCTGCTGATTTTCCACGGATAAATAACATCTGAAAATGGCAGCGGGACACATGCAAAATCAAAAACATGTCCTGCTGCCATTTTTAAGATTCAAAAGGGCAAGCCGTTTGGCTTAATCCACTTCCACCACACGCATAATATTGGTATGTCTGGAAGACTCCACTGTATTCAGGTCCCTTACGATTCCTGCCGTCACCACCACCAGATCTCCTTCCCGGATCACACCTTTCTGTTTCAAGAGCTCCAGAGAAGAATAAATCAATATATCTGTGGACTCCGCACGCTTGGCCTGGAACGGGAGCACGCCCCAGTAAAGCTGCATCTGACGGACTACCTGCGCGTCCGGCGACATGCCGATAATCGGAGTCTCCGGTCTCCATTTGGAGAGCCGCCATGTGGTAAATCCGCTCATACTGGGCGCGACGATCGCCTTCGCGTGCAGATCATGGGCGGTGGACACCGAGGAATAGCAGACCGCGTTGGAAACAGTCCCCAGGATCTCCGGGCTTACTTTTCTTGTCCGGTAAAATTCTCCGTCCAGATGCGCTTCCGCGTCACGGCAGATCTGCGCCATCATCCGCAGCGCCTCCACCGGATACTTCCCGGCAGCCGTCTCGCCGGACAGCATAACCGCGTCAGCCCCTTCATACACCGCATTGGCCACATCCGTCACCTCTGCTCTGGTGGGACGGGGATTTCGGATCATGGAATCCAGCATCTGTGTCGCCACGATCACAGTTTTCCCAGCTTCATTGCACTTCTGGATCATGGTTTTCTGTATATATGGAAGTGTCTGCGGCGGAATCTCTACTCCCAGATCCCCTCTCGCCACCATGATGCCGTCGCTTTCCTTGATAATCTCGTCCAGATTCTCGATGCCTTCTTCATTTTCTATCTTCGCGATGATCCGGATCTGGGAATCCGCTTCTTTCAGAATCTGGCGGATCTCCCGGATCACATCCGCATTCCTGACAAAAGAAGCGGCAATAAAGTCAAATCCCTGTTCCATGCCGAATCGGATATCCGCCTTGTCCTTTTCCGTCAGGCCCGGCAGATCAATCCTCGTCTTCGGAACATTGACGCCTTTTTTCTGTCCCAGTTCCCCTCCGCTGACGACACGACAGAAGATCTCCGTGTTCTCCACACGTTCTACAGCCAGATCGATCAGTCCGTCGTCAATGAGAATATGTGTCCCCGGTTTCACACAGGCCGGCAGTCCCGCATAATTCACATGGCAGATTTCTCCATCCGCCTCTACTTCTCTGGTGGTCAGAGTATACGGCATCCCGTCCTGAAGATGTACTTTTCCGTCTTTCAGGAGTCCTGTACGAATCTCCGGTCCTTTCGTATCTAAAAGCGCGGCGATCGGGAGATCCAGCTCTTCCCGCACACTTTTCAGCAGCTCCAGGCGCCCTTTCTGTTCCTCATGATCTCCATGGGAAAAGTTGAATCGCGCCACATCCATTCCGTGCAGCGCCAGCTGTTTTAATGTGTCCCGATTGTCCGCGTTGGGTCCCATCGTGCAGATGATTTTCGTTTTCTTCATACAATATCCTTTCTGTCCATATCTCCCCTGTTTCCCGGCTTCGCTCCTGCTTTTTCTGTAAAAAAACGGCTGTCAGAACTCTGACAGCCCAATCAAAGGGAGGGGACTTATCCAAGTCCGATATGAAAAAGTAGGTGCTGGGTACCTTACGATGGATAGTATATCCTCCCTATGTAAAATTCATAACCATATTTTTGTAAATTTTTTGTAAAGTTTCGACCGGGTCATTCCATTTTGCCGCAGACTTTCTCCGCGACCATCCGGTAACTGGGAGTAGGTACCTGATACTGCTCTCCCATGCGTACTACTTCCCGCAGAAGTCCGTCCGCCTCGGAATCCCCGCCCTTTTTCAGATCCTTCTGCATGGACGCCGTACAGTCGTCCGCCAGCCCGTCCATGATCTTCAGATCCTCTTCCACAATATCCACCGGAAACGGAATGCCCATGGCGTCTGCCAGCGCGTCGATCTCTCTGACACAGGAAACGAACAGATCTCTCACTTTCCCCGGACGCTTCATATCGCCGGCCGCCGCGTCATAGTATGCCCCTGCCGCCGCCATAGGCGAGACAAACGCATATTTCTGAAATGTGTCCCTGCGGACTTGATCTGTATATACCGGAAGGATTCCGCTGTCCTGCAGATCCGTTTTCACCTGAAGCAGCAGCGGATCCGACACATTCCCGTCCAGGCTTCCGTATACAATCCGGAAAATATCTCCGCTCATGCGGATCGTTCCAGGAGCTTCAATCGCCGCCGCAATATAAATGCAGCCATTCAGCACACGGATGCCCGGCAGGTCTTTCGCCATCCGTTCTCCGGTTCCATATATATTCAGTATGGGGATCACCACCGTATTTTCATGAGCCGCTTTGCGGATACAGCCGTAAATACTGCCGACAGAATATCCTTTTACGCAGACAAAGATCACGTCTGCCTTCCCCTCATAATCTTTTTCTTCTACTGCTTTCAGCGGCATCGTCCACTCTCCTGACGGGCAGATTATACGCATCCCGTTCTCCTGAATCGCTTTCCCGTGCGCTCCGCGCGCGATCAGCGTCACGTCTTTTCCCGCTTTTGCCAGAAATGCGGCAATACTTCCTCCGGTACCGCCTGCTCCGATCACCAAATAAGATAATTTTCTCATTCTATCTCTCTCCTTCCTCCGGCATACCCCAAATAATCACCTTGAAAATATAATATCCTTACCCAGGGAGCTGGGGGACGTGTTCTCACCCATTCCGAGACCTTACGGAAGGCGGTGATTATTATGAGTACATATGAAGAATTAAACTTGATTGTGAGCATTGCTCTATTGATAGTCGCCATTCTAACTTATACACATAAGAAATAGCCGTCCTGCTCTCGTCAAAGTTTAAGGACAGCTATCTCTTGATAGTACATTTTTAAATTGCGCCGGGACGGGTGAGCTGCATTCACCTTCCGGCTCCCTTGTTAAGTATATTATAGCAAATATGCAGGAAATGTCAAACAGATCGTCGCCTCCTGCATCTTTCTATCGCTTTATGATGGAATCGCCGGGAGTGACGAACGGAATCCTATCGCTGACTGTATATGCAATTCCCAGTTTTTCCAACTCTTCACAGAATGCCCTGACGTATTTGTCCGACTGGAAATTCTGCTTGAAATCCAGGACAAAATTCTCTCCGCAGGAGATCATATTGATTCCAAGGCCGGTGGTCCCGGAATTGTAAAGATGTATTTCGGAAATATACTGCGCGTTCTCGCCCAGGCGGAACGCACCCAGATAGCTGATAATATAAGTATTCAGCGTCATCCCCTCAAAAAATGTCATGATTTTCTGCTTTTCTTCATAAGAATCCAAAGTATCCAGCTTATTGGACAGTCCGATCATCGCGTTGGCCTCTTTCCGGCAAAAATCTCTGTCTCTCTGCGCCTTCAGCAGTTCCCGATACTCTGTTGCCTGTTCGGTCAGGCTCTTCTCTGAAAATTCTCTGCTGTAAGGCAGATTCATGCTCTTCACACAGTTCTTGAATGTATTCGGCACACCCAGGGCGTCTCTCATGTCCGCGGCAATATTGGCGTTGACAGGTTTGTCATATTCCGAATAGAGTTCCGCGATGCCGCGGCTCATCAAAAGAGCCAGCAGGATCACAGGAGTCGCGTTGTGCTCTTTACACGCCTTCATATATTGGGCGCCGGAAATCTTTACCTCGTACCGGTAATTTGTGGCCTCCTCCGTCGCCACATTTTCAGGGATCGCGTATCTGTCCCGCGGAAGATTGACAAACGTTTTCTTTTCGTCAAAATCATACTCCTGCAGAAATGGATCGTCCGTTTCTCCGGGCAGGAGCGGATCATCCGCCAGACGGACGCCTTCCGGCACGGGTTTCCTGCCATATTCAGATCACAGTAATAATAGATTAAAGTCTCAAGGAACGGCATGACGCCGCGTTCGTCGCACAGCGCGTGATGGAAGGATATATAAATGGAATATCCATAATAAGTGATATCAATCAGATGGTATCCGCAGCTGATATGGCCAAGTCTCGCCAGTTCTTTTGTCCTCCTTGCGACCATGGACTGCTCATTGTGGAACCGGAGCGCCTGATCAGCATTTCCTTCTCGCTGCGTTTCATTGTATCATACAGATCATGGAGCCAATTACTCATATTGTATTACCTCTGTTTTCTTTTTAAATGATATCTGTATCATACCTTTCGGATGTTTTTGTTAATTTAAAAAATTGTTTCAGTTTCGTTAAAAATCATTTAGGGAAGAAGGTGGGTACAACTGGGTACAAATTCATCAAACACCGGAGACAAGATGGTCACGCCCCTCCGGTCACCAAAGATCACTAGAAAATAAAGGAAAAACAAAAAAAGAAAAGCCTTTACTTTCAGGCTTTTCTAGGTATTTGAGAGAGCACGAGACGGGATTCGAACCCATGAATCATAAATTCCGTATAATTACTGTGTTTGCTTTGAAATTCCACATTCTTTAAAAATGCTTTATTTTTCAACTATTTCAAATTTACTTTTACGTCTTTATTATTGCACCTAAGATGTCTATTTTTCAACACATGCAACACGAAATGCAACACGACTTGATTCTCCATTTAAGCAGTGATATGATGCATATTGAGATACATGACTATCTCCTTCTGAAAGACTGACTCCTTCTCTCTTGCTTTGGAGTCAGTCTTTTACTATTTCAAAAGATGGAATGGAAGTTTATGGGTTCAGGAAATGCCATTCAAATACCAGCTGGAGCAAAAGATATAAATGTATGTGTAACATTTGAGACTGGGCAAGTAGCATCTTCTGTAATTCCAAATCGTAATCAAAGAGTAGATTTTGGATTTTATTATACTCCTAGTGCCAATGGATCAGCATGTGTAAATATTGACAACTCCGTTCTTACGCTTGTCCAGGCTTTTTATGGTGGAGAAGATGCCAGGACTACAGTGCATATGAATGCATATTATAGGTAACCGCAATACTATATAGGATATCACATATATGCTACCAATATTTGCAATGTCCGAGTATTAGCCTTTGGTGTTTTATTCATGTACAGAATCTGAATTACTTTTGTGCCCATTATTTGTACGGACGGGTATATATTATCGGCAGCGCACATGTTATATATATCGTCATTTTGGACAAACGTAGCCGCAATGATTTGATTTGCATCACTCTGTTGTACGGATTGGGTTCTTGCACCATTTGTTGTGACGCTTAAAATGGCATATTTTATCTTATTTTGAAATAGTAAATGAGCCAGCCCCTCTTAAGGAGAAGCTGGCTCAGATTTAATATGGATTTTTTGCTGAGCTTAGATATGAGAAATATGTCCTTTTCTCCTGCTGAGAAAGACCCAGCGAATCCAAGTATGGAATTATTTCATCTTTTCTCAGGGATCCATTCCCATCAGCGTCGGCATTCTTTTTATACAGGTAATATCTGACAAGCCCATCCGCCCCATCATTATCATAGATTGTCTTCAACTTCTGGTTTTCCGCGCTCAACTCCGTTCCCTGTACTTCATGCTTTGCAAGAGCTTTCGTAAAACTTTCCATCTTATCATCAAAATCAAAGCGAAGAATACCAAGCTGCGAATACGCCTGGGATCTGTTCAGATCAGATTCCAGGGAAGCGCTGATCCTTTCCGTAGCATTTGTCGTTTCGTAATTCTTTTCTGTGTAAGGGTTATTCTCTTCTTTCGTATTCGGATACAACTGCGCGTAGACTTCCTGCTTTTCGGAAAGACTCATATTGCTTTCTTCCAGCGCCGCTTTAACATTATCTGCAGCACCTTCTCCTCCTTCGTCCTTAATGCCTTTATACAGGTTATAACGCACAATTCCTTCCACTCCAAGATCATTATAAATCTTATAGAGCTTCTGATTTGTAGTGCTCATCTCTTTCCCGAACTGCTCATTCTCAGCAACTGCCTTTGCAAGAGAATACATATCTCCAAGGATCTCAGATTTTTCAGCATCGTCAAATTGTTCATATTCAGGAGAATTTACAAAGCCTTCCGCCAACTCATAGGAAAGTGTGCCCTGCGCCCGCTGCAGTGCGCTGTACTGTTCATTGGTCAGCCTGGTATCCCCGACTTTCCACTCTGCTTTGCGTGGAAATACAGCATTATTCCCTGTCTCATCAAAAAGTCTCTGAATCTCGCTGTCAATAGGCGTTTCAGCAGAGTTTCCAAGCTGACCGGGATTAACCATCTGTGCGAATGCCGCTTCGCCTGTACTGTCGCTTCTTCGGATTTCCTGGCCCCATGTATCATAAGCTGCCGGAAGCGTTTCACTCAGGAACGGGATCTTCGATATGGCCGTGTTAATCTGCGTCTGAATTGGTCGATCAGCAGAAAACGTCTGGCGCTGTACCGGATCTACTGTACGCGCGGCGGCGCCCAAAGCCGATGGTATAAACCGTTGCGGAAATTCCAACACCTCATTGATGAAGTTCTCCGGGACAGATCCGCCATTTCCCGTATCAAAAATATCAGCAAGCGACTGTAATGGGGACAGTTCCAGCCAGGAATTTGATACGCTAACCGCGGCTTGTCCGGCCATATCTGCGACGCGCTCAAATCTATCCATAGCTGTTTTTGATTCATCATCGGACTCGGCAATGGATTGGTACATGGATGCTCCCAGGATAAACGGGATTGCTGCCGGCTGTGCCCAATCATATGTGTAATAATTATCACCCACTTTGATAGAATAAGCAAGTTCCCCTTGCTGCTTCTGGAATGCTACCTCATCTTTATCACTGGACAGTGCCCCTGTAATCACGCCATTTTTTGCCAAAGTGTAACCGGCTGCAATTGCCGCAGTACCAGTCAAATTTTTTGCCAAATAATCCATGATTTCTGATGCGCCTTTTTTATCTTTAACCATTTTGAAAGCATTGACAAGGCCTGCCGGGCTATAATCAATTCCTCTCATCGCAAGGTTCGCAGGTGTTTTTGTGAAAGGCATAACAATTTCCCCGACTTTTCCGGTGTTTTTCTTCAAGTTTGAAAAAGTCCGCGTCAATGCATTATCGTCCTTGAACGTCGCCTTCAGCGCTTCATCTGTCGCAAGCGTTATCGCATCTTCCGGGATCTGGTCGATGGAAGTTATCCCTTGTGCTTTCATATAGGAAGCAAGACGGTTCACAAAATTGTTGCGGACGAAAGGCTCATCACCGGCTTCCAGCAGATGATATGTGAACTGCCGCGCCATCTCCAGGAAAGAATCGTTCACTGTTATTCCGGTTGCCGCTTTCACCCGGGCGGTCAGTCTCGGAGCTATTCGGTTCAAAAGATTATAGGTCGCTCCCGTCACTGCCCTTGTCACACGATTTCCCTTGAATACCTGATGATTCCCGGCAACTCCCTTCAATCCATCCCCCCATTTTGAAGCTGAACTTCCCAGGATGCTTTCTTTCACACCATCCCATACTTCTCTTGCCAGTTTCTTCTCTGCTTTTCCGCCTCCTGTAAGGGACTGCGTAACCTTGAAATCCGGGTTTATCAAATGGATGGCATTCTGCCCAAGCGCAGACACGCGATCAGACAAAGAACGGACCGGCTGCAATAATGCGTTCGATACGATATTCCTGATCTGTGTTCTTGGGTTCAACAGCATGCCCACGCGTGACAACTCCACAAACTTTTCCCATCTGGTAGACGGATACTGCTTTGCAAGCCGCGCCCCAATCTTTTCATATGCCTTTTTGATCGCGTCAGTGTCTCCCGGCTTGATTTTTCCGAACATTTCTATCTCATCATCCGTCAAGGAAAAATCTGTCCAACGGTTCCCAAATTTCTGCCGCCCTGCCGCGTTCATATTATCTATGTCACGGACAGCATATCTCAATGCGGTATCCGGATCACTCTTCATCATGGTAATTGCAGCAGCTTGTGTAAACTGGCCGCCTTCACGAAGTTTCTGCGAGACAGTCCTCAGCAGCTCCACAGCTTCGTCCTTCCGGCCAGAATCAATCATATCTGACACGATCTTATTCGCCAACGGGACAGCTTCAGGAGATTTTGCGTCCAGCAAACGATAGATCTGGCTTTCTGCAGATCCAGAATCATAAATCCGCTGTGCCCGCTGTAAAGTTTCTTCATTGCTCAGAACTTCATAAAATGCCGGATTGTCAATGAATTCGTTTTGAATCTCATCGGAAACACCCTGTACTCTGCCCCTGGCAATATTATTACCATAGCTCTCCTCGACAACATCTCTGCCGTCAATTGTTGCCGTGCGTCTGGACCTGCTTCCATTTAATAGATCCTCGCCAGAGCGCGCAGATATTTCAGGATCTCGAAGAGTCGGGATTTCTTCCGTCAATCTCGCCGTTCTATCATCCACACTTTCTGCTGCAACTCTGTATGGAGGCATTACATCTGATACCGCGCTGCCGGTCCGCCCATTGGCCGGGATATTTTCCAAGGGCGAAAGTCCATCCGTCCTCCGCATTACTGTCTCTGCGGAATCTGCAGCCTCATTCAATGCCGTTCCAGACCGTTCTAAGCCGTTTTCAAGACTTCCAGGAGGATCAAGCTCCGTTCCTCTGGCTCTATTTCGAAGCGCTCTTCCAACGACCTGTGACAAACCCTCGCCCGCAACATTATATGCCAAATTTTTTCCAATACTTCGCGCGACATTCCCTGCCACTTCACCGGCGCTCCTACCCGCCCTGACATCATCCGCCGCACGGGGAAGTGTATCTAAAACAGTATCCAGCGACAGATCACTCAGAACGTTCGCCGTTGCCTCTCCAACGAGCTCCGGAATTCTATTTCCAGCCGCTGCTGCAGCTGCAGCATTTCCGCCGGGACTTAAAGCACTTGCAATCCTTCCGGAAAGCGCCTCTCTTGCCGCCTGAACCCTTGGAATATCAGACATAATGCCGCTGGCCAGGTTATATTTTGCGACCTCCATAGCTAAGTTCCCGGCGCCCTGCGCAAGCGGGCTTTGTGTTCGGGCATCTTCTATGGATTGGTCAATAAAGTTTCCGGACGGATTCCCTCCCGGTGTCAGATTATCGATCCAGTCTCGTACAGTTCCAACACCAGGCAGGTTCTGTGCGGAGTCCATAATCCCGGTTACAAAAGCCGCCAGCGGATTTGTTTTATTCTTCAGCCTAACCATAGTTGCATACATTGAAGTCTCATCCGTAGCGTCTTTTGCCGCCTGCGCCTGAGAAATACTTCCAGATGCAATGCGCCGGTTATAATCCCTCAACCATTCGCTTGCATACTCCTGGATTACCTTACGGTCCTCTTCTGACATTTTCCCACTCAAAGCACCATAAAGCGGATTAGAAGTGCTTGACACTTCTTCCTGAGGTTCAAATTCCTGTGTCAAGACGGGTATGCTTTCTTGCCTCTGAACAGAGCCTGTCGAGAGAACCGGAGAGGAACTCTCTTTTCCCAGACTCGATGTATCAAGGCTTGGAATTCTCTCCGTTGTCGGTACAGCAGTGGTTCTTTTTAACTGGCGGGCTACTCCGGTCATTCCGGAAAGACTATCCTTCTGCCGATCATTATAATAACTGAGTGCATTCCCGACCGAACTTCTTGTCCTCACTTTTTTCTCTGTTTTAGCCGCACGTTGAGAATCCTGTTTTCTTTTTAGCTCACCAGCGTTATACCATTGTTTTCCAGAAGCGTCTTTCTGGCCAGATGTGGCACTTTGGCTCCCGCTTTTGTTCAGGCGCTTTGATACTTCCATCTTTTTCGATGGAGTATGTTCTGTATTAGATGTGACGTTTTTATGCTTATTAAGCATCTTTTCTATATCGTCTATGCTATAATTCGCCATACCTGACCTCCATGATTACAGCTGGTTGAGAATATACTGCAGCGCCCCTGTATTATTGACGCCGTTTCTTACCAACATATCAGCGATCTGATCATCGCTGTATCCATTAGCTTTTACCTTTTTCGCCCATGCGGCATAATTATTCCAGGAGCTATAGTCCTCTACTGGACTACTTACTGAGACAGGATCCTGCCTATTTGTTACCGTTGCTTCTACCGGTGAATATGCCGCCTGATTCGCCAAAAGATCCTGCATCGCCGCTGTATATGATTCCGTCAAAGCCGGAATATTATCATACATATCAGAATAAGATGACGCAATCAGGTTTGCCAGGTCGCTTTCCAACTGCATCTGGTACGCGGCTTTCTGTGCAGAATCTTCCGCCAACTGATTATTATAATTCTGCAATGCCGTTGCCAGATTGTTCTGGTATGTATTTTCCAGTTCCGACAGGTTGTTGGCGCGGGTCTCTTCGATATTATTTCTGGCATTTCCATAGTTATTGGACAAACCGGCCATAGTGCTTTCTGCCAACCCACCCGAAAGTCCCTGTGCCGCCATATTTTGAGCGAGATTTCTTTGAGACAACATACGGTTAATGTATGCCTCCCTCAATGCCTGATTCGATTGATTGTTTACATTCCCCTTTGACACATCATAACTGGAATTCAGCGTCCCCACAGTGCTGTCATAATTCTGTTTTAAAAGCTCTCCACGCTGGTTATATGCATCATTAAGCGCCGCCATATTCCGATCATATGCGTTTTGGGCAATACGCTCCTGTTCTCTTCTGAGACGCTCCGCTTCTTCGCGTGCCCTTGCTTCTGCCTCTGCCTGAAGCTGAGCATAATATGCAGCATTCCCAGCAGACGAACTACCCCCGCTGGAAGATTCAGAATTTCCACCAGAATTTCTTCCTGAGCCTCCGCTGTTTCTATTGGATGTGTTTTTATTCGATGAAGAAGAATTGTTCTTCCCGTACTTTTTATTCAAGGCTTCGCCTCTTGCCATCTCTGTTTCGTACTGCTTTTTCGTCAAATTTAATGCCATAAAAATTCTCTCCTTATATTGAAAAATCCCCGGATTTCTCCGGGGAAAATCAATTAAGCTGTATATAACAGTTCTGTGATCGTATTTACACCAACCTTATAGTCCAGTTTCAAGCCGCGGATCTCCTGGAACAATCCGACCGCCAGCCGCGTATCATTTCCGAATTTTCCGTCAGCCTCCAGCCCATACTCTGTGCCCAGAAGCTTTACAATCTGCGGCCCGATCACCGTGTTCAGGCGCATCTGCAGCCATTTCACGGTCTGTCCAGTGCTGCCTACAGTAAATCGTGCACTGAACATGTCAAATGCTCCAGAAAGCAACAGAACTTTCTTGATCGCCGCAGTCGTGTCTGGCCCTTTGATTCCATCGATCACCAACGCTTTTCCATCCGCATCCGTGATTCCGTCAGCGTTGAGTGCTTCCTGAAGACTTCGGACGGCTTCCTGATCCAGCTCACGATCTCCTTCTGCTCGCGCTTCTGTTGGAGTGTCGAACAGTTCTTTCTCCGCGGCCCTCCGGCGAACAAGTCCGTTCAATTTTTCCCCTCCAGCATGGCAGTATTCCGGAATTTTCGCAGATATATCCTCAATAGAGCGCGTCCCATTTGCTGTCAGCTGGTTAATGGATCCCAGGTTGAAAGCGAAGGAAACAAGAGCGTCAAACTGATTCTGATTCCAATGATATTTGGCATCAAAACCGTTTACATTCTTTTCCGCCGCCGCACAATCATCCCGGAGATATTCATCTGCGGTATTCTGCGTGATGACCTGTCCCATTTTTACGCCGGACGTATGACCGTATCCAATCGTCGGTACCCCAGCCGGGTCCAGATACGCTTCCAGCCTGCAGCCCTCAAATTCTTTGATAAGATTCAAACCATTTTCACTTATTCTCATATTCTTATTCCCCCGTTCTATTCCACAAACACCCAGTCTTCAGCCAGCATATCCGCCTGCGATGCAAGCCATCCCATCTGCACCCCTGATGTTCCAACAAAAGCAATAGCCATATTGCCGATTGCGTCATGGTCGCAGTTTTGAATATTCCCATCCGGTGTTATATAGCTGATATTCTTAGCCAGTTCGATATGCTGATTTTTCCCATTCCATCCCTGACGCTTCACCTTAAGCCCGCGCTTCATGTACTTGATGGCATCACCAAAACTGAATGTAGGCGTACCGCCCATGATTGAGCAGTTCTCACTATTTGCTGGAACCCATTCGTCTGAAAGTACATTCAGCAGTGTGTATTCCACTCTCTGAGTTTCCCTGATATCAAGAACATCTTTTCCTGTATCTGAGTCTGCTTTCCTACAGTGCATCAAAATAGTTTTCTTTTCATCATCCCAACACCAATATCCTCCCCATGACGGAAGCTTCATCGGAATCCCGTGTTTCATCATATCTAAAGCCTGTGCGAATCTCATAATTTCCTCTCTTTCTTTCGGCTCATGCACCGACACAAAAGGGAACGGTTTCCCGTCCCCTGGTTACAATAATTAAAATATGTCGCTCTTCCCATCTTTGTCCAGCAGGTTCCTCATCATTTCATATAATCCCGTACTGGCAAGGCCGGATATCATCCCGCCCAAAATTACTGCCGCGTTGATGCTGGGGATGTTGACCAGCACATTGATGATAGTCCCTAACACCAGCATGGACAGCGGAATGTACTGATTTCCCAACCAGTCAAAGATTTTCGCGTATTTCAGCGCGAATCCCACGCAGAGACAAATCCCCAGCGTGATCAGGTTGATGTACTCCATTAAAAAACTCAAATCAGTCATACGATGTTCTCCTTTCACATTCCAATCAGACTGAATATGTAACTGACCACAAGGCCAATCACAAAGGTTAAAAGGTATCCTGTGACACTGCGCCACTTCTCGCCGTCCCGGCCTTCCAGCTTTTCCAGCCGTTCGCCCTGCTGCTTCTGCTCATTAAGCATGCTTTCCATGTTGAGAGCCAGTTTTTCCACGGATGACGTCAGGGTTTTCTGCTGCTCAATGCTCTCTTCCAGCAACTCAATCCGCCGGTTCTGGCGATGGTCTTCTGCTTCAATCCGCTTCCGGAATTCTTCATGTTCAGCCCGTGTTATATATTCCTGATCCATTGGATGTCCTCCTCATCTGATTCCATGCCACGCCGTCTGAAGAAGAAAGCCCAGCAACTCCCAAATCTTGTTTTTGATTCTTTCCATACAGATTTCAGCCCCATATTCTTCAGAATAATTCTTCGGATCCACACAAGAACTGGATTCAACGATTTCAAAACCATTCCGCAGCACACAACGCACGACTGTGGTTTTGTCTCCCAGCGTGATGATTTCTTTATAAGAAATAAACTCATCGACCATCTTCTGACCAATACTCGCGCCAGAAGGCAGGTGCTTATTGTCGTCAACCTGAAGATATGCCGAATCAAACACATTTTTCGGAGACCATGACACATAAGAATCAGAATATTTCACCAGATATCCCGGATCATCCGGATTCTCATCCGGTGGAATCGTCCAACCGCGATACTCATTGTATTCTCCGCGTGTCATAGGCTTTGCCTCAATCAATTTGGTTCCAATATACTTTTTCATTCTTTCTCCTTTCAGTTCGTAAGTAGCGAACAAAACATTGTTTACGGATTACATTTTATTTTTTGAACATCAGTTCACTAAATCAAAAGATCCAAAATAAAATTCAGTATGATGTTGTTGCAGAAAACGAAAATCGTGATTTATATCTAATGTTTCAACGAGTTACAGATGTGGAATTTGTAAATGGTGTTGGATACGTCAACAACAATCTATCAGGGGGCGACCGTGTTGCAAGAGCTTTTGCACAACCCGAAAATGTAACAGGAGTAGTAATCGCATCATGTCAAGCGCAGAGCGCAAATAATCGGATGGAGCTGCATTGTATTAACATTGACGATGGTACGCCATATTCAGGGAACACCGTGGGTTATATCAATCTATTTATATTAGTGGTAAAGGATTCTTAACCTATAGGATCATTGAGAAAGTCGAATATATCCCGTTCTTTCCGATTCACCTTTTTTTACTATGTTGATGTAATAACCTGATCCGTCCTGCAATAGTTCTATTGATGATATTTCAACAGATTCTATTTTCTTTTGATTTAGTCCCGAAAGCTCATCAAAAATCGTTGTTGCTGTCCAGTCCGAAATATCAAATGCTCCGGCTTCGACTGCTGTCTTGGCTTTATACATCACATTGTCCTTTATGCAGTAATCCCCTGCTGCATAGGTCGATTCTTCACTGAATTCGTCCGGCCTGACAGTGGCAATATCATCTGCATTTTCCTTCAATGCTTCATCTATTTTTTTCATATCCGAAGTATAGTCTGTGATCCAGTCCGGAATATCAGATCCCGCTACCTGGGACAAGTTATAATTTGGTGTCTTCGCTGCCGTTGACATATATCTTCCTCCCTATTTTCCTAAAATATTTGCACCGTAATTTGCATAATCATATGCCGTAATCTGATAGCTTGCATACTGATCTGCTGTCAGCTGAAGCGCAGCGTATGCTGCCGCGGTCAGAGCCGCAGGCTTCATGTTGTCATACAAACTTTCGATGATCTGATTAATCGGCTCTACTTGCCCGGTAAACGGATTAACCATATAGGCAATGTTATTTACGGTTTCGGCCACAGAATTGATCTTACTTGCTGCGTCCGTTGCAGTGTTAAAAGCAGTATTGGCCTTAGAGGATGCGTCTGCTGCCACCAGGGCAATCTGATCTAGGATACTCTGCACATTCTGTTGTGCCTGAATTCCTGCCGGCGCTTTCGCACCAAGCGAAGCTGCACCAGCAGCGGCTTCCAGTTCGCTGATGAGGTTATTGAGTTTTGGGATGATAACATCCAGCGCCAACTCGTCAAATTTTTGCTGCATCTCCGTAGTATCCAACCCAGGAGTGTCCGGAAGTCCTACCACACCCTTTCCTGTTGTGTCAGCCGTTGTGATTCTCGTAAATGCCATGTTATCACCCCTTATAATTTCCGTTTTCGATATACTCAAAAGCGATATCGTAAAGCCCGAACGGCTCATTGATATGGTCATTTTCCAGCTTGAATCTGGCCTTGTCCACCTTTTTGACTTTTATTTTTGTCGCAATCGTTTTCGGCGTCGTATCAGTCCGGAAAGTGAACTTACTGAATATCACATGCGCAAAGCTAAAATATCTTGCGCTTGTGGTATCCTCTTTTATCAGGCCCCATATGCCTCTCTTAAAGACAGACATTTTGATCGAAGTTATCAATGCAGTTGCCAAACGAACCGCCATATACCGAAACGTCTTATTTTTATAGAATAGCTTTCCGTAAAAATCCGGCGTTTCCCAGATTGCGTGAATCGCTGATCCATTATCATTATAAGAAAGCTGGGAGTCTGGATCGGAATAGAATTTGTATACCTTCCCATCTGTCGATCCAAAATATAACTCGCCGTCGTATTGCCACATCACCCATGCCGGGACATTAATCCGGTAAAACCCAACGTACTGGCGTGTCGCATATGGCATGCTCCGGTCTGTCTGGATCGGCTGTAGCCCGTCCAGGATATAAACTTTTCCGTTTATGCAAAGCCAATACATATCTTTGAACGTACAGGCGTAAGCATCCTCAAGGTTCTGTTCTTCCAGAAGCTTCCCGTTCAGAAAAAAGCTCCGATTCTGGGAATACCGTTCCCCTGTGATATCCTGCGGTGTAACAGCATAGATACCCAACCGGGTGAGGAATAATGGCTCCGTTGCCAGATACCCAAAGGACCATTTTGCGATAGCCCCTGCCCCTTGAAGCGTATTGACGATCTTGAAGGCCGGTTCGTCTTCCACGATCTCACCCAAGCGCAGGATGATGTTGCGGTCGATTTCCATATCGTCCTTGTGCGCCGCCAGCCTGTCGTTGATAATCGAATAACCAACCACCGCAGACCCGCCACTGCCCAGGACGGAATAACCCGTATCAGGGAAAAACGTCGGGTCGTTGTACTGGCTGTACCAGTCATAATTTACAAAATCAGGATTCCCGGAAAGGAATAAACGGTCAGACGCTCCGCTCACCCCGTAAAGAATCCCTATTGTGCACTTATTGATCCTGTCCGCATACCCGGATACAGTCCTGTATGCCCGTATCCGTATATTATCTTCTCCCGTCACAGGGCTGACCCCGGGGGCTGTAGTAAAATTTACAATACCGTTTGTCCTGTCTACAGTAAACTGATTCCCTTCCGTAAGCGTGTCCCAATTCCCGTTTGAATTTAGTTTTTTCACAACAACCGCTGTTGCGTCCAGGCCGCCAAACAACAGGTGATATGCCGTATCATTTTCTGTCCCTGCAAAAAGCTCTTCAAACGCCGGTGAAAGGAGGTTTAACGCCTCGTATTGCGTCCCGCCGCCGGATGGAGCTTTGGCGATTGTCACTGTCGGAACATAAGCAGATGACTCCACTGTGCTGACCGAGGAACCATCATATTTCAAAAGTTTTTTCCCGTCAGCGATATACAGCACATCGCCAAACTGCCAGCTCTTTGACCGCGTATTATTCATTGCTGAATATATAGCGTTTGAGCCTTTATAGAGCTTTGTCCCTGCGTGGATGAGATATTGATCGTCCCCGCGCCTTACATGCATTCCGTTGATCTGACCGTCATAGGCTGAGACCAATTCATAACCCATGCATTTTCTGACCTTACCTGGGACGTCCCGGATCATATTCTGCCCATTGGGAGATTTATTCAAGTCGACATTGGATGGGCTGTTCGTAAAATCCACGCCCAAGAACTCATCGATTGTAATAATGCTCCTGCTCGGGCTGGACGGGACTTTGAATGAAACTGCCATTACCAACCACCTTCGTCTTCACATTCCAGGATATAGGACGGATTGTCCTGGGAGAGCCTTTCATATGCCACTTCAAATTCATTCCGAAGCGAAGTCGCGATTCCATTGTCATCCTCTTTATAAAGCTGTGAGGCCATATATAACGGAAGAATTGCCAAAACATCCGGGGATATCCCATCAAAAGAATAATCGTCTTCCGTCGCGGCTGTCACTGCTGGCGGATAAGCTCGATAATAAATCGTATATATCCCTTCAAGATCAGAGTGGATCAGGAGCACATCCTGCGCCTCAGATCGGTATTCGGCACATCTTTCGTGATAATTTCCGGCCGTAATATACACTTCGCCGTAAAATTCAAAAAAATCTTCTGCCAGATCCTTCATCCGGAACCTGCGAAACTGCCCCACCTGGTCACCATCTACAGAATTTACATCCACAGACTTCACGATATACTTTTTTGATGTGCAGATCATTTGCAGACATTCATTTGCTACATAAGGCATCCCTGCCAAATAATCTTTTGAAGAATCATCTGACGGGATCTCTGTGCCATCGGCAGAAAACATTTTTTGCATAGTAGCAAGCTTTATATCGCCCCACGTCATATAATCACCGTCCTAACCCGTTCAGCGGTTTTTCTGCTGCGCTGTTTTTCTTACTCCGGTTCTCCGTCCGCCTGTCTTCTTCACCTGTTTGTTGACGGCTTCTGACGGCGCTCCCTCTTCCGTGCTTTCTTTCGGCACCGAATCTTTGATCCGCAGCTTTTCAGCTTCTTCTTCACTGATCCTTCTGGATATATAATTCCCATCCGGTAATACCTCTTCTACTTTGTAAAAAGAGCTGCCTTCCGTGAAGACAGCCCCTTTCTGCAATCCCTTTTCGACCATAACTCCTCCAATCAAGAAAGTGTGGTTCCGGCATCCGCACCGCCCATGATCATGTGTCTCCAGTCGTTGAACCCGCAGGACATACGGCAGTATGCGTTCCACAGCAGGTTGCGGGAATGCTCATCCACCCAGTTTTTTACGTCCAGGCCAACACGGTCATAAAACAAGGTGCCGCGGAGTTCCTTATTTGCCTCACTGGACATGATAATGTACGGCTTCTTCCCGGACGCCACCTGCCATGTCGGAAGGACGATCAGGTTCCATAAGCCCTTCTGGGTATTGACATCGTTGTTGTTGGATCCCGGGATCAGTTCAGACCGGATAATCCTCTTTACCAGATCTTCCAGATCCGGCACATTCCCGGGAAGAATAATGGTGTCGAACGTATAGCCCTGAACCTCACCAGAGTTATTCTTAAAGTTACGTCCAATATTCGCCAGCCGGATAAGCATAGCCGAATCGTTTCCGAACTCATTCGTAAACACGTTACTCTGAACAGCGACTCCCTCTTTTGCTGCCGGATGCGCAGTATCAAACAGAGCTTTTCCGTCGCCGGTTGTTTTATCCAGCTCACGACTTCCCATAGAGTACTTTGCTCCCTCCGTCGCTACGGCATTCGTTGCCAGCTTCGCGCGTGTCCTTTTATACCCCATAACCAGGTTTCGGGACATGGTTTTCATAGTATTGATCTCACCATCATCCAACATCTGCCGGGTGCATGCGATCTCATCCATGAATGTAGAATGGATGATCAATTTCGGGAAAGTCTCCCGGATATCAGACAGATCCGGCACATCGCCTTCGTTTACCAGCTGAAAGGTTCCAGTGGAAGTAAGACCCGTGTTCTTCTCTGCATATTTTTTCGACTTCTCTTCATTGCAAAGATCCGTCACCAGTTTGTCGTATGGTGTTTTTTCGGTATCAGCATCCATCATAACGCTTTTGATTACCTGACCAACAGGTTTCCAAAGATCATCATTCAGTCCGCTGTTCTGTGAAAAAATAAGTGCCATATTTTCTACCTCCTTTAAATCAGCCTGCAGCCGCTGCAGGAACTGCACCATCAAAAGTGACTCTTACCGCCGTTCCACTTGCCCCAGTGCCGTACTTTTTCAGAATCGTCACAATCCCAGACGTTGTGGTGGCAGTAACCTGCGCTGCATCCGTATGAATAGTTACCTTCGATCCTTCCGTGACGGAGGAAGCATCTGCCGCAAAAGTCGTATCCCACTCCATTCCAGGAGCGATCAGGTACACTGCGATGTCTTCCGGATTCTCTGCCGGGGCAGAATAATTGCATGCGCAGATATACCGCGGGATCGTCGTTCCCGTGGCTTTTGCCAGTTTCCCGCCAGTAAGTACCAGCGCGTCGCCGATCTTATACGCTGTAGATGCAGTGGTCGGCAAAGTTTTGATCACCGGGACTTCCGGTTTTACATTGGATTTTTTAAAAGCAAACATTGATAATTCTCCCTTCTCATAATGTCCGGTTATACTTTGTGCGGAGTTCTTTATAACTGAGGCCTGGATACATGTCCTGCCATAATCCCAATTCGGCTTTCGGGATTTCTACTTCTCCCTCTGGTCCACTGGCCCCGCCACCAACCGGGATTAAATGACCGGTACTTTTCGCGGAATTAATTGCCGCTTGTCTAGATGCCGCTGCCCCTTTACCGACCAGGGCATCAAAATTCGCCAATCTGAACGCATCAACCAGGTTCATCCCGCTTCGCACATATCGGTCAAAAGATTGAAATGTATCCATCTTTGCGATATCTTCCAGGGACTTCACCTCCGGATAGAATTCGGAAATTTCTTTGATCTGGGCATCCAGCATCTGATTCCCTTTATCCACCCTCGCCTGGTGGATCACCTGCTGCGCCTGGCGGATTGTCGGGTTATTCTGGATCACCCGATCCAACATCGCAGGGTCTACGCCCTGGGATCTGAGTTGTTCCTGGACCCCAAGCCGCTCCTGTGCATCCAGTGCGGCGAAATAATCCTTTTCGCTTCGTATCGGCTGTCCTGTTTCAGGGTTACGCAAATGACCGAATCTCCGGGCATATTCTGCGTCCCGGTTCGCGATCTGCTGGTTATAATGCTGCTCTGCCCTCCTGCGCGCAGCAGCATATGCGGCATTCTGGTCAATTACCGGGTCGGCGACTTCCGGATCTTTTCCGCCTTCACCTTCTATGCCTTCCGAGGGTTCTCCCCCGATTCCTTCTGTTTCCAATGCCGGATCGGCGACTTCCGGCACTTCTTCGCCTGCGAACATCTGTAAGTTCATCGGAATCTCTTTAAATCTCATAAATACCTCCCGGATTTTTACGCTCTTCCTGCGAAAATGTATTAAAAAAACACCCTTTCAGGTGTTGTTGACTGGAAGTGGATTTTTCACTGTTTGAACCACTTTCCCATAATTAGGGCACTTCTTGTCCCTGCAAGTAAGATCCATAACCACAAACAACTGCGTTTCTTTATCTGGGCTGTCATCGTCCTGCGTTTCATACCGGGATGACTGGATCGCCATTTCCAAATTGCATAGCGGACACTTCACTTTGCACATCTCCTTCCTGTAATGCCTGTTGCATTTCTTTTTGCTCCTGCAGTCGAGTCTGAATATCAGATAAAATTTCCCCGGCATTCGGATAATTCGCTTTTGCCATAAATTTCCAATAAAGCACCAACGATTCAAGATCACCAATGGGTCCGAACGCCCCTGCCTGATACTTCACGTCAGCCGCATTCCACATAGCCTCACGGTTTGTCATGATCGAGGATGTTGTGTCCGTCTCAAATATAAATTCATCGTTCCAGTACCATTCCCCTGCATCATCCTTTTTCAGAAAATCATACCGATTGAAATGAGAGAATTCATATGTCCCGTCTTCCTTTTTGTAACTCAGAGGAATAGGCTGGTCCGCATATGACAGCCAAAACTGGAAGATCATTTTGTACAGAGCAGCATAGGCATTATTTTTCATGATCCGTTTTGACTCCAGACGTCCCGCAGCCTGATTGATGGAATACTGCTTTGCTGTTCCTGATGTGGCCGATGAATCATATTTCCCTTGATAAGAATCAGTGATCCCAAGGGATGATCTCGCCCAGTCGTAGTTGTCTTCCAGAGCCACACGGTCTTTGGAGATATCCGGCTGCATGTTATAAACACCGATCAGGCTCACATCCTGCGGACGTACCCGGACTATATTCATTTCATTTTTGCTGCAGGTAATCTCTCGGCCTTCCGGCAACGTCGCAAATGACCATCCGCGCAGTAGTTTTTCATTGATCTTCGTTCCCAGCTTCTTTATAGTGTCCTGCTGATCTATGATCACATCCACATCAGAGCCGCCCAGGAATTTTTTACTTTTTGATATATTTTTCCGGATCACCAGCGGGAACACATTTGGCTTATAATACGGAATTCGTTCGTGAATCGGCCGCATATCCACCAACGGAATCCCGTTTTCATCATATACAGCATTCCCTTCAGAATCGGTCACTGGAATTTCTTCTGCCCCTATAACGGAACGGATAAAATTTCCGTTTGATAACGGGATATCAGAGAAAACTTCTTCCGTATCTTCTGAAACTTCCTCAAATTTTTTCCCGCCGCATACCGGACACACATCAGCGGCCTTGATCTCGCCACATTTTTTACAGCGCTCCAGCTTTCTTTCCTGATAGTCTTCAAAATCCACCAGAATGTAATCTTCCACCCAGGAAAACATCCCGATCCCGCCGTTTTTATTACGGTAGTATGCGATATACTGGCTTACTATATCGTCATTGTACGTTGTATCGTTCTGATTGCGGATGTCCGGACGGTCCTCTATGGCATCTTCCACATTCACACCATACCGTTTTTTTATAAAATCCTTTGTCTGAGAAAAGATGAGAAACACATAATCCATCTTCTCCAGTTCTGTTACACACGGCTGCGGTATCACCTGCTTCGGATGCACCTCTTCCACAGAAACGTCTCCCAAAGTACAATGCATTCCTGCCGTAGAATCCCACTGGACATGAAAAAAGTCACCGCCCTGTATAGGTGTGACCCTTTCCTGCTCATCATTTATGTCCTTATACTTGATCTTAGAAATCTCGTTGACCAGCGCTTTTTCTATACTTTTCGCAAGCTCAATGTCTTCCGGATGAATTGGTCGCACTTTCGGCATCGGAATTGAATTATCTACCTGTGACTCAATCAGCTCATAGACAATGTTCCGAACATTACTGGCCAGCTTCGTCGGGGATTTTTTAGAATTGGGATTTTTCTGGACCTCCCGGGTTCCATTGTAATATGCCTCTTTCGTATCCATGTGCCTGCGTTCCAGATCATACGCCGCAAGTGCTATATCCAGCCTTCCCTGCCACATCCGCAATCTGCGAAGCTGCTCAGGATTTTTCATGTTCTTGATCATGTTCTTAATTCTCCCTACCATTCTTCCGGCTCTCCGTATATTCTTAAAAGTTTCCGCTTATCCTCTTCACTAGCATTCTCATAATCTTCATACATATCCGCCGTCCATTTCTTTTTCTTCCGCTGTTTCTCTGGATCCGCGGGATCCGTCCAATAAACACAGAAGCAGCGAAGACTATCCACATCATGAGTCAGGTCGTGAGGATCTTTCGCGTAAATGTTGGGGCGGCGCTTGTCCTTCTGAATCTTTTGAAGACATCGATAAAGATTAGGAGCTGCGTTCTCCATAATCTGGAGTGCCGGCTTTCCATCTTTCGGGACATACAGCCATTCCTTCATAGCTGCGCATCCATCTTCCAGTCGATTCAAGGTTTTTGTGAGCGTTATCCCATATTCAGCAAAGTGCAGTGCGCGGGACTTTCCTGTGATCTGATCCCGGTTCCATAAATCCGGCGGCGCCAAAAATAATTCTACATTTTCTTCCTCTGAAAGACTCCGCAGTATGTCGCACGCTTCTCCGATCGTCTTGTTCGGAGAATCATACTCCCGGTAAACTACAGCATGATTTTTCTCATCAACCGCCACCCAATGTGCCGAAAACATGTCCAGACCATAATCAATGCATACGTAAGTTCTCACATTTCCTTCCGGGTATTTTGTCGTCAAATGCGTCTCCGCGCGAACCTCCGGGAAATATGCACCGCCCGGAACTTCCAAAGCCTCCTCAATCGTTGCTGGATATTCCTGCGTGATATCGTCCCCCATAGCCCGCTTCGTTTCTTCATACCATTTTTCATCACGTTTTGGGTCTGCATACCACGGGATAAAAATTTTATAGAACCCGTTATCCGGGTCCGTAAAAATCTGCTCAAAAAGGCTGCCGCGTTCTATCGTGGAAAGTCCCACAACTTTTCCGCCAAATGGACGGTTTATGACCGGAAATGCTGCCTTCCAGATTTCTTCGGCGAATTGCTGGAATGCCCACTCATCAAACACCAGAAGATCCGCGGTAAAAGATCGTGCCGCATTCGGCGACGATGGGAAAGCTTTGAATACGCTTTCTGGACCGTTTGAAAAAAATATAGTTAGAATAAGATCATTTCTCTTAAAAACAGGTCCGCTCCAACCTTGTGGTACATTCCCATATTCAGCAATCAGTTCGGGCATATAACGAAAAATCACTGCCAGACGACGAACAAGCTCTTTCGCCTCTTCCTCTGATCGAGAAAGCCCTATTGCAGTCCTTCCAGTCCAACACCGCAGGAGATATGAAGCGTAACTCATAACCAGCCAGGAGAATCCCAACTGACGCGCTTTCAAGATTGCGATCTTACGATGCTCATGAATATCTTTCAGGGCCTGTTTCTGAGCTTCCCACAGATGAAACGGCTGAATAAGCTCTTCCGCATCTTTATCCTCAATGTGACAATACGTTTCGATGTAATACTCCACATGATCCCGGCAATATTCAATTTCCTTCTCGCGAATTTCTTCTACTGTCACCTTTGTCACCCGGTCTCAAAATTTTATAAATTTTCTGATGGATATACAGGAGGTAAAATAAAGCGACCCGCATCCCGATGGGAGGGGGATGCCCCTGGGGTGGGTGCGGGTCTATGAGTAGCCACCAAAAAAGCACGCAAAAAAAATTTGCGCGCCCCTGCATGATCATCATATAAAATATTCTGCGCCCTTACCTGCTGTCACTGGCTGTCAGGTGTGCGCAGAGTGCGGACTCTCCCGCCCTATCCCTATCAATTACATACTAGATGTATTATTGGCACTAACAAATCATGTTTAACGCGTCGCAAAAGAATAATTTTGCGTCATGTTCTACTGATTGCTATCCTTCTTGATACGTTCCGCTACCTTTTCAAGCAGCGCCCTGTCTCCGTCCGTCATGCCTATATCAGCCTCAACCTTGGTCGTCGGCTGATCCCCTGCTGTATCGCGGACAAATTGCGCCGCTTTTACGCTTCCTTTCTGTGCGGAAAGCATCATTCGCGCTAACAATACGTCGTAATTTGTGGCCCCATCTGGCAGATCAGGAAGTCCGCCCATCACCTGATCAGATGCAGGACGGGAAAGCATGGCCTCGTAGATCTCGCGCGCCGTCTTACGCCGTTTCTTGGCCTCTGCTGACGCTTTGCCCGCTTTGCTGGCGCTCTCTCGCCTCTCTTCGGGCGTCTTCCGCGCGTTGACCTCCTGCGGCGTCATAAGATTCGCGTTGCTCCGCTCCCTCGCCGCTCTCTTCTCCTCTTCGGTCCTCTGTGCCATCTCTCCACCTCCTTCCAGGCAATAAAAAAGGGACGCTGTCTTTTGCGTCCCAATTGGTTAATACTACAATATCATGTTATCCGGTCACGATCAACCGCACTTTTGTCACATTTGCCCGATATCGTCCGATCTCTCCCCCATATCGCCGGATCTCCCGCGCTCTTACAGGTCGTCCAGGCCTACCCGCTGTATGTCCTCTGTATACTCTGCGTCCTGTCTCCGCATCCTCTCTTTGACAGCCTGCGCTATATAATCATCTATGGTCTGCCCTGCGCTGCGTGCATATACTTCCAGATCAGATATACTTGCGATCTCGTCCGGATATCTCACGATCTCGTGATCTGCTGTCTGTCCGCGCTCTCTTATATAGTGATCTCCACCATTCTCCAGTCTTTCCCGGATCGCCTCTCTGATCCACTCTGACGCGCTTACGCCTGCAGTCTTTGCGGCCTGATCCACTGCATCGCCTTGCCCCTTAAATAGCAGATATGCTTTGCGATCGTAGGTCTCTTTTTGCCATGCGTATTGTCTGGCATTTCTTTTTTTGGTATTTTCCGGCACTGTATCACCTCCTGCCATATTATTATATCGCTTTGCACCGTAGTGCGCACTATGCAACTTGCACAAAGTGTGCACTACGATTTTTGGTGATTGTGTATATTGACGTAGTGTGCACTACGATGATATGATGAGGGCACAACAAAACAAGACCACCAAACAGGAGGAAAACAAAATGAAGAGATTTAACGAAGAATTTGAAATCAATCAAGATCTGATGGACACAATCGCGTCCTATATGGATGACGACAAAAGAGAGCATGTACACTTTGAACTCGCCCCGTGCACTTGTGAAGAGTTTATAAGAAGATACTTGGAACTTGATCCAGACTTTGAAGATCTGCTTTACCAGGAATTCGGAATTGAGGTATAACGATGAACCAGATCACAAGAGAACACGAAAAAAGCCGCTGGACGGCCTGAGAAACTGAACCAGCGGCACCAATCAAAAGAAAGGCAGGTATTATTAAATAGCCGAAACGCCCGCGAGGGCGTCCGGGAAAGATGGCAACTTTTCCGCTGATGATGGCAAGCCAGAAAGGAAAAATATATGAGATTATACGCAGGGAACGCCCACCAATATTTGGGTAAAAAAATTGACAGAAAAAAACGTATATTCGGGTATTATCCCATGGAAGTAAAACAATTTCCGGACGGAAAATATTACGTAAAAGATGCGGTAGGCGTATGCATGCCACTTCCCGAAAAGGAAGATGATTTTAACGCTGTCAATTTTGATTTTGTGGTAAATGATTGACTAACCGCCGCAGAGGATGCAAGCCGGGAGCGATGCCCGGCGGCGGTTTCCCTCCTGAAAACGGAAGGAATTGAAAGCACTTGCCCTTGATCCTGTACCCGTCTACAGGGACACGGCAAGCCGGTTACTGTCAACCACACACCGCCCCGGTGAAGTTATCCGGCGCCTAACGGTTGGGCGATACCATCCAGCATACCGCCAGCCCTACACCCAGAGCCACGGGACGGGACGCGCGCCGGGTGTAGGGCTGGGAGTCTGCAAAATTACTATTACCAGAAGGAGGCGAAGCCATGAAAACCACATTAACGGCGGCAATCTACACAAGGGTTAGCACCCGCGAGCAAGCCGAAGACGGCTACTCCCTGGACGCTCAGGAACGATTATTGATGGACTATTGCAAATCCCATCGTTACCAGGTCTATAAGATCTACAGCGACGAGGGCATAAGCGCCAAAGATATCCGGCACCGGCCCGGGATGATCGCTCTTCTGGCAGACGCACAGGAAAAAAGATTTAATCTGATTCTGGTCTGGAAGCTGACCCGGTTTTCCCGGAGTCTGGCAGACCTGACGGCATCATGCGAGATGTTGGACAAGCTCGGTATAGCCCTTATAAGCTATTCTGAAGCGTTTGACAGTTATACTCCCGCCGGTCGCATGGTTCGCTCCATGCTGGGAACCGTGGCACAATTTGAACGGGAAGTAACGGCGGAGAACGTAGCTCTGGGGATGTTGGAACGGGCACGGCAGGGAAAGCGCACATGCACCGATGTCCTTGGATATGATCCGGACGGGAAGGACTCTTTCCGTATCAACCCGGAAGAAGCCAAATACGTCAATTTTGTCTTTGATAATTATCTGATCAGAAAAAATATTTCCGAAGTTGCGGAACTCTGCCGGGGAATGGGCTTTCGCGGAAAACGTGGGAAAATTCCTAACCCCGAATCTATACATAAGATCCTGACCCGTCCAATATATGCCGGGTACAATGTTTATAAAGGGAATATCTACAAGGGAAATTATGAGTCAATTCGGACTGTACAAGACTTCAACAAGGTTCAGCGGCTCATTCTTCGGCAAGGGAAGATATCTGGGCGTGAGCGTCAAAAGAAACTGTTCATTCTTCCTGAAGGGGATAACTCATAGCATCCCCTTCAATCTATTTTTTCTCCAATCTGAAGCAAAAATCGTCACAAAATACAGAAGAAAAACAGTACGGATTTCTTCCCGCATTTTTTTCGGCACCCAGGGGGTATCAAAATTTTTGCATTATTTTTTGATGGTCACACCGCAGCCACATAAGACTCAAAGATTTTCACCGTGTGATCTTCGCTCCGGAATGCATAATGCCGCGCCGTTACTCCCTGCGGCTTGTGGCCCAGGTATTCCCCGGCATCAGAATCCGTCCCGCCGCGCCGGATGATGTTGGTTGCGGTGGTCTTCCGGAATAAGTGCGGATACACGCGCCGATCCAGGCCGGAAGCAGCTGCAATACGCTTAATTTCGGAATATATCCCGCTTTTGCTCAAAGCCTGTGTGGTATTCCCTCTGTTATGTGTAAACAACGGCTGAGGGCTTCGCAGATCCAGGCCGCGTTCATCCACGATATATTCCCGCAGGTATTTCAATGCAATGGTGTCCAGACAAACAGTCCGGAATGCTTTCCCCTTCGACCCATAGATCATCACGCGGCCTTTCTGCCAATCGATCTGATTGATCGTGATCTCCGGGATTTCCCCCTTTCGCATGGCCGTGCAGCGCATCCATTCGATCAGTGCGCGGTCTCGCTTTGTCCGGCAGCCGTTCTTCAATTGCTCCACCTCTTCTGCCTCCATGTGGTCGATCGGAGCCAGGATCTCTTTAAATTTTTCGATATTCTCTACCGGATTTCGTAAAATCAGACCGCTTTTCCTCATCCACTCAAAAAGCGCATTCAGCTTCCGGCGCTTATTATTCAGTGATGCGTTTCCGTTCCCTTCCCGGTATTTTGTTCGCAGGTAATACTCCACGTCCTCCTGTGTTACCTGCGTAAGGTTCTTATCCGCATATCGTAAGAATTCACGGAAGGTGATCATATAAGCGCGCATGGTCTCCGAAGAAAGCCGCGCCCCTTTTTTGAGTTCATACAGACTCAGGATGTACTCGTTCGTCATGTCGATGGTTGCCGGCAGACATTCCATCTCTACAATGTCGATGCGGTACAGAGCTTCTGAGAGCACGTTTTCCAGGATCGCCATCTGATCCGCTTTTAGATGGTACTTCATGTTCATCAAAATCTCATTTTTGAAAATATCTTTTTTCGTCATGGTAACACTTTCCTCCTTGTGAAATTTGGCGGCAAGTGCTATACTGTTCTTGGTAAGACATGTGTATAGCACATTGGCGGCTGGTATTGGCGTACCGGTCGCCGTTTTTCTTGCCTTTTAGAACTGATGTTCTGTTTAAAATTATTTTTTTACCGGGCAAATGAATGCCCGGTGAAGGTTAAATGTCCAGCTGGTCTATGGCCCGGTGGATCATGGCGTTAAGCCGCCCCACACTGATGCCCCGCTCATTGGCTGCGGCATCTCTGGATATCCCCGCGATATAAATATCATATAATGCTGTCTTATATTTACTTGTCCTGAGCCGTTCTACGGTGTTTCTTACCTCTTTTCTGAGCTTGTCGCAGTCGTTTATGTTAAATTCAATTTCCCGCTGAATATCGGCTATTTTCACGGCTGCCGTTTCAACTTTGCTTCCCGTCCCGCCGCCATGTCCCTCGCCGGAACTGGCGCCCATAGATGTCCCTATGTTCAACCAATACTCCCAGTCCCTGATCAGTGCTGCGATCTGTCTTTTGCATTCAATATATCCGGACAGGAATTCCTTTTTCTCTTCATACGTCATTTAAGGCACTTCACTCCCTTTCCCATTTCTTTTACCCATATCACCCGCAGGAACGGCGTTCTGATCTCGTCCCATTCTTCAAGCAGCTTCTGTTTCGCCAGATCATTTCCGTCCGGTATCCGCTCCTGGGCCAGTTCAACCCTGTATTTCTTTGACAGGATGTTCCCGCGCTGGACAGCACGAAGCACAAACGACTGGCTTTGCCCGGTTCTTTCTGCGATCTCACGGGCAGATACATTCTCATGCAGTACCTTCCCTTCAAGATCCAGCACATTATATAGATTCACTTTCTGTCTCATTGGTTCCCCTCCCTCTGTATCGCAATATCAGATCCACATATGTAGCCGATGTCCTGCATCTTAAATTCTGCAGCATGCAGAAATATCTGTACTTTTCTGTGACCTTAAATTTCCTGACTACACCGTCATACTCTGCTTCCACCGGATCCCCTATCTTTAGAATTTCGCGGTATTCCTCTATTTCCTGCTTTGTGATCGGACGACGCTGGAGCATGGGCTTATATTCTACATAACACCACTTTCTAGTATCTGGATCTTTCAGTACCTTACGGGCTATCATGCCCGATATGACGTTATATGTAACACCCATCCGGATAGCTACCTCTCCACGTCTCATGCCCTGATCCAGCAGTCTCTGTGCTTTTTCAATATCCACTTTATCCATCGCGTTTCATCCCCTCTCTTCAAACCTTCGGTAACATTCTTCGCATCCCACCGAATCAACAATTCCACATTGTATATACCCATCTTGGAATACTGACACATTTTCCAGCAGACAGGTCTTCACCTGCTGCCCCTTGTATTTCTCGAAATGTGAGCAATAATGCGTCGGATAACATGCCGCACCGCGGCACCAGTGCGCCTGTTCCCCTGGCTTATTCCAGTTCGACCATTCCGTTCGTGGAGGATCTCCCGAATGTGCCCGATCATACGGATCAGTCTTTGCCCGGTGATCGTCCCAGCATTCTCCGTATGGGCATCTGTTTGACCACCAGTATAAGCAATTCCTGCAGGCACATCCTGTGCATCCTCCAATTACCGGGCGAGATATATTCTTCAAATATTCATCTAATGTCATTTGGCCTTTCATAACACTTTTACCCATTGAATTTCACATACTCCGCATCCGCATAAAATCCATGTTGTGACCAATATAAACGGCGCATGGGATGTTCTACATCGACAATACGGAATTTGTTATATGTATCGTCCAATATCTTTTTCTTATGCTTCTCATACTCTTTCTTTAATTTCTTTTCGTCATCGTATGGTTCCATAAATTGATATGTCACGTCCTCTTTCCAAAAAAGCATATTCCCCATAATACCGATCTGCGCCCATAATACATATCCATCGCATCTTCTTGGTTCATACTCAACCGTAACCCGGCTTGCAAGATTCTCTGGAATTATGGTTTTGTATTTTGCTCGTTCTTTCTTGGCAACCTCTTCCAGTCCATTTACATCCTCAAGACCTTCTTCGTAGCTATAACACCCCTGATCTGTCCGATAGAATGGATATTTCGGAAGCCCCTCAACTTTTTTTACCGTCGCTATTCTACATTCTCCCAGAACTATACGGCCAACCTTATCTCCAACAGAAAGAATATGCTTTTTATTAGGAGGCATCTGCAGTGTTTCCAGATAATCAAATATGCTCAACTGGCCGTCCATATTGCTTCTTCCCCTCTCTATGACTAAATCTCAGGTTAGATTACATGATCCAACGCCTGTCCGCAATTGGGGCAATACCTGTAATCGTCATGATCTACCTCGTAATATTCTCCGCAGTTCGGGCAAATCCATGTGTCATATACCATGTGACCGTCTGCATATCCGTCACCCTCATAGTCTGGTGTTTTCGGTATCTGATTCTCCGCCGCTTCCCTGCACTCTTCCACGGTTCCAATCGCCCAGTACTGCGGGATTTCTTCGAGGGCAGTGATTGCCATGTCAAGTGACTCTCTCAACATTTGATATCCGCTTGTAGGCATATTTGATTTTATTGTTTCTATTGCTTCCTCTGGTGTTTTAATTAAAACTTCATTTCCCGTCATGGTTATCGCTCCTTTCAACTAACTATTCAACTGCAGAATTAATTCCGAATATTCTTCCATTCGGACAATAATCACAATATTCCGGAATGTCCACCACGGTAATTCCTTTGCTCACCTTGCACCTCCACTAACTATTCACTCTCAGATTAGTCCGCCTTTCTCGACAATCTCGATTGCTTTCTTTGCCATGCATACACTGCAATATTCGCTTCTCACTCCACATTCATGCAGAATGCATGGATCGTCAGAATACTTCATCAATTCCTCAATCACCTTTTCCTTGTCAAAGGCTGTCGCCTGTCTATCAAAATCTTCAAGAGTAACAATTTCTCCAATGTTGTCTTCTCTCGCATTTTCCACATCTAGACCAAGTGATTCAATAAATGCTTCAGCATCAATCAGTCTCATTCTGTTTACCTGCCCTTCTGTTCCATTCGTAAATTTTAGGGCATCCGCTCGGATGTGCTCCAAGCATTGTAGATGTCAGCACAGGGCTTTTGCAGTCTGGATTTTTACAAAACCACGCATCATCATATTCGCATCTTGTTTCCGGCGCTCCTGTGCCTTTGCAACAAATCTCACTCATCTTCCATTCCCTCCTAATTCTCATTCATAAGAGCCTGACCACATTTAGAACAATAGATTAGTTCCTATACTCGTCTGCCAGAATCTCAAACATAACACTGTCGTGTAGTTTTCCGTCCTGTAGCCTGGCATACTGTCGGTAGTGTCCACACACTCTCCCACCGTGACGTCGGATAAAATTCCGATACCCTCGAATCGCTGGATTATCTGCGTAGCAAAACCACGATATCCTGTTCATGTGATATTTTGTGAATATATCACTGACCGCTTCACAGACATCTTTGATAAATTCCATGTTTCCTTTGTCGAAACTGATTATCCCAAATCCATCAGCAGACATTGCCGCCCAATCTACCGCATAACATATATACCCCATCAATCGATCCTGTCTATCAACTGATGCAAAACAATGCTTACTGGCATTATCTTCCGGGATATCCACAAGCGAATCCCAATAGCTTCCGTTCCAGTAGATATTTTCCGGCCTATACCATGTCTTCAAGATCTCTTCGCGTAAACGATCCGTATATAATTGTGCTGGTTTAAGCATTTATATCGCCTCCACTAACTATTCACTCTCAGTTTTCCTCATCATAAATATGTATGCCGATCTGTGTTCCAAGCCAATCCAATCCATCTCGGTTAAACCAATACGTCTTTGACTTTTCTCCATGCGCTATCTCTGTGCTACACTCCATGTAACCGGCTTCAACCAATTTATCTAAATCCTTATCATTTCCATAAAAATAATTTCTATATGGTTTGTAGTACTTTTTTCCTTGCCTGGTATATAACCTTCGACCCGTATGACCAGAATTAAGCCCTATCGTATGCAGTACTTTTTGACGCATTGTGCAGTAAGTTACCTTGCGACCATTTTCTTCAACATGAATGTATTCTTCTTTTGGTAATTTCATCTCACATCTCCACTAACTATTCATTTATCAACTGTCCTAATAATTCCGGGTCATCAAAAATATTTCCGATAACCTCACAATTCGCAATTCCCATGTCAATACATAAAAGAATGTCTTTATTCATATCACATTCTTCAATCGGGACAAGCTGCCAACCCCAATTAGATTCACAATTTGGATTTCCAAATTTAACCGTTGCTTTCCATTCATAGTTTTGGATTTCTTCACGGAGTAAAACAATATCATTCTCCCAGATCCGCTTACCATTCCCGTCTTTCAGCCCGGTGTACTGGCAGAGAGTGCTCAAATCAATTTCATCTGTAAAAATGGTCGTTCCATTGCCGATAAAATGTTTGACAGGCTCTCCGCTTTCTGTTTTTGGATTTTCAAAATAAACATCCTGCCCGTTTACCCATTCCCCATTATCTATCCGCTTCGCCTTAAAAAGTATTTCTCTCATTTCTCAACCTCACACTTTATTCAGCTGGTTCCAATCTTGTTCCAAGTCTGTTCCAAGATTTCTTCTTAACTTATTCATCTCTTTTCTGGTCTGTACGGCTCCGAAAGGGGCCGCCAAGCCAGAACTATACTATACTTATCATTGACTTTATTTTCACACCGTACGATTTTGGGATATGATCCCTTTTCAAAATTTATATCTTCTTCCTCATATCGTTTTGTTAAGAACCAGCACAAAACAAACCAACTTTCAAGATCTGGATTATACCAGCCTTCCGTCACTCCGTATTTTGTACTCAGCTGATATCTCTGGCATAATGCTCCCATGTGCTTTGCGTTCGGCGGAAGTTCTTTTTTCACAGGAGTCCATCCGTCATTCATGTGCCTGCGGATAATATCTTTTGCTCGTATCAAGCCATAACAAAAATCTGTAATATTCTCTGTGATCAAATCTGGATTTTTCCTATATCCATCTATCATTTCGTCTATCTCTTCCAGAATATTCTCTAATTCCTGCATGTCACCCCTCCTTTGCTTCATTCATGAATTCTTTCAGGTTCATCTGCCCCATACTTTCCCAGGTTGTGTACGGGATCCCTATGTAATCCAGCGGAACGGCCATCCCCAGTCCGCCCTGGTCCAGCGGCTTCATGCATTTTTCATAGCATTTTGGATGTGTCATCTGCATTCGCTGGAACCGGTTCGGCTCTGATTCAAGGTGTGCACCAAAAGCGCAAAACATGCACCCGGTCCGCTGCTCCCCTGTGGTGTATAACATCTCCATTTAATCTTCTTCTGATGTCTCCATATACAGAGCAGATTTCTATATCATTCTCCATTACATATCTGAGCACGTCCTGTCGCGTCCAGAATCCGATAGGCTGGCTCTTGACTGTATTTCCGTCATAGACATTGCATCCGGTGTGGGCATACTGCCTCGCCCTCATAATTCCCTCATCCTGAGTCACTCCAATGTATGGGACCCTTCCCGTATCCTTGTGATATTTCTTGAACGGAGCCTTTTTCATGACATCACAGCATTTCTCACTGGTATCGAACGGAGCTGTCAGAAGAGGTCTCCACTTTTTGGATAAGACTCCCATTTTTCCACGTTCATCTCCATTCAGAAGATAATTCCTGTACCGGTCAGATAGATTTCCATGACGCAGTTTTCTGATTTTCATAGCTGTCTCTTTACTCACCAGTGGGTATCCATATTTCATTATCACATCACGATACAGGATTCTTTTCCCGTCCTTATCCCGCGGGGCGATCTCTACGTACTCCCCTGACGCTTTTCGCGCAAATCTTATAATCTCCGGAAACTCCATCCCTGTATTAGAAAACACCGCCGGCACATGATCCCCGATCACTTTACGGATCATATGCAAAAGCACTGTGCTGTCAATGCCGCCAGAATAGGAGAGATATACCTGTCCGTCCCAGTTGTCGTACCATTCGCGGATACGTGTTTCCGTCAGCCTGATTTTGATCTCATACGGAAGGTATTTCCGCTGAGAAAATTGCCATTCGTTCAACTTCAGGTCATCCTCTTTTATATACATGCTCTTCCTTCTCTCTGATCCTCTCTATCTGCCGATCCAGCTTTCTGTTAATCTCTTCCGAGATCTGGTCTTTCATTTCCTTCGGCATAAGCTGCTGAACCTCTGCACGCATTATAATTACATCCGCTAGCTCTTCCAGGTATTCCCCGTTGCCCTCACCGAGATTATGCTTGATCCGCGCCGCAGCATATTCAGCACATTCCTCTGCTAATTTATCCAGGGCCTTTTCCAGACCATTGTGCTCCGCAATATACCGAATCTTCTCTTCTGCCGTCATAGTCACCGCTCCTTTCCGCAGTATGGGCAATACTTATATTCCACGGCATCCGGGACCCGGAAATAATGGTCACAAACCGAGCAATATTCCTGATGCTCCGGGTGCTCCAAGTAATAATCAACACCCATCTGCTCCATCCGGAAGAGTTTTGCAAGTGCCATGCTCAGCTTCTGCGTCTTCGGCGGCTGCCGGTCATAGATCGTGCTCAGCCCTGTCACCCGGAAAGAAGTGTCGCCTCCCGGCTCCGTAAATCTTTTCGTCCAATCCATTACACTCACCTCTTTTTTACAATCTGGTATTTTTCATAGGTTACGGATCCGGATGCCTGCAGCATAGCGGCAACACCATCGCCGAACAGCTGCCGGATCTGGCGCAGGGTCTTATTTGGCCCGATTAAGCGCCCGTTATCGTATATGTCATAAAGCACCGTCACTTCGCATTCCTCCCGTCATATATCCGCTCAATCTCCTTTGTCGTCGCCGCCAGAAGCGTCTTCATCAACGGATCATGGTTATGCTTTGCCCATGTCTCGCAGTTATCGTCTGCGACCTGCTGCCAGAATCCCGGATCATCCATCCGGCCCACATTCCGGCGGAAGAACTTCCAGCAGTCCGTAAACATGTCAAAATATCTTCTCAGTTCATTCTCTGTCATAATTCACCGCCTTTATGCTCCGCTCACACTGGAAGCAGCAGTCTTCCCCGAACCGACCATCATAGTGCCGGCAGGTGTCGCAATCTCTCCCTGACAGCCGGACATATAACCGCCGCAGGTTTTTAATCAAATGGTATTTCCATATCCGCATATTCGAATCCTCCCGCCGGGTCATACTCCGTCTCCCAGCCGAGCCGCCGGTTCACGTCGTCGCGCTTGCCATAGATCCGCTTGCTCTTTTCGTCGTAGCTGAGGATGATCCCCGCCGTGTTGGTCTTCCCGAAAAGCCGGTTCTTCGCCACGATCAGCTTCCTCTGCTCTTCCAGCATCAACCCTTTTTCCACTTCATCCTTCGTCCCCCGGTCATATCCCAGGGTAATTCCGGCCAGATTCGTGATGTCTCCGGATCCGGAAACTTCATCGTTCGCATCCCCGCCGAAAGCATTCTTCCGCCGATGCGCCACCAGGAGGATCAGGACATCGAACTGTACCGCGATCGCCGCCAGTTCTCGAACAAATCTTCCCTGCCAGTCATATTTGTCTGTTCCCGGCCTTTCGTCTATGTACATCGCAGTCATGAGGTTGTCCACCAGTACTACTTTTACGCCGTACTGCATGATCGCTTTCCGGATGGTCCGCAGCAAATCCTCTTTTTCATCACTTTCGATGATCCGGCTGTCGTAGATATAAGCCTTTTCGCGGTACCAGGCATTGATCAGCTCCTGGTTCTTCCTGGTCAGGAACCGGTCCGGCGTCCCGAAGTCAGTTTTATTCTCGGTGATATGGTTCCGGCCGGCGATCTGGAAGTCAAACCAGTTTTTGTACAGGTAATTCGGCAGTTCCCCGGAATAGGCGAATGTCACATATCCCTGATCCACCGCATTCCCCATAATCTGGCTTGCCAGCGTGCTCTTGCCGTCACCGCGCTTGCCGGAGATCAGGCAGACCATCCCGAACGGCAGCCCGCCGTAAAGCATCCGGTCCAGCTCCGTGATCCCGGATTTCAGCTTCGGCAGCTGGTAGATGTTCACGGCTTCCACGTCCGCCAGCGGTAATACTCTTTGGATCGGCACCAGCACGGCATTCTCCACCGCCCGCCGAACAGCCCCGGACCCGTGCTTCTGCAGGAGTTCATTGGCGTCTTTGCATCCCTGGTAGTCTTCTTCCCGCACGTGCTTGATTCGTCCCGGGAAACGGCGCTGAACGTCTTCTAACAGGGTAATATGGCCTTTCTCGCAGTCCCCGAAGATCACGATTTCAGAAAAACTGCTCACCCAGTCGTAACAGTACGGGACCCAGGTCATTCCCTTCGCGCCGTTCGGCACGGATACTGCATTTTCGACTCCGGCGGCGGCCACGCTCAGGCTGTCCAGCTGACCCTCCGTGATTACCAGCCGGTCATGGTCTTCACTGCACTGCTTCATGCCAAACAGGATCGGCCTGCAGTCTTTCTCGCACCATTCCTTGTTCTTGTCCTTTTCCCGGTCATAGTCTGTCTTTCGGTACTTCACGAACTGCAGGTTTCCCTGGTCGTCGTAGAACGGGAATACCAACACGTTATCATGGTCCGTCTGCGTCGTAATCTCATACCGGTGGGCGATCTCTGCCGGGATGCCGCGGCCCTCCAGGTATCTCACCGCCGATTCCTTCGGCCGGATCGGCTCCTTCGGCGTTTTCAGCTTCCGGTACTTCCTGCGCGGCCGGTAATATTCATCCGCCTCATTCCCCAGGGAGAAATCAAAATCCCGGCTCAGGGTGATCATGTTCCCGGACACTCCGCAGGATGCCCGCAGACACTTAAACTGCCCTGTCTGAAGGTTGATGGAAAATGTTCGCGTATTCCCATGTGTAGGTCTGGGGCGGCAATACGGACAAATCTTGAAGAATAGTTCCCCTCCCTGCACTTTGGTTTCCGCTCCCACATGTCGCGCAAACGCGAACGCATCCGCTTCCCGGAATTCATAAATTTTCACCAGTCATCACCTACCAATTCTTCTTCCTCTTCCGGAATCTCTGGTTCCTTCTCAGGAATTTCAGAATCATAATTCTTATCCAGATAATCCACATAGCCGGAATTAAAAAACGTGCTTCCATGCATCCAATACTTCTTATCGCGATGCTCCGACTCCATATCCTTTACGAACCGTTCCACACAGCGCTTAATCTGGTCATACCCAATCCGCTGGAGTTTTTGTTTCTTGGTCTTTGACACCTGTCCCTTCCCCTTTTTGATGGGATACAATTTCCAGATGGACTCAAAGAATTCTTCCAGGGAATCTGCATCGCGCTCCGTTGGAGTGCGTGATATATAATTCTCTTCTCTACTCTTCTCTTCTTTACTCTGCGTATTTTCGTATTCATTTTTTGAGTTTCTGCTATCATTAACTGAGTTTATGACTACATTTTGAAGATTTTTGCCAACACTAATTAAGAGGTACTCTTTTTTCAGTTCTACCCTTTCGCGCCTGGACACTGCGTTCAAATATCTTTTCTGGATTCCAGATGAGGTAAGAATCCGATATTTCTTGAAAAGTTCTCCTGAAAAAATGTTCCTCCGGATCGAAGCTGCAACGATCTCATTTATTAAGTTATTGGGGAATCCGGGCAGCGCACATTCTTCACACACACTGCCAACATTCCGACAGTCCACACTGCGGGTACATCCGAGCCGATACGCCCACAGCACGGAGATTTCGGGAGTCCATTCACAGTAATAACCAAATCCCGAATATATGCTCTGGTACAACTTGACGATCACTGCAAAACCCTTTAGCCCAAACTCAGCTTCGATCAATTCTATTTTCTCATCCATGTGGCAATCCAACTCAAAGTAGTCAAGTCCTACCTTTTGTGGTCTTGCCATGTCAGCCCTCCTGGTATGTCAATAATCGAATGATATGCGCTCCTGCTTCTTCCGGATGACAGAACAGGAACTTCACACCATACTTCTCCTGCATCGTCTGCATAGCCTTCATCAAGATTTCTCCAGATGTAGGTGTAGACTTCGGCAGCTTCACATTCCGCCATTTCCCGATGCTGTGCATGCGTTTGATCTTTTCATAGCGTGCCATCCGCGGGTTCTTCCATCTCACCACATCGGAAAGGCAGGTGATCTGATCTGTATTTTCGATCAAGACATACAGTTTGATGCCGTTATTCTGCGCCAGAATGCACTCGTCCCGGAATCTCGGATGCTGTTTCCCACAGATGTTCCCTGTGATTTCCTGCATGTCCCGTTTGGTGTCGACGGCGATTTTATAGCTTCCGAGAAAGTCCATTTTTTTCAGTTCCAGACTCCGCCGGGTCTTTCTCTGGATCACGTCCAGCACCTTATCATCTGCCAGTACATAGTCTCCGACTGGAAGCGGAGCCTGCAGCAGTTCTACCTCATGCCAGTCAAACCAACGGTGTTTCATTTCATGCTTTCCCGCCTGCTGCCCTTTATCTTCTATAATCAACATTCCGCGTCACCGCCTCTCCTGTTATAATGCCGTTCCCCTGTCAGATACTCCTCCGCCCGCCGCTGACGCTCTACAAGCCCTTTCAACTTGTCCAAGAACTGCTTATTCTGTTTATCCGAGCAGAACTTTGCAATCTCTTCTGTCATTTCAGCCTGATCCTTGCAAGCGCGCCGCGCGAGCCGTTCATTATGCACCCTGGTCCCTATCCGGCACCGTTCTTTATAATCCATCGCAAACTCCAGATCATGAAGTTGATCCTGCTGGCGTTTATCGTACTTCCAAACCTCTTGAATATTGGTTTTATATATGGACTGACACTCCTGTAAAAAATCCAGAAACTCCGCGATCTGTTCTGACGGCAATAATTTTTGCATATGCTCATCCTCCTGTTAATTGAATGGCAGCTCTTCATCTATACCGTCCGGTATATTCATAAATCCATCGCCTCCAGGAGCATTATTCGGTGCTGGACCCGCATCACGGTTTCCCTCGGAAGCCTTTTTACTCTCCGCAAACTCCTGCTCTTCCACAACCACGTCTGTAGTGTACACTTTCTGTCCGTCACGGTTCGTATAGCTGCCGGTCTGGATACGTCCGCAGATCGTCACGCGCATTCCCTGACGGAAGTATTTCTCGATGAATTCCGCGTTTTTCCCGAATGCCACACAACTAATAAAGTCTGCCTTCTGATCTCCGTCCCGCTTAAATCGACGGTCTACCGCCAGGGAAAACCTTGCCACTGCCGTTGCGTTCTCTCCATTGGAGTAACGAACGTCCGGATCTCTGGTTAGGCGACCCATTAAGATTACTTTGTTCATGTTCTTCCTTTCTGCGCCCCACCACCGGCAGGGCGCATACACTTTTTATGAAATCACCGTAAACTGCGGCGCCAGATCTGCCAGCTCGAACTCCAGATACTCTTTGATGTTCTTCATGGCTTCTCGTTTCCACGCTCCGCCGTCTGCTTCAAAGATGGCGCAGCCAATTTCCCCGTCGTAGTCCTTCATCCGGAATATAAATTCAGATTCCGGCTGCTGCACTTCAATGAAGGTACGATACGGCCTCAGCTTCACCGGATTCGGAACCAATGCACTCTCTTTACCAGCAATACCTTTCTTAACCGTTGCAGACTGAGAAATACCGTCGTCACTGTATGCAGCCAGCGTGCCGCTCTCAATCGTTCCTGCGAACCGGAGAACCGCCTCTGAGCCTTCATTCTGGACGAAGTTGGCGCGAATACTGATCAGGAACGGTTCCGTATTCAAAAATCTTCCATATGTAATCTCCGGCAGTTCCGCTCTGACTTTCACCAGGCACTCCCTCTCCCTGTCCAAATCCAGCGGAGAAATAAGCTGGACTTCCGTTGGAGACACTACATGGATCAGCATCTTATCATCCAAAACATCTACTTTTGATTTGATGTAATCCACCAGACCGGAAAGCGTCGACATACCTATCGGGTCCGCCCTCAATTCTTCATCCAGTCTCTGAAGGTTTTCACTGGTATAACTCCAATCCCCATCCTTAATGATCTTCGGCTTCTGAGACTCCACGATCCACTGCAATGCTTCTTTGATAATTCCTGCCATATTTTTTTACCTCATCTTTCCTTTAATCTACGATTTCTCCCGTTTCCGGATCTGCTGCTTTTTCTCCTATCAGGATATTCCCATTCTCATCCGTTGGAAGGCCTTCCATCCGCACCTGACCGCGGATGCCTTTTCCATACTCTTCCACGAAGAGCTCTTTTGTTCTCAGATCCTTTCCTATCGCCATCTGCGTCTTGATCGGACTACGCGGGGACAGTTTCGTCTCCACCTGAACGCCTACGGTCACATCGTTTCTCTGCTCATTCTGCTCGAAAGTGAGCTTGATAGTGATCCCTCGCTTATTCTTATATGGCGTGTTCGGGTCCAGAAGATTTTCTATGACCTTCTTCGCCGCTGCCTGGAACTGGATTCCCAGTTCACCGCCCGCCAGATCATCTAAATTAATATCAAACATGATATTTCCTTTCCTAAAGAATTGGTTTTCGGGTTACTGTATATAAATTTGACCGGTCAAAATTGCTTTATTTTACTTCTTCAATCTCCACTTCAATCCACGGTGTTCCATCCGTATACAGAAATTCATGTGTGATCCTGCTTCCATCCACCCACCGCGGAGAATCATCCTGAATCACTCCGCATTTCTGGAGTGCATCTTCAATCACCTTATCCGCGAAAGCAAATACATTCATGTGGTCCCTTTTTTGGCCGCTTGACGGCTCTGCAAAACGATAATGGAACGTCACTCTACCCGCATATCTTTTGCGCCCTGAAACGGCTCTCAACGCGTCACACGCTATCTTTTCGTACTTTTTCTTTATATGCGCTCCGCTCTTGGGATTTCGTCCCAATTCATGAATATAATCATTCAACCCGGGGAAGGTCTTTTCATTCTTCCAGAATCGTCCTTCAATTCTGAACTTCACAGATAACTCACCCCATATCTTTTCCGGAACGCCTCGCGCGCCTCATCTTCTGTCATTCCGGCGGCAACTCGATTCTTTTCCCAGGCAAGCTGCCCCACCATTTTTGACAGCGCCTCCGCCGCCGAATTATCATGGATTCTCCTGGTAATTTCGCCCATATTATGATGTTCATCACATACCGGGCCTTTCACCCCATCCTCGTCCGCCAAAGACCGGATACCTTTTCCAAACAGGAAATGATGTTCCGTTGTCGTTGGTTTCCCGCAGATCATGCAGTTTTTCGTATACTTCGTGATAATACTTTTCATATGTCTGTCATTAACTCCGAGTAGTGGATCGGCGCGGTTAAGATCTTCGTGTGCTTACAGTAATCACACCGTTCACAACGGATCGGCTCGTAATCGTTTTCTTTCAAGGCGACAATCTTCGCGGCGTTGCTCTCTACCTCTGTCAGCTTCTCAAACAGATGCGTGTCGTCGATATGGATAATCTCAATATCCGGTTCTTTCTCTTTGCTGGCCGCCGCTATGTAGAAGGGGAGTTTTTCTCCGGTATTCTGCCGGACAATCTCCTGATAAACTGCCCCCTGGATGTCATATCCCCAATACTGGACGAAATCCATATATCCCGCGTCGTGGCACCAGAATGTCTCACGGATCGCTTTCATGACCTTCAGGTCTACGATACAGATTCCCGGAAGGTAACTGTCAATCTTAATCTTCCACGGCGCCCCGCCGATTTCCCCCGTCATTATTACCTGCTTCTGGCCTGACATATATTTCATGAAATACTCATCGCGCTCAACTCTGTTGATAATCTCTTCTGCCTTCCGATATTCCGCTTTAAGCTGACCGCCTTTCGTGAAGATCTCCGGATGCTTCGCGCGGAAAATATCCAATGTTCCCTCAAAATGGGCATCTACATAAGATCCCACCAGCATAGAAGTGGTTTCCTCCATCTCCCATTCCCCGTTCAGTTTCGCAAGCGCCTGGGCTTCACAAGGGATCTTCCCAAGAGATCCGCAGAAATCTTTATACTGAGATACGCTCAGGTATTCCCTGTTCGCCTCCTGGCTGTAATAATTCTCCGCCGTTAAAATCATTTCGCGTCCTCCTTGAATGGGTCTTCCGCCGTGATCGCCCGTTTCATAATATCTTCCGCCTCACCTTCCACGGCGCATCCCATCAGGGCATTCGGGATATAGACCCTCGCAAAAAATGCCGCCGCGCGGTATGCAAGCATCAGCTCCGGCATGGTCTGCCACTTCGAGGTCTCATTGCCATATTTGTCCTTCTTGGAATACCATCCTTCTGCCTTTGCCATCGCAATCGTAACTTCTGTCCCTTTTACGATCTCCCCGGTCTTTTTCTTTTCCGCCTCAATATAGCAGCCCCAGGAGTCTTCACCCTTCTTTCCCGTGTAGACAGGCCGTACATTTTTATATTCCGAACTGCCGCGGATCAGGCTCATGCATGCCTGTCCACTCCACTGCGGATTCCCTTTCACAACATAAAGCTGCTGCATCACCATCATAGGGCTTACCCCCATCCGATTTGCCATATCCACCGCGATCGTACAGTCCATTGGCTTCCCTCTATACCGGTCCGGCACCAGAGAGGAGCTGGCAAACATCTTTCCGATATCAAACAATTTCTGGAAATTCTCAGAACTTCCAAATGGGCTTGCCACTTCATATGCCTGATCCTGAGTCATAACCTCATTTTCCATATCCATCCTCCTTATAATGTGATCACTGTCAGTTCATCGTCATCCGTCGTCCTGGTGGCAATAAACTGCAGCCCCTTTTCTTTGCATTTCTGATAAAGAGATTCCCTCATCTTTGAGGATAATTTTTCCACTCCGTCGATCAGCACCAGCTGCAGACCTGTCTGATTCTGTACGGCCACGTCCACGCACAGATCCAGCTTCTCCCCGTCGGACAGGTTGCTCACCGGCAGACCGTTAATCAACGGGATCCCATCTTTTACTGTCAGCCCCTTAATGGGGATCGTCGCCGTCTCCAAGATTTCACCCGGCAAGGATCTGGCCTTCTCAATTTTTCTTGTCAGGTCTTCCGATTCTTCTTTCAGGCTCTCTACTTCTTCCTGAAGACTTACCATCCGGCGGTATTCCCGCAGGTGCCCTTTCATTTCTTCGGTGTGGGCAGCCTGTTCCTGGAGCGCTGAAAAGTCCTCCGTCTCTTTCCCGGCCAGTTCCCGGTATTCCTCTACCTTTGCTTCATATCCAGCCACATCTGCCCGGAATTTCTGCAAAATCACTTCTTCCCGGCTAGCCTTCTTTTCGCCAAGAGCGGCAATGTTCTGCTGATTCTCTTTCAGCTGCGCCTGGAGTCGTTCTGTCTCCTTTACCAGCCGTTCACGCTCCGCAGAAAGTTCTCTGTCAAGAGCGGCAAGGGCAATCTCTTTTTCCGCTTCAAACGACCTCACTTTTTTGTCCTGATCCTCTACAACCCGGCGCGCTTTCTCTATTTCTTCATTCTGCTTCCGGATCCGTTCGATCTCGCGGTAAAGACCTCCCAGATCTTCATTCTCCCATTTCTCTGCCTGGTATCCAGCCGGGATCGTAGAAGCAATATCTTCAATAAAGGCTCTCTTATTCCGGATATACCGGTTGATATCCTGCCTGTCCAGAAAATACTTCCCCTTTTCCGACTGGATGTCATTCAATACGGAAAGGATATTCTGGTCATAGGAGACCCACGCCGGCAGTTCGCCAAACCATTCCCGGATCGTATTCAAGTCCCAGTCATAATTGATCATGTCCAGGATAATCGCGTTCTGTTCCTTCTCCGTTTTTTCCAGAAATTCCACCGGGGAGAGCTGCAGCGGAGAAAAAATGTCACGAAGAAAGCTTTCCGGGCTTCCGACCTCCCGCCCGTTCTGCTTTACGGATTTATAATCCGCCTGGTTCGTCCTGGCTTTCCGGTTAATTCTCAGGCCAGTATCCGTCTCAATCAGGATTTCCCCTTCCGTCTCCCCGTTCCGGACAATATATTTCCGGTCGGACTTATTGGTCAGAGCATATTTGATCGCGTCAATGACGGAAGATTTTCCGGTCCCATTCTCGCCGGTCAGCTCTCTGGAGCCGCCATCTGATTCATATTCTTTAATTCCATAAAGATTTTTGATTTTGATTTTTGTTACATGCATGAAATAATCCTCCATATGGTCCATATAAGTGCTGCACCTGGAAGCGCCAGAAACACCCACTTATTATCCTTGAAAAATCTCATTCGCCCACCACCTGTAAAAGGTCTCTCAACTCGTTATTTACCGTTTTAAGGGACTCTATGGCTTCTTTTAACTCTCCGTCCAGGTCAGCCAGTTTCCGCCTTCTGTAAAGCTCCACCGCATCCATAACGGCTTTATCAAATGTCCCGAAATAATGAATCGGCTTCACTACTTCGGTCTGTTCTCCGTCACGAACAGCTTTCCTTTTCTGATAGACGGTATAGCAAAGCTCATCTGCGCCGACATAATAATTACCAACGATATGTATCATAAGTCCTCCATTTCAAGTACCCTAAACACTTCATATGTCAGATCCCAGCTTACCGTCTGGATCGGATCCAAAAGCCGATATATACTTCGCTTACTGTATCCAGTCATATCTGCCAGATCCGCTATGCTCAGGCACTGTCTTTGAAGTTCTGAGCGAATCCGGCACGCCAGATTCTGATGTTCCTGAAATGTCAATGGGCGCCTTTCCACGTTATAACCTCCACTTTTTTGCCAGTATCATTCCCACTGTCAGCATAACCACTCCAACACCAACTACCGCGACATTATCTGCTGAGCAAAGGAACACGCCTCCAACGAGAAGGGCACATACGACTTTATACATATCTCACCACTCCCGCATCAATTGCCACCTGCTGATACTCTGACTCTGTGATGTATCCGCTTTCGTAAAGCCCTGCGAAATATCCAGCAAGCGATCTTGCATAGCAGGTTCTCTTAAAAACGATCTCCATCAGTTTATTGATTCCCTGCGTTTGAATATCAAATTCTTTTTGCGAGCGAAGTAAGTCTCTCAGAGCAGAATAATTCTCATAAATATACGTTGGTTCTTTTCCATCCTTACGCAATTTATGCATCAACTTATTGACTGTCATTATAACAATAGGCTCTTCTTCCTTCCCATCATCAATAGGTATCGCCGGCCTCTCCCAAATCAGCTTCCCAACATCGTAAAGCATATATTCTATACACCCAATGTCAGACGCTTCATAAACCCTCACGATGTCAAAATTGGGGGTTATGCCATTCGTAAGATCCTCCCGGATATCGCTGAACCATCTCTTAACAGTCCTTACTCTTCCATTCAACCATATACCCCGGATATTATTCCGCAATTCACATATCATTCCATCTTTCAGATCTGCTTTTCTCATTTCCGTTTACCCCTTATAAATCGGACAATTTCCTCATCACTTAATCCAAGGACCCGAACCATTGCCCGGAATTCCCTCATGGTAAAGGTATCCGGCTGCCGCCGGCGCTTCTGGTATGTCGGACGAGTAATCGCCAAAAATTTTCCCATTTCCTCATCGTTGTATGCTTTCCGGGCCTGCCCGTCTGCCATAACCGCCCGGGATTCTCTGTCACGCATTTCATCAAGACTCGGCTGTAATCTTGGCATCCTGTTCACTCCCTTCTTCCTACTCTACGATGGATACAGAGCGCCTTTCGCTGTCATACCTCAGCCTCAGCGTGTCCCCGTTCATATCGACCAGCACCGCATTATTCCCATCCACCTGCAAGCGGAATTTTTCCATCTGGAATTTGTTTTCCAAATATGACCGGATAGCATATTCCGCTATTGTTTTTGCACCTTTAATCATTCCGTTCACCACTTTCACCTTTCGTTAAATCTTCGAGATTCACTTTAAGAACACTGGCAACTGACATAAGGCTTTTTATCGTTGGACTTGCCGTCCTCCATTTTGCGATCGTCCCTTTGGATAATCCTGCTGCTTTTTCCAGCGCATTAAGGGACATCCCCTTTTTGTCAGCCTCCGTTTTCACATTTTCAAAAACCAAATAACCACCTCCCATTTGCGTTGAATTTAATCAGATGCCGCGTTATAATGATCTTGCCTCGTGTTATGAGGCGGAAAGGAGGGTCTTCGATGAAAGATTTTCTGTTCCGCCCCGCGCCACATTTTGAGGGTTGCCTCCGCTGAAAGTTTTTATAACGCGGTTTCTGATCTGGTTCTGATTATTTTCACCTTTTCTATTGACAGATTGAGTGTTTTATTCTATAGTTAAGTTGTCAGACAAAACTGAATAGATTCACCAACATTCTGCTTTTATTTGCGGCTTTAATTCAGAACTTGTTTTTATTATACCGAATAAATTCAGAATGTCAATACCTAATTGCGGTTTTTATTCAGAATTTTATTCGGAGGGTAAAATGATATATGACAGAATCAAACACTTGTGCAAACTGAACGGAATCTCTGTGAATAAATTAGAAAAAGAATTAGGGATCTCTAAGGGCTATCTATCCAAAATAGATAATGTGAAACCTAGTAATGAACGGTTAAATAAGATTGCTTCCTTCTTCAATGTCTCACTCGAATACTTGACAACTGGCGAAGAAAAAAGCAATGAAGCCGGTTATTATTTCAACGAGGAAACCGCTAAGGTAGCACAAGAAATATTTGAAAATAAAGAGCTTCGTGCACTTTTCGATGCAACAAGGGACTCTGATCCGGAAGACCTCCGGGCACTACATAATATGGCACTGGCTCTGAAAAGGAAGGAGCGTGGGTCCGATGACGACACCGGATGTTAATGTCGTCCTTCTGGATTTTCCAAACTTAAAGAAAGAGATGGTTGTTCCAAACGAAGACGGGTCATTTACTATCATGATTAACGCCAAACACTCAGTGGAACAACAGGCGGCAGCTTATGAGCACGCCATGAAGCACATCCAGAATCAGGATTTCCAAAGAAAGGATGTGCAGAGGATTGAGCATGCCGCGCATAATCTCGCCGTTCCTGTTGTTTCATCAAAAGCGAAAAAGGGATCAGAGGATGTGCTGGAAAATATCCTTAAACGGATACGGAAAGACCGAAGGAAACTCAGAAAACAAATAGAAGAATACGAAAACGACATGAAGTTCATTTCTTCTTTTTCCGGTTCAGATACAATCCAGAAGAGTGAAGAGAAGAAGTGGCTTTATGATGGAGTGTACTAAAAATAATGGGGGAATAAAATGTTTGATGGAACAGCGGAAAGTAGCAAAAACAACAATCCATTCGCAAAATATTCAGGTTATATGCTACTCATTATCATAATATGTGTACCTTGGATTATAACTTTGCAATCAGAAAATTCTGATTTGAAAGATGAACTGGAAGTAGCCAATGAAACAATAGCAGAAATGGATGAAGAGATCTTTAATCTTCAAGAGCAAAACTCTGCATGGGAAGTCAACGTGGATGAACTTCGCAAGGAATTAGAGGAAAGTGAAGATCTTAATACCAGAATGCTTTCAGAAAACTATGACCTATGGGAACAATGTAACTTTTTTGACCAGTACGCAGGAATTGTTACCGTGTCAGGGGAAAAATATCATACATACAATTGCTACCATTGGCAAACTGGAAGTGACTTTTGGATTTACAACATTGATGCTGCTGAAGCAAACGGATATGAACCCTGTTTAGATTGTCACTAAAAAACCGCCCCAGTGCGCCAACACCAGGACGGTCACAGATATCTCCAGAGAGATACCCCACATATCAAAGTTATTGTATCACCTCTGGAGACAGCCCGCAAGCGGAACATGAGTTCGCGCTGGCTGTTATTTTTGTACCAAAAATTGCAACGAAATTGCATTTAATTGCATTCAAAGGAGGATGTACGATGGCAAAAGCGAAGAAGTTACCTTCCGGGAGCTGGAGGTGTTTGGTGTACAGTCATACTGAAACAATCATGCAACCGGACGGAACGAAGAAGGAAAAGAGAATCTATAAATCATTTACAAATTCTGACACATCTACACAAGGAAAACGGAAATGTGAAGCAGATGCCGCGGAATGGGCTGCAAACAAAGAGAAGTCGAAGAGAGATAAAAAGAAGCAGTATGAAGATCTTACTCTGCATCAGGCCATTGACATGTACATTGACTCACGGAAACTTTTAGGGAGATCTCCAACCACTATACAGGATTACCGTTGCATCCAGAAAAACGGATTCCAGGATCTGATGCAGATGCAGCTTAAAGACATAGATGAAGATATCATCCAGGAAGCTGTCAATAATGAGGCTCGGAGAACTATAAGCCGCACCAAAAAGACACTCTCTGCAAAGCGCCTGAGAAACGAATACGGGCTTTTGACTGCGGTACTGGGGAAATATTGCAAGGGACTGTATTTGGATGACATAGAGCTTCCCAAGGCGCAGAAGAGGACTGTTGAACTGCCATCAGTAAGCAAGGTCTTTGAGATCGTCAATGGAACTGACATAGAGCTTCCTGTACTTCTGGCCGCATGGCTTTCATTTTCTATGTCAGAGATCCGTGGCCTGACAAAATCAAAATCCATACACGGAGATTACATAACCATCGAAGAGGTCACGGTGGATGTAAATGGAGTTGCGATCACGAAGAAAGATGCAAAGACACCTACACGAAAACGAAGACACAGGATACCGGAATATATTAAAGGTCTGATCGACAAGGTTGACGGTGATGTACTCGTCCCGATGAGCGGGAGAGCATTGTATCACCGGTGGATCCGGATACAGGACGAGAATGGGATGCAGCACATAACATTCCACGATCTAAGACATATCAATGCCTCCGTTATGGCTGCGCTGAGAATACCGGATAAATACGCCCAGGAGCGCGGAGGATGGGCTTCTGATCGAGTGATGAAAGATGTGTATATGCAGACATTTTCAGAGGATCGAGAGAGGTATGATGATATCATAGACAACTACTTTGAGAATATCATGCAACATGAAATGCAACACAAATGAAAAAGTCCCGTATTTTCGGGACTTTTTAGAAGCACGAGACGGGATTCGAACCCGCGACCCTCGCCTTGGCAAGGCGATACTCCACCACTGAGCCACTCGTGCATATATATAAAACCCTTTCGGGTGTTTAAGCGGGTGATGGGAATCGAACCCACGTATCTAGCTTGGAAGGCTAGTGTTCTACCATTGAACTACACCCGCATATATGTAAAAACCCTTTCGGGTTGTTTACGAATGCGTGTCGGAAACAGCTCCGTTTCGCAACAATGAGTATTCTACTATGGGCTTTCTAAATTGTCAAGCGCTTTTTTTTATTTTTTTGAAAAAAATTTGTTACTATTCACAGCCGATTCAGAAGTGATGCCAGATGCGTCGTGCTCGCACAGTTCATTCTCCATGATCTCCTGCGCCAGCTGTGCCCCTTCCGCAGCGATTGCCGCATCTCTGTCCAAAACGAAGATATATTCCGGATTCTTCTCTACGACAAACTCAAAGGACGCCTCATTTCCATGGATGGAAGTCTCAACCTCCGCATCGACTCCCACATTTTCGAACCCGATCTCTTTTCCGATCAGCGAGCAGCGGCCGTCATTTCCCAGTACGTTGAAGCTTCCGCTGGTGCAAAGTCCTATAATGGCAGTTTTTCCCTCCGCAAAAGCTGCCCTCCGATAAAGATCACATCCGGATCGCACGCCATATCCAGGATCGCGATTCTCTCCGGATCATAAGGGACTTCTACCTCTGCCGTCTCCTGGTTCCCGTTCAGACTTTCCACCATGATCGTTTCCTGCGCTGTATTTCCTCCTGTAAATACCAAAGTCCTTCCCTCTGGCCTCTTTAATAATAAATGGTCAACGGTTTCCCTGAAATCTCAAGGATTTCAAAATCAACTTTATAAATCTCAGATAAGGTTTCTTTGGTCATCACCTCCTTCACAGTCCTGAATTTGGCGATCTTCCCATCCACAAACGCGCAGATACAGTCCGAGTAAAACACAGCGTAATTGATCTCGTGCAATACCAGAATCACTGTCTTCCCCAGTTCATCGCAGAGTCTGCAGACCATCTTCATCATGTCGGTGGCATGATAGATATCCAGGTTGTTCGTGGGTTCGTCCAGCAGAATGTATTCCGTATCCTGGGCAATCACCATGGCGATGAACGCCCTCTGACGCTGTCCCCCGGAAAGTTCGTCAATGAACTGATCCTGGATCTCCTGAAGTTCCATATACGCAATCGCCTTGTCGATCATTTCTTCGTCTTCCTCTGTTCTGTGATTTCCAGAGTACGGAAAATGCCCGAAAGAGACCAGTTCTCTCACTGTCAGTTTCATCTGTACGGCATTATTCTGAGTCAGGATGGCCAGTCTCCTGGACAGATCCTTGCTTTTCCACTTCACAATATCCGTTCCGTTAAAAAACACCTGACCTCCGTCCCTGGCGATTAACCGGGATATGATCCCCATGACGGTGGATTTTCCTGCTCCGTTCGGTCCGATGAGAGACAGTACCTTTCCCTTCGGAATCTCGAACGTAACGCCGTCCACCACTGTCTTTCCGTCATATTTTTTTGTCAGTTCTGTGATACGCATACTATACCCTCCTGTTTGTCAAAAGGAGATAGAGGAAATAGATCCCTCCACCCACGGTGATAAACACACTTACAGGAACCGTGTAAGAAAACACATGTTCCACGATCATCTGTCCTTCCACCAGCACAATCATTCCGAAGAAAGCAGATCCCAGAATCAGGGTCATCGACCGTTTTTTCATAAAAGAAACCTCCTCGCAAAAATTAGTTATTACTAACCACGGGCCGCAGTATGTCATATAAGGGGAAAAAAATGCAAGCACTTTTTCTCTCCCCTTTTTAGAAATATTCTCATTCTGATACATAACCCGTATCAAAATCAACTTTATTCAGCAGTTCTCTGCCGTTCAGATACCGCTCCAGATTCTGGCAGCAAATCTGTACTACCCGGTTCTCTGTATCTTTGGAATAACCGAAACTCTGTCCTGCGATATGGGGCGTCAGGATGACCTTGTCCATCTTCCACAGAGGGTGATCCGCAGGCAGCGGCTCCGGGTCTGTCACGTCCAGCGCCACGCCGCCCAGATGACCTGCTTCCAGCACCTCTACCAGTTCATCTGTACGGATCAGGCTGCCCCGCCCCACATTGATCAGAAACGCGTCCGGTCCCATCATGCAGAGCCGGCGGATATCCAGCAGTCCCTTTGTCTCCGGCGTCTCCGGCAGGCAGCCGATGACAATGTCCGCCAGCGGAAGCTCCCGGTCCAACGCGTCTGTCGTAATCATAGCGTCATAACAGTCCGGATAATTGCGGTCTGTTCTGCGCATTCCGGTCACATGGACACCGAACGCGTTCAGGCGCTTTGCAACTCCGGTGCCGATATCCCCTGCTCCCAGGATCAGGGCCCGCTTTCCGTAGAGCAGAGTTTCCTCTCCCAGCGGATTCCATAATCCTTCGCTCTGCTGTCCGGCATATATCTTCAGGCGCCGGCACAGACTCAGCACAACGGCCATGACATACTCCGCGATCACCACCTGAAAACATCCTCTGGCATTCGTAAGAAGAATCTCCCTGGGAAATCCGTCCCTGGACGTATAAATATCGGTTCCGGCCCAGCCCATCTGGATCCACTTGAGACGCGGGCACTGACGAATCTCCCGCAGGCCGGGCTGACCCATCACGATTTCTGCCTCTCTCAGAACATCCAGCCGCGCCTCCCGCGTCATTGTATCGTCTATATACCGCCATTCGCAGCGCTCTGCTCCGGCTTCCTCCAGCGCCTCCCTCTGCATACGGTCCAGCGGAAACATTACCGCCGCCTTGATTTTCTCCATGAACCCAATCTCCTTTCCAAAAGCATCGGCCAATATATAAAAACAGAGCTGCCGCCCGTTTTTCCAAACATTCTGCGACAGCTCCATATCATTGGTATCTCTTATTTCAGCGCGTCGATCGCCGCTCTCTCAATGGGGAATCCCGCTTTGTAGCGTTTGATGAATTCATCGAATCCCTTTACATCTTCCGGATCCGGATCCATCTTCTCGCCTTCGTCTCCGCCAAAGACTTTGTTCTGCAGATAATCTGCCAGACTCTCGCCTTCTTCTTTCTGAATCATATAGGAAGCCAACAGGGCAATACCCCATGCTCCTCCTTCACCGGCCGTCTTCATGACGGATACCGTAGCGTCCATAGCGCCTGCCAGGATCTTCTGTCCCACTCCTTTGGTCTTGAAGAGTCCTCCATGCCCGGTGATGCGGTCCACTGCCACTCCCTCTTCTTTCAGAAGGATGTCCAGACCGACCTTCAGCGCTCCCAGGGAGGTATACAGGTTCGCGCGCATGAAGTTGGCAAGATTGAACTTGCTGTCCGGTGTACGCACAAACATCGGACGGCCTTCTTCAAATCCGGTAATATGCTCTCCGGAGAAGTAGTTGTAAGCCAGAAGTCCGCCGCAATCCTTGTCGCCTTCCAGGGCCTTATTATATAATGTACCGAAAAGCTTGTTCATATCCACTTCCATTCCAAAGCTTTCCGCAAATTCTTTGAAAACATTCACCCACGCGTTCAGATCTGAAGTACAGTTGTTGCAGTGTACCATGGCTACCGCGTCGCCGCTGGGCGTGGTCACCATATCGATCTCTTCATGCACTTCTTTCAGCGCTTTTTCCAGAACGATCATGGCAAATACAGAAGTACCGGCAGACACATTTCCGGTGCGCTGCTTCACGCTGTTCGTGGCGGCCATTCCCGTACCTGCGTCGCCTTCCGGCGGGCAGAGCGGGCAGCCCGGCTGCAGTGTTCCGGTAGGATCCAGCCTCTTCGCACCTTCCGCAGTCAGCACCCCGGCGTTGTCTCCTGCCAGAAGCACCTTCGGAAGAAGATTTTCCACCTTCCAGGGCATTCCCTTGGCCGCTGCCATTTCGTCAAATTTTTCAATCATGGAAGTATAATAATCTTTTGTATCAGAATCAACGGGGAACATACCGGATGCGCTTCCCACTCCCAGAACCTTTTCTCCGGTCAGCTGCCAGTGGATATATCCGTCCAGCGTTGTGAAGAAATCCACATCCTTTACATGATCCTCTCCATTCAGTATAGCCTGGTACAGATGCGCGATGCTCCACCTCTGCGGAATATGGAACTGGAACGCTTCCGTAAGCGCTTCTGACGCTTCCTGCGTGATCGTATTTCTCCAGGTGCGGAACGGAACCAGCAGCTCTCCATCCTTATTGAATGCCAGATACCCATGCATCATGGCGCTGAAGCCGATCGCTCCCAACTTCTCCACCTTTACTCCGTACTGCGCCTGCACATCTTCAGTCATCTTCCGATAACAATCCTGAAGTCCCGTCCAGATATCCTCCAGCGAATAAGTCCAGATCCCGTTCTCCAGACGGTTCTCCCAATCATGGGCGCCGGACGCGATCGGTGTGTTGTTTTCATCGATCAGCACCGCCTTGATTCTGGTAGATCCAAATTCAATTCCAAGAACTGCTCTACCGTTTACTATCGTATTTTTCACATCGCTCATAAGTTTCCCCTCCTGATATAAGCTTGTCTTAGGTCTATTATAACCTGACTGACTATAGATTTCAAAGATATTTTAGGTTAATTTTACTAAAAAAATCAACTATATCAGGATCCGCTCCGCAACGAATACCGCGGCGCACGCCCCCGCCGCCACCGTCACCAACCCTTTGCCCCGGAACGCCAGCCCTGCCGCCGCAAGGGCTCCTGCCGCCGCGCTTACGGGACTTCGCGTAGCGTAAAAAATACCGGGAACCGTCATGGCTGTCAGGCAGGTATATGGCACGTAATAGAGGAACGACCGAATATACCTGTTTTCTATCTTTTTCTGAAAAACCGTAAGCGGCACTGCCCGGATCAGATAAGTCACTGCTGCCATTACTAATATATAAAGATAGATCATGCTTCCGTTTCTCCTTCCTCCCGCACCGGGAACAGAAATGCCGCCGCGGCGGAAGCCGCCACTGTAGAGAGAATGATCGCCGTGCCCGACGAGATTCCCGACAAGGCCGGCACATAATAAATCATACAGCTAATCGCTGCCGCCAACGCCGCCGCAAACAACACCGCCCGGGATTTTCGGGCATTTGGCGCCACCACCGCGATGAACATCCCGTACAGCGCCACATTCAGGGCGCTGCCAAGAGCCGGCGGCATGAGCCCGGAAGCCGCAGCTCCCAGAACCGTGCCGGACGTCCACCCTAAGACCGGAAGAAGCTGAAGTCCCAGCATATAGGAAAACGTCAGGCTTTTTCCCCGTCCTACGGCCACCGCAAAGATCTCATCAGTATTCGCGAACGCGATGACCAGCCGTTCCCGGAACGTCACCGCATCTGACAGCTTCTGCGAGAGCGACAGACTCATCAGCGCGTATCTCAGATTGATAATGAACTGGGTCACCGCCATCTCCAGAAGCGTGCCCCCCGCTATGATGACCTGCAGCCCCGCAAACTGTCCCGCGCTGGTCATATTGGTCAGACTCATCAGCGCTCCCTGAAAGATGCTTAAGCCCCCGCCCAGCACCATGATGCCGAAGCTGAAACTGACCGACAAGTACCCTGCCGCAATGGGCGCCCCGTCTTTCAGCCCGCATCGAAACTCCTGCTTATTCATATGTTCTATCCCCGTATTTCTTTCGTTCAAACAGGGAGTCCGTCCGTGAACTCCCTGTCATATATACCCTTTATTTATTCTTTATTGTTCTTAAGATCATGGAACAAATCGGCGGCACCTTCAGGTAGAGAATTCCTTTCTTCACTTCGTAGATTTCTCCCACTGTGCTGAATCCGTTTTCGAGAGTCAGCATCAGGCGCTCCATAACCGCCTCTTTGGGGACCTCCGCACGCCATACCGGCAGATTTATTTCTTTTTCTTCCTGCCCGTTATTGACCACCACAATGATCTGGTCTTCTTCACTGAAACGGCCATAGCTGAGGAACTGATAATCCGCCGCCAGGAATCGGGTGGAACCGTGAGTCAGCACCGGGTTGCTCTTGCGGATATGAATCGCCTCTTTGTGGAAAGAAAGCAGTTCCTGATCCTCTTTTCCCCACGGATATGTCCGTCTGTTATCCGGATCTGTAAATCCGCATACGCCGGCTTCGTCTCCATAATAAATGGTCGGCGCTCCTACCCAGGTCATCTGGATCGCTACAGCTTCCCGCAAGACTCCCTTATTCACATTCTGGCTGGCCGCGTCTGCTCCCAGCGTGTGGATACGACCTACTTTATGGTTCGTGCGCGTCAGAAACCTGGAATGGTCGTGATTGGACAATTCATTCATAGAAGTCTGCAGCGACGGCCCGTAGAAATTCGCCATCTGGTAGATCATGGCCCGCACGAACGCCTCGGCGTTGCCGTACATATCTTCCCGGTAGTCGTCGCTGTGCTTTTCCATACCGGTCAGGAACCAGGTCACCGGTTCCATGAACGCATCATAGTTCATGATGGTATCCCACTGATCTCCCAACAGCCATTTTTTCGCATTTCCATAATACTCCGCCAGAATCAGCGCGTCCGGGTTGACTTCTTTGACCGCTTTGCGGAACTTTCTCCAGAATTCATGATTATATTCTTCGCTGAATCCCAGATCCGCGGCCACGTCCAGTCTCCAGCCGTCCACATTGTACGGCGGAAGCAGCCATTTCTTTGCCACGCCCAGGATATACTCCACCAGCTGAGGCGACTCTTCATAGTTCAGTTTGGGCAGCGTATCATGTCCCCACCAGCCCTCATAAAATTCATTATACGGCCAGTCATGCTCATTGTTAAACCGGAAGAAAGACCTGTACGGACTGTCCGCGGAGATATAGGCTCCTTTTTCATAGCCTTCCGCGTGTTCATACAAAAGCTCCCGATCCAGCCATTTATTGAAGGAACCGCAGTGATTGAACACACCGTCCAGGATAATTTTCATCCCCCTGCGATGTACCTCCTCCACAAATCTTGCAAAAAAATCATTGCTGGCTTCCAGGTTCTTCTTGTTGACCACGCGCTGAATGTATCTGGTGGCGTGGCTGTTGTTGTTGTCCCACTCCGGAAGACACTCCCCGCCGTCTTCTGCAATCACTCCCAGATGCGGGTCAATATAGTCATAATCCTGGCTGTCATATTTATGATTGGACGGCGATACAAAGATCGGATTCAGGTAGAGCACATCCACTCCCAGATCCTGAAGATAATCCAGCTTATCCCAGATTCCCTGAATATCCCCTCCGTAAAAAGAACGTACATCCATATAATCCGGTGTCTTTTCCCAGTCCGTCACCCGCTGCACACCCTCGTTAATATAGATGTATTCCCGGTCCAGCACATCGTTGGAGGGATCTCCGTTGCAGAACCGGTCGGTGAAGATCTGGTACATGATGGCTCCCTTCGCCCAGTCCGGCGTTTTAAAACCGGGAACAATACCGAAAGAATACACTTCCTGCAAATCTTTGGACACTCCCAGTTCATTATAAAAGCATCTCTGCTTTCCCGTATAAATTTCAAAATAATAATGCAGCGTTCCTTCTTTCAAAGGATCCGTCGTATACGTATAATAATCAAAAGCACCCTTTGTATAGGCCTTCTGCATCAGAACTTTGCGGCTTCCGCAGATAATAAACACATAATCCACGTTGTCCCGGGCGGTCCGGAATTTAATCGTTACCCGATCCCCTACCTCCGGTTCAAACGGAGTCCGGTAATTTTCCGTCTCGTCGCTGAACAGCGCCTCTTTATTCATGATGGGTCTCATATTCAATGCATACTGCTGCACACGTTTTACTTTTGCGATATCTTTTTCGTCCATGTGACATCCTTTCTGCATTTTCTGCATTTACATCATACAATGAAATCCCCTCGGGAAACAACCCTTTTCCCTAAAAATGCATAGTAAAAAAGACAGCGGGGGTTGTGCTGTCTTTTTTAGGAGAAGGTATTTCTTATTTCTTATGGGGTGTAGCAAAAACTATATAATGTATTGGGGGTTTTTACGTTAATTATAATAGCATAGCTGTCCCTTGAAGTGTGCACAAACTTTACAAAAATGCATCTTGCTTTTTAGGTGTTTTGTACAAACAAAGCTTCAAACTCATCCCTGGTAATCTTCTCTTTTTCAAGCAGGAGCTCCGCGCAGGCATCCAGCACCTTCCTGTTGGCATTGATCAGTTCTCTGGCTTTGGCATAGCACTCGTCCACAATCCGCTTTACTTCTTCATCAATCTGACCGGCCACCTGCTCGCCATAGCTTCTTGTATGCGCCAGATCCCGGCCGATGAAGACTTCCTCATCATCGCTGCCGTAATTGATCAGACCGATTTTCTCAGACATACCGTATTTTGTAACCATTGACCGGGCAATAGAGGTCGCCTGCTTGATATCCTGAGACGCGCCTGTAGTAATATCGTCGAAGACCAGTTCTTCCGCTACGCGTCCGCCCAGGTCCACGATAATATTCTGCAGCATCTTTCCTTTGGTATTGAACATGTCGTCCCTCTCCGGAAGAGGCATGGTATATCCTGCCGCGCCCACACCGGTGGGAATAATGGATACTGTATATACCGGCCCCACGTCCGGAAGCACATGGAACAGGATCGCGTGGCCGGACTCGTGATACGCAGTAATCCTCTTTTCCTTTTCAGATATAACACGGCTCTTCTTTTCCGCTCCGATTCCGACTTTTATAAACGCTTTGCGGATATCCTCCTGAATCATGTACGCGCGGCTTCCTTTTGCCGCGTAGATCGCCGCTTCATTCAGAAGATTTTCAAGGTCGGCTCCGGTAAATCCCGCCGTAGTCTGAGCGATCTGATGAAGATCCACATCGTCGCCCAGCGGCTTGTTCTTGGCATGTACCTTCAGAATCTCTTCCCGGCCTTTTACATCCGGCCTGCTGACCGCGATCTTCCGGTCAAAACGTCCAGGACGCATGATGGCAGGATCCAGAATATCCACCCGGTTTGTCGCGGCCATGACAATGATGCCCTCGTTGGCTCCAAAGCCGTCCATCTCTACCAGAAGCTGATTCAACGTCTGCTCCCGCTCGTCGTGTCCGCCGCCCATACCGGTACCGCGGCGTCTCGCCACCGCGTCGATCTCATCGATGAATACGATACACGGGCAGTTCTTTTTGGCGCTGGCAAACAGATCCCTTACTCGGGACGCGCCCACGCCCACAAACATCTCCACAAAATCAGAGCCGGATATGCTGAAAAACGGCACTCCCGCTTCCCCGGCCACCGCTTTGGCGATCAACGTCTTTCCAGTTCCGGGAGGCCCCACCAGCAGTACTCCTTTGGGGATACGCGCTCCCACTTTTGTGTATTTTCCAGGGTTTCTCAGAAAATCTACGATCTCTTCCAGTTCGCCTTTCTCCTCATCCAGTCCGGCCACATCCTTGAAACTGGTTTTGGTGTCCCCGGTCATCGTCATCTGTGCCCGGCTCTTTCCGAAATCCAGCATCTTTCCGTTGCTTCCTCCGGTATTCCTGCCGAACGCCACAACGATGAGAAACAGCATGACGCCGCACATCAGAAGCGTCGGTCCGAACGTGATCAGAAATCCCGGTCCTTCCACCTCCGCCACGTCATAGGCCACGCCCGCGTCTTCCAGCAGAGCCTCCACACTCTCTGTATTCAGCACATGAGTGATACGTACAGAACCGTCTTCCAACGTATAATTCACAGATCCGGTCGGCGTCTCTTCATTGGGCTCGATCTCTGCGTACGCAATCTGCCCTTCTTCCAGACGCTGTACAAACGTCTGGTAGGAGTCAGTCGAATTCTCGATGCTCCTGTTTTCAAAAAACACCAGCAGCGCACACAGAAGCGCGAAAACCAGCAGATAGCTGCCAATGTTTTTCCATTGTCCGTTCAATCTTTCTTATCCTCCTGTCAGTCAAATTCCACCACGCCAATATAAGGCAGGTTCCGATACTGCTGGTCATAATCCAGTCCGTACCCGACCACAAATTTATCTTCAATCTGAAATCCCACATACTCTACGTCCACATCCGTAACTCTGCGTTCCGGTTTATCCAGCAGCGTACAGATTTTTAGACTCGCAGGCTGCCTCTGCCCCAGCAGATCTTTCAGATGGCTGAGCGTACGCCCGGAATCGATAATATCTTCCACGATGATCACGTCCCGTCCTGTGATGGGCTCATCCAGATCTTTTACGATCCTGACGACACCGCTGGATTTCGTTGCCGCCCCATAACTGGAACACTGCATAAAATCCATTGTCACCGGTACCGTTATCCTTTTGGCGAGTTCACAGGTAAAATAAACGCTTCCTTTCAAAATACAGATCAGATGTACGGTTTTCCCCTCATAATCCCGGCTGATCTCTTCCCCAAGTTCCCGGATTCTGCGGTTCACCGTCTCTTCCTGCAGCATAACCTCAATATGATATTTCTCCATCCTTCGTCCCTCCGTCATTCATCCACTGTACTTTCAAGACCCTTTTCGTCTGCTCCGTCACTTTATATCGTTCGCTGATCCGCATGCCCACCGTCCAGATAATATGGCTCCCGTCCGCCAGGAGCGTAAGACTGTCACGGTCTTCTCTGGGAACTTTACAGTCGATCAGGTAATCCTTCAGTTTTTTATGCGCGCCGTCCGCCACCTCCAGATAATCTCCCGGTCTGCGTGTCCGCAGTACGGCGCCTTGTTTGATTTTATCATAATCGAACCACTTCGTATAGCAATTTACAGGAATTTTCTCCTTTTTCTCCCGGTTTTCCAGAGTGAACCGGAAAACATCCCCCCTGTAATGATATTCCCCGCCGGGCACACAATATACCTCTTCCTCTCTTTTTTCCGTTCCATAGCCTTCTTTCAGCAGGATCGCGTCGTAACCCAGTACCGCATACCGCCCGTCCGGAAGCGTAATCCGGCTGCCCCGTCTGCCGTACGCCAGGGCGCTCAGCTGCTCCGCATGTACCGCCGACAGATCTTTCCTGGTTCCGTACAGTTTTTCCAGACAGTCCACAGCCAGCATCTTACCCAGCGCCGGATGCAATTTCCCAAAAGGTTCCAGTAGGATCCGGATCTCACGTCCTGTCTGCCGCACGCAGGCAGTTCTTGCCTGTTCCAGATTCTGCTCCAGAAAATCTTCTATCTCCAGCAGACGCTCCGCCGTCTCCGCCATCCTTTCAGCGCTTCCCGGCCGGATCTCTTCCATAGCGGCGAGCACATGATGCCGGATCCTGTTTCTGGTAAACTCCAGCTCCTGGTTGCTGGCGTCCTCCATCCAGAGGAGCCCTTTTCCTCTCAGCCATGTCTCTATCTCATCTCTTCCCACGCACAGGAGCGGACGGATATAAGGCAGCCGCACCGGCTCCATACCCCGCAGTCCCTTGATCCCGCTGCCTCTCATCAGATGAAACAGCATAGTCTCCGCCTGGTCATTCTGATGATGTGCCAGGGCGATCCGGTCCGTCCACCCGTCTTCTACACAGCGTTCAAACGCGCGGTACCGCGCGTTCCGTCCCGCTTCTTCCAGGCCAACCCCTTCCGCCGCGGCATCCGCCGGAATGTCTTCCTCACAGATACGGATAGGAATCTTCCTCTCCCCGCAGAACGTCTCGCAGAACCGCTGATCTCTCAGCGCTTCCGCTCCCCGGATTCCATGATTCACATGCAGAGCTTTGACCCGGATACCCATACGTTTCCGGTTCTCCCACAACAGCTGCAGCAGCGCCACAGAATCCGCCCCGCCGGAAAAGCCCACGCAGACCGTGAGTCCCGGCGCCGTCATCTCCCGCCGGTTCAGATACGCCAGCACTTTTTCTTCCATCTTCATCCTCCTGCTTATAACTATAAAGAATGACGCCGGAAAATGCAAATGCTTTCTATCTTTTCCAGATCCCCGCCACCAGGACGGTCATATCATCCCGGGCGCCGCCATACGCCTGCACCTGTTCCAACAGCCGCTCCGCCATTTCAGACGGCGTTCCGGGAGCCAGGCCCCGGATCAGCGTCTCCATGATCTCCTCCTCCTGTCCTTCCGGCAATGCGTTCAGCACGCCGTCTGTCACCAGAAACAACAGATTGCCATCATACATGCGGATGCGGTACGGCTCCAGGGACAGGCAGCTGCTCGCCCCGGCGGGAAGGCCTGTCCCCCGGATGCACTCTACCCCGTGTTCTCTGCGCAGGAAACTGGGCGCCGCCCCGATCTTCAGAAAATCGCACACACCCGTATACAGATCGATGGACGCAAGATCCACCGTAGAAAAGACCGGCGAATCCGGCTGCAGTACAATGGAGGAATTGATCATCCGCACTGCCGTCTCCTTGCTGAATCCGGCTTCCAGGAACTGCTCCATCAGGTCCAGCACCAGTTCGCTCTGTGTGCACGCCTGCAGTCCGGATCCCATGCCGTCCGATACTCCGGCATAAAAATATCCGTCCGGGAGCCAGAATACAGAAAAGTTGTCCCCGGATACCGCTTCGTCTTTCCGGGTTGCCTTTTTTACACCGTACAGCGCGTTATACGCCATCCCTTCCACAAACAGCACCGTAGTACGGTCCTGAGTGACAAAAGAGCGGCTGTCCCTGGCCGGCATCATCTCGCACTCCACGATCTCCGAAAGAACTTGGGCAATCTTTTTTACCGGCACGCAAGTCTTCTTTTTGGTCCGCATCGTCACATAAAGCTGCCGCCTTTTTCCTTTCACTCCGTACAAAAACACACGCTGTACCAGCACGCCCATCAGCCGAAGACGGTTCCCGATCTCCTGCTCCAGGCCCGCGTCCTCTCTGGTGCTGTAAATCCGTTCCATAGCCCCTTCCAGGATATTTCCCATCTCCTGGAGCTGACCCGCCGCAGCCAGGCGGCTCTCTGCCAGGCGGCTCTGCCAGATACGGTCCGCCCTGTCCATACCCTGGACCGGCAGCGGCGCCATACAGAAACTCCTGGACAGCTGCGCAAAACTCTCCTGATATTCCTGCATCCATTGCCGAACCGGATGGACAGCCTCTTTTTCCTCCCGGCCCTGCCCCCGGGCCTCCAGCCATTCCTTTCCATACCCCAACAGTACCAGCAGTGAAAAAAAGGCGGTCCCTCTGAGGACACTGATCGCCATCTCCCATATCTCCCGATTCCATATATACTGTACCACCATTTCCATGGCAGTCAGTCCGATGCCCGCTCCTGCGCCCAGCAGCCATTTATTTCTCTTCTGTCCTTTCCTGCCAAACATAATCATCAGTCCTGCTCCCATCGACAATGCCAACACATACTTGGTCCATTCCATTTCTTCTTCACTCCTCCTCCGGTTTTGTATGGGCAATTATAGGAAGAGTCGTCCGAAATCTTTGTCATTTAGAAGTGGCTCGAAAAAAATTCGTTCGACAAAAAAAGATCTGTCCGGAAAGCCGAACTTTCCGGACAGATCCAGGTATTTTATTCATCTGCTTTAAAAATAATCTCATCTTCATAGACAAGCCCAAGCTTGTCTTTTGCCACATCTTCCACGTACTTTTTCGTCTTTGTATAAGCCTCCAGATCTTCGATCTCTTCTGCCCGGCCTTCTTCCGCCGTGATCTCTTCCTGAAGCGCCTCTTCTCTGGCTTCATAAGAGCGATTCCTCTGTCTCAGCCGTATGCCTCCGATGGTGCTCACCGCAAATACAGCAAGTACTACCAGCAGGATCGCCCAGGATCCCAGATGCTTTCTCTTTTCCCGTAATCTTCTGCTCCGCGTCTTGTCCGCCATCGGCCTCACTCCCTTATCTGACGCTCTTAAGAGAATAACATTATTATAAACTCTTTGAGACTCTTTTTCAATTTCTTTTTGTAGAATTTACCTGCCATCCGCAGGACTTGTACCAGTTTCCCCCAGACTATACAGAACGGCTTCAGGATCCACCCCAGAATACGGCCCAGGATCCCGGCAATCCGGTTAACCATCCAGTTTCCGAAGATCTGATGGTAAACCAGCATCCCCACTCCCACCGCCAGCAGCGCATATCCCCGCACCGCGCCGTCATTTTCCCTGTATAAAAGCTGAAAAATCAAGAGCGCCGTGCCGACCCAGTAACACAGGTCTTCCAACGCTACCGGCCAGACGCCGTGAGGCACCACTCTCCGGAATATGCGGATCAGATCATAAAGCGCCAGAATCAACATCCCCCTCAGAACCGCAAGCCCGAAAAAATGCAGTTCTTTTAAAATCCCCGGACTCATCCGCTCACCGGAACAGCCGGTTCAGCAGGGATTCTCCACTCTTCTTCAGATCGGAGACCTCCGAATACTGTATGCTGTCAATCCTTCCTTCCAGATCTATCTCTCCCTTCTCCAAGGACAGACGGTTTACGTGCAGATCCGCGCCCTTGATCTGCAGCATTCCCAGTTCTGTCTCCAACAGCACTGCCGATATATCAAAGGAGATAACATCCGACACACCTCCTATGCTGGCCGTGCGCCGGTTCAGCAGGGAGATCTTGTGAGCGCCCCGTCCCTGCGGGCGTTCTTCCACAGATCCCGTTTTTATCATAGCAAAAGACCTCCTCTATATTCTAATCAAATATATTAGGAGGTCCCTTAAAATATTCCTTATAAATATCGATAAAGCTCCTTGGCTTCATCCTTTTTCACGGTTTCCTGTACGTCCAGCACTTCTGCCTTCACGGATCTTGTGCCGAACTGGATCTCAATCACATCTCCTTCTTTCACATTCTGGGATGCCTTCGCGACTTTGCCGTTTACCAGGACGCGTCCCGCGTCGCAAGCTTCATTGGCTACTGTGCGACGTTTGATCAGCCGGGAAACCTTCAGAAATTTATCCAGTCTCATGCGTATATTAGTTCAGTGCATCCTTTAAAGCTTTTCCGGCTTTGAATTTCGGCGCCTTGGAAGCTGCGATGGACATCGGCTCGCCAGTATGCGGATTTCTTCCCTCTCTGGCAGCTCTTTCTGCTACCTTGAAGGTACCAAAGCCTACTACCTGAACTTCTTCACCTTTCTTCAGCTCTTCTGTAACTACATCAACGAATGCTTTTACTGCCTTCTCAGCGTCCTTTTTTGTCAGTTCTGCCTTGTCTGCCACTGCTGCAACTAATTCAGCCTTATTCATTGTTTATTTCCTCCTGATTTACTAAATGATGCGTACATCTACATGTATCATTAGTTATATCGTGTTTCCCGGGGTTTGTCAAGCTGTATTCCCTGTATCTTGGCTTTTTTCCGCATTTCTTTCTGCTCTTTTTCTGCTTTTTTTATCTCTTCCCACCGAAGCCGGTTCTGCTCCGCGGATCCGTACTCCTCATCTCCGAATACATGAGGATGACGGCGAACCATTTTCTCCGCCAATCCGTTAACCACATCTTCGATGGTAAACATCCCTTCCTCTTTTGCAATCTGTGCGTGCATCAGCACCTGAAGCAGTACATCGCCCAGTTCTTCACACAGGTTTTCCCCGTCCTTCTTCTCAATGGCCTGCACAACTTCTTCGCATTCATCTCTCAGGCACGGGATCAGGCTTTCATGGGTCTGTGCCTTATCCCAGGGACATCCGTGATCACTTCTCAGTTCTGCGATAATCCCGACCAGTTCTTCATAACTGTACATCTTCATCCTCCATCTCCCGCCGCGTCATAAAACAGGGCCGTCACGAAAGGGGCGCCAAAGCGCCCCCTTCTATATCAGTTCCCATATAATCTGCATGTCCGCCGAAACAGCGCTGCCTAAATCATACCGTTGATCATGGAAAGTACGGCGTCTCCCAGAGCAGCGCTCTTCGCATCCGCGTCTTCCAGAGACATTCCTTTCACTCCGTAATAGATCTTTACTTTCGGCTCCGTACCGGACGGTCTGACGCATACCCATGCGTTGTCCGGCAGGTCATAATACAGCACATTGGATTCCGGAAGCCCGGTAGGCTTCACTTCTCCTGTCTTCATATCCTTTACGGTATCAAGCTTATAGTCCCTTGCAGAAACCACCGGATACTCTCCCAGCTTCTCGGGCGTGTTGCTTCTAAGGGTATCCATGATCTTCTGGATCTTCGCAAGCCCTTCGATGCCTTTCAGCTCGATAGACTTCACAGCGTCTTTATAATAGCCGTATTTCTCATACATGGCGATCATGGCATCCCACAGCGTCATACCTTTCATCTTATAGTAAGCCGCCGCCTCGCACAGGGCTACTGTGGCAGAGATCGCATCCTTGTCACGGGCATAGGTCCCGATCAGGCATCCATAAGACTCTTCCATTCCAAACAGATAGGTGCCTTTTCCGGTAGTCTCGTTTTTCAGGATCTGCTGTCCGATGTATTTGAATCCGGTCAGCACTTCCACCAGCCGGCACCCGTAATTCTTCGCAATCGCGTCCACCAGATTGGTTGTTACGATGGATTTTACCACCTGGCCGTCTGCCGGGATCTTGCCTGCCGCCTGTTTCTGGCTCAGCACATAGTCGCACAGAAGAGAACCGGACATATTTCCGGTCAGCGGAATATATTCTCCGGACCTGGCATCCTTTACATAAACGCCGAGACGGTCCGCGTCCGGATCGGTAGCAAGCACCAGATCCGCGTTCACTTCTTTCGCCAGCTTCAGGCCCAGCGCAAACGCCTCCGGCGCTTCCGGATTGGGATAGCTTACTGTCGGGAAATCTCCGTCCGGCAGTTCCTGTTCCTTAACTACATATACATTTTCAAAACCGAGCTCTTCAAGCGCTCTTCTGGCCGGTATATTGCCGGTGCCGTGAAGCGGGGTATAAACGATGCGGATATCTTTCTGCATCTTGTCAATGGCATCCTGGTTCACCACCTGTGCCTTTACATGGCCGATAAACTTGTCGTCAATAGCCTGTCCGATGATCTCATACTTCCCAGCTGCCACCGCGTCCTCACGGGACATGGTCTTCACGGTGGACAGATCGGTGATCGCCAGTACCTCTGCGGTCACGCCTTTGTCATGAGGAGGCGTAAACTGAGCGCCGTCCTCCCAGTATACTTTATAACCGTTATATTCCGGAGGATTATGGCTGGCTGTAATATTGATGCCCGCTACGCATCCCAGTTCGCGCACTGCAAAGGACAGTTCCGGCGTCGGACGCAGGGATTCGAACTTATAAGCCTTGATCCCATTGGCAGCCAGCGTCAGAGCCGCTTCCTCCGCGAATTCCGGAGACATATGCCGGGAGTCAAACGCGATCGCCACGCCCTTGTCCTGGCCTCCCTGTTTGATAATGTAATTTGCAAGACCCTGAGTCGCACGGCGCACCACGTAGATATTCATCCTGTTAATGCCTGCTCCGATGATCCCCCTCAGTCCTGCCGTGCCAAATTCCAGATCTTTATAAAAGCGTTCCTTTATCTCGTTGTCGTCATCTGCAATAGCCCGGAGTTCTTCTTTGGTAGCCTCATCGAAATATGGATTGGCAAGCCATTCCTGGTATATTTCTTTGTAGTCCATTTTGCACAATTACCTCCCGTTTTTTGTATTGTAACTAGAATTATTATACAATACCTCCATGGAAAAGGAAACTCTTTTTTCCCTCTGGGACAAAAATTTTTCCAGCTTTTCCACATGTTTTCCGGGGATCCATGCTTTATTTGTACGGTAATAATAATTTGCCAGCTTCCAGAATTTTTCCGGATATCTCAGACGGCAGCTCAGATATTCCCGTTCCGCATGTTCCAATGGCTTTACGCTTTCATAAGCCGCCAGCATCTTTCTGCCCAAATGCAGATCATAGTTTTGCTTTTCCAGTATTTTCCTCAGGAAAAGATACAGGTCTCCGATCTGTATGTCCAGAGAAGCTTTCTCGAAATTGACTACCGCCATCCTGCCGTCCGATACCAGAATGTTGTGGTGCACATATTCGCCATGACACAGATGTCCCTCCTGCACGGCCCGCTCCCGCAGCTCTCTGTATCCGGAAGTTTCCATAATCCGTTCCGTCTCCTGAGCCTCTCTGATCACATCCGCAAAACAGGATAAATATGCAGCCTCAAATACATTTTTACGATTTTTCTTCCTGATAAAGCTGTAGATTTTGCGAAGTTCTCTGTTATGGCGCTTCATTTCTTCCAGAATATCAGTCCCTCCCAGGCGCTGGAGGTCTTCTTCCGTCACAGGAAATACATTTCTCATTACCTTGTGAAGTCCCGCCAGCAAAGAGACAGCCTTCAGGATCTCGCTCTCGCTCCGGGTATCGCACTCTCTGCCGCCGATATATTCTTTGACAATATAGCGGGCGTTCTCCCTGCAGGAAACAGACAGGCGCCCCTCCCGGTCAGGTTCTATGCGGTCCACCAGAAATCCTCTCTCCCTCAGATGTTCCAGCAGTTCCTGCTCCCTCTCCAGTCTGTATGCGCTTCCGGAAAATTCCCTTATCAGCCTTTTGCCCACGCTGGTATCCAGCAGAAACGCCCCCCGGATCCTGCAGCTTCCTTCCACGGCAAACGGATATTGTTCCAGCACCTGCAGTTCTCTTTCATTCATAGAATTTCCCCCCACACACGTCTTCTCGTACTTTCCATCTTATGTGTGCGGAAGGAAAATTATTACGGTATCCGGTTCAAAATACAAGGCCGGAAGACTTTATCTTCCGACCTCTTCTTTCCAGCGCAGCGCTTCCGCCAGCAGCCATTCTTTATTGTTCCGTGCGGGTTCTTCGATCACCTGATCCAGCAGATGTTGCAGTGTCTCTCCCAATATCGGACCGGCGGCGAATCCGGCAGCCATCAGATCTCTGCCTGTCACCGTCAGATCTTTCAGTGTCAGGCAGTTCTGATCCTGCAGAATCTGATGGTAGATCGCTTCCACCCGATCAAGGTCCTCCAGTTTCTCTTCCCGGAAGGTAAGACTCTGAGCCAGGATATCCGCCCGCCTCAGCTTCAGATATAACGGGAACAGATCTCCGCCGATCTTGCTCACCGACCTGCGTACCGCGGCAGCCGCGGCGGATGGGCGGCAATCATGCCAGTAAACCAGGCGCTTCACCCGCCGCACTGTGTCGTTATCGAACTTTAATCTTCTCAGGATGCGTCCCGCCAATTCCTCACTGTATGCCGCATGGCCCTGGAAATGATCGACTCCCTGGCTGTCCGTGGTCTTCATCTGCGGTTTTCCGAAATCATGGAGCAGAGCCGCCAGGCGGAGCACCCTGTCAGGGTCTGTCCCCTGAATGACGCGGATCGTATGCTCGCCCACCGTGTACATATGATGGGGAGTATTCTGCTCACACTCCATACAGCGGTTGAACTCCGGAAGGAAAACGGCAGTCAGGCCGGTCTCCCAGGCATCCCGGATCCGCTCCGGATGCGGGGACACCAACAGCTTCACCAGTTCCGCCTGAATCCGTTCCGCACTGACTTTTTCCAGATTGCGGCACAGTTCCCGGATGGCTCTCCGGGTATCTTCTTCCAGTTCAAATCCAAGCTGCGCGGAAAAACGCACCGCTCGCATCATGCGCAGCGCATCCTCCGTAAACCGCTCCCCGGCGTCGCCCACGCAGCGGATCAGCCCTCTCTTCAGATCGCCGATCCCGTCGAACTCGTCCACCAGCCCGGTCTCTTCGTTGTAAGCCATGGCGTTGATCGTAAAATCCCGCCGCTTCAGATCTTCCAGAAGGCTTTTCGTAAAATGTACTTCCGACGGATGGCGTCCGTCCTCATATACGCCGTCCACCCGGTAAGTGGTTACCTCAAAGCTCTCTTTGCCCATCATAACCGTTACAGTCCCGTGACGGATGCCTGTATCGACAGTTCTGGGAAACAGACGTTTCACCTCCTGGGGGGATGCGGACGTGGTAATATCCCAGTCCGACGGTTCCCTTCCAAGAAGCGCGTCACGCACACACCCTCCTACTGCATAGGCCTCATACCCTGCAAATGTCAGCGTGCCGATTATTCTGTTGACTTTTTCCGGAATCTGAATCTTCATTGTCACACCTGATTAATATGCTTTTCCCCAGTAAACCAGTTTCCTGGCCGGTCTTCCGCAGCATACGCACTTGTCGGACAGCTTATGCTGTTCAAACGGCATACAGCGGCTGGTCGCCGTGGTATCTTCTTTGATCTTGTCCTCGCAGGCCTGGTCGCCGCACCACATGGCGCGCACAAAACCCGGTTTTGTATTGATCGTCTCTACAAACTCTTCATAAGTTACCGCGTCATAGGTATGCTCGTCCCTGTGACGGCGCGCTCTCTCCAGCATATCCTTCTGCATGGTCTCCAGCACCTCGGACAGTTTTGTCTCCAGCTCGTCCAGGGCCACCGGAATCTTCTCTCTAGTGTCTCTGCGCACGATGACTGCCTGTCCTGCTTCCATATCCTTGGGGCCGATCTCGATACGGGTCGGCACTCCTTTGATCTCCTGCTCGGCAAATTTCCATCCCGGAGATTTTTCCGAATCATCCACCTTTACCTGAAATCTGCCGGCCAGACGGTCTCTCAGCTCATACGCCTTCTCCAGAACTCCCTCTTTGTGCTGGGCAATCGGGATGATCACGGTCTGTACCGGAGCGATCCTGGGCGGCAGCACCAGTCCTGAATCATCTCCGTGCACCATGATGATGGCGCCGATCATACGGGTAGTCATACCCCAGGATGTCTGATGTACATATTTGAGCTGATTATCCTTATCGGTATACTGGATATTAAACGCCCTGGCAAATCCATCCCCGAAATTATGGCTGGTGCCGGACTGCAGCGCTTTTCCGTCGTGCATCAGAGATTCTATCGTATAAGTAGACTCCGCGCCCGCGAATTTCTCTTTATCGGTCTTCTGCCCTTTGATCACCGGTATCGCAAGTACTTCCTCGCAGAAATCCGCATAGAGATTCAGCATCTGTACAGTCCTTGCCTCTGCCTCTTCTGCCGTGGCATGTGCCGTATGGCCCTCCTGCCACAGGAACTCTCTGGAACGCAGGAACGGACGGGTGGTCTTCTCCCAGCGCACAACCGAGCACCACTGATTATATACCTTTGGCAGATCGCGGTATGAATGAATGTCATTGGCATAAAAATCACAGAACAGCGTCTCGGAAGTAGGTCTCACGCACAGGCGCTCCTGCAGCTCTTCCGTACCGCCGTGAGTCACCCACGCCACTTCCGGTGCGAATCCTTCCACATGATCCTTTTCTTTCTGCAGAAGACTCTCCGGAATAAATATAGGAAGATATACATTCTCCACTCCGGTCTCTTTAAATCGGCGGTCCAGTTCTTTCTGAATATTCTCCCAGATCGCGTAACCGGCCGGCTTGATAGCCATACAGCCCTTGACGCTGGTATAGTCGATCAATTCCGCTTTCTTCACCACGTCGGTATACCACTGGGCGAAGTCCACGTCCATGGAAGTAATATCTTCCACAAGCTTCTTTTCTTTTGCCATAATTTAAGGGTTCTCCTTTACTTTTTACTGTCTTTTACATTGATTTTCATTGTAAGAAGGAACGCATGTTTTGTCAAGTATCTTCCCATTTACCAATACTTTGCTGCCATACTGCGGAGGTTTTTGCAGATACTGTTATCGGAGGTAGATCACGGATGACACAACAGAGAAAAAAATATCTTCAACAGGCCGGCATCCTTCTGGCAGTCTATCTGTTCCTGCGGTACCTGCTCCCGCTGGGAATGCCCTTCTTTCTTGCCTGGCTCACCGTCCACTTTCTGGTTTTTCTGCAGAAATGGATCCGGATGCGGCTGCTCCCGCTGGGAATCTGTTTTCTGGCGGTATGTATTCTCCTTATCGGCGCCGGCGTACTGTGCGGGTGCACGCTGCTCTATGAACCCTGTCAGGAGCTGATTCCTGTATGTCGGGACTACTGGAGCCGTTTCTCCGAACATCTGGTATGGATCCCGGAATCCTTGTCCGGTTTCCTTATGGATCAGATGCCGACGGTTCTCTCCTGGCTGTTCGGCATATTTATCTATCTCGTCTCAGTCCTTTTTCTTGCCAAAGACTGGGAACGGGTGAAGGGACTTTTGCAGAAACTCCCTTTCTTCACGCCGGTTTCCCGGGCATCCGGACGTATGGCGCAGGCGTTCCGGGGATGGGCCAGAGCCCAGGGGAAGATCATGCTGGTCATATCCGCGGAATGTGCCGTGGGTTATTTCCTCCTGCATATCCCTTTCTTTTGGTTCTGGGCGATACTGACCGGACTGGTCGATGCCCTGCCGGTCTTCGGCACCGGCGTCGTCTTCGTGCCCTGGGTCGTGATCCAGATCCTTCAGGGGAATTTTGCCATGTCCCTCTGGCTGGCGGTTCTTCTGGCTGTCACCTGGCTGACCCGTGAGTTTCTGGAACCGCGGCTGCTGGGCGGCGGACTGGGACTGCTCCCTATCGGTTTCCTCATGTCCGTCATCGTGGGCCTGCAGCTCTTTGGTCCCTTCGGCCTGTTCTCCGGTCCCTTTGGCGTACTGCTGATCAAAGAGCTGTGGGCGGAACTGGAAATGCAGGGTCTATCTGGAAACTCAGGACCTCTCCCGTCCGGGGATGACAAAACGTCAGCCTGAAAGAGCAGAGGGCAAGTCCCCTGCTCCCCGGATCGGCCTTTCCGTATTTCCGGTCACCCATGACCGGAGCCCCCGCATGGGCCATCTGCACCCGGATCTGGTGCCGCCGGCCGGTCAGAAGCCGGATCTCAACCAGACTCCATCCCCCGCCTTCTTCCAGAACCCGGTAGGACAGGCGGCATTCCTTCGCTCCCGGCGTATCCGGCGTGCAGACACCGGACCGGTTCGCCCTGGCGTCTTCCGTCAGGTAATCCACCAGCATGCCTTCTTTTTCAGGAAGTTTTCCACATACCAGAGCCTGATACCATTTTTCCATACGTGTGTGATCCGCTGCCTGTCGGCTCAAATCCGCCGCCGCATCACGATTTTTCGCCACCAGCAGGATCCCCTCCACCGGCTGGTCCAGCCGGTTCACCAGCCTGAGCTGTATCTTCTCTCCCCGCAGAATCATCTCATTCTGGAGCATGCTCATCAGATCGGGAACTGTGGGCCGGGCGCTCTGCGTGGCTACTCCCGCCGGTTTATATACTGCCAGAAGGTCTTTGTCTTCATATAATATCCTGTATTTTTTCATCTTTATTCTCTCCCGGTCCCGGACGGACGGGTCAGGGACTTTCACCCGTTAGAACGTGCGCCCGCCGGGCACACAAAACACAGACCGCCGGCAATGGAATCCCCGCCAGCGGTCTGATCACTGCGGCGCAGCGCGCCGCCGACTATGCAGTTTCGATTACAGTCTCTTCAGAAGCTCTTCGCGCTCTTTTTCATAACCGGGCTTGCCAAGCAGGGCAAACATATTCTTCTTGTAGCTCTCTACACCCGGCTGATTGAACGGATTCACACCGAGCATATATCCGCTGACTCCGCAGGCAAACTCAAAGAAATAGAACAGCTGGCCCAGAGAGAACTCGTCCTGTCTGGGAATCTTCACCAGCAGATTCGGCACTTCTCCATCCGTATGCGCCAGGATCGTACCGTTCATCGCGCTCTTATTAATGAAGTCTACGTTCTTTCCGGCCAGATAATTCAGACCGTCCAGATCCACCGGTTCCTCGCCCATCACGATCTCCTGCTCGCATTCTTCTACTTCCAGTACGGTCTCAAACATGATGCGGGCGCCGTCCTGGATGAACTGTCCCATCGAATGCAGATCCGTGGTCAGGTCTACCGATGCCGGGAAGATACCCTTGTGGTCTTTGCCTTCTGATTCGCCGTAGAGCTGCTTCCACCACTCAGATACATAGTGGAGACTTGGCTCATAATTGGCCAGAATCTCGGTGGACTTTCCTTTTCTATGCAGAATATTGCGGAGCGCCGCATACAACACCGCGTCATTCTCTTCATACGGAGCGTTCAGCGCCATCTCGCGTCCGCTTGCGGCTCCTTCCATCAGCTTCACGATATCCGCGCCGCTTACCGCGATAGGAAGAAGGCCCACAGCCGTCAGCACAGAGAAACGTCCTCCCACATCATCCGGCACTACAAAACTCTCGTAACCTTCCTCGGTAGCCAGATTCTTCAATGCTCCTCTTGCCTTGTCCGTGGTCGCATAGATTCTCTTCGCGGCCTCTTCTTTTCCGTATTTTTTCTCCAGCATCTCTTTAAACACACGGAACGCGATGGCCGGCTCTGTCGTCGTACCGGACTTGGAAATCATATTGATAGAGAAATCACGGTCTCCGATCACATCGATCAGATGGGAGATATAACGGGTGGAAATGCTGTTGCCCACAAAATAAATCTCCGGCGTACCGCGCTTCTCCTTCGGAATCATATTATAAAAGCTGTGTCTCAGAAATTCGATAGCAGCTCTCGCTCCCAGATAGGAACCGCCGATGCCGATCACCAGCAGTACTTCAGAGTCATTGCGGATCTTCTCCGCAGCCTTCTGGATTCTTGCGAACTCCTCTTTGTCATAGTCCACAGGAAGATCGATCCAGCCAAGGAAATCGTTCCCTGCTCCGCTGCGGTCCAACAGTACCTTTTTCGCTGCCTCCACCTGGATTTTCATGTTCTTTACTTCTTCAGCGCTGACAAAACGCCCTGCCTTGGAATAATCAAGTGTAATCTTAGACATGCCTTTACTCTCCTTTTCAGAAATGTCCTTTTTATTACGTCTATTCTAGCATTGGTGCAAGGCAAAAATCAAGTATACAGGCTTAAAAAGTGCCTTTCACCCTGATAAAATTTCCGAGAGCACTTCTTGAAAAATCTTCTTCTCTTCTTTTTCCAGTACAATGGATTTTTCCGGTTCGGCCTGCGACGAATCAGACGTTTTCGTCTCAGGAGCGTTCTCTGAAGCAGCTTTGTCCGATGCCGCCTTCTGCACCGGCGCCGCCTCTTCCTCAAACCCTTCATACTCATGATGCTGGCGAGGATAGAGAGTATTCGCCACATAGTCGGTCAGACTGTTCTCCGCCCGTATCCACAGGCTGTCCGATTCGAACACGAGCGCGGCAATCCGCACCGCTGATACGGCCAGCAGCGCCGCCAGCAGCCGATTCGCACATAACGACGGTTCACTGCCCAGAAAATAAAGGATAATGCCCTCTGCCATCCCCGCGTACAAGATCAGCCGAACCCACCGGTCGGGCAGTTTCAGCCATCTCCCCAGCCGGACTCCGAACCGCTTTTCCTGATACAGGTATTTCTTCACGAACGCAGTAATATCGTGGATCTCCACATGTACCTCATAGCTTTTCTCGAATTTGAGCGTCATCTGCCGGAGCATTTTTCCCTTGCTCCCGCCTCCCAGGGCTGCCTCCCGGCAAAGTTTTCCGATGATCCCTCTGCGTGACAATGCCAAAAGGACTCCCCAGACGCCCAAAAACCAGAACTCCGCATAATTTCTCCACATGTCATAGCATAATACATACATCCCAAACGCCTCCCCTGTTTCAAGATGTCTGCATCATACCACGAAGTTTCCAACGGTGGAACCGGAACTTGTCGACGTTTTACGCCAGCCGTCCGACAAAATTACGCACCAGCGCCACACTGTGCTCGATCGCCTGACGCTCAAAAGTGGGATAATCCACCGTCGCGCTGTCGTCCGCCTTATCAGAGATAGCCCGGATGATCACAAACGGAATTCCGTTCAGCCAGGCCGCCTGCGCGATCGCGGCGCCCTCCATCTCCGTACACAGTCCGTCGAACCGGCTGGAGATCCGGTTCTTCGTCTCCCGGTCGGACACGAACTGGTCTCCGCTCACGATCCGTCCCGTAAAGACATTTACATCCGGCACAGCTTCCCTGCATGCCGCTTCTGCCGCCTCTACCAGCCTGTTATCCGCTTTGAAAAAGCTGGTCTCCATTCTCGGAATCACACCCGGGTCATAGCCGAATCCGGTGGCGTCCATATCATGCTGTACGGTATCTGTGGAGATCACAATATCCCCGATATCAATCCTGGCGTCCAGAGAACCCGCGATTCCTGTATTGATCACCGCGTCCACCTGAAATACATCCGCCAGGATCTGTGTACAGATCCCTGCATTTACCTTGCCGATACCGCTGCGGACGATCACCACCTCATGCCCTTCCAATGTTCCGGAATAAAAATCCATAGACGCTCTCGTCAGCCTCTGCGGACGCACCAGCCGTTCCCGCAGTGCCTCCACTTCCTCTTCCATGGCTCCTATAATACCAATCTTTCTTATCATCATCTGAAACCTCCATTTTCTGTCAAATTCACGTTACCTTCTTACAGTATAGCTGAACCCGGTGCATTTGACTAGAAAAATCCTCTATTTTCTGCTATACTGTTACCAATTCAGACGGTTCTGTATCCGTAAGAAAGTATAATTATCATTGTAAGGAGGCATCGATCATGATTTTATATCGTACAAAAGGCACCTGTTCCCAGGCCATTGAAGTAGAAGCAAAAGACGGAATCATCGAATCTGTTCATTTTATCGGAGGCTGCGCGGGCAACACCGCCGGTATCTCCAAGCTGGTAAAAGGCATGAAAGTGGACGATGTGATCCAGAAGCTGGAAGGAACCACCTGCGGACGCAGACCCACCTCATGTCCGGATCAGCTGGCGAAAGCGCTGAAACAGTGGAAAGAAGAGCAGGGCTGAGAAACAGAAATAACCATGGGGCTGACATCTTTTCATGAGTCAGCCCCAGTCTTATATCTATTATTCAGAAGTCCTCTTATTATTTATGCTAATTCCTTCGCCAGCCGGCTGATTGTCTCTACACTCTCTTCCAGTTCCTCTGCAATAGTTTCCAGTGATTTTCCTTTTTGAAGTTTCTTCGATACTTGTTCTCTGAGTTTTTCTGTTAGCCCCTCCTCTTTTCCAGCTGCTCTTCCGTCTTTATATCCATCTGCTTTTCCGTTTGCATATCCATCTGCTTTTCCGTCTTCATAAATATCTTCCAGTGCCTTACACATATCCATCTCTCCTTTCCTTTCTGGTACGTTTATTCCCTCCAGCCATTTCTCCGAGTTTAAAAATACGCTCAATGCCTGATAAGTGTCTATGTTCAGTCTCTGAAAATATGATCTGTTCGCTTTCACATATTCCAGAATTTTCTCTTTCTTCTGCCTGTATTTTATCATATTTAATACATATTGTAAATCTGTTTGAAACACATTTATATCCTGAAGCCGCTCCGCGTCCACAAGGTTTATCCTGTAGTTCGGTATGTATTTCCGGAGATTTTCTTTTTCACATCCGGCTCCTTCCGGAAAGATCATTCCATGAAGATCCCTGCTCCCATCCCATGGTCTGGAGCCATAATAGAATACCAGCGTAATGACCGGATAAAGTTTGTCTGTTTTCCGGAAATGTGAGAGGAATTCGTCCCGGCTCGTCCTGTTTCCGGTATCTTTCCGATTTTTCCAGCTCTCTTCGATCTGCTCCGCGTAAGACAGCCCGTCATAAATCATCGTCCTCACCGGCATGGCATAGTGTATCCGCTCCTGATTCTCCAATGCCAGGACCGCCAGCTCTGCTCTGTCTTCCCAGCGCATCGCCACATCCCGGTAGCGCTGTATCCCTTTTCCCTGAATCATCTCTGTGCCTGGCTTTTCCGAGATAAAAAGATCCGTCTCCCGGTCAATTTTTTCCAGCTGCTCCGGCAATATGACCTGCTGCCCCTGAAACAGACAGCCATTCATCAGATCTGCAAACCGCTCCTTCTGCGAAAGCCAACGGTTCACAATCACGTTGTCTCTTCCCATGTGAAATTCCCCCTATGTAATTGTTTTTAATGGAATTACAGGAAGCAGAACGCTTCCTGTTTGATCTGTATCTGGAACATATCATAAGCCTGGCAGGATTTCAAGGCCCTTTTTATTGAAAGTATTGCGCTTTACTTACCCAACCCTTCCAACAATTTCAATCTTGCTGTAATCCAGATCTATATGCCTGACATGCCATCCGTTTATCTTATCAATACCGGAATCGCAAGGTATTCCTTCATCTTCAGTCTGATCCTTTGGGGATATCTCCATCCTGTCACCAAATTCATCCTGAATTTGAGAACCGCAGCCGCCTATACAAAAAACCAGTATCATACTGAACAATATAATTCCTATTTTTTTCAACATTTTTTCTTATAAGAGAATTGTGATTTTATATTCATCAAAATAGATATAACTGTTACCAAAAAAGTCAAATATGCACCATATGAATAACTGGGAAGTAATGCTGAACATATAGTACTTAAGAATTCCATTCTAATCGGGATACTATACATAAAGACAGGGAACCCGATTAATGTAAAAAGGAAAATGCACTGTGCAATAATTCTTATTGCAAAATATTTCCGTCCCTCTGAGATCCATTGAATCATCAGAACTAAAATATAAATAATCAGCACTCTTCCATAATCATGATTCATTACAAGAATTCCCGTATACTTTATACCTGAACCAGGATCCATTGAGCAATACCATTCCATCGGCAATAAAATAATTACCAATAACATAATAATAAATGGGTATCTGTTCTTATTCACAGCCGTCCCCTCCCTCCTTATATTTAATTAAATTTTACATTTTATTGCATTATATTTCAATAGCACATTATATTTACACACATTTCTCTGCACCCTGAGTGCAGCAACATACTTCCCAAGACGAGATTCATTTCGCCTTGGGTCCTTTAGGTACCCACGAATGGCTCTGTTAAATACCTCCGCATCCGTGATCCCGACAGGAAATTTGCTTCCACTGATAAAATGCGGCTTTACGACCGACCATGAAATATGAAATCACCGTCTGGAGGAACTGTTTTTCTTATAACTAACTAAAACTTCCCACACCAATACGGTGTGTTGAACCTTGAAAATTCAATATTTCAGCCAATAAAAAAGGCATAAACCTGTTCCGTTTGGTATAATGGAATTGACTAGAAACCATTTTTACAAAGGAGA
>NZ_NFJZ01000019.1 GCF_002160135.1 Lachnoclostridium sp. An196 | reverse complement strand
GCACTGTTCAATTATCAAGGTTCATTTCGTTGCCGCCAGTTCTCAGCGACAGCTTGTATATAATACCAAATCCTTCAAGCTTTGTCAACAACTTTTTTAACTTTTTTTCGAGCTGTTTTTCAGCGAAAAGGAAACGGAGAAAGAGGGATTTGAACCCTCGCGCCGCTACTAACGACCTACTCCCTTTCCAGGGGAGCCCCTTCAGCCACTTGGGTATTTCTCCAAAGCGCCTGTAAACACAGACTGTATTTTATTCTAAACCACACTCTCTCGTGTGAACGGAGAGAGTGGGATTCGAACCCACGCGCCCTTACGGACAAACGGTTTTCAAGACCGCCTCGTTATGACCACTTCGATATCTCTCCATAAGCGACATGTGATATTCTAGCAGTATCGGGCAGTTTTGTCAACCATCTTTTTTCATTTTTTTACATCTTTTTCTTCGGTTCTTTTTGATGCAAATATTTCCGCGATTTCCAGGTCCTCCGGTGTAGTGATTTTAATGTTTTCGTAAGAGCCTTCCACCAATTTTACCGGGCATCCGCAGACAGTTTCCACCACCATGGCATCATCCGTGATCTGAATCCCACGTTTCAGGTACTCCTGCTCTTTTTCCATCATTGTTCCATAAGAAGATACGATCAAATCCGCCGCGAACACCTGCGGAGTCTGAATCTGCCAGACCAGGCTCCTCTTTGGCGTCGTATGAATAAACCCCTGATCATCCGCGATCTTGATCGTGTCTTTTACCGGCATGCCCACCACGCATGCACGGCATCTTTTTACCTCTTCAAAGGCGCGCTCCAAGATGCTCTCGTCCACAAAAGGTCTCGCACCGTCATGGATAAATATGTAATCAGGCAAAAAAGCCTCTGCCGCCTTAAGTCCCGCCCAGACAGAATGGTAGCGCTCCGCGCCGCCTTCCGTAACCGCGCGCACTTTTTGAAAGCCGTACTTTTCCACAATCTCTTCTTTGCAATAAGGAATTTGTCCACTCCCAACCACCAGAATCACATCGTCGATCACCCCGGACTGTTCAAAGGCTTCCAGCGAGTAATACAGCACCGGCTTCTCCCGGATCAGAAGATACTGCTTCGCCACCGCCGTTCCCATCCGTCTGCCCTGGCCTCCCGCCAGTACAACTGCCGCACAGCGTTTTTTACCCATTTTCTCCTCCTGTCAGCGTTCTCCCAGGCGCAGATTGGGCACCGCATTCAGATCCAGTCCGCTCCTGACGCCATTGATATATTCATAGTAGGCCGCCGCTCCGATCATTGCCGCATTATCCGTACAGAGAATCGGAGAAGGATAATAGAAAGAGACTCCTTCTTTCTCACATGCCGCTTTCATAGCTTCACGCAGCGCCGAATTCGACGCTACACCGCCGGCCAGCGCCAGTTTCGGAATACCATAATCCTTCACTGCCTGTACAGCGTGTTCCACCAGCACATCGCACACAGCCTTCTGGAAAGAAGCCGCCACATCCGCTTCCACCACCGGCTCGCCTTTCATATGACAGCCATTCAGATAATTCAGCACCGCGGACTTCACGCCGCTGAAACTGAAATCATACGGGGCGTCTTCCACTTTGGCCCTTGGAAAATGAATCGCGTCCGGATTTCCTTCCTTTGCCAGGCGGTCGATCTTCGGTCCGCCCGGATATCCCAGTCCGATGGCGCGCGCCACTTTATCAAACGCCTCTCCTGCCGCATCGTCCCTGGTTTTTCCTATAATCTCATATTTCCCATAATCACGCACCACGACCAGATGCGTGTGCCCTCCTGACACCACCAGGCAGATAAAAGGCGGTTCCAGTTCCTTACACGCAATATAATTGGCGGAAATATGGCCTTCAATATGGTGTACACCCACCAGCGGGATCCCCGCCGCATAGCTGATCGCCTTGGCCTCAGCCACGCCCACCAGCAGCGCTCCCACCAACCCCGGGCCGTAAGTGACGCCGATCGCATCGATCTCTGACAGTTTCACGCCGGCCTGATCCAGCGCCTCCTGTATCACCTCGTTGATTTTTTCAATATGTTTTCTGGATGCAATCTCCGGCACCACGCCGCCATAGAGCGTGTGAAGGGCTATCTGAGAAGAAATAACATTGGAAAGCACTTCCCGGCCGTTCTTTACCACCGCTGACGCCGTCTCATCACAGGAGCTCTCTATCGCCAGAATCAAAACATCTTTTTTCTCTTCCATCACTCTTCATCCTTTTCAAAATCCAATTCCACCGATTTGCGGTCTTTCCCTGCCTGGGCAGCCGGGAAAATCTTACGCACTTCATCCATGTATTCTTCCGGGCGGGTCAGAGAAGGACTGTAGTGCGTCAGCCACATCTCTTTCACTTCTGCCGCCTTTGCCAGTTTGGCCGCTTCATAAAAGGTCATGTGCTTATATTCTTTCGCTTTGGCTTCCTTGCCTTTTTCGCCGTACATGCCTTCACAGATAAACAGATCCGAATGCATGGCGTTATCCACGATAGACTGGGTCGGTCTGGTGTCCGTACAGTAGGTCAGCTTGATCCCTTTCCTCGGCGCTCCCAGCACCATGTCCGGAGTGTACACCTTATCTCCGTCGGCAATCGTCTCTCCCTTTTGCAGACGGCTCCAGTAATATTTGGGAATATCCAGAGCCTGCGCGCGGTCGGGCTGAAACCGGCCCGCGCGGTCCAGCTCCAGAGTATATCCGTAACAGAGCACATTATGGTTGACCCGGAACGCCTTCAGGCGGTATCCGTTCAGGCTGAATTCTTCCGACGCTCCATTTATTTCCCGGTAAAGAATCGGGAAAGGAAGCTCCGGCGCAATCACCCGCAGCGCATTCACCACCCGCTCCAGGCCTTTGGGGCCGATCAGGGTCAGCGGCTCTGTACGTTCCGCGTTTCCCATGGTCAGCAAAAGACCCGGAAGACCGCTGATATGATCCCCATGGTAATGCGTAAAACAGATGACATCGATGGGTTTGAAACTCCATCCTTTCTCTTTGATCGCGATCTGCGTGCCTTCTCCGCAGTCGATCAGCAGACTGCTCCCATTATAGCGCACCATAAGAGCAGTCAGCCAACGGTACGGAAGCGGCATCATTCCTCCGCTTCCAAGCAAACAAATATCCAGCATATATTCTCCTACAGGAGCTCCGTCTCGTCCTCCTTCTCCACAGGGATCCGGAATGAACTGATCAGATGCTCATAACATTCCTCGCACAGATCAAAGCGGTGCCTTTCCCCGTCGTGCCTGGAGAAATATCCCCACTGCACATCTCCTGTAAACACGCCTTCCTGTACAAGTCCTTTTTCCAGTTGCAGTTCCCGTCCGCACCGGTTGCAGACGATCTTTTCCAGGACACGTTTTTCCTGGTCAATATATTGACGCATACTCTTATCCTCCTTATCTGATGTTAGATATTTCAATTATACTAACCTCCCCGACAGGGAGAAATAGGAGATTGCTGTCATGTATCTTCTCTCTTCCACATGATAAGAGCATCCTCTTTGGGCAGGTCATAAAACCCTTTGCGCACGCCTTCCGACCGGAATCCCAGTTCTTCATATAACCGGATAGCGCCTGCATTTCCCACCCGTACCTCCAGTGTAAATGCACGGATTCCCCGCGCCTTTCCTTCTTCCAGCAGCCTGCTCACCAGACCTCGGCCCAGCCCCCGCCCCCTGCAGGATTCATCCACCACAACATTCGTGATGTCGCCTTCCTCCATCACCTGAAGAAGTCCCGCATATCCGGCAATCTGTCCTTCCTCTTCCGCCACGAGGAAAACATACTCCTGCCTTTCCAGGCTTTCACGCAAAGTTTTTTCCGACCAGGGCAAAGAAAAATACCTTTTTTCCAGATCCGCCGCCTGTTTCAGGTCTTCCTCCCTCATTGGCCGAATCATGTATTTTTCTCCTTCTCCAGGCGTTCGCGCTCAGCCTGGGAAAGCCGCAGATAAACCGGCCTGTGTTCCGCCGCAGACACGGTCTTTCCTTCTTTTAAGTACTGCAGCGCCAGAGCGCCCACGGCGCCCGCCCGCTGTTTGTTCAGATGGGCGGGCGCAAAAGAAAACTTTTCTCCGGCCATCAGTTCCTCTTCCAGACGTTTCCGGAATACCGGGACTCCGTCTCCCAGGAAGATCACTTCCCGTCCCAACGCCCGCAGTTTCCCGGCAATCACTTCGATGCCCGCCGCCATCTGAGGCTCCAGCACATGCAGGCTGCCGCCGCAAAACTCATAGATGCCCGTATATACCTGATTTCTTCTGGCATCCATCAGGGGGCAGATTACCCTGTCCGTTCCGTACAGGTTATAGGCCAGCCCGTCCACGGTCGGGATATCTATCAACGGCTTTTCCAGCGCAAACCCCAATCCTTTTGCCGTAGCCGATCCGATCCTGAGTCCGGTAAAGGAACCCGGCCCTGCCGCCAGGGCAATCGCGTCAATGGATTTCAGATCCAGCTCGATCATTTTGACGATCTCATCCAGCATAGGAAGCAGCGTTTGAGAATGCGTCTTCTTATAATTCACCGTATATTCTGCCAGCAGATTCTGATTTCCGTCATTTTCCTCTACAACCGCCACAGACGCCACCAGCCCGGAACTATCCAGCGCCAAAATCTTCATTATCTTATGCCTCCCATTCCTCGAATCCTTCCAGTGTAATCTTCCGATAATCAAATCCCTTTTCCAGGTCTTTCTCAATCGTCACTCTGCAGATCTTTTCCGGGAGGATTTCCCGGATAAGATCCGCCCACTCGATCAGGCAGACGCCTTCGCCGTAAAAGCAATCCTCGTATCCGATCTCTTCCATCTCTTCCACGTCTCCGATCCGGTACACATCGAAGTGATAGAAAGGCAGGCGCCCGCCTTCATAGACCTGCACAATGGTAAAAGTGGGACTGTTGACCGGCTCTTCGATCCCCAGTCCGGCGGCAAATCCCTGGGTAAATACAGTCTTTCCCACTCCAAGGTCGCCGTCCAGGGCAATCACCATCCCCGGTTTTGCCAGTTCTCCCGCTTTTTTCCCCAGCTCCCAGGTTTCCCTGGCACAAAATGTCTCAACTATCATCTCTATGCCTCTTACTCTATAATTTCATAGTCAGTGAAATTCTCTTTTTGGCCGCATCTACGCCAAGCACCTTCACTTCCACCACGTCTCCGATCTTCACCACTTCCAGAGGATGCCGGATAAAACGGTCAGACATCTGGGATATATGCACCAGACCGTCCTGATGCACCCCGATGTCTACAAACGCGCCGAAATCAATAATATTGCGCACAGTTCCTTTCAGCACCATTCCCGGCTTCAGATCTTCCATATCCAGCACATCGCTCCGGAGCACCGGACGGGGCATCTCGTCCCTCGGGTCTCTGGCCGGCTTTTCCAGTTCCTGCAGAATGTCCTTCATCGTCAGTTCACCGATGCCCAGTTCTTCCGCTGTCTTCTCCGGATGACGCACTTTCCTGGAGATCCCCCGGATCCCGCCGCGTGTCAGGTCTTCGGACGTATATCCCAGGGATTTCAGCAGCTTTTCCGCCGCCTCATAGCTCTCCGGATGGACTCCGGTCCCATCCAGGGGATTGCTCCCGCCCATGATGCGCAGAAAGCCCGCGCACTGCTCATATGCTTTTGGTCCCAGTTTCGGGACCTTCAGGAGCTGCCTGCGTTCTGCGAAGCGTCCGTTCTCCTCCCGGTAAGCTACAATATTTTTCGCCAGTGTCTTCGTAATTCCGGACACATATTCCAGAAGAGGCGCGGAAGCGGTATTTAAGTCTACTCCTACGCGGTTCACCACGTCTTCTACCACTCCGCTCAGGGCTTCTCCCAGGCGCTTCTGATCCATATCATACTGATACTGGCCTACGCCGATGGACTTGGGATCAATTTTCACCAGCTCCGCCAGAGGATCCTGCAGCCTGCGCGCGATGGACGCGGCGCTTCTCTGTCCCACATCCAGACCCGGGAACTCCTCCGCAGCCAGCTTGCTGGCCGAATAAATCGACGCGCCGGACTCGCTGACAATCACATACTGCACTTTCCCCGGAATCTCCTTCAAAAGGTCGGCGATGATCTGCTCAGATTCTCTGGACGCAGTGCCGTTTCCCAGAGAGATCAGCGTGATCTGATATTTTTCAATCAGTTTCTTTAATATCTTTTTGGACTCTTCGATCTGGTTTTTCGGGGCTGTGGGATAGATCACCAGCGCGTCCAGCACTTTTCCGGTGGCGTCCACTACCGCCAGTTTGCAGCCGTTGCGGTAGCCCGGGTCCCATCCCAGCACCACATGTCCGGATACAGGCGGCTGCATCAGAAGCTGCTCCAGATTCTTTCCAAACACCTGAATGGCGCCGTCCTGAGCCTGCTCGGTCAGCTGATTCCTGATCTCCCGTTCGATCGCCGGCCGGATCAGACGGGCATAGCTGTCTTCCACGGCTTCCCTCAGCGCCGGCGAAGTATTCGGATTATCCCGGACAATGACCTGTCTCTCCAGCCATTCCACGATCTTCTCTTCCGGAGCTTCGACCTTCACCGTCAGCATTTTCTCCGCTTCGCCCCGGTTCAGAGCCAGAGTCCGGTGCCCGGCCATCCTGCTGACCGGCTGGCTGAAATGGTAATAAGTCTCATAAACAGACTCCTGACCCTCATCCTTCGCCTCCGAAGTGACAATCCCCTCGTTCCATGTCATCTCCCGGATGCGGGTACGGTAATCCGCCTGGTCAGAGATCAGTTCCGCAAGAATATCTTTCGCTCCCGCCACCGCTTCTTCCGCGGAAGCCACACCTTTGTCTTCCGATATATAGGCCTGCGCCTCTTCCTCCAGGCTCCGTCCGGTCATCTGCAGGCGGATAATATCTGCCAGGCCTTCCAGTCCTTTTTCCTTCGCCATGGTAGCGCGGGTACGGCGTTTGGGCCGGTACGGCCGGTACAGGTCGTCCACAGCCACCTGAGTCTGCGCTTCTTCAATCTGCGCGCGCAGTTCCTCCGTCAGCTTTCCCTGTTCCTCGATGGCAGAGAGCACCTGAGTCTTTTTCTCCTCCAGATTGCGGAGATATTTCAGGCGTTCATCCAGTTTCCGGAGCTGCTCATCATTTAAAGCTCCCGTGACCTCTTTCCGGTAACGGGAGATAAAAGGGATCGTATTTCCCTCGTCGATCAATTTAACGGCAGCCTCAACCTGCCATTTCCTGACTTCCAGTTCTTCGGTTAATTTCTGTATGATATCCATAGAAAAACCCCTTTCATGGTCTCTATTGTAAAGCATGAAAGGGGTTTTGACAAATCTTTTCTAACCAAGGACCTGTTTAATCGCTGACAGGAACTCGTCAAATTCTTCAAAAGCAGGCAGATCCGGATTGTCCTTTTTGATCTGCTCCGTGCTGCGGAACAAGAATCCCGCTTTTCCTGCTCTGATCATATCCAGATCATTGTAGCTGTCGCCTGCGGCTATGGTCTCGAAGCCTACCGACTGCAGCGCCTTCACGGTAGAAAGCTTGGAATTTTCGATACGCATTTTAAATCCGGTAATCTCTCCATCGGGAGCCACCTCCAGAGAGTTGCAGAACAGCGTGGGCCATCCAAGTTTCTTCATCAGTGGTTTTGCGAACTGTGTAAAGGTATCGCTGATGACGATCACCTGCGTGATGGAGCGAAGCTCGTCCAGAAATTCTTTCGCTCCCGGCAGCGGATCGATCCTGGCGATCGTCTCCTGAATCTCCTTCAGGCCCAGCCCGTGTTCTTTCAGAATACTCAGTCTCCAGTTCATCAGTTTATTATAGTCCGGCTCGTCCCTGGTCGTTCTTTTCAGTTCCGGGATCCCGCTGGCTTCCGAAAAAGCGATCCAGATCTCCGGCACCAATACGCCTTCCAGGTCCAAACATACGATATCCATTCTCTATCCTCCTGTACCGTGTCAGTCTTCCACGCGGATCATACCGATCAGGTCTGCGCCTTCTGCTTTCGCGGCGAATTCCGCCTCGGTCATCACCGGCGTGACGGCCCCGATCTCTCCAGGGATGCCCGCATCCCAGATCTCCACATCGCCGAAATATTTCCGCGCCTCTTCCGCGCTCTTCATACGCACAAAGAATTTCCGGCTGCTCTCTTCCACCGGCGCCAGCTCCAGTTTTTCCGGGGACCAGAATAAGGTAATGATCTTGCCCAGATGTCTGGCCGCATCCACCATATCGCCTGCCACCGCGCTGGCTGTAGGAAGCTTTCCGGCGCCGCTTCCATAGAACATGGACGCGCCCAGCATGTTTCCTACCACTTCCACCGCATTGAACACATCGTTGACCATATACAGCGGGTTATCTCTGGAAATCAGCGCCGGGCTCACCATAATGCAGTAAGTATCGTCCACTTTCCTGCTGGTCGCCAGCAGCTTGATGGCGTGCTTCATCTTCCTGGCATACAGGAAGTCTTCTTTCGTGATCTTCGTGATGCCTTCCGTATGAATATCACGAAAATCCACCTGATTGCCGCTGGCAAGGGAAGTCAGGATCGCGATCTTGCGGCAGGCATCCCAGCCTTCCACATCCGCTTCCGGATGCAGCTCCGCATAGCCCTTTGCCTGAGCTTCTTTCAGGACTTCGTCATAGTCCAGGCTTTCCTCGGCCATCTTGGTCAGCATATAGTTGGTGGTGCCGTTCAGGATACCGGAAATCTCCAGAATCACGTCCGCCGTCAAAGAGGAATTCAGCGGCCGGATGATCGGGATACCGCCTCCCACACTGGCCTCAAAAAGATAATTCACCTGATGATCTTTGGCAATCTGGATCAACTCCGCGCCGTGCTCCGCCACCAGCTCTTTGTTGGAGGTGCACACACTCTTGCCGGCTTCCAGACAGCGCCGGGTGAATTCATACGCCGGGTGCAGTCCGCCCATCACTTCCGCGACGATCCGCACCTCTTCATCATTGATAATGTCCTCAAAATCATGGGTCAGAACGTCCATCACCGGATCTCCCGGGAATTCCCGCAGATCCAGTACGTATTTGATCTCCAGTTCCTGCCCCACCTTCTTGTTGATACTCTTCTGGTTCGTCCTGATCACTTCATAAACCCCGGAACCAACGGTACCATACCCCATAATAGCTACTTTTATCATCGGTATCACTCCCTGCCTAGTATTTTCAGGTCACGCACGCTGGGCTGCCCCTCTATCTTCTCAATCATGGCAGATACGTCTCCGGTCGAAGACTGTACCTCCACGCTGAGCGTCAGGGACGCCATCCCGTTGATCGGGATACTTTGATGGATGGTCAGTATATTGGCGCGGAATTCCGCCACCACATTCAGGACTTTTGACAAAAGTCCCGGTTCGTCCTCCATCTGCAGCATAAACGTAACCGTCTTGCCCTTGGTTTCATCATGGAACGGGAATATATCATCCCTGTATTTATAGTAGGAACTTCTGCTGATGCCTGCCTCTTCCGTGGCTTCCTGTACGGTGATCCCTTTCTCGGAAGCCAGAAGGCGCTTCACTTCCACCACTTTCAACAGTACTTCCGGCACCGCCTTCTGCTTCAGCACAAAATACCTGCTCTTCTCCGTCATTCCTTTTCCTCCGGGGACAGATTCACCCATTTCAGGTATGCGTTGATAAACGGATCAATCTTCCCGTCTAATACTGCATCCACATTGCTGATCTCCTCGTTGGTGCGATGATCCTTTACCATCGTATACGGCTGCAGAACATAAGAACGGATCTGGTTTCCCCAGGCGATATCGCTGACCTCGCCGCGGATACCGGAAAGCTTCTCCTCCTGCTTCTGCTGTTCCAGCAGATACAGCTTCGCTTTCAGCATCTGCATGGCTTTGTCTTTGTTCTGATGCTGGGAACGCTCATTCTGGCACTGCACCACGATACCCGTGGGGATATGCGTAATGCGGATAGCCGAAGAGGTTTTATTAATATGCTGTCCGCCTGCGCCGCTGGAACGATAGGTATCGATCCTCAGATCGTCCGGATTGATCTCCACATCGATGTCCCCTTCAATATCCGGCATCACGTCGCAGGAGGCGAAAGAAGTCTGCCTCTTGCCTGCCGCGTTGAACGGTGAGATTCTCACCAGACGGTGAACGCCCTTCTCGGATTTCAGATAACCATATGCGTTTTCGCCGTGCACTTCAAATGTCACAGACTTGATACCTGCTTCATCGCCTTCCAGATAGTCCAGCACCTCCACGGAAAATCCATGAGACTCCGCCCAGCGGCTGTACATCCGGTAAAGCATGCCGGTCCAGTCGCAGGACTCCGTCCCCCCGGCGCCCGCATGCAGCGTCACAATAGCGTCCTCTTTGTCGTACTCTCCGGAAAGCAGCGTCCTGATCCGCATGGATTCAAAGGTCTCCACGAACTGATTCAGTTCCTCTTCGATCTCCGGGATCAGGGACTCGTCATTTTCCTCGTATCCCATCTCCAGCAGGGTCTCGATATCCTCATAACTCCTCTGCAGATCTTCAAATGCCTGTTTTTCTTCTTTGAGACGGTTCAGCTCCTTCATGCCTTCCTGGGACTTTTCCACATCGTCCCAGTATCCGGGCGCTTCCATCTCTCTTTCCAGTTCTTCAATCCTGAGTGATTTGCCAGCCAGGTTAAAGTGAATCCCTCAGTTCTGTCATAGGCTGTGCATAGCTGTTCAACGTATATTTATACTGATCCAGTTCTACCACAACAACACCTTCTTTCTTTTTTATTTTTTTCTTCCGCAGCACTGTTTATACTTCTTGCCGCTTCCGCACGGACACGGATCATTCGGATAAACCTTCTGCGCTGCTCTCTGTACCGGCTGTTTTGCCACCGAGTCGTCTTTGTTGGTACCTGTCACCTGAGCGACTTCCTCGCGCTCGGCCTTTTCTTCTATCTTCACATGCATGAGCAGACGTACCGTATCTTCCTGGATTCCCGCGGTCATCGCCTCGAACATGTCGTATCCGCTCATCTTATACTCGACCAGCGGATCTCTCTGGCCGTATGCCTGCAGTCCGATGCCCTGACGCAGCTGCTCCATATCGTCGATATGATTCATCCATTTGCGGTCGATCACCTTCAGCAGGAATACACGTTCCAGTTCACGGATCATCTCCGGATTGGGGAATTCCGCCTCTTTCGCTTCGTAGAGATGGGTCGCCTCCTGCTTCAGCGCGTGCTTCAATTCCGCCTTATTCTTGCATCCCAGACGTTCCACCGTGATCGGCTGGAACGGGATAATCGGAAGCAGCGTCTCATTCAGGCCTACCAGATCCCAGTCCGCGGGAGCCTGATCGTCTCCCACAAAAGTGTCCACGGTATTCTCCACCACGTCGGAGATCATCTTATAGATGGAGTCCCTCATACTCTCGCCGTCCAGCACGCGGCGGCGCTCTCCGTATATGATCTCTCTCTGCTCGTTCATGACCTGGTCATACTCCAGCAGATTCTTACGGATACCGAAGTTGTTGTTCTCGATCCGTTCCTGCGCTTTCTCAATGGCGCTGCTGAGCATCTTATGCTCGATCTGCTCATTCTCCGGCACGCCCAGAGCATTGAACATGTTCATCAGACGTTCAGAACCAAACAGACGCATCAGGTCGTCTTCCAGAGAAATATAAAAACGGGACTCTCCCGGGTCGCCCTGACGTCCGGCACGTCCGCGCAGCTGGTTGTCGATCCGGCGGGACTCGTGACGTTCCGTACCGATGATCTTTAAGCCCCCCGCTTCTCTGGCCGCGTCATCCAGCTTGATATCCGTACCGCGGCCCGCCATGTTGGTGGCGATGGTCACTGCTCCGTGCTGGCCTGCCAGCGCTACGATCTCGGCCTCGCGTTCATGGAACTTCGCGTTCAGCACTTCGTGTTCGATACCTCTCTTTGTCAGCATCCGGCTCAGTTCTTCGGATGCTTCGATGGTAATCGTACCCACCAGTACCGGCTGTCCTTTGGCATGCGCCTCTTCGATGGCGTTGCACACAGCGAACAGTTTCTCCTTCTTGGTCTTATATACCGCATCCTGCAGGTCCACGCGGCGTACCGGTTTATTCGTAGGAATCTCGATAACGTCCATACCGTAGATCGTGCGGAATTCCTGTTCTTCCGTCAGCGCAGTACCGGTCATACCGCACTTTTTCGCATATTTGTTAAAGAAATTCTGGAACGTGATCGTGGCGAGCGTCTTGCTCTCCCGCTTCACTTTCACATGCTCTTTCGCCTCAATGGCCTGATGGAGACCGTCCGAATACCGGCGGCCCGGCATAATACGGCCTGTAAATTCATCCACAATAAAGATCTGATCATCTTTCACCACATAATCCTGGTCTCGGAACATCAGGTTATTCGCCCGCAGCGCCAGTTCCATGTTATGCTGAATCTCCAGATTCTCCGGATCCGCCAGATTCTCGATCTTGAAGAACTGCTCCACTTTCTTGATGCCGTCCGCCGTCAGATGAACGATCTTATCTTTTTCATTGACGATGAAGTCTCCGGTCTCTTCGATCTCTTCACCCATAATCGCATCCATCTTGGAGAACTCTTTGCTGGCCTCTCCCCTCTTCAGCGTATGCGCCACATAATCGCACAACTCATACAGTTTTGTGGATTTTCCGCTCTGGCCGGAGATAATCAGGGGGGTACGGGCTTCATCGATCAGAATCGAGTCAATCTCGTCGATGATGGCATAATGCAGATCCCGCTGTACCAGCTGTTCCTTATAAATCACCATATTGTCACGCAGATAGTCAAATCCCAGCTCATTGTTCGTAATATAGGTAATATCACAGTTGTAAGCCGCTCTGCGCTCTTCTTTGGTGGAGCCGTTCAATACTACGCCCACCGTCAGGCCCAGAAACTCATGCACCTTACCCATCCACTCCGCGTCACGCTTTGCCAGGTAGTCATTGACCGTGACAATATGCACGCCTTTGCCTTCCAGCGCATTCAGATACGCCGGGAGGGTGGAAACCAGGGTCTTTCCTTCACCGGTCTTCATCTCCGCGATACGTCCCTGGTGCAGGATCATACCACCGATCAGCTGTACCCGGTAATGCTCCATCCCCAGCACCCGCTTTGCCGCTTCGCGGACTGTGGCGAAAGCCTCCGGCAGCAGATCATCCAAAGTGGCCCCTTCAGCCAGCCGCTGCTTATACTCCCGTGTCTTGTCTCTCAGCTCTTCATCGCTCAAAGCCTGCATGGTCGGACGAAGCGCCTCAATCTTATCAATCGTCGGATTGATAAGTTTCAGTTCTCTCTGGCTGTGAGTTCCAAATACTTTTTCAATGATATTCATGTCATACTCCTATCTATATACACAAACAGGCCGCTGTCTTACGTCCTGTTTGTACATTTTACCACAAATATGGGATTTGGCAAATACCAAATCCCATTCAGCGTCTAAATCGGTAAATATTTTATACATCCGGCTCCAGAATTCCATAGGTGCCGCCTTTTCTCTTGTACACCACATTGATCTCGTCGGTCTCCGCGTTCACAAATGCGAAAAAGTTATGTCCAAGCAATTCCATCTGGACGCAGGCGTCTTCCGGATACATGGGTTTAATGTCGAATTTTTTCGTACGGATGATCTTCACCTCCTGATCCTCCGTCTCCTTTTCCATGAATTCCTTCTGGAAGTTGCCTCCCTCCTGGTGTTTGGCAATCAGCTTGTTTTTATACTTCCGCAGCTGACGTTCGATGACTTCTTCCACCAGATCAATCGAAACGTACATGTCCGTGCTGGTCTGTTCCGACCGGATAATATTCCCTTTTACCGGGATCGTCACCTCGATCTTCTGACGCTCTTTCTCCACACTAAGCGTCACCTGCACTTCCGTGTCAGGAGTAAAATAACGCTCCAGCTTTCCCAGCTTTTCTGTCACTGCCGAACGAAGTCCGTCTGTGACATCCAGATTCTTACCGCTGATAATATAACGCATAGAATCACTCCTTTGCTCTTTGGTAGTCTCATTATAACATTTTGGCTACTCCCGCGCAATGGATTTCACCACTTGTTCAAAATTCAGCGGCCCTCCGAACAGATCCAGAGCGCTGCCGATCGTTACATTCAGCCGGCCCCGTCCCAGCTTCTTCAAAAGTTCCAGATCTTCATAACTTCCCACGCCGCCCGCGTAAGTGACCGGAATCCCATTCCATTTTCCCAGCATACATACCAGTTCTTTTTCAATCCCCTGAGATCTGCCTTCCACATCTACGGCATGGATCAGGAACTCCGCGCAATGGGACGCCAGTTCATCCAGCACCGGCGGAGTCAGCGCCACGTCTGTGAACTTCTGCCAGCGGTCGGTCACAATATAATATTCCGTCCCTTTTTTCCGGCAGCTGAGATCCAGCACCAGACGGTCTTTCCCCACCGCCCGTTCCAGACGTTTCAATCGTTCCCGGTCGATGCGCCCTTCCCGGAAAACCCAGGATGTGACGATCACATGGCTGGCTCCTGCTTCCAGATATTCCTCCGCATTATTTTCGCAGATGCCTCCCCCTATCTGCAGTCCTCCCGGATATGCTTTCAGGGCCCGGAAGGCCTGCCGTCTGGTCGCCTCATAGTATTCTGATCCCTCATGGTTCAAAAGGATCACATGGCCGCCTCCAAGACCTCGTTCCCGGTAAAGTCCTGCGAAAAAAGCCGCGTCCTGTTCCGCCACAAAATTCTCCTGCGCCCTGTCTCCCGCGTCTTTCAGGCTGCCTCCCACGATTTGTTTCACTTTTCCATTATGTATATCAATACAGGGACGAAATTCCATCTGCTCCTCCTGACAAAAAGGAGTGCCGCGTTCTGCCGCACTCCTGTCTTATTTTACGGTTCTGTTTTTTCCTGGGCAGCTCCATTTTCTTCTACCACCGTGTCATCCACGGTTCCGTCTTCCGTCATGTCATTTCCGGTAAGATCGTCTACCACGTCATCCACCACGTCATTGGTGTCTCTGCCGATTTCTTCCAGAAGCCCGTCCCCGTCCACATCCGTATGGTCGTAAACTCCATCTCCATCCGTATCAAACAGGATGTCGTCAACATGAACGGTATCCTCATCCGTTGTGTCTTGCGTCGTGCTGTTCTCATCCGTAACGCCTGTGCTTCCGTTATCAGTCTTGTTGTCCGTGCTTCCGCACGCGGCGGTGAACATCATCACTGCCAGCAACAGCATACCAACCACATACTTTCGCAACTGTTTCATAAATAACTCTCCTTCTGAAAATAAGATGTAAAACAGTGTATGACCTGCTGTTACTAATATGGACAACTATAAAATTTTTATACATGACGAATTACAAAGAAGAAGCAGTTCACCCCTCGATCACGTCGCTCATCTGATAATGGCCGGCCGGCTTTCCTGCCAGGAACTTGGCCGCCTGGACCGCGCCTTTTCCAAACACAGCTTTGGAATAAGCCCGGTGGCTGAATGTCACCACCTCGTCAGTCCCGGCGAAGATCACATCATGATCCCCCACGATCGTTCCGCCCCGGACAGCCGAAATACCGATCTCATACCGGTCGCGCTTTTTACGATCCTGGCTGCGGTCGTATTTATAGGTATACGCGTCGTCCAGCGCTTCGTTGACCGCGTCCGCCAGCGCAAGCGCGGTACCGCTGGGAGCGTCCACTTTCTGATTGTGATGCTTTTCTACAATCTCAATGTCAAATCCGGCGGGAGCCAGGACTTTTGCCGCATCCTGCAGGATCTTCAGCAGCATATTGACGCCCACAGACATGTTGGCGGATTTTAAAACCGCAACTTTCTGACTGGCCGCCTCCACTGCCTCCAGCTGTTCCGGAGAAAGACCTGTGGTACACAGCACCATAGGGATCTGACGTTCTACGCCGTATTTCAGCAGTTCGTCCGTCGCTTTCGCCGCCGCGAAATCGATAATCACATCCGCCTCTTCCCGACAGGCCCATATATCCGTATAGACCGGGTACCCGTTATCTCTGTTGTCTGCCAGATCGATTCCTGCCACGATCTCGATCCCGTCGTCTTCCCGGACCAGCTGCGTGATCACCTGGCCCATATGCCCGTTGCAGCCGTGCATAATCGCTCTTACCATTTATCTTTCTCCTTTTGCCTTGATCCCGAAACGATCCATCTCCGCTTTCAGCTGTCTCTGGTGTTCCTCTTCCATAACGGTAAGCGGCATCCGCACCGGACCCACTTCCCAGCCCATCATGTTCAGCGCCGCTTTCACCGGTATCGGGTTTACCTCGCAGAACAGTTTCTCTACCAGAGGAAGCGCCTTAAGCTGAAGATCACGGCTTCCCTCCACATCGCCTGCCAGGTACTTCGCCACAATATCGTGCGTCTCTCTGGGCGCAATATTGGACAGCACAGAGATCACGCCCACCCCTCCAAGAGAGAGGATCGGAACGATCTGATCGTCATTTCCGGAATAAATATCCAGCGCGCCGTCTGTCAGCTGCGCGATCTTCGCCACCTGGGTAATACTGTTGCTGGCCTCTTTGACGCCTACAATATTTTCTACATTTTTTGCCAGCCAGGCCAGTGTTTCCGGAGCGATGTTGACGCCTGTACGGCCCTGGATATTATAAAGAATTACCGGAAGTTTTACCGAATCGGCAATCGTTTTAAAATGTGCCGCCAGGCCTTTCTGAGTCGCTTTGTTATAATACGGGCTTACCAGAAGCAGACCGTCCGCTCCGCTCTTTTCCGCTTCCTGCGACAGATAGACAGCGGTCCTCGTGCAGTTGGATCCTGTCCCTGCCACTACCGGAACCCGGCCCGCCACATGTTCTACTGTAAAGCGGATCGCCTCCAGATGTTCCTCATGAGTCAGAGTCGAAGACTCACCCGTCGTACCGCAAATGATAATGGCATCTGTCCCGTTCTCAATCTGGTAATCCAGAAGCTCCGCCAGTTTTGGATAATTTACCTCTTCCGTCTCTGTCATCGGTGTTACAATCGCAACTCCTGCTCCTTTAAATATTGCCATATCCTTCCTCCTTCGCGTCTTCTTTTGCACAGCATCCCTGTTCCTTCAATGTCGTGATCTGATAGACAAAATCCGCCAGCTCCATAATCTCCCGGCACAGATTCTGCCCCGTGAAGATAATCTCTGTCCCCTCCGAAGCTTCTCCGAGAAGGGCCCGGATATCGTCCGCAGACGCAATGCCATACTCCACCAGGCCGAGGATCTCGTCCAGGATCAGCACATCACACTCTCCGGTAGCCAGCACCTTCCTCGCAAAACCCAGACCGTTTTTCATGTTCATAGTCTCTTCCGCGCGCTCCTGCGGGTCAAGATCCACAAACGCTTTCTCTCTTCGCTGGAAACGGAACAATTTGATCTCCGGCTCCAGTCTCTGGATGAACTGGATCTCTTCCGGCTGACGTCCCTTCAGGAACTGCACAATAAAAACAGAACGTCCCCGGCTCGCCTCTTTGATCGCCTGCCCCAGCGCGGCCGTCGTCTTTCCTTTTCCGCTTCCGAAATAGATCTGTAATGTTCCCCTCTTCATAGTAGTACTCTCACACCCCCGCGCATGAAATAGAACTATCTTCCAATTTTTTTGTTTAATCTTACACCAGCAGCGGGAGAAATGCAAGTCTTTCTACGATTCCAGATACTCCAGCTTGCTTACCGAAACCTCGTAGGCCACCCTGCGTTCGCTCTCTTCTTCATCGATTTTTTTCACATACTCCCTGCTCTGGATCCTGCCCCAGATCTGCGTATGGCCCCCTACCTCAAAACCGGAAGCAAACCTTGCGTTCCTCCCCCAGCAGATACAGGGAATATAGTCGGATTTTCCATAAGGCCGGTTAACCGCCAGCAGAATATCCGCGATTTCCCTTCCCAGGGGAGTTTTTCTGTACACCGGCGCTTTACAGATATATCCGTCCAGGAAAATCTGGTTTGTATTGGCGTTTTCTGACTCCTCGTCCACAAATTCCAGTTCCCGGACAAATACCGACAGCACCAGCCGGTTTTTCTTTTCCTCGTGACGGTTGTAGGAACGGAACTGGCCCGCCGCCCGGATACAGGCGCCCCGGCAGTCTTCGTTCACATTCACCAGCCTTTCGGAAATCATCAGCGGTATCACATCGCAGGAGTCGCTCAGCCGTTTCACCGACACGTCCAGCATATAGAAGCCTTCCCCAAAGACCTCATGGCTGAAAGAAAAGTCGGACACCACCTCTCCCACAATAGATACCTGATTGTTTTCAATCATCTTATCTGACATCATTTTGTTCTCCCTTCTTTTTGACGAAGTGTCTCTTTTCGTATTTTGTCTATAAAATATATTCTCTGTCCTTTCCAAATATTCCAAAAATATGTCCAAAATATTCCTCTTTTTTTCCGTACGGCCTTGTGCTTTTGCCGGAACGGGGCAAAAGGGCTTGTTTTCCTGCTATTTTATGTTAAACTATTTAACTTGGAGGTTGATGCGAATGAAACGTGAAGATGTAAGAAATATAGCAATTATCGCTCATGTAGACCACGGCAAGACAACGCTGGTCGACGAGCTTCTGAAACAGAGCGGCGTATTCCGCGCCAATCAGGAAGTGGCGGAGCGGGTCATGGATTCCAATGACATCGAACGCGAACGCGGAATCACGATTTTGTCCAAAAATACCGCCGTATTTTATAACGGTGTAAAAATCAATATTATAGACACTCCCGGACATGCCGATTTCGGCGGGGAAGTGGAACGGGTCCTGAAAATGGTCAACGGCGTCATTCTGGTAGTAGACGCTTTTGAAGGGCCCATGCCTCAGACCAAATTTGTGCTGAGCAAAGCGCTGGACCTGGATCTGCCGGTCATCGTATGCGTCAATAAGATCGACCGCCCGGAAGCGCGCCCAAAAGAAGTCATCGACGAGGTCCTGGAGCTTCTGATCGATCTGGACGCTTCGGAAGAGCAGCTGGACTGCCCGTTCGTATTTGCATCTGCAAAAGGCGGATACGCGTCTCTGGATCCTGAACAGGAAGGGAAAGACATGACCCCCCTGTTCAACACCATCCTGGACTACATTCCTGCCCCTGAAGGAGACCCGGACGCGCCGACCCAGATACTGATCAGCACCATCGACTACAATGAATATGTGGGCCGTATCGGTATCGGGAAAGTGGACAACGGCTCCGTCAGCGTGAATCAGGAAGTTGTTATCGTTAATCACCATGATCCTGACAAGCTGCGGAAAGTCAAGATCAGCAAATTATACGAATTTGACGGTTTAAATAAAGTGGATGTGCCGTCGGCTGCGATCGGTTCTATCGTCGCCATATCCGGCATCTCGGATCTCCATATCGGAGACACCATCTGCTCTCCGGAAGCGCCGAACGCCATCCCGTTCCAGAAAATATCCGAACCGACGATTGCTATGCAGTTCAACGTCAACGACAGTCCTCTGGCCGGCACGGAAGGAAAATATATTACTTCCCGCCACCTGCGCGACCGTCTGTTCCGGGAGCTGAACACGGATGTAAGTCTAAGGGTGGAAGAGACCGACAGCACCGACAGTTTCAAAGTTTCCGGACGCGGCGAGCTGCATCTGTCTGTCCTGATCGAGAACATGCGCAGAGAAGGATATGAATTCTCCGTCAGCAAGGCAGAAGTCCTTTATCATTATGATGAAAACGGGAAGAAGCTAGAGCCCATGGAACTGGCCTATATCGATGTGGACGATGAATACGCAGGAAGCGTGATCCAGAAGCTGGGCGAAAGAAAAGGCGAGCTGCTGAACATGCATACCAACAGCGGCGGATCTACCCGGCTGGAATTTTCCATCCCGTCCCGGGGACTGATCGGTTACCGCGGAGAATTCATGACCGATACGAAAGGAACCGGCGTACTGAACACGATTTTTAACGGATATGAACCCTACAAAGGCGATATTCAGTACCGCAAACAAGGCTCCCTGATCGCTTTTGAAGCAGGAGAAGCCGTCACCTACGGCCTTTTCAATGCCCAGGAAAGAGGAACCCTCTTCATCGGGCCGGGAGAAAAAGTCTACTCCGGAATGGTAGTGGGACAGAGCGGCAAATCAGAGGACATCGAACTGAATGTCTGCAAAACCAAAAAACTGACAAATACCCGTTCTTCCAGCGCCGATGAAGCTCTGAAACTGACTCCTCCAAGAGTCCTGAGCCTGGAACAGTGTCTGGAATTCATCGACACAGATGAACTTCTGGAAGTCACACCCAAGAGTCTGCGCATCCGTAAAAAGATCCTGGATCCGACTCTGCGCAAGCGGGCTGCCATGAGAAAAAATTAATATAAAATCCCCGTAAGGATCCGGCGTCAAAGGGAGCATACCAAAAATGTTCCTGACCGGTTCTTACGGGGATATTTTTATCCTTTTGACTGCAGTTCCTCCAGCTGCTTCTTCAGAGCAAGGATCTCCTGGTCCTTCTCCTGCAGCTGCTTATCCTTTTCTTCCAGCTCTTTCTGCTGTTCTTCAATCATATAGTTTACGGTATTACGATCCATGATCTTCAACGCTTCCGAGAACATATGCAGCACCTCCCCAGGTTTTTGGCGCAGCATGGCGATCTCCTTATAGATCTCTTCCAGCCACGGATATTTGTTCATCAGTCTCTCGGCATCTTCCAATGTTTCCGTAGTCAGGAAAGAAAGCCATGCAGTCTGTTCGTTTCTATCTTCAGAATACGGGTTCTGCCGGAACACGTCAAGGGCTACAAGACAATATTCTTGCAGAAAATCCATCTCCAACCCGGAATCAAAGACGATTCTTCCTCGATGGATATAACAGTTCGGAATCTTAGAAAAGGATTTCGGGCTTTTTTCAAAAATAACAATCGTATAAACCTTCCTCATGTCCTGATACGAGAACTTCTCTCCGCGCAAAGATTTTGTCCGCGCGTACTGACGCATCACCAAATCAGAAGAGTAACAGGCCATCCGTTCTGCCGGGAAAGCATAGGGGATCTTCTGGATTTCTACATTGGTCAATGACCCGTCCTCCAGTTCTACCAGCACATCCATAATCAACAAAGATTCTCCATCCAGCATCCGATCTTCAACAGGTATTATTTCTTTCACTTTTACCGGAATTCCCAAAAGACTGGAAATCAGCCCGGACAGTCTCTCCGGATGAAGTGTCGGATCGAAGATTGCTTTAAAAAATGGATCATAAGTTAATGGGAGAGTTCTTGCTCCCCGGAGGAAATCCAGGAAACGTTCCCGAAAGGGAGAGGTCAGATGGCAGTAAGTATTTCGCAGAGTCGGATTTGCTTCCACTCTTGCCTGAACGACTTCCCGCGTTTCCGGCAAATCATTCCATATATTTTGATTCATAGGCGCCTCCTTGCAGGCAGACTTCGACAGGCAGAATACAGCGCGCAAATATTCTTTCCGTGCAAAATCAGCATATTAAAACTGTAACCGGGAAATGTGGTGAGACCTCACCGGAATTCCGAATTTTATGAATGAATTGTATCATACTCACCGTCAATATGCAAGGCAAAAAACAGGGCAGGAACCAGCGTCGACATTTCTGCCGACAACCGTCTCCTGCCTTCCATCTCTTATGCCGCGTCGATCACCAGTTTCGCCGAACCGTAGATCCCCGCGTCGTTGCCCAGGGCAGCCAGCACGAATCTTGCGTCCCGGCAGCTTCTGAACGTGTACTGCACATAATATTTCTTAATATAGTCCAAAACGACCTGGCCTGCTTTGGACACGCCGCCGCCGATGACAAACACTTCCGGATCCACAGTGCTGGCGATATTGGCCAGCGCGAGCCCCAGATACTTTCCGAAGCGCTCTGCCACCTCCATAGCAAATGCATCGCCCGCTTTCACCGCGTCCCAGATATCCTTGGAAGACATACTCTCCGTATCTATGGAGGTGCGGATCTCTCCCTTTTCTTCCATCATCCATCTGGCCAGACGCACAATACCGTTGGCGGAAGCTACCTGCTCCAGACATCCGTGATTGCCGCAGCCGCATACGCCGGGAATATGGTCATCCACATGAATATGGCCGATCTCGCCGCCCGCTCCGTTGGCTCCTGTGACAATCTTTCCGCCGATGATGATGCCGCCGCCCACGCCGGTGCCAAGCGTCACCATAACGCCGCTTCTGTGCCCGGCGGCCGCGCCTTTCCACATCTCTCCCAGAGCGGCCACATTGGCGTCATTGCCGGCGCGGCATTTCAGCCCTGTCAGTTCCTCCAGTTCTCTGGTCACTTCTTTATATCCCCAGCCCAGATTGGCCGTATGAGGTACGACTCCCTCTTCATTAATGGGGCCCGGCACATCGATGCCGATGCCTTCCACCATCTCTTTCGTGAGTCCCATCTTTTCCAGTCTGCCAAGCGCGGACGCGGCGATATCCGGAAGGATTGCCTCCCCTCCGTTCTCTGTTCTGGTAGGTATCTCCCACTTATCCAGAAGAGTTCCGTCTGTGCGGAACAGCCCCATCTTTACTGTCGTTCCCCCGACGTCGATGCCGAAACAATACTCTTTCATGCTCTCATCCCTCATCTCACAATTTTATTTCTTATTCTTGGCGATGCTCTCCTGCACTCTGCGGTACAGCTCCTGCGCCGCGTTGTACCCCATCTTTTTCTGCCTGTGATTGACTGCGGCCGACTCTACGATGATCGCCAGATTGCGTCCCGGACGGATCGGGATCGAATGGCAGACCACCTTATTGCCCAGGAACTCTGTATACTCTTCGTTCAGTCCCAGCCGGTCATAGTCCTTATCTTTATCCCACTCTTCCAGTTTGATGACCATATCGATGCCCTGGGTTTCTTTCACGCTCTCAACGCCGTACAGCGTCTTCACATCGATGATGCCGATACCCCTCAGTTCTATAAAATGCCTGGTGATCTCCGGAGCGGTTCCCACTAAAGTATCGTCGCTGACTTTGTGAATCTCCACCACGTCGTCCGTGATCAGACGGTGTCCTCTTTTGATCAGTTCCAGAGCGGCTTCGCTCTTTCCGATACCGCTCTCTCCCATGATCAGCACGCCTTCGCCATACACATCCACCAGAACGCCGTGAATGGAAATACAGGGCGCCAGTTCCACTCCAAGCCAGCGGATTACTTCCGCCATGAGAGAAGTCGTCAGACGGCTGCTGTGCAGAAGCGGTTTTTTGTATTTGCGCGCCAGCAGAATCATGTCTTCGTCCGGCTTCGTCCTGGACGAAAAAATCACGCAGGGAATCTCGCTGGACAGGAACCGCTCATAGTTGTGCAGTTTCTCCTCTCTGGGCAGGCTTTTCAGATAAGTATACTCCACATATCCGATAATCTGTACCCGTTCGCTGGCAAAATGGGCAAAATATCCGGCCAGCTGAAGCGCCGGACGGTTGATATCCGGACTGTTGATCTCGATCCCGTCCGTTTCCACTTCCGGTACCAGATTCTTCAGTTCCAGCTTATCAATCATTTTATTCAATGTTACACTCTGCATGCTCTGTTCTCCTTCCAACCTGGAATTTTACCGGCCTGCCCCTCTCACGTTCCGGACAGCCGCACTTATGATTATCATATCATTTTTTCAGCATGATTTCAAGAAACGGAAAGCCCTATTCCTTCTCCTGAGCATGGAAAAAATCATATACCTGGGCAGCCGCGCGGGCGTTCATCCCGTCCGCCGCCTTAAGCTGCTCCACACTGGCGCTGCGAATATCCTCCAAAGTCCGGAATGCCCGCATCAGCGCCTTTCTCCGGGCCGGCCCGATACCCGGAATGTCGTCCAGCACCGAGTGCACCTGTTCCTTACTGCGCAGCGACCGGTGATACTCGATGGCAAAACGGTGCGCCTCATCCTGGATCCTGGTCACCAGCCGGAACCCTTCGCTGTCCCGGCTGATCGGTATCTCCTCATTCTGAAAATAGATTCCGCGGGTCCGGTGACGGTCGTCCTTGACCATACCGCAGACCGGGATCTGCAGATGCAGCGCGTCCATCACTTTCAGCGCCACATTCACCTGTCCTTTTCCGCCGTCCATCATGATCAGATCCGGATAATTTTCATAGTGGGACAGCCTTCTGGTCAGCATCTCTTCCATGCTGGCGTAATCATCCGCTCCCTGCACTCCCCGGATACGGAACTTCCGGTAATCCGATCTCTTGGGCCTTCCCTTTTCATACACCACCATGGATCCCACCGTCTGAAATCCGCTGATATTGGAGATATCGTAAGCTTCCACCCTTTCCAGTCCCGGAAGGCCCAGAAGCTTCGCGATCTCCTTCATAGCGCCTATGGTCCTGCCTTCCTCCCGGCGGATCCGCTCCCGGTCCTGGGTGAGCACCATCTGGGCATTCTTATACGCCAGTTCCACCAGCTTTTCCTTTTCTCCTTTTCGCGGCACCTGGATATGCACCTTCTGTCCCCTCCGGCCCGTCAGCCATTCTTCGATGAGGGCCTGGTCCGGGATCTCGTACTGAAGCATCAGCAGCCGCGGAATATAAGGCGTCCCTGCGTAAAACTGTTTTAAAAAGGCGCCCAGAACTTCCTCCGGACTGTCGTCTCCCATGATCCGGATACAGAAATGGTCCCTCCCGATCAGGCGTCCGTCCCGGACGAAGAATATCTGCACTACCGCGTCTTCCTTCTCCGCTGCCAGGGCAATGATATCCCGGTCGCCCATGTCGCTGCTGGTAATCTTCTGCTTCTGGGCGATCTGGCTTACGCTGTTCAGAAGTTCCCGGTACTCGATGGCCTTTTCGAATTCCAGATCTTCCGATGCCCGCTTCATCTTTTCTTCCAATTCTTTCAGCACCGGCGCGTAATTTCCGTTCAGGAACGACAGCGCCTTCTTCACCGATTCTCCGTAGGCTTCTTTGGAAATATATCCCTGGCAGGGCGCCGGGCACTGATGAATATGGTAGTTCAGGCAGGGGCGGTCCTTTCCGATCATTTTGGGCAGCGCCCGGTTGCAGGAACGGATCCCGTACAGCTTGTGGATCAGCTCGATGGTATCCTTCACCGCTCCCGCGCTGGTGTACGGTCCAAAGTATTTCGCATGGTCTTTGCTCATCCGGCGCGAAAAAAGCACTCTCGGATACTCTTCCTGCACCGTCACCTTGATAAACGGGTAAGTTTTGTCATCCATGAGCATGGTATTGTACTTCGGTCTGTGCTCCTTGATGAGGTTGCACTCCAGTACCAGTGCTTCCAGCTCCGAATCCGTGATGATATATTCAAATCTGGCGATGTGGGACACCATCTGGTCGATCTTGACGCCCCTGTTCCGGCTGGCCTGGAAATACTGGCGCACACGGTTTTTCAGGGAAACAGCTTTTCCCACATAGATAATCGCGTCCTTCTCGTCATGCATCAGATAGACGCCCGGCTTCGCCGGAAGCTTTTTCAGTTCCTCCTCTATATCAAACGCCATTTCTTCCTCCTTTTTCCGAAGCGGCATACCTGCCGGGCCGCGCTCCCGTTTAAAAAACGGGGCCTTTTGCAAGCCCCGTTTTCTTCTTATTCGGCAAATATCAATTCTTCCTGATGATATTCTTCCTGGCCTTCCTTTACTTTGCGGAAAATCTCCATAAACTCTTTGCCGGTGATAGATTCCTTCTCGATCAGAAATTCCGCGATCTTGTCCAGGCATGTGCGGTTCTCCAGGAGCAGCCGTTTCGCTTCGTCGTAGGACTCTCTCAGGATCCGCATCACTTCGCTGTCCACGTCCGTAGCCGTCTGATCGCTGCAGTTGAGCACAGTGCCGTTGTTCAGATACATGCTTTCTCTGGTCTCCAGGCCGATCAGGCCGAACTTCTCCGACATGCCGTACTGTGTCACCATGGCTCTTGCCAGCCTGGTGGCCTGTTCGATGTCATTGGAAGCCCCCGTAGTGACCGTATCAAAAACAATCTCTTCCGCGGCTCTGCCTCCAAGGCATACCACCAGCCGCGCTTCAATCTCCTTCTTGCTCAGCAGGTATTTTTCCTCCTCGGGCGTCTGCAGCACATAACCGAGCGCGCCCATGGTCCGGGGCACAATCGTGATCTTCTGAACCGGTTCCGCATCCTTCTGCAGAGCGCTCACCAGCGCGTGGCCCACTTCATGGTAGGATACGATCTTTCTCTCTTCCGTGCTCAGGATACGGTCTTTCTTCTCCTTACCCATAAGAACCACTTCCATGGCCTCAAACAGATCCTTCTGGCAGATCGCCTTTCTGCCGTTCTTTACCGCCAGGATCGCGGCTTCATTGATCATATTCGCCAGGTCCGCACCTACCGCGCCGCTGGTAGCCAGACCCAGGGCCTCCAGATCCACTGTCTCGTCCATCTTGACATGTTTGGAATGAACCTTCAGGATCTCCACCCGTCCTTTCAGATCCGGGCGCTCCACAATGATCCGGCGGTCAAATCTTCCCGGACGCAGCAGCGCCTGGTCCAGAATCTCCGGACGGTTGGTCGCCGCCAGCACAATGCAGGCTTTATTGCTGTCAAAACCGTCCATCTCCGCCAGAAGCTGGTTCAGCGTCTGCTCCCGCTCATCATTCCCGCCCAGACGGGAATCACGGCTCTTTCCGATGGCATCGATCTCATCGATAAAAATGATACACGGCGCGTTTTTCTTCGCCTCTTCAAACAGATCGCGGACGCGGGACGCGCCCACGCCTACGAACATCTCAACGAAATCCGATCCGGCCAGGGAAAAGAACGGAACGTGCGCCTCTCCCGCCACCGCCTTGGCCAGCAGCGTCTTACCCGTTCCGGGCGGGCCCACCAGCAGCGCGCCCTTGGGCAGCTTGGCACCGATCTCCACGTATTTGTCCGGGTTGTGAAGGAAATCAACCACTTCCACCAGGGACTCCTTCGCCTCTTCCTCACCCGCCACGTCTTTAAAAGTGACTCCCGTCTCCTTCTCAATATAGACCTTTGCCTTGCTCTTGCCTACTCCCATCATGCCGCCTCCGCCCATGCGGCGCATGACATAATTGAGTGCCAGGACCATCAGCAGAATCGGGAGAAGAATCGACGCCAGCTGATAAATCATCGATGAAGTAGTGTCCGGAATATACGGATCGATCTCCACCCCCTGCTCCCGCATCAGGGAAAGCAGGTCCGGGTCGTCCATCTTGCCTGTATAATAGGTGAGTTCTATGCCGTTTTCTCCGAAAGGCTGCTCCTTGGGCGTGATCCTCCAGGTATTGTAGGTATCTTCTACCTTGGCCACTTCTCCTTCTTCCAGCATAGTCAGGAACTCATCGTAGCTGATCTCTCTGGTCGTGGCCTCTGTAAACGTTCTCTGCAGAAATCCGAATACCAGAAAAGCGGCAAGCATCAGCACCAGAAACATCAGAATACTCTGCCTGTTTCCCGGTCCCCGATTATCCTTGTCTCCGTTATTCGGAGTTGTGTTGTTATTCATCTTTTTCCTCCTTGCGCGTAGCACTCTTTATTATAGTGAACCTTCAAATATAAATCAATACGCCTTTGTGAATTTCGGAAGTCCATTTTCTAAAATAAATATAAATTTAAATCAGAAATACATTGATTTTACTTCCTGTTTTTTGTATGATAGTGAAAGATATTTGCTTTTTACGGAGGCTCACATGAAAAAAACCGGTTTTGACAATGATAAATACCTGAAAATGCAGTCCGAGAAAATCAAAGAGCGCATCCAGAGTTTCGGCGGCAAGCTGTATCTGGAATTTGGCGGCAAACTCTTCGACGACTATCACGCCTCCCGGGTGCTGCCTGGATTCAAGCCGGACAGCAAGATCAACATGCTGGTACAGCTGAAAGATCAGGCGGAGATCATTATCGTCATCAATGCAGCGGATATTGAGAAAAGCAAGGTGCGCTCCGACCTGGGAATCACCTATGATATGGACGTGCTCCGGCTGATCGACACTTTCCGCGACTACGGCCTGTACGTGGGCAGCGTATGTCTGACCCAGTATGCCGGACAGCCCAGCGCCGCCGCTTATCAGCGCAGGCTGGAGGCTCTGGGAGTAAAGGTTTACCGCCACTATCCCATCGAAGGATATCCGTACAATGTCCCCTACATCGTCAGCGACGAAGGATATGGACGAAATGAATATATAGAGACTTCCCGTTCTCTGGTGGTCATCACCGCCCCGGGTCCGGGCAGCGGGAAGATGGCCACCTGCCTTTCCCAGCTTTATCATGAATACAAGAGGGGCATTCAGGCCGGATACGCCAAATACGAGACTTTCCCCATCTGGAATATTCCGCTGAAGCACCCGGTCAATCTGGCCTATGAGGCGGCTACGGCGGATCTGGACGACGTGAATATGATCGACCCGTTCCACCTGGAAGCATATGGGAAAACAGCCATCAACTATAACCGGGACGTAGAAGTTTTCCCGGTGCTGAAAGCTATCTTTGAGACGATCATGGGCGAATGTCCTTACAAATCTCCCACAGACATGGGCGTCAACATGGCCGGATACGGAATCTGCGACGACGAAGCGGTGCGGGAAGCCGCCTGCCAGGAGATCATCCGCAGATATTACCAGACGCTGTGCCTGAAACGACAGGGATCCGCCACAGACGCGCAGATCATGAAGATCGAGCTTCTGATGAAGCAGGCGGGCGTCAGCGCGGCCGACCGGCCTGTGATCAGCGCGGCCAACCTGAAAGCAGAGACCACCGGAGAGCCGGCCGCGGCCATAGAACTGCCTGACGGCCGTATTATCACCGGAAAGACCAGCTCTCTCCTGGGAGCGGCTTCCGCCCTTCTGCTGAACGCTTTAAAAGTCCTGGCCGGCATCGACGATGAAGTAAAACTGATCTCGCCGACGATTATTGAGCCGATCCAGGAACTGAAGGTATCCCACCTGCACAATAAGAATCCCCGTCTCCACACGGACGAGGTGCTGATCGCGCTTTCTATCTGCGCCGCCACCGACGGTCTGGCAAAGCGCGCCATGGACCAGCTTAAAAACCTGCGCGGCTCCGAGGTACACTCCAGCGTGATCCTGTCCCAGGTGGACACAGGGATCTTCCGGAAGCTGGGCGTCAATCTGACCTGCGAGCCGTCCTATCAGTCGCAGGCTCTGTACCACCGTTAAAGACGGCGGCAGCCGTACCGGCCATCTGAATATGATAAACGAAAGAGAGCAAAGGCGCTCCCGTCCGGGGGTCTTTTGCTCTCTTTTTGCATAAACTATAAGCTCAAAAAGGAGATATTACCATGCCAGTAAAATATGTATTTGTCACCGGAGGCGTCGTATCGGGCCTTGGAAAAGGCATCACCGCAGCCTCTCTGGGCCGCCTTCTGAAAGCGCGCGGCTATCAGGTCACCATGCAGAAATTCGATCCTTATATCAACATCGATCCGGGCACCATGAATCCGGTCCAGCACGGAGAAGTCTTCGTCACCGACGACGGCACCGAGACAGATCTGGATCTGGGACACTACGAGCGTTTTATCGACGAGAACCTGGATAAACACTCCAACGTCACCACGGGAAAGGTTTACTGGAGCGTCCTGCAGAAAGAGCGGCGCGGAGATTACGGCGGAGGCACCGTCCAGGTCATCCCTCATATTACCAACGAGATCAAGAGCCGTTTCTACCGGAACTACACATCCGAGGATATGCATATCGCCATCATCGAGATCGGCGGCACGGTAGGCGATATCGAGAGCCAGCCTTTCCTGGAGGCCATCCGCCAGTTCCAGCATGAAGCAGGCCGCGAAAACGCGATCCTGATCCATGTGACGCTGATCCCCTATCTGAAGGCTTCCGGAGAGATGAAGACCAAACCTACCCAGACTTCCGTCAAGGCTTTGCAGAGCATGGGAATCCAGCCGGATATCATCGTGTGCCGTACCGAACTTCCTCTGGAAAAAGGCATCAAAGACAAGATCTCCCTGTTCTGCAACGTACCGAAGGAAAATGTGCTGCAGAACCTGGATGTGGAATATCTGTACGAAGCGCCGCTGGCCATGGAAAAAGAGCATCTGGCCCAGGCAGTCTGCGAATGTCTGCATCTGCCCTGTCCGGAACCCGATCTCACAGACTGGATCGAAATGGTGGGCAAGCTGCGCCATCCGGTGACGGAGGTGACCGTAGCTCTGGTGGGCAAATACATCCAGCTTCACGACGCCTATATCTCCGTGGTGGAGGCGCTCAAGCACGGCGGCATCGCCAACCGCGCCGTAGTCCATATCAAGTGGGTGGATTCTGAAACATTGACGGCGGAAAATGCGGACGAGATCCTGGGCGGCGTAAGCGGCATCCTGGTGCCGGGCGGATTCGGAGACCGGGGCATCGACGGCAAGATCACCGCGATCCAGTACGCCAGAGAACACAGGATCCCGTTCCTGGGACTGTGCCTGGGCATGCAGCTGGCCATCGTAGAATACGCTCGCCACGTGGCCGGCCTGGAAACCGCGCACAGCATCGAACTGGATCCCAATACCCCCTATCCGGTCATCGCGCTGATGCCGGATCAGAACGGCGTAGAGGATATCGGCGGAACCCTTCGCCTGGGTTCTTTTCCCTGCGTACTGGACAAGGATTCCAGGGCGTATGAGCTCTACGGCGAGGAGCTGATCCACGAACGTCACCGCCACCGCTATGAAGTCAACAACGACTTCCGCGCGCTCCTGACCGAAAAAGGCATGACCCTGTCAGGACTGTCTCCCGACGGCCGGATCGTGGAGATGATCGAGCTGAAAGATCATCCTTTCTTCCTGGCCACCCAGGCCCATCCGGAGCTCAAATCCAGGCCAAACCGCCCGCATCCGCTGTTCCGCGGATTCATAGAGGCGGCGCTGAAAGCAAAAAAATAAATTATTTCAACTGCCATGTATTGCGGCGCAGGGATCTTTCAGAAACCCTGCGCCGCTCACTTTGTTCACCGTTTATTTTCAATTTTCAGGATTGTGCACAAAGATTTACAACTTGATATTTTTAGTTGTATTTTATGATACTGTATGTTATTATATGTATATAAATCTGAACTATCTGACCGTCTCGGTCTGATTTCCCAAAGGATTAGGCCGCGGATACGGCCAGGTGAACAGTTGAACAAGAAACAGGGACTTAAAGCTTCCCTATATGTTTCTTCGGGAACGGGGGACTCTTCCCCTGAGAGGCAAAAATACAGCGCTTCCTCTGAAGCTTCTCTGTCTAAACCGGTAAAACTTGGACTTGCAGTCCCACCGAAGGAAATACTTCTGATGTTTGTCTGTTACCCGTATCCGAGAAAAGTGATGCAGTTTTTACAGCGTACCTCGGTGAGGATCGAGGAAAGCGATCCCGGAATCTACCGTTTCCGGCTCTGGTGCATAGACGCGGCTATCATCGTGCAGTCTCGTCTGGACAGCGCGAAGTACCTGTGGATGAAAAACCTGTCTTCAAACGTTCCGCCGGAGGATTTTGATCTGATGGCCGCGCAGCAGCAGAAGCATCCTGAGGATAAAGCTCTGGACGATCTGATTCAGTTTATCTACGATAATAACCCCTATCTGCAGAAAGAAGGTGGAAAAATGTGTAAGGTCAGCTCGCCAGATTGATCCAGATCCTTCTGAAAAACGGTCAGATGGATGACATCTCGTCCGTGATCACTAATAAAGATGCTCGGCATGCTTTTTATAAAAGGTATGGGCTTTGATCTTCCAGGAGAATGCAAAACAGCCGCCCGGCAGATGCCGGGCGGCTGCTGTGGTTCATATAAATTGTTTACAAGTTACTTTCCGGATGCGCTGCCTGCCATATGGTCAGACAGACCTCCTTCCAACTCTTCTTCTTCTTTTTTCAGAGATCTTGTTCTGATCGAAAATCCGATAATCACCGCAAGGAGCACAATCAACGCGATTATGTCCCAGAAACAAAAGCCTAACACATAATTACCCATATCTTCTACCTCCTTACTTCATACCGAGTTCTTTTTTCAGTTCTTCGATTCTCTTTTTGCGGTTATGACCATCCCAGATAAAGATTACCGCGATGATCAGGGCCGCCAGAAGAATCAGCCAGTGAAGGATACATACCGGACTGTGAATCTGCTGGTTCGCCAGAGGCGTCTCGTCCTCGTTAATGGTCGCTACGCTTTCTTCGTCCTCAGCCGCATTTTCTGTGTCTTCTCCGACCTCTTCCAATGCATAGTCCTCATCTGCGCCTTCTGCAGCATCCGCATCGTCCGCCGTATCTGCCGTGTCCGCGTCATCCGCCGCAATCGTCACAGTTGTGACCGGTGCAGGTGCCGCGCCGGTTCCGGCTCCCGGAGTCGTTCCGGTTCCGGTGGTCGTATCTGCCGCAGTACCGCCGCCGGTTGTTCCGCCGCCGGTTCCGCCGCTTCCACCATCATCGTCATCTTCGTCGCTGCTTCCGCCGCCACCGCCATTACCGCCGTCATCCGGCTCCTGGCTGTCCGGTACATCATTGCCATTGGAATCGATATAATAGAGTACCGTTGCCGATACATCTCTATCAGAGATCGTTCCGCTGACTACTGCCGGTACCGCCACATAACCTTCAATCTCCGGCGACGCCACACTGTACGCGTGTCCTACTGCCAGATCATTCTGTCTGTTCACTGCCGGAAGCGCCGCGCTGCCTTCTTCTCCCTGCGCGTATGCGTAGGTAATCGTCAGGCTGTAGCTCTCGTCTTCGTCCGGCTGGTTATTGTGGTTCGTATCTTCCGCCCAGTGCGCCGATACCGTTGCATTTGTATTCGGCACTACCGTCACTTCCTGGCCGTTAAGCGTCCAGTAATCCAGTGTCCAGTTATCACCGAGTACATCTACAAATCCGGCCGGCGACAGAAGCGGTGCGCCCGGCAGCATCTCAAATGTACGTGTCTGCTCTCCATTGCCAAAATAACCTCTCGCCGTATCTACCGCGTCAAAGGTAATGGATACCCATTCCTCATCTACATCCGGCTGATTATTCTGGTTCTTGTCTTCCGCCCAGTTTGCTGTCACGGTCATGTCCTTATCCGGTACTACCGTTACTTCCTGGCCGTTATTCATCCAGCCATCCAGCGTCCACTCGTCGCCTTCCACGTCTACAAAACTGCTCGGCGTCGGGAGTACAATACCCGGAAGTAATTCTACCGTAATAGTTCTTCGACCTGCGGTTTCAAAGTAGCCTTTGGTGGTGTCGACTACGTCGAAAGTGATATTCACAAGAGGTTCCTCATAGTCCGGTTGACCATTGTCGTTTTCATCTGATGCCCATACTGCGTAAACATTCTCGTCCTCGCCCGGCATTGTCAGCTCTGTAATGATTCCTGCCTCTTCTTTTGCTTCCTGGCTTTCAATCAGGCCATTCTCCGTTAAGCTCCAGCCCAAGAACACCGCATTGGTTCTCACAAGTGTTCCCTGACCCGCAAGCGTCACTGCCGCATCTTCTACGTGCTTTTCTTCCGCCGGTACGTTTCCGTCCGTATTTCCGTTTCCGTCATACGTCAGCGTATACTGGGTCTCTCCATAGTCCGGATTTTTGTCTCCATCCTCATCCAGCGCCCATACCGCATAGACCGTCTTGTCTGCTTCGCCAAAGGTCACTTCTTCTACGACTGTTCCCTCTGCCGGTGCTTCTGTCAGCACATCTGTAATCG
>NZ_NFJZ01000018.1 GCF_002160135.1 Lachnoclostridium sp. An196 | reverse complement strand
ACGATGTTATGCAAAGTTAATAGTTATGCAAAGTTACTGCCGAATCCATTGGTTTTATGGGAAATCCGGCAGTTTTTACTTTGCATAAATTTTAGCATCTCACAGGTTGTTTTTCAACCAGTCAATCAAATCCTCCTTTTGTTTTTGGCTGTATTTATGCGCTGTTTTCACAGAGGCGCTATGCTTTTTCAACTGTTCTTCCTTAATCTTTGGATTTGTTTTCGCATAAATCTCCGTTGTGACTACAGATGTATGTCCCAGCAGATCACGAATGTATATCAGGTTCACACCAGCCTCTAACAAATGCATTGCCTTGCTGTGGCGAAAACAGTGGTTGGTTACTCTGTTTCTGAACATATCCGGTCTTAACCTTCGGGCAGTTGACACATACTTATCTATGATGTACTGTATTCCTGCACGGGTGAGTTTCTCGCCTTTGCGGTTTACGAACAATGGCTCGTCTGCATTTATCCGGTTACACCGGCGGATGTAATTCCTGACAATCGCGGCGGCATCCGCATTGACAGGCACGAACCTTGTTTTGTTTCCCTTTCCATGAAGTTCCGCTGTAACCGTTGATGAAAAGCGGATGCTTGGAGGAATAAGGTCGATCAGTTCCTGCACCCTGGCCCCTGTTTCATAAAGTAATACCAGGATCGCCAGATCCCGCAGCTGGTCATCTTTCTTCTGGTCGGGAATCGAAAAAAGCAGCCGCACTTCTTCGGCGCTCATGTAATTCATCGGTTTGACAGGGGCTCTCTTAAACGGAACAGTAAGTATCTGCGCACACTGTTCAAACCCGGCAGGGTCGCGGTACTGGAGATATCGGAAGAAGGCATGGATTGCGGCCAGACGCTGGTTTCTCGTGCTGACACTGACTTTGCGTACTTCCTCCAGATAGACAAGAAAGCTTTCGATCCGTTCGGCATTGAATTCTTTGTATTCCAGCTTTTCGGGAGGCAGCCGGTATTCTGTCTTATAGAATTCCATGAGCTGTACAAACGTATCACGGTAAGAGCGGATTGTATTAGGAGATGCCGCAGTCTGTTTTGGAAGGTATTCAGCGAAATATTTCGTCAGATGGTAAGAGAAGCGGTTCTTATCCATCTATATCACCGCCTTCCTCTTTCGGAAATATCCCCGGATGGCAGGAATCCGACTGTTCCAGTATCCCGCCAAAGTGTTCTTCCAGCAGCCGCAGGTAATACTCCGTTTCTGTGATGTGTTTATGTCCAAGATAACGCGACAGAAGCGGAAGGGACGTGTACAGGTCAAAGCTTTTTTCCTGCATCTGTTCCAATGCCCTGACGCAGAACGTATGGCGTATGTCATGCAGACGCTGCCGTCCTCCGTCTTTTCGCGGTGGGATTTTTGCATCTGACAAAAGCTGATGGAAGCGGTTGTAAAGGGTGGATTCGCCATAACGTTTTCCCTTCATCCCCTGCAGGAGGTAGTCCTCCTGTTTTTCAAATGACAGATATTTATCTCTGTAACCTTTCAGTTCCAACAGGAGCGTATCGGATGCAACAACGATACGGCTCACGTCATTTTTTCCATTCAGGATACAAATTTTACCTGTCTGGAAATCGACATCCTGCATCAGGAGATCAAGTACCTCAGATTTTCTGAAACCACAGCAATAATACAGCAGCATTGCCATACGGAATGCATCATTCTCATACCCAGGCGATTTTTCACAGTACCCTTGCAGCACACGGAACATCCGGCAGATTTCCTCATCTGTAAAAACATATGGGATAAAATCCCTTTTAAAAATGCGGGTATCATCCTGTCCGGTGTAAATGTCAGGATAACCACAGGATACAAGGTACTTTGCAAAACCACATATGGCAGACCGCCGTTTCTGAATGTTCTGCTCTTTTTCAGGTGGTTTATGGGAAGTCCATTCCTCGTACATTTCACGGGTGATCCGTATGTCCATAATACCTCTGTCTTTAAAGAACAAATCCATCTCCCTCAGCCGGTAAACAATCGGATCACCAATCTTATAACCCTGTGCTCTTTTGTAAGAGATATATGCCGGGATCAGCTCCCGGAATGGCCCTGTAAACTGCGGCAGCTCATTTCCTTTTTTCATTGTTTTAGACACAGGGCACCTCCAGTGAAAGTTCTTTCAGGTGGGTCTCATCCACCGTAAGATAGATTTCGGTTGTTCTTGTACTGGAATGTCCCAGTATGTTCGCGATTGCACTGATCGGCACATTTTCCGACATCATGTTTGTTGCCAGGCTGTGTCGGAGGGCATGGGGGCCATGATGCCTTCCTTCATAGTTAATGCCTGCGGTTTTCATGCATTTTTCAACCAGATGGTAAAGGGAGGAGGTGCTGTTAAATTTTGTGTATGGCGCATACATGGTAACAAAAATGTATTCCGGATCGGTGCTCTCATGGCGTCCGTTTTTGATATAATCAAGCAGCGGATACTTCACTTCGTCGGTCAGGGGGAGGGACAGAGGATTCCCTGTTTTCTGCTGTTGATAATGGATTGTTCCCGTTTCCCAGTTAATATCAGAAAATTTCAGCCTGATCACGTCTCCGGCCCTCATACCCAGGTAAGCCAGGAGACAGATCATGCTGTAGGCACATTTGCCGGAAGGTGTTTCCGTGTCAATGCAGGAAAGCATCTGCCCGATTTCTTCTTTTGAATAATAGGATAAAAGTTTATTCCGGGGATCTTTCCGGATCATCGGAAAGATCTGCCTGCCGGAGTAAGGCGTATAGCTGCGCGAAAACATCCAGTCATAGATTTCACGGAGCACTGTTTTGATACACCGGATCGTTGCAGGCGCAAAAGAGGTAAGGCTGTTGATATATTCATGGGCGGCCTGAAAAGGGATATCCGTTGTTTTCAGGATTCCCTTTTGTTCCAGATATCCGAAATACTTCACAAATATCCACAGCTTTCGTTCCTTAGAGTTCTGGCTTAAAGAAGTAGCATTAATCACGTCACGGTATTCCAGAAAAAGCTCTCTGTAAATGAGAGGGATCTCCGTTGTAGAACCTTTCTGATGTGTTTTGAGATAGTTCCCGGATTCCTCGAATTCGATCAGGATCATAAGGGGACGGCGCAGTACCGACTGCATCCGTGCCGTAAGATTGTAATAGTCAAAGCCAAAACAATCCTGTACAAAAACAGCGGCCACTGGGACTGTGATTTCAGGGATCCCATTCCTGCGGCAGTAATTCTCGAAATGCCCCAGTATCCAACGGGTGTTGTCGAGAACTGTGGCGCTGTAACCATCTGCTTTTAACTTTTCGTATAAAGCCGAGGTTATCTCTGGTAAATCTTTTGTTTTCATCACGAAAACCTCCTTGAGTTTATTACAACCACTCATACCATAAGTGGTTGTCTCTTGAAGGTATCATGATTTTATGCTAAGTTAAAGAAAGAAAAAAGCCCTTGTTTCCGATAAAACAAGAACTTCCTTTGCATAACTATTAACTTCACATAACACCGGTTATGGAAAGCTTTCCATAAACGATGGATCAGGGCATTGACTAAACTTTCAAAAAAACTGCGCTCACAATAATCCGGCATTTCGATTCTGGATGTCGCCGTTTTCTTCCACATAGTTTTCATGTTCCGCTTAATGAAACTCACCCCCTCATTGAGCAAAATGATCAGGCTACCCGCATACTCGGCACTGTCCAGTGCGTCTACCAAACCGCCGCTTTTATCCAGGCCACCCCACCGCGTGCAAAATAGTCTGGAATTTCGAATTGGTGAATCATCCGCCAACAGAGCACCTGCATTTGTCAACTTTCCTGTTTCATCTCTGATTTCAAAAGAATCAAACAGCTTTTCATCCATGCTATTTCCCGTCCACACTTTGTATCTCTCGCGGAGTTTGGAAAAGGAGTAGTCCTGGAAATCATAGGATGAGAGTAACGAGTCATAACTCAAATTCATACCCTTCAACAGCAACCGGTTTAATACATGGTCGGGAGCAACAACACTTTCATTGCCCAGACGGATATACGCCTCCCGAACACCATCCGCCTTATAATAGTAGGGAGTGGTCCGTCCCGGAAATACTGTCAACACTAGAATATCTTTTTCGTTTTCATGTTCTGGCTTCAGAATGAAGTTCGGATACGGTGTAATACGCTCTTTAATCAAACGACTGATAGCTTCGGCCTCTACTTGTGGGTCGGCAAGTCCGACAACATTCTTGCTGTCATCAATTCCAAAGATCAAGGAACCGCCTACTCCATTTGCAAAGGCGCTGACACTTTTCAGCCAACTTTTTGGCTTTTTTGTTTCTACAGCAACTTTGAAATCACATTCTGTTGCTTCTGCAATCAATCGATCAATCATTCAATATGGCCCCCCTCACTCTTGTGTCTCCCCGGCTCTCATAAACAATATTACGCGCCATCATTGCTATCGTCAAGGGTGGCTCTTTTTTGATATTCTGCCTAATCCATTTTCCCCGGTATCCCCGGCTCTGTCATCGCATAAGGATCCAGAACTCTATCAAGTTCTTCCTCATCCATCAATCTCTCCTCTAAAACAAGTTCCCGGAGATTCCTGTTTTCTCTCACCGCTTTCTTGGCAATCTCAGCAGCCTTCGTATATCCCAGATACGGGCACAGAGCAGTCGCTGTCCCCACACTGTTTTCTACCATAGCCTTGCACCGGGCGGCATCTGCCTGTATTCCGCAGATACAGTTGTCTGTAAATGTCGCGGCGGCATGTCCCAGCAGGTCAACAGCCTGGAACAGGTTATAGAATATTACCGGTTCAAAAGCGTTCAACTCCAGCTGCCCCGATTCCGCCGCCAGCGTAATCGTCACATCATTGCCGAAGATCTGAAAGGCTGCCTGATTGACCACTTCCGAAATCACCGGGTTGACTTTTCCCGGCATGATCGAGGATCCATTTTGCTTACCGGGAAGCAGGATCTCTCCCAGGCCGGTCCTCGGGCCCGATGACATCAGGCGCAGGTCGCTGGCTATTTTGGACAATGTAACCGCACAGGCTTTTACGCTCCCGGATACCGCTGCGAAAGGATCCAGATTGGAAGTCCGCATTTCCCCCGCTGCCGTTTCCATGCGCCTTATATCTCTTCCCACAGCCGCCGCATAGGATGCAAATTCCTGACCCAGACGGATGGGTACCGCGTCCTGAAGCTGTGTCCTTCCCATCTTGATGACCGGATAGAATTCGACAGATTTTTCTTCCAGCGCTTTGTGAAGTCTCCTCAGTTCTTTTTCCGCCTTCTGCACAAGGCGGCAGGCGGCTATTTTGCCGGCTGTGGGAAATACATCGTTCGTGGACTGGGACATGTTGATATGATCATTGGGATGAACCCTTTTATAATCCCCCTTGATCCCTCCCAGCAATTCTATGGCACGGTTTGCCAGGACTTCATTCACGTTCATATTTAATGAAGTACCTGCGCCTCCCTGGATCGGATCCACAATAATCTCACTGTCAAACCTGCCCTCCTTCATCTCTGCACATGCGCGGAGAATCACTTTTTCTCTTTCCTCATCCAGGGCTCCCGTCTCATAGTTGGTAACCGCTACAGCCGCTTTCTCATCCGCCATGCTGCGGATCATTTCCGGATGAATATGCAGCCCTGTCATGCGGAAATTTTCTGCCGCGCGCATGGATTGTATGCCATAATACGCGTTCTCCGGCACTTCTCTGCTCCCTATGGAATCTGTTTCTGTCCGATATCTCATCTGTATATCCTCCTGTCCTTTTGCTTCTATCATTGGATGCGCAGGCAGGATTATATTCAAATACCAATTAGTTTATAAATTATATAGATATTTATCTATATGACGATTGACTTGAACCTTCTGTTCCCATATACTGATCTTGGAATTACCCGCACTATATACTGGCGGAATTCACACAAAAAGGAGAGCGCGTATGTTCCAGGGAATGCATTATATTTATGAAGTGTACAAAGAGAGAAGTTTTTCCAAAGCCGCGCAGAATCTGTATATATCGCAGCCCTCGCTGAGCGCCGCCGTCAAGAAGATTGAGAACCGCATCGGCGCGCCGCTCTTCGACCGCAGTACTGCCCCGGTCCGGCTGACGGACTGCGGCCGTGAATATATCCGCTGCGCGGAAAAAATCATGGATATCCAAAATGAGTTTGAAAATTTTATAAATGGTCAAAATGAGCTCCAGACCGGGCAGCTGTCCATCGGCGCCAGCAATCTTTTCGCGTCCTACGTCCTGCCTTCCTGCATCAGCCGTTTTATCCGCAGATATCCTGGAAAACCGCCACAAAAATCCTGATGATCCTCAGATATGCCTGCAGACGTTTGAGCATGCTCCGTTCCTGCTCCTCCGGCGCGGAAATGACACCCGCCGATGCGCAGATATGCTGTGCAGGCAGCAGGGATTTTCACCGGATATCATCCTGGAGCTGGATCAGCAGGCTACCGCCTATCATCTGGCCTGCTACGGAATGGGAATCACGTTTGTCAGCGATACCCTGATCCGAAAAGCGCCTGCCGGCCCAGACACCTTTTTCTTCCGGATGGATCCCGTTCTGTCTGTGCGCACGATCTATTTCTATCATAAAAAGGGGAAGTACGTGACACGCGCCATGGAAGAATTTCTGAAAATGGCCAAAGAGGATTTATCGTGACGGCAAATGGGAGAGCCCTTTCGGGCTCTCCCATATTTTTACGCTTCTTCCGCGGCGTATGCCGCCTGCTTTTCTTTGTAATGATGCGCCTCTTCCAGCATCATATCCTTTACTTTCATCAGCCGGATCTGGGTGGAACGTTCATTCTCATCCAGTTTCATGGTAATGTATTTGATATTCGCCTGTGCCTCGGGAATGATCACATGCTCCAGCGCGTTCACGCGCCGGCGGGTTTTCTCGATCTCCGACGCCATAAGCTGGCACGCTTTCTCGGTCTCCGCAAGCCGCAGCATATCCGGCAGGATATCTGCCAGGGATTTTACCGCGTCGTCCAGATCACTGGACGTAAAGGCAAATCCGTAAGAATAGATGTCGTTCTCATCCGCGGTCCTGGTCTTATAGTCAAATACCGGAATATCCACGCTCATGACATTTTTATTATCCACATCCAGGTAGACTTCCTGCTTGGGCGCCATCAGCGCTGTATGCAACGTTTCTTCCGACATGGCTGCCTTCGCCACGACAAAATTGATATTCGCGCTGCGGATCCCCGCTTCCACCCGCTGCCGGAGCGCCATATTTTCACGGACCAGTTCCAGGAACTGGCGCATCAGTTCATCCCGCTTATCCTTCAGAAGCTTATGGCCTTTGGTTGCCGTCGCCAGTTTTTTCTTCTGGCGCCCCAACTCCATCCGGGTAGGGTTCACCTGTTTAGATGCCAAGTCCAGTCACCTCTTTTCCTTACACTTTGCCGTAGTACTGATCCAGGAACTTGTCGTCGATTCTCTTCAGCTCGCTTCTGGGCAGAATCGAAAGAAGTTTCCATCCGATATCCAGCGTCTCCTCAATACTGCGGTCTGACTGGAAGCCCTGGGATATATATTCCTTCTCAAATTCATCCGCAAATTTTGCGTAAATCAAATCTATATCGGACAGCGCCGCTTCTCCCAGGATCGTCATCAGCTCTTTGGCGTCTTTACCGCGGGCATACGCCGCGAAAAGCTGGTTCATGGTATTGGAATGATCCGCTCTGGTCTTCCCTTCTCCGATACCCTTGTCCTTCAGACGGGACAGAGACGGAAGCACATCAATAGGCGGATTCACACCCTTGCGGTAAAGCTCACGGCTCAGGATGATCTGGCCTTCCGTGATGTATCCGGTCAGGTCCGGGATCGGATGGGTCTTGTCATCCTCCGGCATGGTCAGGATCGGAATCATGGTGATGGAACCTTCCTTGCCTCTCTGACGTCCGGCGCGTTCGTAGATTCCCGCCAGACTGGTGTACATATAACCGGGATATCCGCGGCGTCCCGGCACTTCCTTGCGGGCAGCGGATACCTCACGGAGCGCGTCCGCATAATTGGTAATGTCTGTCAGAATAACCAGCACATGCATATCTTTGTCAAATGCCAGATACTCCGCCGCTGTCAGGGCCATCTGCGGTGTGGCGATACGCTCCACCGCCGGATCATTCGCCAGGTTCATGAATAACACGGTACGGTCAATGGCGCCGGTCTCTCGGAAGCTCTCCACAAAATAATTGGATTCCTCAAAAGTGATACCCATGGCAGCAAATACCACGGCAAATTTTTCGTCTTTGCCGCGCACTTTCGCCTGTCTGGCGATCTGAGCGGCCAGCTGCGCATGGGGCAGACCGGATGCGGAAAAGATCGGCAGCTTCTGTCCGCGCACCAGCGTATTCAGCCCGTCGATGGCGGAGATACCGGTCTGTATAAACTCATTGGGGTAGCTTCTGGCTGCCGGATTCATGGGCAGACCGTTGACATCCATCCGTTTTTCCGGCAGGATCTCCGGGCCGTCATCGGCCGGACGTCCCATACCGTCAAAAACGCGTCCCAGCATATCTTCCGATACGCCCAACTCCATGCCTCTTCCCAGGAAACGTACTTTACTGTTGGACAAGTTAATACCTGTAGAGTTCTCAAAAAGCTGTACCAGCGCATTGGTGCCGTCCACCTCCAACACTTTGCACCGCCGGGTTTCCCCGTTCACCAGCTCGATCTCTCCCAGTTCATCATAAGTAACGCCTTCTACTCCCTGTACCAGCATCAGAGGACCGGCCACTTCCTGTATGGTTCTGTACTCTTTCGGCATTTACAAGTCCTCCTTTCCGCATGCGTCTTTTGTCTGGATTTCCAGCGTACTCATCACATTTGCATACTCTTTTTCCGCGTTTTCTTCCAGTGTGTATTTAAAACGCCCGATCTGCTCGCGCACGGGCAGATTGATCAAATCATGAACTTTCGCCCCGTTCTGCAGCGCTTCTGCAGCCTTCTCATAATATGCCAGCACCAGTTTCATCATCAGAAGCTGTTTTCTCAGAGACGTATAAGTGTCTACTTCATGGAATGAATTCTGATGCAGAAAATCCTCTCTTATAGAGCGGGCAGCCTCCATCTTCAGCCTGTCAGGCGCGGACAGCGCGTCCATACCTACCATCTGCACGATCTCGTCCAGTTCCGCCTCTTCCTGAAGCAGCCGCATCATTTTCTGACGGTCCTCCATCCATTCTTCGGAGACATTCTGCCCGAACCATCCGGAGACATTGTCCAGATACTGAGAATAACTGGTCAGCCAGTTGATTGCCGGGAAATGGCGTTTGTACGCCAGATTGGAATCCAGTCCCCAGAACACTTTGACGATGCGCAGAGTCGCCTGGGACACCGGTTCTGAAATATCTCCTCCGGGCGGGGACACGGCGCCGATTACCGAAAGAGCGCCTTCTCTTCCATCTTTCCCCAGATTGATCACATGACCGGCGCGTTCATAAAACTGCGCCAGACGGGATCCCAGATACGCCGGATAGCCTTCTTCACCCGGCATCTCTTCCAGACGGCCAGACATCTCGCGCAGAGCCTCTGCCCAACGGGATGTGGAATCTGCCATCAGCGCCACCGAATATCCCATGTCACGGAAGTATTCGGCAATCGTAATTCCTGTATAAATGGACGCCTCACGGGCGGCCACCGGCATGTCGGAAGTATTGGCGATCAGCACCGTTCTCTCCATCAGGGATTTCCCGGTTTTCGGGTCCTTCAGTTCCGGGAACTCATTCAGCACGTCCGTCATCTCGTTGCCGCGCTCTCCGCAGCCGATGTATACCACAATGTCTGCTTCCGCCCATTTTGCCAACTGATGCTGAATCACCGTCTTGCCGCTTCCAAAAGGTCCCGGCACTGCTGCCACACCGCCTTTGGCGATGGGGAAGAACGCGTCGATTACTCTCTGCCCTGTGACCAGCGGCATGGCAGGCGGAAGCTTCTTCTTATAGGGACGTCCTTTACGGACCGGCCATTTCTGCATCAGGCTGATCTCCCGGATTCCCTCCGCAGTCTCCACAGACGCCACAGTCTCTTCCACCGTAAAATCTCCTGCCTTGATCTCCTTGATCTTTCCTTTGACTCCATAGGGGACCATAATACGCTGCTCCACCACCGATGTTTCCTGTACAGTACCGATGATGTCTCCTGCTTCTACCTCGTCCCCGACTTTTGCCGCAGGAACAAAATTCCACTTTTTCTGACGGTCCAGCGACGGCACCTCTACTCCCCGCTGCAGATTATTTCCACAGATTTTCATAATCTCGTCCAACGGACGCTGAATACCGTCATAGATGCTGGCGATCAGCCCCGGGCCAAGCTCCACAGACAAAGGCATCTCCGTAGACTCAACCGGTTCCCCCGGCCCGAGCCCCGCAGTTTCCTCATATACCTGAATGGAAGCCTGATCTCCATGCATCTCGATAATCTCACCGATCAGCCGCTGGCTGCTCACACGCACCACGTCATACATGTTGGCGTCTCGCATGCCTTCCGCGATCACCAGCGGGCCGGCCACTTTCTTTATCGTACCTTTACTCATGAAATGGAGTACCTCCTTCTACTGTTCTCCAAACAAGATATCAGAACCTACCGCCTGTTCCACAGACTTCTTTACTCCGGCCACGCCTGCTCCCGTATTCCCGGCCACACCGGGGATCTGGATCACCGCCGGAAGTGTCTGCTCCCGATATCTTTCTATGGCATGGGGAATCTCCGCCGCCAGCGCTTCTGTCACATAGATCACCGCGTATTTACCCGATGCCAGCCGATGCAGCGTTTCCTCACCCTTCTGCGGATCGGATACCGGAAATGTATCCAGCCCCAGCGCGGCAAAGCCGTAGATACTGTCATACGCCCCGACGACTGCTATCTTATACATACATCTCCCTTATCCTTTCCCGGATCGCCTCATCCGGCAGGCCGTTCTGCCTGCAGGTCAGGATGATTCTCACCGTTTTAATTTCATTTTCTCTCGCGATCACATACGCTACCAGCGGCCCCGCCGAAAATGAATTGTATTTCTGAGGTCGGATCGCGTGGATTATCCGGTTGTCACACCACCGTTCAAACGCCGATGCGGACTCCCTCAGAGCGTCCGCCGCCTCCCCAAAGCCTTCCGCCTGAAGATATTCTATCACGGATTCTTCTCCGGCAAGCGCCGCATGGGCAAGCCGTTCCACATCCAGTCCCGGACATGGAACCATGGCGCGTCTCATAAATTCCAGTGACTTTCCGGTCCTGGCGCAGCGGACGGCGATCTTGATATTTGTTACCGCCACCGTAGACCTGGCGTAGTCCCGGACCACCTCTTCTTTGGATCTTTCTCCTGCATCCAAGATCGCTTCCATCGTCGCCCGGTCGATGATCACATCGCAGAGCTGCCCGTCACCGGTACACAGCAGAGTATCCACTGCTTCCGCCGCCGCTTCCCGCATAGACTCCGGCAAAGCTCCATAATCTTTTTCACGAATAATCCTGAGCATCTCTTCTTTCGGGATCCTCGTCCTCTCATAGAAGACTGTACCCCCGCTCTTCCCGGTGCATACTTCTTTCACTGCCGCCTTCAGGTTATGGAAATCGCTGGTATAAGACAATACGTCGAATACATCCATGTTCACATGCATTTCACCGATGGTCTCCCAGATCTTTTCCCGCTCCCTTCCAAGAATCGCATCAGCTTCCAGCGGCACGTCCGGTCCGCCCCAGCCTTTATCCGCCAAGAAGCGCAGACATGCCTCTTCCTCTTTACAGGCTATCAGCTGTTCAATGGTCGACGCGGAAAACAGAGAGACTTCCAGGGCACGGATTCGCGCGACTGCATAGGCGTATTGATTTTTTGACATCATAACCCTCCTTCTTACGCGAATCGTCTGTTACATGAACAGAATCTCGTTCACTCTGTCCTGAAGCCTGTCTTTCTTCGCATCCATCAGAGCCTCCCATGTGCAGTTTTCCTCCACACCGCCGTAAACCAGCAGAAAACCGTCTGCAATGTCTTTCGGCTCCTTCTGAAGCACCAGGCTCCCGCCTTTCTCTCTCGCCGCCGCCTGAATCTTCTTCTCAAATCCATCCGGCATTCTCTCGAGATCTTTTGCCGAAAAATAGATTTCCCCATCTTCCGGCAGTACATATTTCTTTAATATTTTTTCCATATTCAGGAAATAACCAGCCGTATCTTCTTTCCTCAGCCGCTCCAAAGCTTCCTCCAGAACTTCCGCGATAATCTCCTGCTTGGCGCGCAGAAGAGCCAGCTTTCTGGATTGTTCTGCCGAAGAAGCTACCCGGCTGTCATAACTCGCCTTCATCGCCGTAATTTTCTCTGTTGTCTCTGCATCCACGGAATCACAGACAGTCCTCGCCTCTGCAAGTATCCGGTCTGCTTCCGCTTTTGCCGCTTCCAGTCTGCCGGCTGCGGCGGCGTCTGCTTCTTCCTGAATCCGGTTGATTATCTTTTCCAGTCCGGTCATTCTTAAGCACTCCTTCTTTTTATCCGTTATACGGGGATACTCGTCACCGCCAGAATTGAGATCAGAAGCGCCAGGATCGCATAGGTCTCAACCATGGCCGGGAACAGCATGGCTTTACCGAACTGATCCGGTTTCTTCGCCACAACCCCGATGGCCGCTACTGCCGTCTTCCCCTGATGGTATGCGGAGATCAGACCGACGATCGCGATAGGCAGACACGCCGCCAGTACCATCAGGCCGGTCTCTACAGAAAGCTCTGTTCCGCCGCCTCCCAGAAGGCCGAAACGGGAAAGCGTGACAAACGCTACCAGAAGGCCGTAAATGCCCTGCGTACCGGGCAGAAGCTGGATAACCAGAACCTTTGCGAATTTGCTCGGATCCTCCGTCACAACGCCGGACGCCGCCTGTCCTGCCAGACCTACGCCCCACGCGGAACCGCATCCCGCCAGAGTAGCCGCAAGAGCAGCTCCCAGAAGTGCCCATCCATTACCAGTAATAGCGCTTAACATAATTCTTTTTCCTCCTTAATATCCACATATTTTGTTTCTCTATGGAACGGATGGAACTCCCGTCCACCGCCCTCGTAAAATTTGCCGAAAAACTCCACATACTGGAGACGGCAGGTGTGCACATACGCTCCCAGCAGATTAATTCCAATATTGAACGTATGTCCTACTATAAATACGACTATAAAAATGATGACCCCTATCACGCTCTTTCCGCCCATAGAACCCATCTGATTGATTACGGAAGCGATGACGCCGGTGGCAAGCCCCAGCGCCAGCAGACGGGAATAGGAAAGCACGTCGCTCAGCCAGCCGGTTACATTATAGAGATCATAAGCTCCCAACGCCAGCCGGACGCCGATATTCTTTGTCCCTCTGCCCGACATGAGCACGATACCCACGGCTCCAGCAACAGCCATCCATTTAGCCGTCGTAACAACCGGGGCGGGAAGCGCGATCTGCTGTCCCGCGATCCCTGCAAACAGCTCTGTGGGAAGCAGTATCCCGATCAGGCCCAACAGGAGCATAAACCACAGCACGCAATCGCAGAAGAAATCCAGGTACCGCCTGTCTCTCAGGCAAATATACCCTTTCAGCGCCAGTCCGGTGAAAAGATGTATGACGCCGAACAGCATGGAGTACATCAGCATCCTCATGGGCTCATTCAAAGGTACAAACCACAGTGCCGGGATCGTGATCTTTCTGCCAAAGAAAGTTTCTGATACAATATCCACCACATCCCCAAAGTATCCTCCGAAAAGAATTCCCCACACAATCGTGGAAAGCCCGCACCAGAAGAAAAGCTGTATGGATTTTTTCATGTTTTCACCCATCCGCGGGAATTTCAGCAGCATGGCGCCGCATGCCGCAGACACGATAAGTCCGTAAGCCGTATCCGAGAGCATAAGTCCAAACAAAATCACATAAAAAATCGATGTAAAAAATGTGGGATCTATATCATCTTTTCCCGGAAGTCCGAAAGATTCGAGCACTCCTTCCACGCACCTGGAAAAACGATTATTTTTCAGTACTACAGGAACCTCTTCTTCTTCTCCGATAGGTTCCGTCTCCACCATGGCTCCATATTTTTCTGTCAGTTCCCGGGTCAGCGCTCCTGCCTTGCAGGCCGGAATATAACCGCTCAGCGCAAAGGTCTTTTCTGTCTGCGGAATTCTTCCCAGGACTTCATATTTATCCGCCCTTATACGATAATAATCCGATACCAGACGAAGTTCCTGCCGGCGGTCCGCATACCCCGCGATTTCTTCCTGCAGCGAGAGAAGCTCTCCTTCTTCTTTTTGGGCTTCCTCTTCCAGGTCCCGGCGGTACTCGGAAGGAATCTTCCGGATCATCTGCGCCGGCCTGGAAAAGCCTCCGGACCGAAGAGCCTCCTCGACTCTCTGAGCTTCTTCTTTCAGGCAGATCACCGCCACATAGGTATAATCTTTATCCACAGAAATGATGTCCGCGTCTGCCGCCTCAATCTCCGGGGCATATTCCGCCAGTATCTGGTAAATATTGTCCAGCTTCAGATTTCCGGCAATAGTTCCGATCAGGCATGAAGTGTACCGTGTGCCGGCAAACCCCATGGGTACCGGAAGCCCCATCCAGGGCGCCAGCGCCTGGATACGATCCTGAATCTTCAGAAGCGAAGCCTTTTTCTCCGCCACCTGTTTTTCCAGTGTATTCAGCCTGTTAGCAATCTCCATGTAATTGTCCTGGCAGACTGCCGCTCTGTTGAACGTCTCCTGGTCAACCAGGGGCTTGCCTTCCAGGGAAGCAAACATGCCGGTTTTTTCCGGCACATACTCCTGCAGAATCTCCAACGCATGATCCGCTGTATGAGCCTGTTTTTCAAATATGGCTTTGGAGCCGGCCACATCCTGCAATTCGTATCCGCTGCTGTCTTCCAGGCGGATATCGATCTCCATGGCTCCGAATTCCTGCAGACGTTCCAGGATCGCCTTCCTGTTCTCTTTCAAGGCACAGATACTGATCCGCTGCATCTGCAATACTGCCATATCCACATCCCTCCTTCCTTATCCGGTGTCGTTAAATCAATGCGGAAATTACGGCTTCCACGGCTTCCTCCCGTTTGGAGGCTGCCAGACTCCGCAGCGCTTCCACTTCTTTCTTCGCTTCTTCCTCCGCCTCTTTCAGACGTCTTGCTCCTTCTTCCTGAGCTTCCTCCTGCTCTTTCTGCTTTCTGGCCTTCGCTCTCAGAGAAGCGTCTTCGCTCATCTGCTGAGCCTTTTCCCTTGCCTCCGCCAGGATCGCCTCCGCCTTGCTTTCCGCTTCCCTGACAGTCTGACCGGCTTTTGCCTCTGCCTCCTTCACCGATCTTAAAGTATCTTCCAGCACATTTTCACCACCTTATACTTAAGCTTTTTGTTTCCATGATACCCACAAAAATCCAAAGTCATGCATTTGCACCTAAGCACGAAAGCATGACTCTCTGTTTTTGATATTTTCACATATTATAGCACAGGATTTTCCGGTCGGCAATAAACGATTGTTAATCAATTAACAATTTTTTGTCACAATTCTAATGTAACCTGCCGTCCCAGATTTTTATACGCAGAAAGCTTCACGCCCGCCGCCTTCAGCATCCTTCTGGAAGCCAGCGTACCGGGCGTACCGTTATATTTGTCGTCTGCATATACGATTTCGGCAATTCCCGCCTGAATGATCGCCTTCGCGCATTCATTGCATGGAAACAGCGTCACATAAAGCTTTGTCCCCTCCAGGCTGCCGCCCCGGTAATTCAGTATCGCATTCAGCTCGCTGTGGGTGACATACGCATATTTACTGTCGTAAAGATCCCCTTCCCGGTTCCAGGGAAATTCATCATCGTCGCATCCTCTGGGAAATCCGTTATAACCCATGGAAAGGATCTTGTTGTCCTGACTTACAATACACGCCCCTACCTGGGTATTGGGATCCTTGGATCTCATGGCTGACAGCTTCGCGATTCCCATAAAATACTGATCCCAGGTAATATAGTCCGTTCTTTTATTTCCCATAGTTCCTCCTATTTCGTTCCAAAAATGCGGTCTCCGGCATCTCCCAGTCCGGGTACGATGTAACCATGCTCATTCAGATGATCATCCAGAGCTCCGATGTACAGATCCACATCCGGATGTTCTTTCTGCATCCTTTTTACGCCTTCCGGCGCCGCGATAATACACATAAACCGAATATGGCGCACTCCTTTTTCTTTCAGCATTGCAATAGCCGCAGAAGAAGAACCGCCTGTAGCCAGCATGGGATCCACCACAAAAACCTCACGTTCCGCGCAGTCCTGGGGCAGCTTGCAGTAATATTCCACCGGCTCCAGCGTCTCTTCATTGCGGTACAGCCCGATATGTCCCACCTTTGCCGCAGGAATCATGGTCAGCATGCCGTCCACCATGCCCAGTCCGGCACGCAGGATCGGCACAACCGCCAGTTTTTTCCCGGCCAGTTCTTTCGCCGTCATGGCGCACATGGGCGTCTCAATCTCCACGTCTGACAGCTTCAGATCCCGTGTCGCCTCATAACACATCAGCATGGCGATCTCCCCGATTAACTGGCGGAAATCTTTGGATCCGGTCTCTTTCCTCCGGATGATCCCGATTTTGTGCTGAATCAGCGGATGATCCATAACAGTAATCTTTGACATTTTCTTATCCTCCTGTATATATGGCTTTTATACTTTCTGCGAGACGTCCACACGCTGGTGTCCCGCCGCTTTTAAAAGTCGGTTCATGATAGCCTGTCCCAGCCCCGGGGACTCGAAAGATTCTGAATAAATGGCGTCTACTTCATCCTCATCAAACTCTCTCAGGATAGCGAACAGGTGGCTGGCGATGGCATTTTCATCAGTCCGGGAACCGATGCATTTCACATCTCCGTACAGATACCGGCTCCTGGTCTCCTCCGTACAGATAATTCCGGGCCGCTTTTTGTCGGAAGCTTTCTCATTAATATAGGCGATCACCTTCTCCATAGGTCCCTCTACAATCTTCAGATCCGCCTTCGGCGCGTAATGACGGTATTTCATACCCGGCGCCTTCGGGCGGACACTGGAATCTGACGAGATCAATCCCTTGTCCATCTGCACTTCTCCCAGGACCTCGCGCACCATCTCCAGGGTGATATAGCCCGGACGCAGGATCGTTGGGATGCGTTCCGTCAGATCCACGATGGTGGACTCCAAACCGATCTCCACCGGTCCGCCATCCAGGATCAGAGGGATCTTCCCTTCCATGTCCTCATATACGTGCCGGGCAGTGGTCGGGCTCGGACGCCCCGAGGTATTGGCGCTGGGGGCCGCCACATAACCGCCTCCCTGTAAGATCAATTCTCTGGCCACCGGATCGGAAGGCATACGCACCGCCACGGTATCCAGACCTCCTGTGGTTCCATAGGGCACGCATTCGCTTTTTTCCATGATCAGTGTCATCGGTCCCGGCCAATAGCGCTGTGCCAGCTTTACCGCCTCTTCCGGCACCTTTTTTACGATCTTTTCCAGATCTTCCATCCTGGCAATGTGCACGATCAGCGGATTGTCAGACGGTCTTCCCTTGGCCTCATAAATCTTGCGGGAAGCTTCCTCGTCAAGAGCATCGGCGCCCAGACCGTAAACAGTCTCTGTAGGAAATGCTACCAGGCCGCCCTCTTTCAGGATCCTCCCTGCCTTCTCAAACGCACTCATATCCGGATGATCTCTGTCTATTTTGATTACTTCTGTCACCATTGTTTTCACCTGATTTCTTCACTGCTGTTTTTCACAGTGTAACATCAGGGAACAGAAAAATCAACGAATCCGTTCAAATACGTCAGAATCCCCATAGAAACGGCCCAGGCGACCCTGCTCTGATATCCGTCATCCTGCAGTTTCGCCGCCTCTTCCCAGTTGCTTAAAAATCCGCATTCCACAATGGCGATGGGCGCTTCTGTCTTTTTCAGCAAATAGTAACTGTCGTTGGCTTTTGCCTGACGATGATTCTCCGGATCCGCATAGGAGATCAATTCGCTCTGCAGTGCTTCCGCCAGAGCTTCCCCTTCGGCAGAACTGCTGTAGTAAAAGACCTGAGCCCCGCTTACGTATTCTTCGTGGTAACTGTTCTGGTGGATGCTGACCACACAGTCCGGCTCGGTCTCATTGATCAGGGCGCAGCGGTTCTTCATGTCCTGTACCTTCTTATTGGAGGTCTGCTCCTCATAAAGTCCTTTGTCCGTATCCCGGATCATGATCACCTTTATATCCTGCTGCTCCAGGATCGCCTGTACTTTTTTCGCGATCTCCAGGTTCAGATCTTTTTCCAGACATCCGTCCACTCCCACCTTGCCGGGGTCCCGTCCTCCATGGCCGGCGTCTACAACCACCACTTTCTGATCTGTCCCCTCCGTTACCCGTTCCCCCAACGCCATCTCCCAGCCTCTTCCGGCCAGAAGGAATGCGCACAGGATCAGCGCCACCGACATAATCAGTTCCAGATGCTCTTTTTTCCACATAGAAAACCGCCGCACATACTCTCTCTAAAAGTATATGCGGCGGCAGTTTTCCTATTCCCGTACCCTTTAATTCACATATCTCAGGATCACATCCCAGATAGTGGAGCGCTCATAACCCAACCGCCAGGATGCCACACCTGCCAGATTATGCTCCCGGATCAGCCCCATCTTTTCTTCGATGGAACGCTCTTCCTCCAGCCAGATCTGATAAGTGCTTCCTTCATATTCAAATTCTGCGTAATACTGCCGGGTTTCTTCATCCCACACAGCCTCTACTCCATTGTTGGCCAGACGTTCATCCGCGGAATCCATGCCGAGCGCTTCGCTGCTCACCGTACCATCCGGATCAGTCTTCCAGAAACGGGTATAGAACGGAACCGCGTTGATGACCTTTTCTGCCGGCACTTCTTCCAGAGTCTTCTGAATACCATTTTCCACAAAGCTATAGGATGCCACTGATCCGGCCTCCTCCGACCCTGCGTAGTGCTCATCATACCCCATAATGATCACATAATCCGCAAAGACTCCCTGTTCCTCCCTGGAATAATGATCGGAAGACGCTGTCGGCACATAATTGTCCACAGAAAGAACGATTCCGTTAATCCGGCACATAATCGACAATTCCCGGATAAACTCAATATATGCTCTCGCGCAGTCCTCTGTGATCATCTCAAAGTCCACATTGATGCCGTCCAGCCCGTACTGGATCGCAGCTGCAATCAGCTGATTCACCAGCCGCTGGCGGCTGGACGTCCTGGAAAGTGTCTCATAGGTGCTCACACCCTCTGTAAAGTTATCTACCAGCGCCCAAACTTCCAACCCTTGCTGATGAGCATAGTTTACATATTCCTGGCTGGCAAGAGAAGAAATATTGCCGTCTGTATCTGCGATGGAAAACCAGGTGGGAGAAATCGTCGTCAGTCCTTTGGTATTGGCAATACGGTTCAGCAGTTGTCCGTTCGCGTCCTGATTGGTCACCTGGTGCCAGGACAGATTGATCTTATAGTCTTTGGAGATGCTGGTATATTCCGGTTCCTCAAACTCCGGCTCTTCAATCGTCGTCTGAGTAACTCCCGATATCTTGCCGTCCCGGATATAGCCGATATATCCGTCCGGTGTCAACACTCTGGTCCATTCATCAATCTCCTCCGGTTCCTCCAGCTTATAGAGCACCGTTCCCTTCTCAACATTTGTCAGAATGGGGCTTTTGATGCCGGCTTTATACCGCACCGGAGCATTGGTCTGGGCCGTCACCACATCGCGCGTTCCAAACTCATTTACAATATAGACACGGTTAGGCTCCTCCCAGAACTCGTATGTGAAATTTGTATAGTTTTTCAAAAAATCAGCCGCCACATAAGCATTGCTTCCATCAACACGCAGGATTACGTAATCGACACTCTGAGTGGATCTGGCTACCGTATACTCGCTGCTGCCCACACCCACGCTGACCAGTTCCGTCGGCAGCGCATAGAGATACAGATTCTCCGCAGCATCCCAGTAGTAACGCTCGTCCAGATACTGGTACACCGTCTCCACATTCAGATATACCCTGCCGTCGATCAGCCGGGCTTTATCCTCCAATATCTCGTCATTCAGTATCACCGCCATATCCTGGTCGTCCGTCAACTGAAAATACTCGTTGAGATCTGCCATCTCTTTCGACGGCGAATATCTCTCGTAGAGCATCCTTCCGCCTATGAACAGGCAGACTGCCAGAACCAGAAGAATCCCTGCCAGAACCAGAACTGCTTTCGGATTCAGCCGCCGTCTTCTTTTCCTGGGTCTTCTTCGCTCACGGATCTCCCTCTCCTGTCTCTCTCTTCTTGCCATCGGTACCCTCCAGATTTTTCTTATGTACACGGGCTTGTCGCCTCATAATCCGTTCCTATAAAGTCGATTTTACCACAAAGCCGCCATTCCTACCACAACAATCTTGGACACAGATAAACTTTTCTTCATAAAAATCTGTCATATACCCCTTTCCCCTGACAGCTCTGTCCCTGTCTCTCTGCCGTCTGCACACATTCCAAAAGGAAGATTCGTGATATATTATGGCATGCAGGCAGCGATTTCCGCATCCCCCCTTATGTACCTTAAACAATGGAAACTTTCACGATCTGTGAAAAGAATTAAGAATAAAGACTTACAGCTTCATTATACATATCGGCTGCTGTTTTTCAAGGCGTTTTCATAAAAATTTCAGATTTTTTCCTTTTTTTCACAAGTACCCAGACTTTACATATTTTCCTTTTTTGTTTATACTATATTAAACTATAAAATCAACAGGTTGTGATCGCATGAGAATTGAAAAAATCAATGAAAACAAAATACGTTGTACACTGACCCGTGATGACCTGGAGGTCCGTCATATGAAACTCAGCGAGATTGCCTACGGTTCGGAGAAAGCCCGTTCCCTTTTCAGGGATATGATGGAACAGGCTTCCCATCAGTTTGGATTCGAGGCTGACAACATTCCGTTAATGATCGAAGCGATACCTATGCCCAATGAGTGCATTATATTAGATATTACCAAAGTATCCGATCCGGAGGAGCTGGACACCCGTTTTTCCAGATTCTCCCAGGGATCTCCGGATCCGCAGGATGATCATGTCAAGGATTTTCTTCCCGACGGCGCGGATGAGGTACTCGATCTGTTCCAGAAACTGATCGAGCACCGTCTGAAGAATACGCCCAAAGATAACCGAGATCAGCAGGCTGCTGAAATCGCCAGCGAATTGAATCTTCAGAAACTTTATCTGTTTCCTCAAATGGGACCGCTGCTGGAGGCTGCCAGGATTCTCCGGGATATCTATCACGGCGATAACCGTCTTTATAAGAACCCTGAAAACGGCCAGTTCCATCTGGTTGTCTCCAAGTCCGGCCACACTCCGGAAGAGTTCAACAAAGTATGCAATATTCTGTCGGAATATGGTTCCAGCGGAAAATACACGCCCGCCAATGAAGCCTATATGTCAGAGCATTATACACTTCTGCTCAGGCAGAACGCTTTGGAATCACTTTCCAGAATCTAACGGGAAACAACGTACCAGAAAACAGAAACCGCAGAGACTGATCCCCATAAGGGAAAAGACTCTGCGGTGTTTTTACTCTTCAGAACCGATTATTCTTCTCCAAGAAAGTTGTTAAGTCTCGCAACCAGCACATCCGGGTTCATGCCATGAACCAGGGCAGCCTCTTCCAGGCTTTCTCCCTGCGCGGACGGACAGCCGATACAGTGCATTCCCTCTCTCATAAGAATCGGTATAATATTCTGATCCATCTTTACCAGATCGGCGATGATCATATCTTTAGAAATCTTAGCCATATTCAATAACCTCCTGCATAAATTGTCGAATAGTTACCTTCCGACATTATAACCCCATTCACTTGCAAAATCAAGGGAGTATGATATAATTTATAAGAATCGTACAATTTCACAGGTGGAGGGATGTGTATGGATACCAGGCGTTACATGATCTCCGACGCTGCAAAAATGGTGGACGTAGAAGCTCACGTTCTCCGCTACTGGGAAGAAGAATTAGAACTCCCGGTAGAACGCAACGAAATGGGTCATCGCTGTTATACAGAAGAGAACATCCGCATATTCCATCAGATCAAGGCGCTGAAAGAACAGGGGCTTCAGTTAAAAGCCATTAAAGCGCTTTTGCCTGAGATGGAACAAGGAAAAGTACCACCCGTCGTTGTCCGTGAACCGGAACCTGTAAACGACAAAATGGAACAGTTTCAGCTGATTCTTGGAAAGGTCGTCTCTCAGGCTATCCGGGAAAACCAGCAGGAGATGGGCAAAGAGCTCAGTCATCAAGTCTCCACACAGGTAGTCAAAGAAATGGACTATTTGTTCCGCCTGCAGGAGGAACGGGAAGAGACGCATTACCGAAAACTGGACGAGCTGATCCGCTCTTCGCAGGAGGAACGAAAAAAACTCGGCAGAAAAGCCCGAAAAAAAGAAAAAGAGCCAAAGATCAAAGCGGCCAAGATTAAGGAACCACGAAAAAAATCCTGGTTCTTCGGCGCGAAAAAAGATACTGTTACAGAATAAATATCAGACAGGTACAGCAATACCCCGCAGAAAACTGCGGGGTATCTCTCTGTCTCATAAAGAATTCTCATTATTCACCTGCAGAAATCGCTCCGGTCGGGCACTCTGCTTCGCAGGTTCCGCAGTCCAGGCATGCATCTGCGTCGATTACATACTTTCCATCTCCTTCAGAGATCGCTTCTGCCGGACAAACATCTGCGCAGGAGCCGCAAGCTACACATTCATCAGAAATAACGTATGCCATGATACTCATCCTCCTTATACAATTTGAACGCTCTAGGCTGGTTCTCCACATATTTTAATATAAATGGACACAATATACAAGTGGAAAATCTTTTTTTACATTTCCAACCGGATCTCTTTCAAACGCATCCGCGCTTCCCGATATCCCGGATACCACCGCTCCACCTCCCGCCAGAATTCTGCCGAATGGTTCATATGTCTGCGGTGCGCCAGCTCATGTACCACCACATAATCCAGCAGTTCCTCCGGCAGATAGTAAAGCTGGTAGTTAAAATTCAGATTCCCTTTGGAGCTGCAGCTTCCCCAACGGGTTTTCTGATTGCGGATTGTAATATTTCCGAACGTCACTCCCATTATTTTCGCATAATGGACGACTCTTCCGGCGATCCTGTTTTTGATCTTTTCCATTTCCTCATTTGTCAGGCAGGATACCGGCGTCGCACCGGTCGTCATCTTTCCTTTTTCCTGCCGTCTCCATGCTGAAAGTTTTTCCAGAATCCATTCTCTGTGCTTTTCGATAAATTTTATCGCTTCTACGTCTGTGACGCAGCGGGGCATGCGAGCAAGCACATCTCCGGACGGCAGGATCTCCAATCCCATGCTCCGCCTTCCGGAATAAATAATGCGGACGAAGATCCCGCGTTCTCCGTCCGTAATCTTATATTCTGTCATCATACATCCATGCTGTTTTCTTTAGGCTGGACTCCGATCCATATCGCTGAACTTGGTCAATTCCGGAATCCACAACAGGTTAACCGTACCAATCGGGCCGTTTCTCTGTTTGGCAACAATTACTTCCGCCACTCTCTGCTCCGCCTCTGACAGATCCCGGTTGTAATATCCTTCCCGATAGAGGAACATGACCACATCCGCATCCTGCTCGATGGCTCCCGACTCTCTCAGATCGGAAAGCATCGGGCGATGATCCGGCCTCTGCTCCACCGCCCGGCTGAGCTGGGACAAGGCCACCACCGGCACATTCAGTTCTCTCGCCAGCGCCTTCAGTCCTCTGGAAATATCAGAGATCTCCTGCTGCCTGGACGCCGCGCTGCTGTTATTCGTACCGCTCATCAGCTGCAGGTAGTCGATGATCACAATCTGAATATCCTGTTCCATCTTCAGTTTTCTGCATTTGGAACGCAGCACCGGCAGTGAAATGCCTGGCGTATCGTCGATTACCAGCCTGGAATTGGCAATATTTGCCGATCCCTCCACCAGATTCATCCATTCCTCGTCCGTCAGCCGGCCGGTCCGGATTTTCTGTGCGTCCACGTGGGATTCCAGAGACAGCAGACGGTTCACCAGCTGTTCCTTGGACATCTCCAGACTGAAGATAGCCACCGGAAGATTCTTCTTGAACGCCATATGCTGGGCAATGTTCAGCACAAACGCCGTTTTGCCCATGGACGGACGGGCTGCCACAAGGATCAGATCCGAGGGCTGCAGGCCTGAAGTCTTATAATCCAGATCCATAAATCCGGTCTCCAGTCCGGTTACGCGGCCTCTGGTCTTGGAAGCCGCGTCGATTTTTTTCATGACGTTGATCACGACCTGACGAATCGGTACAAACTCGCTTCCGTTTCCTCTCTGAGCCAGATCGAAAACTTTTTTTTCCAGATCCGCCAGAGTATCCTCCAGTTTCTCGGAGCCCATGTATAAAGTATTGGCGTTCTCCTCCAACATCCGGATGGAACGCCTTGCCACCGATTTTTCCGCCACGATTTCCGCATAATATTTGATGTTTGCGGAAGTCGTCACCTGATCCATCCATCTCAGAATCTGATCCACCCCGCACATCTCTTCCGGGATTCCCTTCTCACGGAGACTGGTGTGAAGAATGACCGGTTCTACAGGTTTTCCGGCATTATACAGCTCAACCATGGTGTCATAGACCAAGCCCATCTGTTTCTGATAAAAATCCTCACCCGTGATCATCTCCGACGCAACCATGATCGCTTCATTATCCAGAAGCATTGCTCCGATCACAGAACTTTCCGCTTCCTCATCATGAGGCATGACACGCTTGATCAGCGCTTCTTCCATCTTACGTCTCTCCCGTCTTATGCTTCCTGCACGATCACTTTTAATTCACCTGTCACTTGAGGATGCAGCTTCACCGGCACATCCGTCGTTCCGATCGCCTTAATCGGATTAGGCAGCACCAGTTTTTTCTTATCAATCTCCAGGCCAAGCTGTTCTTTGGCTGCTTCCGCAATCTCCTTGGAAGAAATAGAACCGAACAGTTTTCCTCCTTCTCCGGCTTTTATCTTCAGCGTAACCTGAAGACCTTCCAGCTTCGCTGCGAAATCTTTTGCCTCCTGCAGTCTCTGCGCAGCCAGCTTATCCTCATGCGCTTTCTTCAGTTTCAGGTCGTTCAGATTCTTGGATGTAGCCTCCAGACCAAGCTTTTTAGCCAGAATAAAATTTCTGGCATACCCGTCGCTCACATCCACGATCTGTCCCTTTTTCCCCAGAGATTTTACATCTTCCAATAATATCACTTTCATCACAAGTCTCCTTCCGCAAACATGCTGTCCAGCATCTCTCTCACCTGTTTCATGGCCTCATCCAACGAACATTCCAGCTGCACGCCTGCCATATTCAGATGGCCGCCGCCGCCCATCTTCTCCATAATCACCTGTACGTTGACTTCGTCGATAGAACGGGCGCTGACATAAATCTTTCCATTATATTCTGTAAGAACGATGGACGCTCTCACTCCTCTGATATCCAGAAGTTCATTTGCTGCCTGTGCGCCTACGATCGTAGGACTGGTCAGCCCTTTACTCGGGCAGACCGACAGCGCGAATCCCCGGTATACTTCAGCATGACGTACAGTCTCCGCTTTTGCTTTGTATTCCGCCATATCGCTTCGGAATAATTTGCGCACTCTGGTCACATCCGCGCCGCACCTGCGCAGGAACGCCGCCGCTTCAAATGTACGCACTCCGGTTTTCGTCAGGAAATTATCCGTATCGATAATCATGCCCGCATAGATACAATCCGCTTCTCCGCCCTTCAGCCGGATATTATCCGCGAAATATTGAAGGATCTCCGCCACCATCTCACAGGCAGACGAAGCGTTTGGTTCAATATATGAGAGCACCGCGTGACTGATAATCTCACTGCCTCTCCGGTGATGGTCAAAAACCACCACGGTAGGCGTCATCCGCAGAATATCCTCGCACTCTGTATAACTGGGACGGTTCGTATCTACCACAACCACCACTGTATTCCGGTCCACGACTTCTTTTGCCTGGCTGCTGTTTATTACAATCCCCTGTTCTGAATTATTGGCTTCAAGGAACACGTCCAGCATGGGACGTACAGAAGTCGTCACATCGTTGACCACAATATGGGCTCTTTTATTCAGTGTTTTCGCCGCTCGATAGATGCCGACCGCAGCCCCAAAGGAATCCACATCCGTCATCTTGTGCCCCATAACCACGACTTTATCCTTGGTCTCGACGATCTCCCGGAACGCCTGTGCCTTGACTCTGGCCTTGACTCTGGTGCTCTTTTCCACCTGCTGCGTCTTACCGCCATAGTAAGTGATCTGATCCTTGGTCTTCACCACCGCCTGATCGCCGCCTCTGGCCAGAGCCAGATCCATGGCGCTGCGGGCATATTCCATGCAGTCCATATAGGTATTTCCCCCTGAACCGATACTGATACTCAGAGTAATCGCCATCTCATTGCCGATATTTACCGTCTTGATATCCTGCAGCAGATCAAACTTGTTTTCCCGGATCTGTTCCAGCGCCTTTTCCTGCATAACCACAAAAAACCGGTCTTTTTCCAGCTTCCGGACAATGCCGTCGTAGGCATTAAAATATTTGTTGATCTTACGTTCGATCAAAGCCACCAGCAGAGAAGTACGGACGTCTTCCACATTCTCCAGAGCTTCATCGTAATTGTCAATATAGACCAGACCCGCTACCATGCGCTGTTCCCGGTTCTCCCGTATACAACGGTTAATCTCCGTCGTATCGAACAGATAGACTGCGATCATCCGGTCTATAGCCTCTTCAATCAGTTCCTGTCCCTCTAATGCGTAATCCACCGAGATCAGCTTCATCTCTACCCGGTAATCGGCTTCTCCATACTGAAGGTCCACCGACACATCCGGGACCTCGACCGACGGGAACACTCCCCGGTTCAGCTCGGGAAATATTGTGTTGATGCTTCGGTTATACCTGCGATTTTTCCCCGTGACGCTCATAAACTCCTGATTCATCCAGATCAGCTTGCCGTCGGTTCCTATCAGGGCATAAGGAATCGCCAGATCCCTCAACAAAGTCTTCTGAATCTGTCCATACTGTGTGGCAAATGATACCATTTCTTTATAGATGGCTGACCGATTCCGAAGATACAGCGCGCCCGCTATGACCGCATATACCAATACAAAAAGAGCTGCCACAATCCCTGCCGTGGAATTTGCCAGATACACGGCAACGCACATGCCAACCAGCAAAATGGTCAGATAAAACGGCCATCTCATATATAATCGGAGCGGTCCTTTCAAATCTGCTTTTTTATTCATAGCACTTTCCTTATCCGTAATTTACCCTGCAGTGCGCGCTCGACTCCGCTTCGCCCTATGAAATCCGCTAAAATCAGCCGCTTTCATGCAAGCATGACGCGCCTGACTTTACCGTCTTTCGCACTGCTCATTGCTTATTTGTACATTATACCATCTTATATACGGGGGGACAAGTTTAAGATGAAAAACGGGCACCGCCCAGGATAGCAGCGGTGCCCGAAAAGTTGTTCTTATTCTGCAATATACGGCATCAGCGCAATGTGTCTTGCTCTCTTGATAGCTACAGTCAGAGCTCTCTGATGCTTTGCACAGTTTCCGGTGATTCTTCTCGGAAGGATCTTTCCTCTCTCGGAAACGTATCTTTTTAATTTATTTACATCTTTGTAATCAATCTCATTGTTCTCTTTGCCGCAGAATACACATACTTTTTTTCTTCTGCGTCCGCCCCTTCTCATCTTCGGAGCATCGCCTTTTTCATTTTTCGTGTAAGCCATGATGGTTCCTCCTTCTCACAAATCTTTATCATTCCCGATTGTTAATTGAATGGCAATTCCTCATCGATCCCGTCCGGAATATTCATGAAACCGTCTCCCACCGCTGACGCCGGACTCGGCGCCGGTGCGCTCTGGTATCCGCCCGCATTCCGGTTCGCTTCTGAAGCGGCTTTGCTCTCTGCAAACTCCTGCTCCTCCACCACCACATCTGTGGTATATACTTTCTGTCCGTCACGGTTCGTATAACTGCCGGTCTGGATACGGCCGCAGATCGTCACGCGCATCCCCTGGCGGAAATATTTCTCAATGAACTCTGCATTTCTGCCAAATGCCACGCAGCCGATAAAATCAGCTGTCTGGTCACTGTCTCTTCTGGCAAATCTGCGATCCACCGCCAGCGTAAATCTGGCAACCGCCGTCGCTGTCTCTCCGCTGGAATAACGGACTTCCGGATCCCTGGTCAAACGTCCCATCAAGATTACTTTATTCATTAACAATCACCTCTTATATGCTCTTCTTATGCGTCTTTGCGAACACACAAATAGCGGATGACATTATCCAGAATACGTACGCGTCTCTCTACTTCTGCCGGGCAGGTAGACGGAGCGTCGAACTGGATGAAGTAGTAGAATCCCTCTTTCATATGCTGGATCTCATATGCGAGTCTCTTCTTGCCCGCATCTTCCACTTCCGTCACAACGCCGCCGAAACGAGTGATAATCTCTTTCGCTTTCTCTACGGCCGCTGCTCTTTCGTCATCTTCGATTTTTGCATTCACAACAAGTGCAAGTTCGTATTTGTTCATGCTTTTTCCTCCTTCTGGTCTCTGGCGCACCTCTTGTAGCCGATGCGCAAGGAATGTTGCTCCTGTGGAGCCATAATATATCACGAGATCCTACTATAACATAATTTCCCTGGATTTTCAAGCTTTTTTTCGAATTCCGCGGGTATTCTTTTCCACCAATTTTCTCGGTATCATAACCTGGTGTCCGCACCCCAGACACTTCAGACGAAAATCCGCGCCCACGCGCAGAATTTCCCATTCCTGGCTTCCGCAGGGATGCGGTTTTTTCAGTTTTACAATATCCCCTACCTGATATTCCATACGCTCCTCCAATCTATAGCTGACTGAAGATCTCCCCGATACTTCCCTGGATCAATAAATCCGCCCTGGAATCCAAGGGCGTTACAGACCTGTTGATCAGCACCAGCCGGTCTCCGTCATAATAGTCAATCAGTCCTGCCGCCGGATAGACCGTCAGAGACGTGCCTCCTACGATCAGCAAATCCGCATTCCCGATCGCCCTGACAGCGCCGTTCAATGTGGCCTGATCCAGTCCTTCCTCATACAGCACCACATCCGGCTTGATGATTCCTCCGCATTTTTCGCAGCGGGGAATCCCCGTTGTGCGCAGCATGTAATCAAGATCATAAAACGCGCCGCATTTCCTGCAATGATTTCTGCGCACGGAACCATGCAGTTCATAAACCTTCCGGCTGCCCGCCGCCTGATGCAGTCCGTCAATATTCTGCGTTACCACCGCGCTGAGCTTTCCTTCCTGCTCCCACTGGGCCAGCTTCCGGTGGGCAGCGTTGGGTTTCGCATCCGGAGCCAGCATCTTCGCCCGGTAAAACCGGTAAAATTCTTCCGGTTTCCGCATATAAAATGTATGGCTCAGGATCGTTTCCGGCGGATAATCATACTGCTGATGATAAAGGCCGTCTACGCTCCGGAAATCCGGTATCCCGCTCTCGGTGGAAACGCCTGCTCCCCCGAAAAATACCATGCGCGCGCTCTCATTTACCCATTGTTTTAAAATCTCCAGTTTCTCCTCCACCGCAACCCCTCCTTATAAGTATTCTATTTTCGGAGCCGTCTCCATATCCTCCCCACACACAGCCGCCAGATATCCCGGATCTTCAAACGGCAGAAACCGGCAGACGTATTCCGTGTTTCCTTTCAGTTCCCGGACAGATGCCCCATCTCCCCGAAGCCGCACCGCAAAAGAATCCAGCGGAGCATAAAATCCGGTCCCTTTCATCTTCAGGAAACTCTCTTTTGCGGTCCAATAACGGTAAAAAGTTTCCGTCTGTTTCTCCCGGGGTTCCCGCTCCCACTCCTCATATTCCGAAGGACGCAGGATCCTGCGTATCAGCCTTTCACCCGGAGTTTTTGACATCTCCTGAATGTCAATCCCCACCTCCAGATCCGACACAGCGCAGACCGCGTATTCTCCGGAATGTGACCAGTTGACGAAAAATCCGCACTGAGTCTCCAGATACGGCTTGCCGTACGGAGTCCTGACAAAACGTGCCGGCAGTCTCACATCCGCTCCGACGATCTCCAGGGCGCGGTTCACAAGCGCCTCCGCTCCCAGATACTGCTGCCTGGCGTCCGTCTGCCTGCGCCGCGCCGCCGCTCTCTTTCTCTCTTCCGATAAATACGGCGTCCAGTCGCTGTCCAGAAAATCTTTGCCGTTTACACTCATGCTAAATACTCGGATCATCTTTACTTCCGCCGTCCTCACCTGACTGATTTCAGAAATCTGAAAATGCAGAGAGGATTCAGCGCCTTCACCTGCCACATAAATACTTCCCGTCCTTCTTTCTGGAAAAACAGGTTGATAAACATCAGGGACGCCGCCTGCGTAATCACAGTTGCCAGGGCCGCTCCGTACATTCCCCATACCTGAATCATAAAAAAGTTCATTACTACATTGGCTATCACGCTGACGATCTGTGACCAGGTCAGAATGCTGCTCCGGTTAATCACCGTAAAGTGTCCGGCGCGGAGAGCCGCGTTATACATGAAAAAGGTTCCCAGCACATGAAGCCGGTATACCGGAAATGCCTGCGCGTATTCCTCATTCAGGAAGCGGAACGCGTACGGCAGTATTACGAAAGAAAAAGCAACGCCTGCGATGTAGACCCAGGTCAGGATACTGGAGATCTGTATATACCGCTCCGCATACTGCTTCCGGTCAGAGTCATACAGATGCAGCAGCATGGGAAATACCGATTCTCGGATCGGCGCGATGGCGATCTGCACAATATTGATCAGGCTGACAGAAATGGAATAAATCCCCACCTCCGCGGAAGTCATCATGGCTCCCAGCATGATGCTGTCGCACCGGGTATATATCACGCCGCAGGAACCGGCTATCCCCAGGGGGAAGCTCTCTTTCAGCATATGTTTCAGCAGGTCTTTGTCCAGAAGCTCCGGCTTTAAACGGCCGAATTCTGCTTTATACTGTATCCAGATGATGAAAAAGCTGATCAGCGTCGAGGTAAGCGCGATCAGCGCCAGCGCGGTAAGCGGCCAGGAATACTGTACCGCAACCAGCTGAAGCACCGACGCGGTCAATGCCGCCAGATCGGACGCGATCACCACTTTTTTCGACTTCATCAGATACTCGAAACGGTTCGCCATTCCGAACTTGATGCTGCCCAGCGCCATATTGATCAGAAGCAGCATAAAGATCACGGTAAATTCCGGACCGTCCCTGTAGATCAGAATAAAGACGATTCCCATTAAAATAGAAAATACCGAGAGCAGAATCCGGGCCATGGTTCCTGTCAGCACCACGGTCTCCGGGTCATGGTCCAGGTACTTTTTCTTCACCACCCGGCCGTCCACAAATGTGGTCAGGATCTCAAAAACAGCCACAATGCTGACCGCGTACTGATACGAGCCATATCCCAGCGCTCCGTAATGATTGGCGATCTTTACGGAGACAAACAGGCTCAGCACCAGCAGAAATACTTTGTCGAATACCATCCATGCCGTGTTTGATAATATTTTTATAAAATCACTGTCTTTTTTTAAAAGCTTCATCTCTCAGGCAACCTTCAATTCATTACGTTAGAGGCAATTCTTCCCGTGAAGAACTTTATTTATCTTATCATGAGACCATACACAAATCAATATGCCGCCATTTCTTAGAAAGGATTTTTGTAATCCCATACACCTCCCATCCGGCAGTCCCGGACGGTTTTATTGGCCTTGCCAGAAAGAGCGGGAAGCCTTTGCTACAGATGGTGCGGAAGAAGAAATGGAACGAAGAAGGAAATAAAAAAGAGGAAGATATTTTGTTTACTTAGAGCAGACATCTTCCTCTTTTCTAGTCTCTGAAATATTTCAGCATCTGTACCAATAGGTCATTGCAAGCCGCTGTCGGGCAAAGCCAATAGCCTTTGACTGTATAAAATTTTCCACATCTATATTTTGGGGACATATGAAACGGGAGAGGATAGACTGCAGCTTATCCTCTCCGTATATGTCGAGCATTTCTAAAAGATTCAGCTCTATATAATCCATTATAGTTTATCTCCGAAAAAAGCTTTAATATTTTCAGTTCCTTTTAATTCCTTTACGCTATAGTTACGGGAAACAGGTTTCGTCGCAATGGCTGCGGCCTTTTCCAGTGCCTCCACAAAAGCGGTAGCGGAGTCTTTGTCATGGATTACAATGTTCTTTTTAATACTCTGTGTTGCCATGTGCATCTACTCCTTTCATCTTTTCTCATCAATAGTATAATCAATTTTTCGATAAATAACAACGAATTATTTTTAAAATATGCTGATATGGATGATGAAAATACGCATTTAATCCTCAAAAAACGCTTATTAACGGTCCCTATTTTATCAATGTTATGTATCAGTAACTTCAGCATTGTCGCATCAGCTTTCGTGGATTGGCGATTGGAGACCATCGCCGTCTTACTCTCCTCATCCAGCGTCATACTACTCCCCGCGCCGCCGCTTTATAACCAGGTACACCAATATCCAGATAAAAACAAAATCCAGTCCCAGACATGGAAAATAAATGGTCTGCGGCAGATACGCCACCGACGGATGGCTCAGGATACAGAGACCGGTACACACTGCGAAAAGCAGGACACTGATCAGGATATACGCGGACGTATGGTCTTTTCTCATTTCCAGCGCCGGCTGCCAGGATTTTCTCCGTTCCAGTTCCCACAAAAGTCCACGCTCATCTTCATAACCTTTTGCCAGGAGATAAGTACGCCTTCCCGTACCCCCGTGACCGTATTTTACCCGGCAGACCAGCGAGTAATTCCGGCTTCGTTCCCGCATACTGTCTACTTTCACGATCTCCACTGCCCCGGCAGGCATCAGATGTTCTTTTCTCATCTGCTGCAGGATTGCTTCTTTTTCCTTCCGCATATCCCGATCCATCCGCGCGAAACCCGGAAAGCCCCGCCTGTACTGTATGAACAGACGCGCGTCCAGAACATACAGGCGCCCGTCGTCATCGGTGAAAAAGATCTGCGCGTCCCGCAGGACCCGGTTCCCCAGCCGGACGGACAGCCAGACCCCGAAAAGGACCGTCAGGATGCATCCTGTCATAAGAATCTGTTCTCTGGAAATTCCGAAAGAAGCGGACAGGAAAAAAGACAGCGCGACAGTAATCACTGTCAGCGCCATCATCACAACCGCAATGCCTGCTGCTTTCAGAGCGGCACCGCCCCTGTATCTGTTTTTTTCTTTGTCCGGAGACACCCAGATCTTCATGCCTTAAGATTCTTCCCTTTCTGCAAAGCTGATCACTCAATATGTATGTCCAGCGGTTTATCCAGTTCTTCCGAGACATACTTCCCGTTCTTTTTCCTCTGCCGCACACACTCTGTCAGCAGGTATTCGATCTGCCCGTTGACCGAACGGAAATCATCCTCCGCCCAGGCGGCAATGTCACGGTACAATTTTTCGGAAAGGCGAAGCGGAATCTGTTTCTTCGGGGAATCTGCCATCTTAGTACAGGCTTCCCGAGTTGACGACCGGCTGAGCATCGTGATTGCCGCACAATACTACCAGGAGATTGGAGACCATCGCCGCCTTTCTCTCCTCATCCAGCGTCACCACATTTTTTTCATTCAGGCGCTCCAGCGCAAGCTCTACCATACCTACCGCTCCGTCCACGATCATTTTCCTTGCATCTATGATAGCAGATGCCTGCTGTCTCTGCAACATCACCGCGGCAATTTCCGGCGCGTATGCCAGATAAGTAATCCTCGCCTCCAGGATCTCCAGTCCGGCGCCTGCCACCTTCTGCTGGATCTCATCCCGGATTCTGGCCGCCACCACCTCGCTGGAGCCTCTTAAGCTGCCCTCGTCGGCAATCCCGTCTCCTGTGGTATCCACATCGGGCGCCGTATCGTAGGGATAGATGCGGACAATATTTCTGAGCGCGCTGTCGCACTGCAAAGATAAATATTCTTTATAATTGTCTACGCTGAAGACCGCCTTCGCCGTATCCACCACACGCCACATCACCGCGATCCCGATCTCCACCGGATTGCCCAGACAGTCGTTGATCTTCTGCCGGTTATTATTCAGGGTCATGATCTTCAGAGAGATCTTCTTTCCGGATGTCTCCGCAGCGGCCGCGTGTCCTGCCTGAAGCACTGCGGTTCCCGGATTCACATCGCCGCTCTGGTTCAGTCTGGTCTTTGCCGCCGGGTTGACTGCCGAACAGAACGGATTCACATAGTAAAATCCTTCCTCTTTCAGTGTCCCTACGTATTTACCGAAAAGAGTCAGTACCAGAGCTTCCTGCGGTTTCAGAATCTTCAGGCCCAGAAACGGCAGCCAGCCCACTGCCAGCCAGATGATACAGATCACCATCAACGCGATAAATCCGGCTCCTCCTTCATTGTCCACCATGATCGCGCTGAAAATGGTCCCCGCCAAAGCCGCCGCGTACACCAGCACCCACAAAATCAGCATCGCCATTCCGTTTTTCTTATTTTTCAAAATCTTTTCCTGCATATTTACGCCTCCTGATATGATATTAAAATGATATCATATCAATATCTTTGCGTCAATATATCTCAGGAAAGTTTTTCTACTCTTTTATCGGACAGTCCATATTCGTTCAGAGGCGTTTTCTCCAGCAGAAGCACCAGCGCGGCGTTTCCGGCGAGCACCGCCCCGGAAACAGATGCCGCTCCTTCCGACAATGACTCCTCCGCTCAGAATATCCTGATCGCATATTTTTCCAACACGGGAAATACCGAAGAAGCGGCACGGCAGATCGCTGATCTGACCGGCGGAACCGTGCTGGACAACGGGCTTTCCGTCTCCCGCAATCATGCAGCCGACGCGCAAAGTGATCTTGCCGACTGGATCTCCAGTCTTAATATCTTATAACCCACTACTCTGGCTTCGACAGTTCCTCCGTCAGCTTCAGGATCTGCGGAGCCAGTTTTTTGCGTTCCCTTCGCGTAATAGAACGGTATAACGGATAAGAGGCAGCGATTCCGGCAATCCCTGTAAAACCTATGATGATCCCCGGAACAAACCAGTTTTCCGACCAGACCATGGTACAGCACATCCCCACTCCCAGAATCAGGGTGCTCACAGTTCCCAGAATAATCGACACCATAGTTCCCTTTTTCGTGGCGCTCCGGTCCAGTCTCCGCAGCTGCTCCATCTTGTCTTCTTCCTTCGGCAGATATTTCTTCCGGATATTCTCTATTTCCTGCTGTTGTTTTGCCGAATAGGTATATTCAAAAGTTTCTTTTTTATTTTCCATCATGATTTTCCTTTCTTTCGCAGCTTTAGCGTAAATGTGCTGCCTTTCCCTACCTGGCTGCTGACCGAGATATCGCCGCCGATAATGTCTACAACCCGCTTCACCAGCGCCAGGCCCAGCCCGTTTCCCTGTGAAGCGTGCGACGTATCACCCTGGTAGAATTTTTCAAAGATATGCGCCCCTACTTCCGGCTGAATCCCGCAGCCGGTGTCCGTCACCTGTACAACCGCATCTTCTCCTTCCGATTTCAGAGAGAGTGTTACCATACCCCCTGCCTCGGTAAATTTGATGGCATTGGAGAACAGATTATTCCAGACCAGACTGAGAAGTTCCGCATCCATATCCACCATAACGCCCTCTTCTATGTCTGTGTTGATCTCCAGATTTTTTTCTCCCATGCATTTTCAAAGGACAACAGACATTCGCAGAGCTGTTCTCCCAGATCATAGGTCTCCGCCACCGGATAGATCTGCTGATTTTCCAGTTTATTTAATTTCAATATATTGGTGATCAGACTCGCAAGTCTGCGCGCCGCGTCAGCCACAGCGCCGGCGTATTCTATCCGTTTTTCTTCTGAAAGTCCCGGCCGCTGAAGCATGGTGCCGTAATTCTGGATCACAGCCAGCGGTGTCTTTAATTCATGGGATACATTGGCAATAAAATCCATCCGCAGCGTCTCCGTTCCGGACAGTTCCTGTGCCATTTTATTGAAATAATCAACGATCACATCAAATTCATTGACACTGTCCGGCCCGTAAAACGGCTGAATCCGCACGGAAAAGTCTCCCTCCATAATCTGCTCGGCAGCCTTCAGGATTCTTCGTACAGGACGCTCCACAGTAAGCCTGCGCCTCACCCCGTCGGCGATCGTACACAGCAGGCTCAGAAACAGGATATTGACAAATGTGATCTGCGCCGCATACGATATCTTCTCCTCTGTAAGCTCTATGCCCGTTACTCTCATCAAGGTATTTAAAAAAAGCAGCATACAGCATGTAATAATGAAAGCCATCAAAATAAAAAATATAAAATACCGCCGCAGCGCAAACAACCAGCCTTTTTTCATTTCAATACCGCCTTATACCCCAGCCCATGCACTGTGACGATCTCAAAATCGTCACAGTCTGAAAACTTATCCCGCAGTTTTGTCATATATACATCCACCGTTCGCGGACCGGAAGAAGAAGCGCTGTCCCAGAATTCATCCATAAGCTGAGATCTGGTGAATGTTTTTTTCGGATAAGACAGAAGCTTATAGATCAGATTGAACTCCCGGACTGTCAGCGGGATCTCTTCGCCCTTCAGATATGCCGTATGTTCTTCCGCATCCAGAAACACATCTCCTACCGTCAGTTTTTTACTGACCGCGATCTTTGCCCTGCGAAGCAATGCCTCGATCCGGAGCAGCATTTCCTCCAGATCCACCGGCTTTACCATATAGTCGTCAATCCCCGAACGGAAACCTCTCTGTTTAGACGTGAAATCATCCCGCGCCGTCATAAACAGAATCGGAATCTCCTGGTTCTGTTCCAGATAAGCGCATACCGTTTTATTCAGCTCCCGATCGTCTTCTACCAGCAGTATTTTAAACATATTACATGCCTCCTGACTCTTTTATCAAATCATATCACCCAAATGTTAAAGATTTGTTTGCGTTTCCTGTTTTATATAAAAAATACCGGAAACAAAACAGGTTCTTTCGTTTCCGGCAAATATTTTCAGGTAACATAAAACCCGAAAGATCACTTTCGGGTTTCAAAGAGGCGACAACCAGATTCGAACTGGTGATATAGGTGTTGCAGACCTTTGCCTTACCACTTGGCCATGTCGCCGTATTTAATTAGAAACTCCCCGAGTAGGGCTCGAACCTACAACAACTCGGTTAACAGCCGAGTGCTCTACCATTGAGCTATCGAGGATTATCCTCTCAGGATCTTTTCTTATTATACCCTG
>NZ_NFJZ01000017.1 GCF_002160135.1 Lachnoclostridium sp. An196 | reverse complement strand
CGAAGTTTGATACGGGCCTGGAACTGTCCCTTCTTCAGGAATATTGCCTGGTATGCCTTGACGTGTTCCGGGAATTCCCTTATGCTAAAGATAAGAACGAACAGACGGCGTGGCTGAGTTTCCTGCTGACAGAGACGGTGGAAGAGGCGGAGAAGCTGGTAAGCGAATATCCGTGGCTGGAGGAGATCTACCGGGAACTGGCCATGCTGCGTCGGAAGCCAGAGGAGGTATTGGGGATGTTTTCAGACGCGTTGAAGATCATGGATCAGAATACAGTGAAATATATGATTGACGAACAGAAGCAGGTTATGAACGAGCAGCAGAAAAAAATTAACGAACAAAAAGAAGAATTAATAGAAAAAGACAGGAAATATGAAGCCCTAAAAACGGAAAGCGACCGAAAAATAAAGGAGCAGGCGGATCGCATACGTGAACTGGAAGCGCTAGTTGCGCAGAAATAGAACAGGGAGGGAGCAGTTGCTCCCTCCGATTGTACAAAAGGCGATTATAGGGAGAGGACAGGGAAAGCGTGAAAACATTAAAACAGTTCAAAAACAAGCAAATGACTGATCATGACTTTGCTGAGGAATATCAAGCTCTCCAGCCGGAACTTGATGTAATAAAAGCTATTATTGAGGCTAGAACTTCCCAAAATTTAACACAAAAGCAGCTGGCCGAACGTACTGGGATTAATCAGGCGGATATCAGTAAACTTGAATAAAAGTATGCCTGAAATGTTTCGGTGATCTGAATGTCTTTAAACAGTTCTTTCTCCGCATGCCCTTCGAACCATTTGTCTGCTTTCAGTTCTTTTAATTTATGAAAGACATATTCCCCGATTTTTTGCCGATAGCGGAAACTTCCAGAGAATGGGTCAAATGCTCATAATGCTTATACAGGATGCCGAAGCGGTAGGGATATCCCGGTTTCCAGGGCTTTGCCCGGCCGCAGAAATGGAGGATAGCCGTATGAGATATTACCCAGTCAAGATCTGCTTTTCCGGAACTGCGCAGCAGATAGCTGTTGTAGTTGCGGGCGTCATAATTCCAGACGGCATCGTCCACTTCCCAAATCTGATTTCCATACATGGCGTTGAGAATGTCCTGATCCGGCAGGAGCAGGCTTGCGCTGTGTTCGGAAAAGTAAGAAAACACATCTTCCGGCAGGATCTTCTCTCTGCCCAGTTTTAAATCCATCAGGAGTACGCCGGAATTGAAATAATCACTGTCGGTCCCCAGACGCAGCCGGTTGACGTTGTTGGCGATCTCCGTTATCCCGGTATGGGATGCCGCGGCGAAAAGATTTCCGTTTAAGTTTGTTTCCCACAAAGGACGCAGCGCGTTGATCACCAGTGTGTCGGGATCCAGATACAGGATCCGGTCCAGATCTCCCGGCAGCAGATGCGGGGCCAGCAGCCGGTAATACATCTCCTGAGGATACCGCCTGGATACCGGCGCGTTCTGAAAAAAGGACGCGTCCACCTGGATAAGGTGCAGGGAGTAATGGAAAGAACGACATTGCATACGCAGTTTTTCCAGAGATTTCTCCGGTATGTTCCTGTGTATCAGGTACAGTTCCATCTTTTCTTCAGGATTGTTGATAAAAACAGATGTCAGAAGCACCTGGAGCCGGGGAAGATAATTTTCGTCCAGGGTAGCCAGCAGCCGAATGGGCGATTGATTTAACATTGTTCACACCTCTGAAATTTTTCTGCCTACAGAATAACAGACAAGCTGCCGGCAGGGTAGTCACACTTTTTCATATTTGTCCTTACAGAATCCGCAAAGTGTCAAAAAGACTTACATTTTGCGGATTTTGTCCATACAGATCAAAAAAACTGCAAGTGGCGGGGTAAGGGAAGCTCTGTTATAAAAGAAGACAGGACATAGGATATTTGCGAAAGGAGTCTTGTCAGTGAAACTGAACGAAGGGCTGTTTGCGATAAAACTGTATGAACTGGAACAGCAGTACGGACGGATGCAGACCCGCCTGCGGATCTGCCAGCAGGAAGACCATTCCAGAATCCGGCAGGAACTGCAGAGGGCGGAGGACGATTACAGAGAGAACGAGCTTCTTCTTCAGAAGAATGTGGAGAGCAGCCGTTCTCCGGCGGTGGCGGCGCTGTCTGACGCGCAGCTTTCCTATTTTCAGAAAGCCAAGGAACTGCTGGAAACCGAGCTGCCGGAATACCTGAGCAGCGAAGCCGGCACTCCTGCAGAGAGCCGTATGGAAGCCGCCGCGCTCTATACAGAATATGCCATCGACTTTGCCGTCCAGTCCATGCGCTATGCTCTGGTCGCCGCACTGAAAGCGATCGACCTGCAGATGAGCGCGGAGGAAAATAATGAACAAAAGGAGGAATTCAATCATGAATGAAGTGAAACAGCCGAAAAAACCGTTGATCTATTATTATGTTATCGTGCTTCTGGTTCTGATGCTTTTTAACTTCCTGGCTATGCCCTGGATACTGCAGCGGCAGGTGCGGGAGGTGGATTACGGTACTTTTATTTCCATGACGGAAGAAAAGCAGGTCGGCCAGGTAGAGATTCAGGCAGAGAGCAACCAGATCATTTTTACAGATAAAGACAACACTGCCGTATACAAAACTGGTATGGTGGATGATCCGGATCTGACAGCCCGGCTGTATAATTCTGGAGCGAAATTTTCCGGTCAAATTATTGAACAGATGTCTCCGATCCTGAGTTTCCTTCTGACATGGGTGCTGCCGATCGTCATTTTTATCGGAATCGGACAGTGGATGTCGAAAAAAATGATGGACCGGGCAGGAGGACCCAACTCCATGGCGTTCGGAATGGGAAAAAGCAACGCCAAGATCTATGTAAAATCCTCTGAAGGCATCCGCTTTTCCGATGTGGCAGGCGAGGATGAGGCGAAAGAGAATCTGAAAGAAATCGTGGATTATCTGCACAATCCGAATATATATAAGGAAGTGGGAGCCGCCATGCCCAAGGGCATCCTGCTGGTAGGGCCTCCCGGTACCGGTAAAACCATGCTGGCAAAGGCAGTGGCGGGCGAAGCGAATGTTCCGTTCTTTTCCATGTCCGGCTCCGAATTTGTAGAGATGTTTGTCGGCATGGGAGCCGCGAAAGTCCGCGACCTGTTCCGGCAGGCAAAGGAAAAAGCGCCCTGCATCGTATTCATCGATGAGATCGACGCGATCGGAAAGAAGAGAGACGGCCAGATCGGAGGAAACGACGAGCGGGAACAGACGCTGAACCAGCTTCTGACAGAGATGGACGGTTTTGAGGAAAACAGCGGCGTCATCCTTCTGGCTGCTACGAACCGTCCGGAGTCTCTGGACCCGGCGCTGACGAGGCCGGGACGTTTTGACCGGAGAGTTCCTGTAGAACTGCCGGATATGAAGGGACGGGAAGAGATCCTGAAAGTACATGCCCGGAAAATAAAAGTATCCGATGACGCGGACTTTGGAAAAGTTGCAAGGATGGCGTCGGGCGCGTCCGGAGCAGAACTGGCCAATATAGTCAATGAAGCCGCCCTGCGCGCCGTGCGCAGCGGAAGAAAGGTCGTCACGCAGGCAGATCTGGAAGAGAGTATCGAAGTTGTCATTGCCGGATACCAGAAAAAGAACGCGATCCTGACGGACAAAGAGAAGAAGATTGTTGCCTGCCATGAGATCGGGCATGCCCTGGTGGCGGCCATGCAGAGCCATTCGGCGCCCGTACAGAAGATTACGATCGTACCGCGTACTTCGGGCGCTCTGGGATATACCATGCAGGTGGAAGAAGGAGAACATTACCTGATGAGCAAAGAAGAGATCGAGAATAAGATCGCCACGCTGACAGGAGGCCGTGCGGCGGAAGAGCTTGTCTTCGGCTCGATCACCACCGGCGCGTCCAACGATATCGAGCAGGCGACAAAACTTTCCAGGGCCATGATCACACGCTACGGCATGAGCGAAGAATTCGACATGGTGGCCATGGAGACAGTCACCAACCAGTATCTGGGAGGAGACACTTCTCTTGCCTGCTCTGCGGAGACACAGACACAGATCGATCAGCAGGTAGTAGAGACAGTGAAGAAACAGCACGAGAAAGCCCGCCGGATTCTGAGCGAGAACCGGCAGAAACTGGACGAGCTGGCAGACTATCTGTATGAGAAAGAAACAATTACCGGGGATGAGTTCATGGCTATCCTGAATGCGTAAACCGGCTTTTTAACCCTGGCGGACCAGTACTCCGCTTCCGTGGAGATCCGCCAGAGGAAGCACGGTCAGATTCTGCTCCCGGCAGAACCGGCGGACGGCTTTGCCCACACCTTCAAACTGCGCGCTGAAGCAGTCGTGGATCAGGATGACGCCTCCGGGGACCAGACGCGGCCAGAAAGCATTCAACCCATGCCAGACCGGTTCATACAGATCCGGATCCAGGCTGACGAAAGCAAGGGGAGGAAGATCCTGCGGCAATGTGTCCGGGAAATGTCCTTTACATATGATCGCCTGCTCCGGATACGGCAGCTTGGCAAGCACCTCTTCCACACCGGTGTCCTGAAAATCTTCGGCGGACACGCGGGTGGAAGGGGTTATTTTTTTCTCTTTTTCGATGTCTTCCTGCGAAAATCCCTCAAAGGTATCGAACAGGTACAGCGGACGGTCCGGAAAAAGGCGGTTGATCTCCGCGGCGAACACGCCCTGGTAGACTCCCAGCTCGGCCGCGGCGCCGGGCAGGCCTCTGTCCCGGATCTGCTCTGCAAGAAGGCGAAGACAGGCAAGGCGCAGATCCAGACGCTCCCGCAGCGGCGTCAGGCTTTGGATGAGGCCATGGTAGCCAAGACCGCGGAGCTGCCGCTCGATGGACAGAGAAGCCTCCCGGTTGACGACCGCGATCCACACCAGATCCGGCTGAAAAGACAGAAGATCTGAGGGAGGAATAACCGGAACCTGGCATATATAAGTTCCCCATTTCCGGGGATCATTGTCGGCGTATGCGACGGGATTATTCCCGGCCGGAAGCCAGTTTAGTACCATGCGGCCGGCCTGTCCGCAGCCAAAGATGACGATGTTCATAAGCACTCCTCTCCCTTTTTCCATACGTTTTTATTATCCTCAAAATAGAATAATAGACGAAGGAAAATTGCGTTGACCCTTATTATACAATAAACTATAATCGAAGTATAAAGACAGAAAATATTGTGCAAAACAGACAAATTTTGCGCATTTTATACCGTATGTGAACCGCAGGGATCCTGATCGGGTCCGTGTCCCGTCAGATCGTTCAGACGGCGCATCCCTGTATGGGTAATGAAAACCAGTTCACTGGGACTCCCGTCCATATTTTCTCCGCGTAAACGGAGAAAATTGGCATTTTCATAATAATCGATGGGAAGTTCCCGGCGGAAGACCTGGCCGGTGACCTCGTCGGTGACTTCCACTGTGACCAGATGAGCGCGTATTTCGTTCAGTTCCATGTACAGCCTCCAATAAGTTCTGATAAAGCCATTTTATCAGAGAAAGAGGCGTTTGAACAGATATAACGAACACAAAAGGACAGGAATATAGAGACTGCTTCAGAAGAATGTGAGAGGAGGTTATAGCATGATCAAAAAAGTCCTGATTATCAACGGAGTGGAACGCACTCTGGTGCTGGAGGGCACAGAAACCCTGGCGCAGGTGCTCAGGGACCGCCTTCTGCTGACCGGCTGTAAGATCGGCTGCGGGGAAGGCCACTGCGGAGCCTGCAACGTTATCATGGACGGGAAAGTGACCCGCTCCTGCATCACCAGGATGTCCCGCGTTCCCGACTACGCAAAGATCGAGACCATCGAGGGGATCGGCACTCTGGATAACCTGCATCCGCTGCAGGCGGCATGGGTGGCGCATGGATGCGCCCAGTGCGGATTCTGTTCGCCGGGCTTCATCATGAGCGCAAAGGTGCTGCTGGAAAACAATCCGTCTCCCACCAGGGAGGAAGTCCGCGACTGGTTCAACAAGAACCGCAATCTCTGCCGGTGTACCGGCTACAAGCCGCTGATTGACGCGGTGATGGATGCGGCGAAGGTACTGCGCGGGGAAATGTCCAAAGAAGACCTGATGTTCAAACCTACTGAAAACCGGATCCTGGGCACGACCTACGCGCGTCCGTCGGCGGTGGCAAAGGTGACGGGAAGCTGGAATTTCGGAGCGGATGAGATTAAAAACCTTCCGGAAGATACTTTGCAGATAGCCCTGGTGCAGGCAGAGGTGTCCCACGCTCTGATTAAAGGCATCGATACTTCCGAGGCGGAAAAGATGCCGGGTGTTTACAAGGTCATCACGTACAAGGATGTGCCGGGCAAGAACCGGATCACCGGCCTGATCACATTCCCGACCAATAAAGGCGACGGATGGGACCGCCCGATTCTGTGCGATGAAAAGGTATTCCAGTACGGCGACGCTATCGCTATGGTCTGCGCGGATACAGAAACGCATGCGAAGGAAGCCGCGAAGGCGGTAAAGGTCGACCTGGAGATCCTTCCCGCATATATGTCCGCGCCGGAAGCCATGGCTCCTGACGCCATCGAGATCCATCCGGGTACGCCGAATGTCTATTATGAGACGAACTGCATCAAGGGAGAAGACACGGCTCCGATCATGGAGAGCGCTCCCAATGTAGTGGAAGTAGACGCTTACTGTTCCCGTCAGCCGCATATGCCGATTGAACCGGATGTGGCGTATGCGTACATAGACGAAGAGGGACGCGTGACGATTCATTCCAAATCCATCGGTATCCATCTGCACCATGCCATGATCTGCGCCGGCATCGGCGTGGAGCCGGAGAAGCTGAGACTGGTCCAACTGCATGCGGGAGGAACCTTCGGCTATAAATTTTCCCCGACCATCGAGGCCCTGGTAGGAGTGGCCGCTCTGGTGACGGGACGTCCGGTGGCGCTGAACTTTAATATGTATCAGATGATCACTTATACCGGAAAGAGAAGCCCGGGCTTTATGCATATCAAGCTGGCGGCGGATGAAAAGGGAAAGATTCTGGCTCTGGAAGGAGACAATTATATCGACCATGGTCCTTATTCCGAGTTCGGAGACCTGCTTACCATGCGCCTGAGTCAGTTCGTAGGAGCAGGTGTGGATATTCCGAATATCCGCAACAAATCTCAGACAGTCTGTACCAACCATGCGTACGGCGCCGCGTTCCGGGGATACGGAGCGCCGCAGTCCTTCATGGGCGGGGACATTGCCATGGATATCATGGCCGAGAAGATGGGCATCGATCCTTTCGAGTTCCGCGCTATGAACTGCTACAAAGAGTCCGCAGGCTCCACTACGCCGAACGGATGCAAGCCGGATGTGTACTGTCTGGAAGATCTTTACGATCTGGCGCGCCCGAAGTGGCAGGCGAACAAGGCCTACGCAGAGAAACTGAACGCGGAGCAGAGCGAAGGCGGCAAATATAAATACGGCGCCGGCGTCTCCCTTGGCGTATACGGCTGCGGCCTGGACGGCGTGGACTCTTCCGAGGCCTGGGCGGAGCTGAATGAGGACAATACTGTGACGGTCTATGATTCCTGGGAAGACCACGGACAGGGCGCGGACATCGGAACCCTGACCCATGCCCATGAGACGCTTCGTCAGGCGGGATTCACTCCGGATCAGATACGCCTGGTCATGAACGACACTGGCCTGACTCCCAATTCCGGGCCCGCAGGCGGTTCCCGTTCCAACGTCATGACCGGAAACGCGGTGCGCGTGGCCTGCGAGATGCTGGTGAACGCCATGAAGAAACCGGACGGCACTTACCGCACCTATGAAGAGATGAAAGCGGAGAATCTGCCGCTGAAATACGAGGGCAAATGGGTGGCTACCGCATGTTCCGACTGCGATCAGGAAACAGCACAGGGCAATCCGTTCTCCGTTTATATGTACTGCATCAATCTTCCGGTTGTCCGCGTGGAGATGGCTACCGGAAAGGTGAAGGTGATCCGTTTCACCATGGTTTCCGATTTCGGAACCATCATCAACAAATCCGTGGTGGACGGCCAGGTCATGGGCGCCATTGCCCAGGGTATCGGCCTTGCGCTGTCGGAGGATTTTGAAGACCTGAAGAAACACACGTCGCTATTGAAATGCGGCATTCCGTACCCCAACGATATTCCGGACGATATCGAACTGATCTATCAAGAGAACCATCCGCGTCCGCTTGGACCGTACGGCGCTGCAGGCTGCGGCGAGGGCCCGCTGGCGGCTCCGCATCCGGCTATCCTGAATGCGATCTTCCAGGCGACCGGCGCGCGTATTACCAGAGTGCCGGCAAGGCCGGAGGTTGTGAAAGCGGCCATCGACGCTTTATAATGTATGGGACGAATCCTGCGCCGCGGCGCGGGAGCAACATGGCAGGGCTGCTTGGCGGCAGCCCTGTTTTATAAAAACACTTATCTATTTTAAGGATAATTGGAGGGAAGCGGTACATGGAGAAAAAAGAGTCTGCCCTGGTGGGAAAACATTATCTGATGAAGCAGGCTTTCGGGCAGGATGAGCTTCATGAGCGGGAAGCGGTGTGCACCCGGACAGATCCGCCTCCCTGCATGGCAGCCTGCCCGCTGGGCATCGACATGCGGAGTGTGTGCGATCATGCGGCGAAAGGCGATTTTTCCAAGGCTGCGGGGATTATCCGGATGTCTACGCCTTTTTTGTATACGCTGTCCGGGAACTGCAGCGGTGAATGCGAGAACAGATGTACGCTCTCCCGTCTGGGAGACGGTGTCCGTCTGCGGGCGCTGGAGAGAGCATGCGCCATGTACGGGGGAAGCGGCGCGGTCAGCCGGTTTATGCTTCCGAAAAAACAGAAGAAGACGGCGGTGATCGGGGACGATCTTTTTGCGTTGGCATGCTGTTGGGAGCTGGGAAAGAAGGGGTATGAGGTTTCCTGGCATACTTCCTGCGGATCACTGGTGGAACCATTGCTGCGGCTGGGGCTTCCGGAAGCGGAAGCAAAAGCGGATCTGACAGCGCTTCAGAATCTGCGGATCTTACGAAAAGAAGAGAAGGCCCTGTCGATAGAATTAATTGAGAAGGTATCAGAGGAAGCGGATGCCGTATGTATTTCGCCGGATCCGGGATTGGCCTGTCAGAAGGAGAACTGCTTCGCCGGACAGAAAGAAGAAAGCGTCGCGGGGCTTCTGGCTTCCGCAAAGAGGACGGCGCTTCTTGCCGACTGCTTTCTGCAGGGCGCGGGGACACCCCCGGAAGAAGAAAACAGAGAGAGCCGGCTCTTTGTAACCATGGATGGGGTGGAAGGATCGGAGAGTCTTCTGGATCCGGAGCATGTGACAAAGGAGAAGGCCGCGGCGGAAGCCGCCAGATGCATCCAGTGCCAGTGTACGGAGTGCATCAAAGGATGCGTCTACTTGCAGCATTATAAAAGAAATCCCAGAGCGGCGATCCGGGAGATCTATAACAATCTCTCCATCGTCATGGGCAACCACATGGCCAACGGCCTGATCAATGCCTGTGATGAATGCGGGCAGTGCAGGGCGGCCTGTCCCAATGGATTTGATTATCCGGATGTATGCCGGATCGCGCGGCATACCATGGTGGAGACGAAGAAGATGCCTCCGTCGGCTCATGAATTTGCCCTTCTGGATCAGCAGTTTTCCAACGGGGAAGCTTTCCTGGCAAGGAAACAGCCGGGGTTTGAGAAATGCCGTTATGTGTTCTTCCCGGGCTGTCAGGCATCCGCGGTATCGCCGGATACGGTGGAGGCTGCTTACCGGGATCTGAGCACAAGGCTGGAGGGCGGCGTAGGATTGATCCTGGGCTGCTGCGGGGCTGTCTCCGAGTGGGCGGCCAGAGAGGATCTGCTTGCGGAAGCGGAAGAAAGATTCCGGTCTGCCTGGGAAGAGATGGGAAGGCCGACAGTGATCTGTGCCTGCCCTACCTGCCGGAAGATTTTTGACCGTTACTTTGAGGCAGAGACGGTGGGGATCTGGGAAATTCTGCTGAAACTGGGCGTGGAGCCTCTGGAGAGCCGTCCGGCTGCGGTTCACGACGCCTGCGGGGCCAGAGGCGACAAGAAGACGCAGGAGGTGGTGCGCGCTCTGGCGCGTGCCCTGGGATGCCGAGTGACGGAAGCGCCGTTTTCCGGAGATCTGTCCCCATGCTGCGGTTTTGGCGGCCTGGTAAAATACGCCAATCCTCAGATGGCGCGGGAGAAAGCAGATTTTGCGGCCGGACGCGCGGACGGAATGATCGTGACCTACTGTATGGCCTGCAAAGACCAGTTCGCAAGGACGGGAGCCGGGACGCGGCATATCCTGGAACTGGTCTACGGGACCGGGGATGATACAGTTCCGGATCTGTCCCGCAGAAGAAAGAACCGGCTGAAATTGAAACAGAAACTGCTGCGGGAGATCTGGAAGGAGGATATGTATATGGAAGAAATGCTCCCTGTCCGTTACGCGCAAGGAGCCATGGAAGAGATGGAAGACCGCATGATTCTGAAAAGCGATGTGGATGCGGTGCTCCGGGCGTACGAAGAATCCGGCGCGGCGGTCTTCGATCAGGAGCATGGCTGGCTTGTGACCTGCCGCAGGCTGGGAAATGTAACATTCTGGGTAAAGTTCCGGAAGGAAGAAGACGGATACCTGGTATTCGGCGCTTACAGCCACCGGATGACTGTGGAGTAGGAGGATGCCATGGCGGAAAAAAATTATTACAGCGTAGATCCCATGGGAAAATTGATGTGTGCCCGGTGTAAGAAGGCGATGGTGAAAGGGAAAGCGATGTTCTCTTATATGGGAAACGCGTTCCCTGTGGAGCTTCCGGTCTGTCCGGAATGCGGATTCGTCTATGTGCCGGAGGATCTGGCCATGGGCAAAGTACTGACCGTGGAACGCAGTCTGGAGGATAAATGAACGGAGAAGCGAAGGCGAAAACACAGAAAAAGGAACACAAGACGTGCCTGCCGGGGGGACATCCGGGAGGAATCTCTCTTACAGAGAGACTCCTGAAAATGGGTCAATGCCGGATCCGGGAGCAGGAGACCGGAAACGCCCAGATTTCGGATGCAGGTTCAGAATCGCCGCGGGCGCTGGATCTGGGAGCAGGAGATGGAACCGCGGTACGGTTCCTGAGAGAAAACGGATACGACGCGGAGGGGATCGATCTGTTTCCGGGATCGGAAGAAGTGAGGGAACAGGATATGCGCAGCCTGCGCTGCCGGGATGAATCCTATGATCTCTGTCTGGCAGAATGCAGCTTGTCCTCCTGCGGCGGACGGGCGGAGGCGCTGCGGGAAGCGCACCGGATCCTGAGGCCGGGAGGGAAATTCCTCCTGTCGGATGTGTTTTTTCAGAAACGGACAGACCTGGAACCGCTGCTTGGAGGAGATCTTACCTGGGAAGGCTGGAGAAAGGCATTTGCAGACGCCGGATTCCGGATCTGCTCCATGGAAGACGAAAGCATTCTGTGGAAGGATTTTTTCCTGGAAAGTCTGTGGAAAGGGAATGCGGAAGAAACGCTTCTGGATTTCTTCCGCTCTGCCGGAAAGACCGGCTGCGGATATTTTCTGGCCTGCCTGGAGAAAGGAGAGGGAAATGGAACTGTTTGACCGGATGCTGGAATTATCGGGACAGGGGTTTTACTGCGCTCAGATTCTCCTGATCCTTGCCCTGGAGTCGGAGGGAAAAGAGGATCCGGACCTGATCCGTGCCATGAGCGGGCTGAACGGAGGGTTGGGGTTCTCCGGCAGGACGTGCGGCGCGCTGACGGGAGGATGCTGCCTGCTGGGATATTTCTGCGGGAAAGGAGAGGCCGGGGAACTGGAAGACCCCAATGCGTCTGCCATGATCTGTGAACTGGTGGAATGGTTCGAGGAATCTATGGGGGAGGCGTACGGCGGGTGTTCCTGCGGGCAGATACTGGATGGAGATCCGGGAAATAAGATGCGCCGGTGCCCGGGGATCGTGGAAGGAGTGTTTGAAAAATGCCTGGAGATTCTGCAGAAAAACGGGACCATATGAGAGACTGGCGGGGACTGATCGTGGCGGCGGGGCAGTCCAGGCGCATGGGCGCGTTCAAACCGCTGCTTACGCTGAACGGATTTCCCATGATCCAGATGACGGTTCAGAGCCTAAAAAACGGAGGTATCCAAGATATCACGGTAGTGATCGGCAGGGAGGCGGACCGGATGCGGGAGATCCTGGCCCCTATGGGAGTGCGGCTGACAGAGAACAGGGACTTTGCCTCTACGGATATGCTGGCGTCCGTGAAGAAAGGGCTGTCAGGCATGAGAGACGCGGAGGGCGTTTTCTTCCTGCCGGGAGATCTGCCTCTGGTATCTCCGAAGACGATGGCTTATCTGAAGAAGGAGGCAGAGGGGCTGGAGAAGGGGATGCAGGGGATGATCCCGCTTCTGAACGGCAAGCATGCTCACCCGCTGTTTTTAAGCCCGGAAGGATATGACGAGGTGCTTTCCTATGGAGGAGAGGGAGGACTGGGCGCCGTTTCCAGTAAGATGCGGATGAAAAAAGCAGAGAGCAGGGATCCGGGAACCTTAAAGGACGCGGATTATCCTTCGGATCTGGAGGAGATGAGGGTGTATGCCCGGAGGTTCCGGGGGATCTCGGCAGACTGCTGCGTACAGTTGTATGAAGAGGTGCGGCTGCCCGCGCATATCCGGGCACATTGCCGGGCAGTGGGAGATCTGGCCGCCCGGATGGCGGAATCTCTGATCAGCCGCGGGGCCTGCCTGGATGTGGAACTGTGCCGCAGCGGAGGTTATCTGCATGATCTTTGCCGCCTGCAGCCGCATCATGAACAGGCCGCGGCATTATTCCTGGAAGAAAAGGGGTATGCGGCTCTGGCGGAGATAGTCGGCGCGCACGGCGGATTTGAAGAAGAACCGGAGAGTATCTGCCGGGAATCCGCGATCGTCTTTCTGGCGGACAAACTGGTACAGGAAGACCGGAGAGTGACGGTAGCGGAGCGTTATCAGAAAGCGCTCGGGAAAGATCCGGTAAAAGAGCGGGTGAGGAAAAATATCGCCCTTTGCCGGCGCCTGATCGCGGAATTTGAAGAAAGGACAGGTGAAAGGCTTGAGGAGACATGTGTACATGAATAATGCCGCCACGTCCTGGCCAAAGCCGGAGGAGGTGGGGGAAGCCATGGCGAAAGCCGTGCGCAGGCTTCCCGGAGCCGCCAACCGGGGAGGAATCGAGGATGTGAACGTGTTTGATGAAGCGCGCAGAGAACTGGCATCTCTGATGGGCGTTTCCTGTCCGGAGCGGATCGCGCTGGGATGCAATTCTACCTGGGGACTGAACGAAGCTCTTTTCGGCTGGCCTCTGCAGGAGGGGGATACGGTGCTTGCCACGAATGCCGAGCACAATTCGGTGCTCCGGCCGCTGTACCGGCTGGAACAGAGCGGCGTCAGGGTGGTATATGTACCGGCGGATGAGACCGGGCGGATCCGGCCGGAGAGATGGAAGGAGACGGTACAGAAATACCGTCCGAGGCTGTGTGTACTGAATCACGCGTCCAATGTGACGGGGGCGGTAAATGACGCGGAAGCCATGTGCGCGTCGGCGCATGCGTATGGGGCGGCCTTCCTGCTGGATATGTCCCAGACGCTGGGATGTGTCCCGGTCAGACTGGAGAAATGGGGAGTGGATATGGCGGCCTTCACCGGCCATAAATATCTGCTGGGACCTCAGGGCACCGGTGGTCTCTATGTACGGCAGGGGATTTCCCTGCGTCCGTATATGGTGGGCGGCACGGGCATCAAAAGCGATCTGAAGGAGATGCCGGATGAGATGCCGGTTCATCTGGAAGCCGGAACCGGAAACGAGCCGTCTTATCACGGCCTTCTGGCAGCCCTCAGGTGGAGCAGGGAGCACCCGGCGGATAGGGATATCATAAGCGCCCGGATGCGTCAGCTGGCGGACGGCCTGGCCGGCATAGGCTGTCAGGTGATCCGCCCGGAAGAACCGTGTATGCCGGTGCTGTCTTTTGTGATACCGGGATATACGCCGGAAGAGGCGGGAGATATCCTGACCGACAGTTATGACATCATCTGCCGGACCGGACTGCACTGCGCGCCCGGCCTGATGAAAGACATCGGGATGCCGCAGGGGACCATCCGGCTCAGTCTGTCCAGATTCACATCAGAGAAAGAGATAGAGACCGTATTGTCGGCAGTGCGGGATCTGGCGGAGAGTGTGTAAAAGATGGAATTTCGATGTAAGAAAACGGAAAATTGTTTTGCCGGGGCGCGCACATATGAATATGAACTTCCTGTCACCGGAAAGGAGCTGACCAGGCTGCTGGCCGACTGGGATATCCGGGAGAACCACCGGTTCCGCCGGCCGGTGTTTTCCGCGCGGAGAGAAGGGATGGAGATCAAAGGCATCCTGGCGGCGCGGGTGGTGAAAGTCAATTTTACGGAGGAAAACTGGGAAGAAGAGAAGAAAGGGCTGGAGCGATGGCTGGAAGAGACAGAAGCGTAAAAGCGATCGGAGAGACGCAGAGCGTCTGCCCGGAATGCCTGCGGGTGATCCCGGCTGTGAAGACGGAAGAAGAGGATGGCATCTATCTGGAGAAGACATGTCCGGAGCATGGGGATTTCCGCGCTCTGATCTGGGAAGGGAGCAGGGAGAGCTATGAGGCCTGGGGCGCCGGAGCGCGTCCGGCGGACCGGATCCTGAAAGCCGGACCTTCTGAAAAGGGCTGTCCGCTGGACTGCGGTCTCTGTGAGGCTCATGAGCGCCGGGGCTGCTGCGTTTTGCTGGAAGTGACGAAAAGATGTAATCTAAGGTGTCCGGTATGTTTTGCGGACGCGGGAGAAGGAGAAGATATTTCTCTGGAAGAACTGGGCAGACAGATGGACTTTCTGATGGAACACGGGGGTCCCTTCAATCTGCAGCTTTCCGGAGGAGAGCCTTCCATGCGCGACGATCTGCCGGAGCTGATCCGGATGGGGAAAGAGAAAGGATTTACTTTTTTCCAGCTGAATACCAACGGAATCCGTCTGGCGGAAGAAGAGGGATACGCGAAAGCTCTGAAAGAGGCAGGACTCTCCTGCGTATATTTACAGTTTGACGGGATCGGGGATGAAGTCTGTCAGGTGTTCAGGGGGAAGGCTTTGTGGGAGCAGAAAAAGGCTGCCGTCGATGCCTGCGAAGAAGCCGGGCTGGGGATCGTGCTGGTTCCGGTGATTGCCCGTGGGATCAATGAAGACCAGGTGGGCACGATTCTTAAATACGCCGTGGACCGGATGCCGGCCGTGCGGGGAGTGCATTTTCAGCCCATGAGTTATTTCGGCAGATATCCGGAAGATCCGGGAAGCTATCGCGTGACGATTCCGAAGCTCCTGGCCCTGATCGAAGAGCAGACGGGCGGCATGATGAAAGCAGAGCATTTCACCGGGGGAAACGCGACGAATCCTTACTGTACGTTCCAGGCAAATTATCTGCGCCGGGAGGATGGAAGCCTGAGTCCTCTGGCGCATGGCGAGTCGCGCAGAGGAGGAGCTTCGGAACAGGCGAGAAAATACGTGGAACAGCAGTGGAGCGGCGCGAAAACAGGAAGCTGCTGCTGCGGAGAAAACGAACCGGAAACACAGAACTGCTGCTGCGGGGAGAGTACAGAACAGATGCGGCTGGACACTTCTTCGCTGGACGAATTCCTGATGAAGCGGCACAACAACACGTTTGCCGTTTCGTGCATGCTGTTTCAGGATGCTTATAATCTGGATCTCGCCCGTCTTCGCCGCTGTTACATCCTGGAGACAGACAGCCGCTACGGGATGGTGCCCTTCTGCGCCTATAATCTGACAGACCGGAGGGGGAGATTTCTGTACCGATGAAAAGAACGAATCTGGACGGCTGGATCCGGAGACAGGAAGGTGTACAGGATCTGGAAAGGAAACAGATCGAAGAGATCCAGCTTCGAAAGTTAAATATTCTGCTGAAAAGGGAGAAGGAGCGGGGCGGTTTTTACCGTTCTCTGCCGGACCGGCTGGATACGCTGGAGGATCTGCGCAGACTGCCGTTCACCACGGAAAAAGACCTGATCCGGGAAGGCCACCGCATGGTATTGACGAGCCAGAGCGGGATCGAGCGTGTACGTTCCCAGGAGACTTCGGGAACTGCCGGAAAGGCGAAGCGCGTCTATTATTCGGCAAAGGACAATGAGAGAACGGTTTCATTTTTCGCGGCAGGCCTTTCGGAACTGGTCTTCCCGGGAGAGAAGGTTATGGTTTGTATGCCTTTTTCCGGGAACCGGGGGCTGGGAGAACTGATCGCGGAGGCGGTCGGACGGCTGAAAGGGATTCCTCTGGCGGCAGGAACCGGGCGCAGCTATGGGGAACTGCTGGATATTTTGGATGTTGAAAGACCTCAGGTGTTTGTGGGCATGCCTGTCCCGCTGCTGTCCCTTTTGCGGCTCCGGCCTGAGAACAGCCTTGTAAGGGCGCTGGTGAGCGCGGACGCCTGCCCCGATACGGTCAGAAAAGAGATCGAAGCCCGCCTTGGAACCAGACTGTATCCGCATTATGGCTCCAGGGAGATCGGACTGGGCGGAGCGGTGACCTGTCCGGCGTTTGAGGGGATGCATCTGCGGGAAAATGACCTGATCGCGGAGATCGTGGATGAAGAGGGAAGGGTTCTGCCGCGGGGAGAATGGGGAGAACTGGTTCTGACTTCCATTGAAGCGGATGCCATGCCGCTGATCCGGTACCGGACCGGAGACATCACCAGGATCCTGCCGGAACCTTGCCCCTGCGGCAGCGCTGTTATAAGGTTGGACCGGGTACGCCGCAGGAGCAGATGTACGGCGATGGAAAAACTGGACGACCGGATGTTTCAGTATGAGGAAGTGGTGGATTACCGGATGCGGATGGAGGGAGATACGCTATATGCGGAAGGCTATCTCCGGAAGGACAGGGCGGATTTTCCGGAAGAACTGGAAGGATATCCGATACGGTACCGGTGGAAAACCGTTGCTATGGAAGACATGCCGTGCTATGCTGGAAAAAGAAAAATAACGGGGATGGAGAAGCGATGAATGGTCTGTACTATAATGTGCGCGTGCGTGTAAAAGGAAAAAATGTGGATGGCAGGGATTATTTCGGCAGAGGCGTAGCGGATCTGCTGCACGGGGTAAAAGAGTATCATTCTCTGAACCAGGCGACCAAAGAGATGGGTATGGCTTACAGCAAAGCCTGGAGGATCGTCCGCCAGGCGGAAAAGACGCTGGGCATGCCGCTTCTGGTAAGAATGGGAAAAAATGGGTCCGTGCTGACTCCGGAAGGGGAAAAACTTCTGGAAGTATATGAAGAGGCGGAGAAAAAGGCTGCCGGAGTGGTCAGAGATGTATTTGAAAAGTATTATGGAGAAAATGTGAAATTGGTAGAAAATAACGAAAAACACTGATGAAATTAAAAATATATAATTAAATATTGACAAATTAAATATGTAAATAACTTGAAAAGGATGCTGCGGTTTGTTATATTATCTTTTGCGAGAACAAAACGTGTAAATCCGCGTTTTGAATATTTTTTTCTGAAAAAGAAAGGAAGGAGAAAAAGATGCAGAAAAAACTTTTGGCATCGCTGCTCGCATGTGCGTTGGGTATCAGCCTGGCAGCCTGTGGGTCATCAAGCACTTCCTCCAGTACGGAGGACACAGAGGTGGCCGCTGCCGCAGATGAAACCGAAGCTGCAGATACAGCTTCAGAGGAGGAGACAACGGAGGCGGAGGAGCCTGCGGAAGAGACCGCAGACACTGCAGAAAATGTGGAAGTGGTCGTATTCGCGGCCGCGTCCATGACGGAAACCCTGACCGAGATCAGTGAAATGTACAAGGAAGTTGCTCCCAACGTGACGCTGACTTTCAACTTTGATTCTTCGGGAACACTGAAGACACAGATCCAGGAGGGCGCAGCGTGCGACTTGTTCATTTCCGCAGGACAGACCCAGATGAATCAGCTGGACATCAACGCGGATCCGGAAGTCAACACGGAAGGACTGGACTTTGTGGATGAAGATTCCAGAGTCGATATTCTGGAAAACAGAGTGACGCTGTGCGTGACGCCGGACAATGAGGCGGGCCTTGAGTCGTTCGACGATATGGCGGCGGCTCTTCAGGACGGAAGTATTTTAATGGCTATGGGCAACAGCGATGTGCCGGTAGGTCAGTATACACAGAGAATCCTGGAGTATTACGGTCTCAATGAGGAAGAACTGGCAGCGTCCGGTGTGATTTCCTATGGCAGCAATGTAAAGGAAGTGGCGACTCAGATCGCGGAGGGCAGCGTGGACTGCGGCGTGATCTACTGTACGGACGCGTACTCTGAGGGATTGAATATCGTGGACTACGCGACGGCAGATATGTGCGGACAGGTTATCTATCCGGCGGCAGTGCTGAAGACTGCGGCTCATCCGGAAGAGGCTCAGGCATTTCTGGATTATCTGCAGACAGATGAATGCATGGCTGTATTTGAAGAAGTCGGATTTTCAGGGGTAGAATAAAGATAACAGTTCAGGCAGGGTGAGAAGATATGCCGTCCTGAACAGTTGATAAAGGAAAATACGCGGGGCTGCTGCAGGACAGGCAGCCCCCGGCTGTAGAGAACGGAGGTGCGGAGTTTGGACTGGTATCCGCTTATCAACTCTCTGAGAATTGCGGCGATAAGCTGTGTGATGGTATTTTTTGCCGGTATATTCGCGGCGTATTATGTGGCGCGGCTGCCCCGTGCCATAAAAGGAATTCTGGATGTATTCCTGACGCTGCCCATGGTTCTTCCGCCTACTGTATGCGGATATTTCCTTCTGTTGATCTTTGGATTGAAAAGGCCTTTGGGGATGCTGCTGTCGCAGTGGGGGATTCAGTTCGCCATGACCTGGTATGGAGGAATCCTGACATCTGCGGTGGTGGCGTTTCCTTTGATGTATCGGACAGCCAGAGGCGCATTTGAAAGTTTCGACGTAACGCTGGCTTATGCAGGACAGACTTTGGGTCTGTCCAATACTTATATTTTCTGGAATATCCGGATGCCTGCCTGCAGACAGGGAATCCTGGCAGGGACGGTGCTGGCGTTTGCCCGCGCATTGGGCGAATACGGAGCGACCAGCATGCTGATCGGATATATTCCGGGCAAGACGGCGACGATTTCCACGACGGTATATCAGCTGTGGAGAACGAATGACGAAGCGGGCGCGCTCTTCTGGGTACTGGTCAATATGGCGATATCCACGGTGGTGCTGCTGATTGTGAATATGCTGGAATGCAGAAACGGAAAGGCAGGTGCGTCATGAGTCTTTCGGTTCACATTAAAAAGGATTTTGGAGGGTTTCTGCTTTCTGTTGATCTGGAACATGAGAGCGGGATCATGGGGCTTCTGGGAGCATCCGGATGCGGCAAAAGCCTGACGCTGAAAAGTATCGCCGGGATCGTCACGCCGGACGAGGGACGTATTGTTCTGAACGGCAGAGTTCTTTTTGACAGCGAACAGCATATGAATCTGAGTCCGCAGGTAAGGAACGTAGGTTATCTTTTTCAGAATTATGCGCTGTTTCCCAATATGACGGTGGAAAAGAACATACTCTGCGGGCTGAACCGGGAAAAAGACAGAAATATCCGCAGGGAAAAGCTGGAAAATGTGCTGGAGATGATGGAACTGACAAGTCTCCGCAGATCCCTTCCGCATCAGCTTTCCGGAGGACAGCAGCAGAGAGCGGCGCTGGCGCGTATTCTGGTCAGCGGACCGGAACTGCTTCTTCTGGATGAGCCGTTCAGCGCGCTGGACTCCTATCTGAGGGATTCTTTGCAGATTCAGGTAAAGGAACTGCTGGAAAATTACGGGAAAGATGTACTGTTGGTCAGCCACAGCAGAGACGAAATATATCATCTTTGTTCCAGAATGGCGCTGATTGACAGCGGAAAGGTATTTGGGACCGGCGGGACCAAAGAGATCTTTGCTGATCCCGGGACCCGGGCCGGGGCTGTTCTGACCGGCTGCAAGAACATTGTCAGGGCCAGAAAGTCAGGGGAATATGAAGTGGAGGTTCCGGAGTGGGGGATCTGCCTGAAGACAGGAAAACCGGTGGGGGATCATGTCTGCGCCATCGGTATCCGGGCGCATTATTTCAATTCCAGAGCCAGAGAGAATGTATTTCCGGTAGTCTATGCGGACCGCATGGAAGAACCTTTTGAGACTACGATTCTGTTCCGCTATGCAGGGCAGGAAAAGGACAGTACGCCTGTATGGTGGAGGATTCCAAAGGACCGGATGCCGGACAAAATGCCGGAGCAGCTGGGAATCGCGCCGCAGAATGTGCTGCTTTTATATCCGGAGGATAACAGGTAAAAAAGAGACAGGAGGTAATGTGGTATGGGAAAGATCAGAGCAGTCTGTATCAGCAGAGAAAAGGGGACGCCGAAAGAAAATGTGGGTTCCGGAATGCTGGTGGAAGGCTTCGGACTGGAGGGAGACGCGCATGGAGGAAACTGGCACAGACAGGTAAGCCTCCTGTCCGGGGATAAGATCGACGAGTTCCGGAAAAAAATCTGGGTGGAATACGGAGCGTTCGGCGAGAATCTGGTGGTGGACGGCCTGGATTTTCGGAATTTACCGGTGGGCAGCCGGTTCGGCACAGGAGACGCCGTACTGGAAATGACGCAGATCGGAAAAGAATGCCACAGCGACTGTATCATCAGGCAGAAGACCGGAGACTGCATTATGCCCAGAGAAGGAGTCTTCGCCCGGGTATTAAAAGGCGGGAAAGTGTCTGTGGGGGATGAACTGGTACTGCTTCCTCCGGAAGAGAATCCGCCTCTTCGGGCGGCTGTGATCACACTTTCAGACAAGGGGAGCAGAGGAGAGAGAGAGGATCTCTCAGGCCCGCTGATCGTGAAGATGCTTACCGAAGCCGGATACCGGGTGGAAGAAACTCTTTTGCTGCCGGACGGGATCCAGCCGCTGAAAAATCAGCTGATTCGTCTGGCGGATGGGCGTCAGATGGATCTGATCCTGACGACAGGAGGCACCGGATTTGCTCCTACGGACGTGACTCCGGAGGCCACGATGGCGGTGGCGGACCGGAACGCGCCGGGTATCGCGGAGGCTATGCGCGCTTACAGCCTGTCGATTACACCGAGAGCTATGCTGTCCAGGGCAGCCAGTGTGCTGAGAGGCAAGACGCTTATCGTAAACCTGCCTGGTAGCCCTAAAGCAGTGAAAGAACATCTGGAATATATTCTGCCAACATTGGAACACGGAATCCTGCTGGCAGGAGGGCGCGACGGCGAGTGCGCCCGCAAATAGCCGAAATAATAACAGGAGAGTGAAATTATGAAACTGATCAGAACAGAGGATGCGGTCGGACAGGTGCTGTGCCATGATCTGACGCAGATTATCCCCGGGGTGAGTAAAGGTCCCCGGTTCAGAAAAGGCCATATTGTGACAGAGGAAGATATCCCGGTGCTGCTCAGCATGGGAAAAGACCATCTCTACATATGGGAAAAAGATGATACTATGTATCACGAAAATGACGCTGCAGAGATCCTTCGGCAGATCTGCCAGAACGACCATATGAAGGCTTCTGAGGTGAAAGAGGGCAAGATTGAACTGACTGCCGAATGCGAAGGTCTGTTCCAGGTGGATGTAGAGCGTCTGGATGCGGTCAACGACATTGATCAGATCATGATTGCCACAAGACATACGAACAGCCCGGTGAAAAAGGGCGAGAAGCTGGCGGGCACCAGAGTGATCCCGCTGGTGATTAAAAAGGAGAAGATGGAGCTGGCGAAAGAGCGCGCAGGAAGTGAACCGCTCTGCCGTCTGCTTCCCTACCGCCTGAAGACGGCAGGTGTCGTCACCACCGGCAACGAGGTGTTCTATGGACGGATCGAGGACAAGTTCACTCCGGTGGTGGAGAGAAAGCTGCAGGCTTACGGTATCGAGCTGAAAGAACATCGGATCGTGGGCGATGAGAAGGCGGACATCGTGTCGGCGATCCGGGAGATGAAAGATAAAGGACTGGATCTGATCATAGCCACAGGCGGCATGAGCGTGGATCCGGATGACCAGACGCCGGGAGCGATCCGGGAAGCGGGAACAGAGGTTGTCACCTATGGGGCTCCGGTGCTGCCGGGAGCCATGCTGTGTCTGGCATATTTCCCGGACGGGACGCCGGTGATGGGGCTTCCGGGATGCGTCATGTACGCGAAAGCTACGATTTTTGACCTGTTATTGCCGAGAGTGGCGGCGGGGATACCGATCTCGCGCAAGGATATCACCACACTGGGACACGGCGGACTTTGCCTGGGATGTCCGGAGTGCCATTATCCGGACTGTGGTTTCGGAAAAGGATAAAAGATAAAAAGAAGGCGGAAATTCTCCTTTGAAAGAAAAAGGAGTTTCCGTCTTCTTTTTTTATACTTCTTTTGCCGCGGCTCTGCACTGGATCATCTCGGCAGCGATACAGACCGCGATTTCCGCAGGCGTCTCGGCTCCGATATTCAGGCCGATGGGAGAGTGGACCACATCATAGGCGTCGTCCGGAAATCCCAGTTCGGACAGCTTTCTCCGGGTCTCGGCGATTTTCCGGCGGCTGCCGATGCATCCGATATAGGCCATGGGGCGTCTCAGGAGCTGAGCCAGGATCTCGAAATCAGCCTGGTGTCCGCGCGTCATGACCACGGCGGAATCCTTTTCGGTCAATGTAATGGAGGCGGCGAGGTTTTGAAAATCTCCCAGAATCACTTCCTGTACACCGGGGAAAAGCGCCGGATCGGCGAATGCTTCCCGGTCCTCAAATACTGCCACCGTGAATCCCACATGAGCCAGCAGCGGAGCCAGCTCCTGGGAGACGTGCCCGCCGCCGAAGACGTATACCCATCCGGCCTGAACGATGGGCTCCGCATAGTAAGAAGGATCTCCGCTCAGGAAAACAGCCCTGGATTTCAGAAGCCCTGCCGGAAGAGAACCGGACAGATCATCGCCCCAGAAATGTCCGTCTTCGTCACAGGCAGCCATGGCTGTCACCCGGTTCTGCTCCATTCTGCGCACGAGCCAGAAGTTTTTATTCTCGGAGAACGCGTCCAGGAGACGTTCGAACAGGGGGAGGCAGGCATCTCCGTCCAGGTACTGGAAATATACGGTGACGTCTCCTCCGCAGACCATGCCGAGACCGGCCACATCTTCCTTGGACAGGCGGTAGCCTACCGTATCGGAAGTGCGTTCATGCAGAAGCCGGACGGCGTGCTGATGTGCGGCGTGCTCCACTGCGCCGCCTCCGATGGTTCCTTCCGCGTGCCCGTCTTCAAATACCAGCATCAGTGCGCCCGCCCCCCTGGGCGTAGAGCCGGAACTTGCCAGGATACTGACCAGGATCAGGGATTCCCGGCGTTTGAGAGTGCTCAGAATCGCTTTGATTCGTTCTTTCATGATGTACCCCCTGTGTTTTGATAGATGCGCCCGGCTTTCTGCGGCAAGCGCGGAAACCGGTATGCGCGATGGTATCATTCGCATTCTGTGTTCATTATAACATATATCACAGATATATGTTATTCTAGTTTGATAAGTTTTAGAATGAAATTCGACAGGAGATATTAAATCTCAAGCCGAATTTCATTTTTTATATACAGGAAAATGAAAAGCGCGTTTAGAGACTAAAAATCTCTGGACGCGCTTATTTTTTTATCCACGAAAGAGAGGCAGGAAATATGAAGTTAAACAAAGAGAGATTTTTAAAGACAGAATTAGGCGGAGCTTTAAAGGAATGTATAACAAGCTGGGATATATCTTTAGACGCTTGCAGAAAGCATGGGTATTATACGGACGATTATAAAAGGGGAAGAAAAGCGGCGGATTGGTGCCAAGCGCAGTGGGAAGTTTATAAAATGGCGATACGGCAGTTTTACGGCGTAGAGTATTGCTTTACAAGAACAGATACGTATTACGGGTTGGTTACAGAAGATGAAACAGACTGGCTTTTTAGAGTTGAAAGAAAGGGGAGCAGAGACAATGGCGAGAAAATACAAAAGACTGTGCTATAAGGACAGGCAGACCATAGAGAACATGAGCAAGGCGGGCAACAGGGTAGTTGAGATAGCAGCAGCGCTGGGAGTGCATAGAGATACGATTTATAAAGAGCTTACCCGCTGCGGAGCCACGCAGGAGACTTACAGCGCAGACAAGGCACAGAAAACACTTTAACCAAAGAAAAACGAAAGAGAGGTAAACCATGAAAATTGCAAACTATGAAAAAATGAAGTCGGGAGATTTGGTGCAGGTTCCGCGTACACAATTTGCGCCCATGCGTCGGGGTTGGAATGGCTGGCTATTCAGTGAAGCTGTGGTACTTAGAAAAGCAAGAGGCAAAAAGAGCAAGAGGCCAATGGTGATAGTAGAAATGAGAACACCGGGAGGGAGAAACGATTACGGAACGGCAGAAAGGACGTTTTACGCAGATTGCGTTTTTCAAACTAATGCAGCAGAGAGAGCAAAACAACTTATGAACGAGGACGGAGTAACCACAAAAGAAGAATTTTACAGATTCATACAGCGAGAAGATGTTACGGGCTGTGACTGGATAAAGTTTTTGGTTGATAAGGGATTTTTGTTTTAGAAAATATGGGCGGCAGTGGCCGCCAGTAAGCGCCTTTGCCGGGAGAAAACCGTAGTAATTCTAGGTAAAATGCGGCGAGTATTTGGGGCACAGTGCAACTGGACGCAGGGGCTTAAGCTGACTGGTTCGACACCAGTAAGGCGTATTTGTAGCAGGTTTGGCAGACCTGCGGCGGAGGACGGCAGGCAAATAGCCGTATCTGTATACTGTGAAAAAATAGCAGCGGTCATACCAGCTATAGAGTATGTGGCAGGTCAACAGGTTTTTAAGCAGCTTTTTTAATGTGAAAAAGCGCCAACACAGTAAATATACGCCAGAGTAGGAGAGCGGAGGCAGTGAAGCAGATAAGAGCGCCACCGCAGGAGGAGAGGCAGAGAATGAGGTACGCGGTCATTATACTTACCGACAGCACAGAGGCAATAGCGGAATATAAGAGGGCGGAGAGGCACAGGCGCAGGAGGGAGCAGTTGCGCAGGCAGAGGCGCTGGTATTTTATCAAGCAGAAATTAACGGGTATATCAGTGCTGGCTTTTACTGCGTTTGCAGTATGGCTGCTGGACGGAGACGCGACAATAGCGGTATTGACTGTACCGCTGGGGCTGTATCTGGTATTCAGCCGGGAAATGCTGATAACGAATAATTTTTACTGGCAGACGAAAGAGAGGGAAAAACGTGGTACAGATTTTGGAACTGTTTGGAGGGATAGGCAGCCCGCGCTGTGCGCTGCGGAATATCGGGATACCTGTAAAAGCCATAGATTACGTTGAAATCGACGAAAAGGCAGTGCGTTCCTATAACGCTATGTTTTCAGAGGAATTGCGATATAAAACGCAGAGCGTTGTAGGCTGGAATTTAAAGCCGGATATTCTGATACACGGCAGCCCATGTCAAGACTTTAGCATAGCAGGACACCAAGGGAAAGCAAAGGCAGAGGGAGGACGGATAAACAGAGGGAAAGGCGCAGACGAGGGCAGCGGAACACGCAGCAGCTTAATGTGGGAAACCATTCACATTATAGAGCAAATGGGAGAATGGCGGCCAAGGTACGTTATCTGGGAGAACGTAAAGAATGTATTAAGCCGATACATGAGGGCGAATTTTGACAGGTACATAAAGGAAATGGAGCGTCTGGGGTATAGCAGCAGCTTTAAGATTTTGGACGCGCGCGAATTTGGTTTACCGCAGGCGAGGGAAAGAGTATTTACCGTATCGACACTGGGAGAAAAAGCATTTTCCTTTGACGATTTGATAAAAACGCCCATGAGGGATATAAAAGAGTTTCTTTTACCGGACGCGCCGCCAGTGTACGACGTTACGCAGCCGAGCGTATTAAGCGTGATAGGGGAAAAGGGCATAAGGCGCGCAACAGTGATACAGGACTATGCCTATACAATAACAGCCAGACAGGACAGAACGCCTGCGCAGGTAATTGATATGGGAAACGGACGCTACAGGTATCTTACAGAATTGGAATGTTGGCGTTTGCAAGGATATACCGACGAGGATTTTAAAGCGGCAGCGGCAGTACATGAGAAAAACGGGCGTTATAAAATGGCGCTTTATAAGCAGGCGGGCAATAGTATACCTGTACCAATTTTTGAGAGCCTGTTTAGGAAAATTCTTCTTAATCAAACCATGGAGGTAAAAAAGTGAAGTCAACATATCAAATAAAGGAAACAAAGAACGAGCGGAGTTTTTCATATACAGGAGATTTAGCAGAGGCTATAGAAAAAGCAAAGAAAGACTTGCGGAAAGAAAAAGAAAATCCAGAAATACCATATTGGATATGGATAAAAGGAAAGGCACAGAAGCAAATAGAAGCACACAATAGAAAGATTGAGAGGATAGAGGCTTTTATAAGAATTGCGGAAAAGTACTTAAAAGAGGAGCGGGAAAATGAGAAAGCAACACAGGAGAGAAAACAGGATACTTAAGGCGCTGATACGTGCGGCAGCAGGCGCAGCGGCTTTTATAGCGGCGCTGGTATTACTGCCTATGCTTATCTGGTGGAGAGGGCAGCGGGAAGAACCGCAGACAGACGAACAGGTAGCGGCGATTATGCAGCAGGAGCAGGCGGAGCCGCTGGTTATTGAAATACCAGAGCCAGCAACAAAAGGAACCGTAACCATATATACGCCGGACGGCGCGGTATATGGTTATTACGGAGAAATCACGATAAACAGCGACGGCAGCGCCGGGCAGGACATTGACATAGTGTGCGCCGGATATTTGGAGGGATTTTTAGAACACGGAGAGCCGGAATACACAGAGGAAAGCGAGGATAGCAGGAATGAGTGAGGTTTACATACGGAGCCAGAACAGAGAAAAGTTGTACCGTTTTGGAATTTCCTTTAATGCGCTGGAATACAGCGAGAAACAGGATTTTAAGAGAGGAAAAGAGGCGGAGGTACACCATACAATCTGCATTTCTGACGGCTGCTTAGAGGAGATAGCAGAGTATGAGAGTAAGGAACGCTGCTTAGAAGTGCTGGACGAGATACAGCGCGTATGCGCCCAGTATTTGACGTGGAGCGGCGGGGCAGCGTTAATACGCGGTGGCATGGATATACAGCCGGGAGCGGTGGCAATACCGCGCGTCTATGAAATGCCGGAGAAATAGCATGGCAGAAATCATATTGCACCCGCAGCACCCAGACTATTGTAAAGAGTGTGTTTACCACGACGACAAAAACGGGGCTTGCATGAGCAAGGATTACGCACAGAACAGCTATAAGGTAGTATGCGTTTGGCATTACTGCAAATATAAGCGAAAAAGGGAGGTATGAGCGTGAAATACAGGTATTACAGCACGCAGCGCCCGGTCACGCCGGGGGCGTATCCAAAGCCAAAGAATAACCCGGTTATGCTTATCCATAATTTCAGCAGCCGGGAATACGTGCCGGAGATTGGGCGGCAGGCGTGGGGATATGTGGAGTATGACAGGCCGCTTGAAAATGAAGATATAGACGGCTACGAGCTGGCACCAGCCGCCTTTTTCTCTTAATTATGGCGCAGGAGTTTAGAGAGATAAGCCCAGAGCTGGAACGCGTGGCATATAAAGAGGCGTGGAGCATTGAGAGTATGGAGGCACACGGAGCAGGCGGGCGAGGGGTAACGTACATAGGCAGTAAGATAAGCGGAGCATTGGACGGGGACGAAAGGAACGGGCGGCTTGTCTTTGATTATTACCGGGACACAGCGGGCGCATGGTGGTTTGAAAACCGCGCGTTATTGCCGTCCGGGGACATTGTAAGCATGGATATGTACCTATTTGGGTACGAGAGGAAACGGAAGAAAGGAGAGCGGCAACAGTGGAGAAGATGAAAAAGCCGGATTTTCTGGGAGAAATCAATAAAGAGATTTTAGAGGAACTGACAAAGCGCGGGAGAGCGCGGAACGTGGCGGGGCTGGTGGGAGAGGTTAAGGAACTGGCGGAGGTTACGCAGATATGCGGCCCGCCGTTCGCTGGGTATCTGGGGAAAATCGAGATACCGAGGCCGAGCGGGATAAAGGACGAGGTAGCGGTAGCCTTTGAGCAGGACACGCCGTATAAGGCGGCACAGGGAGAGCTTGACGTATTGCGGGAATTTGCGCCGGGCAGCAGGCTTTTAATCACAGGGAAGATACAGACGCTTAAGGACTTTGAAACGGGGAAGTGCCTTGTATTTATTCTGGCTGATTATGTAGCTGCAAGCCCAAAGGCAGAATTTCAGAACGACGTAGCCATAACGGGCGAGATTGTGTTTAAGCCGACGCACAGGGAAACGCCCAGAGGAAAGCGTATTTCAGATATTTTCATAAAGGTACAAAAGGAGCTTGCGCCGGGAAACTGCTTTATTCCCTGTATCTGCTGGCAGGAAACCGCAGACGAGGTAGCAGGCTGGGAGCAGGGGACAAAAGTAAGGCTTCTGGGGAGATACCAGAGCCGGGAATATGACAAGGAAATAGCAAAATATTACACAGACGGAAAAGAGGCTTACCGGGAGACTGAACGCCGGACGGCCTACGAGCTTTCTGTACAGCTGATAGAGAAAATGGAGGCAGGGAATGAGAAGTAAACTTTTTGTAAATCCAGACGGCACAGCGAAAATGCAGGAAATCAGAATAGAAGCCCGCGGGAAAGGAGGGGCTATAGGCATAAAAGCTGTTTCGCGTCTGGCGAATATGGTAAACAGCTTAAAAGCCTGCAAAACGCCGCAGGAAGTGTACGACAGGTACATACAGATTACAGGGTATTGCAAATGCTGCCTTGACTGTGAGTTTATCGACGAGAAAAGCGCTGATGATTTAATGTGTCTATCTGCATATCTGGCAGGAAATGAGCAGGCCAGAGCAGAGGCACAGCAGAGGGCGGTAAGAGCCAGAAAGGGCAGAGCATGAAGCGGGTATATATTTGCAGTCCGTACCGGGCAAAGGACGGCGCGGAGCTGGATAGAAACATAGAGTACGCACAGGCGCTTACAAAGCAGGCGCTCAATGCCGGATTAGCGCCGATAACGCCGCACTTATATATGACGCAGTGCTTAGACGATAAAAAGCCACAGGAGCGGGAGCAGGGAATGGCTGCGGGCATGGCATTGCTTAAGACCTGTGATTTTGTCATAGTTGGCGTGAAATATGGAGTAAGCGAGGGTATGAGCCGGGAGATACAGACGGCGGACAGGCTGGGTATCGAGGTAGTAAACGCAGACAGGCTGGCATTTAAGCTACTGGACGATAGGCGGCAGGAGGAAATAAAAGCAGAAAGATACGCGAAAATGAACTGCTGCAATTTCTGCAAAGGTAGCAGGCTACATACCTGTACTGGTTATGATTGCAGTTTACCATACCGGACAGCCTTTGCGTTTGCGATTACACACATAGAACTTTTGTAAAGGAGATTTAGGAGAATGAGGAAATTAAGACGGGCAGTATTGAGAAATGAGGCAAACAGATTGAGCCATTACGGGCAGAACGGAAAGAGTATTGCAATTTTCCGCAGTCTGTGGGCGGATTACAAGGAGCTGAAACGCCATAAGGCGGCAGAAGCCGCAGAAAACGGCCTGCTGGCGCAGATTAAGGCAATCCGCAAAAAGAAAGCGGCAAAACGCCTGTAAATCCATGACAACAGTAAAAAGCCCCTACGGTACGGGAATACCATAGGGGCTAAGCTATACAGCTTTTCAACCTAAATCCAGTATAAGCATTGTATGGCGAAAAGTCAAGGAACTACACGGGCTGAAATGCCCGTTTTACCACTTGATAAAAGTATTAACTATCCGACAGGGAGGATAAATATATATGCCATACGTAGAGAGGATAACAAGGGCTGGAAAGACCATAGAGGTAGAGCGTTACTTTACCAGCAGATATAAAAAGCCGGGGATAAAGAGAGGGGATAAGGTTAAGCCCACAAAGGAGCAGCAGGTAAAGGTAAACACCAGACAGGCAGAAAGAAAGCTGCGTATCCTGATGAACGCTAATTTTGGCTATGGAGATTATCACGTCATACTGGACTACATACGGGAGAAAGGAAAGGAGCCGAGGAGCCGGGAGCAAATGCGGGAGGATATAGATATATTCCTGCGGGAGCTGCGGAAAGAGTACAGGAGACAGGGGAAAGAGCTTAAGTACATACATGTTATGGAGATAGGCGAAAAAGGGGCAAGGCACCACCACCTTGTCATAAACCAGATAGACACAAAGGTATTGCAGCAGTGCTGGTATAAGGCTTATGAGGGGCACAACAGGGTAAAGGTTTTTCCGCTGGACGATACCGGGAATTATGCGAAGCTGGCAAGCTATTTTATCAAGTATACGGACAAGCATAGAACGAAAGAGGACGGGGCGCTACAGGGTAAGCGCTGGAATTGCAGCAAGAACCTTGTGAGGCCGGAGCCGGAGATAAGGATAATAACAGAGCGCGCATGGTTTAAGGCAGAGCCGAGGGCGATAAAAGGGTATTACGTGGATAAGGACAGCGTAAGCAAGGGAATACACAGCCCGGATTATTACGGGTACGGATATTTCAGATATACGCTTGTAGAAATCGAAAAGGACGGAGGATAGAACGATATGGGAAAAGTGATTTTGATAGCCGGAATTGTATTTATAGCGCTGGCCGTTATAGAAATCGTCTGGTTTATTCTGCGGGGGATTACGTCGGGTATCAATCAGTGCCACGAATGGGAAGAAAACCCGGACAAAAAGGAAAGCGAGGAGACGCGGGAACATGAGAAACTTTAGACTGGACGACGAGAGCGGGCAACAGGAGGCGCTTTTCAGCTGGGCGGCCTACAATACTGGGCGTATGCCGGAGCTGGAATATATGCACCACGTCCCAAACGGAGGAAAGCGGGACGCGGCGACGGCAATAGCACTGAAACGGCAGGGAGTAAAGGCAGGCGTGCCGGATATTTGTTTACCAGCACCGAGGGGAATATACCACGGGCTTTACATAGAGCTTAAGGCCGGGAGGAACACAACAACGGCAAAGCAGAGGAGCTGGTTAGACTACCTGCGGCAGCAGGGATATTTCACGGCGGTATGCTACGGCTGGCAGACAGCGGCAGAACTGGTAGAGCGGTATTTACTGCATACCGGGCAGCTGGGAGAGCCGGGGCAAACGCTGGGGAAAGCGTGACAGAACAAAAGAGTAGGAAACATACAAACAGCTGCGCCCGGAGGCGGCGCAAGAAAGCGAGGTAGAGAATGAGGACAGTAAGCATTTTAAATTTAAAGGGAGGAGTAGCCAAGACCTTTACGGCGGTAAATATGGCTTATGAGTTGCACCGCAGAGGCTTTAAGGTACTGCTGGTTGACAATGACAAGCAGGGGAATTTAAGCCGGGCGTATGGGCGATATGACGCAGAGAGCGTAGCGCCAGTGAGCAGGATATTAAGTGGGGACTGGCGGGCAGCGGTAGAGCTGATACAGCACACGGAGTACGAGGGCTTAGATATTCTTACAGCCAATATGTCACTTATGGGCGCTACGTGGCAGCTGACAGCGGAGGAGGCGGGAAACCAGATAGACCGCTTTAAGCAGTTTATGGAACACGCAGACTGGGTAAACGGGTATTATGATTACTGCATTATCGACAATCCGCCAGATATAGGGCTTAACGTGGTAAATGCGCTGGCGGTAACGGACGAGGTTATAGTACCCGTGAAGATTGATGAATGGGCGCTTGACGGGCTGGACATTCTGGCGGAGCAGATAGAGGACGCGAAGCAGATTAACCCGCGCCTCTGCCTGCGGGGGATACTGATTACAGCATACCAGAATACGGACGGAGAGGCAGCGGGCAAGGAATGGCTGGAACGGCAGAAAAGAGAGGCGCATATAACAGGAGAGCCATACTACAGCATTTTAGGAGTTATCCGATATTCCAGAAAAGTAGCGGAAAGCACATTTAATTTTAAGCCGATTTATGAATATAGCCCCTGCTGTGGCGCGGCACAGGATTACAAAAAATTTGTGACACGGTACACCGGGAAAGCGAGGTAGAACATGGCACATAAAGAGAGCTGTTGCGCGTACTGGGATTGCAGCAGAAATGGCGGTACTACCTGCTGGAACTGGGGCGGTAAATTTGCCGGGCGCGCCTGCCCGCAAAGCGACGCTTGCGAACATTGGAGAACCTGCGAAATGTGCAACGGCATAATGGGACAGTGTAAGAAAAAGATTGAGATAGAGAGGCGGAAAGCGAGGTAGAGGGTATGGCAAAGTTTGGATTTAATGACATTTTGAACGCAAAGAGCAAGGCGGCGGGAGCAGGAACGGTTACGGATTATACGGAAATCTGGTTAAATCCGCATGATGTAAAACCGTCCGAAAATAATTTTTACTCACAGGAGAATATAGAGGAGCTGGCAGACAGCTTTTTAGCAGTAGGCCAGCAGCAGCCTACGGTACTGGGGAGGATAAACGGAGAGTTTCGCATAGTAAGCGGACACCGCAGAAACCTTGCAAATATTATGAACCTTGAACGGGGGCATGAAGAATATAAGCGCGTCCGTTATCTTTACAAGGATATGACAGCGGCCATGCTGGACTTGTCGCTGATTATCGGAAACGCATATAACAGGGAGCTTACACCGTGGGAGAAAACGCAGCAGGCGCAGAAGCTCAAAGAAGCGCTTTTGAGGGCGAAGAAAGAGGACGGATTAGAGATTACCGGAAAACTGCGGGATGTTATCGCGGATTTGATGAATGAGAGCAGCACAAACGTAGCCAGAATGGATAGTATCAACAAAAATGCCACGCCGGAGATTAAAGAGCAGTTTGCACAGGGGAATATAGGCATATCCGCTGCGTATGAGGCGGCAAAACTGACACCAGAGGAGCAAAAAGAGATAGCGGAGCAGGCGGCAGCAGGCGCAGACATAAGGGCAAAAGAGATAGCGGCAAAGGCGGCAGAGAAAAAAGCCGGGGACGATTACAAAACGCCGCACCCGGAAAGCATAACGTCCCTGTGCTATTCCTGCCTGCATTATAAGGACTGCAACGTAAAGACGGGAACCTGCGAGAAATGCGACCAGTACATAGATAAAGCAGAGGCAGAAAAGACGGAGGAGCAGCGATATAGTGAGGAGCAGGACAAAATAGACCGGGAGACAAAAAAGAAGCTGCGGGAGCAGGCAGACCGGGAGAAAATGGAGCATTTACCGAGCGACAGGGGAACGGGGAGCAAGGTACATGATATAAAGATTGCAGCAACGTATTATGACGACGTAGTAAGCGGGAAAAAGCGTTTTGAACTGCGAAAAAATGACAGAGGCTATAAGGCGGGAGAAAGCCTTAATATGCTGGAATTTAAAGACGGGAAATTTACAGGGCGCACAATAAGCGCAGATATTACCTATATGCTGCAAGATTATACCGGGCTGGCAGAGGGTTATTGTATTTTGGGGATTGAAGTAACGGGGCATACAGGTGATATGTCCGAAACGGACACCCAGATAGAGGGGCAATTAAGTTTTGGTATGAACCCGCCAGAGGAGGCGTGAAGTGAATAAAATTGTAATAGAAATCCCTATAACCTATGTAAACGGGGAAACAGATAAGATATATATAAAGGGCTTTATAGATTGGGATTTTGGAGGCGGGAATACAATAGCGGAGATAGACAGACCGAGGATTTTAAGCGACAAGGAAAGAGAGGAAATAGGGCTATGAAATACAGACAGTGGAAAAAGAATTATAAAAAGCGGTACGGAGTAAATCCGACACCAGAGATTGACAAACGAAAGCGTAGAAAACAGGCAGCAAGGGCGTTTAATGCCCTTGCTTATGCTGATTTAATAAAGGCAGCAGAACAGGCGACAGATACAATTACAAATGTGATTGCAGAGTTTATGCGGGCATTGGGGAGAGGCTGCGATACGGCGGGGACGGCTTTTAGAAATGTGGCAGACGCAATAAAACCGCTGGATATAAAAGGGCGTATTTTTAGCTGGGAAGTGCGAAGCTACGGAACTGATTTATACGCCGTCTATGAAATAAATGCGCTGGGAGGGGCAGACGAGCTTAGAGCGCTTACGCACAGTAAGAGCACTGCGGAGAAAATAGCCGAACTTTTGGAAAACGACCAGATAGAGCATTTTAAGGCGACCTGCCCGGAACGGGTAGTAAAAAGAGACGACGGCATAGACGTTTTGACTTATGCGGGCATAGCTGCGAATACAGGGGAGGCGCTGTAGATGTTTGAATACATGGACGAGATAGTAGAGGGTTTACAAGGATTTTGGGAAAGTGTGGAAGAATGGGCGGCGGCAATTTTGCTGTTTTTTATAAAAGCAACAATTTTAATCACAACGCCCATTTGGATATTACCGTATGTGATTTTGCGGGACAGGAACGGCGGGAAATGCGAAAATCAAGACTGTGAAAACTGCCCGTTTCCGCCTTGTGAGAAAGGAGAGTGCAGGCTATGACGGATTTTTTATTGATAATCATAATATTTTTACTGCTTGCGATATTTGGGCGGCTGGAAAATGTGGGAAAAGGAGAAAAAGACAATGCAGGTAAAAGAGACAGAAAATAAGGGAGTAGAAGCGGAAGAAATGACGGGGCAGGAAATCAAGGCAGGAAACGGAGAGCTGACAGAGGAGGGAGAAAACCCAAAGGGCGAAAGCTGGGTAGCAATTCCAGAGGCGGAATTAGAGGGGCTGATACAAAAGGCGGCGAAAGCGGCGGTATCAGAATTTAAGCGGCAGGAGGAAAAGGATAAAAAGCGGGATAAGTACCACAATACCTTTGCCCTTATGAAATGTTACCGTGACGCGGTTTTCCATATCGAACACGCAGTAAGCGACGGGGAGCAACTGGGGCTTGCCGGAATGACGGAGGAGCAGCAGAGGACGTATTTAGAGAGTGTGCGCCGGAGCAGGTTTAAAACACTGATTATGACAGCACATATAGACAAGGCCATAGAGGAGATAGAGCGCAGGAGGAAAGAGGCAGACAGGGAAGTAGAATACAGAGCCTTTGAGCTGTACTTTATGCAGGGCTGGGATTATGCGCAGATTGCCGAGGAACTGAATACAGGAAAGAACACGCCGCGCCGCTGGGTTACTGGCATAATCAATGAGCTTTCAATACTGCTGTGGGGAATTGACGAGGAGAGGATAAAATAACATGAAAGTAATAGCGGAGTACGAGGACGGAACAAGGAAAGAGCTGGGAGAGATAGAGGAACTAAAAGGGGTACAGGAAAATGCGCGGGCGCTTGTAGTACAAACGGATTGCCTGCTTAAGCAGGAGGACAGAAAAGAGATAGAGCAGCAAATAGAGAATAAAACGGGCATACCTACATTGGTAGCAGACAGCAGGATTAAGGCAATCTATGTTATACCGCAGTGAGCCATACAGGGCAGCAGGCATGGGGCAAGCGTGGTAAAATCGTGGTGTTTACATGGTAGAACGAAAGAGATACAATGATAGCATGGAAAGAGTAGGCGAGAGCTTAAGCATACAGCATGAGCGGCCTACTCTTTTCTTTTGCTTACTCATTCTTAACCTCCTACCCAGCGCATGAAACTTAGGGCGCTGGGGATTTTAAAGAAAGGAGCGGGGCGGTATGAAAGCATGGGCGAAAGCATTTTATTTATCGGCGGCATGGGAACAAACCCGCGCCGCTTATCTTATGTCACAAGATTATATTTGTGAGCGCTGCGGGGAACCTGCAAAGGTAGTACACCATAAGCAGTACATAACCAAAGAGAACATAGGAGACGCAGGCGTTACGCTATGCTGGGATAACTTAGAGGCGCTGTGCCAAGACTGCCACAACAAAGAACACCACAGGAAGGAACGGCAGCGGCGGTATCGGTTTGACGAGGACGGCGGGATACTCCCCCCTATCTCAAAGAAAAATTAAAGGGGACAGATACCGAGGGGGATACCCTAAAATTACCCTGCGGGCGCGCGCATACGTGGTGTAGGGGGTGTGGTGTAGCGCAGGAAAGGAAAGCGGGGTAAAGGAATGGCAGCAAAGAAAGAGAGGACAAAAGAGCAGAGGATTAAGGCAGAGAAAACCAGACTTAAAGGGATTTTCAAAGAGTTAGACGAGAATAAGAAAAAGTTGGTAACGCCGCTGATAGAAAAGGCTGCATTTATGAGTATCGAGCTGGACGATTTGCAGGAAACCATACGGCAGGAGGGCTGGACGAGCGAGTACCAGAACGGAGAAAACCAGTGGGGAACCAAGAAAAGCCCGGAGGCTGATACTTACATAGCGTTGAGCAAGAATTATGCAGCAGTCATTAAGCAGCTGATAGATTTAGTGCCAGCTGCGAAACGAAAGGTAAGCAGGCTGCAAGCCCTGCGGGACGAGTAACACGGCTGCGCCGTACAGGAACTATATCTATGAGTACCACGCGAAAATAAACAGCGGCGAGATTACGGCGGGAAAGTGGATAAAGGCCATATATAAAATTATTGTGGACGGGCTGGAAAAGCAGGAGTATTTCTTTAACGCAAAGACCGCAAATAAGGCCATACGCTTTATAGAAAATTTCTGCCACCACAGCAAAGGGCGCAACGATTTAATCAAGCTGGAACTGTGGCAAAAGGCCATAGTTTCCGTGATTTTTGGCATACAGGACGCGGAAAAAGTGCGCGTTTTCCGCGAAATTTTTATAGTAATCGGCAGAAAAAACGGCAAAAGTTTGTTTGCTTCTGCGATTATCGCATACATGGCGTACTTAGAACCGGAATACGGGCAGGAAATCTATTGCTTAGCGCCGAAGTTAGACCAAGCAGCGCTTGTGTATGACGGGTTTTATCAAATGGTACAGGCAGAGGACGAGCTTTTAGAGCTGGCAAAGAAGCGCAGGAGCGATATTTATATTGCGGAGACGAACACGGTAATAAAGCCGATTGCCTTTAATGCGAAAAAATCAGACGGCTTTAACCCGCAGCTGGTGGTATGTGATGAAATGGCAGCATGGAGTGGAGACGCTGGGCTTAAGCAGTATGAGGTTATGAAGTCTGCATTAGGAGCGCGTACCCAGCCCATGATTTTAAGTATCAGCACAGCCGGATACATAAACGATAGTATTTATGACGAGCTGATGAAGCGCAGCACCAGCTTTTTAAAAGGCAACAGCAAGGAACGCAGGTTATTACCATTTCTTTACATGATTGACGACGTGGAGAAATGGAATGACATAGAGGAACTAAAGAAAGCAAACCCGAATATGGGAGTATCCGTAAAGGAAAGTTTCTTTACAGACGAGATAGCGATTGCAGAGAGCAGTTTAAGCAAGAAAGCAGAGTTTTTGACAAAGTATTGCAATATCAAGCAAAACAGCTCGATTGCATGGCTGGAATATACGACCGTAGACGGGGCAGGCGTGGAAAAGACCTTAGAAGATTTTAGGGACTGCTACGCAGTGGGAGGCATTGACTTAAGCCAGACAACAGACCTTACGGCGGCCAGCGTAGTAATTGAAAAGGGCGGTGTGCTTTACGCCTTTACTCAATTCTTTATGCCGAGGAACCGGGTAGAGAGCTTGCAGGCCACGGACGGCGTACCCTATGACATATTTGTGAAAAAGGAGCTGATTACCTTAAGCGGCGAGAACTACGTAGACTATAAAGATGTGTTCAACTGGTTTGTTATGCTGCTGGAAACCTACGGAATAAGGCCGCTGCAAATTGGATACGACCGATACAGCGCCCAGTATCTCATAAACGATATGAAAAACTATGGTTTTCACATGGACGACGTTTTCCAAGGGGAGAATTTAACGCCTGTAATACGGGAATTTGAGGGCATCATAAAGGACGGCAATTTCAAGATTGCCAATAACAACTTGCTTAAATCACATTTCCTTAATGTGGCGCTTAAGCAGAACATGGAAACCCGGAAATTCAGACCGATAAAGATAGAGCAGCGGGCGCACATAGACGGTTTTGTATCTGTCATAGACGCTATGACAGTGCGCCAGAAATATTACGAGGAGTGCGGCGAGCTGCTTAAAAACGCTGCATAGAAAGGGGAGAGTAAACGCATGAAATTTATAGATTACCTGTTTCATGGAAGAAAAATGCAGGTAATAGACAGCTATTTTAAAATGCTGAACGGGTACAGCCCGACGTTTACCAGCTTTAACGGCGGCGTGTATGAAATGGATTTGACAAGGGTAGCAATCAACAGCTTTGCTACCCATTGTAGCAAGCTAAAGCCGGAGGTTGAGGGTAGCGCCCACAAGCGATTAGAGCGGGTATTACAGTATAAGCCAAACTACTTTATGGATACAGTGAAGTTTATAAAACGTCTGGCGACAATCTTAGCGGTGGAAAACACCGCTTTTATTGTGCCTATTGAGGACGAGGCAGGAAACCTGTGCGGCTGGTATCCGATACGCCCGCAACGCTGCGAGGTGGTAGAGGCAGCAGGACAAGTATACTTGCGGTATCTGTTTGCAAATGGAGAGTACGGCGCTATTGAGTTTGAGCGGGTGGGGATTATGACGGACTTTGAATATTCAGACGACCTTTTTGGAGAGGACAACACAACGCTTAAGCCGACAATGCAGCTGATACATACCCAGAATGAGGGAATTATTAACGCTGTAAAAAATTCTGCAAATATCCGCTTTCTTGCAAAGGTGGCAAATATGCTGAAGCCGGAGGACATTAAGAAAGAGCGGGAACGGTTTACCGAGGACAACTTAAGCGCAGACAACAAAAGCGGAATGATTATTTATGATAATAAATTCAGCGACTTAAAACAGGTGGAAAGCAAGCCGTACACGCCAAATGCGCTGCAAATGCAGCAGATACAGGACAGCGTATGTACCCATTTTGGTACAAGTATGGATATTCTGCAAAATAAATTTGATGAAAACACATGGAACGCCTATTACGAGGGAAAAATAGAGCCTTTTGCAATCCAGCTTTCCCTTGTAATGACGAATATGACATTTACAAAGCGGGAAATTGCACAGGGAAACGCTATTGTATTTAGCGCAAACCGCCTGCAATATGCCAGCAACGCCACAAAGCTACAGGTAAGCACGCAGCTTTTCGACCGGGCGCTTTTGTGCCGGAATGATGTAATGGATATATGGAACATGGCGCACGTAGAGGGAGGCGAAAAATACTATATCCGAAAGGAATATACCGAAGTTAGCAGGCTGGACGATAAAAAAGAGGAGCCGAAAATAATAGTGCAGCCGATACAGCCGGGGCAGCAGGAGCCGGAGGAGCCGCCAGCAGGCGGGGAGGAGCCGGAACCGCCGCAGCCGGACGATAAAGGGCAGAAAGGAAGTGGAGAAAATGCCGTTTAAGACAGACAGGGAATATAGGGCACTGGCCGCGCCTTTATCAGTGCAGGCAGCAACGAAGCGGATAGATACGGAGTATTACGTAGAGGGATATGCGACAACTTTTGATAAGCCGTACCTGCTTTACGAGTTTGAGGACGGCACAAAGTTTTACGAAAGAATAGACGCACACGCGCTGGACGGCGCAGATATGAGCGACGTTATCATGCAGTACGACCATGAGGGGCGGGTATTTGCCCGGCAGTCCAATAAAACGCTGCTTCTGATACCAGACCATAGGGGACTTTTGATTGCAGCCGATTTGGGAAAGACAGATTTAGCCCGTGGACTTTATCAAGACATAGAGGCAGGCATGATAACAAAAATGTCGTGGGCGTTCCGGGTGCAGGAAGAAAGTTACGACCGGGCGACACGCACAAGGACAATCTTAAAAATCAAAAAGGTTTATGACGTGTCCGCCGTGAGCATACCGGCAAACGGCGACACTGAAATAAGCGCCCGCAGTTTTGCGAGTAGGAGTTACGAAGCAGAGAAGCAGGAGCGGCTTTATAAGCGGGTGCAGCTGCTAAAGATTAGAGCCAGTTTATAAGACGAGAAAAGGAGAATTAAAAGCATGAAAACTTTAAAGGACATTGAGGCGAGATTAGCCCAGATTAAGAACGAGCTGAACACCAGAGGAGCAGAGCTGACGGAGGCAGAGATTGCTGCTTTTGAAACAGAGGTAGGAGATTTGCAGGAGCAGAGGCAGGCACTTTTAGACAGTGCGGAAAAGAGAAAGAAGCTGCTGGAAAAGATTGCAAACGGAGAGCCTGTAGACGACGGGGACGGAGGCGAAACAACGCCTACGGTTTTGAGGAACTTTAAGGGCGCTGCGGGGGAAACGGACGGCGATAAATACGCGAGCATGGAGTACAGAAAGGCATTTATGCAGTATGTGTGCCGCGGTACAAAAATCCCCGCAGAGTACCGGGCAGACGCGGTAAGCACAACTACAGACGTGGGGGCAGTCATTCCTACTACGGTACTTAACCAGATTGTGCAGAAGCTGGAAAGTACGGGAATGATTTTAACCCTTGTTACCAGAACGGCATATAAGGGCGGCGTGGCAATCCCTGTATCTACGGTTAAGCCTGTGGCAACGTGGGTAAGCGAGGGGAAAGGCAGCGATAAGCAGAAGCATACCGCAACAAAAGACGGCATGATTACTTTTGCATATCATAAGCTGCGCTGCGCGGTAGCGGTATCTCTGGAAGTGGATACAATGGCAATCAGCGCCTTTGAAACCCTACTTATCAACAATATTGTGGAGGCAATGACAAAGGCGCTGGAGCAGGCAATCATTGACGGCGACGGTACGGGAAAGCCGAAAGGCATTTTAGCGGAAACGCCGGAGGAAGGGCAGGCAATCGAAAGCGCCGCGCCCGCTTACGCCGACTTAATCGCAGCAGAAGCCGCGCTGCCGCAGGCATACGAAAACGGGGCGGCATGGTGCATGAGCAAGAAAACTTTCATGCAGTATTACGGGCTGACAGACACCAACGGGCAGCCTATCGGCAGGGTAAACTATGGACTTGCAGGAAAGCCGGAGCGTACCCTTTTAGGCCGTCCGGTAGTGTGCTGCGACTATGTAAAGAGCTATGCAAGCACGCTGGCGACAGGGGACGTGTTCGCTTTCCTTTTCAATTTCAAGGACTATGTGCTTAACACAAACTATGCTATGGGTGTGAAAAAGTACGAGGACAACGACACGGACGACCAGATAACAAAGGGTATCATGCTGGCAGACGGAAAGGTAGTTGATAAGAACAGCCTTGTAACAATTAAGAAACTGGAAGCTGCATAAAGGAGTTGGAAAAATGAAAGGGAATTTAGATACTAAACAGCTGGAAAGCATGAAGAAAGCCGACTTGCAGGCGTTGGCGCGGGAGCTGGGAGTAAGCGACGAGGGGACGATTAAGGAAATTGCCGCACGCTGCGCGGCGGTAGAGGTGGACGTACCCGACGAAAGCGAACTGACGGAGGAAGATAAAGAGCTTGCGCGCGAAGCAGAAGCGGAGCAGGCAAAACAGGAAAAGCGGCAGCAGGAGAACAAACCGGGAGAGGGAAAAGCGAGGGTAAAGGTACTGGAAAGGTACTTAGATAAGCGCTTAAACCAGATTAAAGAGCCGGGAGAGGTTTTTATTACGGACAAAGAACGGGCAGAAGTTTTGGCCGGAAAGGAACTTGTAAAAATCGTAGAGTAACAGAGATAAGAGGCGAGAGCTATGGGGACATACGCGACCGCCTCTTTTTTGACATTCACTTAGAAAGAGGGTACGGGTATGGCAGCAGATACCACACTGACAGAGAAAATGCGGGCGGCGCTGCGTATCAGCAGTACCAGCGCAAAAATCACAGAGGAAATAGAGGACTGTATAGAAGCTTGCAAAGCAGACCTTAAGAACGACGGTGTAAAGAGGGTTGATGAAAACGACGCGCTGATTATCCGGGCAATTACGCTGTACTGTAAAGCGGAATTTGGATACCAGAATAACGCCGAAAAATTCAGAAACTCTTACGACACTCTGAAAATGCGGCTTTCTATGTCACAGGAGTACAATACTGTGCCGGATATGTCCGAAACGGACACCACAGGCGGGGAAAGCGGGGCAGAAAATGGCTAAATGGGCGGACGAAATCACACTGATAAGCGAAACGGAGCAGGCAGACCGGGTAAATGACAATGGCTTTCCCGTAGAGCCTGCGGAAAGCAGCCGAACTGTTTTCTGTAACATGAAATCCGTAGGATACAACGAATATTTCAAGAGTGAACAGACAGGAAAAGTGGTAGAGCGCAAATGTGAGGTACATAAGGCAGATTATGGCGGCGAGGATACCGTAGAAATGGACGGGCGGCGCTATTTTGTCCTTAAAACCTACGACATTGACGAGGACACATTAGAGCTTACGCTTACAGACCTGCGGCACAAAGGAGAGGGGGCATAAAATGGGAGCATTTAATACCGTGGGCTTAGAGGCTGTTATTGAGTCTTTCAGCAAGCGGGAGCAGGCGACCGTTTCCGCTGTCCCTAAAATGCTGAAAGCAGGCGCAGACGTGCTGGTAGAGGCACAGAGGGCAGAGGCAAGGGCTATGGGTATCGTAGAAACGGCTGGTTTTGTCAATTCCATTAAGGCGACAGCGGTAAAGGGAGACGAGCGGGAGCAGCACATTGACGTATACCCGCAGGGCAGGGCAAAACACGGGAACGACCGCAAGGGCGATAAAAGTAAAGTGCGCTATGCAACTATCGGATTTGTGGCGGAATATGGAACGAGCAGCCAAGCAGCACGCCCTTATATGACGGTAGCCAATGAGAAAGCGCACGACAAAGTAGTAAACGAGCAGCTGAAAATATGGGAGCGTGAAAACAATGGATAGCTTGCAGAATGTATTAGAGAGCGCCGGGCTGCCTGCACAGAGAGGAGTTTACACAGGAAAGAAAAAGCCAGCCGCCTATTATACATTCCTGCGGATTATGAAAAATGCCGCTGTAAATGCTGATGATAAGCGGCAGGGCAGCCGGGAAATGTACCGGGTAACGCTTTTTTCCAAAGCGGACTTTGAGGAGCAGTTAGAAAAGACGCTGGAAATATTGGAGGCAGCAGGATACTACATAAACAGCGTGGATACAGAAGAATTTGAAACAGAAACCGGGTACTGGTATGTGCCTATCACAATCGAAATATTAAAGGAGTGAAATAAAATGACATTAGGATTGAAAGACCTTTACTATGCGTTATGCACAGAGGAGGACGGAGTAGAGAGCTACGAAACGCCTAAGAAAATGTCCGAAGCTATGACCGCTTCTCTTTCCGTAGAAACGGCCAGCGCTACGCTTTATGCAGACGACACATTGAGCGAAAGCGTACAGGAGTTTTCCAGTGGAACACTGACGCTGGGGATTAAGGATTTAACGCCGGAGGTACTGGCGGAGCTTCTGGGGCAGGAAGTAGACCAGAATAAAGTTGTATGGGCTGGAAAAGACGACGAGCCGCCCTTTGTGGCCGTTGGATTTAGGGCGAGAAAGACAGGCGGTAAATACCGCTATGTATGGCTGCTGAAATGCAAGTTTAATCTGCCGTCCGAAAACTACGAGACGAAAGGCGAAAGCATTACTTTTAACACGCCGGAGATTGAGGCCAGTATTACCGCGCGTAAATCGGATGGGCGTTGGAAAGCAGATTTTGTAGGAGCAGAGACAGACACGGCGGCGACAACGTGGTTTACGGAAGTACCGGAGCCTGCGCACGCAATGGAATCAGTATAAAGAGAGGAGGAGAGGCGCGGCGCAGGCCGCGCCTTATTTAAGATATGAGCGCATTAAAAGACGGAGGATATACAGTTACGTTGAAAGGAAAGGAGTACCGTTTACTCTTTACCCTTAACGCACTGGACGAGATACAGGGGAAGTTTGGCGGGTACGATAAGCTGAACGAGGTTTTTAACCAGAATAACCCGGACTGGGTAAAAGATACAAAATGGCTGCTTACGCTGCTTTTGAACGAGGGACTTTTAGAGGAGGACGAGAACGCAGAGCTTTTGACAGAAACGCAGGTAGGCAGAATGATACACACAGGAAATTTGCAGGAAGTACAGAGGGCTATTTACGCGTCCTTTGTTGCCGGGACAGCAGGAGACGGAGAAAAGGACAACGAGAACGGGGAGGAGCCGGGAGAGGAAAACGAAGATAAGGGGGAAGTGACAGCCGCGCAGGAAGATTAGACACTGCGCGGCTTTTATATATCGCTATGGTGCTGCTGGGATACCGGGAGCGTGAGGCGTGGAGGAAAACACCGTATCAGATTGTGACGCTGTTTAAGTATCACAAAGAGTATAGCCAGCCTGCTTTTGTACCAGTGCAGACGCAGGCAGCAGTACCGAAACAGGCAGCAGGAGGCATGGACGCTATCGACATAGCATTAGGGGGACTGTAAAGCATGGCTATTTATTACGCAGTTTTAAAGTGATTTTACACCCGTAAGAAATTGCCCGCCCGTCCTTTCCGTGGCCGCCACCGTAAACATCTATGGCGCTTACGCTGTCAATACGTTCCCAATTATCAGAAACAAATTGGACTTTATCAGCTGGGATATTTCCGATTTGCAGGCCATTAGCGTAAACACCGTAGGCAGGGCTGCCCTCAAATTCGTAGGGCTGTAATTCTAATTCTATGTATTCGTCAAAGGGAGCGTCATGGAAATTTATTTTACGCAGGATAGATTGACGCAGTGCGCCGTTTTCGTTTTTGAATGTCACGCCGGACAGCTTTATAACAACAAATTCAAACTCATTTTTAGGCGCAGAGATAGGAGCAGAAGAAACAGAAGTAGGAGGAATTGTTAAATTGTCTGAATTTTCTGGGGGGGGGGGGTAGTATTATTTGCAGACTTTACGCCTGCTGTAGCACTTGTGACGCTATCGGAGGTTTTAAAAGAGCGATACGCAAGGAAACCCAAAATTGCAGCTATAACGAGACAGCCGACAGCGCCAGCGGCATTACCGCTAAATAATCCGCTTACAGCAGAAAGGGAAAACAGTAGCGTTAAGCCGCAAAAAATAATCTTTTTTTTCATGGAGATTTACCGCCTTTCTTGTTTTGAAAAAATTATAAAACATTGTCGATTTAAAAGCAACAAAAAGGAGGGGAGAACGTGGCAGATAAGGCACAGAACATAAGAACAAGATTAAGCATTGACGGAGAGAAGCAATATAAAGAAGCCTGTTCCAGTATAAACAAAAGCCTTAGTCTGCTTAATTCTGAAATGAAACTTGTCACTGCGGAGTACAAAAACAACGCAGACAGTACAGAAGCATTAAAGGCGAAACAGGATATTTTACAGAGGACATATGAGGAGCAGGCGAAAAAAGTAGCTGAAACGGAAAAACAGTTAGAAAGATGTAGGGACATCTACGGGGAAAATTCAGACGCGGTTTTGAAGTATCAGAAAGAATTAAATTACCAGAAAACAGCGTTACAGAATACAACAAATGCCCTTAAAGAGAATGAAAAGATACAGAAAGAAGCGGTTAGTACACAACGGCAGTATGAAAATTCCTGTAAAGATATAGACCAAAATTTAAGTTTACTGCGGGCGGAATTGCAAGAGGTAAACGCAAAGTATAAGGACAATGAGAACAGCGCAAAGGCGCTGGTAGAAAAGCAGGATTTATTAAAAAAGGCGTATGCCGAGCAGGAGCGCAAGGTAAACGAAACAGAAACAGCCTATAAAAGTATCGCAGACCAGTACGGGAAAACCAGCAAAGAAGCAAAACAACTGGAAGAACAGTTGCATAAGGAAAAGGCCGCTTTATATGAGGTGGATAACCAGATTAAAGATACAGAGGTAAGTCACAGCAAATTTTCTGCTACTTTAAGCGGTTTAGGCGGCGCTATGGCAACGGGAGTTAAGGCAATCGGCACAGCAGCGGCAGCAATCGGCACAGCCGTTGTAGCCGGGCTGGGATATGCCGTAAGCCAGGCAGACGAGGCAAAAGGCGCTTTAAATGACTTCTGCGCCGCGACAGGAACCGCAACAGACGAAGCCGACCAGTATAAGCAGGTTATGGAGAATATCTATAACGGCAATTACGGAGAGGGCTTTAAGGATATTGCGGCAGCCATGACGACGGTAAAGCAGCAGGCGGGCGATTTGGGAGCAGACGAGCTGGAAAAAATGACGACCAACGCTTTAGCCCTGCGGGACACTTTCGATATGGACGTAGCCGAGAGTACGCGGGCAGCCACGCAGCTTATGCAGAAATTTGGGCTTTCCGGCGAGGAGGCATATAACCTTATCGCGCAGGGGGCGCAGCAGGGGCTTAATCAGAACGGGGATTTGCTGGACGTTATCAATGAGTACAGCAATCAGTATTCGCAGGCCGGGCTTAGTGCCGAGGATATGTTTAACTCTATCAAAAACGGAGCTGATACAGGCGTATGGAGCATTGACAAAATGGGCGACGCTTTCAAAGAGTTTAGCATACGCATGAACGACGGCACAGCTAATGAATACCTTACCAGTCTGGGGCTTAATGCAGACGAGCTGGTTAGCAAATTCCAGACAGGCGGGGAAAGCGCAAAGGAGGCCATGGGCGAGATAAGCAGCGCCCTAAAAAACTGCGACGACGAGAGCCTACAGTACACCGCAGGCGTAGGGCTTATGGGTACTATGTGGGAGGATATGGGCGCAGACGCTTGCACAGCCCTTATGGACGTTGAGGGGCAGATAAGCAGGACAACGGACGCTATGGGGCAGATAAATGCAGTCAAGTATGATACGTTTGGCGAGGCAATTAAGGGAGCCGGACGGATATTGCAGACCAGCTTTATTATGCCGATAGGGGAGCAGGCGTTACCGATATTCAGCGATTTTGCAAACGAAATCAGCCGGGGAGCTGCGGAGGCGGGCGGCGATATTGGGAAATTTGCGGATAGTTTTGGGACAGCCATAAAGAACCTTACCAGCGGGCTTACGGAACTGATACCGCAGATTGCAGATTTTGCCGTTGAAATGGTATCCGGGCTGGCGCAGGGGATAGTAGAAAACGCGCCTACGATTGTGCAGGCGGGCGTTGATATTATCAAGTCTTTAGCTGACGGGATTATAGAGGCAATCCCTACACTGACAGAAAGCGCCGTGGAAATCGTAACTACACTGCTGGACGGGATTATAGAAATGATACCCAGTTTAGCAGACGGAGCGGTACAGATTATTGCGGGACTGGCGACAGGGATAGGACAGGCGTTGCCGGAGCTTGTGCCGAGTATAATTGACGCAGTGCTTACTATCGTGGAGACGCTGGCAAACAATATACCTATGCTGGTGGAGGCGGCCTTACAGCTTGTTTCCGGGCTGGCTGACGGTATCGTAGCGGCGCTGCCTGTGCTGATAGAGCGCCTGCCGGAAATTATTACAGCAATCATAAACGCGCTGGTAGAGGGGCTGCCTATGATTATGGAAAATGCGGCAGACATTGTGATAGCGCTTGTGGACGGCATTATAAATGCAATCCCGCTGTTAATTGAGGCAATCCCGCAGATTATCGTAGCCATTGTTACGGGGCTGGTAAACGGCTTGCCGCAGATTGTGGCGGCAGCAGGCCAACTGGTGCTTGCAATCATTACGAAGCTGGCAGAGCTGCCGGGACAGATTGCAGGCGCGATAGCTGACGGCATAACAAGGATTGCGGAATGGGGCGCGAATATGCAGGCCAAAGCCAGCGAAGTAATGAACGGTATGCTTACAGGCATTGTGAATATCGTAACCCAGACACCGCAGAAAATCTGGAACTGCATTGTAGGAGCCGTGACGCAGGTAGCCACATGGGGCGCGAATATGCAGGCGAAAGC
>NZ_NFJZ01000016.1 GCF_002160135.1 Lachnoclostridium sp. An196 | reverse complement strand
CCGGTTTCTCAGCCTCCAGGATCAGCACAGAATCCGAACCGCAGAAAGCAAATACCTCTGCCTTCACAGCCCCGTCTCCCCCGCTGTAAAAATAAGCTCTCCATACGGTGTCTTCCACGTCTTTTCCTGCCATCAGCGTGTCGTCATTGTAGACTTTATACGCATCATCCGAGGCATCCACCCCAAACGATTCATTCATCACGCTATCTCTCCAGCTGTTCCGGGAAACAGTCCCGAACAGACGCGACCAGAAGCCTCCTGTCTCTCCCTCTTCCTGCGCGGCCGCGTCGTGCGTTTCCACAGCCGACACATTCAGAGAATCGTCTCCTGTCCGCCCTGCCGTATCCGTACAGGCAGCCAGCGCAGTCACGCACCCGAACACCAGAGCCGACAGACACACCGCCGCGAAACCGCGCTTCCGGTATCCGGCGATCCCCGAGAGCCTCCGTTTTAAATCCTTTTTGCCTTCCAGAAGCGTCGTGGAAAGCACGCTTCCGCGGAATCTCATATGCCGCTCCGCCGTATCCAGAAGAATATTTCCATAACTGCGCCGCTCCTCTTCTGTCAAGGTTCTCACTACGCTCTCATCGCAGGAAAGCTCACAGTCTTTGTCGAATGTTTTCCCAAACCAGTATACAAACGGGTTATACCAGTGAATACAGAGCACGATCTGGAACAGCCATTTATACCAGATATCCTTCCTTTTCAGATGCGTCAGCTCATGCCGCAGAATCAGCGCCGATTCTTCCGGAGTCATTTTCTCTTTCGGCAGTACAACAAACGGCCGGAAGACCCCGATCAGTACCGGGCTGGCTACCAGCGGGCTCCCACAGATCCAGGCCCATTTCCGGATGTGCATTTCCCGGCGGATCTCTTCTGCCTGCCGCAGGATTCCTTCATCCTCCACACAGGTACAGTCAGCCTTCACATAGCGGACAAAATTCCGATAATCGTTGATTTTCAGAAGCAGCATCAGCAGCGCGCCAAATCCCCAGATCAGAAACATCCAGTGGAACAGGGGGAAGCCTGCCGCCCCTGCGGAAGCGCCCGCAGCAGATGTCTGTGCGGAAGTTCCGGCAGATGTTCCTGCGGAAATACTGTCCGGAGATCCTGAACCGTTCAGATCCGTACTTCCGTCCGGCACCCCGGACGCCATATTGACTGTATCCTCAGTATCTGCCGCCTTTTCCACCGCCGTATCCGCAGCAGCTTTCTCCTGTCCGGTCTGTACGCTCTCTTCCAGAAACTGTACCGGATTCCAGATCACAGGAGCAGGAACTGCACCCGGATCCGGATGTACCGGAAGCAGCAGCCGCAGAAAGACCACCGCCCAGATATAATAGTGCCATTTCCAGGAAAACAGTCTTCTGGTCAGAGGCCGCAGAGCCAACAGCACAAGCCCCAGAAGCGTCCCCATCCAGGACAGCTTAAGTATTTCCAAAACGATCTCTCTTCCCATACCATCACCTCCCTCCTTGTCAGAACCGGCTGTTGAAGAAGTCTCTGAGTTCTTTGATGTCCTCTTTCGTCAGGTCATCATCCGCCATCAGCGCCGCCGCCATGTTTCCGCTTCTGCCATGAAAGAACTTGTTGACAAAATTTTTCGTCTCTTCTTTCACATACGCTTCACGGCTGACTGCCGGACTGTAATAATAGACTTCTCTCTTCTCCTGATGCAGCATCCCCTTTTTCACCAGTCTCTGGATCAACGTCAGCACGGTCGTGCGCTCCCAGCTCTTGTTTTCTTCCAGCATACTCCGTATCTGAGCCGTATTCAAAGGCTCTCCGGCCGTCCACAGCACTTCCAGAATCTCCAGTTCCGCGTCGGAGACATTCTTCTTTTTCTCCATATCGATACCTCCATGTTGTGTCTACTTCTGTAGTCAATTATAGTCTACAATAGTAGTCACTATATGTCAAGTATAATTTCAGTTTATATATGAATTCGTATGAAAGACTGACTGTCACTTGTGCAAAATTAAATTCCACTTAAAACCACGTGGCACATTGTTAAAATACGAAAATAATGATATAATATGACTATCTTGAAACAGGAGGAATATCATGAAAACAACCATCAGACCATCAGCGGATTTAAGAAACCACTACAATGAGATAGCTAAAGAATGCCGGGAAAACCGAACCCATTGTATCCTTACAAAAAACGGGAGAGGGGACACAGTTATCATGGGAATTCAGGATTATAATCAAATGACTGCTGAGCTAGAGCTTTTACGAAATCTCGCAGACGCTGAAGAAGATGTAATGTCTGGAAGAGTGTCTCCAATAAAAGAAACCTTTGATTCTATTCGGGAAAATTTAATATCGCGGAGCGGGAAATGAGTTACAAAGTTTTACGAACTGATAAAGCAGATGAACAATTACATGATATTATTTTTTATATAGCTGAAGATTCCGGCAGCGTTGATATAGCGCTTAATTATCTTGAAAAGATAGAAAATTCAATTAATAATTTGGAAAACTTCCCATATATGGGTGCTAAACCGCGCTATGCGACGTTACGTCGTCAAGGTTACAGAGTATTGGTTGTTGAGCGTCATCTGGCATTCTATAAAATAGATGAAGAAGCAAAAACCGCAATAATCTATGCAGTGATGGATGGACGACGTGAATATAAGGATTTAATATAATTTTGAGGGAAGCAATTTATCCTCCGATGCAGGTTCCATTAAGACGATGAAGTACTTTCGTACATCATAAATGGGAACTATAAGGGGATCGGCTTCGATGTAATCGGTCTTGACCCGATCGCGGACAGCAATTGTGACGGATCTCCGATTCGCGTGGTTGCGTAGTTCGAATAAACGAAGAATTTTTACATATGGAGGACCTGACATGACAAAGGAAGAATTTTTAATCCGTCTCAACGAAGATGAGGAGTATTCCCCCGGCTGGCAGGCTATCGACGACGCTTTTGAAAAGCTTTATCCCGGACAGAATCCCGATCATTTCGGCACCATCATGACGTCAAGGGCCATATTCGGCGGCGATGAATATTTAGACGGTTTTTCGGTGTACAGTTCACCGAAAGGGTATAAGCATCTGGTCAGCTACGGGATGACGGTGCTTTACGGAGACGAGGAGGCTTTCGGCGGCGAATGGAACGGCTGGGGTTATGAAATGACCATGAAGCTGAAGGAAAAAGACACAGAAAGCTGCATGTGGGCGATAGATATGATGTCAAATCTCGCAAGATACACCTACAAGACCGGACGTTTCTTTGAGCCGAATCAGTATGTGAAAGGCAGCGGTACCTCCCTTCATATCGGTACGGATTCCCTTATCACGGCGCTTTTGCTGGTAAACGATACTGAAGCAGAACCGCAGACCTCTGTGTACGGAAAAACAGAATTTATCCAGCTTGTCGGCATCACCGAATCAGAAATCCAGGCAATTATCGACGACCGGAACAATATTCCCAGATTGATCGAACTTATGAAAGCAGACGGAAATGAGGATCTGGTTACGGACATGAGCAGGAACAAGTCTTATCTGTAATTTACCGCGGCAGTCCAGGGCGGCAAAGAAGCGGGGATAAAACCAGACGTCATGCTTGCTTATAAGCCTGAGCCTGTTTCTATCCCCGTTTTCACACCTTATCCCGTCTTATGCAGATGCTTTTTCCCTGATCTGGCTGATCGCATACAGCACCACTTCCATGGTAGTTCCTGTATTCTTGTCCAAAAGAAGGGTAACGTAATCTCCGTTCACTTCCGTGACTGTTCCGACGATTCCTCCCATAGTAATCACCACGTCGCCCGGCGTCAGAGAACCGTGCAGTTCTTTCATCTGCCTCTGTTTCTTCTTGTTCGGGATGTACACAAAGATATACAGCGCCACCACCAGAACCACCGCATAAGCGGCAAACAGCATAATCGGAGTCATGATCCGTTCTTCCTTTCCCTGTTACTCGGCCATTCCCAGATATTTTTCCACGATTCTGACAAACAGAGCGGATCCGATCCAGAATACGTCTTCATCCACATTGAATCTGGGATTGTGATGAGGAATATCCGTGTGTTTTTCGGGATTCGCGGAACTCAGGAACATAAATGCCCCGGGTACGCGGTTCAGGTAATAAGCGAAGTCCTCGCCTCCCATATTCGGAGCGTCCACATGATCGATAACCATGCTGTCTCCGACGATCTCTCTCGCAGCGTCCGCCGCCAGCCTCGCCATCTCAGGATCATTGATCACAGGCGGCGCGCCCCAGTCCATCTCCACTTCCGCTTCTCCGCGGAAAGTAGCCGCCGTACCTTTTGCGATCTCTTCAATCCTTTTTGCCAGATGTTCACGCACGTCTTCTTCCAGTGCGCGGATCGTACCTTCGATCAGAACCTCGGAAGGAATCACATTGTAGGTGAATCCCCCTTCGATATGGCCGATAGTCAGAACTGCCGGTTTCACCGCGGCGATCTCCCTTGCCAGGACCTCCTGAAGGCTGATTACAATATGTGCCGCGATATTGACCGGATCCACTCCTTTTTCCGGTGTGGAGCCGTGGCAGCCAAAACCTTTTACTTTGATTACAAACCGGTCGAAGGAAGCCATGCAGCATCCCGGAGTACAGATCACCGTGCCGGCCGGAATATCTTTGGAGATAATGGTACCTATATGTGTTCCAAATATGGCGTCCACGCTATCCAGATGCCCTTCCTCACAGATCCTCTGCGCTCCCTTGGATCCTTCTTCGTCTGTCTGGAACAATAGCTTCACAGTCCCCGGAATCTGGTCTTTGTGAGCGTTCAGTACCTTCGCCGCGCCAAGAAGCATGGTCATATGGGTGTCATGCCCGCAGGCGTGCATGCATCCTTCATGAGTGGATTTATAAGGCACTTCATTCTCCTCCGTAATCGGAAGCGCGTCCATATCCGCGCGCAGAGCGATGGTTCTGCCGGGCTTTCCACCCTGGATCAGGGCTACCAGACCGCTGTCCGTTTTATTCTCCACAAAGGGGATTCCCATCTCCGTTAATTTTCCTGCCACATATGCCTTTGTCTGCGGCAGATCGCCGCCGAGCTCCGGTATCCGATGAAGCTCCCGGCGCATGGCCACCAGTTCATCCTGCAGGTCTCTGCACTGTTCCCACATTTTCTTATCCTCCACATTTTAATAATAGTTTTTATATATTACGCGAGCATCCCTTTTTTATAAAAAATCCTCGCGATAAAGAGCGTTCCGAATACGGTGATCACGATCACCCATGCGGCAGCCAGCGGAGTAAACAGCTTTAACGCCACAGGGATCGCCAGAGCAAATACGGCCACCTTTGGGTATTTAATGGCAAAATTGCCGAAGGTCGCTCCGAATATGGCCGAACTTGCATACTGCGTAAGTCCGGTCACGATGAAGTCCGGCAGGACTGACAAAACCGCGCTTCCGACAATCACCGCGGAAGTGGTACCGATCAGATTCGTGATAATCGATCCGCAGATCGCCATAGTGGAGACCACTTCTGCCTGAATGGTGCCCGGCGTGGAATCCGTTACATCCAGAGCGAGCGCCGCGCAGGGTACGCGCATGTTTCCGATATTTCCGGAGAGAAAACTCAGATAAGTTCCAGAAAGACCCAGCGCCGCGTAATAGGATATAGGCTCCACAAAATAAAACGCCCCGAAAGAAGCCGCCACCATTCCCCATGCTGTCAGAACAGTACCAAGGGGCGGCCAGCAGTCATAAGTCGTACACAGCCAGATTACAGGAATAAATGCGGTCAGCGCGGCCAGAATATTGGTCGGGGTTCCGATAATGATGCTGTCCCGCTTCCACTGTTTTAAAATATCTTTTTCATTCATGGTTCTCTTCCTCCCTTAATGGAACAGCTGGTCGTAGCCCAGTGAACATATCATGCCGATGATCATGGCAATACCCAGTGAGTATTCCATCAGCCGGGGAATTTTTCTGCATACTGTCTTTACGAGAATCACCATGGAAACAGCTCCCGCGAGAACTGCTATGGTATTTCCCATTCCTTTCAGAATCTCTCCAGAATTCAGGTATCCGAATATTCCAAGAGAGCAGGCGCCGCTCAGCACTACAAGCCATTTCATGTCTCCGCCGGAAACCTTGTTGCGCAAAGTCTCCAGAGACGGAGTCGCGACACCGGTAAACAGAAGCCATCCGGCTCCGTTCAATGCCATGGCAAACCAGGACACTGCCAGACAGACCAGCGTATACTGCTCTGACCCGAGAGCCACGCCGCACGCCTCCGCGCCTATATTCGCGGCAGAAAGCTCTGTCGCAGCCGCGCCGATGATAGACAGACGCAGCCATGCCATAGGTCCTCCAATAGAAGCCATCAGCCCCACCATGACAATGAATACGCCCAGGGCCGGCCCTATAGCGGAGATGAATCCCACCCGGAATGCCTCTTTGGGAATATGGGGATCAATCCCTGCCTCTTTCGTGATTTTGCCGCACTGGCGCATGTACAGTACCGCCTGTACCGCGGAAAGGACCACCGTAATTCCGCAAAGGAGCCACAGGATCGGTGAATTCGATACCTGTTGAACCTGTTCAACAACACTCATTCTACATTCCTCCTTCGTATCTGACTGTTTTCAGTCACTTATATCAAACGCCTTCTTCCGGCGTATATTTTTGGAAACATCTTTGAAACAGCCGGCTGTTCACCCATGCCAAAAGCCCCGGGCCCAGAAGAATCCAGAGAATCAGGATGCGCAGAAATACAGCCGGAAGCAGCAGCAGGTTCCATATGGGCAGCCCGCTGATCAGAACAATCAAAAGAAAATACGGGAAATTTGCCGCCGCCATCAGCCAGGCGTTCTTCATCGTCCGGCAGATCCCTCCGCAGAAACGCGCCTGTACAGGAAACACAAATACTGCTTCCATCAGCCAGACGATCAGAAAAATCCCCGTCAGCACGCCGAATACGATCTGAAGGTTTCCCGGAAGGATACTTACCGCCAGCGCATAGAATACCAGCAGCAAGAGAACCGCCGTCAGAATCAGATGGATCAGTGTAGCCTGACGGAAGTTCTCACGGAATGCATTCCAGAAACCTCTCGCTGTTTTCTTCTCTTCATGCCTCGCCATGCGCAGCGTTACTGTATATAATGCCGTCGCGGAAGCTCCGGCTGTCACTATCGGAATTGAAAACAAAAGGTAGAGCACGCTCAATATCAGGAAATCGGCAATTTTCTCCATAATGATTCCCAGGGCGCCATCCGCCGCAAAATACTTGCTCATGCACGTTCCCCTTAATTCTTAAAGCTGTGGATCGGTGCGGGAATCCTTCCTCCCCGGTTGACAAACGCTTCACAGGAGTACTGGTTTACCGGCATAATGGGAGCATATCCCAAAAGGCCGCCAAACTCCACGATTTCGCCTACGCCTTTTCCTACCACCGGGATCAGACGCACGGCAGTCGTCTTCTGATTCACCATGCCGATAGCCATCTCATCCGCAATGATACCGGAGATCGTCGACGCGGGAGTATTTCCGGGAATCGCGATCATATCCAGGCCCACAGAGCAGACACAAGTCATGGCTTCCAGCTTCTCCAGTGTCAGCGCGCCGGCTTTCACCGCGTCGATCATTCCCTGATCTTCGCTGACCGGGATGAACGCTCCGCTTAAACCGCCCACATAGGAGGACGCCATAACACCGCCCTTCTTCACCTGATCATTCAGCAGAGCCAGCGCAGCCGTCGTGCCGGGCGCACCGGCGTACTCCACGCCGATTTCCTGCAGAATATCCGCCACGCTGTCCCCGATGGCCGGCGTAGGCGCCAGGGAAAGATCCACGATACCAAACGGAATCCCCATCCTTCTGGATGCCTCTTTCGCCACCAGCTGTCCCACTCTGGTCACTTTGAAGGCAGTCTTTTTGATCGTCTCGCACAACACTTCAAAACTCTCTCCGCGCACTTTGGAAAGCGCCGTCTTCACCACTCCGGGACCGCTGACGCCCACATTGATCACCGCGTCCGCCTCCGTCACTCCGTGAAAAGCGCCCGCCATAAAAGGATTGTCATCCGGCGCGTTGCAGAAGATTACCAGTTTCGCACATCCCAGAGAATCTTTTTCTTTCGTCAGTTCCGCAGTTTTTTTGATGACTTCTCCCATCATCTTCACCGCGTCCATGTCGATCCCCGTCTTCGTGGAACCCACATTGACCGAACTGCATACTCTCTCCGTCCGGGCCAGCGCCTGAGGGATCGCCTGCATCAGCAGCCGGTCGCTGGCTGTCATTCCCTTGGAAACCAGCGCGGAAAAACCGCCCAGAAAATTTACTCCTACAGTCTCGGCAGCCTGGTCCAGCACCCTGGCAATCTCCACATAATCTTCCGGCGTACGGCATGCCGCGCTGCCCACAAGCGAGACGGGCGTCACCGAGATTCTTTTATTCACGATGGGAATTCCATACTGTTCTTCAATAGCTTTCCCCACCGCCACCAGATCCTTTGCTGTTCCGGTGATCTTGTCATAAATGTTGACTTTCAGTTTTTCCAGGTCCGAATCAATGCAATCCAGCAGACTGATTCCCAGCGTGATCGTACGCACGTCCAGGTTTTCCTGCTCGATCATTTTATTTGTCTCCAGCACCTCGTTAATATTGATCATGAATATACGCTCCTGTCCTGTATTTTTCCAGACTGCTGCCATACGCGAAAACGCGGCGCTCAGATTCTGTGCATCATATTGAAAATATCCTCATGCTGGCAGTGGATTACCACTCCGATCTCTTCTCCCAGTTTTGCCAGTTCACCGGACATCTGCGTCACGTCCGTCACCTTGACCGCGTCCACGATCATCATCATGTTGAAGTACCCGTTTACAATTGTCTGCGAAATGTCCAGGATGTTCACCTGATGTTCCGCCAGGTAGGTGCAGACTTTGGCAATAATCCCCACCGCGTCATGTCCGACTACTGTAATAATAAATCTTTTCACTCTCTTGTCCTCCTCGACTTCTTTACATTAAAATTCACATACGCCGGAGACACAGTCTCTCTTCGCCACCTGAATGTCAAAATCCCCCGGCATATACTTCACCGGATCCAGCTGGATCTCCAGCTTTACCGTCTCATATGCCAGTTCGGCATAATTGTTCTCCTTGCTCAAATGTCCCAGATATATTTTTTTCATGTTGTCATGAAGCACCCGGCACAGAAGCTGCCCCGCGCTCTCATTGGACAGATGCCCCCGTTCTCCCAGAATCCTGCGTTTCAGCGGATAAGGATACGGCCCTACCTGAAGCATCTGGATATCGTGATTGGCTTCCACCAACAGTACATCCAGATTCTGGAGATGTTCTACTATGTAATCATTATAAATTCCCATATCCGTGGCAACCGCCGCACTCTTCTCCCCGCAGCGGAAACGATAGGCCACCGGCTCCGCCGCGTCATGAGAAATAGCAAAAGGTTCGATTTCCACATCCCCGATAGTAAAAGGCTCGTCCGCACGAACCACATGATACAGACTTTCATCGATAGATCCCAGTCCCGACATGGCCTTCATCTGACCGATGGTACCCGCTGTCCCGTAGATCGGCATCCCGTACCTTCTTGCAAGAATCCCGACTCCTTTCACATGATCCGAATGCTCGTGCGTGATCAGAAGTCCCTGAATATCTTTTCCTTCCAGTTCGATCTCCCTAAGACCCGCCTCGATCTTTTTGGCGCTGATCCCGGCGTCTACCAGAAGATGGGTGCTGTCACTTCCTGTGTAAATACAATTTCCGCTGCTCCCGCTGGCAATACTGCACAATCTCATCTACTGTCTCATCCTTTTGTCGATCCGGTCCTTAAGCTCCCGGGCCGTACCGTTATTCTCTATAACCACCTGGCATCTGGCCAGGTATTCTTCCCTGCCAAGCTGGGCCCGCAGGATCTGATCGATCCGCCCGTCCGTATAGCCCCGGCTTTCCTTCAGCCGCTTCCGGCGGATCTCCTCACTGGTATCAATATACCATGTTTCGTCACAAAACGCACCATAATTTTCTTCCAGAAAAAGGGCGGCCTCCACAGCCGCATAAACGTATCCTTCTTCTTCATACGTCCGGAGTCTTCTTAAAATCTCCGTTTTCACTTCCGGATGTATGATACTGTTGAGAATCTGAAGCCGAGCCTGATCAGCAAATACGATCCCTCCCAACTTCTTCCGGTCAATCCTGCCGTCCGCATCCAGAATGCCGTCTCCAAACTCGCTGCAAATCCGGTCATACGCCGGAAATCCCGGCTCCATGACCTCATGTCCCACCAGATCAGCCTGGATCACCGGCACCCCGTACCGCTCATGGAGATACTCCAGTACCATACTTTTTCCGGATCCTACGCCTCCGGTTATTCCGATTATTTTCATTTATTTCGCCTCATACCAGTTATTGCCCCGATGAAGATCGATCTCCAGAGGCACCTTTAATTCTGCCGCCTGCTGCATTTCCCTGCGCAGAAGCTCTTCCACCCGGTCCGCTTCATCCTCTCGCGCTTCGATCAGAAGCTCGTCGTGTACCTGCAGGATCAGCCGGGAATGGAAGCCCTCTCTTTGCAGCCGGTCATGCACACGCACCATGGCGATTTTGATAATATCCGCAGCCGTACCCTGAATCGGCGAATTCATCGCCACACGTTCCCCAAAGGAGCGCTGCATAAAATTGGACGATTTCAGCTCCGGTACCGGACGGCGTCTGCCGAACATGGTCGTGGCATAGCCTTTCTCTTTTGCTTCCGCCACCAGTCCGTCCAGAAATCCTTTAATACCCGGATAGGTTTCAAAGTAACGGTCAATATACTCCCTGGCCTCTTTGGGCGATATATCCAGATCCTGGCTCAGTCCGAAAGAACTGATCCCGTATACGATCCCAAAGTTCACCGCCTTTGCATTCCGTCTCTGCTGCGGGGTTACCTCCTCCAGCGGCACATGAAACACCTGGGAAGCAGTAATCCGATGGATATCCTCCGCCTGCCGGTATGCCTCGATCAGCTTCTCGTCTCCGGACATATGCGCCAGCACCCTCAGCTCGATCTGGGAGTAATCCGCGTCCACGAATATATATCCGTCTTCAGGAATAAACACCTTGCGGATCAGGCGCCCCAGCTCCATCCGAACCGGGATATTCTGAAGGTTAGGCTCCGTGCTGCTGATCCGTCCCGTAGCGGTGATGGTCTGATTAAAACTGCTGTGAATCCTCCCGTCCTCCGCGATACAGGAAGCAAGACCATCCGCATAGGTAGATTTGAGCTTTGTAAGCTGCCGGTATTCCAGGATATCTTTCACGATAGGATAATCCGGAGCCAGCTTCTCCAACACCTCTGCCGAAGTAGAATAACCGGTCTTGGTCTTCTTCCCTCCGGGCAGCCCCAGCTTTTCAAAAAGGATCACTCCCATCTGCTTGGGAGAATGAATATTAAACGCTTCCCCCGCGGCCTGATGGATCTGGCTTTCCAGTTCCCCGATCCGCCCTGTCAGAGCCTCCCCGTAGGCATGAAGTTCTTCTGCGTTGACACGCATACCCGCTTTCTCCATATCATGCAGAGTAAACACCAGCGGCATCTCTATCTCGTCGAACAGTTTTTTCATGTCTGCCTCCGAAAGCTTTTCCATCAGAGAAAGCATCTTCCGGAAAGTCGTTCCGGCCGCATGGGGTTTCCCCAGATCCTCGTGAGCATAGTTTCCAATCAGAGGATTGACCAGATATGCCGCGATCTCCACATCGAACAGATGCTCTCTTTTTTCCACATGGATATCGTTCATGAGCTTTTTCACATCGGAAGTCCCGCAAAGAGGCACTTTATCGATCATCTCCGAAAGCTTGTCCAACAGATATTCTTCTGTCATAAAACCTTCCGCGGACAGGTAACAGGCTTCTTTTTCCGAGAATGCCAGCGATACGCCCATACCGTTTTCATTCCGGCAGATCTCGAACGCAAGTCTGTCTTTTTCTGAAGCCATCCGGAAGATCTCTTCCGCTCTGCCAAGATCCGATACCTTTTCCGTTTCCGGAATATCCAGGTCTGTCGTTTCAAAACGCTGCAGCAATTTTTTGAAGTTAAGTTTTTTGCACCACTCGTATGCTTCCGGCGTATACAGATCTCCAAGCCGCGCCTGCTCCCAGTCCATCTCCACCGGGGCATCCACACAGATCGTGGCGAGTTTTCTGCTCATTACCGCCATATCATAATGCGTCTTCAGCGCTTCCTTCGCGCGGTTCGGTCTGACTTCCTCCACATGGGCATACGCATTCTCCACACTGCCGTAGGTCACGATCAGATTCGTGGCCGTCTTCTCTCCGATGCCCGGCACTCCGGGAATATTATCCGATGAATCTCCCATCAGAGCCTTCAGTTCTATGATCTGCAAAGGAGACACTTTGTAGGCATCAAGTACATCCTGTGTATGATAATTCTCAATCTCCGTGGTTCCCCGCTTCGTCTTCGGGATACGGATCAGTATCCGGTCTGTGGCGATCTGAAGCAAATCCCGGTCTCCCGAAACAATGACCGCGTCCATGCCTTTGGCCTCGCTCTTTCTGGCTACCGTCCCCAGAAGATCGTCCGCCTCATATCCTTCCTGCATCAGCAGAGGGATCCCCATGGCCCGCAACAGCTCCTTCAGCACCGGAACCTGCTCCCGCAGCTCTTCCGGCATAGGCTTTCTGGTTCCCTTGTACGCTTCATACATCTGGTGACGGAACGTGGGCGCTTTCAAGTCGAACGCCACCGCCAGATAATCCGGATGCTCCTCGTCCAGAATCCGGAACATAATATTCAGGAACCCATAAATTCCGTTGGTATGCAGTCCCTCCTCATTCGTAAGATCCGGGATCCCGTAAAACGCCCGGTTGATAATACTGTGTCCATCTATCAGCACAATCTTTTCGCTCATCAGAAAAACAACCTCACAATCATATAGAAAAGGCTCGCCGTAGCCGCCGTCTTCAAAAGGAAGGAATACAGAGCAAAAAACCGCTCGTCCTTCGCATCTTCCTCGGAATTCTCCAGCGTATCCTCCACCAGCGTCCTGTAATCGATCTTTTCCTCCGCTCCGTCCAGCTGACGGATGCCGGCGAAGACAGTGGCATATACCTCCAGTTCTTCATAACAGTCCGGGCAGTGACGGACATGCCGGACGAATTCTTCTTCTGCCTTTTCCTGCAGTTCTCCGTTAATATACGGCACAAGCTGCCGCTGCACCTCTTTGCAGTTCATATCGTCACTCCTGTCCATTTCCCCATTCCGGGCCCCGGAAAGTCAGCCAGAGTCCTGCCGCCGTGCACAAAATCATGACAATCAAAAGTATGCCGGTCCACCACACGCCGCCCGGCAAAGCATCCAGCGCCCCCGCCAGATAGGTTCCGCAGAAATTAAAAAGCATATGCAGGATAATCGGGGCCGCCAGAGTACCGGACTTCCGATATGCATATCCCAGCAGGATTCCCAGAAGGAATGCGTATCCGCCCTGCACCCAGTTCATATGCACCAAACCGAAAGCCGCCGCCTGCAGGATATTTGCCGCCCAGAAAGGCATGCCGGTCTGCCCCAGATATCCCAGCGTAAGCCCCCGATAGACGATCTCCTCTCCTAACGGCGCCAGTACCAGCGTGGCAATGGTGGACATCAGCGTCAGCCCGGCTATCCCGCTTTCTTCCACCAGTTCCAGATAATCCGCCATCACTCCGGGCAGCGCCCACTCAAATACCGCCATATAACAGTTGATTACCAGGTAAAATCCAACGCTCAGAATCACCATGCCTGCCAGTCTGTCCGGACGAAATACCCGGAGTATCCTGATCTTCCTTTTTTTATAGACAAACGCGAAAAAGAACCACGGAGCCGTGACAAGCAGAGTCAAAAACTGCGCGATGACCTGAATATCCATCACGGAGCCGAGCAGAAGCTCTGAAGCGCTCTGTCCCAGCGCGCCTGCGTCCATACCCGGGCTGCCAATGGCGATGAAAGCCGTCACCAGAACCATCACAAAGATAATAAATGCATACTGTACAGTCAGAAACACTCCCGTCGGAAGCAGCGCCATGACGCCCTTTGCAATTCTCTTTCGTATACTCATCTTTTCACCCCTTTTCTTTTTTGGTGCAAAAAAGCCTTCCTGCTATCCAGGAAGGCTTTTTGCACAAGTGCAGGAGATGGGACTTGAACCCACACATAGTCACCTACGTCAGATTTTGAGTCTGATGCGTCTGCCATTCCGCCACTCCTGCGTATCAACTATGATAGTGTATCATAGGTTTTCTTAAAATGCAAGAAAATTTTAACTGCCGGACAGGATGCGATGTCCGGCAGTATTCCCCTGTCATTTTCATCGATGAATCAGCTTTTTCCCGATCTCAAAACAATCCAGCGTGGCAAAATAATCGTTCATTGTCTCCGCTCTGCGGATCATCTGCACAGATCCGTCTTCTTTCAGCAGCAGTTCCGCCGACCGAAGTTTTCCGTTGTAGTTATACCCCATAGAATGTCCGTGCGCTCCCGCGTCATGGATGAAAAGATAATCTCCCATATCGATCTTCGGAAGTTTCCGGTCCACGGCAAACTTATCACAGTTCTCGCAGAGAGAACCGGTCACATCGTATACATGGTCGCAGAGAGCATCTTCTTTACCCAGAACTGTAATATGATGATAAGCGCCATAGATGGCGGGACGCATCAGATTCGCCGCACAGGCGTCCACACCAATGTATTCTTTATAGGTGTGCTTCTCATTGATCGCCCGGGTCACCAGCCCGCCGTAAGGTCCGAGCATGAACCGGCCCAGCTCTGTATAGAGCGCCACATCCCCCATGCCTGCCGGAACCAGCACTTCTTCATATACTTTGCGGACTCCCTCTCCGATCACCCGGATATCATTGGCTTCCTGATCCGGTCTGTAAGGAATCCCGATTCCTCCGGACAGATTGATGAAGGCCACGTGTACGCCGGTCTCTTTTGCCAACCGCACTGCCAGTTCAAACAGCACTTTCGCCAGCATGGGATAATATTCGTTGGTCACAGTGTTGCTTGCCAGAAATGCATGGATGCCGAAATGCTCCACACCCTTTTCTTTCATAATACGGAATGCTTCGAAGATCTGCGCCTCGGTCATCCCGTATTTGGAATCTCCGGGGTTGTCCATGATTCCGTTGCTCAGGACGAAGACCCCTCCCGGATTATAACGGCAGCTCATGGTCTTCGGCAGATAACCCACCGCCCTTTCCACTGCTTCAATATGCGTGATATCATCCAGGTTGATGATTCCTCCCAGCTTTTCACAGCAGGCAAACTCCTCCGGCGGAGTATCATTGGAAGAGAACATAATATCCCGGCCCGTGATGCCTGCCGCCTCCGACAGCACCAGTTCCGCCATGGAAGAACAGTCACTGCCGCAGCCGTACTCATGCAGGATCTGCATCAGAAACGGATTCGGAGTGGCCTTCACTGCAAAATATTCCTTAAATCCCGGATTCCATGAAAACGCCTCATACAGGGCCCTGGCATTCTCCCGGATCCCTTTTTCATCATAGATATGGAACGGCGTCGGATAAGTCTTTGCGATCTCTTCAATCTGTTCTTTGGTTACAAAAGGTCTCTTCATCGTACGTCTACAGCTCCTTACCTTGTATTTCTTATATCGCTTTTCTCTGCAATTCCCTTATAGTACGTTTATTTATAATATCATGTTCAAAATCAGATTTCAACCAAACAATTCCGTTAATAAAATGTGGTAAAAACAAAAAAACTAGAGCGGTAACTCTAGTTAATGCCAGATATGCTGTTTGCAAAAACTTGATTTTCAAAGAAAGAATCGGGGTAACAGGATTCGAACCTGCGACCTCACGGCCCCCAGCCGTGCGCTCTAGCCAAACTGAGCCATACCCCGATAACGTGCATTATTATACCTGATATTTTCCGAAAATGCAACACATTTTTTCAGAATTTTCCTTCCCCCGTTGTCCCGCGGCCGTCCATATGTTATAGTCAGGGCATATCTAAACTTTTGATGAGGGAATCCCATATGAAAAAAAGGATTTGTATCCCGCTGTCTCTCCTCAGCCTGGGATATTATCTGTGGCTGGGCGTCCATAATCATTTCCGCCTGTCGGTGCTCCCCTTCTGGCTGCTCCTGTCCCTTTTGCTGCTCTTCATAGCCTTCTGGGACAGGCTGCCGCTGATCAGGAACACGCCCCGCATACTGGTTGCCGCCGTAAAAGGCTGTCTGGCCGCCGGCCTGGCTTTCTTCCTCGTGGTAGAGGGAATGGTGCTGTGGGGTATGGCGCAGACTGCCCCGGAGAATCTGGACTATATAGTCGTGCTCGGCGCCGGCCTGAACGGCAGACGCCCCTCCCATACTCTGGAGCTGCGCCTGGAACGCGCTCTGGTCTGTCTGGAAGACAATCCGGACGCCAAAGTGCTGGTCACAGGCGGGCTGAATGCTTCCGCATCCGTCACCGAGGCCTTCGCCATGGAAAACTGGCTGCTGGAAAAAGGAGTAACCTCCGACCGCATCCTCACCGAAGACGCTTCTACGACTACCGCGGAGAATATGCAGTTCAGTCTGCCTATTCTCCTGAAAGACACAGACGCCGGGGAATTGTCCGTGGGCATCGTCACCAGCGATTTTCATGTATTCCGTTCTCTCTGTCTGGCCTCCCGGGCCGCCAAAGAAGACGCCGGTCCGGACACGGAGATCCATTTATATGGAATTGCCGCTGATTTTCCCGCGGCATCCCTGCCCCATTATATGGTGAGGGAATTTTTCACCATCTGCGTGGATACCCTGAGGGGAAATATGGCGCTGTATACGGGGCCATAAATGTGATACAATGGACAGCAAACAATATTTTAACAGAAAAGAGGTACTTCATTATGAATAAATCTGCCTGTGAGCTTCTCTCTTTCATCCGTCAGAGCCCCAGCCCTTTCCATGCCGTCTGCCGCATGGAGCAGGAACTGGCTGCCGGCGGATATGAAAAACTTTATGAAGAAGACAAATGGGAATTAAGAGAAGGCGGAAAATACATGATCTCCCGGAACGGATCCGCTCTGATCGCATTTGCACTCCCTGAGCATTTTCCGTCCCACGGCGAGAGGGGATTCCTGGTCACGGCGAGCCACAGCGACTCTCCCACTTTCAAGATCAAAGAACATCCGGAGATAGACGCGGAGAAAAAATACATAAAACTGAATGTAGAAAAATACGGAGGCATGCTTATATCTCCGTGGTTTGACCGCCCCCTGTCCGCGGCGGGACGTCTGCTGGTGAAAAACGGTTCCAGGATTGAGACACGCCTGGTGGATATTGACCGTGATCTCCTGATGATCCCCAGCCTGGCGATCCATATGGACCGCAGCGCCAATGAGGGGCACAAATACAATCCCCAGGAAGAGCTGCTGCCCTTGTTCGGCGGACCGGATTCCGCCGGAAAATTTGAAAAACTGGCAGCCGACGCCGCAGGCGTCAGGGAAGAGGATATCTGCGGCATGGATCTCTTCCTCTACAACCGGATGGAAGGCACGGTCTGGGGCGCTTCCGAAGAATTTCTGTCCGCTCCCAGACTGGACGACCTGCAGTGCGCTTTCGCATCCATGAAAGGGCTGCTTCTGAGTGAAAATACCAGACAGATCCGCATCCACTGCGTCTTTGACAACGAAGAAGTAGGAAGCCTCACCCGTCAGGGAGCCTCTTCCACCTTCTTAAAAGATACCCTTACGCGCATTTTCGACAGCATGGGCGCTGACCGGGAAGCGCTGCCGCGCGCCCTTGCCTCCAGCTTCATGATCTCCGCCGATAATGCCCACGCGGTTCATCCCAACTATCCCGGCAAAGCCGATCCGGTGAACCGCCCCTGCATCAACGGAGGTATCGTGCTCAAGCACAGCGCCAACCAGAAATATACCACCGACGGCGTCACCGCCGCTGTCTTCCGGAGCATATGCCGGAAGGCCGGCGTTCCCTGCCAGGATTTCGTGAACCGCTCCGACATCCCCGGAGGTTCCACGCTGGGCAATCTGTCCATCGCGCAGGCAGCCATGCGGACTGTGGATATCGGCCTTCCCCAGCTGGCCATGCATTCTTCCTACGAGACGGCCGGCGTCAAAGATACCGAATATCTCATCCAGGCGCTCCGGACCTTTTACTCCAGCGATATCCGGGTGGACAAAGACCAGATCATTTTAAACGGGGAAGACTGATTTTCAGCCTCCCCCCCGCACAGGTCTCACGCCTGCTGCCAGAGCAGCAGATTGCCGTCGAATCCGGCATTCAGCTTTCCCGTATCCTTCAGCCACGACAGATATGACCGGACCGTACTGCCCACCAGCACATACTGTTCAAAGTTCATGGTCAGGCCATACTCTGTAAATAATTTCTGCAGGATCGTCTCAAAGCACAGCGGTTCCGCACAGATCTCCAGGATGCGTCCGGCGATCTCCCGGACCTTGTCTATATTGTACTGAGCCAGATCTGAAATATCCTCTTCCGGAGCAGCATGAGAAGGGATAAAAAGCTTCGCTTTCATCGTCTTCACTTTTTCCAGTGTCTCCAGGTAAGAGGCCACATCATAGATAAATCCGATCTGATATTTATCCAGCGTCTCCCTGGCGGACAGACAGTCCGCCAGATAGACCACATCGTCGGGCGTCCGGAATCCCGCCATATCGAAGAAATGTCCCGGCAGCGGAATCAGCTCGAATCCTTCCGGCAGTACTTCCCCGGTCAGAGGCTCTGCCTTACTTTCCTGAGCCAGCAGAAACTTATGCCGGAGATCTTTGCACGGATATCCGCCATACAGAAAAGCCGGCTCCAGGATCGGATGACTGGTAAAATCACATTCGATCCCGGGCGCATAGATCCTGCATCCCGTCTGTCCCTGCAGATACTTGTTGCCGCCGATATGGTCCGCATTGGAATGCGTATTGTAGATCGCACGCAGCTTCCATCCGTTCGCGTCCAGGATCTGGCGCACCTTTCTTCCCGCATCCTTGTCGCTTCCGCTGTCAATGAGGCATACCTCAGTATCATTCAATTTTATCAGTCCGATCTTCGCCGGACACTGAATATAATAATTGTGTTCTGAAACCTGTATCAGTTCGTACATGATTCTTTCTCCTTTTCCAATGAAAATTTCAGCGTAAACCCGGCGTCCGTCCCATGATCCGGAACGAGGAAATTGGTCCCGGACCAGTCCGACAGATATTCGTAGGCATAAGAATACCCTTCATAATCCATCTCGCAGTCCACTTCGGCGCCCGATGAAGCGATAGAAAAATTTTCAAAGAATTTCGCGCTGTCCATGACCTTTTCCCTGATTTTATACGGCGGCATGGAGAATACAGAGTAATCTTCCTGCGCGCAGATCCAGGAAAGAGAGCACAGAGACAGCAGATCTCCATAAGAAGGAATCCACTGACTTCCATCCGGACAGGAAATGGTAAAATGAAGCCCCGTCATCACGCCCCCTTCTTCTGTAAACCGGATAAGCGGAAGCTCCGGATATTCTTCTCCGGACGGCAGAATAATCGTACTCTCGCCCTTTTCCCAGGTTCCATCCTCTTTCAGCCGCATGGCAGCGGAATGTCCGCCTGCCTCCACGATTACCAGCAGAACGCCTTCCTGCGGATAATTCAGCGGAGCCTTAATACCATAATAATCCTGAAGCCGGTTAAAGTTCTCACAATATTCCGCCACTGTGATGTCTCCTCGATGAACCGGAACCGCACCGAACTGGTTGATCCAGAAATTCACTCCTGCAAAGACGGCAAAAGACGCCAGATAAACCGCGGCCCGCGCCGGCAGGAACCTCCTGTCCAGGCAAAGAACAGAATCCATTTCCCAGTAAAGCATCTCTCCATTCTTGCATTCTTTATATGATCTGTACTGCCGGAACAACTGATAACCGGGGATAAAATATCCCATCCCTTTTCCGAAAACACCCCACGTCCGCGCAAGAGCCATCCCGTAGGGAAGCCGGTCGCCGTCCGTCCCGCTGACATGTATTCCAAACAGGAATTTCCCCGGAGTCGTTCCGGTCAGAGTAAGAAGGGCAGGTTCCATGAGAAACATCAGACACGCAGATGCGATCAGTTCCGCCAGAGTCCATGAAAGACCGGTCCTGCTCTCTAAATGAAGGTTGACAGCAAGTGTGAGAAATGTATTCCAGATCACACTGTAGACGGAAAGATCAAAAGAACGGGCAAAAAAACGTCTCCAGGGAGCGGTCACTTTCTCTGTTTCTTTTATCTGCATAATCCGGCCTCCTCCTGCCTTATTCTGTTTATATTATAAAGGGTATTCCCGGTCGAGTCCAGAGAGATATCATTGCGAAAACAGTTCTTCTATGTTAGATTATTTCTAAGATACTGTAAGGAGATGAAGACATGTTGGAAACAAACACAAAAGCACCTGATTTTACCCTTCCCGATAAAGACGGCAATCCCGTCAGCCTGTCGGATTTTCGCGGCAGGAAAGTCGTTCTCTATTTTTATCCCAGGGACAACACTCCGGGCTGTACCAGACAGGCATGCGCCTTTGCGGCGGCTTATGACCGGTTCCGCTCCATGGACGTGACCGTCATCGGCGTCAGCAAGGACAGTGTGTCCTCCCATCTGAAATTCGCCCAGAAATATGACCTGCCGTTCATCCTGCTGTCCGACCCTGAGCTTCAGGCCATCCAGGCGTATGACGTATGGAAGGAGAAAAAACTGTACGGCAAGGTAAGTATGGGCGTCGTCCGGACTACCTATATCATCGATGAACAGGGAAACATTGAGAAAGTCATGCCCAAAGTCAAGCCGGATACGAATGCCGCCGAGATTCTGGAATACCTGACCGGAGAAGAGAAAGCATGATCGTCATTATTTCTCCCGCCAAGAAAATGAATGTGGACACGGACAATCTGGCCTGGAAAGATCTGCCCATGTTTCTGGAAAGTACGGAAGAACTCTGCAGCAGAATGCAGAACATGTCCTATGACAAATTAAAGAAGCTCTGGAAATGCAATGATCAGATCGCGTCGCTGAATATGGACCGGCTGCAGCACATGGATCTGCGTAACCGCCTGACTCCTGCGATCCTGTCCTATGAAGGGATCCAGTATCAGTATATGGCTCCCCGTGTCTTCACCGACCGGGAGTTTGCTTACGTGCAGGAGCATCTGCGTATCCTGTCCGGATTCTACGGCGTCCTGAAGCCTTTCGACGGCGTGACCCCGTACCGGCTGGAGATGCAGGCAAAGCTCAAAACAGATCACTGCAAAGACCTTTACGCCTACTGGAACAGCCGGCTTGCCGAAGCGCTCTTTGCGGAAACGGACTGCATCGTCAATCTGGCTTCCAAAGAATACAGCATCTGCGTGTCCAGATATCTGCCGGACTCTGTCCGTTTCATCACCTGCATATTTGGAGAAGAAAAGGACGGCAAGGTGGTGGAAAAAGGGACTATATGCAAGATGGCCCGCGGAGAGATGGTACGCTATATGGCAGAAAACCAGATCACAGATCCGGAAGCCATCAAATCTTTTGACCGGCTGAACTATCATTTTGACGCGGACCGGTCTGATGACCGCACCTTTACCTTTCTTCTGAATACTAATGGAGGATGATATGATCGATTGTATATCTGTTGAAAATATGCGCCAAAGCGATGCTTACACCATCGCTCACCTGGTTCCGGGCCTGGAACTGATGCGCCGGGCTGCCCTGGGCGTCTTTCAGGCCGCAAGATGGCAGAATCACACGGCCATCCTGGCCGGTTCCGGCAATAACGGAGGCGACGGTTTCGCGCTGGCATGTATTCTCAAAGAACATGGGTATGACTGTACTGTATTTACCGTCGGCTCCCATCTCTCAGAGGACAGCTCCTACTATGCCGGCAAATGCAAAGAAGCGGAAATTCCGATCTGCCCCTTTGTCCCCGGCTGCCTGAAAGGCTATGACAGGGTAGTGGACTGTCTGCTCGGTACCGGTTTTCACGGCGCTCTCCGTGAACATTACCGCAGCGCCATCGAAGAGATCAATGCTTCCGGTTCTTATATCATCAGCGTGGACATCAACAGCGGCATGAACGGCGACACCGGTGAAGCAGAACTGGCAGTCCGCTCCGATCTCACGGTAACCATCGGCTTCGTCAAAACCGGCCTGGTATCGGAAAATGCAGGAAAATACATGAAACACCTGATCTGCGCGGACATCGGAATCATCCTTGTCAAAGAAGAAAAAAAGATCTGCGGCAGCGGCGAACCCCTGGCTCCCGGCTGCCTTCCCTGTCCTGCATGGCTGGATATGAATATTCTGAAGGTTTACTAAAAACGCTGCTCCTCTCCCGTACCCGGCAGATGGAGCAGCGTTTTGTCTTTTATGATTTTGTGGTGCCCGTATCGAACACCGGGGTCTTTCAGTTCTTCCATACTCGTCCCCCGTGTCAGCTGATGGACAATGGTACAGACCATTTATTAAAGAGCAAATCTTTAATAGCAAAATTAAACTTAAAATTGAACTCTTTATATGTCTTGCCTGTTTTCTTTGAGATTTTAACTATTTCAGAAAATTCCGCTATTTGATCATCCAAATCGGCAATTCGCTCTTTGATTTCCGAACGTTCCAGCTGGCCACCTGCTTCCTGCAGCACTTTTAGTATCGGCTTTATCAAATATGCCACTTTTCCGTCAGAAGACATTTCTGTTAAATTCACAACAATTCCTCCGTCTTAAACGTCGTATAACCTTCGTAATAATAGCTGTGGTCGATGCCTTTCATATAAACCTCGCGGCTGTTAATATCATCCGTCAGGGCATTCTTTAACAGATATTTTATTTCGATGTCCTTAATCGGGCTGCGTTCCATGGCGAGCAGGTAATCTTCTTTATCAACCTTGCTCCAGTCAACGACCTTATAAAGCTCAGCTTTAAACATCAGATCCAGCCAGATACGCATGCTTCGCCCGTTTCCCTCCCGAAATGGATGGGCAATATTCATTTCTACATATTTCTCAACAATTTCATCAAATGTGGACTGCGGCATCTTATCAATATTTCCAAGTGCTGTTTCAAGATACATTAAAGGCGCAAAACGGAAATTACCCTTCGCGAGATTTACCGTTCTGATTTTTCCGGCAAAGTCGTAAATCTCCTCAAAAAGGTATTTGTGTATGGCCTGGAGCGAGGAAAATTTCCCGGGTTCCAGCTTATCAAGCACACCGTCTCCAAAGAGTTCCGCAGCCTTTTTCTTGCTGATACGCTCTTCCTCACGGGCAAGATCCGCTGAACTTGTGAGTCCTAATTTATTCTCAAGCGCCATACCACACCTCCGAAATCATTTTATTCCCGCAGGCAGCGAGCCTGGAAGACACGCCTGCACGTTTATATGGCGGCTTCCTCCCAACATCTAAAGATTATCATATCATCCGCAGGAATTCAATGTTTCACAGGGATTTGTATGGACTCCATTTTCCAGTAAAGATAAAAACGCTGCTCCTCTCCCGTACCCGGCAGATGGAGCAGCGTTTTTCTTTTATGATTTTGTGGTACCCGTATCGAACGCCGGGTTCATGATATAGAAATTTCTGGAATCCAGTTTATCCTGCACCAGTCTCAGGGCTTCACCGAATCTCTGGAAATGCACGATCTCCCGCGCCCGCAGGAACCGCAGCGGATCCAGGACCTCCGGATCTTTCACCAGACGGATCAGGTTGTCGTATGTCGTCCGAGCTTTCTGTTCCGCAGCGAGGTCTTCCGTGAGGTCGGTGATCGGATCTCCCGTAGACTGGAACGTAGACGAGGAGAACGGCTCCCCCGACGCAGCCTGGGGCCAGATACCGGCGGTATGATCCACATAGTAGGCGTCAATACCGGATTCTTTCAGTTCTTCCATGCTCATCCCCCGTGTCAGCTGATGGACGATGGTACAGACCATTTCCAGGTGCGCCAGTTCTTCAGTACCTATGTCGGTCAGCACCGCCATGCACTCCTTATACGGCATGGCGAACCGCTGGGACAAATAACGCATGCTGGCGCCCAGCTCCCCATCGGGACCTCCCGACTGCGAAAAGATAGGATTTACGGCGCCTGATCCAGCCCCAGATCCTCCCGGAGAAAATCCGGGAGTTCCGAAAGGGCAAGATCATAGTTTTGATAATCGTACTCATTCTGCGCCCCCGCAAGTGTCACCCTTGCCCTGACCCCGTAGACATAGAGCGAGTCCGTATCATAATACCAGTCTGCCCGCCTGCTTCTCAGGCAGGGAAAGATCTGGCGGATCTCTTCCGGATCTGTATAGGTGTATGTCGTTACCTGTCCGCTGTACTCGTCGTCATAATCGTCCACGTCCACTGTTATCACTGTCGACGGATCACACACCGTCTGTATTCCCAAGTCATCGAGAGCTGCCAGCGTACGTTCATAGTCCGCATACACAGGATAAGACCCCAGCGTGCTGTCATAGTCGCCATACCAGGAATCTCTCTCGATCCGGAAACTTAAGGTCCCGATCTCCTGCGTAAAACTGTCGGCCAGAGACGCGTCCCTGAGGTCTGCGGTGAACGCTTCATAGACTCTTTCCATATCCTGGGCGGACAGTGTCTGTTCGTATTCCTGCCCCAGGAAATCCCGGTAATGGATTCCTTTGTAGTATTCCAGATGTTCTTCGTCCGTCAATATGGAGAAACTGCCCTCCTTGTATTCTTCCGAATCATACACCTGGGCCAAAAGGCGTACCTGTTCTTCATTGCATTGCGGATACTGCCGATAGATTTTTCGCCCGCTTTTAGTGGAAAAACAAACCGTTATCCAACTCCCATCCATCTGCTGCTCATTGTCGTCCGCCTCCAGAGTCTGAATGCTCTCTGCCGCCAGATCATATGCCGCGTCCAGATCCGTCAGACGCATATGGTTCATCCGGTAAGAGTTTATGGATTCATAATACGGAAGCCCGTCCTCTCCCCAGCTGTAGGCGTCCTGCTCTGTGTCCAGCATGCTTACGTTTACCGCCATATGTGCCAGAGAATCTTTCCGGGGCAGATAAGCATCATATCCCGTCAGGTCCTGCACGAATACCAGCAGTACAAATCCGGAAACTGCCAGACACAGGGCAGAACTCTTCCAGTGGGCAAACCCCTGCCGAAAGGAAAGCGCCGTCACCATCTCCATAAAGACACTGGAGATCAGCCAGAGCACCACGGTTCCAAAGAGGTACCATCCCATGCTCATCCTCATGGAATAGAAGAACCAGCCTCCCATCAGGCCCGCCGGGACGCACACCAGAAACTTGAACGGCAGCCGCATCCAGGGAAACGCCAGCGCCCGGTCCGAAGCCTCCGACGGACGTACCCGGTACAAAAGCAGCGCGAGCGCGCTGAACCCGGCGGCGACCAGAAGACCGGTCAGTACATGCACAGGCCATCCTTCTCCATATACAGTCAGACCGGTATAAAAGCACAGCGGCGACAGAATCGTTCCCGTATCTTCCAGCCATGAACTATGCACGTAGGTGCGCAGGAAGGAGTCCATCAGGCATACCCTCAGAAACCGTACAAAAATACCATATAAGTAGAAGAAACCGATCATCAGGATATTGACCGGCAGATTCCCCGTCAGGAACGTGGCCGCAAGCGCGATGGAATACAGCATCAGATATGCCGTCATATGACCGGCAAACATGCACGCGGCGCCCCGCAGCACCTCTCCGGTCACGCCGCCACCGGCAGCGGCCAGCAGAAGCGTAAGCAGCAGATTGATCCCGAAAGAAAGCAGATAGATCAGGATACCGTTCACATATTTGGCGGCGAACAGGGTTTCTCTCCGAACCGGCAGACTGTGATAATAGTCCGTACCTGATCTTTTATGCAGATAGGCAAATCCTCCCGGCGCGCAGATACATGCCGCCGCCACCGTAACAAAAGGCAGCATCAGCGATCCACTCGAGCGTAACAACTCCTCCGCCGTTCTCATGGCGCGGATCGGGTCTGTTCCTATCTGGCTTCCCAGCATCAGCAGGTATGCGGCAGGCAGGCACAGAAAAAATACGATAAGTCCCAGCAGAAGACTCCACGCCCGCTGCTTAAAGTCTGTCTTCAGAATCCTAACAAATAATTTTCCGGACGTCATATCCCGCCACCTCCGTTTCACTGATAAAGATCTCCTCCAAAGACAGGGGCAGGAGTTCATAAAACACCGGCTCCGCGGCGCGGATCTTCGCCTCCGCCGTCTCACGGTCTCCCCTCAGCGTCACCGTGTGAAGCATCCCTCTGCGGTCATCGGCAAGGATTTCCAGCGGCGCAAAAAGTTCCTGTGTCGGGACCTCTTCTTTCAGCACAAACTGCACTTTGTGTATATTCAGTTTCATGTTTTCCAGTTCGCCGGACAGCAGAATGCCGCCCGCATGGAGAAGTCCCACATCCTCACAGATATCTTCCAGTTCCCGAAGATTATGGGAAGCGATGACCGGGGTAAAATTCCGCTCTTCCATCTCGCCCGCGAAAAGGCTTTTTGTCGCCTGGCGCATGACCGGATCCAGACCGTCGAACGCCTCGTCGCACAGAAGGTAGGAAGCCCCGGAGCAGATCCCGCAGATGATGGACACCTGTTTCTTCATCCCTTTGGAAAAGGTGCCGGTCTTTCTCTTTTCATCCAGCCCGAAGCTCTCAAACAGCTTCCGGCAGCGTTCCATCTGAAAATCCGGATAGAACAGCTGGTAGTGGGACGCCGTCTCCAGCGGCGTGGCACCCGGGAGAAAATACTGTTCATCCGATATATAGAACATGCGGCTCTTCGTCCGCGGCCTCTCGTACACCGGCTCCCCGTCCACAAGGACCGTCCCTTCATCCGGGCGCAGCACCCCCGACAAAAGCCGAAGAAACGTGCTCTTTCCGGCTCCATTCGTCCCCACCAGGCCGAAGACTGCCCCGTCCCGGATCTTTGTGGTGATGTGGTTGACTGCCAGAATCTCTCCGAAAGATTTGGCCAGCCCGGTCGTCTCAATCATGCCTTCTCCCCTCCTTCACACTGATCGATCACTTCTTTCAGAAGCCGCGGATCCATCCCCAGACACATGGCCTTTTCTGCAAGCCTCCGCTGTTCTTCCAGGATATTCTCCCTCTGCTCTTCCAGATATTCTGTCTTCTGCGAGACAAAGCTCCCCTTTCCCGGGACCGAATAGGTGTAACCCTTCCGTTCCAGTTCCTGATACGCTCTCTGGATCGTGTTGGGATTGATAGACAGATCCATGGCCAGACTGCGCACGGAAGGCAGCTGGCTCTCCGGCGGCAGTACGCCCCGGATGATCAGCTCCGCGATCTTTTCCGTCACCTGCTCATAGATCGGCCTCCGGTCCGAATAATCTATGAGGATCATATCTATTCCTCCGTTCTACTGTATTAATCGTCCTAGTACAGTTAGTATACTATACGCGGCAGCTTCTGTCAATTTAAGAATCCCCGGCATCTGACACCAGTTTCCGGACAGACTCCTGCCTCCATGATCCCGCCGGGCACACAAAAATGCGGCGCCGCAGACGGTACCCGCCTGCGCGCCGCAGTCTTTTACAGAAAGGACGTTATCCCTCGTAATATGCTTTCAGATAGATCTCTTTGATCTCGGACATCAGCGGATATCTTGGGTTGGCGCCGGTACACTGGTCATTGAAAGCGTTCTCCACCATCTCATCCAGCGTTGCCAGGAAATCTTCTTCCTTGACGCCGTAATCTTTGATCGTTCTCTTGATGCCGACCTTCTCTTTCAGTTCCGCTATCGCCTTGATAAAGTTTTCAAATACTTCATCATCGTCTTTGCCCGGAATACCGACGAATCTCGCCACTTCGCAGTATCTCTCCTTCGCGTGCGGATACGGATACTGGGAGAACGTACCCATCTTTACCGGAGCCGGACCCGCGTTGTAGCGCATCACCAGTTCGATCAGCAGCGCGTTTGCCACTCCGTGGGGCAGATGATGGTAAGCGCCCAGTTTGTGCGCCATGGAATGGCAGACGCCCAGGAACGCGTTGGCAAACGCCATACCTGCCATCGTGGACGCATTGGCCATCTTCTCTCTGGCGATCGGATCGCCCGCGCCCTTCTCGTATGCGCGCGGCAGATAGGTAAAGATATTTTTCGTCGCCATCAGTGCCAGTCCGTCGGTGAAGTCCGTCGCCATGATCGACACATACGCCTCCAGCGCATGGGTCAGCGCGTCGATACCGGAGGCGCTGGTCAGGCCCTTCGGCTGCGTCATCATGAAATCTGTATCAATAATCGCCATATTCGGAAGCAGCTCATAATCCGCGATAGGCCACTTGGTTCCAGTCTCCGCATCGGTGATGATCGCGAACGGCGTCACCTCGGAACCGGTACCGGAGGAAGTGGGCACCGCCACAAACATGGCCTTCTCGCCCATCTTCGGGAATACATAGACTCTCTTGCGGATATCCATGAAATCCATGGCCAGATCTTCGAACCTGCATTCCGGATGCTCATACATGAGCCACATGATCTTGCCAGCGTCCATGGCGGAACCGCCGCCCAGGGCGATGATCACATCCGGCTCGAAGGCTCGGAGCTGCTCCACGCCCTTCTGTGCCGTCTGCAGGGTCGGATCCGGAGCGACCTCATGGAAACACGCATATGTAATGCCCATCTCGTCCAGCTTGTCCGTGATCGGCTTCGTCATACCGCTGCCGAACAGGAAACCGTCCGTCACGATAAACGCTTTCTTTTTGTTGTAGTATGTTTTCAGCTCGTCCAGCGCCACCGGAAGGCAGCCCTTTTTGAAATAAACCTTCGGCGGGGTCTTGAACCAGAGCATATTTTCTCTCCTTTCGGCAACGGTCTTGATATTGATCAGATGCTTCACATTTACGTTCTCGGAGATCGAATTGCCGCCATAGGAACCGCAGCCCAGAGTCAGCGACGGGGGCAGCTTGAAATTGTACAGATCTCCGATTCCGCCGTGGGACGAAGGTGTATTTACCAGAATACGGCAGGTCTTCATGCGCGCCGCATGCATTGCCATCTTCCCGGTCTGGGACGGATGGATATAGAGCGACGAAGTATGTCCGTATCCTCCGTCCGCGATCAGCTGCTCGGACATATCCAGCGCCGTCTCAAAATCAGGCGCTTTATAAAGTGCCAGTACCGGAGAAAGTTTCTCATGAGCGAACGGCTCGGAGATATCCACCGACGTCACCTCGCCGATCAGAATCTTTGTCTCCGGCGGCACCTGGAAGCCTGCCAGCTCCGCGATCGTGGCCGCTTTCTGTCCTACGATCTTCGCGTTTACCGTGCCTGCTTCCGTCAGAAGTATTTTGCGCATCTTATCCAGCTCCTCCGGACTGAGCACATGACAGCCGCGCTTCACAAACTCTGCCTTGACCTCATCGTAAATGTCCGCCAGGGCGGTCACAGACTGCTCAGACGCACAGATCATGCCATTGTCAAATGTCTTGGAATGAATCACGGAATACACAGCCGTCTGGATATCGCAGCTGCTGTCCATGATAACCGGCGTATTGCCCGGACCCACGCCGATGGCGGGTTTTCCCGAAGAATATGCCGCCTTGACCATGCCGGGACCTCCTGTGGCGAGGATCACATCCGCCGACTTCATCAGCATATTGGAAAGCTCCAGCGTAGGCTCCTCGATCCATCCGATAACGCCTTCCGGCGCTCCGGCTTTCACCGCGGCGTCCAGTACAACCTTTGCCGCTTCGATCGTACATTTCTTTGCGCGAGGATGGGGGCTGATCAGGATCGCGTTCCTGGTCTTCAGGCAGATCAGGCATTTGAAGATCGCCGTGGAAGTAGGATTCGTGGTCGGGATCACCGCTCCAACCAGTCCCATGGGTTCCGCGATCTTTTTGATGCCGTAGGAAGTGTCTTCCTCGATCACGCCGCAGGTCTTCACATTTTTATAGGAGTTGTACATATACTCTGCCGCGTAATGATTCTTGATCACCTTGTCTTCGACTACGCCCATACCGGTCTCCTCGCACGCCATCTTTGCCAGCGGAATACGCTGTTTGTTGGCTGCCATCGCCGCCTCGAAAAAGATCCTGTCTACCTGCTCCTGAGTGAAGGTGGCAAACACCTTCTGTGCTTCTTTCATGGCCTCGATCTTCTGCTGAAGCAGTTCCACCGCGCTCATGGGCTCCTCTGCCCTGCTCTCTTCCTTTCTTGCCATAAATTACCTCCTTTATAATGGTTTAAAGACATATGCGATGCATATGATTTCTATACGAGAATACGGAGGCGAATGTCCTTCTCCTCCGTATTCTTTGCTTCATTCTACCATGTCTTTATGTTGTTGAAAAGAGATTTTCCGATAATTAAATTATTAACAAGAAAGTTTTCAGAAAATCAATATCTGAGCATGCCCACACAGAAATTTCTCCCGGATCAGTTCCATCTCTTCCTTCCGCGGATCTTCAGAAGCAGAATCAGCATGGGAAAGATTTCCAGTCTTCCTGCCAGCATATCAAACGTGAGCACCAGCTTGGACAGATTGGAATAGATGGAAAAATTCCGGACGGGTCCCACCTGATTCAGTCCCGGTCCCACATTATTGAATGCGGAAGCCACTGCCGAGAAATTCGTTATGCCGTCGAAATTGTCCAGCGATACCAACAGGACAGAAGTCACGAAAATGATCAGATAAGCTACCATAAACACATTAACGGATCTCATCGTCTCATGTTCCACTATTTTGCCCTCGAAACGGACTTTTCGCACATTCCGGGGATGAAGGATATAAGCCAGTTCTTTCAGCACAGACTTTGCCATAATCACAATCCTTGATACCTTGATGCCGCCTCCCGTGCTGCCCGCGCACGCGCCGATAAACATCAGAAGCAGCAGGATCTCCCTGGAAAATTCCGGCCAAAGGTCAAAGTCCACGCTGGCGAAACCGGTAGTCGTGATGATGGACGCCACCTGAAAGGCCGCGTGAAGCACCGTCTCGCCTATATTTCCAAATATATGGCAGATATTAAACGAGATCATGATCACCGCCGCCGCTATAATGCCCAGGTAAGCGCGGACTTCCTCGCAATGCACCGCTTCTTTCCATTTTTTACAATAAATCAGGAAATACTCGTTGAAATTCACACCAAAAAGAATCATGAAAACCGTCAGAATAATCTGAACTGCCGTATTATAATCCGCGCATCCGCTGTTGAGCACGGAAAAACCTCCGGTGCCGGCGGTGGCAAACGTAAGATTAATCGAGTCGAATACCGGGCATCCGAACAGAATCATAAGAATCATCTGGAGCACAGTCAGAAAAAGATAGATTACATACAAAATCTTCGCCGTACTCCTTACCCTCGGAACCAGTTTGCCCACGGACGGCCCCGGGCTTTCAGCCTTCATCAGATACATACCGGACGCTCCCATAGGAAGAATCGCCAGCATAAAAACCAGCACCCCCATACCGCCGATCCAGTGGGAGAAACTTCTCCACATCAGAATAGAACGGGGCAGCGCTTCCACATCCGTGGCCACCGTCGCGCCTGTGGTCGTGAAGCCGGACACGATCTCAAAGAGCGCATCAAAGGGATTCGGATAAGCGCCGCTCACACACAGGGGAATCGCTCCGACAATACTCATGACGATCCAGCACAAAGCTACTGTCGTATAACCTTCCGAAGAGAAGATCGTGGCGTCCTCCGGCCGTTTTCCTCTCACCAGCCGGCCTGCCGCCAGACAAAACAGCGCCGTTGCCCCAAATACCTGCAGACATCCCCATTCCTGATAGACAACCGCCGTCAATATGGGGATCAAAAATAAAGCCGCCTCTATCTGCACCAGGGCGCCGACAATATAACGCATCATTTTCAAATTCATAACTGTTTTCCCGTCCTTATCTGCTGTACAAAGAAGCAGTCTCCTGCTTTTTCAATACGTCCTTGATATCTTTCAGCTCTCCGCATCTGGTCGTGATCACGACTACGGAATCCCCTGCCATCAAAGTGTCCTGTCCTCTGGGGAGGATCGTCTTTCCCTTCCGGTTGATGGCACAGATCAGCAGATGCGACTTCAGTTCCAGTTCCTGCAAAGGTATGCCTGTGACATCTCCGCTTTCCTTAATAATGAATTCCAGCGCTTCTGCCCTGCCGTCCGCCAGACGGTACAGTGTCTCCACATTGCTTCCGATGGAATTCTGCATGGCGCGCACATACTGGAGAATACTCTCTGCTGTAATATGCTTAGGGTGGATCAGGCTGCCGATATCCAGCGTGTCTATGATCGTGTCATAAGTATCATGATTCACTTTTGTGATCTTCTTTGCATGACTCATACTCTTGGCGTACAGAGAAAGCATAATATTCTCCTCGTCCATATCTGTCAGCGCTACAAACCCTTCCGCGTCGCGCAGTCCCTCTTCCTCCAGAAGCCCCTGATCCGTACCGTCGCCCTGGATGATCATGGCCTGCGGAAGCAGTTCGCAGAGTTCTTCACAATGCCTCATATCCTTTTCAATAATCTTCACTTTGATCTTCATGGCGAGAAGCCTGCGCGCCAGATAATATGCCGTCTTGCTGCCTCCGATGATCATGGTGTTTTTCACCTGATTGGTCTGTACACCCATCAATTTGAAAAAACGGCTTGCGTTCAAAGGAGAAGCCACAATAGAAATCGTGTCATTCGCCTGGAGTTCCATTTCTCCATCCGGGATTATAACCTTTCCTCCCCTCTCTACGATGCAGACCAGCGCCTCGCATTGGGTCAGCTCCGAAATATCTTTCAGTTTTCTGCCGGCAAGCGGGCTGGATTTCTCCACCCGGAAGCGCAGCAGCTCGATCCTTCCTCTGGCAAACGTATTGATCTCGATGGCCGAAGGAAAACGCAGCAGCCGGGCAATCTCCGAAGCTGCCGCGAACTCCGGATTAATCACCATCGACAATCCCAGTTCTCCCTTTATATGACCGATTTCCTGATGATATACAGGATTCCGCACTCTGGCTATCGTCTTGCATCCTCCTGCTTTTTTCGCGATCAGGCAGCAGAGCAGATTGACTTCATCCGCATTGGTCACTGCGATCAGCAGATCCGCTTCATCAATTCCTGCTTCTTTCTGAATATTATAACTGGCTCCGTTGCCGACGACCCCGCGTACATCCGCTTCATCCGCCATGTGCCGGACTACGTCTGTCTTCTGGTCGATCACCGTAATGTCATGCCCTTCCCTGCTAAGCTGTTCCGCCAATGTGGAACCTACTTTCCCGCATCCGGCTATGATAATGTTCATGCTTTCTCTATCCTCCCGAATTCTTGACAAAATCTTAATTGTTTTTTTTCTGTCTTTACGAAATCTTAATCCAATATAGCACCACCTGTCGAAAACCGCAACAAAATGAACAGGATCTTAACATCCTCTTTGCAAATAGCCGTCCCTTGCCCCATATATTAGACATAAAACCGGAACAGCCGCTCCGGCGGCAGTTAAAGGATTATGCAGACAGGCGCAGCTTATATCCGTGTATCTACAGAGGAACAGACAGAATATTCACCCGACAGCCAGCTTGGCAGGATTCGGGATTACGCAGACGCTCATCAGATTCTTCTCCCGGAAAAATACATCTATCTGGACGAAGGAATCAGCGGCCGGCATGCGCGGACGCGTCCCGCCTTCATGCGCATGATTTCTGACGCAAAAGAAAAACCCCGTCCTTTCGATGTGATCTTGTTATGGAAATTCTCCCGTTTCGCCAGGAACCGCCAGGACAGCATCCTGTACAAGTCCATGCTGCGCAAAGAATGCGGCATTGAAGTGATCTCCATCACCGAACAGCTCTCCAAAGATCCCACCTCTATACTCATTGAAGCTCTGCTGGAAGCTATGGACGAATACTACAGCCTCAATCTGGCGGAAGAAGTCCGGAGAGGTATGAATGAAAAGTTCTCCCGTGGAGGCGTCGTCTCTGTCCCTCCTTTCGGCTATCGCATGGGAGACGGCCACTTTGTCCCGGATCCTGAAAAAGCCTCTCTGATCCCCCAAATTTTCCAGGATTATCTGGCCGGCAAATCCTCCCGGCAGATTGCCGCTGCACTCAACGCCGCAGGCATACGCACTAACCGGGGCAAGCCATTTCAAAGCCGCACTGTCGACTATATTCTCTCCAATCCGACCTATACCGGCAAACTGCGCAGACGGATGCATCCCGGACAGCAGGAGATGACCCTGACAGCAGGAGAACATATTCCTCTGATATGTGAAGAGGTTTTTCTGTCTGTCCAGCAGACACTTGCTTCCAGACGGCGCTGTCTTCCGCCTCACGCGCGCCAATCCCCTGCCGATTTCATGCTCCGCGGCCTGGTACGGTGCGGAAATTGCGGTGCCACACTCACCCAGTCCGTCAGAGGCAAATATCTGCAATGCTGCCGCTATGCCAGGGGGCAGTGCTCTGTCAGCCACTCGGTGTCCCTTGCCTGGCTTAACGACAAAGTCCTGGAACAGCTGGAAACAGCCCCCGCATGTCCTGCCCGGTTAAAGCGCTCTCTTCCTATTCTGCGCTCCGACAAAATCTCTGAAAATGAAAAAAACGAGCTTCTCCGCTCATTTTTGTCTCAGATCGTTTTCCGGCGTCCGGACAATACCATCACTCTATCTTTTTGCAGTCGGGACCTCCGAACTGGGAGATGATCAGCCGTGCCATCTTAGGATTTGCCTTGGTAATATTAATCGGATACTCCAGTCTTTTTTCATAATTCCACATCTAGCACGCGCCTCCTTCCCAGGGCCAGGGCTGGTTAATCCATTCCCACTGCTCCTGCCCTGCGGGAGCGGTGTCCAAGGTCAACGGTCCGTAGATCGCCGCATAGTCGTCCAGCGCCTGTCTCCGAAGCTGGCTGTATTCGCGGAAATAAGCGAGCGCTGTTGGATCTGCGGGATGGGTGTCCAGGTACAGATTGGCTTCCACCACCGCGAAGCTGACCATATTGATCCAGGACAGCATTTGTTTCCTGGTAGGCTGTCTCTGTGCCATTACCTGCACCCTCCCCTCACACCCAGAAACGGTTTATCCAGTTCCGGGAAGATCGTACCGCAGGCGAGCGCTTTATCCAGATCGTATACTCTGTGCCAGTGCTGCCAGGGCACATATGCCATTGCCGGCGGAAAATTATTTTCCCTGTTCATTCCTCTGGTACAGGAACATCTCTGATATTCTTCCAACTTTCAAAATCCTTTCTGTTTTTTCCTCATTTTATCCTATGTCATGCAAAAAAAAGCGTGAAAAAATGGTGCGGCCAAAAAGCCGCACCGCCGTTATCATTATTTTCAAAATTTACTTTCGATGTTCATGCGTAAACAGGTGATCCTGACAATATTCATAATTTCCAACACATTTGGAGCAGAAGCGGAATTCCAGATCATCCCCGTCCGCCTCCGTCCTGCCGCACACTGCGCAGCGATGATGGGCGCTCTTCTGGGAAGCCGTGCGGACTTTCTTCGCATAAGTCCTCTTTCTCTGTACCTGTTTCGGAGAAAACTTGTTCCGGTTCGCAGACAGGTAAAAAATCACAAAATTCAAAAGCGATACCAGCGCCGCCACGCTGGTGCCCACAGACGGAAAAATTCCGACCTGCATCAGGGCCATTCCGGAAGGGCTGAACGGGCTGACAATGAATCCGGATATGATCGCCACTGCAAAATAGAGTCCGTAAAAAATGCCGATCCATTTACACTTGATCGGAAGAATAAAGAACAGCAGGAATTCCACATCCGGATACAAAAATGCAAATGCCAGCAGCAGAGAAGAATTCAGGTAATAAGTCCCCAGTGAAAGATTCCATCCAAAAACCAGGTAAACAACCAGGCATGCGATCACATGCAGAAGTACTCCCGAAAAGAAATACAGATTAAACCGGAATGCTCCCCACTGATATTCCAGCATCCTTCCCATAAAATAATACATATATAATGAGAACAGGATAAAAATAAAACTTCCTGTAGGCGGCATCAGCAAGAAAGTGAATATCCTCCAGATCTGCCCATGCAGAATAGCCGCCGCATCCAGACACAGCCACTGCTCATAGAAACCATACGCCACGATATTCAGTACGAATCCCACCGCATATAGTATAATGATATAATACATCAAATTGTGGATCGCGTATTTTCCGAACCTGCGTTCCAGCTTATCAATCCAGTTCATATGATAGAAACATTCCTTTCCCGCCGGCCTGCGGCCTGCCATAGTATAACTGTGCATCCAGCCGATCTTCCGGCCGGATGCACGTTCAAGTCACATTATAGATTTTCCCAGGCTGTTTGTCAATGAACTGGGATTGATTTATACATCCGCAAATCTTTACAAAATTTTTATGGACTCATCCGCATACTTTTCATATAATATACCGTGGTTCAAAATGAAATCAAATTACAGAAGAAAAGATGTGAGGTGAAAGCAGAAAAGCTGCCAATTATGAACAAATGTTACCGTTTGGGAATCGATATCGGTTCCACTACCGTTAAGATTGCAGTTCTGAATCCGGAAAACCGCATTCTGTTTTCCGATTACGAAAGACATTTTGCAAATATCCAGGAAACGCTCGCCATGCTCCTGGAGCGCGCCGTGGAGGCCCTGGGTCCCATGGACGTATATCCGGTCATCACCGGATCCGGCGGGCTGACCCTGGCGCAATATCTGGATATTCCGTTTGCACAGGAAGTCGTTGCCGTTTCCGAGGCACTGCAGACCTTCGCCCCGAAAACCGACGTGGCCATCGAGCTGGGCGGGGAAGACGCCAAGATCATTTATTTTGAAGGAGGAAACGTGGAGCAGCGTATGAACGGCATCTGCGCCGGCGGCACCGGTTCCTTCATCGACCAGATGGCGTCCCTTCTGCAGACCGACGCTTCCGGCCTGAACGAATATGCCAAAAGCTACAAATCCATGTATTCCATCGCGGCACGGTGCGGCGTCTTCGCAAAGACCGACATCCAGCCTCTGATCAATGAAGGAGCGACCAAGGAAGATCTGGCTGCATCTATTTTTCAGGCTGTTGTCAACCAGACCATCAGCGGTCTGGCCTGCGGAAAGCCCATCCGGGGACATGTGGCGTTCCTGGGAGGACCGCTTCATTTCCTCTCCGAACTTCGGTCCGCATTTATCCGGACTTTGAATCTGGACGAGGAACACACGATCATCCCGAAATTTTCCCACCTGTTCGCAGCGTCCGGCTCCGCGCTCCTGTCCAAGCAGGAAAAAGCAATTCCGGCACAGGATATCATCGCAAAGCTGCACAGCAAAATACAGATTGCCTTCGAGGTAGAACGTCTGGATCCGCTGTTCCGCAACCAGGAAGAATTTGATGCCTTTGAGGCCCGCCATTCCAGAGCGAAGGTACAGAAACGCAGCCTGGAAGATTATGAAGGGAACTGTTTCCTGGGCATCGACGCCGGGTCCACCACCACCAAGATCGCGCTGGTGGGCGAGGATGGATCCCTGCTCTACTCTTTCTACAACAACAACAACGGAAGCACTTTACATATCACATTGGAAGCATTGAAGGACCTGTTTTCCAAGCTTCCGGAAAAAGCGCATATTGTCCGTTCCTGTTCCACCGGCTACGGGGAAGCGCTTGTAAAAGCCGCCCTGATGCTGGACGAAGGCGAAGTGGAGACAATCTCCCACTACTATGCGGCGCAGTTCTTCGATCCGGATGTGGACTGCATCCTGGACATCGGCGGTCAGGATATGAAGTGCATCCACATTAAAAATCATACCGTAGACAACGTACAGCTCAACGAGGCATGTTCCTCCGGCTGCGGTTCCTTTATCGAGACCTTTGCAAAATCTCTGAATCTTTCCATTCAGGATTTCGCGCAGGCGGCTCTGTTCGCCGAGAATCCCATTGACCTGGGAACCCGCTGTACTGTATTTATGAATTCCCGTGTGAAACAGGCGCAGAAAGAGGGCGCGGGCGTGGACGACATCTCCGCCGGCCTTGCCTATTCCGTCATCAAGAACGCGCTGTTTAAGGTTATCAAAATATCGGATGCATCATCCCTCGGGAAACACATCGTCGTCCAGGGCGGCACGTTCTACAATAACGCGGTTCTGCGCAGCCTGGAAAAGATCGCCGGATGTGAAGTCATCCGTCCGGACATTTCCGGAATCATGGGTGCATTCGGCGCGGCGCTGATCGCCCGTGAGCGTTATGAAGGCCAGCAGACGACCATGCTGTCCAGAGAAGAGATGGAGAAACTGGAATACTCCACTTCCATGACCAAGTGCCGCGGCTGCACCAACAACTGCCGTCTGACCATCAATAAATTCTCCGGCGGACGGCGCTACATCTCCGGCAACCGCTGCGAACGGGGACTTGGAAAAGAAAAGAACGAGCATCACGCGCCGAACTTGTTTGAATATAAAAACCAGCGTCTGTTCTCCTACGAACCGCTGACAGACGAGGAAGCCTCCCGCGGACTGGTGGGAATTCCGAGAGTCCTGAACATGTACGAAAACTATCCGTTCTGGTTCACGTTTTTCACCAGGCTGGGATACCGGGTAGTACTGTCGCCCATCTCCACGCACGAGATTTACGAGCAGGGCATCGAATCGATCCCCAGCGAGTCCGAATGTTATCCGGCGAAACTGGCGCACGGCCATGTAAAATGGCTCCTGCAGCACAACATTCCGTTCATTTTTTATCCGTGCATTCCGTATGAGCGCAACGAGTTCAAGGATGCCAACAACCATTACAACTGCCCGATCGTCACTTCATACGCGGAAAACATCAAGAACAATATGGAAGAACTGCGGTCCGACCGCTTCGACTTCCGCAACCCGTTCCTGAGTTTTGAAAGTCTGGAAATCCTGACGAAGCGGTTAATCGAAGAATTTGAAGGGGAGAAAGGCATGACGGCGGAGGAAATCACCGAAGCCGCGGAGGCAGCATGGGAAGAACTGCGCCAGACACGCCTGGATATCTGCAAAAAAGGGGAAGAAACACTGAAATGGATGGAGGAGAACCATGCCCACGGCATCGTGCTGGCAGGACGCCCCTACCATATTGACAATGAAATCAACCACGGTATCTCAGAGATGATCAACAGCTACGGGCTGGCAGTCCTGACCGAGGACAGCGTCTCCCATCTTCACGAAGAGGAACGCCCCCTGCGTGTCATGGACCAGTGGATGTATCACTCCCGCCTGTATGCGGCGGCAAATTTTGTGAAGACCAGGGACGATCTGGATCTGGTGCAGCTCAATTCCTTTGGCTGTGGACTGGATGCAGTCACCACCGATCAGGTAAATGAGATCCTGACAGGTTCCGGCAAGATTTACACCTGCCTGAAAATCGACGAGGTAAGCAACCTGGGCGCGGCGCGTATCCGTATCCGCTCCCTGCTGGCGGCGATCCGGGTACGGGAAAAGAACCAGGAAAAGCGGACCGTCGTATCTTCCGCTTACCAGCGGGTCATCTTCACGGAAGATATGCGCAAAGATTACACGATTCTCTGCCCGGATATGTCGCCGATCCACTTCAATCTGCTGGAAACGGCGTTCCGCTCCTGCGGCTATCACATCGACGTGCTTCCCCGCGCAGGAAGAACCGCAGTGGATCTGGGACTGAAATATGTGAACAACGACGCCTGCTACCCGTCCCTGATCGTCATCGGTCAGATTATGGAAGCAGTGCTGTCCGGTAAATACGACCTGAACAAGACCGCCATCCTGATCTCTCAGACCGGAGGCGGATGCCGGGCCTCCAACTACATCGGCTTTATCCGCCGGGCGCTGGAGAACGCGGGACATCCCAATATCCCGGTCATCTCCATCAACCTGAGCGGTCTGGAGAAAAACCCCGGCTTCAAGTTCACGCCGGAGATGCTGTTTAAAGGCATCTACGCTCTTGTATTCGGAGATCTTTTTATGCGGGTACTCTATCACACCCGGCCTTATGAATCTGTTCCTGGCGAGGCCGACCGGGTGCATGAACAGTTAAACGAGCGCTGCAAGTCGTTCCTTATGAAAAAGCATCCGAGCTGGAAAGGATTCAAGCGGCTCTGCAGCGAGATTGTAGAAACATTTGACAATATACCGGTGACCAATGAAGTCAAACCGCGCGTGGGCATTGTGGGCGAGATCCTGGTAAAATTCTCGCCATCCGCCAATAACGGACTGGTTGACCTTCTGGAAGCCGAGGGGGCTGAAGCAGTTGTTCCGGATCTGATGGACTTCCTGCTTTACTGTTTCAAAAACACGGAGTTTAAAGCGCACTATCTGGGGAAGAAAAAATCAGGAGCCATGATGGGGCGCCTGGGCATCCGGGCTCTGGAATTTTTCCGCGCTCCGGCCAATAAAGCCCTGAAGAAAAGTATCCACTTTACTCCTTCTTCCAATATCGACCACATGGCAGATATGGCGAAAGACATCGTTTCTTTAGGAAATCAGACCGGCGAAGGTTGGTTCCTGACAGCCGAAATGCTGGAGCTGATCGAAGGCGGCACGCCGAATATCGTCTGCACACAGCCGTTTGCCTGCCTGCCGAACCATATCGTCGGAAAAGGTGTGATCAAGGAACTGCGCCGCCGCCACCCATCCTCCAATATTGTGGCTATCGACTATGATCCCGGCGCCAGCGAAGTGAACCAGCTCAACCGGATAAAACTCATGCTGAGCAGCGCGTTCAAGAATCTTCACAAAGAAGAAAAGGAAGAACAGAGAAAAGAAGCATAACAGGCATTGCCTGAAACCCCAAAAACGGAACTGTGTCAAAACAGTTCCGTTTTTTCAAATGAATAAAAAATCTGTTGTAAACTCAGAGCAGCCTCTTGATCGTCCTCACCAGCTCATCGATGTCCAGCGGCTTCGCCACATGCGCATTCATACCGTATTCCAGACAGCGGCTGACATCCTCTGCAAACGCGTCTGCCGTCATGGCAATAACCGGAATCTCTTTTCCGTCCGGACGTTCTTCCAGATTCCTGATGGCTTTCGCCGCCTCATATCCATCCATCACAGGCATACGAAGGTCCATAAGGATGGCCTTATAATATCCCGGTTCATTTTCCATGAACATATCTACGCACTGGCGGCCGTTTTCCGCCCACTCCAGCTCAAATCCTCTTGCGGACAATAATTCATTTGCAATCTCCCAGTTAATATCATTATCCTCCGCCACCAGAAGGCGTACTCCGCCAAAGTTCTCTTCCGCCTCCACAGGTTCCTCTCTTTGACATTCAGAACCCGTATACGGCTCCAATCCGTAATACAATGCGGATTTGAACAAAGGTTTGGATATAAAACCGCTGATGCCCGCCGCTTTCGCCTCTTCCTCAAAATCAGACCAGTCGTAAGCCGAAATCAGCAGAATCGGAATATGATTCCCGATTTTCCCCCGCATTTCCTTTGCTGTCTCCAAGCCGCCGATTCCCGGCATCTTCCAGTCCAGAAGAACAATGTGATAACCCCGGCCTTCTCTGTCCCGCTCTTCCGCCATCCGCACCGCGGTCTCTCCGTTCAGTGCGTATTCGGCGTGAACGCCAAGTTCATCCAGGGAATGCACCACATCCCGGCAAAGCTGTTCATCATCGTCCACCACCAGCATATCCCATGCCGGCAGAGACATTTCTTCTTCCGGTACTTCCGCCTTTTCAAAGTCCAGCGTCACATGGAATTCCGAACCCTTTTCCAGCTTACTCTGAACTTCTATAGTTCCTTCCATCTTATCCACAATATATTTTGTAATTGCCATTCCCAGGCCGCTGCCCTCGATCTTCCGTACCCTTCTGGTATCCTCGCGCGCAAACGACTCAAAGATCTTCTTCTGAAACTCAGGCGTCATTCCCATTCCATTGTCTTTCACCCGAAAATGCGTACGTACCCATTTTTCTCCTCTTGGCGAAAGTTCCTGGGTGACCGCGACACTGATGCTTCCGCCTTCCGGAGTAAATTTTACAGCATTTGACAAAAGATTGATCAGTATCTGATTCAGGCGCACTCCATCGCACAACACCTGTTCCGACGAAATATGCTGCACCGAAATATTAAAAGACTGTCCCTTTGCTTTTACCTGAGGCTGGACAATACTGACCAGACTTTCCATAGTTTCCCTCAGGCTGACCAGCTCTGTATTCAGATTCAGTTTACCGCTTTCAATCTTCGACATATCCAGCACATCGTTGATCAGGCCCAGAAGATGCCTGCTGGATAAAGTAATCTTCTGCAGACAGGTTTTCACCTGTTCCGGCTTGTCGATATTGGCGGAAGCAATCGCCGTCATTCCCACAATGGCATTCATGGGGGTGCGGATATCGTGGCTCATATTGGAAAGAAACTCGCTTTTTGCCAGATTGGCCCGTTCTGCTTCTCTCTGGGCCTTTTCTGTCGCTTCTATCTGGCGCCGTGACATTCCCATATATATAAAAAAGATCACAAGTGTGGCCGCCAGAAGAAGTCCGCATCCGGCGAGTGTCACAGAGATCCGGCTTCCTCCCAGGCCCGCCACCGCGTCGTCCAGTCCTCCATGAGGCATGACCGTCACCAGTGTCCATTCTGAGTTCTCCAAATGAGTGCAATACACATGCCTTCTTTCTCCATCTATGGAAAACACCATGGAATACGGTTCTTCTCTGTTTACCGCATTTTTAAGCTCGTCTATGACCTGCTCCGTCTCTCTCTCCCCAAAATCCGCATTGTTCTGAAGCCATTCATAATAATTATTATTCGGTATATCTGAATTCTGTACAACAAAGCTGCCATCCCTGCGGATGATATGGGAAAATACCAGACTTCCGTCTCCGTTTAAAGCAAGCGCCGCATTCAGTTTCTCGATAGGAAGCCCTACTGTCAGCGCCGTGCACCGGCTCCCGTCCGGAAGGGTATATCCCTTTGAATAAGGGAAGCCGACAGAAATCCCATACAGCAGCAAAACATCTCCATTTGCTGTTTCTCCCGTGGCTGCTGTCTGCCTGCCCCCATTCATCTCCTCAATATAAAAATCTTTATTAATAACAGAAACCGGATCGCCGTATATTAAAAATTCTTCTCCTTCCGTATTGTAAAGGGCCATATAAACAAAATCCCTTTTTCTTCCTGCGGACTCCAGCCGCTCCGCCAGCTCGGCGTCAAACGTATCCGCGCCATCAGGCGGTACGATCTCCGTAATCCCCTCTACCTGAAACAGCCGCATTCCTATCAGCGAACTAAAATGACGCTGAAGCTGACTGTTCATTTCTTCCATATAAAGATTGACCACCTGCGTGATTGTGTTTTCGCTTTCCCTGAGCATAAAAGTCGTAATCCATACAAATACGCCGATGCAGAGAAGTATCAGGCCAATCAGGCTTCCCCACAGAAAACGGCTTGTTTTTTTCTTTAACGCTTCCATAATCTCCCCCAGAATGTCGAAGCTCTATTGATTTTCAATCTGCCAGTCGATGGGCGTCAGACCGTGCTCTTTCAGAAATTCATTCGCCTTGCTGAAATGTTTGCATCCGAAAAATCCTCTGTACGCAGAAAGCGGGCTCGGATGCGGAGCTTCCAGGATCAGATGCCGCGGATTATGAAGCATGGCTTTCTTCGCCTGCGCAGGTCTCCCCCACAGCATGAACACAATCGGCCGGTCCTGCTGATCCAAAATACGGATCGCCGCATCTGTGAATTCCTCCCATCCGATTCCCCTGTGAGAATTCGCCTGATGCGCGCGAACAGTCAGCACCGTATTTAAAAGCAGCACGCCTTCTCTGGCCCATTTTTCCAGATAACCGTTATTCGGTATATAACAGCCGCAGTCATCATGCAGTTCCTGATAGATATTTACCAGAGACGGAGGAATCTCCACATCCGGTTTTACGGAAAAACACAGTCCATGGGCCTGCCCGTCCCCATGATACGGATCCTGTCCCAGAATCACCACCTTCACTTCTGAAAGCGGCGTCAGTTCAAACGCGTTAAAAATGTCGTCAGCGGGCGGAAAAATCAGGCGTGTCTGATATTCATGCATCACGGTCTTATATAATTTCGCGTAATATGGCTTCCCAAACTCCGGTTTCAGCGGCTCCAGCCAGTCATTGCTTATCGCTCCCATCTTCTCTCCTCCTATAAACGTACCGGGATATCATAGCCCCGCAGATACTCTTTTACCTGGCTGATCTCCAGTTCCTTGTAATGGAACAGGGAAGCGGCCAGCGCCGCGTCTGCACCCCCGTCTGTCAGCGCCTCTTTGAAATGTTCCAGAGTACCGGCTCCACCGGAAGCGATAACCGGAACCGGCACATGGTCCGCCACCGCACGGGTCAGTTCAATATCATATCCCGCTTTGGTCCCGTCGCAGTCCATGCTGGTCAGCAGAATCTCTCCCGCTCCCAGCTCGCTGACTCTCTCGGCCCATTCCACCGCGTCGATTCCCATATCCACACGGCCGCCATTTTTATAAATATTCCATCCGCTTCCATCGGCGCGCCTTCTGGCGTCGATGGCCACCACCACGCACTGGCTGCCGAATTTGTCCGCGGCTTCCCGGATCAGTTCAGGCCTCACGATCGCCGCCGAATTGACGGATATCTTGTCTGCTCCTGCACGCAGGATCGTCCGGAAATCATCTACGGTACGGATACCTCCTCCTACCGTGAATGGAATGAACACCGTCTCGGCCACCCGACTCACCATATCGACCACTGTGTTCCTGTCGTCAGAAGAAGCGGTAATGTCCAGAAATACCAGTTCATCCGCTCCCGCCCGGTCATAGGCCGCCGCAATCTCCACAGGATCTCCCGCGTCCCGAAGATTTACAAAATTCACACCTTTTACCACCCGTCCGTTGTTTACATCCAGACAGGGAATAATTCTTTTAGTCAGCATATCTTCCGTCCTCCTGATTATAACCCGGCAAAATTGTTCAGGATATGAAGTCCCACATCGCTGCTTTTTTCCGGATGGAACTGACAGGCAAACACATTTTCCTGTTCCACAGACGCATGGATCTGCACGCCATACTCTGTTCTGGCTTTCACAATGCCTTCATCCTGCGCCTTCAGGTAATACGAATGCACAAAATACACATAAGGATTCTTCCCCAGGCCCCGGAACAGCCTCCCATCCCCGGACAGCTCCAGACAGTTCCATCCCATGTGCGGGATCTTCCTGCCCTCTCCTTCCGGAATACGCAAAATCTTCCCTTTCAGGATTCCCAGTCCGGATACCCCCGGCGCCTCTTCGCTGGACTCAAATAAAAGCTGCAGTCCCAGGCAGATACCAAGAAACGGCGTTTTACGTTTTACTGCTTCGCGGATCACATCTGTCAGCCCGTACGCTTCCAGATGCTCCATGGCATCTCCAAAAGCACCCACTCCCGGCAGAATTACTTTATCTGCTTTCAGGATCTCTTCCCTGCTGCGGGTGACACATACCTCCTGACCAATATGCAGAAGCGCTTTTTCCACACTCCGGATATTTCCCGCATCGTAATCGATAACCGCAATCATTGCGCCGCCTCCTCTCTGCCTTCTGTAAAAAATACCGCCGGCGGCTGTCCGACGGATACTCCCCGGTCCGCGATCTCGGCAGAAAGCTGCCAGAACCGGTCATGAACCCGGATATACCTGGACTTCTGGTTAAAATAGCAGGTCTTCTCAAAAGGAAACCGGATCACCTCCGGTCTCAGAAATCCTACGCCAAGCTCCAGAATACACAGGTTCTGATTCAATGTAAATCCCAGCCAGTTCAGATACCGGTCCCAGCTTACTGCGTCCTCTCCCTTCTGAAGGGGAGCAGTGATCTGTTCTGAAAACAAACCTGCTTTTTCCAGACTGTCACGGTCTTTTAATGTCACGATAAAATAATCTTTTTTCTGAAGAAGCTCCGAAAGGCTCCGGTAGAATCCGTCCAGATCTCCCTCCAAATCCTCGCCGATTCCCACCAACACCAGATTGGCGCCCCGAACTTCCCTGCATAATTCTGTATATGTCATTTTTTTCATCCTTCCGCAGCGGCGCAGAGCGAATTCCCGCCGCATCTTCCTGTTGAAATCCAGTATAACATGCCCTCATCGATTTTTCCACCGAAACAAACAGAAAAGGGGGATCCTGCCAAACGGCAGAATCCCCGCAGAAGGAAGAAACAATGATTATGCAACGATCTCTTTTGCTCTCTGAGCACAGGATGCAGCATCCTCTGTATACGCATCCGCGCCAATCTCGTCCGCAAATGCCTGAGTAATAGGAGCGCCGCCTACCATAACCTTAATATTGGAACGGAACGGTGCCTCGTTCAGAGCAGTTACCGTATCTTTCAGAGCCGGCATCGTCGTTGTCAGAAGAGCGGAGCAGCATACGATCTTGGTATCCGGATTTGCTTCAACAGTTTCAATAAATTTCTCCTTCGGAACATCTACGCCAAGGTCGATGACTTCGAATCCAGAAGACTCCAGCATCATAGCAACCAGGTTCTTTCCGATATCATGCAGGTCTCCTGCAACGGTTCCGATTACCACTTTGCCGGCAGCTCCTGCCACACCGCTTGCCAGATGGGGTTTCAGTACCTCTACACCTTTTTTCATGGCTCTTGCTGCAACCAGCATCTCCGGAACGAAGATCTCGCCGTTTTTGAATTTCGCGCCAACCTCGTCCATAGCCGCGATCATGCCTTTGTTCAGCACTTCGGTGGGATCACATCCTGCATCCAGCGCTTCCTGAACCGCGCCTGCGATTACTTTTGCTTTTCCCTTTACTACCAGATCATAAACTTCCTGAATTCCTGCCATTTTTTTATCCTCCATTTTTTTATTTTATCTTCAGATCAGCCCTGACTGATCCGTTTTACATATTTATTTTTTCGGTCCAAAGATACCTTCACGATACGCGCTGATATATTCCATACAATAATCATCCTGACCAAGCAGCGCTTCCGTCGCATAGATCACACCCATCATATCCCGGTTGGTCGGATCCAGAATGGCGCTGTCCAGACCCGCGTTCATAGCCAGTACCGTAAATCCAAGGTTGATCATCTTTCTCACCGGAAGGTTAAAAGAAATATTGCTGACCGCCGCCGTAATATGCATATCCGGGCATCTCTTACGGACCGTATTAATCACTTCCACATTCAGTGCGATACCGTCTTCGGAAGTGCACAGCATTTCTACCAATGGGTCAATATGCATACGGTTATGGGCAACTCCGTATTTTTCCGCCTTCTCAAGAATCTTGTCAAATACTCTCAGACGGTCCGCCGCACTTTTGGGAATTCCCGTGTCGTCGGACAGAAGACAGATCACTTCCCATTTGGTATCTGCGATCAGCGGAAAGATCTTATCAATCTTGTCGCCTTCTCCGGATACGGAATTGATCAGTCCCGGTCTCTTGCAGTATGGAAATACCTGCGCCAGCACGTCCGCGCTGGGACTGTCTACGGAGATCGGAAGATCCGTCACCTCCTGGATGCAGTCGATCATCCATTTCAGCGTCTCAACTTCTTCTGCTTCCGGCACAGACGCACAGCAGTCAATAAAAGTAGCCCCCGCTTCCGCCTGCATCTTTGCTCTGTTTTTAATGAATTCCGCATCCCTTTTCGCAATAGCGTCAGCCACTACTGGGATGGATCCATTAATCTTCTCACCGATGATTATCATGTATTTTCCTCCTTCTGATGAATATTTATGTAAGATCATCGTTTTTATTGTATAATTTAACCACATCTTGAGTTTATCACAGAGCCTTTTTCTATGCCATATGCACAATCGCTGATTTTTGCCTCCGCTTTCCTACGTTTTGTAGGAAGACCATCTTGCCTGCCGGCCGATTCCCAGGTATAATAGGCTATATAAAATCTACCGATACATTTAAGATAATGAGGTTCCATCCATGAAGTTAAGCGCTCTTTTGATTACTTATCATCTGAAAAAACACTGCACGGTCTCTGTTTCCTCCTGGATTTCCAGTGAACCGCACTTAAAATACCCCCTCCATTATCAGGGAGAAAAAAACCTGGATGAGGGAACTGTCTACGTGGTGGATGATCCTGATTTTCACCTGCCTTCACACCAGTTGTCGAAAATCCTGCTGGTTCTGACCGGAGCCCGGTTCTCCATTTCAGAGCGGGACTACCCTAATCTGTGTATCCTTCCCGAAAAAGTCACAGCCGATGAAGCACTGGCTTTCTTACAGTATATTTTCTCAATTTATGAAGAATGGAACCAGTCTCTTTTTGAATCACGGCTGTCCAATTCTACGATTCAGGATCTGTTGGATCGCACTGCGCGTGTTATATCCAATCCTATGATGGTCATCGGCATGGATTTTACTGTCGTCGCATCCAGAGGCTACCGACTGAACGGCCTTCGAAATTCCGTGCTGGGTTCTACCGAAGAAACCCGTGCTCTGGTCAATGCTTTAAAACAGGATCCTAACTATGAAGAGGCATTCTACAAAATCGGCTATTTTTATTATCCGGGCAATGATATTGCAGACCCCTCTCTCTGCGTCAATATCATGCGCTTTGGGAAAACGGTCTACCGACTTATGATTTCCGAAGGAGAAGTTCCTCTGGACGATACTTTTGGTTTCCTTATGGAATATCTGGCCCGTATGGTGTCCCACGCACTGACTACAAACGTGGTCAACAGCCACGACACCTCTCACTCCCTCCATCAGATATTCCAGACTTTGCTGACAGATCCCAGCGCCGATTACGTGGAAATCAGCCAGCAGTTTTCTGCTGCCGGATGGCTGTCTTCCCATTATTATCAGTGTATCCTGATCAAAACAGGTATCCTTGATTTCAAAAATCTTACTCTGCGCGCCATATGCGGATATGTGGAAAACTCCATTCCCGCTTCCTGCGCCGTAGAGCATCATGGCAATGTGGTCGTCTACATCAATCTGGATCTCTGCTCTCTGTCCATAGACGAGATCTCCCAGAAGCTGGCCAGCTTTATCCGGGACAGTCTTCTGAATGCCGGATACAGCCGAAAAATGCTGGGACACTTTAATTTTCAGCGACAGTATGTACAGGCATCTATTGCGCTCCAGTTCGGCAAACGCAAAAACCCGTCCAGATGGATCCACCATTTTAACCAAATCGCCCTGCCGTATCTGCTGGAACAGACAACAAAAAAGCTTCCCGCGTACATGGTCAGTCACGAAAAGCTTTTAAATCTAAAATATGCGGATGAAGCGAATCACTCCCAGCTCTACCAGACGGTGCGCTGTTATCTGGAAAACCACCAGAGTGTAACAAAGACATCAGAAGCTTTATTTATTCACCGCAGCACGCTGCTCTACCGTCTTGATAAAATAAAAGATATCTTGAAAACCGATTTTTCAGATCCGGATGAACTGCTCTATCTGCTCCTTTCCTTTCATCTGCTTGACATGGAAGACCAACAGCAGACTCCGGAAACCTAAACGAACAGGTAACAGGATGTATATGCCATCTTTTCAGAGCCGTAATAATAGCTCATGCCGTTTTTTTTGCAGAGATCGTTGACCAGGATCCCGTAGGATTCCATGGACGACACTCTTTTCTGCGGAAAACGGCAGGGCTGTGACGGATACGTACATTCTTTACAGAGCGTACAGCATCCTGCTCCCAGCGCCAACATATCCGGAAACTGCTCCTTCAGTTTTTCCGTGGCCTCATAGAATGATTTTTTATGACTCTTTTCTACTTCTATGATCCCCTCAAAATCCATACTGTCCTCTACGTCCCCCACAGTCTGAACCAGGATCCCCCACTGATAACGGGCGATCTGCTTTCTCAGCTCTTCCAGTTCCCCGCATCCGGGAGGACAGGCCCAGTTTGCTCCGTATTTCCCACAGGTATTTGCCGCGCACATATCTCTTACTTCATCCAGCAGTTCCAGTGTGCCTATATCCAAAAGTGCCACACAGGTAAACCCTGCTTCCTTCACGATCTTTTCCGCCAGTTCAAATGCTTCCATCTCTTATCCCTCCGTCTTTATTCCGGAAACTCCAGTTCATCCACATAAACATCCTGGAACTCCGGATCCATGGCCAGCTCCAGGAATTCTGTCTTTGCGGCCAGCTCCTTGCTGCGTTCAAATTCGTCTGTATTCAGCGCCGCGATCCTGGCGCCTTCACCGGCTGCGTTCCCTACAGAAATGATCCTGCTTTCCAGTTCCTTCGGCAGCATTCCTATGGCGCACGCACTGGCAGGATCCAGATAATTTCCGAAAGCTCCGGCAATCAGAAGTTCCTCGATATCTTCTGTTCCGATTCCTTTTCTCTTGCACAGAAGGCGGATCCCCGCTGCGATAGCGGCTTTGGCGAGCTGCAGTTCCCGGATATCCTTCTGTTCTATAAATACGTTTCTGGTAAAATAACAGCTTTCTTTCATGCGGCCGCTTTCATCCACTGCGCCTGTCCGGCGCAGACACGCTACGGCGTCCAGAAGCCCGGAGCCGCAGATTCCCTGAGGCTCTCCATCGCCGATCACATGAAATTCCAGCTTCCCATCCTTCAGGTATACATGATCGATGGCTCCCTCGCTTCCTCTCATGCCGCAGGTAATCTTTGCCCCTTCAAATGCCGGGCCTGCAGCTGTCGAACAGGCCGTCAGGCCGGTTTCACGATTTCCGAGCACCATCTCTCCATTGGTGCCGATATCCACCATCAGCGTCATGCGCTCTCGCTGATCCATATCCGTCGCAAGCAGGCAGCCCGCCGTATCAGCCCCTACAAAACCGCCGATATTGGGCAGCCACAGAAGCTGTGCTTCCGGATGAACCAGGAATCCATAATCAGATGCCCTGAGCGCCAAAGCCTCTTTCACTCTCGGCTCGTAAGGAGCCAGCACCAATGTATCAACCGGAATCTCCAGAAACAGATGATGCATACAGGAATTGCCTACCATAACGATCTTCACGATCTCTTCCTGGCTTCTGCCGCATGATTTCGCAGCTTCCCGGAGGAGTTCATTCACTGCCCTTCGGATGCAGCTGCTCAGGATGTCCGCCCCCTTTTCCATGGCATAACTGCTCCGCATGACCACATCCGCTCCATACTGCCGCTGCGGGTTCAGGACACTTTTCACCGAAAGCTGCTCCCCTGTACACCCATCCAGCAGATATGCCACGACCGACGTGGATCCCAGATCTACTGCCGCCAAAAGCGGAGTTCTGATATCCGCAGGAATTTTTCCAGGATGAAACGCTACTTTTCTGCCGTATCCGGCGGTCAGAATCTGATTCTTTGCATCTCCCTGCAAAGTCTCCACTTCCAGATCGCTGTGGATCACTGTCTGGCAGGCAAGCACTTCATCTCCTCCAATATGTACCCTGCATTTTTTACACTTTCCGCTTCCTCCGCAAGGAGCATCAGGTTTCAGCCCGGCCGCTATCTCGGCCTCCAGCACCGTCATTCCCTCTTCTGCCTCGTATGTCTTTCCCTCTTTTACAAATGTAATCCGATACTTCATCTGTCTTCGCCCCTGTTTCCTCCAATTCCATGTTTCCTAGATGTCCAGCGCCGCGTGATAGCCCTGGTAGACTGCCATACAAATATTAGCCGGGCGGATGCAGTCCCCGATCTGCTTCACTACCGGCGCGCTGTCCAGAAGCGTCTCCACTACATCTCTTCTCGCTTTCTGACCCACGGCGCAGATCACGGAAGTGCCCGGTATCAGGACTTCCTCTCCCCGGGTCTTACACCAGAGTCCTTCCTCTGTAACACGGAGCCCCTGATGATTTGTATGGCAGACGACTCCCCGGTCCTCCAGTTCTTTCAGAAGGATCGGCCTGTGGCGGATATTGGCGTCCGGCGCCAGTTCCCCGCGCATCTCCACCAAATGTACTTTTCTGCCTTCTCTCGCCAGGTGGATCGCGCACTCACATCCCGCCAGACCTCCGCCCAGCACTACCACTTCGCCGCCTTTTACTTTATCCTTTTCCAGGTAATAGTTATTGACTATGACCACATGATCTCCGTCGATGCCGGGAAGCGGCGGCACAATGGGTCTGGAACCCACAGCAATGATCAGCGCATCAGCCTGCTCCTTTTCTGCATATTCCGGCGTCACTTCCGTATTCAGCCGGATCTGCACGCCCTCCTCTCTGGCAAGTTTTTCAAGTGTAAGTCCAAGCTCATACATCTCATGCTTGAAATCAATTGCCTGCTCGCTCTTCAGGATTCCGCCCAGCCGATCGCTCTTTTCGCACAGCACCACCTGATGTCCCCGGCGCGCCGCTGTCCAGGCCGCTTCCAAACCTGCCACTCCGCCGCCTGCCACGAGCACTTTCTTCTTCTTTCTGGCCTCCGGTATCTCGTTGCCTTCCCATTCCCGTCCGATCAACGGATTGACCGAACATCTCCGGGTCTGCGTCGTTCCCCTTTCCGCCATACAGACAAAACATCGCAGGCACCTGACGATCTCATCATCCCGGTTTTCCGCCACTTTAGAAGGCAGGAACGGATCCGTCTTCAAAAAATTCAGATCCGCTCATTCGAAATTCAATCGGGAAACCCGGCCCCACCGCTTCGCGGACCGCGGACAGGACCTCGCGGGCAAACCGTACCCGGTTTTCGAAACATCCTCCATACTCATCCGTGCGATGATTAAAGTATGGCGACAGAAACTGGTTGATCAGCCATCCATGTCCGCCGTGAACCATAATCATTTCATAACCGCAGAGTTTCGCCAGCTTCGCCGTGTCATAGTATGCTTTAACAATATCTCCAATCTGCGCTTTTGTCAATGGAGTCACCGGAAGTCCGTCCGGTCTTGTCCCGGCGCTGGGGCCGTACTGAGTCATACTTTCCTTCTTGTTTTTATCCAAAAGATAAGTCCCCGCATACTGTCCCGAATGGGAGAACTCCACGCTGGGCACAGCCCCGTGTCTCTTGATCGCGTCCGCCGTATAAGTAAAGCTGGCGACAGATCCCACGGTCTCTGTATTCAGATGATATGCATGCGACGCGTCCGTGGCCGGATGCACCATCAGCTCACTGACCGTCACCGCGGCCGCTCCGCCTTTTGCCCGCAGTTCATAAAACGCGGTGGATTTGGGACCGATCATACACTCCGGCGTGATCTCCGCCCCGCTCATAGGCGCGGAAAACATACGGTTGCGGAATGTTACGTTCCCGATCGTAATCGGCTTACACAGATTCGGATACTTTCTTATCATATTCATTCTCCTTTCCTGATACTGCCAGCCAGCGATACACGCAGGCCAAATTCAACTTCCAGCCCTTTTTCCAGCTCTTCCAGATCTTTATATATCGTCCGGCGGATCTCTCCGTTTTCATGTACAGTCAGCTCCAGGTCTGTAAGCGCCTTGCTTCCTTCCGGCGTGCACAGGTTTATGACTCTTTTTTGTGTGAACATGATAACCGGATTCCGGGCGCAGTAGAAGTTCAGCACCTGGAAATCCAGCCTTCTCACCGGGCGGTCGGCAAACTGTAAAAGCGCTTTCCATTCTCCATGGTGCAGACGGTCCAACCTGTAATCTCCATCCGTCATCCGCAGAAAACGGAATCTGCAGCCATCCACTTCCTGTTCTCCCGGTTTTATCGCAATCAGTCCTTTGGGACCGGGCCCTCCGTATCCCACATCGCAATAGAACAGTTCTTCCTCCACTTCTGTTATCAGCCCCACATGAGTCAGCGGCGGCATTTCTGTTTTGTTCCAGAGAATTCTTGCCGCCACCGGATATACCTGATAGTTCAGGCATTCCAACAGAGAAAGGAATAACAGATTGAGTTCAAAACAGACTCCTCCTCTCTTTTGTACAACGACTTTGTCAAACAGAACTTTTTCATTCAGATCAGGAACTTTTCCAAAATCAAAAACATCCAGGTTTTCAAACGGTATCTGCTCCAGGTGTGCCCGTATCAGTTTTTCAAGAGCATCCGTTCCCGGCTGTACTGTATCCTCATAATGCAGCCGTTTCAGGTACAGGGCCGCTTCTTTTTGATTCATATTTTCTTCCGCCTTCCTACTTTTTGTACTTGTCAATACTTCTGCCATTTATACTATAATACGACAACTTTATTTCGTAAATCCGTCATAAAGTCCCATTCTTTTTCCCATACTTTCAACTCTTTGTAGTATCATATTTGGACAATATTCACAACCCATTCTGTTCATGTTATAATAATAAACAATATTATTTTGATTTTAGGAGGCCCAAGCATGCTTACATTTCATTTGACTATGCAGATCCTGTATGATGAATTTCAAAACTATTATCAGCACATGCGTCTTCATGGTCAGGCAGATACGCCATGTCTGGAAGGAGTTCGTCTCTATCGGGAAAAAACTGCTCCGTTGCCTCAGTATGTATATTTGGCCACAGAGGAAGACCTGTCGGCCGGACTCCCGTCCATGCATGGACTGCATCTGATTCTGTTGAGCAAGTCATCCGACAACGAACCTGCGGCAGGAAATGAGATTCTCATCATAGAAGATGCTTCTGATCCGGCAGATGTCCTTACACAGGCTCAGGATATCTTTGAGAAATATTTCCAGTGGGACCGATCGCTGCACCAGGCGCTTAACGATCCCAATCCGCTGGATAATATGCTGAACGCGTGCCTGAATATTTTCCAAAATCCAATCTTCATACATGATTCTAATTTTTTCATCCTTTCCTGTCCCCATACAGTTCCAGGAATGATTTCCTGGGATAAGGATCCCCGAACAGGCATGGACATTGCGCCTTTAAGTCTGATCCACGACTTCCGGGCAGATCTGGAATATCTCCATACATTGAGCACAGTAGGCCCTGCGCTCTATTCCGCAGAGCTGCGCGGATATCCTATTCTATATATTAATCTTTGGAATGAGGGGAGATATGAAGGAAGAATCTGCGTTGATGAGCTGGAGACACCTTTGCTGCCCGGACATTATCAGATTATCCAATATCTGAGCGAGGTAATTTTGAACGCTATCCGGAAAAAAAGTCTGTACCGTCTGGGCATGGGCGGCGACCTGATACAATTTTTCCGTGAATTTCTGGACCAGGGCGTCCTGGATGAGTCACGCGTTATAAATTGTCTGTCCTTTCTGGGCTGGAAACGGCACGATCACTATCTGTGTCTTTGCCTGGAAACCGATCAGCCGGATGTCCGGATGCATTCTTCCGCCGCGACTCTTAGCTACATAGAAACCCAGATCCGGAACAGCTTCGCTTTTCTGTATGATAACAGAATTACCGTGATCGCGAACCTGTCTCCTTCCGGAGCGCGGAGTTCGGACGTCCTGCGAAGTCTGGCCATGCTTCTCCGTGAAGAATTGCTGAAAATGGGCGCGAGTTCGGAACTCGTCGATTTCTTCCAGCTTCCTCAGGGTTATCTGCAGGCCAAGACAGTCCTGCAGTTGGGACGCCGCAGCCACAGTATGCACTGGTATTATCGTTTTGAAGATTATCTGTTAGAGTATCTTCTCCAGAAAGGAGGAGAAGTGTTTTCACCGGAACTGCTCTGCTCTGCCAAATTACTGGCATTAAAACAGTATGATCAGGAAAATCACACAGATTTGTTTCATACACTGAAAGTTTTCCTGGAAAGGGAGAGAAATGTATTGCAGACTTCCAAGCTTCTGTATATTCACAGAAGCACTCTTTTTTACCGTCTGGAACGGATTCAGAAAATAGCGGATGTCAATCTGGATGATGCCAAAGAACGGCTGGTTCTGCGCATCTCTTACTACATTATGGAACAAAATGAAGACAACGCTCAGTGACGCAGTGTTAATTAGCCGTTTCCATAATCGGCAGGGAGGGCCTATCTGTATGCCGGGATTTCAGACAGATCCAAAAAAGGCTTAACGAATGTATATTCGTTAAGCCTTTTTTCTATACCCTGAAAATCGCATACAGTCTATACCTTTTTTATCTTCCACTTCCATCCTGCCCAGAACCTCTTGGTTAAGCCCTCGACCTATTAGTGACAGTCAGCTCCACACATTGCTGTGCTTCCACCTCTGCCCTATCTAC